>CAVTWU010000017.1:0-412441 GCA_963738475.1 uncultured Chloroflexia bacterium
TCGGCCAGCAGCGGCACGCCCATCGACGCCAGCTCGTCCGCCAGGCGTTCGCGGGCCGCTTCGCCACGCTCCACGGCGTCGGCCGGCGCCCGGTCGGCGAGGTCGACCGCGACGAGCCACTCCCCGGGCGCCAGCGCTGGATCGTCGCCTCCACGGACCAGCTCCGGCGTCGTCCCGGCCCGCACCACGATCCGATCGGACGGACCCGCCGGGAGGAGCAGGACGGGCGCCGTGTCGGCCGACGGCGAGGGCGGAAGCGGCGGCGCGTCGTGGTGATGGCGGCGCGCAGGAGCGCCTCGGCCGTCGAGACACCCACCAGGGGGACGACCGAGACCGTGCGCCAGGCCCTTCGCCGTCGCGATCCCCACGCGCAGCCCGGTGAATGCCCCGGCCCGGTCCCGACCACGATCCCCCGCACCTCCGACCGGTCGACGTCCGGCGTCGGCCAAGCAGCCGCTCGACCGACGGCAGCAGCGTCTCGCCATGCCGGTAGCCAGCGTCCCACGAGGCGGTCGCCCTGATCGCGCCGTCGGGGCCGGCGAGCGCCACGACGACCCGGGTGGTCGCGGTGTCGATGATCAGGACGGGTCCGTCACCCAGCGCGTTCAGCGAACCGGCCGCCGACTCGGGCGCCCCTCGGTCCCCGGTCACGCGGCCGCCTCCAGGTACCCGCCCGTATCGCTCGGCGCCGGCTCGGAGCGTGATGTGGCGAGGATCGTCGCCGGAGCCGTCGATGACGACATCGAGCCGGTCGTCGGGCAGCGCATCGGTCAGCCGCTCCGGCCACTCGACCAGGGTCAGGCCCGTCACCTGGCGGTCGTCGATCAACCCGCCCGCCAGCGCATCGGCGGCGTCCGCAAGCCGGTACAGGTCCATGTGGAACAGCGGCAGGCGGCCCTCGTATTCGGCCATCAGGATGAACGAAGGTGAGGTGATGGTGGCGCCGACCCCGAGGCCCGCCCCGATGGCCTTGGCGAGGTGGCGTTTTCCGGGCTCCCAGATGGCCCCACAGGCAGATGAGGTCGCCCGGCCTGGGCGACGGCCCCCAGCGCCCGACCGAGCGCGCCTCGTGGCGTCCGGGTCGCGAGAGACGATCGATCGTCGACCGGCGCCGACCCCGTGTGACCAGCCGTCATGCGAATCGCTCCAGGTCGCCGAGCGGCGACCGTCGCGACGGTCCCGTCGTCGAGCCTGATCCGCCCGGGACTCCAGGTGGACATCGCCATCGAACCGCCGGAGGCCGGCCGGACCGAGCCAGCGACCCTCGCGCCCGAGCAGCGGACCACCCCGGACGCGAACGACGTCGGCAGGCGGGCAGCGGCAGGGAGGAGCTCCGGGATCTCGAAGACGAGCGACGGTGGGTCGCCGATGATCGCCACCTCGCGCCCGTCGAGCATCTCGAAGATCTCCATGAGCGGGCCGGCCATGGGGCGGCGGTTGGCTCCGTCCATGATCAAGGACGGCGTACGACGGCAGTCGATGGAGCGCGGCCCGCTGCCGAGCCTCGGACGCCAGGAAGTCACGTCGTTCCTTGCTGGCGAGGCCGGCGACGATGACGCTGCGGATCCCCATCGCCCGGGCCCGGGTGAGGGTTTCGGCATCGATCCGGGCGCCGACGACGGGGACCGTGCCCGCGAGCCGGATGTCCAGTCCGCCGGGCGATACCGCCGCTCGCCGCCGGCGGCGAGGCGAGCCCCCCGCGGGTCGCCCGCCGAGCGTCACGACCCCGCGGATTGCCCGCCCCGTCGCGCGCAGCGTCAGCGAGGTCCCGGGCATCGGACGTCGCGTACGATGCCGGCGACCGGGGCCTCGAGGGGTCCGGCACGTCGCCGGTCGCCAGCCGCCACTTGCCGCGCCATGTGAAGAGCAGCTCCCCGCCGTCCACGGTGTGGCGGACGCCGGCCGGACCCGCCCCGCCGTCGCGCGACCAGCGCGCCCCCGGTATGGGGTCGGCGATGACCCTCGAGACCTCCTCCAGCCGCGCGTCGCGCAGCCGTTCGGCGATCGGGGCCCGACCACGACCGACTCACCCGCCTCCACCAGCGGGCGGTCGCCCGGCGCGAGCGGAAGACGGCGTCGACGGGGATTCCATCAGGCGGCGCGACGGAACGACGACAAGATCGGCCGTCCGTCGGTCATGCCGGGCCCCTGGCCGCACCGCCGCCTGCCAGGCGCGGACCTGCTCGCGCCGGCCGTCGGCCCGATCCGGCAGCCGCAGCGGGACATCGCGCAGGTCCACCAGGAGGCCGTCGAGGCCGCCGGCGACCTCGATGGCGAAGCCCCGGCCGCGGCCCCCGAGCCGGACGGTGTCCCGGAACCGGAAGTCGGCGACCGCGCCCTCGCCCGGCTCCAGGGCGACCAGGGCCAGCTCCCGGCGCAGGTCGCGCGTGGGCTCCGGGCCGTCGCCATGGACCGTACCTGTCCGGCCGGCCGGCCGATCCGCAAGCCGGACGGCATGACCAGCGTCCCGAGGGGCGCGAGGAGGTCGTCCACCAGGTCGATCATCACGGCCCGCCGCTCGGCAACGTCGGGGATGGTCCCGAGCGGGGCGAGGATCCCGGCGTGGTCGAAGGCGAGCTGGCTCGCCCCGGGCCGGCGCAGCACATCGGCCAGGGTCAGGGCGACGAGGGACGACGGCATGGACCGCCAGACCCCGCCCGAGGCGACGAGGAGGTCGGGGGCGTCCGCGGGCGCCGGTCGCCCGTCGCGGCCAGCAGCCGGGCGAACGCCGCATGGGCCGCCGCCACGCGCAGGTCGAGACCTTCGCCGGTCGCGTCGGCCCACGGCGCGATCCGCAACTCGCGCATCCGGTCGCGGATCCGGTGGCGATCCAGGCGGCCGTGGTCCAGGGAAGACCCGGTCGACGACCTCGTCGTCGGGTTCGGCCGGTGCGAGGCCCGCGGACGGGACGATGGCCAGGTCGAGGCCGCCGGGCTCGCTCGCCCGTGGCCGGCCGGGCCACGGCGCGCGTCGCCGCCGTCGTACCCGATCTCAAGCAGGTCCACGCGACGATCGACGAGCTCGGCGAGCGTCTGCGTGGCGGTCCCGAGCGCCCGCCTGGCGTCGTCCGCCGACCCGGACAGTTCCAGGAGCAGGTCGCGCAGCGGCGTCCCGGCCGATCCCGTCGCCGGCCGCCGGAGCCAGGACGGTCTCCCCGGGCGGCGTCCGGGTCGCCGAACTCGCCCAGCCGCTCGGCCATCCCGCCGGCGAGCACGATCAATCGGTCCGGCTGGCGGACCGCGACCGCGGCGACCAGCGCGGCGAGTTCCCCCAGCGCGCTCCGCTCGTCGGCCGCGGGCGGGTCGGTCGCTCCGGCCAGCACGGCGTCGGTCGCGCCGTCGAGGAGCAGCGCGTCATCGTGAGCGGGTCGGTCGTCTGGGCACTCGCCGACACGGTGCGCCAGCCGCTGCGCGACGCCGCGGCCACGAGCGGGGCGAGCGCCCGTTCCGTCGCCGCGACGACGGCCAGGCGTCCGGGCGGGCGGCGAGCGGACCTCGAGCCGGACCAGGTCGCCCGCGTCCGGACGTCGACGCCAAGACGCTCCAGCATGGTGGCGTCGGCGCGATCGGATGCGGACAGGAGCGACTCGATGGCCGCGTCCGCGCCGGCGGCGCTGGGCATGCCGGACGAGCCGATCAGGCGCCAGGAACGGCCGAGCTTGCCGATGAGGGCGACGGAGACGGTGGCGGCGCCGAGGTCGACGGTCGCGAACGCGCGGGGCTCGGTGGTCACCCGAGCATGCTACCTGTCATCGCCCGTCGTCGGGCGAGCGTCATCGCCCGTCTCGGGGGGCGGGGTCGCCCTCCCGGGCAGCGCCCCCCCCCGCCCCCCCCCCCATCCCCCCCCGCTCCGCCCCCCCCTCTCTGCCGTCACGCCCCCTCCGCCCCGCCCCATCAGACCCCCCCCCGCCCCCGCCCCCGCGCCCCCCCGGTCCGACGCTCGGTCAGGCGTCCCAGGTCATCTCGTCGTCGATCTCCTCGAGCCGCATGATCAGCTGCTCGATGCCGGCCTCGTCGGCCAGGAGTCGGTGACGGACGCCACATCGCCCCCGAAGACGCCGTGGAGCACGGGATCGAAGAAGAGCATCGCGTTGGCGCCGAGCGGGCGATAGGGCCGGCTGGCCTCCAGGAAGTGGACCGCCGGGCCGGTCAACCCGCGGAGCTGGATCTCGCGCGCGACCGGTCTCCACGAGTTCGTCGCGCTGCTCATCGGTGGACCCGTACGGGAAGCTCACGCGGTCGCCCGCTGGAACGTCGGGTCCGACGCGGCGAGCGCGACCCGGAAGGCCTCGTAGGCGGTCGACGCCGCGCAGGGCGAAGATGACATGCTCGATGGTCGGCGAGTGCGCAGCTCGTCGCGGACGGTCTCGACCGTGATCCGCGCCGCCTCGTCCAGTGGGAATCCGCCGACGCCGGTCCCGAGGGCCGGGAACGCGACGCTTCGAGCGCCGATCTCCCGGGCGCGAGCCATCGCCGAGCGGACGGCCAGCGCGATGGTCGGCGCACTGGTGCGGCGGTCGCGGTCGAGCGAGACGGCGTGGATGACCGCCTTGGCGGCCAGGTCCCGGCCGGCGTCACGATCGGCGCCACCGAGCGGGACGGGCGCCTGGCGCACGGCGGCGAACTCGATCGCGTCGCCGCCGGCCCGCTTGATCGCCCCGCCGACGCCCGTCGCCATCCACAGCGACAGGTTGGCGGCATTCACGATGGCGTCGACCTCGAGGTCGCAGATATCGCCGTTCCAGAGCTCGATCCGAGCCAACTCGCCCTCGTCATCCGATGAGTGTCCGCAGACCCAAAGGTCCGGACTCGGCATGGTACACCCGTGGTAACCGCCGAGCCATCGAGGTCACGACTTCCCAGGCATTCGTGTTGCGCAGCTGCGCCACATCCGCCGACGGTGATGGCCTCGTCGCCCTGCCGGCCGATCAGGACGAAGGCGTCGGCGGTGTCCACGGGTGGGCCGGGCACGTCGGTCACGTCGACCATGACCGCGTCCATCGCGACCCGGCCGACGATCGGGACGCGCACGCCGCGGACGAGCGCCTCGGCCCGGTTCGAGAGCGAGCTGGACCAGCCGTCGCCGTAGCCGAACGGCAGCGTCGCGATCCGGCTCGGTCGCTCGGTGCGGAAGGCCGGGCCGTAGCTGATGCCCCAGCCGGCCGGCAGGTCGGCCACCCGGACCGGGCGAGCGTGGAGGGACAGGGCGGGTCGGAGGCCGGCCCCGGCGCGCGCGCCGGCCGAGGCCGGGTCCAGCTCGTCGGGGACCAGGCCGTAGATGGCCAGGCCCGGCCGGAAGCCCTCGTACGCCGGCACGATCCCGGTCAGGACGCCGGCGCTCGCCGACACGTGGCGAGGCATCGCCAGGCCGGACGCGGCCAGGATCCGCGAGGCCTCGTCGAACCGGGCGAGCTGGATCGCGGTAGCGTCCGGGTCCTCGGGCGCCTGCAGGTGGGTCCACAGGGCCGACGGCACGACGCCGTCCGCGTCCCGTAGCCGGACCAGGGCGGCGCCGAGCTCGGCGACGTCGATGCCGCCACGCCCGAGGCCCGTCTCCACCTCGACCTGGACCGCGAGGGGCGGCAGGCCGGGCGGCAGCCGCCCGACGGCGTCGAGCAGGCGCTCCTCCGAGCGCGATCGCCGACGGTCACCGACAGGCGCGCCGTCGCCGCATCCCCCACCCCGCCGGCCGGGATCGGATAGAGGACGTGGATCGGGCCGTCGATGCCGCCGGCACGCAGCGCGAGCCCTTCGTCCAGCGTCGCGACGCACAGGCCGTCCACGCCGGCTCGGACCAGCGCGGCCGCGACCGGGACGGCGCCGTGGCCGTAGGCGTCGGCCTTCACGACCGGGTGGACCGGCACGTCCGGCCGGCCAGGCCGCGCAGGAGGCGCAGGTTGTCGACGATGGCGCTCGAGGTCGATCTCCAGCCACGCCATCCGCGGCAGGGACGGCAGGCCGGCGGCCGCCAGGCGGTCCTCGATGGCGGTCAAGCCGGCTCGTCGCCCGGGCGCGGCGCGCGAACCCGAGTCGCTTGCCGGCCGCCTTGCGCTCGGCGATGGCCGCGAGGCGCTTCCGGGCGATCGCGAGCCCGTCGGGCAGGTCCGAGGCGAGGACGCCGGCATCGCCCAGGCGCTCCCGGGCCGCATCGCCTGCCAGGCCGTGGAGGTAGACGCCCAGCCGGGCCGCATCGAACGGCGCGAGGCCCTGGGCCAGCAGCGACCGATCGCCCCGGCCAGGACGTCGCCGGTCCCGCCACTGGCGAGTGCCGGGTTCTCGAACGGGGCGATGGCGACCTCGCCGTCCGGGGTCGCGATGACGGTCCGGGCGCCCTTCAGCACGACGCACTGGCGCCAGCTCGCGCGGCATCGCGGACGGCGGCGACGCGCGCGTCGTCGTCGGCGGCGAGGTCGCCGTCCGCGTCCGGATCGCGGCCGCTGCCCGCCCGCAGCCGGGCGAACTCGCCGGCGTGCGGCGTCAGGACCGCCGGCCGGCGCTCGCCGTCCCACCAGTCGTCCATCGTGGCGAGCGACCGGAGCGCCTCGGCGTCGAGCACGATCGGCGCCGGGTCCGGCTCGTCGGCGACGATGAGGCGCCGGACGAGCTCGGCGGTGGCGAGGCCGGGCCGCAGGCCGGGCCCGATGACGATCGCGTCGTGTTCGTGGTCCAGGATGCGCGCGAACGACGGCTCCGGGTCGAGTTCCTCGACATCGTCCTCGGGCAGCGCCATCGTCGTGGCCTCGACGACCTTGGCCGCGAACATCGGCTGGAGCGACTCCGGCACGGCCAGCGTGACCAGCCCGGCCCCGGCCCGGCCGGCGGCGCGGCCACGAGCAGGGCGGCGCCGGCGTAATCGAGCGAGCCCGCGATGATCAGCAGCTTCCCGAACGAGCCCTTGTGGCCCCGTGCCGGGCGCTCGGGGAGCAGCCCGGCCGCGATCGCGTCGTCGAGCTTCGTGGCACCCTCCGGGAACGGCGCCTCCGCCTCGGGGCCGTCTGGGACGCGCCGGCGTCGTCGCGCCGTCCGAACCCGACCGGTCCCTTGCCGGCCATCAGGCCTTCGCCGGGTCGCTCGCGCGCCGCCTGTGCGGCGGCCTGCAGGCGCTCCAGGCGGGCCAGGATCTTGCGCTCGCGGTCGTCGATCCGCTCCTCGATGTCGAGCGGGAAGACGTACCGGCCGCCGGTCGTGCGGACCCCGAACGCGATCGCCACCGCGTAGTCCGACTCGTGGCGTGATCGACAGCGCGATCCGGCCCATCCCGAGCTGCTCGGCGCGGGCCGCGGCTCGGCCGTGGAGCTGGACGGACGGCTGGCCGGTGGGCAGCCGCACGACCTCGATCTCCTTCCAGCCGATCCCGCGCACGCCCAGGCCGAGCACCTTGCTGACGGCTTCCTTGGCGGCCCACCGGCCGGCGAACGTCTCGGGCCGGTCGCGCACGTAGCGCCGCTCGTTGGGGGTCAGGACGCGGTTCGAGAAGCGCTCGCCGAACTTCTCGATCGAGCCGCGGATCCGGTCCACCTTGATGATGTCGATGCCCAGTTCCGTGGTCCCGGGCGGGACGAGCCCGGGCGGGAGCGACACCTCGCCGGATGGACCCGCGTCGGCCATCCCCTACTCGACCGTGACGGACTTCGCGAGGTTGCGCGGCTGGTCGACGTCCGTGCCCCGGGCGACCGCCATGTGGTAGGCGAACAGCTGGAGCGGGATGATCGCCAGGACCGGCGACAGGGCCTCGTCGGTATCCGGCACGAAGATGACGTCGTCGGCGAAGCGATGGATCTGCGGGTCGCCCTCGGTCGCCACGGCGATGACCCGCGCGTCGCGGGCGCGGCCCTCCATGACGTTGCTGATGAGCTTGTCGTAGACCGACGAGCGCGTGGCGACCGCCACGAGCGGGCACTCGGCGTCCAGCAGCGAGATCGGTCCGTGCTTCAGCTCGCCGGCCGCGTAGCCCTCGGCGTGGACGTAGCTGACTTCCTTGAGCTTGAGCGCGCCCTCGAGGGCGGCCGGGTAGCTGGACCCACGCCCGATGAACATGAAGCCGCGCGAGTTCACGTAGCGGCGGGCCAGGGCCTCGGAGCCGCCGGCGGCGTTCTCCAGCGTCCGGGCGGCGGCGGCCGGCAGGGCGCGCAGGGCGGCCCCCAGCTCCAGCTCGCCGCTCCTCGGACAGGGCGCCGCGGATCTTGGCGATGGCGGCGGCCAGGACGACCAGCGTCGTGACCTGGGTCACGAACGTCTTCGAGGCGGCGACCGCGATCTCCGGGCCGGCCTGCAGGAACAGGACCGCATCCGAATTCGCGGGTGATGGCCGAGCCGACGGTGTTCGTCACCGCGATGACCGGGCAGCCGCGGGCGCGGGCCAGTCGGACCGGCGCGATCGTGTCGGCCGTCTCGCCGGACTGGGTGACCGCGATGATCAGCGTGCGCTCGTCGAGCGGCGGCGGCGCGTAGCGGAACTCGGAGCCGACGTTCGCCCGCGCCGGCAGGCCGGTCCAGTCCTGGATCGCGGACGCGCCGATGAGCGACGCGTAGTGGGCGCTGCCGCAGGCGACCAGCTCGACCCGGTCGACCGTCGCGCAGGATCGTCCTCGAGCCCGGCCAGTTCCTCGACGTTGATCCGGTCTCGCGGGTCGACCCGGCCGGTGATGGCCTGGGCGAGCGACTCGGGCTGCTCGAAGATCTCCTTGAGCATGAAGTGCTCGTAGCCGCCCTTCTCGGCGGCCTCGGGCGACCAGTCGATGACGGTCACCGTCGCGCTCGAGCGGCAGGCCGTCCACGTCGGTGATCGAGACGCCCCACGGGCGCAGGTCGGCGACGTCGCCGTCCTCGAGGAACACGATCCGGTCCGTGTGGGCGAGGATCGCGGCCACGTCCGAGGCCAGGAAGCTCTCCCCGTCCGCCAGGCCCACGACGAGCGGCACGTTGTGGCGGGCCCCGACCAGGCGATCGCCCTCGCCGCGGTGCATCGGCGACGATGGCGTAGGCGCCCTCGGTCTGGCGCAGGGCGTGACGCAGGGCGTCGGCCAGGTCGCCGTCGTAGGCCTCTTCGATGAGGTGGGCGATCGCCTCGGTGTCCGTCTCGGACGTCAGCGTGTGGCCGCGGGC
The DNA here is from genome assembly GCA_963738475.1 of uncultured Chloroflexia bacterium. Taxonomy (GTDB): domain Bacteria; phylum Chloroflexota; class Limnocylindria; order Limnocylindrales; family CSP1-4; genus SPCO01. Next base: position 9,105 of record CAVTWU010000017.1, read on the forward strand.
CTCCAGGCCGTCGCGCAGCTCGCGGAAGTTCTCGATGATCCCGTTGTGGATGACGGTGATCTCGCCGGTGCAGTCCTGGTGCGGATGGGCGTTGAGGTCGTTCGGCCGGCCGTGGGTCGCCCAGCGCGTGTGGGCGAGCCCGATCGCCGCATGGGGCGTCCGGTCGGCGATGGCCGTCTGCAGGTTGGCGAGCTTGCCGGCCCGCTTCTCGACGAAGAGATCGCCGGAGTCATCGACCAGGGCGATGCCCGCCGAGTCGTAGCCGCGGTACTCGAGCCGACGAAGGCCTTCGATGAGGATCGGACCCGCCTCGCGGGGACCCGTATAACCGACGATGCCGCACATGGGGTCTGCCCCTCCGCTCGTGCCCGTCCGCTCCCTGCGGGCAGGTCGTGGTGACTCCGATGGGATGGGCACCGAGGCTAGTCTAGACGCTCTCCCGCCAAAGTCGCGAGCGAGTCGGCCAGTTCGGCGACAAGTGGTGCGTCCGCGCCCTCGACCATGATCCGCAGCGCGGGCTCCGTGCCGGACGGCCGGACGAGGATGCGGCCACCCGGCCCGAGCCGGTCGCGGGCCGCGGCGATGGCCGCGCCGAGCATCCGATCGCCCTCCCACTGGTCCTTGTGGCGCGCCTTCACCGCGCGCTGTTGCTGCGGCAGCATCGGGATCGCCTCGGCCAGGGCCGCGAGGGACTCGCGGCGAGCGCACATGACCCGCAGCACCTCCAGCGCGGTGACGATGCCGTCGCCCGAGGTCGTGTGCTCGAGGATGATGACGTGGCCGCTCTTCTCGCCGCCCAGGGTCGCGCCGGACACCTGCATCCCCTCGAGGATGTACTTGTCGCCGACCGGCGTCCGGACGACCTGGCCGCCGGCCTCCTCGACCGCGGACTGCAGGCCGCCGTTCGACAGGACCGACACGACCAGGCCGCCGCCCGGCAGGGCGCCGCGAGCGAGCCGGTCCAGGGCGAGGATGCCGAGGACCTGGTCGCCGTCCACGATCCGGCCGGTCGAGTCGACCGCGATGAGCCGGTCCGCGTCGCCGTCGAGCGCGAACCCGACGTCCGCCCCGTGCCGGACGACGGCCTCGGCCAGGGACGCCGGGTCGGTCGCGCCGCAGCGGACATTGATGTTGATCCCGTCCGGGTCGGCATGGATGACCTCCACCGCCGCCCCGGTCGCGGCGAGGATGCCCGGCCCGAGCGTCGAGCCCGAGCCGTTCGCGCCATCGAGGACGACCTTGAGGCCGCCCGCCGGGATGCCCTCGGCCAGGCCCAGGCGGTGCGCCCGGTACTCGTCGACCAGGCCGTGCGCGTCGACGACCCGGCCGAGACGGGCGTTGCCGACCCCGACCAGCTCGTCCGCGCCCCAGATGAGCGTCTCGAGCTGGTCCTCGACCCCGTCGTCGAGCTTGAGCCCGCGACCGTCGAGGACCTTGAGGCCGTTGTCGTCGGCCGGGTTGTGCGAGGCCGAGACCATGATCCCGCCGGCGAACGAGCCGCGGCCGGCGAGGAAGGCGAGGGCGGGCGTCGGGACCACGCCGACCTGGTGGACGTCCACGCCGAGGCTGGTCGCCCCGGCCGCGATGGCGGCCACGAACATGTCGCCGGAGCGGCGGGTGTCCTGGCCGACGACGATCGCGCCGCCGCCCGCGCCGAGGTGATGGGCGGTGGCCCGTCCGAGGGCGTAGGCCAGCGGTCGGCTTCAGGTCGACGTTGGCGATACCGCGGATGCCATCCGTCCCGAACAGTCTGGGCACGTGGGTTCAGCCTCCACTGGGAGCCGGTGAGGCCCCGCTGGCAGCCGGCGCCGCGACCACGACGGTCACGGTGGGCGGGCTTGATGTGACGAGGGTCAGGCCCGTCGGCAGGGCCACGGTGACGGGCAGGTCGGCGGTCGCGCCGGCGAGCAGCCCGGAGACATCGAGGTCGGCCAGGATGGTCGCCCCGGACAGGCGGTCCAGGTCGGCCGTGGAGCCACCGATCGTGAGCAGGACCCGATCGGTCGACAGGCTGTAGGTGAGGCCCGGGTGCCGTCCCGATGAGGCGGATCCCGGCATCGAACGTCCGGGTCGCGGTCACCGGTCGCAGGGTGACGGTCACGCACGACGGTGTCGGACCCGAGCGGCACGACACCGGTCGGGACATCGAGCTCGATGGGCGTCGTGACGTCGGACGAGGCCCCGGCGACCGACACCGGCCTCCGTATCGAGCTTGGTCAGTTCGGCCAGCTGGTCGGCGTCGCCTTCGACGGTGACGACGGCCGGATCGACCGTGATGGACGCGATCTCGAAGCCGGCCGCCGGCGTCCCGATGACGACCGGCGCCACGGGCAGCGGAGCGACTCTGGCGGTCGGTGAAGACCGGGATGGTCACGCGCGCCGTGGCCGGCGAGACCTCGATCGGCCGGACGGCATTGCCCACGCCATCGACCGGGATGAGCGGCACGTCGGCGTCGAAGTCGAGGCCCTGCGGATCGATCGCGACGTCGGCCCGGACGGACGTGACCTCGGCCACGGCCGACGCCGGCCCCGTGACGAGGACCGAGGATCGGTTCGATGGTCGTCTCGCCCAGGTCGATGCCGGGCGCCAGCGGTCCGAGCGCCACCTTCACGGGCACCGTCTTGGAGGTGACCTCCTCGAGGCGGATGCTGACGAACGCCGGCTCGCTGCCGAGCACGCTGATGCGCGGATCGACGGATCGGACGGTGACCGGCACGCTGGTGGTGCCGGCCTTCGGGTCCACGCCGGACAGGTCGACCGACGCGATGAACGTCCCGGTCACCGGGCTGATATCCGGCGGGGCGAAGTAGCGCACCTGGGTCACCGGCGGCGGCTGCTGACAGCAGCACGGTGCCGGGCGGCTTGCCGACGATCTCGACCGGGATGGCGCCGCTGATACGTCTGCGTGTTCTGGGACAGCACGACGCCGCCATACAGGAGGACGGCCAGACCCGTCGCGGCGAGCTTGAGCGGCCAGTTGTGGACGATGACGCCGATGAAGCGGCTCAAGGCAACGCCTGGACCACGGCCGCGGCGGCCGAATCGTCGTCGGCCGGACTCGGGGCCTCGGTCACGGGTGCGTCGTCGGCAGGTGGGCGCGCCGGAGTCGGCTCGACCGGTGGCGTCCCACGCGTCCCGGAGCGTCCGAGGTCGCGCAGGCGGGGCGACCGGCCGGCCGTCCCGGTGGTGTCGCCGCCCGGTCGCCAGACGAACGCGGACCGACGACCGTGGTTCGGGTCCAGCATCGTCCGGATCGCCCGGGCGAGCTGTGGCTCGTTGAGGTTGCGCACGATCCGGGTCCGCTCGACGAGGCTGATCTGGCCGTTCTCCTCGGACACGACGATGACGACGGCGTCGGTCTGCTCGGCGATGCCGAGGGCCGCCCGATGGCGCGTCCCGAACCGTTCCGTGTGGACGGTCGTGTCGGCCAGCGGCAGCGTCGCGCCGGCGGCCACGATCGTCTCGCCCCGGATGACGACCGCCCCGTCATGGAGCGCGGTCCGCGGGGCGAAGATGGTCCGCAGGAGGTCGGCGGAGACGTCGCCGTGGATCATGACGCCCGTCTCGGCGACCTCCTCGAGGCCGGTCTCACGCTCGAGCACGATGAGCGCACCGTGGCCGTCCGCCGACAGGCCGGCGGCGGCCTTGGCGACCTCCGCGGCGACGTGGCCGACGGCCCGCGACTCCGCCGGCGACAGGAGCCAGCCGAACGAACCGACGCGCCCGATGCGCTCGAGCGCCCGCCGCAACTCCGGCTGGAACACGACGACGAGGGCGAACAGGCCGACGACGGCGCCCGCCTCGAGGATCCGGGTCAGCAGGCGCAGGTCCAGGGCGACCGCGAGGACGTAGACGATGAACAGGACGCTGACGCCGATGACGAGACGGACCGCGCGGGTACCCCGGATCAGGCTGAACAGCCAGTAGATCAGGAGCGCGGTGAGTCCGATATCGAGGACCGTGGTCAGGCGCACCTGTTCCAGGATCGAGCGCAGGAGCTCCGGCATCGCCTCCGAGTGTAGCATCGCCCCGCGGGCGGCCCGGGACCCCCCGACGGTCAGACGGCGACGTTCATCCGTACCGGGCGGCCAGGCGCGGCTCGTCGCTCAAGCCGCTCGGCGACGAGGATCGCGAGCCGGTCGTGGGTCGCCTCGTCGTCGGTCAGGTCGGCGAGCCGGCCGAGCAGGATGATCTTGTCGACGGCGGACACCCGCCAGCCGCGGTCCAGGTAGAGCCCGGCGAGGGCCAGGTGGATGGCCGGGTCGGACGGGGCGATCGCGAGGGCCAGGTAGCACGTGTCGAGGGCGGCGCTCCAGCAGGCCGTCCCGTCGCTGGGCGGCCGACGCCGCCAGGGCCGTGGTCCGGACCGCATCGAGGTCGCCGCGAGTCGATGGCCGCTTCGGCGGCGACGAGCAGGTCCTCGCGATCGGAGCGAGCCGCTCGGATGGGCGGGCTGGGCGGACCGGGCCGGACCGGCGCCTGCGCGTCCGACCCGGCGGCGTCGGGTCCCACGCCGGCCGTCGTGACCGTCCGCGGGCGGGACGCCGGCTCGCGCAGGATCTCGAGCGCGCGTCCAAGGGCGAGCGTGGACGCCATGTCCCGGCCTTCGCTGCGCAGGCGCCGAGCGAACGCTTCGACATCGGCGCGTCGGTCGCGCGACTCGGCCAGCTCCAGGCCCTCACGGGCGGCATCGCAGGCATCGGCGAGCCGGCCCGTCCTCATCGAGCAGGCGCGACAGGCGGTCCAGGGTCTCGGCCGCATCCACCGGCCGGCCCGCGGCCGACGAGGGCGTCCGCTCGGCCGCGCAGCGCCGCCTCGTCCCGTGGCGCCCGGGCGAGCGCGTGGTCGTAGGCGGCCACGGCTTCGTCGTAGCGGGCGGACTTGGCCAGGACCCCGCCGAGACTCGTGTACGGCAGGGCTCGCTCCGGCGCGATCTCGACGGCCTCGCGGTAGGCGCTGAGCGCCTCCTCGGGGCGACCGCGCAGCGCGGCGACGTGGCCGCGCCGAAGGGCGTCCTTGTAGCGCTCGTACAGGGCGTCGCTCACGTCGTCGAGTCCAGGCTGCCGAGCAGCTCGACGAGCAGCGCCTTCTGGACATGGAGCCGGTTCTCGGACTGGTCGAAGATGAGGCTGCGCGGGCCGTCCATGACCTCCGAGGTGATCTCCTCGCCGCGGTGGGCCGGCAGGCAGTGCATCGCCATCGCGTCGGGTCCGGCGGCATCCATCAGGGCGTCGTCCACCTGGTAGCCGGCGAACGCGTCGCGGCGTTCCTCCGCCTCGGCCTCCTGGCCCATGCTCGTCCAGGCGTCCGTGTAGACGATGGCGGCGCCGCGGACGATCTCGTACGGGTCCGTCCCGAAGACCAGCCGGCCGCCGGTCTCGGCCGCGAGCTCCTGCGGCCCGGGCCACGATCCGCTCGTTCGGGGCGTAGCCCGGCGGATGGGCCAGCCGGATCTCCATCCCGAGCGCCGCACCGAGCAGCGCCAGCGAGTGGTAGACGTTGTTGCCGTCGCCCACGAACGCGACCGAGACCCCGGCCAGGTCGCCCAGGTGCTCCCCGATGGTGAAGACGTCGGCCAGGGCCTGGCATGGGTGCTCACGCAGGGTCAGGCCGTTGATGACCGGGATGCTCGCCTGGGCCGCCAGCTCCGTGACGACCTCGTGCGGCCCGGTCCGGGCGACGATCGCATCCACGAACCGCTCGAGGTTGCGGGCGACGTCGCGGACGCTCTCGCGGGCACCCAGGACCGTGTCGTTGGTCAGGTAGATGGCGTTCCCGCCGAGCTGGGCCATCCCGGCATCGAACGTGACCCGCGTCCGCAGGCTGGGCTTCTGGAACAGCATCGCCAGCGTCCGCCCGACGAGCGGCGGCTGCGCATGCCGCCGATGGGCCCGGTACTCCGCCTTGAGCGTCGTCGCCGTCGCGAAGACCTGCCCGACCTCGGCCGCCGACAGATCCGCCACGCTCAGCAGATCCCGCCCGACCAAAGACCCCGATGCCGTCATGCGCGAACTCTACGCGGTGACGTCCGCGCGGTGCGAGTCCTGCGAAGCGGCGGTCTTGCGTAGCGCGTGCCCGGGCCGTTCAGGCGAAGGCGCCGGCAAGCACGGAGCGAGCGCACCCCAAGGTGCGTGAGCGAGCGAGCGCGCAGCCGAGCAACGCACGCATGGGCGGCCCCGGACGCGCGCCCAGGTTAGCGCTTGGTGTACTGCGGCGCCTTCCGGGCTCGCTTGAGCCCGTACTTCTTGCGTTCCTTCATGCGCGGATCGCGGGTGAGGAAGCCGGCCTGGCGGAGCGGGAGGCGATTGGCCTCGGGGTCCACCTCGAGCAGGGCTCGAGCGATGCCGTGGCGGATCGCGCCGGCCTGGCCGGTGACGCCGCCGCCCTCGACCTTGATCATCGCGTTGAAGCGGCCTTCGGTGCCGGTGACGCGGAACGGCATGCGCAGGTCGGTCTCGCTCACGGCATTGCCGAAGTGCTCGTCCAGGCTGCGACCGTTGACCACGATCTCACCCTCACCCGGCAGGAGCCGGACGCGGGCGATGGCCGTCTTGCGACGACCGGTGCCGGAGTAGAAGGCGGTGGTGGACATGCTGGTGATGCTCCTCGTCAGGCGAGCGGCTCAGGCTGCTGAGCCTGATGCGGATGATCGGAGCCCGGGTAGACCTTCAGCTTGCGCAGCTGCTGCGTCCCGAGGCGATTGTGCGGAAGCATGCCCTTGACCGCGCGTCGGATGACTTCCTCCGGGCGGCGGGCCAGCAGGTGACCCAGGGTCTCCTGCTTGAAGCCGGCGGGATACCCGCTGTGGCGGCAGTAGAGCTTGGATTCGAGCTTGTCGCGGGTGACCGCGATCTTGCGACGGCGTTGAGCACGATGACGTGGTCGCCCGAGTCCAGGTTCGGCTGGTAGAGCGGCTTGTGCTTGCCCTCGAGGACAGGCGCGATGCGCGAGGCAAGGCGGCCGAGCGTCTCGTCCGTCGCGTCGACGACGTACCAGCGTCGCTCGATCTCGCCTTCACGGACCGAGTAGGTCTTCGCGTTCATCGTTGCTCGTGTTCTCCGTTCGTTCGTTCCGGTCGTCGCCCGAGGGCCACGTGCCGGAGGCAGAGCCCCTTGGCCGGGGCGGCCGCCCCGTCGAGGGCCGGTCCGTCCCCGGCGAGTGCCGAGCGGACCGTATCGATATCCGTCTGTCCGAGACCGACCTGCAGCAGGGCGGCCACGATGCGCCGGACCATCCCACGAAGGAACGAGTCGGCCCGGACGTCGATCGTCACGAGCTGGCCCTTCCTCCTGACCCGGACCGCGATGACGGTCCGGACCGGCGAGCGGTCCGTTGCCCCGAAGGCGCTGAAGTCGTGTCGGCCGATGAAGACCGACCCGGCCCGCTCCATCGCGGCGGTATCAAGCGGGGCTCGCACCCCGAGCGACTGGCGCTCGGCGAGCGGGCTGCGCGGCCCGTTCCAGACGGTGTAGCGATACTCCCGGTATCGCGCCGCATAGCGGGGGTTCCAGCCCGGCTGGACCGACCGCAGGTCCCGGATGGCGATGTCCCTGGGGAGCAGCGCATCGAGCGCCCGTCCCAGTTCCTCCGCCTCCAGGCGCCCGTCCCAGGAGAAGGCGATGACCTGTCCTGTGGCGTGCACTCCGGCGTCCGTTCGGCCGGCCCCGTCGACCTTGGACGTCGTCCCGTTGCCGAGACTGGCGAGCGTGGTCTCCAGGATCCCCTGGACCGTCCGACGACCAGGCTGGGCCTGGAAGCCGGCGAAGTCCGTGCCGTCATATTCCACCCGCGCGCGGTAGCGCACGGGTCCGCCCTCTCGGGCGTCTATCCCGATCAGCTCAGACGAGCTCGATCTGGACGATCTCGGCCGCGTCTCCGCGGCGCTGTCCGAGCTTGACGATCCGGGTGTAGCCGGATGTCCGGTCGGCGTATTTGGGTGCGATCTCATCGAACAGCTTGGTCACGACCAGGGGCTCGTTCGGGAACTGGGAGACGACCGACCGTCGCGCGGCGAGGTCGCCCTTCTTGGCCAGCGTGATCATCTTCTCGACGCGGCTGCTGATCTCCTTGGCCTTCGCCTCGGTCGTCTTGACCCGCTCGTAGCGAAGCACGGAGACCGTCAGGTTCTTGTACAGCGCGAGCCGCGGGCCCTGCTTGCGGCTGAGCTTGCGTCCGCCGATGCGATGGGAGGACACGGGTCAGCCCTCCGCCTCGTCGTCGAACGGCGCGTCGTCCTCGACGTCGTCGAGGCCGTCGGTCTCCGAGTCCGGGATGATGAAGCCGCGCATGCGCAGGCGTTCCTTCATCTCGTCGAGCGACTTCTTGCCGAAGTTGCGCATCCGCAGCAGATCGTCGTCCTTCAGCTGGAGCAGCTGGCCGACCTTGACGATGTTGTTGCGCTTGAGCGAGTTGTACGCCCGCATCGGCAGGTCGAGCTCCTCGATCGGCATGTCCAGCATGTTGGCCGGGATGGCCGCGGCGCCGGGGGCGGCCGAGGCGGGGACGGCGGCCATGCCGATCGTGACGAACGGGCGGAACTGGTTGACCAGGATCTCGGCGGAGCGGCTGAGCGCCTCCTCCGGGCTGATCGTGCCGTCGGTCTCGATCTCGATCGTGAGCTTGTCGAAGTTGGTCATCTGACCGACTCGCATGCTCTCGACCTGGTAGTTGACCTTGCGGACCGGGGTGAAGATCGCGTCGACGGCGATGACGCCGATCGGCAGCGCCTCGGCGCGCTCGGCGCCCAGGTAGCCCACGCCGCGCTCGACGGTCAGGTCCATCTCGATGGTCACGTCATCGGTGTCGAGCGTCATCAGGACGAGGTCCGGGTTGACGATCTCGACGTCGGCCGACTCGGCGATGTCCGCCGCGGTCACCGCACCGGCGCCGCTCTTGATGAGGCGGAGCGGGACGGGGTGGCCGGCGTAGCTCTTGAGCCGCAGCTTCTTGACGTTCAGGACGATCTGGGTGACGTCTTCCTTGACGCCCGGGATCGTCGAGAACTCCTGGTAGATGTCGCGGATCTGGATGCTGGTGACGGCCGCGCCCTCCAGCGAGGAGAGCAGGACCCGGCGGAGGGCGTTGCCCAGGGTCACGCCGTAGCCGGCCTGCAGGGGGCCGGCTTCGTACTTGGCGTACGTGCCGACTTCCTCGACGGGCTCGATCTGCGGGGTCTCGAGTTCGATCATGAGGGCGGGTTACCTCGAGTAGTACTCGACCACGAGCTGCTCGTTGAGATCGAGCGGCATCTGGTCGCGGCTGGGCGGGGTGACCACGGAACCGGCGAGGTTCGCGGCATCGATGGTGAGCCACTCCGGCGCCTGGTGGTTGCGGAGCGTCTCCTTGGCGATCTTGAACGGCTCGCGAGCGCGATGCGTCTCGCGGACCTCGATCTTGTCGCCGGGGCGGGTCTGGAACGACGACACGTTGGTGGGCCGTCCGTTGACCGAGAAGTGGCCGTGGTTGACGAGCTGGCGGGCCTGGGCGCGCGACGTCGCGAGGCCCATCCGGTAGACGACGTTGTCCAGCCGAAGCTCGAGCGAGCGCAGGAGGTTCTCGCCGGTCACGCCGGGACGGTTCTCCGCGTCGACGAAGTAGTTGCGGAACTGGCGCTCGAGGACGCCGTACGTGCGGCGGACCTTCTGCTTCTCGCGCAGCTGCAGGCCGTACTCGCCGACCTTGCGACGGCGGACGCCGTGCTGACCGGGCGGGGTGGGCCGGCGCTCGAACGAGCACTTCTTGGTATAGCAGCGCGTGCCCTTCAGGAAGAGCTTGGCGCCCTCCCGCCGGCAGAGGCGGCAGACGGATTCGGTGTAACGGGCCATGGGTCCTCTGCGTTCCTAGACTCGGCGCCGCTTGGGCGGGCGGCAGCCGTTATGCGGGATCGGGGTGACATCGGTGATGGCGCTGACCTCGAGGCCGGCGGTCTGGAGCGACCGGATGGCCTGCTCGCGACCGGCGCCGGGGCCCTTCACGTAGACCTCGACCTGGCGCATGCCGTGCTCCATGGCCCGCTTCGCGGCGCCATCGGCCGACAGCGCGGCGGCGTACGGGGTGCTCTTGCGGGAGCCCTTGAAGCCGGCGACGCCGGCGGAGCCCCAGCTGATGACCGCCCCGTTGAGATCCGTGATGGTGATGATCGTGTTGTTGAACGTGGCCTGGATGTGAACGTGCCCCTGGGGGACGTTCTTCTTCTCACGCCGACGCTGCTTGACGACCTTCTTGCGTTCCGCCATGCCTGGTCAGTCCCTCGTCACTTCTTGCGCCGCACGCCGACCGTCTTCTTCGGTCCGCGCCGCTGGCGAGCGTTGGTCTTCGTCCGCTGACCACGGACCGGGAGGTTGCGTCGATGACGCAGGCCGCGGTACGAGCCGATCTCGGTGAGACGCTTGATGTTGAGGGCGACCTCGCGACGCAGGTCGCCTTCCACCTTGTAGCGGCGGTCGATCAGCTCTCGAAGCCGATTGACCTGCTCCTCGGTGAGGTCGCGCACCCGGGTGTCCGGGTTGATGTTGGTCTGGGCGAGGATCTTCTGGCTGGTGGGCAGACCGATCCCGAAGACGTAGGTGAGGGCGATCTCGACGCGCTTCTCGCGCGGGATGTCGACGCCTGCGATTCGTGCCATCGGTTACCCCTGCCGCTGCTTGTGCTTGGGATTGGTGCAGATGACCATCACGGTGCCGTGGCGACGGATGACCTTGCAGTTGTCGCAGCGCGCCTTGACGGAAGCTCTGACTTTCAACGGATCCTCGATCGTGTGTCGTGTGGCCGTGGGTCGGCTACTTGAGTCGGTAGGTGATTCGTCCGCGTGTCAGGTCGTACGGCGACAGCTCCACGCGGACACGGTCGCCGGGCAGGATCCGGATGAAGTTCATCCGCAGCTTGCCGCTGATGTGGGCGAGCACCCGATGGCCGTTCTCCAGTTCGACCGCGAACATGGTGTTCGGGAGCGGCTCGATGACCGTTCCCTCGACTTCGATCGCGTCCTTCTTGGCCACAGGTGTTCGTGCTTCCCTTTCTCACGCGCAGTGCCGGCCCGCACGGGCCGACACACGAACGCGTAGCGTATCAAAGTCGGGCCATCCCGGCAACCGTCGGACCCTCACAGGGCCGGTCAGGATCTGCGGGCCGGACTCGGTGATGGCGATGGTGTTCTCGAAGTGGGCGGCCAGCGACCCGTCGCGGGTGACGATGGTCCAGTCGTCCGGCGCGAGGAACGCCTCGTGGCGGCCGAGCGTGAACATCGGCTCGATGGCCAGGCACAGGCCGGGCTCGAGCTTGCGGCCGGGCCGGCCCGTGCGGTAGTTGGGGACCTGCGGCTCCTCGTGCATCTCGGTCCCGATGCCGTGGCCGACGAACTGGCGGATGATGCCGAACCCGAACGGCAGGGCGACATCCTCGACGCGCCGCGGAGATGTCCTCGATGTGGTTGCCGGGCACGGCCGCGGCGATGCCGGCCAGCATCGCCGCCTCGGTGGCCTCGATCAGGTCGCGGATCGGCCGGCGGCGGGTCGCCGACGAAGAACGTCCGGGCGCGCATCGCCATGCCAGCCGTCGAGGATGGCGCCGGCGTCGACCGACACGATCTGGCCCGTCCTTGATGCGTCCGCTCGCCGGGGATGCCGTGGACGATCTCCTGGTCGATGGAGATGCACACGCTGGCGGGGAACGGACGGCGCGGGTTGGCGCCCGGATAGTCCTTGAACGACGGGATCGCGCCGGACCGGCGGATGTGCGCCTCGGCCAGCTCGTCGAGGTGCGCCGTCGAGACGCCGGGCGCGAGCTCGGCGCCGATCAGGTCGAGGACCTCGGCGACGATCCGGCCGGCCTTGCGCATGCGCTCGATCTCGGCGCGCGACTTGCGGGTGACCACGATCAGGCCTCCCCCGCCGGGAGCTCGGCCAGCGTCGTCGATCAGGGTCGGCGGTGACCGCATCGATGGACTGCAGGCCGTCGATCGTCCGCAGCACGCCGGTCTCGCGATAGTGGTCGACCACCTGGGCCAGGCTGTCGAGCTGGCCGGTCAACCGGGCCCGGATCGTGTCCGGCCGGTCGTCGTCGCGCTGGATGAGCGGCGAACCGTCCAGGTCGCACTGTCCGGCGACGCGCGGCGGGTTGGACTGCTCGTGGTAGACGTGGCCGGCGTCGCGGCAGATCCAGCGACCGGACAGGCGCCGGACCAGCTCGTCGAGCGGGACATCGACATGGATGGCCAGGTCGACCCGGCTGGACCGGCCGGCCAGCGCCGCGTCGAGGGCCTCGGCCTGCGGGCCGATTGCGCGGGAACCCGTCGAGGATCGCGCCGTCGACGGCATCCGGGGCCTCGAGTCGGGCCAGGAGCATGCCGATGGTGATCTCGTCAGGGACCAGCTGGCCGCGCTCCATGTGGCGGCGCGCCTCGAGCCCGATCGGCGACCCGTCGCGGACGGCGGCCCGGAACAGGTCGCCGGTGGCGACATGCGGGATGCCGAGCCGCTCCGTCAGCAGAGCCGCCTGCGTCCCCTTGCCGGCCCCCGGGGCCCCAAGCAGGACGATCACGGTCATCGCGGTCCTGGCGAAGCCCATGCCTTCGTGGCCGCCATGCGCGCGCACGCGCACGCACCTCAAGGTGCGTGCGCGCACGTGCACGCCGATCGCCCTGGGCTGGCGCCATGGCCGCGAAGCGGCCGTACCGGCACGCGTCATCGGATGAAGCCTTCGTAGTTGCGCATCATCAGCTGGGCTTCGATCTGCTTCATCGTCTCGACGACGACGGACACCACGATCAGCAGGCTGGTGCCGCCCAGGCCGATCGCGCCGAGCTCCGGGACGAGGATGGACATCAGGTTCGGCGACACCGCGACGATGGCGAGGAAGAGCGCGCCGGCGAACGTGATCCGGGTGACCACGCGGGCCAGGTAGTCCTGGGTGGGCCGGCCCGGCCGGATGCCCGGGATGAACCCGCCGTTCTTGCGCAGCTGCTCGGCCGTCTCGTCGGGCTTGAACGTGAACGCGGTGTAGAAGTAGGTGAAGCCCATCGTCAGCAGGAAGTACAGGATCACGTAGAACGGCGAGTTCGGGTTGAAGAAGTTGAACACGGCCGTCGCGATGGTCGACACGATCTGGATCTCGGAGTTCATGAAGTACGAGGCCAGCTGCGACGGGAACAGCAGGATGCTGACCGCGAAGATGATCGGGATCACGCCGGCCTGGTTGACCCGCAGCGGCAGGAAGGTCTGGCCGCCCGAGTACATCCGCCGGCCGCGGACGCGGCTGGCGTACTGGATGGGGATCCGGCGCTGGCCTTCCTGGATGTAGATGATCACGCCGACCGCGGCGACGGCGACGACGGCGAACGCGACGAACGTCGCGATGTTCGGGCTGGCGATGAACGCTCCGACCGCGCTGGGCGCTCGGCTCACGATGCCGGCGAAGATGATGAAGCTGATGCCGTTGCCGATCCCCCGCTCGGTGATCAGTTCGCCGATCCACATCAGGGCGATGGCCCCGGCGGTCAGCGTCGCGATCTGGGTCAGGGTCTCGAAGCTGGCGAGGTCGAACCCGCCGGTCAGGACGCCCTGCGAGTTGAGCAGGGCGAGGAAGCCGTACGCCTGGAGGATGGCCAGCGGGCACGGTCAGGTAGCGGGTGTACTGGGTGATCTTGTTCCGGCCGTACTCGCCTTCACGGCTCAGCGCCTGGAGGCTGGGGACGACGCCCTGCATCAGCTGCATGATGATCGAGGCGTTGATGTACGGGTTCATGCCGAGGGCCACGACCGAGAAGGCCGCCAGCCCGCCGCCGGAGAACAGGTCGAGCAACCCGAACAACGGGTTGCCTTCGAGGAACGCCTTGAGCTGGGCCTGGATCGACGCCCGGGACCGGCACGGAGGCCAGCAGCCGGAAGACGATCAGCAGTCCCAGGACATAGAGGACGCGCCGCCGGATGTCGGGCGCGCGGAAGGCGTTCAGCAGCGAGTCGAACACGGGATCAGGCGTTCAGGTCGTCAGACGGTGCCGTGGTCTCGGAGTCGGTCTCGGTCGCCTCGGCCTCGGTCTCGGCCACAGCCTCGGCCCGGCCTCGGGGGCCTCGTCGGCCGTCTCGGTCGCGGCGGCCTTGGCCTTGCGCGGCTTGGCCGGCTTGGCCTCCGCCGGGGCCGGGGCCTCCTCGACCACCACCGGCTCGAGGCCGAGGGCGGCGAGCGGCTGGGTCGGCATCTCGAGGACGTTGACGACACCACCGGCCGCCTCGATCTTCGCCCGGGCGGACGCGGTGAACGCATCGGCCACGACGAACAGCGGGACGGTCAGCTCACCGGCGCCGAGGATCTTGAGCGGCTTGTTGAGGGTCCGGACGAGACCGACGGCGCGCAGGATGTCCTGGTTGACCGTGATCTGGCCGCCCGCGGCCGTATCGCCGCGCTTGGCGCCCTTCTTGGCGGGCGCCTCGGCCTGCTCGAACGCGCCGCGAGCGACGAGCGCATCGATGGCGCCGACGTTCACGACCTCGTACTCGACGCGGAAGCGGTTCTTGAAGCCGCGCAGCTTCGGGATGCGCATGTGGAGCGGCGTCTGGCCGCCTTCGAACCAGGCCGGGATGCCGCCGCCGGCGCGGGCCTTCTGGCCCTTCGTGCCGCGTCCCGCGGTCTTGCCCTTGCCGGCCGCGATGCCACGCCCGACCCGGATGCGGGCCTTGCGCGAACCCTCGGCGGGCTGGAGATCGTGGAGTTTCATGCCTTCTCCCCGGAGTCGCCGTCGGCGATCTCCTCGACCGTCACGAGGAAGCGGACCTGGCGGACCATCCCACGGGTCGCGGGATTGTCGTTGATCGTGCTCGTGCTGCCGATGCCGTTCAGGCCCAGCGCGCGGACGGTCGCCCGGTTCCGCGCGATGTGGCTGATGGTGCTCTTGACCTGGGTGACCTTCAGCTTAGCGGCCATCGACCACCTCCGTCCCCGGCGCCGGCTGGCCGGAGATCCGGCTGTACAGCTTCACGCCGCGGCGGGCGCCCAGTTCCTCGGCCGAGTGGAGCTCGGACAGGGCCTGGATGGTCGCCTTGGTGACGTTGACCGGGTTGGTCGACCCGTACGTCTTGGACAGGATGTCGCGGACGCCGGCGGCCTCCAGCACGGCCCGCACGGAGCCGCCGGCGATGACGCCGGTGCCCTGCGACGCCGGCTTCAGCATGACCCGGCTGGCGCTGAACTCGGTGTTGACCTCGTGGGGGATCGTCGTCCCGACCATCGGGATCTTGATGAGGTTCTTCTTCGCGTCCTCGACACCCTTGCGGATGGACTCGGGGACCTCGCCGGCCTTGCCGAGACCGACCCCGACGTGGCCCGCGCCGTCACCGACGACGATGACCGCGCTGAAGCTGAAGCGACGGCCGCCCTTGACGACCTTCGCGACGCGATTGATCTGGACGACGCGCTCCTCGAGCGCGAGCTTATTCGGGTCGATCCGTGCCACTGTGGCTCCTTCCGATCAGAACTCGAGGCCGGCTTCGCGGGCGGCATCGGCGAGCGACTTGATCCGCCCGTGGTACCGGAATCCGGCTCGATCGAAGACCACGCGCTCGACACCGGCGGCCTTGGCCCGCTCGGCGACGAGTCGACCGACGACGGCTGCTTCCTCGGACTTGGTCGACTTGGAGCCGCGAAGCTCCTTCTCGGCGGTCGAGGCGGCGGCCAGGGTGATCCCGGCCGAGTCGTCGATGACCTGCGCGTAGATATGGTTGAGGCTCCGGAAGACGGCCAGGCGCGGACGCGCCTGGCTGCCGGCCAGATGGAGGCGGATGGAATGGTGGCGCTTCTGTCGCGCGGCGCTGCGCGATGCGACCTGCGTCATGCGTGCGGTCCCTTGCTGGCGGTGGCGGATCACTTCTTGCCGCCGATCTTGCCGGCCTTGCCGGCCTTGCGGCGGATGACCTCGCCGGAGTAGCGGACACCCTTGCCCTTGTAGGGCTCCGGCTTCCGCGTGGAGCGGACCTTGGCCGCGATCTGCCCGACGAGCTCCTTGTCGATGCCCACGACCGCCAGGCGGGTGGGCGTCTCGACCTCGAAGGTGATGCCTTCGGGCGGATCGATCTCGATCGGGTGGCTGTAGCCCAGGTTGAGCTGGAGCTTGCGGCCGTTGAGCGCAGCGCGATAGCCGACGCCGGTGATGTCGAGGCCCTTGCGGTACCCGTCCGTCACGCCGACGACCATGTTGTTGACCAGGGTCCGGGTCAGGCCGTGGAGCTGCTTGTGGGTCTTCTGCTCGGTCGGCCGGCTCACGACGAGCTGGCTCTCCTCACGGCTGAGGATCATGTCCGGGATGGAGCGCCCGGGTCAGGCTGCCCTTGGGGCCCTTGACCGTGAGCGTCCGTCCGTCGATGGTCACGTCGACCGTGGCGGGAACGGCGATGGGAAGGCGTCCGATGCGTGACATGGTCTACCAGACGTACGCGAGGACTTCGCCGCCCAGCTGCGCCTTACGCGCCTGCTGGCCGGTCATGATCCCTGCGCTCGTGCTGACGATGACGATGCCCAGGCCGCCGAGGACGCGCGGGATGTCCGTCTTGCGCGCATAGACGCGCAGGCCGGGCTTGCTGATCCGCTTGAGTCCCGAGACGACCGGCACCTTGCCGTCGACGTACTTGAGGGTGATGCGAAGCACGGGCATGGTGCCGTCCTGCTCCTCCTGGACGTCGGCGATGAAGCCCTCGTCCTTGAGGATCCGGGCGATCTCTCGCTTGGTCCGGGAGGCCGGCACGATGACCTCGGTGTGGCGCGCCCGTGAGGCGTTCCGCACACGGGTGAGCATGTCCGCGATCGGGTCGGAGATGTTCATCGGTGTCCTACCAACTCGACTTGGTGACGCCCGGCAGCTCGCCCCGGAGCGCACGCTCGCGGAAGCAGATCCTGCACAGGGAGAAGCGGCGCATGAAGGCGCGCGGCCGGCCGCACACGAAGCAGCGGTGGTAGCCGCTGACCTTGTGCTTCGGGGTCCGCTTGGCCTTCGCGACCATCGATTTCTTAGCCATCTTGTTTCCCTCCCCGCCTACGAGGCGAAGGGCATGCCGAGGAGTTCAAGGAGCTTCCTTGATTCCTCGTCGGTCTTCGCCGTCGTCACGATGCTGATCTCCAGCCCGCGGAGACGGTCCACCTTGTCGTAGTCGATCTCCGGGAACGCGAGCTGCTCGCGCAGTCCCATCGTGTAGTTGCCGCGCCCGTCGAACGAGCGGCCGGGGACGCCCCGGAAGTCGCGGATGCGGGGCAGGGCCAGCATCGTGAGGCGCTCGAGGAAGTCCCACATCCGGTCGCCGCGGAGCGTCACCTTGGCGCCGATCGAGTTGCCCGTCCGCACGCGGAACTGGGCGATCGAGCGCTTGGCCTTGGTCACGATCGGCTTCTGGCCGGTGATCGTCGTGAGGTCGCCCAGCGCGGCGTCGAGCGACTTCGCGTTGGTCAGGGCCTCACCGAGGCCGATGTTGACGACGATCTTGGAGAGGCGCGGCACCTCGTTCGGATTGCCGTACTCGAACTGCTTCTGCAGCGCGGGGACGACCTCCGACTGGTAGCGCGCGTGCAGCTGACTGGTCACGACTTGACCTCCTGCTGCTCGCCGCAGTGCCGGCAGACGCGCACCCGCCGGCCTGTCTCCAGGGTGGCGTGGGCGATCCGGGTCGGCTTCTGGCAGCTGGAGCAGACGAGCATGACGCGCCCGATCGGGATCGGCTGGG
Source organism: uncultured Chloroflexia bacterium (assembly GCA_963738475.1). GTDB lineage: Bacteria > Chloroflexota > Limnocylindria > Limnocylindrales > CSP1-4 > SPCO01. The sequence continues at coordinate 26,805 of CAVTWU010000017.1, forward strand.
CAAGCTCGAGGATGCCGCCCTGCTGGATCTTGGGCATCCGGTCACTCTGACCCTGCGACTGGCGCGGCTTGGTGTGGCGCTTGGCGATGTTGAGGCCTTCGACGACGACCTTGACGCCACCGGCAGCCGAACTGCGCCGATAGACGCTCTTGCCGCCGGTCGGCGACGGCAGCCGACGGATGACCCGCTCGACCTTGCCGCGCTTGCCGGCGTCCTTGCCGGCAAGGACCACGACGGTGTCGCCCTTGCGGATCTCGGGCACCTTGGTGGCCCGTCCGATCGCGGCGGCCATCACAGCACCTCCGGGGCGAGCGAGACGATCTTCATGTAGTTCCGGTCACGCAGCTCGCGCGCCACCGGGCCGAAGATGCGCGTCCCGCGCGGGTTGCCCTGGTTGTTGATGAGCACGGCCGCGTTCTCGTCGAAGCGGATGTAGCTCCCGTCCGGGCGCCCGTATTCCTTGGCCGTGCGGACGATGACCGCGCGGACCACGTCGCCCTTCTTGACGGCGGCGTTCGGGATGGCCTGCTTGACGCTGGCGATGATGACATCGCCCACGCCGGCCTCGGTCTTGAGCGAACGGCCCATCACCCGGATGCACTGGATCGTGCGCGCTCCGGTGTTGTCGGCGACCTTGAGGCGCGTCTGGACCTGGATCACTGGGCGGCCTCCTCAGCCGTCTCGGGATCCGCGTCCGCGGCCTCCGCCTCGGCGGCCCGGGTCCGACCCGGGTGCGCGGCGGCATGGATGGCCTCGGTGGTGGCCGCTTCCTCGGACGCGACGACCTCGCCGGGCAGGCCGTGATCGCCGGCCCGGGCCACGACGCTGACGAGCCGCCAGCGCTTGGTGGCGGACAGCGGCCGCGACTCCTCGATGAGGACGGTGTCGCCGATGCGGGCCTCGTTGGCCTCGTCGTGCGCCTTGAACTTCGTGCTCAAGCGGATGACCCGCTTGTACAGCCGGTGGCGCGCCAGGCGCTCGACGGACACGACGATCGTCTTGTCCATCTTGTCGCTGACGACGCGGCCGACCTTCGTCTTCCGCTGTCCTTGCACTGGTGCGTTCGCTCCTGTCATCGCGTGATCTCCCTCACGCCGTCTTGCCGAGCTTGCGCTCGCGCTGGACGGTCAGGATCCGCGCGATCGTTCGCCGCGTCTGCGGGATCGTGCTGTAGTCCTTCAGTTGTCGGGTCGAGAGCGCGAAGCGGGCCCCCCACAGGTCCTGCTTGGCGTCCTTCAGGGCGGTCTCGAGCTCGGCGTCGGACAGCGTTCGGACCTTGTCGATATCCATCGTCACGCCTCCTTCGCCCCTTCCCGGACGACCACTCGCGTGGCGACCGGGAGCTTGTGGCTGGCGAGGCGCATCGCCTCGACGGCCGAGTCATGGTCCACGCCGGCCATCTCGAACAGGATGCGGCCGGGCTTGACCACGGCGACCCAGTGATCCGGGCCACCCTTGCCGGAACCCATGCGGGTCTCGGCCGGCTTCTTGGTCACGGGCTTGTCCGGGAAGACCCGGATCCAGATCTTGCCGCCGCGCTTGACCGAGCGGGTCATGGCACGTCGGGCCGCCTCGATCTGCCGGCTGGTGATCCAGGCCGGTTCCTGCGTGGCCAGCCCGTACTCACCGAAGGCGACCGAGTGGCCACCCTTGGCGACGCCGGACATCCGACCGCGCATGACCTTGCGATGCTTGACGCGCTTGGGCATCAACACGGCTCAGCCCCCCAGCCCGGCCTGGGCCGGGAGTGCGGCATCGCGCTGGGCCGGACGCTCCTGGACGACGTCGCCCCGGTAGATCCAGACCTTCACGCCGATGCGGCCGTAGGTGGTGTGCGCGTGGACCTGGCCGTAGCTGATGTCCGCGCGGAGCGTGCCGAGCGGGATGCGACCTTCGCGGTCCCACTCGCGGCGACCCATCTCGGAGCCGCCGAGGCGACCCGCGACGGCGATCTTGACGCCCTTCGCGCCGGCCTTCATGGAGCGCTGGATGGCCTGCTTCATCGCCTTCTTGAAGGCGATGCGGCGGCTCAGCTGGCCGGCGATGTTCATCGCGACGAGGTACGCGTCCAGTTCCGGCTGGCGGATCTCCTTGATCTCCAGCTTGACCTTGCGCGTCGTGAGGGCCCCGACCTGCTGGCGCAGGATCTCCACGTTCGCCCCGCCCTTGCCGATGACGATGCCCGGCTTGGCGGTGTGGATCGTGACCGTCACGTGGTTGATGCCACGCTCGACCTCGACGCCGCTGACGCTGGCGTTCGCCAGGCGGCGATCGATCAGCTGGCGGATGAGGATGTCCTCCTTGAGGGAGGCGGTGTATTCCTTGGGGTCGGCGTACCACTTCGCGGTCCAGGTGCGCGAGACACCCAGGCGGAAGCCGTACGGATGGACCTTGTGTCCCAACTCAGGCCTCCTGGTCCGCGACGACGATGGTGATGTGGGTCATGGGCTTGTGGATCGGGAAGGCCCGACCCTGTGCCCGCGGCCGGAAGCGCTTGATCGTCGGACCCTCATCGGCGATGGCGTCGAAGACGATCAGGTCTTCCGCGGACAGGTTGTGGTTGTTCTCGGCATTGGCCGTCGCGCTCTGGAGCACGCGGGCGATGTCCTTGGCGGCGTACTGCGGCATGAACCGCAGGATCGCGGCGGCCTCTTCCACCGGCTTGCCCTTGATCGCCGTGGTGACGAGTCGGGCCTTGCGGGTGGAGCCGCGAAGGAACTTGGCTTGCGCCTTGACTTGCATGATCGTCGGCCCTACTTCAGCGACGTCGATCGGTCGGTGTGCTTGCCATGCCCGCGGTAGTTGCGGGTGGGGCTGAACTCACCGAGGCGATGGCCGACCATGTTCTCGGTCACGTAGACCGGGACATGCTTCTTGCCGTTGTAGACCGCGATCGTGTGACCGATGAAGGTCGGGAAGATCACGGACGCGCGAGACCAGGTCTTGACGACCTTCTTCTCGTTGCGCTTGTTCATCTCCTCGACTCGGCCGAGGAGGCGGGCCTCGACGAAGGGGCCCTTCTTGATCGAACGGGACATCGACTCCTACCTCCCCGCTACTTGCGGTGCCGTGATCGGACGATGAGTCGTCCGGTCGTCTTGGACCGCCGGGTGCGGTAGCCCATCGCGGGCTTGCCCCACGGTGTCTTGGGCGGCATCCCCGTGGGGGACTTGCCCTCGCCACCGCCGTGCGGATGGTCTCGTGGGTTCATGACGACGCCGCGGACCTCGGGCCGCTGGCCCATGTGGCGGGCGCGGCCGGCCTTGCCGAGGTTCTCGTTGTCGTGGTCGAGGTTGCTGACCTGGCCGACGGTGGCCATGCAGCGCATCGGGACGCGACGCATCTCGCCGGACGGCAGCCGGACGGTGGCGTAGTCGCCTTCCTTGGCGAGCAGCTGGGCGGCCGTGCCGGCGGACCGGACGATCTGGCCGCCCTTGCCGGGGACCAGCTCGATGTTGTGGATGGTGGTGCCCAGCGGGATGTTGGCCAGCGGCAGGGCGTTCCCGACCCGCGCCTCGGCGTCCGGACCGGCGACGACGACGTCACCGACCTTGAGGCCGTGCGGCAGCAGCATGTAGCGCTTCTCGCCGTCGCGGTAATGGAGCAGGCCGATCCGCGCGGAGCGGTTCGGGTCGTACTCGATCGTCGCGAGCCGGGCGGGGACGCTCAGCTTGTCGCGCTTGAAGTCGATGATCCGGTAGTGGCGCTTCTCGCCGCCGCCGCGATGGCGGACGGTGAGCCGGCCGGCGTTGTTGCGCCCGGACCCGCGGGTCTGCGGCTCGAGCAGCGGCTTGTACGGCTCCTTGGTGGTGATCTCCTCGAAGGTCGAGCGAGTCATCTGCCGGAGCCCCGGCGAGGTGGCCTTGTATGAGCGAAGCGGCATGTCAGACCCCCTCGAAGAATTCGATCTTCTGGCCGGGGGCCAGGGTGACGATGGCCTTGCGCCAGGGGGTGGTGTAGCCCACGAAGCGCCCGCGGCGCTTCTCCTTGGCCTTGGTCGTGAGGACGTTGACCGAGATGACGGTCACGTTCTCCTTCTTGTAGAGCTCCTCCACGGCGGCCTTGATCTGGATCTTGTTGGCATCCGTGTGGACGGCGAAGGTGTACTTGCCCCGCTGCGACTCGTCGATCGACTTCTCGCTGATGACGGGGCGCAGGATGATCTCGGGGGCGGTCAGGGCGCTCACGCGTAGACCTCCTGCATCCGGGCCAGGGACGGCTGCTCGATGAGGACGAGGTCCGCCTTGAGCAGGTCGACGACGTTGAGCGAGTCGGCCAGGATGATCTCCACGGTCGGGAGGTTCCGGGCGGACAGCTCGAGCGTCTGGTCGCGGCTGGCGGACACGACGAGGACCCGACCGGTGGCGTCCAGGGCGCGCAGCACGCCGGCCAGCTCCTTGGTCCGGATCGCATCGAGCCCGAAGGTGTCGATGACCTTGATGGCCTCGTCGCCGAACTTGGCGGTCAGCGCGCCACGAAGCGCCAGGCGCTTCATCTTGCGCGGGAGCCGCTGCTCGTACGAGCGCGGGTGCGGCCCGAACACGACGCCGCCGCCACGGTAGTGCGGCGCGGTGACGGTGCCCTGGCGGGCGCGGCCGGTGCCCTTCTGGCGGTACGGCTTGCGGCCGCCGCCGCGGATCTCGCCGCGGGTCTTGGTATCTGGCCGTGCCGGTCCGGCGGCCGGCCAGCTGGGCGGTCACGACCTGGTGCAGGACGGCGGTGTTGACCGGGGCGGCGAACAGCACGTCGCTGAGCTCGACGCTGCCGACGTCCTTGCCGGTCCGATCGTAGAGGGTGGTCTGCGGCATGGCGTCAGGCCTTCTTCACGAGGATCAACGAGCCGCGGGCGCCGGGCAGGCTCCCGTTGACCAGCAGCAGGTTGCGATCCGTGTCGGTGCGCACGACGCGCACCTTCTTGATGGTCACGCGCTCATCGCCCATGTGGCCGGACATCTTCAGGCCGCGATAGACGCGACCCGGCGTGGTGCCTGGGCCGATGGAGCCCGGCGCGCGGTGATGGTCCGAACCGTGGGTCTTGGGCCCGCGGTGGAAGTTGTGGCGCTTGATGACGCCGGCGAAGCCCTTGCCCTTGGAGATCCCGGTCACGTCGACCAGGTCGCCCTCGGCGAAGAGGTCGGCGATGCCCAGGACCTGGCCGACCGAGTAGTCGTCCACGCTGTCCACGCGGAACTCGCGGATGGACGAGACCTTGGGCAGGTCGTGCAGCTGGCCGGACTCCGGCTTGTTGAGCTTCTTGACGACGTCCGTGCCGACCTGGACGGCCGTGTAGCCGTCCTGGGCCGTGGTGCGCAGGCGCGTCACGGTGTTGGGTTCGATGGCCACCACGGAGACGGCCACCATGGTGCCGTCCTCCTGGAAGACCTGGGTCATGCCGACCTTGCGGCCGATGAGCCCGACAGTTGGAGGTCGTCATCACATCTTGATCTCGATGTCGACGCCCGCCGCCAGGCAGAGTCGCATCAGGGCGTCGACCGTCTTCGACGAGGGGTCGAGGATGTCGACGAGCCGCTTGTGCGTGCGGATCTCGAACTGCTCCCGGCTGTCCTTGTCGATGAACGGGGACCGCAGGACGGTGAACTTCTCGATCCGGGTAGGCAGCGGCACGGGGCCGACGACATCCGCGCCGGTCCGCTGGGCCGTTTCCACGATCTGGGCCGCGGACTGATCCAGCAGCCGGTGATCGTAGGCCTTGAGGCGGATCCTGATCCGCTGCTTCGCCATCTCGTCCCTACTCGACGATGCTGACGATGGCGCCGGCACCGACGGTCCGACCACCCTCGCGGATGGCGAAGCGCTGGCCGATCTCGATGGCGATCGGGGTGATGAGCTCGACGCTCATCTCGACGTTGTCGCCGGGCATGATCATCTCGGCGCCGTCGGGCAGGCCGATGGCCCCGGTCACGTCCGTCGTGCGCAGGTAGAACTGCGGGCGATAGCCGTTGTAGAAGGGGGTATGGCGGCCGCCCTCCTCCTTGGTCAGGACGTAGACCTGGGCGGTGAACTTGGTGTGGGGCTTGACCGAGCCGCTCTTGGCCAGGACCTGGCCGCGCTCGATCTCCTCGCGCTCGATGCCGCGGATGAGGCAGCCGACGTTGTCGCCGGCCTGGCCCTGGTCGAGCAGCTTCTTGAACATCTCGACGCCGGTCACGACGATCTTGCGGGTGGCCTTCACGCCGACCAGCTCGACCTCGTCGCCGACCTTGACGATGCCGCGCTCGATGCGGCCGGTGGCGACGGTGCCGCGGCCCTTGATGCCGAAGACATCCTCGACCGGCATGAGGAACGGCTTGTCGATGGCCCGCTCGGGGGTCGGGATGTAGGAGTCGACCGCGTCCATCAGCTCCTGGATCGGGGCGTAGGCGGGATCGGTCTTGTCGTCCGGGGCCTCGAGCGCCTTGAGGGCGGAGCCGCGGACGACCGGGATGTCGTCACCCGGGAAGTTGTACTTGCTCAACAGCTCGCGGACCTCGAGCTCGACGAGGTCGAGCAGCTCCTCGATCGTCGACCATGTCGACCTTGTTGAGGAAGACCACGATGAACGGCACTTCGACCTGGCGGGCCAGCAGGATGTGCTCGCGGGTCTGGGGCATCGGGCCGTCGGTCGCGGCGACGACGAGGATGGCCCCGTCCATCTGGGCGGCGCCGGTGATCATGTTCTTGATGTAGTCGGCGTGACCCGGGCAGTCGACGTGGGCGTAGTGGCGCGCGTCGGTCTCGTACTCGACGTGGGCGATGGCGATGGTGATGCCGCGCTCGCGCTCTTCGGGGGCGTTGTCGATCGAATCGAAGGCGCGGTACTCCGCGTCGCCCTTCAGGGCGAGGTACTTCGTGATCGCGGCGGTCAGGCTCGTCTTGCCGTGATCGATGTGGCCGATCGTGCCGATGTTCACGTGCGGCTTGGTGCGCTCGAACTTCTTCTTGGCCATCTGACTGCTCCCGGCTCCTAGACCTTGGACTTCTGGACGAGTTCCGAGGCCAGGTTGCCCGGCACCTCGGCGTAATGAGAGAACTCCATGGATGACGAGGCGCGACCCTGGGACATGCTCCGCAGGTCGGTCACGTATCCGAACATCTGGGCGAGCGGCACGAACGCCCGGACGACCTGCGTCGTCCCGCGCGACTCCATGCCCTCGATCTGCCCGCGGCGGCTGTTGAGGTCGCCGATGACATCGCCCATGAACTCCTCGGGCATGAGGACCTCGACCTTCATGATCGGTTCGAGGATGGCCGGGTCCGCCTTGCTGAAGGCGTCCTTGACGGCCATGGATCCGGCGATCTTGAACGCCATCTCCGACGAGTCGACGTCGTGGAACGACCCGTCGAACAGGGTGACCTTGACGTCCACGACCGGGAACCCGGCGTAGATGCCCGTGGCGAGGGCCTCGCGGATGCCCTGGTCGACCGGCTTGATGTATTCGCGCGGGATGGTCCCGCCGACGATCTTGTCGATGAACTCGTAGCCGGCGCCCTTCTCGGACGGCTCCAGCTTGATGATCGCGTGGCCGTACTGGCCCTTGCCGCCGGTCTGGCGGATGAACCGGCCGTTGCCCTCGGCCGCGCGGCGGATCGTCTCGCGATAGGACACCTGCGGCTTGCCGATGTTGGCGGCGACGTGGAACTCGCGGATCATCCGGTCCACCAGCACGTCGAGGTGGAGCTCGCCCATCCCGGCGATGAGGGTCTCCGAGGTCTCCAGGTCCGTGTGGACGCGGAAGGTCGGGTCCTCCTCGGAGAGGCGCTGCAGGGCGATGGCCAGCTTGTCCTGGTCGGCCTTGGTCTTCGGCTCGATCTTGACCTCGATGACCGGCTCCGGGAAGGTCATCGACTCGAGGATGACCTGGTGGTCCGGATCGGTCAGCGTGTCGCCGGTGAAGGTGTCCTTGAGGCCGACGGCCGCGGCGATGTCGCCGGCGTAGACCTCTTCGATCTCCTCGCGGTGGTTGGCGTGCATCTGGAGGATGCGCCCGATGCGCTCCTTCTTGCCCTTGACCGGGTTGTAGACGTACGAGCCGGCCTTGAGCGTGCCCGAGTAGACCCGGAAGAACGCGAGCTTCCCGACGAACGGGTCCGCGGCGATCTTGAAGGCCAGGGCGCTGAACGGCTCGGAGTCGCTCGGCGTTCGGATGATCTCGCTGCCGGTCTTGGGATCCAGGCCGATCATCGGCGGGACGTCGAGCGGCGACGGCAGGTAGTCGACGACCGCGTCGAGCATCTTCTGGACGCCCTTGTTCTTGAGCGCGGAGCCGGTCAGGACCGGGATGATCCGGGTGGTCAGCGTGCCGAGGCGCAGGCCGCGCTTGATCTCGGCGACGGTCAGCTCCTCGCCCTCGAGGTACTTGTGGGTCAGCTCGTCGTCCATCTCGGCGACGGCCTCGATCATCGTGTGGCGATGCTTGGTCGCCTCCTCGAGGAGCTCCTCGGGGATGTCGACGACGTCGATCTGGTTGCCCAGGTCGTCGCGGTAGTAGATCGCCTTCATCTCGACGAGGTCGATGACGCCCTTGAACTGGTCCTCGCGGCCGATCGGGATCTGGATCGGCACGGCGTTCGCGCCGAGGCGGTCCTTGATCGACTCGACGCCGCGCCAGAAGTCGGCGCCGGTGCGGTCCAGCTTGTTGATGAAGCAGAAGCGCGGCACGCCGTAGCGGTCGGCCTGGCGCCAGACCGTCTCGGACTGGGGCTCGACACCGGCGACGCCATCGAAGACGACGACCGCGCCGTCGAGCACGCGGAGGCTCCGCTCGACTTCCACCGTGAAGTCCACGTGCCCGGGCGTATCGATGATGTTGATACGATGGTCGCCCCAGAACGCGGTCGTTGCCGCGGCCGTGATGGTGATCCCCCGCTCCTGCTCCTGGGGCATCCAGTCCATCGTGGCCGCGCCCTCATGGACCTCACCGATCTTGTAGATCTTCTTCGTATAGAAAAGGATCCGCTCGGTGACAGTGGTCTTGCCGGCGTCGATATGCGCGATGATCCCGATGTTCCGCGTCTTGGCGAGCGGAACCTGTCGTGCCACGGTGTCCCTACGCTCCCGGCTCTACCACTTGAAATGGCTGAAGGCCTTGTTGGCCTCCGCCATCTTGTGCGTGTCTTCGCGGCGCTTGACTGCCGCTCCCAGCCCGTTCATGGCATCCACGAACTCGGCTGCGAGCTTCTCGCTCATGCTCTTGCCGTTGCGCTTGCGGGCCGCCTGGACGAGCCAGCGGACACCGAGCGACATGCGGCGATCGCCCCGGATCTCGACCGGGACCTGGTAGGTGGCGCCACCGACGCGGCGGGGCTTGACCTCGATGATGGGGGTGGCGTTGCGCATCGCCGCCTCGAGGATCTCGAGACCCGGCCGGTTGGCCTGGGCCTCCGCCCGGGCGAGCGCCTGGCGCAGGATCCGCTCGGCGAGGTTCTGCTTGCCGCCCTTCATGAGCTTGGCGGAGAACCGGGCCGTCGTCCGATTGGCCGGGATCGTCTCGTACTTGGACTTGCGCGGGATGCTGGTACGACGCGGCATGCTACTTGGCTCCCGGCTTCGCGGTGGCCTTGGCGCCGTACTTGCTGCGACCCTGCTTGCGATCGCGCACGCCGGCCGCGTCGAGCGTGCCGCGGATGATGTGGTACTTGACCGACGGGAGGTCCTTCACGCGGCCGCCGCGGACCAGGACCACCGAGTGCTCCTGGAGGTTGTGGCCGATGCCCGGGATGTAGGCCGTGACCTCCATCTGGTTGGTCAGCCGCACGCGGGCGATCTTGCGCAGCGCCGAGTTCGGCTTCTTGGGCGTCATCGTCCGGACCTGCAGGCACACCCCCCGCTTCTGGGGGGCGCCCGGGATCGACACCTGGCGCTGGCGCAGGCTGTTCCAGTTCTTGCGCATGGCCGGCGCCTTGATCTTGGAGATCTTGCGCTGGCGCCCATGGCGCACGAGCTGGCTGATCGTCGGCACGAAGACGCTACTCCCTTCAGTCGGATCTGAGCTGGTCGGCCGTTGCCGGCCGGGTCGGTCCGGTGGGGTCGCCACCCGGTTCGGGGCGGTCGACGGGGACCGGTGGTAGATGATCGAGATGGTCCTCGGCGAGCGCGCCGATGGCGGACCCCTCCCGAGGCCACGAAGGCGGAGTCTAGCAGCGGCTCGCCGAGCGTGTCAAACGCTCGGCGAGCTCACCGCAGGGTGTCCGGGATGGGTCGGATCAGACCTCCGCGGAGGCCTCTTCGGCCTCCGTCGACGGCGTCCGCGAACGGGTTCTCGGCGACGTCCTCCCCTGCCCCGCCATCGGCGGCCAGGAAGGGATTGGCGTCCGAGTCGTCGTCGCGTGCCGCCGGCGATCGTGGCGGCCAGGGCGAGCCCGGCCGCATCGTCGTCGGAGCCACGCGGCTCGCCGTCGTCGAGGAACGGGTTGTACTCGCGAACCGCCTTCGCCAGGGCCTCGCCGGCGAGCGCCTCGAGGGCGGCTCGGCGATCGCGTTCCTTGCGTGCGGCGACGTTGGCCGGCGCGCCCGTCCCGGCGGGGATGAGCTTGCCGATGATGACGTTCTCCTTGAGCCCGATCAGGTGGTCCTTGGCGCCGTTGATGGCGGCCTCGGTGAGCACCCGGGTCGTCTCCTGGAAGGACGCCGCGGCGAGGAAGCTGGACGTGTTGAGCGACGCCTTGGTCACGCCGAGGAGGACGGTCTGGGCCGTGGCGGGTTCGCCACCCTCGGCCAGGACGCGGTTGTTGTGCTCCTCGAACTCGAGCCGGTCGACCAGCTCCGTCGGGAGCAGGTCCACGTCGCCCGGCTGATCGATGCGGACCTTGCGGAGCATCTGCCGGACGATGATCTCGATGTGCTTGTCGTTGATCGTGACGCCCTGGCTCTTGTAGACCTTCTGGACTTCCTTCACCAGGTAGCGCTGGACGGCGTCCTTGCCTCGCGTGTCGAGGTACTCCTGCGGGTTGATCGGGCCGTCGGTGATGGCGTCACCGGCGCGGATCTCCGCGTTGTTCTCGACGAGCAGCTTGGCGTTGTGCGGGATGAGGTACTCGCGCTCGACGACGTCCTCGGCCCGGACCACGAGGCCCGTGTCGCCCTTGACCAGGAAGCCGCGGACGGGGGCCGCGACGTCGGTCGTGTCCCCTTCCTTGCCGGACCGGGCCAGGACCTGGCCGGCCTCGACGAGGTCGCCGGCAGCGGCCAGCATCTCGGCCCCCTTGGGGATGGCGAGCGAGGTGTCGTAGACCTCGGTGGAGACGACCTTGACCTTGGTCGGGCCGTCGCCCCGGATGATCTCGACGATGCCGTCGATGTGGCTGATCTCGGCCTTGCCCTTGGGGATGCGGGCCTCGAACAGCTCCTCGACGCGCGGCAGGCCGGCGGTGATGTCCAGGCCGGCGACGCCGCCGGTGTGGAACGTCCGCATCGTCAGCTGCGTGCCGGGCTCGCCGATCGACTGGGCGGCGATGATGCCGACCGCCTCGCCCGACCCGACCATCTCGCCGGTGGCGAGGTTGCGGCCGTAGCACGCCCGGCAGACGCCGTAGCGGGCTTCGCAGGTGAGCGGTGAGCGGACGAGCACCTCGTCGATGCCGGCCTCGTCGATGCGGGCGGCCGTCTCCTCGGTGATCGGTCTCGAGCCGCTCGACGAGGGTCGGGGCGGTCTCGCCCTTCTTGACCTTGACCCGGGTGTCCGGGAGGGCGGCCGCCGCGAGGCGACCGACGAGCCGGCGCTGGAACGCGCCCGATCTCGTCGCTGGACTCCGCGCGGATGATCCAGCTGCCTTCCTCGGTGCCGCAGTCGTCCTCGCGGGTGATGACGTCCTGGGCGACGTCCACGAGACGCCGGGTGAGGTACCCGGAGTCCGCGGTGCGCAGGGCGGTATCGGCGAGGCCCTTGCGGGCGCCGTGGGTGGAGATGAAGTACTCGAGGACGGTCATGCCTTCGCGGAAGTTGCTCCGCACGGGCACGTCGATGATCCGGCCGGACGGGTCGGCCATCAGGCCACGCATGGCGCCCAGCTGGCCGATGTTGCCCTTGTTCCCTCGGGCCCCGGAGGCGGTCATCATCGTCACCGGACCGGTCGGGTCCAGCGACTTCATCATCTCGTCCGACATCTTGCCGGTGGTGTCCTGCCAGATGCCGACGACCTGCTCGTAGCGCTCGTCCTCGGTGATGAGGCCGCGCTGGAACTGCTTGTCGATGGCCAGGACGGAGTCGTCGGCCGCATCGAGACGGGCCTGCTTGTCCTTCGGGATCTCGATGTCGAACAGGCCGATCGTCATCCCGCCGCGGGTGGCGAACTCGAACCCGACGTCCTTGATGCCGTCGACCAGGTGGGCCGTCTCCTCGCCGCCGAGCTGCCGATAGCAGGTGTCGACGAGCGCCTTGAGGTCGACCCGGCGCATGACCTTGTCGTGGTAGCGCAGGGGGTCCGGCAGGATCTGGTTGAAGATGATCCGGCCGATGGTCGTCCGGCGTCGCTCGATCTGGAGGGTCTCGGACTCGGCGTCCCAGGTCTTGACCTCGACGTCGACGAGCTCGTGCAGGTGGGCCTTGGTCTTCTCGCGGAGCTGGTAGGCGAGGATCGCCTCGTCCTCCGTCGAGAAGGTCCGGAAGACCTTCTGCTTGGCGCCCGTCCCGTCCATGGTCAGGTAGTAGCAGCCGAGGACCATGTCCTGGGTCGGCGCGACCACCGGGCTCCCGTCGGCGGGCGACAGGAGGTTGGCCGTGGACAGCAGCATCGTCCGCGCCTCTTCCTGGGCGGCCGTGGACAGCGGCACGTGGACCGCCATCTGGTCGCCGTCGAAGTCCGCGTTGAACGCGGTGCAGACGAGCGGGTGGATCTGGATGGCCGAGCCCTCGACGAGGACCGGCATGAACGCCTGGATGCCGAGGCGGTGGAGCGTGGGGGCGCGGTTCAGCAGGACCGGATGGTCCTTGATGACCTCTTCGAGGACGTCCCAGACCTCGGGCCGGACGCGCTCGACGATGCGCTTGGCGCTCTTGATGTTGTGGGCGAAGCCCTTCTCGACGAGCTGGCGCATGACGAACGGCTTGAACAGCTCGAGCGCCATCTTCTTGGGCAGCCCGCACTGGTGGAGCTTGAGCTCCGGGCCGACGACGATGACCGAGCGGCCGGAGTAGTCGACGCGCTTGCCGAGCAGGTTCTGGCGGAACCGGCCCTGCTTGCCCTTGAGCATGTCGGAGAGGGACTTCAGGCGATGGTTGCCGGTGCCGGCGATGGCCCGGCCGCGCCGGCCGTTGTCGATCAGCGCGTCGCACGCCTCCTGGAGCATCCGCTTCTCGTTGCGGATGATGATCTCCGGGGCGCCCAGCTCCAGCAGTCGCTTGAGCCGGTTGTTGCGGTTGATGACGCGGCGGTACAGGTCGTTGAGGTCGGACGTCGCGAAGCGGCCGCCGTCGAGCTGGACCATCGGGCGAAGGTCCGGCGGGATGACCGGCAGGACCGACAGGATCATCCAGTCCGGACGCGTGCCGGAGCGACGGAACGCCTCGATGAGGCGCAGCCGCTTGATCGCCTTCTTGCGGCGCTGCCCGGAGCTGGTCCGGACCTCGACGTGGAGCGAGCGGGCCAGGTCCTCGAGGGCCATCCGGCTGATGATCTCGCGGATCGCCTCGGCGCCCATGCCCGCGCTGAACACGCGGCCACCCTTGGCCCCGGAGCCGTAGCGCTCGTCGAGCGCCGCGGTACTCGTTCTCGCCCAGGGTCTGCATGACCTTGAGCGACTCGAGCTCGTCGCGGACCTTCTTCAGTTCTTCCTTGAGACCCTGGGCCTGCTCGGCCATCTGGGCCTTCTCGTTGCTGATCGTGTCGTCCAGCGCGGCGCGCAGGTCGGCGACCTTCTGCTCCACGGCCCGGGCCTCGTCGGCCTCGCGCTGCTGGAGGTCGGCGTTGACCTGCTCGGTGTAGTCGCCGACGACCTTGCGCAGTCGCGCGGTGGCGTCCTTGCCGCCCTTGTCGCCCGCGGCGACCACGACCTCGCCCGTCGGGGCGAACGCGATGGTCTCCTCGGCGACGCCGGTCTTGAGCTCGGCCAGCTGATCGGCCAGGCCCTTGGCCTGCGCGGCGATCTCCTCGGTCCGGGCGGCCCGCTGGGCCTCCAGGTCCGCCTTGGTCCGGGCCAGCTCGGCGTCGAGCTCGTCCTTGTGCTTGTTCAGTTCGGCGCGCAGCTCGTCCTCGAGCTCCGCCAGGCGCTGGCCGCCCTTGCCGCCACGGCCCTCGGCCTCGTCCTCGATCGCCGCCAGGGCGCGCTTGCGCGCGTCCTCGTCCACGTTGGTGACGATGTACAGGGCGAAGTAGAGGATCCGCTCCAGGTTGCGCGGGCTGATGTCCAGGAGGATGCCGAGTCGGCTCGGGGTCCCCTTGAAGTACCAGATGTGGCTGACCGGGCTCGCGAGCTGGATGTGGCCCATCCGCTCACGACGGACCTTCGAGCGGGTCACCTCGACGCCGCACTTGTCGCAGATGATGCCCTTGTAGCGGATCCGCTTGTACTTCCCGCAGTAGCACTCCCAGTCCTTGGTCGGACCGAAGATGCGCTCGTCGAACAGACCGTCCTTCTCGGGCTTGAGCGTCCGGTAGTTGATCGTCTCGGGCTTCGTCACCTCACCCTTCGACCACTCCCGGATCTGGTCCGGGCTGGCGAGCGAGATGCGGATGGCGTTGAAGTTATTGACTTCGAGCATGGTTCTCCTCCGCGCTGCCGCGTGGTTCGGCGACGCGATGCGGACCGTGAGCGAGCGGAGCCGTGCTGGCCGACGCAGCGGCTCCGCGAGTAGCGGGTGATGATCGGGTTCGGGTGCAGGGCGATCAGTCCTCGAACCCGGCGAGGTTGATCCCGCCGAGATCGGGGAGCAGGTACCCGGAGGAGTCGTCCTCGCCGAGCGGGATCTCCTCGTCGTTCGGGTCCAGGATCTCCGCGTTGAGCCCGAGGCTGCGCAGCTCCTTGATGAGGACCTTGAACGATTCCGGCACGCGCGGCGGCTGGATCTCCTCGCCCTTGACGATGGCTTCGTAGGTCTGGACGCGTCCGAGGACGTCGTCCGACTTGACCGTGAGCAGCTCCTGGAGGATGTTCGCGGCGCCGTACGCCTCGAGCGCCCAGACCTCCATCTCGCCGAAGCGCTGGCCACCGAACTGGGCCTTGCCGCCCAGCGGCTGCTGGGTGATGAGGCTGTACGGGCCGGTGGACCGGGCGTGGATCTTGTCCTCGACGAGGTGGTGGAGCTTGAGCATGTAGATGTAGCCGACGGTGATGGGCCGGTCGAAGGTCTCGCCGGTCCGGCCGTCGCGCAGCTCGATCTTGCCGTTCTCGGGCAGGCCGGCCTCGCGCAGTTCCTGCTGGATCTGCTGCTCGGTGGCGCCGTCGAAGACCGCGGTGGCGGCCTTCAGGCCCTTCTCGTGGAGGGCCCACCCGAGGTGGGTCTCCAGGATCTGGCCGATGTTCATCCGGCTCGGCACGCCGAGCGGGTTGAGGATGATGTCGACCGGGGTCCCGTCGGGCAGGTACGGCATGTCCTCGGCGGGCAGGATCTTGGCGATCACGCCCTTGTTGCCGTGGCGGCCGGCCATCTTGTCGCCGACGCTGATCTTGCGCTTCTGGGCGACGGACACCCGGACCAGGCGGTTGACGCCGGGCTGGAGGTCGTCGTTGAGCTCGCGACGGAACTCGCGGACCTCGACGACCTTGCCGCGCTCGCCGTGGGGCAGGCGCAGCGAGCTGTCCTTCACTTCGCGGGCCTTCTCACCGAAGATCGCCCGCAGGAGGCGCTCCTCGGCGGTCAGCTCGGTCTCGCCCTTGGGCGTGATCTTGCCGACGAGGATGTCGCCCGGTCGGAGCTCGGCCCCGATGTAGACGATGCCCTCCTCGTCGAGGTCCTTGAGGGACTCCTCGCCGACGTTCGGGATGTCGCGGGTGATCTCCTCGGGTCCCAGCTTGGTGTCGCGGGACTCGATCTCGTGCTTCTCGATGTGGATGCTGGTGAACAGGTCGTCGCGGACGAGGCGGTCGCTGATGACGATCGCGTCCTCGTAGTTGCCGCCCTCCCAGCTCATGAACGCCACGAGGACGTTCCGGCCGAGGGCCAGCTCGCCGGCCTGGGTGGAGCTGGAGTCCGCGATCGGCTGGCCGTCCGCGATGCGCTCGCCGACGTCCACGATGGGCCGCTGGTTGATGCAGGTGCCCTGGTTGCTGCGGACGAACTTCAGGAGCTTGTACTCGTCGAGGTCGCCGGCGTCGGTCTCGACCAGGATCCGCTCGGCGGTGACGCTGGTGACGAGGCCGCCGCGGCGGGCGACGAGGACCTGGCCCGAGTCGCGCGCGGCGCGACCCTCCATGCCGGTCCCGACGATCGGCGATTCCGGCTCGAGGAGCGGGACCGCCTGGCGCTGCATGTTCGAACCCATCAGGGCGCGGTTGGCGTCGTCGTGCTCGAGGAACGGGATGAGCGCGGTGGCGACGGACACGACCTGCTTGGGCGAGACGTCCATGTATTCGATCTGGCTGGCGCGGGCCTCCGGGAACGTGTCGCGGTAGCGCGACGGGATCCGCTCGGCGGTGAAGTGGCCGTCCTCGTCGAGGGGCGCGTTGGCCTGCGCCACGACGTGCTCCTCTTCCTCGTCGGCCGGCATGTAGTGGATCTCGTCGGTGACGACCGGGCGGATCGGGAAGGCGTGGGCCTTCTGCTTCTTCAGCTCGGCGATCGCGGCGGCCGTGAACGGCTTGCCGGCCTTGAGCACGACCTCGCCGGTCTTGGACACGAGGTCCGACCCGGCCTCGTACTTGTCGAGCCCGGACTCGTCGTAGCCGACGGTCCGCTTGACCCGGCGGTACGGGGTCTCGATGAAGCCGTAGCTGTTGATCCGGCCGTAGGTCGCGAGCGACCCGATCAGGCCGATGTTCGGACCTTCCGGCGTCTCGATCGGGCAGATCCGGCCGTAGTGGCTGTGGTGCACGTCGCGGACGTCGAACCCGGCGCGCTCGCGCGACAGGCCGCCCGGCCCGAGGGCCGACAGGCGTCGCTTGCTGGTCAGCTCGGCGAGCGGGTTGGTCTGGTCCATGAACTGGCTGAGCTGGCTGCCGCCGAAGAACTCCTTCATCGCCGCCACGACCGGGCGGATGTTGATGAGGGCGTTCGGGGTGGCCTTGTCGATCTCCTGGATCGTCATCCGCTCGCGGACGACCCGCTCCATGCGCAGGAGGCCGATGCGGAAGGCGTTCTGGATGAGCTCGCCGTTGGCGCGGATGCGGCGGTTGCCCAGGTGGTCGATGTCGTCCTTGGGATGGAGGCCGCGGTTGCACTCGATGAGGTTGCCGACGATGGCGGCGATGTCCTCACGGGTGATCGTCCGCTGCTCGCGCGGCAGCTCGATGCCCATCCGGGCGGAGACCGCGTCCAGCTTCTTGTTGAACTTGTAGCGGCCGACCCGGCCGAGGTCGTAGCGGCGGAAGTTGAAGAACAGGCTCTCGACCAGCTGCTTGGCGTTGTCGCCGGTGGGCGGATCGCCCGGGCGCAGCTTCTTGTAGACCTCGATGAGGGCCTCGCCCTGGGTCTTGGTCAGGTCCTTGTCCAGCGTGCCCGCGATGAACGGGTGCTCCGGATCGCTGTCGATCGCGCTGAACAGCGCGCTGATCTCGTCGTTCTGCTCGTAGCCGACCGCGCGAAGCAGGGTGGTCGCCGCGATCTTGCGCTTGCGATCCACCTTGACCCACAGCTGGTCCTTGTTGTTGGTCTCGAACTCGAGCCAGGCGCCGCGGTTCGGGATGACCTTGGCGCTGAACAGCATGCGGCCGGACGCCGGGTCCTCGACCTCGCTGTAGTACACGCCGGGCGACCGGACGAGCTGGCTGACGACGACCCGCTCCGCGCCGTTGATCACGAACGTGCCCTGGTCCGTCATCCAGGGGTAGTCGCCCATGTACACGCGCTGGCGCTGGATCTCGCCGGTCTCCTTGATCAGGAGTTCGACGTTCACGTACAGCGGCTTGCTGAACGTGAGGTCCTTGGTCCGGCACTCCTCCTCGGAGTACTTGGGCTCACCGAACTCGTAGTCGAGGAACTGGAGTTCCATGACCTTGCCGGTGAAGTCCTTGATCGGGCTGATCTCATCGAACAGCTCGCGAAGTCCCTTGGTCACGAACCACTCGAACGAATCGAGCTGGAGTTCGATCAGGTTGGGGATCTCGAACTTCTCGTGACTGACGCCATCGATCTTCTTGTCGATGCGGGCGTAGGAGATGCGACCCGAAGGGGTCAGGGCACGAGTCGACGACTCAGCAGACAGCATGAAATACCGCTCCTTGACGGAGGAGAGAAGGGGGAGGAGGGGCCGCGCTCACAGAAGGAGTAGGATATCGCGATTTCACAGGATTGTCAAACGCCCCCAGAAGTGGTAATGGAGCCGATCGGGCTCCGCGGGCGGTCTTGAGACTCCGGCGGCGGGCGGATGCAGCCGAAGGCGCCGAGCGAGCAAGGGAGCGAGCGCACCCTAAGGGTGCGTGAGCGACCGGCGGAGCGAGCAACGCACGGATGCGCCGCTCGGCCGCCGGCCGACTCCACGTCGTTACTTGATCTCGACCTTGGCGCCCTTGCTCCTCGAGAGCAGCCTTGATCTTCTCGGCTTCGTCCTTGGTGACGCCTTCCTTGACGGCCTTCGGGGCCGCGTCGACGACGTCCTTGGCCTCCTTGAGGCCGAGTCCGGTCAGCTCGCGAACGACCTTGATGACCGGGATCTTGTTCGGGCCGACCTCGGTGAGGACGGCGCTGAACTCGGTCTGCTCCTCGGCCGCGGGGGCGTCGCCACCGGCGGCGCCACCGGCGGCCGGGGCGGCGGCGACGGCAGCCGGGGCGGCGGCGGTCACGCCGTAGCGATCCTCGAAGCGCTTGATGAACTCGGACAGCTCGAGGACGGTCATCTTGTCGATCGCTTCGAGCAGGTCGTCCTGGGTCAGGGTAGCCATGGGTGTCTCCTTGGGGTCGTGGGTCGGGTGATGGTCAGGGGAAGGTGGTCAGTGGCCTTCGGCACGGGCCTTCTGCTCGGCGACCTGCGACAGGGCATAGCCCAGGTTGCGCAGGGGAGCCGCGAAGAGGCCGGCCAGCGTGCCGACCGGTGCCTGCATCCCGCCGGCCAGCTTGGCCAGCAGGACCTCGCGCGACGGCAGTGCCGCCAGCCGCGTGACGTCGTCTGCGCCGATCGCCTTGTCGCCCAGGACGCCACCGGTGATCTTGCACGATCTTGTACGGCCGGGTGGCATCGAGGACCGCCTTGGCGGTCCCCGCCTCGTCGTTCCCGAACGCGATGGCGGTCGGGCCCGTGAGGAGCGGGCTGAGCGCCTCGGCCACCGATTCGGTGGCGGCGATGCGCAGCAGTCGGTTCTTGACGACGCGATACGTGACGTCCTGCTTGCGCAGGGCGCGCCGGATCTCGGCGATCTCCTTCACCTTGAGGCCGCGGTACTCGGACACGATCATCGTCCGGCTGTTGGCGAGTTCCTCGCGCAGCTGCGGCGACCGTCTCTCGCTTGGCCTCGGTGGGCATGGGTGCCCTCCTCTACTTCGGCACGCGACCGGCGTGCGACGGTGGGGTCCGATGCGCTGATCGAACGGCCCCTGCGACGGTCCCATGGCGGACTCCCGGAGGAGTGCGGCCCAGTTCGCAGAGGCCCGGCCCACCGCGAAGGTGGAGCGGTACCGATCTGCCTCGGCGTGCTCGCCGTCGTCCCCGGTCGTCGCCGACCGGTCCGGTCCGGCGGATCAAGCTCCGACCGTCAACGACCCGGAGGTCGGTGGCGGTCTGCGAGCACAGGCTGTCTGTGGCGATCCGTCGATATGGTCAGATGACGTGCCTCTCGACCGTCATCGCAGTGGTGGCCGGCAGCCGCCGACCGGTGGATCAGGCGGCCGCAGCCGCCAGGACGCCCGGCACGTCGACCCGGATGCCCGGGCCCATGGTGCTGGCGATGGTGAGGGACTTCAGGTACTGGCCCTTCGCCCCGCTGGGCTTGGCCCGGTTGATGGCGTCGACGAGGGCGGCCAGGTTCTCGACCAGGGCGGCCGGCTCGAAGCTGCTCTTGCCGACGGCGACGTGGACGATGCCGGCCTTGTCGGTCCGGAATTCCACCCGGCCGGCCTTGACCTCCTTGACCGCGCGCTCGATGTCGAACGTGATCGTGCCGGCCTTGGGGTTCGGCATCAGGCCGCGCCGGCCGAGGATCTTGCCGAGCTTGCCGACGAGGCCCATCGCATCCGGCGTCGCGAGCGCGACGTCGAAGTCGAGCCAGCCGGCTTCGATCTTCTTGACGAGGTCGTCGCCACCGGCCTCATCGGCCCCGGCGCGCAGCGCCTCCTGGGCCTTCTCGCCGGTCGCGAAGACGACGACCCGGACGACCTTGCCCGTGCCGTGCGGCAGGACGACCGTGCCGCGGACCATCTGGTCGGCGTGGCGCGGGTCGACGCCGAGGCGCAGGTGGACCTCGACGGACGCATCGAAGGCGACCGTGCGTGGTCTGCTTGATGAGTTCGGCCGCCTCGAGCGGCTGGTAGACGACCGCTCGATCGACGAGCTTGGCCGCCTCGACGTACTTCTTGCCGTGTGCCATCTGGCTGTTCCTTCCTGTCGGTCGAGCGAACCCGACCTCCCCCTTCTCGCGGGGTGGGCGTTCCGGCGGATCGAAGCGCGGCCGGTCGCGCGGTGGTGACTAGTCGGCGACCTCGATGCCCATGCTCCGGGCGGTGCCTTCGATCTGGCGCATCGCGCCTTCGACGTCGTTGGCGTTGAGGTCGGCCATCTTGATGCCGGCGATCTCGCGGACCTGGTCGCGGCTGACGCGGCCGATGGTCTCGCGCTTGGCGGTGCCGGAACCCTTCTCGATCCCGGCGGCCTTGCGCAGGAGGTCTGCGGCCGGCGGGGTCTTCAGGATGAAGCTGAACGAGCGGTCCTCGAAGATCGTGATCTGGGCCGGGATGATCTGGCCGGCCTTGTCGGCGGTCTTCTCGTTGTAGGACTTCGTGAATTCGACGATGTTGATGCCGTGCGGACCCAGGGCGGTGCCGACCGGCGGTGCCGGGGTGGCCTTGCCGGCCGGGAGCTGCAGGGTCAGGACGATACGGATCTTCTTGGCCACGGGGACGTGGGTTCCTTTCTTAGAGCTTCTCGACTTGCAGGAAGTCGAGTTCGACCGGTGTCTCGCGGCCGAAGATGCTCACGAGGACCTTGACCTTGTTGCGTTCCGGGTTGATCTCCTCGACCGTGCCGATGAACTCGGCGAACGGCCCGTCGGTGACCCGGACGCTCTGGCCCTTGGTGAAGGCGACGCGGAACTTGGGGGTCTCGACGCCCATGTGCCGCAGGATCTGCTTGACCTCGTTCTCGTCGAGCGGGATCGGTTCGCTGCGGACGCCGGGGATGTTGGCTCCGCCGACGAAGCTGGTCACGCCCGGCGTGTTGCGGACGACGAACCAGCTGTCCGGATCCAGGATCATCTCGACCAGGACGTAGCCCGGGTAGACCTTCTTCTGGACGGTGTGGCGCTGGCCCTGGCGGATCTCGATCTCATCCTCCATCGGGACGAGGACCTGGAAGATCTTGTCTTCCATGCCCATCGACTCGATGCGGTGCTCGAGGTTGGCCTTGACCTTGTTCTCGTAGCCGGAGTAGGTGTGGATCACGTACCAGCGCTTCTCGGGCGCCCGGGTCTCGATGGTCATCTCGGTCATGGTGTCGTCAGACTCCCGTCGGGAGGAGGCCGATGAGGCCACGGAAGATGGAATCGAGGATCGTGATGTACAGCCCGACGACCAGGCTGATGGCGAACACCAGCACGGTCAGGTTGCGGACGTGTTCGCGGGTCGGCCAGGAGACCTTGCGGAGCTCCGAGACGACCTCGGCGAAATAGGTGCGGATGCGGGTCACGTCTGTCGTTCTTCTCTCGGGCTACGGAAGTGAAGTGGCAGGGGCGATAGGACTCGAACCTACAACCGCTGGTTTTGGAGACCAGTGCTCTGCCAATTGAGCTACACCCCTGCGGTGCCTACTTCGCCTCGCGGTGCAGTGTATGTCGTCGGCAGCGGGGACAGTATTTCTGGAGTTCGATCCGGTTGGGATCGTTGCGCTTGTTCTTGCGCGTGGTGTACGTCCGCTCCTTGCACTCGGTGCAGGCAAGCTGGATCGTGGGACGCGCTTCGACCTTCGCCATCTCGTCCCTACTCGACGATGCTGACGATGGCGCCGGCACCGACGGTCCGACCACCCTCGCGGATGGCGAAGCGCTGGCCGATCTCGATGGCGATCGGGGTGATGAGCTCGACGCTCATCTCGACGTTGTCGCCGGGCATGATCATCTCGGCGCCGTCGGGCAGGCCGATGGCCCCGGTCACGTCCGTCGTGCGCAGGTAGAACTGCGGGCGATAGCCGTTGTAGAAGGGGGTATGGCGGCCGCCCTCCTCCTTGGTCAGGACGTACACCTGGGCGGTGAACTTGGTGTGGGGCTTGACCGAGCCGCTCTTGGCCAGGACCTGGCCGCGCTCGATCTCCTCGCGCTCGATGCCGCGGATGAGGCAGCCGACGTTGTCGCCGGCCTGGCCCTGGTCGAGCAGCTTCTTGAACATCTCGACGCCGGTCACGACGATCTTGCGGGTGGCCTTCACGCCGACCAGCTCGACCTCGTCGCCGACCTTGACGATGCCGCGCTCGATGCGGCCGGTGGCGACGGTGCCGCGGCCCTTGATGCCGAAGACATCCTCGACCGGCATGAGGAACGGCTTGTCGATGGCCCGCTCGGGGGTCGGGATGTAGGAGTCGACCGCGTCCATCAGCTCCTGGATCGGGGCGTAGGCGGGATCGGTCTTGTCGTCCGGGGCCTCGAGCGCCTTGAGGGCGGAGCCGCGGATGACCGGGATGTCGTCACCCGGGAAGTTGTACTTGCTCAACAGCTCGCGGACCTCGAGCTCGACGAGGTCGAGCAGTTCCGGATCGTCGACCATGTCGACCTTGTTGAGGAAGACCACGATGAACGGCACTTCCACCTGGCGGGCCAGCAGGATGTGCTCGCGGGTCTGGGGCATCGGGCCGTCGGTCGCGGCGACGACGAGGATGGCCCCGTCCATCTGGGCGGCGCCGGTGATCATGTTCTTGATGTAGTCGGCATGACCCGGGCAGTCGACGTGGGCGTAGTGGCGCGCGTCGGTCTCGTACTCGACGTGGGCGATGGCGATGGTGATGCCGCGCTCCCGCTCTTCGGGGGCGTTGTCGATCGAATCGAAGGCGCGGTACTCCGCGTCGCCCTTCAGGGCGAGGTACTTCGTGATCGCGGCGGTCAGGCTCGTCTTGCCGTGATCGATGTGGCCGATCGTGCCGATGTTCACGTGCGGCTTGGTACGCTCGAACTTCTTCTTGGCCACGAGACCGTTTCACTCCTTGATCTGGCGCGGGGCGTTCCCGCTGTGACGACATGGCGCGGCAGGTGGGCGACCTGGGGATGGAGCCCACAATCGGACTCGAACCGATGACCTCTTCCTTACCAAGGAAGTGCTCTGCCAGCTGAGCTATGTGGGCCAGGTGGCCGCTGCGAGTGGTTGGGTGAGTGGTGGGCCGGGAGGGATTCGAACCCCCATGCCTTTCGGACCTGGTCTACAGCCAGGCGAGCCGCCGTTGCTCAACCGACCCACTGTGACGGTGCCGGATCGAGACCTGCGGACTCGTGGTTGACCCGGTGCCGGATTTGTACGCGCTGGAGCCGATGACGGGACTCGAACCCGGAACCTGCGGTTTACAAAACCGCTGCTCTACCAATTGAGCTACATCGGCGCGACGGGCAGGGCCATACCGCAGATGGACCTAGCGGCGCCGGGGAATGATAGGGCCGGTCGCCCTCACGGGTCAAGCGTGCTCGACCCGCGACGGATCAGGGCAGTAGCGCGTCGTCGTCGTCGTCCACCTCGGCCGTCGCGGCGGCCTTGGTCGCCTTGCTCGACCGGCTGGCCTTGGCGGCGGGCTGGTTTGGCGGCCTTCGACGCCTTCGTCGTCGCGGCCGGCTTGACGGCCTTCGGCGCCTTCGCCTTGACCGGCTTCGTCTTGGCGGCCTTCGTCGGCTTGACGGCTGCTGGCTGGCTCGGCCTCGGGCTGCGGCCTTGGCGGCCGCCTTCGTGGTCTTCGCCGGCTTCTGGGCCTTGGCCACCTTCGCGGGTCCGGTCTCGGTCGCGGCAGGATGCCGCGTCCGAGCGCGACCGCGGGCTTCTTCGTCGTCGCCGGCTTCGTGGCCCTGGCCGGTTGCGGCCTCGGGAGTGGCCTTCGTGGCCCTGGCCCGCTTGGCGACCTTGACGGGTTCGGTCGGAGCGTCGGCTACGACGAGGTTCGGGCGCGGTCGATCTCGGGCTCGGGTGCGGGCTCGGGTGACGGCTCGGGTGACGGCTCGGGTGACGGCTCGACCGCCGGGGCGAACGATCCCGTCTGGACGTTCCGGGCCGCCGGTCGCGAGGCGGTGCCGTCGGGGTCGCGCTGGGCGGCGACCTCGAACAGGAGCACGGATCCGGCCACCGCGGCATTGAGCGATCCGATCGCGCCCCGGAGCGGGATCCGGACGAACAGGTCGCAGCGCTTGCGGACGGCCGGCCCGAGGCCCTGGCCCTCGCTGCCGACGACGATGGCGATCGGCCCGCGCAGGTCGGTCTGGCGAGCGGTCAGTGGCGCATCGCCATCGGCGCCGGCGACCCAGACCCCGTGACTGTGGAGATCCACGAGGGCCGATGCCAGGTCGTCCACCGGGACCAGCAGCAGGTGTTCCACGGCGCCGGCCGAGGCCTTGATGGCCGACGGCGTGAGCGGGGCCTGGCGCCTGACCGGGAACAGGACGCCATGCACCCCGGCGCCCTCGGCGCTGCGCAGGAGCGACCCGACGTTGTGCGGATCCTCGAGCGAGTCGAGGACGAGGATGAGCGGCGGTTCCCCGCGCTCGGCGGCACGGGCGAGGACATCGTCGATCGTCGCGAACCGTCGCGGCTCGACGACGAGCGCGACGCCCTGGTGGCCATCGAAGCCGGCGAGGGCCGTCAGCGACCCGCCCTCCACCTCGACGATCGGGATCCGCAGGCTCGTGGCGTGCAGGACGATCCGTTCGAGCGCCTGGCGGCGCTGCGGCACGACCAGCAGTCGACGCGCCGGCCGTCGCGCGACGAAGGCTTCCTCGACGGGTCGGCGGCCGGCGACGAGTTCCTCATCGGGCCCGAGGGCATCCGGTGGCGGCAGGCCGGGGCGGCCGGGGCGGGGCGGGCCGCCGTACGGGCACGTTGGGGCCGGGGCGGAACGGCGGGCGCGGGCCGCGGTCGGGACCCGGGCCGCGGTCGGGGCCGGGACCGGATCGGTACGGCGGGCGGGACTCGTACGGCGGACGTGGCTCGTAACCGGGTCGGGGCTCGTACGGGTGGTCGAGTGTCGCGCGGCGGGCGCGCGTCGAACCCCTGGCGCTGACCGGGGCGCGGCGGACGCGGCGGGTAGCCACCAGGCGGACCGTTCGTCGCGGTATGGCGGGCGAGCGTCCGGCCCGTCCGGCGGGCTCCAGCGCTCCGGCGGCCGATACGGTCGGTCGCCCTGCGGCCCGCGTGGGCCGCCGGGTCCACCCGGCCGCGGCCGGCCGGGACCGGACGATCGGTGCTGCGGCGGGCGACCGGCGTAGCCACGGTCCGGTCCTGGTCCATCCGGGGAACGGCGCGGCCCATCGGGTCCGGACCACGGCCCTTCCGGCGGACGACCCTCGGGCGGACGCCCGGCCGGCGGGCGACCGGTGGGCGGGCGACCGGCTGGCCGATGGCCCGACCCATGACTCGATCCGTGACTCTTGGGACGATCGCGATCCCGGTCGCGTGCGGGACGATCAGCCACGGTCCACCTCTGCTGTACGACGCCAGCGTTGGCCGTCGCGTGTGTCCTCGACCAGGATGCCGAGGCTCATCAGTTCGTCGCGCAGCCGGTCCGACCCGGCCCAGTCCTTCGCGGCTCGCGCGGCGGCTCGCGCATCGAGCAGCGCCTGCGCGTCGGCCGGCAGCGCGGCGTCCGCGTCCGGCAGCACGCCGAGGACACGGTCCAGGTCGTACAGCGCGGCCGACGCGGCAGCGGCATCGGCGGTCGACATCGTCCGCGCCTTCGATCCGTCGATTGAGCTCGCGCACCAGGTCGAACACGGCGGCCAGGCCCGGCCGACACGTTCAGGTCGTCATCGAGGGCGGCCCCGAACGCCTCGCGAGCGGACGCGAGGGCCTCGGCCAGCGTCGGATCGTCGGCGCGCTCCTCGCGATAGCCGGACAGCGCGGCGACGGCCGCGTCCAGGCGGTCGATGGCGGCGGCCGCAGCCGTCAGCGAATCGTCCGAGTAGTTGAGGCTCGCCCGGTAGTGGACGGAGATCAGCGCGTAGCGAAGCGCCCGGGCCGACACGCCATCGGCCAGCAGCTCCCCCACCCGGGCGATGTTGCCCTTGGACTTGGCCATCTTGGCGCCGCTCAGCTGGAGGTGGGCGCAGTGCAGCCAGGTCGCCACGAACGGCTGGCCGGTCGCCGCCTCGCTCTGGGCGATCTCGTCCTCGTGGTGCGGGAAGATCAGGTCGATGCCGCCGGTGTGGAGGTCGAACGACGGCCCAAGCGCCTTCATGCTCATCGCCGAGCACTCGATGTGCCAGCCGGGCCGGCCGTCGCCGATCGCCGTCGACCAGGACGGTTCGCCGGGCTTCGGGCCCTTCCACAGGGCGAAGTCGCGGACATCGTCCTTGGCGTACTCGTCGGCCTCGACCCGCTCCCCCACCCGGAGCTGCTCCGGGTCCAGGCGCGCCAGGCGACCGTACGCCGGCCACGACGCGATGCGGAAGAAGATCGAGCCGTCGTCGGTCCGGTAGGCGTGGCCGCGCTCGAGGAGCGTCGCGATGAGCGCGACGATGTCGTCGATGTGGTGGGTCGCCCGCGGCAGCGCGTCCGGCGTGCGTCATGCGCATCGCCGTCGCCGTCCGCGAGGAACGCCGCCAGGTACCGGTCGGCCAGCTCATCGATGCCGACGCCGGCCGCGGCCGCCCCGCGGATGATCTTGTCGTCGATGTCGGTGATGTTCATGACCCAGGTCACCGGGTAGCCGCGCCAGCGCAGGTGGCGGACCAGCAGGTCGGCGAACAGGAACGAGCGGAAGTTGCCGATGTGGGCCGGGCCGTAGACCGTCGGCCCGCACGAGTAGATCCGGACGTCGTCGTCGCGCAGTGGCACGAACGGTCGCGTCTCGCCGGTCAGCGTGTCCTGGAACCGGAGCGGTCATGGCCGCGCCTCGCAGCGAGGCGATCGCGAGCGCGCTGATCGGTCCGCCCGGCACCCTCGGATCCGTCGAGGTTGCCGGTGGAGGCCTTCACGTTCACGGCATCGACCGGCAGGCCGAGCAGCGCGGCGATCGCCGCGCGCATCGCGTCGAGGTGAGCACCGAGCCTGGGTCGCGCCGCGACGATCGTGACGTCCACGCCCGCGACCGACCAGCCCGCCGCCTCGACCCGACGACGGACCTCGGCGAGCAGCGCGGCGCTGTCGATCCCGGCGGGTGTCGACGGGCCGGCCGGGAAGAGGCGACCGAGGTCGCCCAGGCCGGCCGCCCCGAGGAGCGCGTCGCAGATCGGCGTGCAGGGCGACATCGCCGTCCGAGTGGCCGTGGAGTCGCGGGGCGGCCTCGATGACGATCCCGCCGAGCGCGAGCCCGAGACCCGGCCCGAACGGGTGCGAGTCGTGCCCGATCCCGGTCCGGACGAGGCCGTGGCCGGCCAGCGACCGATCGGACCCGGGCCAGGTCCGCTGGCAGGGTCACCTTGAGATTTCCGGGATCGCCGTCGACGACATGGACCGGGATGGTACAGGCCTCGAGGACGGAGGCCTCGTCGGTCCAGGTCTCGGGGCCGGACGGCGGGAAGCGTCGATAGGCGGCCCGCAGCAGGCCCGGCCCGCACGCCCTGCGGTGTCTGGGCAGCCACGAGAGCCGACCGATCGACCGTCGCCCCGACTCGGTCGCCATCCAGGCGCTTGAGGGTCTCGCTGACCGGCATGACCGGGATCGCCGCCCCGTGCGCCGACCGTCGCCCGGATGACGTCCTCGATGAGGCGGCTCGACACGAGCGGCCGGGCGCCGTCGTGGACGAGCAGGACCCGGTCGTCAGCGGTGCCCGGCAGGGCAGCCACGCCGGCCGCCACCGAGGCCTGGCGTCGATCGCCGCCGGCCACGACGGCGTGGACCTTGGCCGGCAGCCACGGGGCCGCGGACAGCGCCGCGACCCCAGCCGCGCCGGTGGTCGACCACGATCCGCTCGATGTCCGGTGCCGCGTCGAACGCGGCGAGCGTCCAGGCCAGCAGCGGACGACCGCCGACATCGGCGAGCAGCTTGTCCGTGCCGCCCATCCGGGTGGAGCTGCCGGCGGCGACCACGATCGCGTCCGCCATCGGCGCGCCGCCCGAACGAGTCAATCGAGTCGTGGCTGGGCGAAGATCATCCTGCCGGCCACCGTCTGGAGCACCCGCGTGACGGACACGTCCACGTCCTTGTCGATGTGGCGCGACCCGCCCTCGACCACGATCATCGTGCCGTCATCGAGGAACCCGACGCCCTGCCCGGGCTCCTTGCCCTCCTGGATGACCCTGACCCGCAGCTCCTCCCCGGGCAACAGGGCGGGCTTGACCGCGTTCGCCAGGGAGTTGATGTTCATGACCCGGACGCCCTGCAGTTCGGCGACGCGGTTCAGGTTGAAGTCGTTGGTCAGGATGACCCGGCTGCGCGCCTCTGGCCAGCGCCACGAGCTTGGCGTCCACCTCGGTGATCTCCGGGACGTCGTCCTCGATGATCTCGACCGGCGTGCCCGGTTCCTTCTGCATGCGCGAGAGGATCTCCAGCCCACGCCGACCGCGGTTGCGGCGCAGCGTGTCCGAACTGTCGGCGATGTGTTGCAGCTCGTCGAGGACGAACCGCGGGATGACCAGCGTCCCGAAGATGAAGCCGGACTCGACGACCTCGGCGATCCGACCGTCGATGATCGCGCTCGTGTCGACGACGATGAAGGGCTCGCCGGATGCCGGGCCGGAGCCCTCCGCGGGTGGGCGCCGGATGAGGCCGACGGCCTCGGCCGCGACCAGCAGGTCGCCCCGCTTGGCGACGGTCAGTCCGAGCATGCCCAGGCCCAGGAACAGCGACATCCCGAGCGGCAGCCAGGTCCCCCACGGCGCCGGGAAGCGCGCCAGCGGCAGGCCCAGCAGCAGGCCCATCAGGAGGCCGATGAGCAGGCCGATGACAGCCGTGACGAACTCGGCGGTCGACAGTTCCTCGACACGCCGGATCAGCCAGGTGGCCGGGACGACCGTGAGGTACGGCAGCAGGGCGAACCCGAGGACGATCCAGGCGACGACCCAGGCGGCCAGGAGCGCGCCGGAGTACTCGGTCGAGCGGAACAGGCCGTCGCCGGCCGTCGCGAGGGCGAGGCCGACGAACCCACCAAGGGCGGCGCCAAGGACACGGATATAGCGGATCAACGACTCCCTCGGCCATCGGGCCGCGTCGCCGGACCACTCACCGGTCCGGACGGGCCGTCAGCCTAGCATCGCCGGGACCGCATCGCTACGGCCAGCAGGCTCCGAAAGCGCCCGTTCGATGGCGTCGCGGAGCGTCTCCGCAACGTCGATCCGGACCCCGGGCACGTCCGGCATGGCGCGATCGCGCCGCGGCACGAGGCACGATGGCCCGCGTGAACCCGAGCCGGGCCGCCTCGCGCAGTCGACGCTCCAGGCCGGCCACGCCGCGCAACTCGCCGAGCAGTCCCACCTCGCCGATGGCGACCGTGCCCGCGGCGATCGGACGGTCGCGCAGCGACGATGCCAGGGCGAGGGCCAGCGGCAGGTCGAGACCCGGCTCGCTCACGGCCAGGCCGCCGGCGAGGTTCGCGAAGACGTCGTGGCTGCCCAGCGCGATCCCGGCCCGTCGGCCGAGGACCGCGGTCAGCAGGTTGAGGCGGTTCTGGTCGAGCCCGCTCGCGCGGCGGACCGGCGTGCCGTACGTCGCCGGCGTCACCAGGGCCTGGACCTCGACGAGCAGCGGCCGGCTCCCTTCCATGGTCGGGGCGACGACGCTGCCGGCGGCCGGGACGGTGTGCTCGACGAGGAACGCCCGGGCCGGATCGGCGACCTCGATCAGGCCGCCCTCGGCCATCTCGAACACGCCGACCTCCTCGGTGGAGCCGAACCGGTTCTTGGACGCCCGCAGGATGCGCAGGGCCGCGAACCGCTCGCCCTCGAGGTTGATGACCGCATCGACGAGGTGCTCGAGCGTCTTCGGGCCGGCGATCGAGCCGTCCTTCGTCACGTGCCCGGCGAGGATGACCGCGACGCCCTCGCTCTTGGCATAGTCCATCAGGCGGACGGTGGACTCGCGGACCTGGCCGACGCTCCCCGCCGGTCCGTCCAGGTCGTCGGTCGTGGCGGTCTGGACGGAGTCCACGATGAGCGCCGTCGGACCGCCGGCTCGCGCCTCGTCGATGACCCGGCCGACCTCGTGCTCGGCGAGGATGCTCACCCGAGCGGCCGCCACCCCGTCGAGCAGGCCCAGGCGGCCGGCGCGCAGCCTGACCTGGGCCGCCGACTCCTCGCCGGTCGCGTACAGGACGCGGGTCGCCGGATCCGACCCGCGGACGAGTCCGGCCGCGGCCTGGAGCAGGAGCGTCGACTTGCCGATGCCCGGGCTCACCGCCGAGCAGGACCAGCGATCCGGGCACGAGCCCGCCGCCCAGGACCCGATCGAGCTCGCCGATCCCGACGGTCAGGCGCGGGACATCCGCGTCACCGACGTCGCCGAGGGCCTGCGCGCTCGTCGCGCCGGCGAGCCCGGGACGCGCGGCCGACCGAGTCGAGCGCGACGGTTCGCGGATGACCGTCTCGACGAGGCTGTTCCACGCGCCGCACGCCCGACACTGGCCTTCCCAGCGCAGGACGGCATCGCCGCAGGACTGGCAGACGTATCGACTCTGTGGCTTGGCCACCGGGCGCTAGCTCGACCTCGACCGGCGTCCGCGGCTCCGCTGCCTGGATGACCAGACCGGCATCCGGGTCGCGGTCCACGACGATCGTGGTCCCGGACTCGTACTTGCCGAGGAGGAGGTGCTCCGCCAGCACGTCCTCCACCATGTTCTGGATGACGCGGCGCAGCGGCCGGGCGCCATAGGCGACGTCATAGCCGAGCTTGATGATGAGCTCCTTGGCCGGCTGGGTGACCTCGAGGCTCATGCCCTGGGCCCGCAGCTGGTCGCGGACGCGCTCCAGCATCAGGTCGACGATCTGGGTGATCTCCTCGACCGTCAGCGAGCGGAAGACGACCGTCGCGTCGATGCGGTTGAGGAACTCCGGACGGAAGTTCTGCTTGAGCTCCGCGGCGACCTTCTCCTTCATCAGCTCGTACGAGCTCTCGGCCCGGGCGACGTCGGTGTCGCCCTGTGCGCGGAAGCCCAGGCTGGAGTTGGTCTGGAGCGACTTGGCGCCCAGGTTCGAGGTCATGATCAGGATCGCGTTGCGGAAGTCCACGCGCCGGCCCTTGGCGTCGGTCAGCTGCCCGTCCTCGAGGATCTGGAGCAGGATGTTGAAGACCTCGGGGTGGGCCTTCTCGACCTCGTCGAGCAGGATGACGCAGTAGTTCTTGCGGCGGACCGCCTCGGTCAGCTGGCCGCCCTCGTCGAACCCGACGTAGCCGGGAGGCGCCCCGACGAGCCGGCTGACGTTGTGGCGCTCCATGAACTCGCTCATGTCGATCTTGATCAGCGAGTCCTCGCTGCCGAACATGAACTCGGCGAGGGCCTTGGCGAGCTCCGTCTTGCCGACGCCGGTGGGGCCAAGGAAGATGAACGAGCCGATCGGACGCTTCGGGTCCTTGAGTCCGGCACGGGCGCGACGGACGGCCTTCGAGACGATCCCGATGGCCTCTTCCTGGCCGATGACCCGGCTGTGGAGGACCTCCTCCATCTTCAGCAGGCGCTCGGACTCCTCCTGGGCGATGCGGGTCACCGGGATGCCGGTCCACATCGCGACGACCTGGGCGATCTCCTCCTCGTCGACGACGGGCTGCTCGCCCGACATCTGGGCCTGCCACTCGGTGCGCAGACCGTCGGCCGTCTCGCGAGCGGTCGCCTCGGCCTCGCGCAGCGCGGCGGCCTCCTCGTACTCCTGGTTGTTGATCGCCGCGTCCTTCTCCTTCGAGATGCGGTCGAGCTCCTTCTGGGCCTCGCGCAGGGCCGGCGGCGCGGACGAGTAGCGGAGGCGGACGCGCGATGCGGCCTCGTCGATCAGGTCGATGGCCTTGTCCGGGAGGTGGCGGTCCGTGATGTAGCGGGTCGACAGGTCGGCGGCCGCCTGGACCGCGGCATCGCTGATGGTCACCTTGTGGTGCTGCTCGTAGCGCTCGCGGATGCCCATCAGGATCTCGATGGTCTGCTCGAGCGTCGGCTCCTCCACCATGACCGGCTGGAAGCGTCGCTCGAGGGCCGCGTCGCGCTCGATGTACTTGCGGTACTCGTCCAGGGTGGTGGCGCCGATGCACTGCAGCTCGCCGCGGGAGAGCGGCGGCTTCAGGATGTTGGCGGCATCGATGGCGCCCTCGGCCGCGCCGGCCCCGACGAGCGTATGCAGCTCGTCGATGAACAGGACGGCGTCGTTGGTGTTGCGCAGTTCCTCGATGATCTTCTTGAGCCGCTCCTCGAACTCGCCGCGGTACTTGGTGCCGGCGACGAGCGAGCCGATGTCGAGGGTCAGGACGCGCTTGTTCAGCAGGATGTCCGGGACGTCGCCCGCGACGATCCGATGGGCGAGGCCCTCGGCGATGGCCGTCTTGCCGACGCCGGGCTCGCCGATGAGCGCCGGGTTGTTCTTCGTCTTGCGACCGAGGATCTGGATGACCCGCTCGATCTCCTTCTCCCTGCCGATGACGGGATCCAGCTTTCCTGCACGGGCGGCGTCGGTGAGATTGATGCCGAGCTGATCCACGGTCGGGGTCTTGCTCGCGCGCTTCGTCTCCTGGGCGGTCGGCCCGGCCGACGAGCTCTGCGACAGGACCCGGATGACCTCGTGGCGGACCTTGTCGAGGTTCACGCCCAGCGACTCGAGCACACCGGCGGCGATCCCCTCGCCCTCGCGGACGAGGCCCAGGAGCAGGTGCTCCGTGCCGATGTAGTTGTGCCCGAGGCGACGTGCCTCGTCGATGGCCAGTTCGATGACGCGCTTCGCCCGCGGGGTCAGGCCGACCTCGCCGACGACCGGGCGATCGCCGCGACCGATGATGAACTCGACGGCGGTCCGGACCTTGGGCAGCTCGACGTTCATGTTCTCGAGCACGCGCGCGGCCACGCCTTCGCCCTCGCGGACGAGACCCAGCAGGAGGTGCTCCGTGCCGATGTAGTTGTGGTTGAACCGCTGCGCTTCGTCCTGAGCGAGGGTCAGGACCTTGCGCGCCCGGTCCGTGAACTTGTCGAAGCGATCCATCCGGTCGAACGCCCGTTCCGTTGCCGACGCCGCGGGTGCGACGCTCCGGCCATGCTAGCACGGGACCCCGTGCGGGGAGACGATCGCGCCAGCGCGCTCCCGTCACCTCATAGAACGCGCGCGGCGGCCGTCCGGATGCGTCCGGCGAGGGTAAGGAATCGAAACGACCCGCCGGGTCCCGGCGGGTCGTCTTCAGGTTCGGGGTCGGGGTCAGGCGCCCTTGGTCTCGGCCTCGACGGCTTCGTCCACGATCTCCTCGATCGCGTCGGCGGCGATGGCCTCCTCCGCGGTCTCGATCTCGGCGACGTCCTCGACGATCGCGGCGACCTCATCGGCGGCCACGGTCTCCTCGACGTACTCCTCGGCGGCCACGTCGTCGGCGATCGACTCGATCTCCTCCGCTGCGGCTTCCTCTTCGATCGCCTCGACGACGACGACTTCCTCGACGATCTCCGCGATCTGCTCGGCGGCGACCTCTTCCTCGAGGGCCTCGACGGCGGCGACCTCCTCGATCACCTCGACGATGGCTTCGGCGGCCGGGGCCTCGTTGGCCTCGTTCGCGTCGGCGGCATCGATGAGCTGCTCGATCTCGGCGGCGGCCTCGGTCTCGATGACGAATTCCTCGGCGGCGACGTCGTCGACGATGGTCTCGATCTCCGCAGCCGCGGCGGTCTCGATGACGGCCTCGTCCTCGGCGACGGCCTCGACGATCTCGACGGCCTCGGTCGCTGCGGCCGTCTCGAGGACGGCCTCGTCGGTCGCGACGGTCTCGACGATCTCGACGATGTCCTCGGCGGCGGTCGTCTCGAGGACGGCCTCGTCCTCGGCGACGGCTTCGACGACTTCGGCGATCTCCTCGGCGGCGACGGCCTCGATGGCCTCGTTGGCGTCCACGTTCGTGGTTCCCTCCTCGGTTCGTGCGTCGCCTTCACCCTCGGCCTCGGCCAGCTGCTGGCGGACCTGGGCGAACGCGGAGGCGAGGGTGTTGTCGATCCCGCCCTCGGGCTCCTGGACCGCGTCCGACGGCGAGTAGCTGCGCTCCGGGCGCGGGCGGCGCTCGGCGCGCGGGGCGCCGGTGGCTCCCCCACCGGTCGTCGGCTCGGGCGCCGGACGGGCCGGCGGCTCCTCGGCCTGCTTCAGGCTGAGGCCGAGGCGATGTCGCTCGGAGTCGAGCGAGATGATCTTGAGCTTGAGCTGCTGGCCCTCGTGGACGACATCGCCCGGGTGGGCGACGCGCTGGTGGGACAGCTCGCTGATGTGGATGAGGCCCTCGAGCCCATCGCGGACCCGCACGAACGCGCCGAAGTTGACGAGCTTCGTGACGGTGCCGTCGATGATGTCGCCGACGTTGAAGTCCGCGACCGTGGAGTGCCACGGGTCCGGCTGGAGGCGGCGGATCGACAGGCTGATCCGGCCGCGCTCGTGGTTGATGTCGATGACCTCGGCCTCGACCTCCTCGCCGACGTGGTAGCCGGACTCGGGGTTGTTGACCTTGTTCCACGAGAGCTCGCTCTTGTGGACCAGGCCGTCGATGCCACCGAGGTCGATGAACACGCCGAACGGCGCGATCGAGCGGACGGAGCCGGTGACCTTCTGGCCGACCTGCAGGCTGCTGAACAGCTCGTCCCGCTTCTCGCGGCGCTCCTCGTAGAGGGCGACCTTCTCGGACAGGATCAGGCGGTTCGCCTTGCGGTTGACTTCGAGGATCTTGAGCCGGAGCTTGCGGCCGACGAACGGCATCAGCTTCTCGGCGATCTCCTGGGCCGCGTCGCGCGGCTGGTCGTTCTGCGGACGGCGCGGGAAGTCGACGATCTGGCTGATCGGGACGAAGCCGCGGATGCCGCAGTCGACGATGAGGCCACCCTTGTTGTGGTCGATGACCGGCGCCTCGATGATGACGCCCGCCTCGAACTGCTCCTGCATCGCGCGCCACTTGCGCTCGAGACCGGCGCGGCGGAGCGAGAGGACGACGTGGCCCTCCGGCGATTCCGGCTGGAGGACGTAGACCAGGACCGTGTCACCGATGGCCAGCTCCGGCTGACCCTCGCCGTGACGACCGAACAGCTCGCGGTTGCTGACGACGCCTTCGCTCTTGGCCCCGATGTCGACGAGGATCTCGTCCTTGTCGATGCGGACGACCTGGCCCTCGACGACATCACCGTGCTTGAAGCTCTTGATGTCCGAGTCCTGCTCGGCGAGGAGCTCCTCCATCGTCGTCGGCTCGGGTCCGAGGACGCGCGCGGGCGCGGGCTCCTCGTCCTCGTCGCCGGCGGCAGGGGCATCGGCCGTGTCGTCGGCCGACAGCGTCGTGGGCTCATCGGCGACGGCGACCGGCGCGGGCGCGCTCGGCCTCGGCGGCCGGGGGCTTCGGCGGCGGGCTCGTCGGCGACCGGCTCGCGGGTGCGTCGACCTCGGCGGCGGGTGCGGCCTCCTCGGGCGCGTCGTCCACCGTGGCGGTGGCCTCGGCGGGGTCATCCGTCGAGGCGCTGCCCTCGGCGACGTCGGTGATGGCGGCGGGCTCGTCGGCGACGGCGACCGCCGCGACGCTCTGCTCGGACACCTGGTCGGCGGAGGCGTTCGCCTCCGCGTCAGGCGTGGTCCCGCCCTGCTGGTCTTCGGTCAATTGATCAGTCACTCCTGGTGGTGGATTTGCTCCCGAGAATCAGGAACGGCTCGAGCCACGCTCAAGCCGTCATCCGTACGATCAAGTGGTCCGTGGTGATCGATCCGCGGTCCGCTCCTTCGTGCGTCTATATCGGCCTGCTGGCGCTCTTCAGCTGTCCTGCCTCTTGGGGCCGGGAGAGTCTAGCACACGCCTTTCCGCGGCTACAATCGTCGAACCGTGCCTGAATCCCCCGACCTGACGGTCGTCGCCGATGCCTTGCACGCAGCCATCACGCGGACGATCGATCGCGTCGATGACGATGCCGGGCCCATTGGCCGTCCGCGGCACGCCGGCCGAAGCTGCGGCGATGGTCGGCCAGGCCGTGACGGGGATCCACCGGCGCGGCAAGTTCCTGCTGATCGACCTCGAGCGCGACGCGATCGCCATCAACCCGATGCTGACCGGACGCCTGCAGCTCGCGCCGCCCGGAGCGGCGCTCCCGTCGAAGACCGCGGTGGTGTGGGGCTTCGGTCCGCGCCGGGCCGGACCACCGGACGCGGCAGCGTGGACCCACGGGGCGGCGTGGCTGCCGGCCGATGCCGCAGCCGCCGAGATCCGCTACCGCGACCAGACCCAGATGGGCAAGGTCTACCTCCGCCCGGCCGGCGTCGAGCGACCGATCCCCGGCCTTGGCGCAGACGAGCAGGGTCCCGACGCGGACAGCCCGGACCTGACGCTCGACATCTGGCGAGAACGGATCAAGCGCCATCCGGGCGAACTCAAGAACCTGCTCCGGAACCAGGCGTTCGTGGCCGGGATCGGGAACGCCTACAGCGACGAGATCCTGCACGCGGCCGGCCTGCTCCCATTCCGGAAGCGGTCCAGCCTCGCGGCCGAGGAGGTCGACGCGCTCTATCGGGCGACGCGCGAGACCCTGGCGGCGGCCGTCGCCATCCTGCGCGAGCGCGTGCCGCCGACCTTCGAGAAGCAGGTCCGCGACTTCCTG
This sequence comes from uncultured Chloroflexia bacterium, assembly GCA_963738475.1. GTDB lineage: Bacteria > Chloroflexota > Limnocylindria > Limnocylindrales > CSP1-4 > SPCO01. The sequence goes on from CAVTWU010000017.1 coordinate 63,935, forward strand.
GCGGTCCACGACAAGGGCGGACAGCCCTGCCCGCGCTGTGGCACGCGGATCACCGAGGTCAAGGCCGGCGGGTTCATCACCTCGTATTGCCGAGGCTGCCAGGCCTGAGTCGCTGCCTGGCCTGAGTCAGGGCAGCTGCAGGACGGTCCCGACGCGCAAGGCGGACGGGTTCTTGATGTCGTTCAGTTCGGCCAGCACCTGCCAGGTCGTGCCGTACTCGGCGGCGATCCCGCTGAGCGTGTCACCGCGCTGGACCGTGTAGGTGGCGGGCGCCGACGTCGACGGGGCGGGTGAGTCCTCGGTGGGAACGAGCGTGATGCCCGGCGTCGGGCTGGCCTCGGCCGGTGTCGGCGAGACGACCACCGCACCGTCCGATGGGGCGGCCGTGACCGCCGCCGCGGAAGCGGCCGGACTCGGCGACGCCCCGACGCCACCGCGCGATCCGTCACCGCCCGGCCCGAGCTGGGCGAAGACGATGCCGGCGAAGGCGACGCCGAGGAGGATGACGAGCGCCGCCTGACCCGCCGTACGATCCGGTCGCATCGAGAGGGCCGGGAGAGCGAACCGACCCCGTTCCGTGACGACCGGTGTCGTTCGAGGCATGGGACGGGTCGTCGCGGCGACGCGCTCGACGGCCGGCTCGCGGACCGCGAGGGCGGCGGTGAACGTCGCGCACGTCTCGTGGGCGGCGACGAGGCACAGCCGGCGCTGCTTCTCGGTCGTGAGGCGGGCGGGCGGGTAGACCGCGGTGCAGCGATGCTCGCCGGTGGCGTCGATGCTCCGCCAGTTCCCGTCGGCGGCCAGCAGGAACGGGCAGATGTCGCGCATCGTCGTTGCCGCCGATCCCGCGCGCGCGGTCTCGGCTGCGACGGTCGGATCAGGCAGGGGCTGGGGCTCGGGGTCCACCCGCTCTCCGGTCATCCGCGAAGGATAGACCAGGGCCGTGGCGACGCCCGCCGACGATGGGTGGTCGTGTTGACCCCCGGAAACGCAAAAGATCCCGGCGACGACCTATTTTCCCGAAAGGCTGCCCTCTCAGTATCTTCGGCGCTGGAGAGCTTAACTTCCGTGTTCGGGATGGGAACGGGTGTGGCCTCTCCGCTAGAGTCACCGGGATCGATCTGCGTCTGGTATGGCTCGGCTGCGGTCGCCCGCCGGTCACGTGGACCGGGCGCGCGGCGCCAAGGCTCGATCGTCGATCGTGTGTGTCGAGTAGTCAGATATCCATGATCCATGATCACGACCCCAGCCACTGACCCCTGGTCAGTTGCTGAAGAGGTCAAGCCCTCGACCGTTAGTACCGCTCAGCTTCATCCGTCACCGGACTTCCACATGCGGCCTATCGAACAGGTGGTCTCCCTGCGGTCTTACCCGGTTGACCCGGTGGGGAACCTCATCTTGAGGCGAGCTTCGCACTTAGATGCTTTCAGCGCTTATCCCGACCGAACATAGCTACCCAGCGGTGCCCCTGGCGGGACAACTGGCACACCAGCGGTTCGTTCACTCCGGTCCTCTCGTACTAGGAGCAACTCCTCTCAAGTTCCCTGCGCCCACGGCGGATAGAGACCGAACTGTCTCACGACGTTCTGAACCCAGCTCGCGTGCCGCTTTAATTGGCGAACAGCCAAACCCTTGGGACGTACTTCCGCCCCAGGATGCGACGAGCCGACATCGAGGTGCCAAACGGTGCCGTCGATGTGAACTCTTGGGCACCATCAGCCTGTTATCCCCGGGGTAGCTTTTATCCGTTGAGTGATACCCCTTCCACTCGGAGGTACCAGATCACTAAGCCCGACTTTCGTCTCTGCTCGACTTGTAGGTCTCGCAGTCAAGCTCCCTTATGCCTTTGCACTCTTCGGCTGGTTTCCATTCAGCCTGAGGGAACCTTTGGGCGCCTCCGTTACACTTTAGGAGGCGACCGCCCCAGTCAAACTACCCGCCTGACACTGTCCTGCGCCCGGATAACGGGTCGCGGTTAGAACCGGAATACAACAAGGGTGGTATTTCAACGTCGGCTCCACCGAGGCTAGCGCCCCAGTTTCACAGCCTCCCACCTATCCTACACAAGCTAAATCCCAATCCAATGTCAGGGTGTAGTAAAGCTCCACGGGGTCTTTTTGCCCTGCCGCGGGTAACCTGCATCTTCACAGGTATTTCAATTTCGCCGGATCCCTCGTTGAGACAGCGCCCAGATCGTTACGCCATTCGTGCGGGTCGGAACTTACCCGACAAGGAATTTCGCTACCTTAGGACCGTTATAGTTACGGCCGCCGTTTACCGGGGCTTCGATTCAGAGCTTGCACCCCTCCTCTTAACCTTCCGGCACTGGGCAGGCGTCAGCCCCTATACGTCAGCTTTCGCTTTCGCAGAGACCTGTGTTTTTGCTAAACAGTCGCCTGGGCCTTTTCACTGCGGCTTCGATCGACCACTGCAAGCAGCAGCCGCGAAGCGCCCCTTCTCCCGAAGTTACGGGGCCATGTTGCCGAGTTCCTTAACGAGGGTTCTCCCGATCGCCTTGGTATTCTCTACCCGCCTACCTGTGTCGGATTGCGGTACGGACACTATTGATCTCGCTAGACACTTTTCTCGCCAGCATGGCTCACTCGAATCGAGGCAGATGCCCCTTTCATTCACTGCTCGGGGTTTGGAATGGTCAGACGGATTTGCCTGTCCGACCCCCCTACCGGTTTAGACGCGTATAGCCAAAACGCGCTCGAGCTACCACACCGTGTCATGCCATCGCTCTCACCTGGGATCAGTTCCCGGACTCGAACCGGCTTTCGCCGGACAACCTCCGTTCTCCTACCCCCAGGCGACACCTTGCGGTGCAAACGATCGTTAGTGGTTCCGGAATATCAACCGGATGTCCATCGCCTACGACGTTCGTCCTCGGCTTAGGCCCGACTAACCCTGAGCGGACAAGCCTTCCTCAGGAAACCTTAGGCTTACGGCGTGTGAGATTCTCACTCACATTGCGCTACTCATGCCGACATTCGCACTTCCGCCCACTCCAGCCGTCCTCACGGTCGACCTTCACTGCTGACGGAACGCTCCCCTACCAAACCACGACCGGCGAACCGGTCATGGAGTCCGTAGCTTCGGTACCAAGCTTGAGCCCCGCTGAATTTTCGGCGCAGATCCACTTGACCAGTGAGCTGTTACGCACTCTTTCAATGATGGCTGCTTCTGAGCCAACATCCTGGTTGTCTATGCGAATCCACATCCTTTACCACTTAGCTTGGATTTAGGGACCTTAGCTGACGATCCGGACTGTTTTCCTTTTGACCACGAAGCTTAGCCCTCGCAGTCTGACTCCCGGGCTCTGAAATCACGGGATTCGGAGTTTGGTTGGGGTTGGTAAGCGGGAAGCCCCCTAGCCCATCCAGTGCTCTACCCCCGTGATTGAACGCCCGAGGCTAGCCCTAAAGCTATTTCGGGGAGAACCAGCTATCTCCGAGTTCGATTGGCATTTCACCTCTATCCACAGTTCATCCCCTAGCTTTTCAACGCTAGTGAGTTCGGTCCTCCACGAGACATTACTCTCGCTTCAACCTGACCATGGATAGGTCACTCGGTTTCGGGTCTACTACGTGCGACTCATGCCCTATTCAGACTCGCTTTCGCTCCGGCTCCGTCCTTCGCGGACTTAACCTCGCCACACGCAAGTAACTCGTCGGCTCATTCTTCAAAAGGCACGCCATCAGGCTACCGGCGAACCGGCAACACCCTTTGACTGCTTGTAGGCACGTGGTTTCAGATACTATTTCACTCCCCTTCCGGGGTACTTTTCACCTTTCCCTCACGGTACTCGTTCACTATCGGTCGCCAAGAGTATTTAGCCTTGGACGGTGGTCCGCCCAGTTTCCCACATGAGAGACCTTCCACGTGGTACTCAGGTGGCTGATCACGGAGGTCGTTCGCTTTCGCCTACGGGGCTCTCACCCACTATGGCCTGCCGTTCCAGGGCAGTTCGACTAACGAACGACTTGGTAACTCCGCAGGGACCTTGCCGGGTCCCAATGATCGGCTCCTACAACCCCCACTCAGAAACGGCGGCAACCTATCGCGCTGAGTGAGTTTGGGCTCTTCCCTTTTCGCTCGCCACTACTCAGGGAATAGTCTCTTTTCCTCCAGCTACTGAGATGTTTCAGTTCGCTGGCTTACCTCTTCCCGGCCTATTTGATTCAACCGGGAGTGACTGGGCATGACCCCAGCCGGGTTTCCCCATTCGGACATCTCCGGATCACTGTCTGCTCGCGACTCCCCGAAGCTTTACGCAGCCTGCCACGTCCTTCATCGGCTCTTGGCGCCAAGGCATCCACCCCGTGCCCTTTGTAGCTTGACCCCCTCCAGCAATTGACCAGGTGGTCAGTCGCGGACGGGATCGATCGGGATCATGTTTCTTGACTACTCGACACGATCGAAGACTCGATCGGCCGAACCATATCCAGTTGTGAAGGTGCCGGGTCCCGTCGAGACGGGTCCCACGACGTGCCGGCCAGGCCGGTGCGTCGCCCAGCGGTCCGCTGGTCGGTGGCCTCCAGGGGTGGAGGACACGGATCAGGGGCTCGATGAGTGATGGAGGATCCGCGGCCGGTGTCCGGCTGCGTGATCGGTGTGGCTTCTTCAGTTACGGCGTCCCGGCGAAGGGTGATCGGTTGGTGGAGACGAGGAGACTCGAACTCCTGACCCTCTCCTTGCAAAGGAGATGCTCTGCCAACTGAGCTACGTCCCCCGCGCCGGTGGGTGATGGTGGGCGATTCTGGACTCGAACCAGAGACCTCTGCCTTATCAGGGCAGCGCTCTAACCAGCTGAGCTAATCGCCCGCCGCGGAACAGCGATGCCGGTCGACGACACGAAGTCGTCGCGGGCAGCTGCACCTTGACCCTTGAAGAGTGACAGGAACTCCGGAGTCCGGATGAGATCGAGTGGGTTCGGTGTTCTTTCCAGGTCGCTTGCGGCCTCCGACCTCATCCTTGCGGATGGTGCCGGCGAGCCCCCACCTGGCGGGGAGACTCGAGCGACCGTGCGATCAACCCTAGGAGCCATCAACGCCTCGACCCCACCAAGAGTCGAGACTCGGATCTCCCTAGAAAGGAGGTGATCCAGCCGCACCTTCCGGTACGGCTACCTTGTTACGACTTCGTCCCAATCACCAACCCCACCTTCGACGGCTGCCTCCTTGCGGTTGGCCCACCGGCTTCGGGTGTTGCCAGCTTTCATGACGTGACGGGCGGTGTGTACAAGGCCCGGGAACATATTCACCGCCGTATGCTGACCGGCGGTTACTAGCAACTCCGGCTTCATGTAGGCGAGTTGCAGCCTACAATCCGAACTGAGACCGGCTTTAAGGGATTAGCTCCACCTCGCGGTTTCGCAGCCCGTTGTACCGGCCATTGTAGCGTGGGTGTAGCCCAGGACGTAAGGGCCATGCTGACTTGACGTCATCCCCACCTTCCTCCGAGTTTCTCTCGGCAGTCCCGTGTGAGTGATACAACACACAGTAGGGGTTGCGCTCGTTGCGGGACTTAACCCAACATCTCACGACACGAGCTGACGACAGCCATGCAACACCTGTGGCCAGGCCCCTTGCGGGGAACCGACGTTTCCGCCGGGATCCTGGTCATGTCAAGCCCTGGTAAGGTTCTTCGCGTTGCGTCGAATTAAACCCCACGCTCCGCTGCTTGTGCGGGCCCCCGTCAATTCCTTTGAGTTTTAGCCTTGCGGCCGTACTCCCCAGGCGGGACACTTAATGCGTTAGCTTCGGCACTGGCGGGGTTGATACCACCAACACCTAGTGTCCATCGTTTACGGCTAGGACTACCGGGGTATCTAATCCCGTTTGCTCCCCTAGCTTTCGCGCCTCAGCGTCAAGAACAGGCCAGGTAGTCGCCTTCGCCACTGGTGTTCCTCCCGATATCTACGCATTTCACCACTACACCGGGAATTCCACTACCCTCTCCTGCCTTCGAGTCGACCAGTTTCGAATGACCCTCCCCAGTTGAGCCGGGGGCTTTCACACTCGACTTGATCGACCGCCTGCGCGCTCTTTACGCCCAGTAAATCCGGACAACGCTTGTCACCTACGTATTACCGCGGCTGCTGGCACGTAGTTAGCCGTGACTTATTCATCAGGTACCGTCATTATCTTCCCTGATAAAAGAGGTTTACAACCCGAAGGCCGTCATCCCTCACGCGGCGTTGCTGCGTCAGACTTTCGTCCATTGCGCAAAATTCCCGACTGCTGCCTCCCGTAGGAGTCTGGGCCGTGTCTCAGTCCCAGTCTGGGTGATCGTCCTCTCAGACCACCTACCGATCGTCGCCTTGGTGAGCCGTTACCCCACCAACGAGCTAATCGGACGCAGGCCCCTCCCGAAGCGCCTTGCGGCTTTACTGGAGCGAATGAACGCTCCACCACATGCGGTATTAGCCACCCTTTCGGGCAGTTATTCCCCACTTCGGGGCAGGTCACCTACGCGTTACTCAGCCGTCCGCCACTAACGTTCAGAGCAAGCCCTGAACGTCCGTTCGACTTGCATGTCTCATGCACGCCGCCAGCGTTTATCCTGAGCCAGGATCAAACTCTCCGAATAATGCGCCGTCTTGCGACGACGACTTGTATCCGAGGGTTCGACCACTCGCACATCCTTATCACGGATTTCCTGTCACTCTTCAGTTGTTAAGGTGCAGCGTCCGAGGCAAGACAGCCCGCGGCGCAGACCCCGAATGATGGGGCTTTGCGCTCGTGGTGTCAAACCAGGGCGAGTGGTCCGGCCGACCGTCGGTGGCCGTCCCGGCCGACCTCCGTGGAGGCGGCACGAGCGCGAATGGTATGGACCTCCCCGTCGGGCTGTCAAACGGTCCCCGGCGACGCGACCTTGCGAGCGCGATCCGCCTCGTGGACCGACGTCAGAGGGGGCTCGTCTCCACGAGCAGGATGAAGGCCGCGCCGCTCAACCAGCACAGGAGCGCGAGCTCGGCCGATCCGCCGACACCGAACGGTCCGATCAGGATCGCGTACAGGACGATGCCCAGGACCAGGGCCGCCCCGGCCTTGGCCAGCCGGAGCAGGATCTCGAAGACGAGGTTGCTCACCGCGCGTCCTCCATCGCCCGCCGGCCCTGGAGGGCCCGGATGAGCGTCACTTCGTCGGCGTACTCCAGGTCGCCGCCCACGGGCAGGCCGCGGGCGATCCGGCTGACGACCGCCACGACGGGCTCCAGGCGCTCGGCCAGGTACATCGCGGTGGCTTCGCCCTCGAGTGTCGGGTTCGTGGCCAGGATGACCTCCACGAATGGCGCGCCATCGCGGCTCGCTTCGTCGGCCCTGGCCAGGAGCTCACGGATCTTGAGGCGGTCCGGCCCGATGCCGTCGATGGGCGAGATCGCCCCGTGGAGGACGTGGTAGACGCCCTTGAACTCGCCGGTCCGCTCGAGGGCGAGGACGTCGAGCGGCTCCTCGACGACGCACAGCCGGCGCACGTCGCGACCGGGGTCGCGACAGATCGGGCAGAGCGGGGCGTCGCTGATGTTGAAGCAGCGATCGCAGAAGACGACCTTGTCCCGAACGTCGACCAGGGCGGCCGCGAGTGCCCGAGCCTCGGCGTCCGGGGCGCGCAGGAGGTGATAGGTCAGGCGCTGGGCCGTCTTGGGCCCGATACCGGGCAGGCGCGCGAACGACTCGATGAGTCGGGCGACCGGTTCGATGAGCGGGGTGGCCACGCGGCGACCGACTAGAGGCCGGGGATCTTGAGGCCGCCGGTGACCGCGGCCATCTTCTCCGCTTCCAGCTGGCGCGACGCACGGATGGCGTCGTTCACGGCCGCGACGACGAGGTCCTGGAGCATCTCGACGTCGGCCGGATCCACGGCCGACGGGTCGATCGTCACGCTGACGACCTCCTGCTTGCCGGTCACCGTGGCGGTGACGACGCCGCCGCCCGCCGAGCCGTCCACGATGGTGGACTCGAGTTCGGTCTGGACGCGCAGCATCTCCTGCTGCATCTGCTGGGCCATCCGCTGCAGATTGGCCATCCCCATGCTGGGCTCCTCGTGCTGGTGGTCGTCCGGTCAGTCTGGCGGATGCGGTCCGGTCGTGCAGGGTCCGGCGAGCGGTCAGCTCACCTCGCCGACATCGATCAGGTCGTCCGCGAAGATGCGTCGCGCCTCGGCCAGGACGTACGCCGGCGTCGGCCTCCGGGATCTCCACGTTGGCCACGATGCAGCGCACGCCGACGTCGCGTCCCAGGGCCGACCCGATGCCGGCCTCGATGATGCCCTTGCGGCGCTCTGCGGCGTCCTTCAGGAACGCCTGTTCCTCCGGGAAGCCGAGGGTCACGATGCTGCCCTCGAAGGCGACCGGGCGGCACTTCGTGATGAGCGGCTTCGTCGGCGGGTTCTGGCTCAACTGGGCGACGATCGTCGGCCAGACGGCCAGGAGTTCGGTCAGCCCAGGGTCCTGGGTCTCGCCGAGGGCGGCCACTGGATCGGCGGGCGCGGTCGGGGCTGCTGTCGCTGTCGCTGGCTCGGGTGCGGCGGGTGTCGCCTCGGGCGCGGGCGTGCGGGCGGTGCGGCGTCGGCTGTCGGCGGCATCGCCGGCGTGGCGGATCCGGGCGCCGGTGTCGGGACCGTGGACGCCTCAGCCGGTGCGGGGGCAGGGGCGCTGGACGGCTTCGAAGCCTTGGCGGCCGGAGCTGCGGCCGGGAGTGCCGGGGGCTGCGAGACCGCGATGGTGACCGGCGCGACCGCGACCGGGCGCGAGACCGGCGCCGGGTCGGCCGAGGCGCCGCCGAACAGTGCCAATTCGAGCTGCAGCCGAAGGCCGCCGATGCCGGCCCGGGTCGGATCGATCGCGGCCAACCGGCGAGCGGCGTCGGCGGTCGCCGAGAGATCGGCCTGGTCCGGACTCGCGAGGCCGGCGATGAGCCTGGCCCGGAGGACCTCGACGGCCTGGTCGAGCAGCGTTCGCGGGTCTCGGCCCCGTTCCTCGAGCGCGTCGAGCAGGGCGATCCCCGTGGCCGGGTCATGGGCGACGAGGGCGTCCACGAAGGAGTCGACCGCGTCGGCGTCGGCCAGGCCCAGCAGCTCTCGGACGTCGCCCTCGGTGATGCGCTCGGGCGCGGCCGACAGGAGCTGGTCCAGCATCGATTCGGCGTCGCGCATCCCGCCGGCCGCGAGTCGGGCGATGAGGCGGACGGCGGTCGGCTCGGCTTCGCGGTCGTCGGCGGCCAGGATCCGGACGAGCTTGCCTTCGATCTCGTCGACCGTCAGGCGTCGGACGTCGTAGCGCTGGAGGCGGGACAGGATGGCCGCGGGGAACCCCGACGGCTCGGTCGACGCGAACATGAAGTTGACGAACGGCGGCGGCTCCTCGATCGACTTCAGCAGCGCATTCCAGGCGTCCTTCGTGATCTGATGGGCTTCATCAAGGATGTAGACCTTGCGGCGGAGCTGGCCGGGCGGGTACGGCAGGCGCTCGCGCAGCTCGCGGACGGCTTCGATGCCACGGTTGCTCGCGGCGTCGATCTCGATGAGATCGAGGGTGGTGCCTTCGCGGATCGAGACGCACGCGTCGCACACATCGCAGGCGTCGCCGTCCTGAAGGTCCGTGCAGTTGAGCGCCTTGGCCAGGATCCGGGCGAGGGACGTCTTGCCGGTGCCGCGCGGCCCGACGAACAGGACGGCGTGGCTGACCCGCTCCGCGCGGACGCCATTGCGCAGCGTCTGGACGACCGCGTCCTGACCGACGATCTGGGCAAAGGTCTGGGCCCGCCAGCGTCGGTACAGCGCCTGGTGCGGGATCGCGTCCGTCACCATCACCTCCCGTCCGTGGCATGCCGGTTTGAAGTGCCGTGCACCCTCCGTCGAGCTGGGCGCCCCCGTGCCCACCATGACGGGCGGCTCGGACCAGGCCGTTCCGCGGCACCCGACGATGATCGCTTAGTGCTGCTTCCTTCCGGATCTGACACGGTTCGCGGTTCGCCGCTGCGCGGGACCCGATCCTCAACGTCGCGCCGTCGGGCAGCGTTCGGAAGCGGAGACCTCGGGAGGGGATTCAGCCCTGCTGGAGCGGATTGCAGGTACAGGGCACCGCTAGTTCCCCGCCTAGCACGGCTCGGGAAGGATAGCAGGGCTCGCGCTCAGGGCGCGTGAGCGACGGACGTCGGCAGCGCGCCATGACGCCGGCAGTCGGCCGAGTCCGATCGCGCGGCGCAGAGAGTGGCGGAGAGGGCGGGATTCGAACCCGCGATGGGTTGCCCCAAACCGCATTTCCAGTGCGGCGCCATAGTCCACTAGGCGACCTCTCCCCGAAGGGCGCGATGAGCGACTGTCCGAGCGTTCTCGGTCGTTGGGATGGCGGATCCTGGGAAGGAAGCGTCCGAGCACCACAGCGAGCGCATCTGAGGATGCGTGAGCGCGGAGCACAGGCGCTGACGAAGCCAGGGCCGTCAGGCCGACGATCGAGTGGCGGAGAGGGCGGGATTCGAACCCGCGGTGCTTTCGCACACCGCTTTTCGAGAGCGGCACCATCAACCACTCGGACACCTCTCCGCGGGAGAGGATACCAAACCCCCGGCCGTGCGCCCGGCCGAGCCCGGCTCAGCGAAGGGCGACGGTCTCGAACAGGGCGGCCGCCTCGTCGCGCCGGATGCCGCTGACGATCTTGATCTGCCGAGGCAGGGACGCGTGCTGCGCGAGCTGGATCACCGAGCCGGCTGCGCCTTCGCGCTCGTCCGGCATCGCGAACACCAGCGCCTCGACGTCGCTCTGCAGCAGGGCGCCGATGCACATCGCGCACGGCTCGTGGGTCGCGAAGATCGTGGCGTCCGCCAGGCGCACCCGACCGAGCTTGCGTGACGCCTCGCGCAGGGCGCTGATGACGGCGTGGGCGGTCGGGTCGTTCGTCTCCTCGACCCGGTCGTGGGCCCGAGCGACCATCGCCTCGTCGACCACGGCGACCGCCGCGACGGGCCGCTCGCCCTTGGCCAGCGCGAGCTTCGCCTCGGCCAGTGCCTCGCCCATGAACAGCTCGTAATTCATGGCTCGATGCTAGCAGACGGGCCGCTGCCGACCGACTCGACCCGACACCCGTTCGCAACCATCGACGATGTCGAGGCAGGGGTAGCATGACGCCATATGAGTCACAAACGGATCGCCCTCCTGACCGGCGGCGGTGACGTCCCCGGCCTCAACGCCGTCATCAAGAGCGTCGTCTATCGAGCCACCGAGGCGGGCTACGACGTCCTCGGATTCCGCCGCGGCTGGGAAGGCCTGACCCATGTCCGGCCGGCCGCCGAGCTCGATCCGGACTACCTGCGGATCCTCGACCGCACCAACACCCGCACCATCGACCGGACGGGCGGCACCATCCTGCACACCTCGCGGACGAACCCCCGTCGGATGCGGACGGCCGGGCTGCCGGCCTGGCTGAGCGACGCGGACCGCGCCCGATTCGCGACCGACGAGGACCGCTTCGACCTGACCCCGCTCGTCCTCGATCACCTGTCCGACCTCGGGGTCGACGTGCTCGTGACCATCGGTGGCGACGACACCCTGTCGTACTCGCAGGTCCTCGCCGACGCCGGCGTGTCCCTCATGGCCATCCCCAAGACGATGGACAACGACGTCCAGGGCACCGAGTACTGCATCGGCTTCTCCACGGCGATCACCCGGGCGAAGGAAGCCATCAACCGGCAGCGCACGACGCTGGGCAGCCACGAACGGATCGGCGTGTTCCGGATCTTCGGGCGCGACGCCGGGTTCTCGGCGCTGTACACCGCCTACGTCACGTCGGCGCGCTGCGTCATCCCGGAGGCGCCATACGACCTGGACGCGCTCGCCGCGCTGCTCGCCGCCGACCATCACGACAACCCGAGCCACTACTCGTTCGTCATCACCGCCGAGGGCGCCATCTGGCATGGTGCCCAGATGACCGATGTCGGTGAGGCCGACGCCTTCGGCCATCGGCACAAGGCGAATGTCGGTGAGGCGTTGGCGTACGAACTGCGGGCTCGGACCGGCATCGAGACACTGGCGTCGGAGCTGACCTACGACCTCCGCAGCGGCGAGCCGGACTCCATCGACTCGATGGTCGCCACCACGTTCGCCAACGTGGCGATGGACCTGGTCGAGGGCGGCACGACCGGCCGGATGGTGGCCATCCAGGACGGCAAGTACGCCCACGCTCCCCTCCCCGATCCGTCGCTCGGTCCGCGCAAGGTGGACGTCCCGGTCATGTACAACGCCGAGCGATTCCGCCCGCGCTATGACGGCAAGCTGGGCGATCCGATGCTGCTGGTCGGCCTGGACTGAGGGTCACCGGCAACCTTCCGGCGGTCGATCAGCCGCCACCGATGGATGGGTCCACGACGCGGCCCATGAACAGGACCGTACCGGTCTCCACGTCGCGGACCGCGAACAGGAACGGCCGGTCCGCATGGGCCGTGCAGGTCTCCGACGGGCCGCCACCGGTGGTGTCCATGCCGACGACCGTGACGGCGGCCGCTTCCGTCCCCTTCTCGTCGACGCTGATGTTGGCCTGGTGGATGACCTTGCCGATGAACAGCCGTTCCGCGGTCGTCATCCCGGAGAAGTCGGCCCGGTCGGCGTCCAGGGCGGCCGGCATGCCCAGCGCGGCCAGGATGTCCCCGAGCTCCTGGCGGGTCTCGATGTCGAACCTCGGCATGGTCACATCGGCCTGCGCGGAGGTCGCCGCCAGCGCTGCGTCGATCTCGGCGATCAGGTCGTCGTCCAGCGCCGCCTCGAACGACGCCAGGTCGTCCGGGACCACCAGCAGCATCGACAGCTGACCGCCGAGGTAGGCGATGTCCGCCGCCGCCCATCCGTCACCCTGCGCGCATGCGGCCTGGCCGACACGCATCATCGGCACGCTCACCGTCGAGCCGTCCGGCCGGGTGAACGGGGCTGAGCACCGTCTGGTCCTCCTGGAACTGGCGGGCCCACGATGCCTTCAGGTAGATGGCGTTGACCAGGGCGAGGCGCGTCTCCGCGGTCACGTCACCCGGCTGCAGGACCGCCGGGATCCGTCCCCGGGTCTGCTCGCTGGCCCACTCGTTGATCAGGCCCCGGGCCGCCTCGGCGTCCTGCTCGTAATCGACGGTATGGACCCCGGCTCCGAACCGCGCGGCGAGCGCGTCCAGGTAGGCGCAGCTCGAAGTCGAAGCCCTGCTGGGCGAAGTAGGCGTTCGCGAGCTCGAGGGTCTGGTCGTGGGCCGTTCCTTCATCGTCCGTGAACGTGGTCGTCCGCGAGGCCAGCGCCTGGTCCAGTCCGTTGAGCCACCCAGCATGGTCGTCGGACGCGACGTCATGCAGGACGGTGTCCATCTCCGTGGCCGTCAGGCCTCGGGCTCCCGTCCGCGCCATCCCCAGGGCGATCGCCACGCTGGCCGGCGAGAGGACGACGTTGTCGCCCGAGGCCGTCAACGCACGATAGAGGTCAAAGCCGAACGCGTTGATGGCGGCAGCGGCGGCTTGCGCGTCGGCAAGGCTGGCCGGGTCGCGGGCCACATCCGACATCGCGATGGCGAGCGCCTGCGCCGAGGGCGACGGGGTGGGCGATGCGGTCGATCCGGGCGTGGGTGACGGCGTCGGGCCCAGGGTCGTGGAAGGGACGGACGACGGTGCAGCGCTGCCGCACGCCGTGACCAGCAGCGCTCCGACGATGACCCCGACGATGACCTTCGAGCTGACTGGACGGTGTGTGGATCGTCGCATCCCGGGACCTCCTCGTCGGCCGTGGCAAGCACCTCGCGGCGGCCACGGGTGAGACGTTCGACGCGCGAGGTGTTGCGATGGGTGGTTCGTTGGTCCCTTGGGTCAATCCTCGAGGCCGGACAGTCCGCGGATCGAGCGGGCCAGGGCGGACATGTCATCGTCGCCGTGGCCGCCGGCGATCAACCCCGACTCGAGTTGCGCCGCCAACGCGCTGACCGGCAGGACGGCGCCCAGCTGGTTGGCCAGGTCCAGGGCGATCCCGAGGTCCTTGCGATGGAGGGCGACCTTGAACCCGAGGGGATAGTCGTTGTCGATCATCCGCCCGCTTCGGTTCTCGAGGACCCAGCTCTGGGCCGCGCCCCCACCGAGCGCACCGACGACCTGCTCGACATCCAGCCCGGCCTTGATGGCCAGCGCGATCCCTTCCGCGACACCGAGGTAGGCGCCGGCGAGGATGACCTGGTTGACCGCCTTGACCGCCTGGCCGGCGCCGATCGGCCCGACGTGGGTGATCGTCCTGCCCATCGCGGCGAGGACCGGGCGCCCGCGCTCGACGTCCTCCGCGCGCCGCCGACGAAGATCGTGAGCGTCGCCTTGACGGCGCCCTCGCTGCCGCCCGACACCGGAGCGTCGATCATCGCGATCCCCCGCTCGCGCAGGCGAGCGGCGAAGTCCCAGCTGCCGGACGGCGCGATGGTCGAGCAGTCGATGACGAGCAGACCTTCTCGCGCACCTTCGACGACGCCGCCGGGGCCGAACAGGACCGCGTCGACATCGGGTGTATCGGAGACGCAGATGACCGCGACGTCCACATCGGCGACGGCCGCCGCCGGGGAGTCCGCACGGGTCACGCCAAGCTCGGCCAACTCGGCCGCCCGGCCCGCGGTCCGATTCCAGCCGATGACCGGGAACCCGGCACGGGCCAGGTTGGCGGCCATCGCGGCCCCCATCGTGCCCAGTCCGAGGAACGCCACGCGTGGCTGATCGGTCACTTCGTCACCGTGAACGGGGTGGACGCGAGCGACACGTACCCGTCGTCCAGGAGGTAGTGGGCATCGTAGTCCCCGGGCGGCAGCGGCCAGTCGCCCTCGCCGCTTTCGTCGATCACGACGCTGCCGGCAACGGACTGGTCCGTGTAGACGTAGAAGAGATACGAGTCCACCAGCGGATCCCCGCCGCGCGGATAGATCCCGATCCAGTCCCAGCGAGCCCCGGGGGCGTCGCGCCAGACGACGGTGATGGGATCGCCCGACGCGAAGGTCGTCGCATCGGTCGCCAGGGAGACCGGTGTGCCGGCGGCGACCACGGAGAACTCGGCGATGGATTCGGCCGATCCGTCGGCGGCGACCAGCCAGGCCTCGTAGTCGCCCGCTGCCAGATCGGCCGGGTCGACCTCCCAGGGTCCAGCCGCAAGCGCGGACGGGGTCTCGGCGACGACGTCGCCGCTTGCGCCGACGGCGCGGATCACGACGGACGTGGTCGCCGCCGTCGGCTGGTAGCGGACGATGACCGGCTCGCCGAGCGTGGCCAGTCGCTGGTCGACGGCGACGTAGGGTGCGGGCGCCGCCGGCGTCACCGTGAAGGTGCCCAGCACGCCTCGGTGGTCCGTACCCCACGGATCGACGGCGATGTCCACCTGCGGACCACCCGCTTCACCGACGATCGCGACCGCGTCGGTCGTGGCCGGGCCGGCGGCGTAGATGATGTCGATGCGATCCTGCGGCTCGCTCGGGTCGGGGTAGCCGTCAACGAGCGGTCGGCCGGCCCACCAGGTCAGGCCCGGGTCGGCGACCGGATCCGGGTTGAGCTCGCGGTACGTGTCGCGGAAGCCGGCCGCGGCGATGGCGGTGCTGACCGGCCAGGCGATGGCCGCGGTCACGTGCGGCCGTTGCCCGATCGCCTCGGTCCGTCCAGTCGAGGTGCGACGGAGCGTTGAAGTCGCCGGTCAGGAACGTCGGGATGCCCTGGGCGACGAGGTCGGGCAGGACGTCGAGGCGTTCCTGGATGGCGGGCATGCGCGTGGCCGCCTCGAGCGCGAGGATGTCGTCCACGCTCGAACCGGCGATGAGTTCCGTGGGTCCGTACGGGTCGGACGGCAGGTGGACGTTCGAGATCGCGATGACCTCACCGGGACGCACCTCGACGTAGGCGTAGCGACCGTCGGCGCTCGGCGGATCGATGAGCGGCAGCTTCGAGATGAGCTGCGAGCGGACGCTGGCGTACGGCCAGCCGAGGGCCTCGGCCAGCTTCTGGGTGTTGCCGGACGCTTCCTCGAACGCGACCACGTCCGGGTCCGCGAGCTTGACCGCTTCGACGATCTTGGCGAAGTCGATCGTCTCGCCGCCGTACTCGATGTTGAAGTCCATCAGCTTGAGCGTGGCGGTGGATGGGGTCGGGTCCGGGGCCGGGGTCACTGGGGGCGCGGTCGGCGTAGGCGACCCGACGGCGCCCGTGGCTGACGGCGCCACCGTCGTGGTGGACGAGGCGCAGGCGGAGACGAGAAGCAGGGTCGCCGTCGCCGTTCCGAGGCGTCGGCGCAGGGTCACGGTCGGTCCGACTCCGGTCCGGGCGCCGGACGGATCGGCCGCCGCCCCGTCCGGCGAGGTCCGCCTCGGCGGTGGTTCCGGCATCCGCCGCCGGCGGCGTCGGCGGCTCATCGTCCTTCGACCGCGCGAGCAGGAACCCGCCCAGCGCGATCAGGGCCACGATGATGATGATCGGCAGGAGCAGCGTGCCACCGTCCAGGCCCCGGCCTGCATCCGGGTCGGGCGACGGCGCCGGGGTCGGGAGCGGCGTCGGGCTCGGCGACGGCGATGCCTGGGCGACCTCGGCCAGCACGACCTGGACGCCGGACACCGGGTTGCCGTTCGTGATGACGGGCACGCCGGCGGCGTTGGCCCAGGTCTGGTCGCCGTTGGTCAGCTCCGCCTGGACGACGTACGTCCCGCCTTCCTGCAGGTCGCTCACGGCGAAGGGGATCGCGAACGGCGCCGGCAGGCTGGTCGGGCGAGTCATGTCCACGCCGATGGATGCTCCGGTGTCGACATCGATGATGACGGACACGACGGATGCGTCCGGCTGCATGGTGATCCCGACGCCGGTGACGCTACCGGTCACCTCGCCCTTGGCGACGTCCGGGCGGGAGGTCAGGCTGACCGCCACATCCGCCTGGACGCCGTTGGTGATGACCGGGACGGCCTTGGCCGAGACCCAGGCCTGGTCACCGTCGAAGATCCCCGCCTGGAGGGTGTAGACCGCGGCTGGATCGATGCGGGTCGGGTCGTACGTGATGCGGAACGCGATGGGCGCCTGACCGGCCGGGTCGATGATCTGGGTCGCGACGATCGGACTCGACGTCGCCTTGCCCTTGCCCTCGACGAGGGCGACGACCGCCGCGGCACCGGCCGACAGCTGGTACGACTCGGGGTAGTCGAGCGTGCCGGTCAGGACGCCGGTCGGCGGGGCGAGCGAGGCACTCGGCACGCGGAGTCGGGCTCGGGGTCGGCGTCGGGCTGGCCGTCGGGGTCGGCGTCGGGCGTCGGCGTCGGGCTCGGGGTGTCGGTCGGAGCCGGCGTGTCGGTCGGGGCCTCGGTGGGCTCCTGGGTGTCGGTGGGCGCTGCGGTCGGGGCGGCGGTCGGGGCGGCGGCGGGAGGGCGGAGGCGGCCGGGATCGTGGCCGTGGTCTTGACGAGCGGGACGGACAGGCCGTCGCTCGCCACGCCGCCGGCGATGGCCGGGATGCCGCTCTCGGTCTCGTAGACGGTGGCGCCGTCCACGACCGCGGCGCTGACCACGTACGTGGCGGCCGGATCGACGAGCGCTCGGATCGAATGGGATGGCGAAGCCGAACGTCAGCGGGTCGACCGTCGGCAGGAGCCCGTCGAGCGGCGTGACCTGGCGACCGGCCAGGGTGCCGGTCTCGACCTTGATGAGCGCCGCGATGACCACCGCGGCGGATCCGAGGGTCGCTCCGGAGGGCAGCGCGATCTCGCCGGTGATCTGGTCCGGGCCGGCCGCGACAGGCGCGAGCGGGATCTTGACGCCCTCCACCGGTCCACCGGTGATGACCGGGACGCCCTTCGGGTTCTGCCAGCTCTCGTCGTCGTCGACGATGGTGGCGAAGACCGCGTAGGCGTGCTTCGAGTCGATCGTGTCGCCTTCGTACGGGACGGCGAAGGTGATGGCGCCGTCGCCGATCCCGTCGATCCGCTGCTGGCCGATGACGTTGCCCGCGTCGCTGGTGTTGGTCGCGTCGATCAGGGTGATGACGGCGGTCGCGGTCGGGCTCGGTGCGGCCGCGCCGGTGGGCAGGACCAGGGTGCCCGTCACGGCTGAGGGTCTTGCCGAGCGTCGCCGGCACGATGATCAGGCTCGCGATGATGAGCCCGATCAGGACGACCATGGCGGCGCGGACGATGGGTCGGGGCACTGCGGGACCTCCTGGACGCTGCCGGCGCGTGTCGCACGGGATGGCGTGAAATCCTACAGGGCGGCGCGATCGGAGGCCGGACGGACAGGCTTGCCCGCGCGCGGGACCGTGCGTACCGTTGGCCGAAGCGACCGCGCCACAGGGAGGAACATCGGATGACGGACACCGGACGCCAGGCGGCCCAGCGCCACATCGACGGTCTGGCCGAGCCACGCCGCACCCAGATGCAGCACCTGCACGACCTCATCCTGGCCACCGAACCGGACATGGATGTCCGGGTCCTGACCTACTCCGGTCAGATGATCGGGTACGGCTGGTATGCCTACAGCAACAGCAAGGGACCGGCCGGCGACTGGTTCTCGGTCGGCATCGCGAACCGCAAGGCCTACATCTCGCTATACGCGATGGCATCCCGCGACGGCGGCTACCTGGTCGAGGCCATGCGCGACCGCTTTCCCGGCGAGAAGACGGGACGGAGCTGCGTCAACCTCACGAAGCCCGACCTGGCCGACGACGAGGCCGTGCGGGAGCTCGTCCGGGCGAGCTGGGCGCAGTACAAGGACGGGTTCCACCGCCCTGGGTGATGGTGGGGGCCGCGCCGGATCGCTGACGACCGGCGGGCCGATGCATGGGATCGCGGCGGAGCGGTGTTGGACAGGGTGACAGCGGTCACGCATGGTGACGCGCAGACCTGAAGGGGACCCGATGCACGACCACGATCTCGACCAGCGCCTCGACGCACGCCTGGCGGCCATGGAGGCGCGGGCGCCCGGACGCGACGACCCGCCACGACTCGAACGCCGGTCGCCGCGCGGACGTGTCGCCGCGCTGGCGATGGCGCCGGTCCTCGTCCTCGCGCTGGTGGCGACCGCGGCGGCCGGCAGCGCGATCGTGTCCCAGCTGGTGGCGGAAGGCCGACCGGGCGTCCAGAACCCGGGGCAGCCGCTGGAGGGCGCCACGATGGAGTGCCTGACCCCGCCGGAGGCCCAGGCGTTCCTGGCCGAGCACGGCTTCGTCGACGTCGTGTGGCAGGTCGAGTCGGGCAGCATGCTGGCACCGGACGGCGGCAAGGGTCAGAGCTCGACGGTCCAGCAGCCCAGCGCACCCGAGCATGGCCATGTCATCCCGGGCTCCATCGGCAGCGATGGCCGCCTGACGATGGTCGTGGACCAGCGGATCGGCGCGACGGGCGTCGGCGCCTGCTTCGGCCAGCCGATGCCGTGATGACGACCGGAACCGCACGCGCCCTCGATGCCGCCCGACAACGGGACGTGGCGGCGTCGAAGGGCGAGCCCGGAGCCTTCGAGGCCGCCGTCCGCCCGCACTACGCCAACCTGGTCCGGCGCCTCGTGCTCGTGCTCGGCAACGAGCCCGACGCCGAGGATGTCGCCCAGGACGCGTACCTGAAGGCGTTCCAGGCGTGGGATCGGTTCGATGGCCGCGATGTCCGAGCGTGGCTGTACACGATCGGACTCCGTCTGGCGTTCAACCAGTTGCGCGGCCGGAAGCGCTGGCTGGCCGCGCTCGGTCGGATCGAGTCGACGCCGTGGACCGACCCGTCCGACCCGGATCTGTGGGCCGCGATCCGACGGCTGGACGTCCGGACCCGGTCGGCACTGCTGCTCAGCGTGATCGACGGCTACACCCACGCCGAGATCGCCACGATGCTCGAGGTCCCCGAAGGCACGGTCGCGAGCTGGCTGTCACGGGGCCGCGCCGCCCTGCGCGAGGAGCTCACGCGGGACCGCTGACCGCGCCCAGGTCGTCCGGGCGCCGGAGCCGGCTGCCGGAGCCGCCACTGTCGTAGGCTGCTGCGCATGAGCGACAGCCTGCGGGTCCTCCTCGAGGTCGGCACCAAGGGTCGGCGCGTGGTGGCCGCCGCGACGGACTGGCCCGGCCTCGACCGCTGGGGCAAGACCGACGACGACGCGATCGAGAAGCTGCTGTCGTACCTCCCGCGCTATACGGGCGTCGCGGAACGGGCCGGCCTGGCGGACGCGTTCGCCCGCCAGCGCACGGTCGACGTCATCGAGCGCTACACGGGATCGAGCTCGACCGACTTCTGGGGCATCGCCCACGTCACGTCCGAGACCGAGCGGGCGGTGCTCTCCGTGGACGAGCTCGAGCGACGGCTCGTACTGCTCCAGGCCTGCTGGGCCACCTTCGACGCACGTCGCCGCCACCGTCTCCGAGGAACTCAAGCCCGGGTCACGCAGCGGCGGGCGGTCGCGCGACCAGATCATCCGCCACGTGTACGCGGGCGAACCGGACCAGATGTCGCGGAAGATCGAGGTCCGGACGCCGCTGGACGTCGTGCTGACACCGGACGGCCTCGCGGCCCATCGCATGGCGTACCTCGACGCCTTCCGGGCCTACAACGCCGAGGGGAAGCCGGCCCGGTCGTGGTCGATCCAGTTCCTGATCCGGCGCACGGCATTCCACGTCATGGACCATGCCTGGGAACTCGAGGACCGCGACCTCAGCGCCTGAGATGCGGATGCCGAGCGGCTCGGCGGTGCTGACGGATCCGTTGATTGGCGCGCCCGGCGAGACTCGAACTCACGACCTTTAGGTCCGCAACCTAACGCTCTATCCACTGAGCTACGGGCGCACGCGATGCCGGATCCGTGGCGGAGAGGGAGGGATTCGAACCCTCGATGCAGGTTACCCCACATGGCGGTTTAGCAAACCGCTGCACTAGACCTCTATGCGACCTCTCCGAGGCGTCGGCGGCCGGAATCCTACCACGAGGGTCGGGCCCGACCGGTTGCGCTACGCTCCGAGGCGGTCGGAGCCGCCCCAGGAGGCACGGATGTCCGACGCCAGGTCAAGCCGAGCACCGCAGATCACCGACGACGACCTCCAGGCCATCACCGTCGGCGAACTGGCCGTGCACGGGACGACGATCTTCCTGGCGCCGTACGACCCGGCATGGCCGGGCCTGTTCGAACGCGAGGCGACGCGGATCGGGGCGATCCTCGGCGATCGGGTCCGGCTCCTGGAGCACGTGGGATCCACGTCCGTGCCCGGCCTCTCGGCGAAGCCCGTCATCGACATCGTGCTGGCCGTCCCGGACTCGTCGGACGAACCCGCGTACGTGCCGGACCTGGAAGCGGCGGGCTACGTCGTCCGGATCCGCGAGCCCGACTGGTACGAGCACCGGGTCTTCAAGGGCCCCGACACGAACGTCAACCTGCACACTTTCACCGAGGGCTGCCCGGAGATCGACCGGATGATCCGCTTCCGCGACTGGCTGCGGTCCCACGACGACGACCGCGACCTGTACGAACGGACGAAACGGGACCTGGCGGCGCGGGAGTGGCGGTTCATCCAGCACTACGCCGACGCCAAGTCCGAGGTCGTCGAGGCGATCAACGCACGAGCCCAGGCTGCCCAGCGCTGACGTCGCCAGCGCTGACGTAGGATGACGACCACGGACACGACACGCGCGGACAGGGAGGATCGATGCTCAGCCAGGACCTGCGGAAGCTCCTCATCGCCCAGATCGGCAACGAGCTGAGCGCCCATCAGCTGTACATGGGGATCTCGATCTACTTCCAGCGCGAGAGCCTCGATGGCTGGGGCAAGCTCTTCCGCCACCAGGCGATCGAAGAGGCCCAGCACGCGCAGAAGATCATGGACTTCCTGACCGACAACGAGATCGAGTTCGACCTGCCGGCGCTCAAGGCCACCTCGACCCGCTTCGCCTCCGCGTCGGTGGCCGCCAAGCGGGCGCTCGAGTCCGAGCGGACGGTCGCTGCCCAGTTCGACAAGATGGCCGCCGTCGCCAAGGCGAACGACGATCACCGCGGCCACCAGTTCCTCCAGTGGTTCATCGAGGAGCAGGTCGAGGAGGAGGCGAAGCTGCAGAAGATCGTCGACCTCATCGACAGCGGCATCAACCTGTTCCAGGCGGAGGCCCTGCTCGGCTCGTTCGAGTAGTCCGGACGGACCGGGCGCGGCGTCCAGGGCTGCCCGGCACATTGACTCAGGCGTGCTCGTTGAGTACCGTCAGCGGACACACATGAGCGACGTCTTCTACTTTCGATGCCCGGCATGAGCGTTCCCCGTCCCTAGGACCGGGAGCACGGGTCGTGCCGGGCCAACGAAGCAGAGGTCAGACCTCTGCTTTTTTGTTTGGCCCGACCGACCGACGAGGAGATCCCTGAGCGATGTTCGTCGTGATGGCCAGCGGTGCCAGCGAAGCCGAGATCCTCGGCGTGAAGGGTCGGATCCTGGCGGAGGGTCTGACCCCGTTCGACCACGCCGGCGCCGAGCACGTCGTCATCGCCGTCGTCGGTGAGATCGGCGGGCGACGACCGGTCCTGCTCGACCAGTTCGCGGCCCTCCCGGGCGTGGAGCGGGTGACCCCGATCAGCCGGCCGTTCAAGCTGACCTCGCGCGAGTTCCATCCCGAGGACACGGTCATCCGGGTGCTGGACGCCGCGATCGGCGATGGCTCGCTGACGGTCATGGCCGGGCCGTGTTCCGTCGAGAGCCGCGACCAGCTGTTCGAGACGGCCGATGCGGTCAAGGCCGCCGGCGCCACGATCCTGCGCGGCGGCGCGTTCAAGCCGCGCACCAGCCCGTACGCGTTCCAGGGGCTGGGCGTCGAGGCCCTGCGCTACCTGGCCGAGGCGCGCGACCGGACCGGCCTGCCCGTCATCACCGAGGTCATGGAGCCGAGCCAGGTGGACATCGTCGCCGAGTACGCCGACATCCTCCAGATCGGCACCCGGAACATGCAGAACTACTCGCTGCTGCGCGACGTCGGGCGGGTCGCGCGCCCGGTCATGCTCAAGCGCGGCTACGGCGCCACGGTCGAGGAGTGGCTGATGGCGGCCGAGTACATCGTCAGCTCCGGCAATCCCAACGTCATCCTGTGCGAACGCGGCATCCGGACGTTCGAGACCTACACCCGCAACACGATGGACCTGGCCGCCGTGCCGCTCGTCCACCACCTGTCGCACCTGCCGGTCATCGTCGATCCGTCGCATGCGACCGGCAAGCGCTGGCTGGTCAAGCCGCTCGCCATCGGTGGCGTGGCGGTCGGGGCGGATGGGGTCATGGTCGAGGTCCACCCACGCCCGGACGAGGCCCTGTCCGATGCCGAGCAGCAGCTGGACCTCGACGGGTTCCGCGACCTGATGGCGGCCCTCGGTCCCGTCCACGAGCAGGTCAGCTCGCTGCACGGCGACCCGCTGCCGCTCGAGACCGCCGGTGGTGGCGGCGGACTGAGCAAGCATTGAGTGGCTCGACCGCTCCCGTGCATCCCGCGGACGTCGCCGAGGTCCGCCCGGCCGCGCGCCTGCGCGGGTCGCTGCGGCTGCCCGGCGACAAGTCGGTCAGCCATCGGGCGCTGATCCTGGCCGCGCTCGCGGCCGGTGACAGCCACATCACGGGCGCCGGCGACGGCGCGGACGTCCGGTCCACGGCCGGGATCGTGGGCGCGCTCGGGGCGTCCGTGGAGCGTGCGGACGGCGACGGGCGCACGGTCGACTACCGCGTGCACTCGCCCGGCGCCGACGGGCTGACAGCGCCCGCCGAGGTCCTCGACTGCGGCAACTCCGGGACCAGCCTCCGGCTGATGGCCGGCGCCCTTGCGGGCCTGCCACTGACCACGGTCCTGGACGGCGACGCGTCATTGCGACGCCGTCCCGTGGCTCGTATCATCGAACCACTGCGGGCGATGGGGGCCGACCTCCAGGCTCGCGACGGCGACACCCGGCCTCCGCTGACCGTCATCGGTCGCAGCCCGCTCACGGCCATCGACTACCGGACGCCCGTTCCCAGCGCGCAGGTCAAGTCGGCGATCCTGCTGGCCGGACTGCGGGCGGCCGGGACGACGACGGTCCGCGAGTCGGTGGCGACCCGCGACCACACGGAGCGGATGCTTCGAGCCCGTGGCGTGGCCGTGATCAGCGACGCGATGCCGGACGGCGGGGCGATGGTGGTCATCGATGGAGGGCAGACGGTGCAGGCGATCGACGAGCGCATCCCCGGCGACGTCTCGGCCGCCGCCTTCTGGCTGGTCGCCGGAGCGATCCACCCCGATGCCGAGCTCACGCTCCTTGGCGTCGGCGTCAACCCGACCCGCCGAGCCGTCATCGACCTGCTCGACCGGATGGGGGCACGCATCGACGAGACGCCGACGACCGGCGGGGACGACGGCGCGGGCGAGCCGCTGGCGGACCTCACCGTCCGCTCGTCCGATCTGCACGGGATCGACCTGTCGCCGCTGGACGTCGCCTCGGCCATCGACGAGATCCCCGTGCTGTGCCTGGCGGCCGCACTCGCGAGCGGGACGACCACGATCCGCGGGGCGGGCGAACTGCGCCACAAGGAGTCGGACCGGATCGCCGGGATCGCGGACGGGCTGGCGGCGCTCGGTGCCCGCATGGACGTCGACGGCGACGACCTGCGGATCCACGGAGGGGCCCGGCTCGTCGGCTCGGCCACCGACAGCCTCGACGACCATCGCCTGGCGATGACCTTCGCGATCGCGGGGCTGGTGGCCTCCGGTCGGACGACGATCGCGCGGCCCGGGTCCGCCGCGATCTCCTATCCCGGTTTCTTCGACGACCTCGAAAGGGTGCGAGCATGACGAAGCGCGTGGTCCTGATCGGCCACCCGGTGGCCCATTCGCTGTCCGGCGCGATGCAGCAGGCCGCCTTCGATTCCCTCGGGATCGACGCCGCGTACGAGCTGTGGGACCGGCCGCCGATCGAGCTGGTCGAGGCGATCGGCGAGCTCCGGGGCGACGACTTCCTCGGCGCCAACGTGACCATCCCGCACAAGGAGCGGGTCGTCCCGCTCATGGATCGGATCACCGAGAACGCCCACGCGACCGGCGCCGTGAACACGATCACCCGCGAGGGGAAGCGCCTGGTCGGGCACAACACGGACGTCCCGGGCTTCAAGATCGCGCTCGACAAGCTGGTCGGCAAGCAGAAGATGCCGCGCCATGCCGTGGTCCTGGGCGCCGGCGGCGGTGCCCGCGCGGTCGTCCACGGCCTGATCACCGAGGGCTTCCAGCGGATCATCGTGTTCAACCGGCATCTCCACCGCGCGGAGGGGCTGGTCAAGCACTTCGGCCGCAGCGCCGCGCACATGGAGCTGCGCGCGATGCCGTGGCACGAGTCGATCATCGAGGCCGAACTGGCCAAGACCAAGATCCTGGTCAACTCGACGTCCATCGGACTCACGACCGATGCCAGCCCGGTGCCGGCCGAGATCCTCCACGGCGACCTCATGGTCCTCGATCTCATCTACGCCCAGACCCGGCTGCTGCGCGACGCGAAGGCGGCCGGCGCGACCGTGTCCGACGGCGAGCTCATGCTGCTCAACCAGGGCGCGGCGTCGTTCACGCTGTGGACCGGGCAGGCGGCCCCGCTCGAGGTGATGCAGGAGGCGCTTGCGACCGCTCGCGCCGGCGGCGTGCGGTCCGCCGAGGGCGAGCCCACCGGGGCCCCGGAACCGGCCGAGTCCGGCCGAGGCTGCCGCGACCGGCGCCGCGGCCGACTGACGGCACCGTCCCCGACCCCACGCGCGACGCGAACGATGGCTGCCTTCCGCTTCCTGACCGCCGGGGAATCCCACGGCCCCGCCCTGGGCGTGACCGTCGAGGGCGTGCCGGCCGGCCTGGCCC
This sequence comes from uncultured Chloroflexia bacterium, assembly GCA_963738475.1. GTDB lineage: Bacteria > Chloroflexota > Limnocylindria > Limnocylindrales > CSP1-4 > SPCO01. The sequence goes on from CAVTWU010000017.1 coordinate 89,744, forward strand.
TGACGGCGGATGGCCTGGCGGTCGACCTGGCCCGTCGCCAGCGCGGCTACGGCCGCGGAGCCCGTCAGGCCATCGAACAGGACCGCGCCGAGATCCTCGCCGGCGTCCGCCACGGCCTGACGCTCGGGTCGCCGATCCTCCTCCTCGTCCGGAACCGGGACTGGGAGAACTGGACCGAGGTCATGCAGGTCGATCCGCTCGACGCCGAGCAGGCCGAGCGGATGCGCACCGCCGCGGACGAGGGCAACAAGCGCGCCACGCCCGTGACCCGCGTGCGACCCGGCCACGCGGATCTGGCCGGCGCCCTGAAGTACGGCTTCAACGACGTGCGCAACGTGCTCGAGCGCGCGTCGGCGCGGGAGACGGCGGCCCGCGTCGCGGCAGGCGGCGTCGCGCGGGCATTCCTGGCCGAACTCGGCATCGAGGCCTGGTCGTTCACCGCCGAGGTCGGGGGCGTCGCCCTGGACCCGGCCAACGCCACGCCGCTCCCGCGACGAGGCCGACGCCTCGCCGCTGCGCTGCCCGGACCCCGAGGCCGAAGCGCGGATGATCGCCCGGATCGACGAGGCCCGCTCGGCCGGTGACACGGTCGGTGGCGTCTTCGAGGTCGTCGTCCACGGCCTGCCCATCGGTCTCGGGTCGTACGTCCACTGGGATCGGCGTCTCGATGCCGCCCTCGCCGCGGCGGTCATGAGCATCAACATCGTCAAGGGCGTCGAGTTCGGGCTCGGGTTCGAGCAGACCCGCCGCTTCGGTTCGGCCGTCCACGACGTCATCGAAGGCCGCGACGAGTCCGGCCGCTGGGTCCATCGGTCCAACAACGCCGGCGGCCTGACGGGCGGCGTCACGAACGGTGAGCCGCTCGTCGTGCGAGGCGCGGTCAAGCCGATCTCCACGCTCGCCCGGCCGCTGCCATCCGCGGATCTCGTCACCGGCGATGCCGTCGACAAGGCCCACTACGAGCGCAGCGACATCAGCGTCGTGCCCGCCGCGGGCGTCGTCGGCGAGGCGATGGTGCTGCTCACGCTCGCGGCGTTCGTCCTCGAGAAGTTCGGCGGCGACACGATGGAGGACGTCAAGGCGAACCTGGCCAGCTATCGCGCGCGGCTGGCCCGGCCGATCCCGCCGCCGGTCCCCGGCCATCCGCACGGGCTGACCGGTACGGATGAGGCCGGCTCCGGCGGGGACGACTGACCGCGATGGACATCGTCCTGGTCGGCCTGCCCGGGAGCGGCAAGAGCGCCGTCGGGCGCCGGCTCGCCCATCGGCATGGCGCGACCTTCATCGACCTCGACGAGCGCATCGAGACCGAGGCCGGCCGGACGATCCCCGAGATCTTCGCCGACGAGGGCGAAGCGGCCTTTCGGACCATGGAGCGACGAGCCGTCGCCGACCTGGGTCCGGCGGATCCCGACCCGGCCATCGCGCGGATCATCGCCAGCGGCGGCGGGGCCGTCGTCGACCCGCGCAATCGCTGGGCGCTCTACCGCGATCGCGTCGCCATCTGGCTCGACGGCCGGCCGGAGGTCCTCGCCCAGCGACTGCGCCGCTCCCCTCGCGTCCGACCGCTCGTGGCGGGCGGCGACCCGATCGGGGCGGTCCGCGACCTGGCGATCAAGCGCGAGCGGTTCTACGCCGCGGCCGCCATCCGGATCGCCGGCGTCGCCGAGGTCCCGGACGTCATCCGGACGATCGAGGACCGGCTGGCCGAGGACCGGAGCGCCGTCCGGCACGACGCTGCTGCGAGCCGAGACCGGCGATCGGGCGCGTCGTCCTCGGCGACGGCATCGCGACCACCGAGGTCGCGGCCGCGCTGGAGCGGCTCAAGGCACGACGCGCGATCCTCCTGTCCGAGCCCGGCGCCTGGGACGCCTTCGGGCTCGGGATCGCGACCGGGCTGCGGCTTGCCGGCTGGACCGTCGAGACCATCCTGCTGCCCGCAGGGCGAGGACGCCAAGCGACTGTCCGTCGTGGAGGGCACGGCCCGGGACCTCGTCCGGCTCCGCGTGGAGCGGAGCGAACCGCTCGTGGCCATCGGTGGCGGCGCGCTCGGCGATGCGGCCGGGTTCGTGGCGGCCACCTACCTGCGCGGTGTCCCGCTCATCCACGTCCCGACGACCCTGGTCGCCCAGATCGATTCGTCGATCGGTGGCAAGACCGGCGTGGACCTGGCCGAGGGCAAGAACCTGGTCGGCGCGTTCCACCTGCCCGAGGCCACGATCATCGACACGGCCGCCCTGCGGACACTCCCCGAGCGCCAGCGGCGGGCCGCGCTCGGCGAGGCGGTCAAGATGGCCGCGCTCGGCGACGAGCGGCTGTTCGAGCTGCTGGAGACCGACGGGGCGGAGATCGCCGCGGGGTCGTCCGAGGTCGACGGGGCCGGCGCCATCGCCGAGGTCGTCGAGCGCTGCGCGTGGGCGAAGGTGGAGGTCGTCCTCGCCGACCAGCGCGAGCACGATCCGACCGGCGGGCGGATCACCCTGAACCTGGGCCACTCGGTCGGGCACGCGCTCGAGGCGACGGCCGGCTACAGCGAGCTGCTGCACGGTGAGGCCGTGGCCTACGGCCTGCGCGCCGCGTGCTCGATCGGGCAGGCCGTGGGCGTGACCCCGGCCTCGCGCGCGGACCGGATCACCCACCTGCTCGACCGGCTGGGCCTCGCGACCGAGCCGGTCCCCTACTCGCTCGACACCGTGCTCGGCCACCTGGCCTCGGACAAGAAGCACGCGGCCGGCGCGCTGCGCTGGGTCCTCCCGACCGAGGACGGCGTCCTCGTCCGATCCGGCGTCGAGGCCGCGGTCGTCGAACGCGCGGTGCTGCCGCTCCTGGCCGTGGCGGCCGCCCGATGATCCGCGTCCTGGTCCTCGAGGGTCCGAACCTGAACCTCGTGGGCACCCGCGAGCCGGAGATCTATGGCTACGAGACGCTCGACGAGATCCATGCCGGGATCGCCGCACGGGCCGCCGAGCTCGACCTCGCCGTCGACTTCTTCCAGTCGAACCACGAGGGCGCGCTCATCGATCGACTGCACGCGCGCGACTTCGACGTCGCCATCGTCAATGCCGGTGGGCTGACGCATACGAGCGTCTCGTTGCGGGACGCCCTGCTGGCGGTCCAGCGCCCGTTCATCGAGGTCCACCTGTCCGATCCGTCGACCCGCGAGCCGTTCCGCCACGTCAACTACCTGCACGACATCGCGGTGACGTCCATCGTCGGCCAGGGGGCGCGCGGCTACCACCTCGCGCTGGACGTCATCGTCGAGCGGTTCGGGGGCGAGCGTGCCTGACCGGATCGAGGAGACCGCCGAACTGCGCCGGCTGCGCAAGCGGATCGATGCGCTCGACCGCAAGCTGGTCGACCTCCTGAACGAGCGCGCGTCGCTCGCCCGCGAGGCCGGCCGGGCCAAGACCGCCGCCGGCCGGCGGGCGATCCGGGACGCCGAGCGCGAGCGCGAGGTCCTGCTGCGCGTCTCGATGGCCAACACCGGCCCGCTGCCGCAGGCCGACCTGGTCGCGCTGTACCGACGGCTGTTCGCGGCGACGCGCGCGCTCGAGGCACGCGATCGCGCCGCTCGAGCCACGTCCACGACGCGACCCGATGGCGACTGACCCGACCCCTCGATCCGCGCGCGACCTGGTGGCGATGCTCCGGACGCCCGGCGCGCGCACGGATCACCCTCATCCGCGGGTGGCGTGGAGCTGGCGGCCGGCTTGCTCGCCCTGCTCCAGCCGGTTCTCGCCGAACTGGCCATCGGGGCGGCGATCGTCGTCATCAGCCTGCTCGAACTGGCCCTGCCGCGCGACCCCGCCGACGTGGCTCGCGGCCCGATCGACTACCGGCGCATCCGGGTCCTGTTCGGCCTGTTCATCGGGCTTGCGCTCTTCCTCACCTACCTCAATTCGGGGGATGTCGCGCATCGGCTGGTGACGCTGGCCGTCGCGCTGCTCGGGGTCCTGGACCTGTTCGCCGCTGTGCGAACCCACGATCGCGGGAAGCGCGGGGGCCGACTCGCGCGCGGCAGCCTGTTCGTCGCGGCGGCGGCCGTGATGCTGATCATCCCGACCGTCGCCTGGGGGACGTTGCTGCTCGCCGGTGCGATCGCGCTGATCGCCGGTGGGCTGCATCACGATCGCGACGGTCCGGCGGGTCCCACCCAGCGACGCGGCACCCGGATCAGCCAACCCAGGACTCGTCGAGTCGATCACCGACTGGGTGCGCGACCGCGACATCGGGGCCGAGCGACGGGCCGAGATCCTCGATTCGTACACCTACGACCCACCCGTCGGCGACAAGCTGACCCGGTTCACGATCCTGCTCAGCCTCGCGACCGTCATCGCCGCCGTCGGGCTCATCGCCGACTCGACGGCCTCGATCATCGGCGCGATGATCATCGCGCCGCTCATGGGCCCGATCGTGGGCATCGCCCTCGGGATCGTGACCGGCAGTCCGCCCCGGGCGATGCGCTCGCTGCTCGTCGCCTCGTACGGCATCGCGCTCGCGATCCTCGTGTCGGTGGCCATCGGGTCGTGGCTGGCCACGCCGACCCTCACCGAGACGCCGCAGATCGTGGCCCGTACCGCCCCGACGATCCTGGACCTGGTGATCGCGCTGGCATCGGGCGCGGCGGGCGCGTACGGCGCCTCGAACCGAAAGGTCTCCGACGCCCTCGCCGGCGTGGCGATCTCCATCTCGCTCGTCCCGCCACTCGCCACGGTCGGGCTGCTGCTCGGCCAGGGCGACTACACGGGCGCATCCGGCGCGATGCTCCTGTTCCTGACCAACTTCGTGTCGATCGTGCTCGCGGCCACGGTCGTCTTCGTCCTGGTCGGGATCGCGCCCGATCGGCGAACTCGTCGGGCGTGAGTCACGGACCCGCGGCTGGCTCCTGACGTTCGCCGCGGGGGCCCTGGTGCTGCTCGTCCCGCTGGCGCTGGCCTTCCAGGGCACCTCGGCCACGGCGACGGATGAGATCGCCGCCACCGGTGCCGTGCAGGGTTGGCTGCCGCGCGGGGCGGGCTACGAGATCGTCAGCGTCCAGGTGGACGGCTCGACCGTGTCGGTCGAACTGGCCGGGCCGCTCGACCCGCCGGACCTTCGGGCGCTCGACTCGGACATCGATGCCGCGCTCGGGCGGGACGTGGCGACCCAGGTCCGCGTCTTCGCGGCGGTCACCTACCCGGCGCCCGTCGCCCCGTGACGCTGACCCGGTTCGCGCCAGCGCCGACCGGGTACCTCCACCTCGGCCACGTCGCGAACGCGGTCTGGGTGTGGGGGCTGGCGGGCCAGGACGGGGGCCGCGTGCTGCTCCGGATCGAGGACCACGACCGGACGCGCTGCCGGCCCGAGTACGACGCGGCGCTGCTGGAGGACCTCGACTGGCTCGGGTTCCGGGCGGACCTGGGGCCGGTCCGCCAGAGCGACTCGGATCGGCCGTATCTCGACGGCGTTGGAGCGACTGCGGGCGGGCGGGCACGTCTACGGCTGCGACTGCACGCGGGCGACGTTCCGTGACTGGGCCGAGGCGAACGGGCGGCCATGGTCCGGTCCCGGCTGTCCCGGCGACTGTCGCGAGCGCGGGGCGCCGGAGACGACGTTGCGGGTCGCCATCGGCCGTGGCTCGGAGACGTGGATGGACCGCCTCGTCGGCCCGTGCTCGGGCGAGGTGGCGGCCACCGGCGACCCGATCGTCCGCGACCGGGACGGACAGTGGTCGTACGGCTTCTCGGTCGTCGTGGACGACCTGCGCCAGGGCATCGACCTCGTCGTTCGCGGCCGCGACCTGCTCGACGCGACGCCGGACCAGATCCGGCTCGGACGCCTGCTGGGCCGCGAGACGCCCCCGACCTTCGCCCACCATCCGCTCATCCGGCACGCCGACGGCTCGAAGCTGTCGAAGGCCGACGGGGCGACCGGCATCCGCGAGCTGCGGGCGGCCGGGCGGACGGCGGACGACGTCGTCGGCGAGGCGGCACGAGCGACCGGGTTCGACCTCAGGTCCTAGACGTCGGTCCGGTCCTCGATCTCCCAGGCGTGGTCGAGGACGTGCCACGCGACGCGCCGAGCCGCGTACCGGCGGTTCCACTTGCGGCCCTCGATCGGCGAGCCGTCCGACGGCTCCCGCAGGACGGCGGCGATCGCCTCGCGCACGACGCGCGACCGAGGCCGGGTCGGCGGCGTCCTGCACCGGCAGCTTCAGCCCCATGTTGCGGGCGTAGGCGTGTTCGGCGAGGAGGACGTGCTCGACGACCTTGTCGCGGTCGCGCCCACCGCCGCGCGGACCCTTGCGCAGTTCGGCGGGTGCCGAGGCGACGATGGCATCGAGGACCGACCACGACGCTTCGACCAGGCGGGCCAGGCGATCGGCGTCGGCGGCGTCCGTCGGGCGGTCGTCGCTCGCGGTCCAGCGCTCAGGCGCCCCGAAGTCGGTGGTCGCGCCGCCCTCGACCGAGTCGACGGTGTCGAGGTCGAGGTCCGCGACCGGGAACTCGAAGCCCGCCGCGGTCGAGACGAGGGCATAGCGCGGGGCCGCGCGGATGAGCGCTTCGATCGCCAGGTCGACGGTCTTGCCGCTGCGGCACCAGCCGGGCCAGTCCACGCCCCACGCGAAGGCGCGCTTCGCGACGTGCTCCTCGGCGATCTCGATCCGCATCCATGAAGGATACGAGGCGTCAGTCGAGGGTGGCTTGCATCCAGCGGCCGACCAGGTCGATCGTCTCGGTCCAGCGGGCTTCGAGATCCGCTTCGTCGGCAAAGCTCAGGACGCCGCGGTCGGGCGCCGCCCAGCGGACCCGGCCGGTCGGGTCGTCGAACGTGAACGCGTCGGTGTCGTCGCGGCGCTTCGACCCGCGATGCAGGATCAGGTCGACCCGGTCGCCTGGTTGCAGGCTGAACGTGACCCGGTCGTCGCCCGACGCATTGCAGAAGCTCGGCGCGTTCCACTTCACGCGCTCCGTGATCGACGGGTCGCACGCCAGGATCCCCTGCCGGAGCCGCTCGATCTCGTCCTTGCGCGGATGAACGAGGTGAGCCATGAACGTCGTCGACGGTCTCGGTCGACTTCGCCATCGCTGTCCCTCCCCTACGCCCTTCGCGTGGCGGCGCGCAACTCGCCGACGAGGCGCGCCAGCGCCGGCGACGTCGCGCCCGTCCGGCCCGAGGGCATCGACGAGCGCCGAGGCGACGATGACGCCGTCTGCACCGGCCGTGGCGATGGCCCGGACGTGGGCCGGCTTGCTGACGCCGAAGCCGACCGCGACCGGGATCGGCGACGCGGCCTTGACCTCGCGGACCAGCTTGCCGACCGAGGCGGGCAGGCTCGTTCGGGCGCCGGTGACCCCGACGAGCGACACGCAGTAGAGGAAGCCGCCACTCCGGCTCGCGACCCAGGCGCGCCGGGCGGGCGAGGTGGTCGGGGCGACGAGGTAGACGACCGCCAGACCGGCGGCGCGCGCGACGGCTTCGAAGGGTGCCCCTTCATCGGGCGTCAGGTCCGCCACGATCAGGCCGGCCGCACCAGCCGCGGCCAGGCGGGCAGCGACCGCCTCGCCGTCCCCGCCACCGATGACCTGGTTCGCGTAGCCCATCGGCACGAGCGGCAGGTCCGGTCGGGCGGCACCGATCCGCTCGATCAACCGAAGGGACCGCTCGAGCGTGGCACCGGCCGCCAGCGCGACGCCGGACGCCCGCTGGAGCGTGGCGCCGTCGGCGAGCGGATCCGAGTACGGCAGCCCGACCTCGAGCAGGTCCGCTCCGGCGTCGGCGGCGGCCAGGGCGGCGTCGAAGCTCGTGTCGGCATCCGGATAGCCCGCGACGATGTACGGGATCAGCGCGACCCGGCCGTCGGCATCGGCTCGTGCGAACGCGGCGGCGATCCGGACGGCGCCGGCCGTCTCGTTCGTGCCGGCTTCGGTGGGGGTCGCCGCGGGCGACATCATCGACGCCGTCATGCCCCGTCCGTCCACGGTTCGACGTCCGCGAAGCGTTCGAGCGCGGCGAGGTCCTTGTCGCCGCGACCGGAGAACCCGACCAGGGCCAGGACGTCGGCCGGCCAGCCGCCACCGACGCCATCGATCCCGGCCAGGACCTTGGGGAGTGCCGCGATCGCGTGGGCCGTCTCGAGGGCCGGCAGGATCCCCTCGGCCCGTGTCGTGGTGCGCATCGCGGCGACCGCCTCGCGGTCCGTGGCGGTCGAGACCTCGATCCGGCCGCCCTCGGCGAGTGCCGCCAGCTGCGGGCCGATCCCCGGGTAGTCCAGACCGGCCGACGCCGAGTGCGCCTCGGTGACCTGGCCGTCGGCGTCCTGGAGCATCAGCGAGCGCGAGCCGTGGAGGATGCCCGGCGTGCCGCCCAGGATCGCCGCGGCGTGCCGACCGGTCGCCATGCCGTCGCCGGCCGCTTCGGCGACCGCGAGCCGGACCGTCGGCTCGCCGATGAACCGCGCGAGCAGCCCGATCGCGTTCGAGCCGCCACCGACACAGGCGAGCGCGAGGTCCGGCAGACGACCTTCCGCCGCGATGAGCTGGGCGGCCGCCTCGTCGCCGATCCGGCGCTGGAGGTCGCGCACGATCGTGGGATACGGGTGCGGGCCCATGGCGGACCCGAGCACGTAGTGGGTCGTCCGGACGTTCGTGACCCAGTCGCGCATCGCCTCGTTGACCGCGTCCTTGAGCGTGGCCGTGCCGGACGTGACGGCGCGGACCTCGGCGCCCAGCGCTCGCATCCGCAGGACGTTGGGCTGCTGGCGCTCGATGTCCTCGGCGCCCATGTACACGACGCACGGCAGGTCCAGCAGGGCACAGGCCGTCGCCGTGGCGACGCCATGCTGACCGGCGCCGGTCTCGGCGATGACCCGGGACTTGCCGAGCCGCCGGGTGAGGAGCGACTGCCCGAGCGCGTTGTTGATCTTGTGCGCGCCGGTGTGGGCGAGGTCCTCGCGCTTGAGGTAGAGGCGAAGACCGGGGATCGCGGCGGCCGGTCGGCGAGACGAGGCAGCGGCAGCGGCGAGGCGTCGTGCCTCCCCGACCACGGCGTCCGCCAGGCGGTCGGCCCGGTAGATGGGCGTCGGTCGGCCGGCGAACGTGCCCAGCAGCTCCCGGAGTTCCGCCCAGAACGCCGGATCGTGGCGAAGCGCCTCGTACGCGGTCTCGAGCTGCTCGAGCGCGGCCATGAGCGTCTCGGGGACGTACCGGCCACCGAAGTCGCGCTCCATCCCCCACCGGCCGGCGGCGTCCGCCTCGAGCAGGCCCGGCGTGGACCGGCGTCGGACCGAACGCCACGTCCGGACGATCGTCGCGGGCCGCCCGGGCTCGCTTGACGAAGAGCGCGACGCGGAACGCATCCTTGGTCGGACGTTCATCGGGGACACGGGGCGCCTCCGTGCCTGAGGCCACGTCCACGCCGGTCGCCTGGATCGGCCGGAGGGCACCGGCGACGTTGGAGGGGTCCAGACCGCCGGCCAGGGTCACCGGGAGCTCCCGGGCGACCTGCGCGGCGAGGTCGACAGCGGCACGCGTGCCCGGTCCCGCCGGGATGCGGTCCGCCGGCGGTGTCGAGCAGGATCCGCGTCGCGCCGGCGGCCAGGAACGCCCGACCGCTCGAGACGACCGCGTCCACGACCCGGGCCGGATCGGCCGGGGCGGTGGCCGGCAGGTGGAGGACCTTCCAGACCTCGCGGCCGGCGTCGGCCACGCGCGCCACGGGTTCCGTGCCGTTCAGCTGGACCGCATCGGGGTCCAGGGCCGCGACGATCCGCGCCAGCTCGTCCGCGGCGAGATCCACGGTGATCGCCACGATCCGCGGCCGGGTCGCCGGCGGTGCCGCAGCGCGGATCAGGCGCGCCAGCTCGGCCGCCTCGGCCAGGGCCAGCGCCCGGGGCGTGCCCGGGACCAGGTTGAGCCCGACGGCATCGGCGCCGGACCGGACCGCGGCCAGCGCCCCGGCCGCGTCCGTGATGCCGCAGATCTTCACGAACGCCCGGCGGGCGACGTTGGCCGGGTCGTCCGGCTGGCGACCGGCCGCGACGAAGGCCCGGACCGTCGCCGTCGGATCCGGCGCCCGGACGAGCGCCTCGCCGACGAGCGCGGCATCGAAGCCCTGCGCGCGCCAGCGGGCGATCTGGGCCGGCTCCCGCACGCCGGACTCGGCCACGACGAGCCGGTCGTCCGGCACGAGCTCACGAAGCCGCGACGCCTGGTCCGGATCGACGCGGAGCGTCCGCAGGTCGCGGTTGTTCAGGCCGATGATCCGGGCACCGCTGGCGACGGCCGCCTCCACCTCTCGAGCGTCGTGCGCCTCGACGAGGGGTTCCAGGCCGATCTCGCGGGCACGCTCGACGAGCCGCTGCAGCGCCCGTCCGCGGTGCAGGCTGGCCAGCAGCAGCACGAGATCCGCGCCGGCCGCGCGGAGCATCGGCAGCTGGATCTCCTCGACGACGAATTCCTTGGCCAGCACCGGGATGGCGACGGCCGCCCGGACGGCCCGCAGGTCCGCCACGGACCCACCGAACCAGTGCGGCTCGCACAGGACCGAGATGACGCTCGCGCCACCGGCCTCGTACGCCCTCGCCCGGGCCACGATGTCCTCGTCCGGCGGCGGCGATCGCCCCGGCCGACGGCGACGAGCGCTTGATCTCGGCGATGAGGTGCAGGCCCGGCGCCGCCAGTGCCTCGACCACCGGTCGCGGTCGGGGCGACGCGAGCGCGGCGTCGATCTGCGCCTCCAGGCTCGTCGCCGCCACCTCGGCGAGGACGTCCGCCCGGCGCCGTTCGGCGATCTCGTGGACGACGGATCGACGGCGCGCCGACCGCGGCGCTGCGGCCACCGTCATGACGTGGCCGTGCGCCGCCTGCCGCGGCAGCCTCGGCCAGTCGCCGCTCGGCCCGCAGGCCCTCGAGCAGCTCGACCCCGAGCCCGGCATCGATCGCCAGCGCCGCCCGATCCACGCCTTCCTCGAGCGACTCGACCCGTCCGGCGACCAGGAACGCGGCGGCGGCGTTGAGGACGGTGACGTCGCGCCGGACGCCCGGCTCGCCGCGCAGGACGGCCTCGACCATCCGGGCGCTCTCGTCGGGGCCGCCGCCGGCCAGGCGCGCCGTCGGGGCGCGACGCAGGCCCAGGCGTTCCGGCGACACCTCGATGACCTCGATCCCGGCCGGCGTCACGTCGTGGATGACGCCCGTCCCGTCGAGCGGCAGCTCATCGAGGCCGGCTCCGTGGATGACGAACGTCCGCTCCGTCCCCAGCCGCCGGGCGACTTCGGCGACCTTGCCGGCGACCTCGGGCGCGCCGACGCCGATGACGCCGCGGCTCGTCCCGGCCGGGTTCGTGAGCGGGCCGAGCAGGTTGAACGCCGTCCGCACGCCGATCTCGCGCCGGGTCGGTCCGGCGTGCTTCATCGCCGGATGGAAGTTCGGGGCGAACAGGAAGGCGAAGCCAAGGGTTCGAAGGGACGCGCCGGCCGAGGCCGCGTCGTGGTCGATCCGGACGCCGAGCGCATCGAGCACGTCCGCCGCGCCCGACTTCGACGTGATCGCCCGGTTGCCGTGCTTGGCGACCGGGATCCCGGCCGAGGCGGCGACGAGCGCGGCCGTCGTCGAGATGTTGAACGTGCCACTCCCGTCGCCGCCGGTCCCGACGACATCGATCGCGCCGTCGGGCGCGTCCACCTTGACGACCCGGTCGCGCATCGCCTCCGCGAAGCCCGCCAGCTCATCGACCGTCTCGCCACGCATGCGCAGGCCCATGAGCAGGGCGGACAGCTGGGCCGGCGTCGCCTCGCCGTCCATGACGTCGCCCATCGCCGCGCGCGCCTCGTCCGTCGACAGGCGTGCCGCCGTCGACGATCGTGGCGAGCGCCGCGCGAACCAGCTCGCTCACGAGCGTGCCGGGTCCTCGGCCATGCCGGCCGTCGCGAACGACCCGGACGCCGCGTCCAGCAGCCCGGCCTCCCCTTCCCCGGCCTGGCGCAGGAAGTTGGCGAGCAGGTGCGGGCCCTCGGGGGTCAGCACGCTCTCGGGGTGGAACTGGACGCCCTCGAGCGGCAGCGCCACGTGGCGGATGCCCATGATCACCCGGTCCGACTCGCTCATCGCCGTGACCCGCAGCTCCTCGGGGAGCGTCGCCGGATCGATCGACAGCGAGTGGTAGCGGGCGGCCATGAACGAGGGCGGCATCCCCTCGAGCAGGCCGGCGCCGTCGTGGGTGACCTCGCTCGCCTCGCCGTGGACGAGGGTCGGGGCGCGGACGATGGTCGCCCCGAACGCCTGCGCCATCGACTGCATCCCGAGGCACACGCCCAGCAGCGGGATGCCGCGGTCCGCCGCGACGAGGATCGTGTCCATCGAGACGCCGGCGGTGTCCGGGTCGCCCGGACCGGGCGAGATGACGATCCCGCGCAGCTCGGCGGCCGGGTCGTCGGCCAGTCGCTCCACGCCGCTCCGGTCGATGGCGTCGTTGCGGACGACCCGCACGTCGGCGCCGGCCGCCTGGAGGGCCTGCACCAGGTTGAAGGTGAAGCTGTCGTAGTTGTCCACGACGAGGATCACGAGACGGACTCCGGGGCCGCGTCGGCAGCGGATGGCGTCCGCGCCGGATGCGACGGGTCGCCCGCCCTCGGGCGCGCCGGCGGCCAGTTCGATGGCCCGTCGAAGGGCGGCCGCCTTGTGCTCGGTCTCCTCGAATTCGAGCTCCGGGACGGACCCGGCGACGATGCCGGCGCCGGTGTGGACGTGGGCCTGGCCCTCGCGCAGGACGGCGCTGCGGATCGTGATGGCCGTGTCCAGGTTGCCGTCGTAGCCGAGGTAGCCGACCGCGCCGCCGTACAGCCCGCGCCGCTCCCCCTCCGCCGCGGCGATGAGCTGCATCGCGCGGACCTTGGGGGCCCCGGACAGCGTCCCGGCCGGGAACACGGACCGCAGCGCGTCGAGCGCATCCAGGTCCGGCTTGAGGCGGGCCTCGACGTGCGACACGAGGTGGAGGACGTGGCTGTAGCGCTCGACCTCCATGTACTTGCTGACGGTGACCGTGCCGGGCCGGGCGACGCGGCCCAGGTCGTTGCGACCGAGATCGACCAGCATCACGTGCTCGGCGCGCTCCTTCGGGTCGCGCTGGAGCTGCTCGGACAGGAGCGCGTCCTCCTTCGCGTCGGCGCCGCGCGGCCGCGTGCCGGCGATGGGGTGGGTCGTCAGCTTGTCGCCCTCGACCTGGAGCAGCAGCTCCGGCGAGGCGCCGACGACCTCGAACGACGGGGTCCGGACGAAGAACAGGTACGGGCTCGGGTTGACCCGTCGCAGGGCCCGATAGAGGGTGATGCCGTCGAGCTGGGCGCCGGTCGCGGCGACCGTCGGCAGGTCGAACGACTGGCGTCGGGCCAGGACGACCTGGATCGCCTCGCCGGCCGCGATCGCGTCCTTGGCCGCGCCGACCGCCCGGACGTACTGCTCGTGGCCGAGGCTCGTATCGACCGGCGCCTCCACGGCCGGGCGCCGTCACGCCGCGACCGGCCGAGCCCGCCAGTTCGGCCGCCGACGGTCGGGCGGTCCGCTCGAGCGCCTCGAAGATGGCCGCCTCGGCGATCCGGTAGCGGCCCTCGAGATCGGGCGTCTCCGTGTGCAGCGACGCGACCGCCGACAGCGTGTGGGTCAGGTGGTCGAAGACGATGACGAGGTCGGTCTCGATGAAGGCCGCCATCGGGACGCCGACCGGGTCGCGCTCCGGGAGCGGCACGCTCGGCTCGAAGGAGCTGATCGCGTCGTAGGCGAGCGCCCCGACGGCACCACCGGTGAACCGCGGCATCCCCTCGGTCGGCAGGACCCGCCGGCGCGGGACGAACGAGCGGATGGCGGCCAGCGGGTCGGCGGCGGGCGTCGTCTCGGTCGGGAGGTCGCGATCGTACGTCGGGACGGTCACCGGGCGGGTCTGGACGTGGGCCTGGCCGTCGCGGACCTCGAGGAGGCGGCGCGGACCGACGCCCAGGAACGAGTAGCGGCCGAGCCGCTCGCCGCCCTCGACGGACTCGAGCAGGTAGGCCGGACCGCCGTCGTCGAGGCGGAGGAGGGCGCCGATCGGGGTCTCGAGGTCGGCCGAGCGGGTCGCGCGCAACAGGATCGTGTCGGCGGAGCTCGCCAGGCGTTGCGCCTGGGCCAGGCTGAGCGGATCGGCGGCTGACATTCGGGTGGACCCCTGGAAATCAAGAACGGCCTGTCGTCTCAGGGACGAAAGGCCGAACCTTCCGCGGTGCCACCCTCATTCGGCGTGTGCCGCACTCATGGATCCCAGGCTCCCGGTCCCATTCCCTCGTCGTCGTCGTTCCGGCTCGCACCGACCGCCGGATCTCTGGTTCGACGTCACGACGGGTACTCGTCCCGTTCACAGCCCGCTCTTCGCGATGTGGCCGGGAGTATGGCCGCGACCCGCGCGACCCGTCAAGCCGGACGCGTGCCGGACGCCGGCGGGTCCGGATCGACGGGCTCGAAGCCGGGGCACGACACGCACGGGCAGCGGCGGATACCGCGGGTAGCGGGCGTCGTCGCGCGACCGGCCGCACAGGACGAACCGGCTGCCTCGATCGCTGGTCACGGCGCGGGCGTGCCGGCACGACGCGCACAGGCCTGCCGAGGTCGGGATCCGCTGGTCCATCGGGACAGTCTGCGCGAGGTGCGACCTAGCGTCGTGCGAGCCCCTCGGCGGACGGCAGACCGTCGGACCGCGTCGTCGGCACCACCCAGCCGTCGCCGGGCGACCGGGACCCAGGCCAGGCGCACCGACGACCTGCAACAGGACGACGAGCACGATGAGCAGCCCGGGCACGGTCAGGACGAGGCCCGGGACGAGCCACTCCACGCCACCGAACGACAGCGCCGAGAGGCCGGTCAGAGCGATCGACTCCGCCTCCGGCGCGCGGATCCATCCACGCCGGGCATCGCGATCGCGGCGCCGGGACCGGCGAGGCCACCCGAACCACCCGAACCCGAGCCGGCTCCCGGGGTCGTCGTGCCACCGCCGGAGGTCGACCCGCCACTCCCGAGGATGACGAGGGGCTCGGCGGCGGCATCACTGCCCGACGGCGTCGGTTCGGCAGACCCGGTCGGCGTCGGCTCGGGGTCCGGTCCGGCGGATCGGCGTCCCGTCGGCCGTCGGTGTCGGTGTGGCGACGTCCGTGGCATCGGGGCGTGGTGTGGGGGTCGCGGTCGGACGCGGCGTCGGGGCCGTGGTCGGCTTGGGCGTGGCGGTCGGGGCCGCGGTCGGCTTCGGCGTCGGGGCCGCCGTCGGGACGGGCGTCGGCGTCGGCGTCGGCGCTGGCGTCGGCGTGGCGGCCGGGCCGGCGCTGAAGGACAGCGTCACGTGCTCGGAGAAGTCGGTGCCGCAGCTCTGGGTGACATGGGCATGGGCGTCCCAGTCGAGCAATCCGGGGACCAGGCTGGTCACGACGATGTCCGCCACCACGTGGTCGTCCGGCGCATCGGGCTCCAATCGGGAGCCGCCGTTCCGGGCCTGGATCGTCACGGTCGTCAACCCGGACTTGGACGCGCGCCAGCGACCCCCGGTCGGCACGCTCACGATCGTGACGGCCCCGACCGTGAAGGTCGGTGGGATGGCGATCTCCACGCAGCCAAGGTCACTGTCGCCGTCGTCGCCCCCGAGGTTCCAGAACTCGACCTGGACCGTCGTCGGACCGAGCTGCGAGACCGTTCCAGGCGTCCGGGTGATAGCCCATGTGGTCGCCGCCGAGACCGGCGGCGTGGACCCGAGCAGCAGGGCGACGAGCGCCACGACCACGGCGATCGCCGGCAGCGCGGGTCGTCTCATCGTCACGCGACCTGGCGGTACGGCGTCCAAAGACCGCTGGGCGGCGCCTCACTACCCGGCAGGGGCGCGTCGTCGGCGGTCTCGATCCCGTTGACGAAGGTGATGACGAGACGTTCGTCCAACTGCGTGCCGGCGGCGTCGCCGAGCCGGGTGAGCGCCTCTCGGACGTCCAGGGCCTTGCGGTACGGCCGCGTCGTCGTCATCGCCGAGAAGGCATCGGCGACCGCGAGGATCCGCGCGATGAGCGGGATCTCCTCGCCGGCGAGCCGGTGGAGGTAGCCGTTGCCGTCCCACCGCTCGTGGTGATGGCGGACGCCCGCTCGGACCAGCTCCACCTCGGGCAGGTCGCGGACGATGAGGTCGCCGAGGGCGACGTGCTGCTTGACGATGTCGTACTCGGCCTCGGTCAGCGCGCCCGGCTTGCGCAGGATGGCGTCCGGGATGCCGATCTTGCCGACGTCGTGCAGGAGGCCGGCGACGCGGACCGTCGCGACCAGCTCCGGCGCGCACCCGTGTCGCTCCGCGAGGAAGGTGGCGTACCGGGCGACGTCCTCGGAGTGGCGCTTCGTGTAGCGGTCCTTCGTGTCCACGGCGAGGATCAGGCCCTGGAAGACGTCGAACGTGCGCGCCTCCGGGCTGGCGTCAGGCTCGTGCCGGCGAACCGGACGGCGTCGCCGCCACTGGACTTGGCCTCCTGGAGCGTGGTCGCGGCGATGGTCAGGAGGCCGGTCGCCGACTCGGCATGCTCCGGGAACGTGCACACGCCGATGCTGAGCGTGATCGGCAGGCGCTCGGACACGCCGTACTGGAGCGCCCGGTCGACGAGGGCCGCCCGGACCGTGGCGAGGAAACCGTCGATCGACGTGGATCCGCTCGGTCGGGACGACGACGAGCAGCTCGTCCGGACCGTACCGGCCCAGGACAGCCTCCGCGCGGCAAGGCCCGCGTCAGGACGTCCACGACGGTCAGCAGCGCGTCGTCGCCGGCGGCGTGCCCGTAGGTCTCGTTGAGCGACCGGAAGTTGTCGATGTCGACCAGGACGATCCCGAACGGTCGCCCATCGGCTCTCGAGAGCTCGATGGACATCGCGACGGTGTCGACCAGGGCGCCGTGATCGAGGCAACCGGTGAGGGG
The DNA here is from genome assembly GCA_963738475.1 of uncultured Chloroflexia bacterium. Lineage (GTDB taxonomy): Bacteria > Chloroflexota > Limnocylindria > Limnocylindrales > CSP1-4 > SPCO01. Next base: position 106,682 of record CAVTWU010000017.1, read on the forward strand.
GTCGCGCTGGGCCGCGTCGACGAGGGCGGCCGCCTGCCGGCTGATCCGGGTCTGGGCCGAACGGAAGATGAAGAACAGGGCGGTCGCGGCCACGATGGCGGCCGTCAGGGTCACGAGGACGATGCCGCGGCGCAGGTCCTCGAGCTGGGCCAGGATCGGCACGGCATCCCGCCAGATCCCGACGACGGCTCGGACCTGCCCATCGGTCACGAGCGGGAAGTACTCGCGCAGGACGTCGGTCGTGGTCAGCGCCGGACCGGTGACCTCGCTGAGCGGACCCGTCGGCGAGGGTGGCGGTCGCGTGGTGGCCGGCCAGCGCAGCTCGTGAAGTCCGTGCTGGGACCGCCGGCGGCGCCGGCCGTCGCCGGCTCGTCGGAAGCGACGACCTGGCCATCCGGCAGGCGCAGTTCGACCCGGACGATCTCGCCGGGCTTCGACCAGGGAGGCGAGCCGCGTCTCGAGCAGCGCGCGTCGGTCCGCGGATGGACCAGATCGGACCGAGATCGTCCGGCGACAGCGTGCTCGTGACGAACGTCCGCACGAGGGCCGCATCCGTCCCGACCACGGAATTGAGCGTGGACGTCGAGAAGTGCGCGGACACCAGGAGGATCTGGGCCACGGCCGTGATCCCGACGATCGCGATGAAGACGCCGAAGACGATGATGAGGAGGACGGGCCGCTGCGCGCGCCTCGGTGTCCCGAACATGGTGATGTGGCTCGCTCCCAGATGAGAAACGGGCCATGACCGTACCGGGCTGAGCGTGCGCTGCCCATGTGACCAAAGTCCCGGGCACGCAGGAAGACGACCCGCGCGTGCGGGTCGTCTGGAGCTCGGGCGTCTGCTGGCGGAGAGGGTGGGATTCGAACCCACGGAGTCTTGCGACTCAACGCTTTTCAAGAGCGCCGCCTTCAACCGCTCGGCCACCTCTCCGGCCGCTGAGGATACCAGCGGCCGGAGTCGAGGACGAACGGATCAGGCCTTGATCGACCACCGTGCCGGCGATGAGGTCGAACCAGCCGCGCTGGCGCTTGTCGATGAAGATCCAGATGATAGCCGAGGTAGAAGACGAGCGCCGGAGACCCAGTAGCCGATCAGGCGGAGGATGGCCTGGCCCATCGTGATCGGCCCGCCGTCCGCGTCGCGGACGACCTTGATGTTCATCATCTTCATGCCGGGCGTCTGGCCGCTCTTCGCCCAGAAGTACGGGAAGTAGGCGAGCTGCACGATCACGAACGACAGGACGAGGCCCGATCGCCCCGAGGATCGGCAGGATCGCCGGCCAGCAGCCCGAAGACGATGAACAGCGCGAAGATCGCGGCCACGACGATCAGCTGATCCACGATGTAGCCGACGAGGCGCGCACCAGGCCCGCCGAACTCGAGGCCGGGCCCGGGTCCGGGACCAGCTCGGGCGCGATCCGATGGCGTCGGCTGTTGCGGATCACTCATGACGCGCTCTCCCTCTAGTCCCCCACTTCAGGCGCCGCGATGGTATCGCGCCCGAGGTACGACCGTAAGACCTCCGGCACGGTCACGGAGCCGTCCGGGCGCTGGTACGTCTCGAGGATGGCCGCCACGATCCGGGCGAGGGCCAGGCCGGATCCATTGAGCGTGTGGACGAGTTCCGGCTTGGCGCCCGGGCTCGGGTCGGTAGCGGATGGCCATCCGGCGGGCCTGGAAGTCGCGGAAGTTCGAGCACGAGCTGACCTCGAGCCAGCGCTCGACGCCGGGCGACCAGACCTCCAGGTCGTACTTGCGCGCCTGGGTGAAGCCCATCTCGCGCGTGCTCATCAGCAGCACCCGGTAGGCCAGGCCGAGTCGCTGGAGCAGGATCTCGGCCCGCTCGGTCATCCACTCGAGGGCGGCCGCGCTGTCCTCCGGCCGCTCGAACAGGACCATCTCCACCTTGTCGAACTGGTGGACGCGGAGGATGCCCCGGGTGTCCTTGCCGGCCGCGCCCGCCTCGCGCCGGAAGCACGGCGAGTAGGCCGCGTACCGGATCGGCAGGGCGGCCGCCTCGAAGATCTCGTCGCGGTGGAGGTTGGTCACCGGGACCTCGGCCGTGGGGACCAGGTACAGGTCGTCGCGGGTGACGACGTACATCTGGTCTTCCTTGTCGGGGATCTGGCCGGTGCCGCGGGCGCTGTCGGCGTTCACGACGGCCGGCGGCCAGACCTCGGTGAAGCCGTGCTCGCGGGTGTGGACGTCGAGGAACCAGTTGATGAGGCCGCGCTGGAGCGCGGAACCGGCGCCCTTGTAGACCGGGAAGCCGGACCCGGCGATCTTCGCGCCGCGGACGTTGTCGAGGATGTCCAGCGCGTCGCCGATCTCCCAGTGCGGTCGCCGCGTCCAGGTCGCGCCGTCGGCCGGCGCGTCGGCGCCGACCTCGCCGTCGAGCGGCTCCTCGTGGGCGAGGACCTCGCCCCACGTCCGGATCGTGACGTTGGCCTCCTCGCCCCCGACCGGGATGTCGGCGTCGGGCGGGTTCGGGATGCGCAGGAGCAGGTCGTCCAGGGTGGCCTGGGTCTCGGCCAGCGTCGCATCCAGGGCCGTGATCCGCTCGCCGGCGGCCGTGCTGGCGTCGCGCAGGCCCGGCGACCTCCGGCCCGTCGGGGGCGGCACCGCCCTTGATGGCCTCGCCGATCCGCTTCGAGGCGGCATTCCGTTCCGCCTTGAGCGTCTCGGTCTCGCCGAGCAGGCGACGGCGTTCGGCGTCGAGCTCCAGCGCCCGGTCGACCAGCGCCGGGTCCTCGCCCTTGCGGATGGCGCCGTCGCGGATGACGTCCGGCTCGTCGCGGAGCCGCTGCAGGCCGACGCTCATGCCGCGGCCGCCCGCAGGCGCTCGACGACGAAGTCGAGCCGGTCAGGCTCGCCAGCAGCCAGCCGGCACGAGGCCCGTTCGGCCGACCGAGGAACGCGAGGTAGATGGCCGCGAACGCGCGACCCGGCGCCAGGCCGAGCTCGGCGTGGCGACCTCGAAGATGAGCGGTCTGCCACGCGTCGCCCGGTCGCGGGGCGTCGCGCTCGGCCGCGTCCGCGAGCGCCGCCGAGGTAGCGCCGTCTGGTCCGTCTTCGAGGCGCGCCCGACCTCCGCCGGCAGGCCGTCGCGCACGGACCGCGACCGAGCGGCCGTTCCGGGGCGTAGCTCTCGAGCCAGCCGCGAGCCGCGGCGATGCGCTCGTCGAGCAGGGCCGCCTCGCGCTCGGTCAGGGCGACTCCCCTTCTCCGCGGTCGACGCGCTCGACGACATCGACGCCCGGGACTCTGGAGCGAGCAGCGGCGAGATGCGCGAACGCCGGCCGGAACGCGGCCGCCTCGGCCGCCCAGTCGGCGTCCGGATCCAGCAGCGAGTAGCGGAACGTCGCGTCGAAGCCGAGCGGGATGTCGCCCTTCACCTCGCGGCCGGCCGTCGCCGCCGCGATACTGGTCGAACTCGTCGAACAGGCGCGGGATCGGCGTCCGTCCCGTTCGGGTCGAACTCGATGGCGTGGTTGGGGCGCGGGCCGCAGGAACAGGAACCGGAGCTGTTCCGGCGGCACGACCTCGACGATCTGGTGGGCGGCGGCGCCACGGCCCTTGGACGTCGACATCTTCTTGCCGCCGATGTTGAGGAACTCGTACGGGACGTTGAGCGGCGGTTCGCGCTCGAACACCTCGCGGGCGATGGCGTCGCTGCGGTCGCGCGAGCCACCGGCGGTCGAGAGGTCCTTGCCGTTCGGCTCGATGGTCACGCCGAACAGCGACCACTGGGCGGCCCACTCGAGGTTCCAGCGGCAGCTTGGCCGGCCCCGCCGAACGGGCTGATCCAGCCGGACGAGCCGCAGCCGGTCGCCCACTCCACGTGGCGCTCGCGGCACTCGTAGAAGACCCGCTCGCCGTTCCACTCGGTGACGATGGTCGTCCCGACCTTGCCGCAGGTGGGGCAGATGACCCCGACCGGGTGCCAGGTGTCGGGGTGCTGGACGTTGGCCACCCGGCGATAGATGTCGCGGACGAGGGCGGCCTTGTCGAGGGCGGTCCGGATGAACGGATCCATCTGGCCGGTCGGGTAGATGTCGCTCATCCAGTAGTAGCGATCCGGGTGGATGCCGAGGCCGGCGAACGTCTCGATGAAGATGCCGCGCGAAGTGGCGGGCGTAGCTACTCGTGGCAGTCGCCCGACCGGGTCCGGGCACGTGGGCCAGCGGCCGGCCCATCTCGCGCTCGATGGCGTCCGGCGTCAGGAGCGCCTGGGCGTCCATCGGATCGAGGTCGTCGACGCCGTACAGCAGCGTCGTCTCGACGCCGTTGCGCGCGCAGCGCCCGGACGATGGTGTCGAGGATGACCGGGCCGCGCAGGCTCCCGACATGGACCGTGCCGGACGGCGTCTTGGAGTCGTTGACGACCTGGGGGCCGCTGACCGATGCCGCTAGTTCGTCCGCCCAGTCCATGGCAGCTCCGGGGTCAGGTGATGGCCGTGATCTTGTAGGTGAAGTCGCCGGCCGGGACCTTGACGACGATCTTCTCGCCCTTCTTCTTGCCGAGCAGGGCGCGCCCGACCGGGCTCTCGTTGGAGATCCGGCCCTCGGCGGGCTTGGCCTCCGTGGAGCCGACGATCGTGAACGTCTCCTTGCCGTCGGGGCTCTCGACCGCGACGGTCGACCCGATCTGGACGTGGTCGGTCGAGTGGTGCTCGTCGATGATCGTGGCGTTCTTGATCAGCGCCTCGAGCGTCTGGATCCGGCCCTCGACGAACGCCTGCTCGTTCTTGGCGTCCTCGTACTCGGCGTTCTCCGACAGGTCGCCGTGTTCCTTGGCGTCGTGGATGCGGTTGGCGACTTCGGGTCGCTTGACGGAGGTCATCTCGTCCAGCTCCGCGCGGAGCTTGTCGAGGCCTTCCTTCGAGAGGTAGGTGGGCTTGTTGTTCACGGGCTGGTGCCCCCGCAGTGCTGGTGATCCGATGGGTGGGCAGGCCGATCCGAGCGGCCGTCGATACAGGGAAGGACCCCAGGCGAGCCGCGGTCCGTTGCCGCGCACCTGAAGTCCAGCCGAGCGCGAATGGTAGTCGCGCGAGCGGGTGGCTGTCAAAGCGCCGCCCCCTCCCGGGCGCCCGCCGGACCCCCGTGTCAGGCCCCTTCGGACAGCCGCAGGAGACGCCGCTTGATGCGCTGCAGCGACCCCCGGTCCGGGAGCGCCACGAACAGCGTGTCGTCGCCCGCGATGGAGCCCGCCACCTCCGGCCAGCGGGCCCGGTCGAGCGCCGCGGCGATGGCGTGGGCCGAGCCCGGCAGGGTCCGCAGGACGAGCAGCAGGCCGGCCTCGTGGATCTCGAGCGGCAGGTCCGCCAGGAGCTTGCGCAGGCGGTCCTCGCCGGACGTCTCGGCCTCGACCAGTCGCGGCGGGAGCGCATAGGCCGTCAGGCCGTCCCGGGCGACCTTGATCAGGCCGAGTTCGGCGACGTCGCGCGAGATGGTCGCCTGGGTCGTCCGGAACCCGCGTTCGCGCAGGGCGGCGGCCAGCTCCTGCTGCGTCCGGATCGGCCGGCCGGCCACGAGATCGCGGATGGCGCGCTGGCGGGCCTGCTTCATGACCTCCATCCGGCGCTACCGCGTGGCCAGGAAGACGAGGACGACGCCGGCGAGCACGAAGCGATAGACGACGAAGACGGTCAGCGAGTGCGTCCGCAGGTAGCGCAGCAGGACGCTGATGGCGAAGACACCGGCGACGAAGGACGAGGCCAGGCCGACCAGCCAGCGGCGAGCGAGGTCCACCTGGACCCCGGCCTCGCCGGTCGACGAGGCGGCGGATCTCGAAGACGATCGCGCCGGCCGTGATGGGCGTCGCCATCAGGAAGCTGAACCGGGCGGCCGCCTCCCGGTCCAGGCCGGCGAACCGACCCGCCGAGATGGAGATGCCGGACCGGCTGATCCCCGGGATGAGGGCCAGCGCCTGGGCGGCGCCGATGGCGATGGCGATCGGGAAGGTCACATCCTCGATCCGTCGGTCCGATCCGGCCGACCCGGTCGGCCAGCCACAGGATCACGCCGCCGATCGACGAGGGTGAGGGCGACCAGGCCGACCTCGCGGATGGCCGTCTCGATGACGTCGCTGAAGACGCAGCCCGACGAGGGCGGCCGGGATGGTGGCGGCCACCAGCAGCCAGGCCAGGCGGCGGTCCGGGTCGCCGGCGAACGAGCGGTCGCGGATGGTGGCGAAGCCGGCCGGGACGATGCGCACCCAGTCGGCGCGGAAGTAGGCGAGCAGGGCCGCGAGGGTGCCGATGTGCAGCATCACGCTGAACGCCAGCGAGGTGATGAACGCGTCGTCCCAGCCCAGCAGGTACGGGACGATGATCAGGTGCCCGGACGACGAGATCGGCAGGAACTCGGTGAGTCCCTGCACGATCCCCATGATCAGGGCCTGGAGGACGGTGTTGTCCAAGGGATGCACCGGGGCGAGTGGCGGGCCAGCCCGCCCCGGTCCTCTCTACGGTCTAGCGAAGGAAGAGCGGCGCGAGCACCAGGGAGATCGTCGCCAGGAGCTTCACGAGGACGTGGAGCGACGGGCCGGCGGTGTCCTTGAACGGATCGCCGACGGTGTCGCCGACGACGGCCGCGGCGTGGGCATCGGTGCCCTTGCCGAGGATGTTGCCGTCGTCGTCCTTGAGGTTGCCCGACTCGATGTACTTCTTGGCGTTGTCCCAGGCGCCGCCGCTGTTGTTCAGGACGGTCGCGAGCAGGACGCCCGAGATGGTCCCGACCATCAGCATGCCGGCCACCGCTTCGGCGCCGAGCAGGACGCCGATGGCGATCGGCGTGGCCACCGCGACCAGGCCCGGCAGGATCATCTCCTTGAGGGCGGCCTTGGTGGTGATGTCGACGACCCGGGCGTAGTCCGGGCGCTGGGTGTAGTCCATGATCCCGGGCATCTCGCGGAACTGGCGACGGACCTCGACGATGATCGACTGGGCCGTGTTGCCGACCGCGCGGATGGCCAGCGAGCTGAAGAAGTAGCACAGGGTCGCCGCGATCATCGCGGCGATGAACACGTTGACGTTGGCCAGGTTGACCGAGTTCAGGAGTTCGACGCCGGGCACGCCGGCCTCGATCTGACGGCCCTTGATGACGTTGATCTTGTCGATGTAGGCGCTGAACAGCAGGAACGCGGCCAGCGACGCCGAGGCGATCGCGTAGCCCTTGGTCAGGGCCTTGGTCGTGTTGCCGACGGCGTCCAGGCGGTCCGTGATCTCACGGGCGCCCTTCTCGAGCGCGGCTGAACTCGGCGATGCCACCGGCGTTGTCGGTGATCGGGCCGAACGTGTCCATCGCGAGGATGTAGGCCGTGGTCATGAGCATGCCCATCGTCGCGACCGCGGTCCCGAAGATGCCGCCGACGTTGCGGCCGTCGGCCGACACGAGGCCGGCCTGCTCGCCGAGCCAGTGGCTGGTGAACAGGGCGATGGCGATCGTGATGGCGGTGACGGCGGTCGTCTCGAAGCCGACCGCGGTGCCGGCGATGATGTTCGTCGCCGGACCGGTCTTGGACGCTTCGGCGATCTCGCGGACCGGGCGGTAGGTGCCGGCCGTGTAGTACTGGGTGATGTAGACGAACGCCACGCTCGTCGCGAGGCCGACGATGCCGGCGATGAAGAAGTAGATCCAGGTCGGGAAGCCGCCTTCGCCGGTCGTGCCGTTGGTATCCATCATCACGTAGGTCGTGATGGCGAGCCCGACCACGGACAGCAGGGTCGTGACCCAGTAGCCGCGGTTGAGCATGTTCATCGGGTCTTCGTCTTCCTTGCCGCGGACGAAGAAGATGGCCACGATGGTCGCCAGCAGCCCGAACGCGCGGACGACGAGCGGGAAGAAGATCCAGGCCTCCGGGTTCGGCCAGCCGGCCGCGACCGCGATGGCGTAGACGCCGACGCCCAGGATCATCGCGCCGATGTTCTCGGCGGCGGTGGACTCGAACAGGTCCGCGCCACGACCGGCGCAGTCGCCGACGTTGTCGCCGACGAGGTCCGCGACGACGCCCGCGTTGCGGGGATCGTCCTCGGGGATGCCCTTCTCGACCTTGCCGACGAGGTCCGACCCGACGTCGGCGGCCTTCGTGTAGATGCCGCCGCCGAGCTGGGCGAACAGGGCCACGAACGAGGCGCCGAAGCCGAAGCCGACGATGAGGAACGGCGCCTCGGCGACGGTCACGTCGCCGACGAACGTCGAGTAGAGCATGAAGATGCCCCACACGCCGAGGAGCGACAGGGCGACGACGAGGAAGCCCGACACGGCGCCGCCGCGCATGGCGACCTGGACCGCTTCGACGAGGCTCCGACGGGCCGCCGAGGCCGTGCGGACGTTGGCCCTGACGGCGATCTGCATGCCGATGATCCCGGAGGCCATCGAACACAGGGCGCCGACGAAGAACGCGATCGCGGTCATGATCCCGATCGGGGATCCGGCCAGTGATGGCACGTCGGCGACCTCGGGGGTCTCGATGAGCGTGATGAGGATCCCGATGAGGACCGCACCGACGACGGCGAGGACGAAGATCGTCGTGTACTGGCGCCGGATGAACGCCGTCGCACCCTCGAGGATCGTGCCGGCCACGGCTTCCATCTCGGGCGTGCCGGTATCGCGCGCCAGGACGTCGCGGGCCAGGTAGATCGCGAAGGCGACGGCGATGAGCCCCGCCGGCAGGATGATCAGCTGGAGTGAACTGGCATCCATGTGGTCTGTGGAGTCCTCCGTGTCATGCGATCGGCCCCGGGGTCCGACCAGCGCGACACGCGCGGCGCGTGACACGGGTGAGGGCCTGGGGGCTTGGGTCGGCGCGGTCCCGTGCGGTATCCACCGAGGGCTGGGACCTTGCAGCTGGACGCGGGAGTGTAACAAGGCGCCAAACGGCGGGTCAATCTCAGGCGGATGCCCGGATATGCATCGCTGGCGTCGCCCGTCGGTGCCACCGGGGGCGGTCGCAGGGGCCAACACCTATACTCCCGCCTTGTGACCAAACGACCCGCCTTCGGGTGTCTCCTCGAGATCGTCGAGACCCTCGTCCTGACCCTTGTCATCTTCCTCGTCATCCAGAACTTCGTCGCGCAGCCGTACAAGGTCGAGCAGCAGTCGATGGAGCGGACCTTCGAGCCCGGCCAGTACGTCCTGGTCGACAAGTTGACACCCCGCGTGGACGCCGTACGCCCGCGGCGACATCGTCGTGTTCAATCCGCCCACCTCGTGGGTCCAGGAGAAGGACACGCCGTTCATCAAGCGGGTCATCGGCGAGGGCGGCGACACGGTCAAGATCCAGGACGGCCAGGTCCTCATCAACGGCATCGTCATCACCGAGCCGTACGTCTACTCGGATGTGCCCGGCGGGCCGCCCCAGGAGACGCTCGCGTCGCCCGACCAGGACACGTGGGTCATCCCCGAGGGGCAGCTCTTCCTCATGGGTGACCATCGCTCCAATTCGGCGGACTCGCGGGTGTTCGGGCCGGTCGCGGTGGACCAGGTGATCGGGCGGGCGTGGCTGCGCTACTGGCCGCTCGACACGTTCGGGATCCTGCCGACCCCGACCTACCCGGAGCTCGACACCGCCACCCCATGAACCCAGCGCTCGCGGCCGTCGCCATCGCGATCCTGGCCGGAGCCGTCGCCGCGGTCTTCGTCCGCGATGCCCGGGTCGCGGTCATCTCGCTCGCCGTCGTGCTGCTGGCGACGCCGTTCCTGGCCGACCCGATCGCGCCCGCCAGCGGCCTCGTCGCGCGCGTCCTTGGCGCCGTCCTCGCGACGTACCTGCTCTGGATCCCGGTCCGCGACGGGGCCTTCCCGACCGGCGGGTCGAGACTCGGCTGGGCCGCGGACGGTCTCGTCGCGGCCGCCGCGGCGACCGTCGGATTCGCCTCCCACGGGCTGGGCGCCCCCACGCTCGGTCCGGCGCTCGCGTCAGCCTGCGGCTTCGCCCTGGCCGCGCTCGCGGTCGCGCCGCTGCTGACGGGCCGGGACGTCCTTCGCGTCGGGATCGGCCTGAGCCTGCTCCTCCAGGGCGCCCTGCGTCGTCCGGTCCGGGCTGGGCGGCACGCCGTCGACCCTCGAGGAGCTCGTCACGGCCGGAGCGGTCGCCGCGCTCGGCGGGGCGATCGGCGTCCTCGCGATGGCCGCCCGCACGGACGGGACGGCCGGCTTCGCCCTGGCCGATGAACTGCCACCGCGCCGTCGACGCAGCACGGACCTTCGCCCGGATCCGCGGCCCACCCGGCCGGAGGACGGGCCGTGAGCCTGGCGGTCTTCCTGGTCGTCGCGTTCGTGGGGACGTCGCTGGCCCTGCTGCTCCGGCGCTGGGAGCGGGTCGGACTGGCCATCGGGGTCGTCGGACTCGGCGGCGTCGTTCGTCGCCGCGTTGGCGATGGATCCGACCGCGCACCTCGAGGTCGGCGGCTCGGTCCTGGCGTCGTCGGCCTACCTGCGCCTCTTCCTCATCCTCGGCACGTTCACGGGCTTCGTCCTGTCGGTCATGGGGATCGCCTCGGGATCGCGTCGCGACGGGCCTGCCGTCACGCTCGGGACGATGGGCGCCGCCGGCCTGGCCCTGGCGCTGCCGGATCCGCGCGTCGCGGTCCTCGCCATCACGGCGGGCGGCATGCTCGGCGTGCTGCTGACGATCGTGCCGAGCGGTGGCCGGGTCGGGGCCGGCATCGGGGTCCGTGACCTGCGAGCCGTCGTCGTCGCCGGCGCCATGGCCATCGCCGCCACGGCGTGGATCGGCCGCGACCTCGAGGAACTGGTCGCCCAGCCGGTCGTGTTCGGCCTGGCGTACCTCGCCTTCGCCCTGGCGGTCGCCATCCGGTTCGGGGCCATCCCGTTCCACATCCTGGTCGGCCGGCTGACGGACGCCGTCCCCGAGACCGGCCTGCCGATCCTCATCGCCTGGGGCCCGGCGTCGCTCGCGATCGTCGGTCTCGCGTGGGTGGACGCCTCGATCGCGCCGCTGGCCGTGGATGTCGGCTCGGTCCGGGCGATCGTCGTCGCCATCGCCGTCGCCTCGATCGTCCTGGCCACGTTCGCGGCCTGGATCCAGGACGACCTGGAGCACGTCGTGGGCTACTCGATCGTCGGCGACGCCGGGGTCGTGATGCTGGCATTCGCGGCCCTGGATCCGGCGGCGTGGACCCCTGGCCGGGTCTGGATCCTGGCGTTCGTGGTCACCCGGAGCGCCTTCGCCGCGTGGGCTGCCGTCGTCCGCGACGCGTTCTGGACCGGCAGCCTGTCCGACCTGCGCGGCTGGGCGATCCGATCGCCCCTGCTGGCCCTCGGGCTCGTGACGATCACGCTGGCGGCGATCGGGTTGCCCGGGTTCGCCGCGTTCGAGGCGCGCTCCGACCTCGTGGACCTCGCCCTCGATGGCCCGCTGCAGGCGTTCGTGTTCATCGCCACGTTGGCCCCGGTCGCGTACTACGGTCGACTGCTGGTCCTCGGGATGCGCCGCCTCGATGTCAGTTCGGCGCCCGCGGTCGACTGGCGGCCGCACTGGACGCGACCGGACCTGACCGACGTCCGGGGATCCGCGGCCCGGCTCGTGCGGGCGAACCGACCGATCGGGATGACGCTGGCGTCCCTGCTCCTCGCCGTCGTCGCCCTGCTGACGTCGATCGGGGCGTTCGGCGGGCCGCAGGCGGCCGCCGGCCTGCCGCCGATCCAGTCCGGCCCGGGCGAGACGACGCCCTAGCCGGGGTCAGGACGCCCTGGCCGGGGTCAGTCGGCGGGCGGCAGGACCCAGGTGTCGACCGAGCGGTCGTACTCGAGCAGCTCGTCGGAGGTGAACCACAGGCCCAGCTCGATGGCCGCGGCCTCCGGACCGTCCGAGGCGTGGACGATGTTCTGGGCCGTCTCGAGCGCGAAGTCGCCGCGGATCGTGCCCGGCGCCGCTTCGTGCGGCTTGGTCGCCCCGTTGATGGCGCGGACCACGGCGATCGCGTTCGGCCCTTCGAGGGCGAGCGCGACGAGGGGCGACGACGTGATGAAGTCCACCAGGCTCCCGAAGAACGGACGCTCGCTGTGCGCGGCGTAGTGGCGCTCGGCCAGCTCGCGCGAGGTCTGGACCAGCTTCAGGCCGACGACCTTCAGGCCGCGCTCTTCGTAGCGGGCGAGGATGCGGCCGATGAGCAGGCGCTGGACGCCATCCGGCTTGACGAGGACGAGGGTCCGTTCCGAGGTGGGCATGTCTACCTACTGCGAGGGTGGTGTGGTGGGCCCGGATTGTAGCGCGGCATCCGCGACCGGACCGTCCTCGCCGAGGGCACGCGCCGCGGCGGCGTAGGCGACCGCCGCCTCCGCTTCGGATCCCGTGGCCCGGAAGGCGTCGCCGCGGACGAGCAGCAGCGCCGGCTGGGTGACGTCGATCGTGCCGTCCAGGACGGCCGGGGCGAGATGCGGGCCGGTCCGGATGGCCAGGCCGAGGAGGCCCGCGGCACGGTCGGCATCGCCGGTCGAGAGGGCGGCGAGGCCGGCGTCCATCAGCCCGGCCGGGTCGATCGCCGGTGGGCCGTCCGTCGCGGCGGCGTCCGCGTCCGCATCCCACAGCCCGGGGACGGTCGCGTCGTCCACGACGACCGCCGCGGCGATGTGCGCCGGAGGCGGAGGGTCCGTCGCCCGCCGGTGCGGTGTCCGGTCGTCCGTGCTGCCGACCATCGGCGCCGTCGTCCCCGAAGAGCGTGGTCGCCGACGGAGCCGGGTCGGCCGGGTCGGGCGGCCAGACCGCCGAGCGCGGCATCCCCGCGAACAGGGCATCGAGCGTCCCGCCGGCCGCGCTCATCGCCCGGGTCGCGAGCCGCCTGGCCTCGCCCGGACGGCCGCCCGCGACGGCGGCTTCGGCCGCGATGAGCAGCGCGAGCGGGGCGTCGGACCCATGGTCCAGGACCGTCGTCGCGGCCTCGCCGGCACGGACCGTGTCGCCGGTCCGCCAGCGGGCCTCGGCCAGGTCGATGAGGGCCTCGTCGTCGAGCGGCCCGCGTCCGGCCAGCGTCTCGAACTCCGTTCGGGCCAGCGCGAGCGACCCGATGCGCAGGTGCAGGCGGGCCAGGGACAGGTCGATCGCGCGACGCTCGCCGCGCGGCGGCGACCGGTGCGTGCGCGCCGTCGATCGTCACGCCGGCATCCGCAGGTGGGACTCCAGGCCGCGCAGGTAGCGGGCCGGGGCGACCGCCGCCAGCCGCAGGCCGTCGTCACGGAACAGCTCGGCGGCCACCCGCTGGCACGCCTCGGCGTCCACGGCATCGACGGCCGCCAGCGCCTCGTCGAGGTCCAGGACGCGGTCGTGGAGCGCCTCCTGGCCGCCGATCCACGAGGCGACGTGGCGGGTGTCGTCCATCCGCAGCTCCATGCCCGCCGGCGAGGTAGCGCTTCGCCTTCTCGAGCTCCGCGGCCGGGATCGGCTCGTCGCGCAGGCGGGCGAGCTCGACCAGGATCGCGTCGAGCGCCGGCCCGAGCTCGGCGGGATCCACGCCGGCGGACACCTCGAGCGCGCCGGCATCGGCGTAGTCGATGAGCCCGGACGAGACGTCGTAGGCGAGCCCGCGCTCCTCGCGCACGCTCAGGAAGAGGCGGCTGCTCATCCCGTCGCCGAGGACGGCGTTGAGGACGGCCAGCGTCCAGGCGTCCGGATGGTCGCGGCGGAGCGCCGGGACGCCGACGCTCAGCTGGGCCTGGCTGGTGGACCGCTTGCCGAGCCGGGCGCGCGGACCGGCCGGCAGCGACGGCGCCGGGCGTCGCCACGGGGATCGCCCCGTTGCCCGTCCCGAAGGCGGTCGCTGCCAGATCGACGAGCTCGTCGTGCGGCAGGTCGCCGGCGACGGCGATGACCGTGTTGGCCGGCCGGTAGAGCGTCCGCCAGAACTCGTGGATCGTCGGCCGTCGGGCAGCGCCCGGATGCCGGCCTCGTCGCCGCAGATCTCGCGGCCGAGCGGCCCGTCGCCGAACATCGCGCCCTGGAACAGGATCTGGCAGTACTCGGACGGGTCGTCCAGGTACGAGCGGATCTCCTCGATGATGATCGTCCGCTCGTTGTCGATGTCCGCGTCGGCCAGGACCGGCCGGACGATCAGCTCGCCGACGACGTCCATCGCCCGGACCGCCTCGCGCCGCGGCACGCGGACCCAGTAGACGGTCGACTCGCGGTCGGTCGCGGCGTTGAACGAGCCGCCGACGCCCTCGATCGCCTCGCTGATGGCGCGGGTCGACGGGATAGGCCGCCGTGCCCTTGAACGTGATGTGCTCCATGAAGTGGGCGACGCCGGCCTCGGCCTCGGATCTCGAGGCGCGACCCGGCCAGGACGTAGGCGGCGATGGAGACGGAACGCGCCCCGGGCATCCGGGCGCTGATCACGCGCGGCCCGGCGGGCAGCTCGGTTCGTTCGAACATCGCTGGGGATGGTACAGGAACGGTCCGGCCCGACCCTCCCGAGGGAGTGGCCGGGCCGGATGTCGCGGCTCACGCTACGCGAGCGGTCCCGGATGGCGGGTCAGACGAGCGTCTCCACGTAGTCCTTGAGGAAGAAGACGAGGAAGGCGATCGCGACGACCCACATCAGCGGGTGGACTTCGCGGAACTTGCCCTTGACGACCTTGATGAAGACCCAGGTGATGAAGCCGGCGCCGATGCCGACGGTGATGTCGTAGGTGAGCGGCATCAGGATCATCGTGAGCAGGGCCGGGAGGCCTGTCCTCGACGTCGCCGACGTCGATGCCCGCTGATCTGCGTGAACATCAGGTAGCCGACGAGGACCAGGGCCGGGCGCCGTCGCCTGGGTCGGGATGACCGCGGCGAGCGGCGCGAGGAAGATCGGCGGCGAGGAACAGGACGCCGGTGACGACCGAGGCGAAGCCGGTCCGGCCGCCCTCGGCGACGCCGGCCGCGCTCTCGATGTAGGTCGTGTTGGAGCTGATGCCGGCGACGCCGCCGGCGGCGGCCGCCACGGAGTCGACGAGCAGGACCCGCCCGACCCCGGGACCTGGCCCGTCCTCGTCGGCCAGGCCGGCCTCGTCGCCGACGCCGGTGACGGTGCCCATCGTGTCGAAGAAGTCGAGTGAGCATGATCGAGAAGATGATCAGGAGCGCCGTCAGCGCGCCCAGGTCCCGACACGGCCATGAGGTCGAGCTGCCCGAGGGTCGAGAAGTTCGGGGTCGCGGTGAGGTTGTCGGGGATCTTCGTGACGCCGAGCGGGAAGCCGAGCGAGGTCGTGATGAGGATCCTGATGATCAGCGCGCCCGGGATCTTGCGCACGTACAGGGCGATCGTCAGCAGCAAGCCCGAAGATGACCAGGAACTGGCCCGGCGTCGTCGGGAAGACGAACGCCACGGGCGGGACGCCGCCCTCGGGCGAGGCGATGAGCCCGCCGTTGACGAAGCCGATGAACAGGATGAACAGGCCGATGCCGACGCCGATCGCCCTCTTGAGCGCGAGCGGCACGGCGTTCATGACCGCCTCGCGCAGGCCGACGAGGACGAGGACGTGACGACCAGGCCTTCCGAGAACGATGACGCCCATCGCGCCCTGCCAGCGTCAGGCCGCGGCCCAGGACCAGGTTGAACGCGACGATGGCGTTGATCCCGAGGCCGGCGGCGAGGGCGAACGGGTAGTTGCCGAAGAAGCCCATCGCGATGGTCATGATCCCGGCGATCAGGGCCGTCACGGCGGCCGTCGCGGCGGGGTCGATCCCGGCCGCGGACAGGATCGCCGGGTTCAGGAAGATGATGTAGGCCATGACCATGAACGTGGTCAGGCCGGCGCGCGCCTCCGTCGCGCAGGGTCGTCCCGCGCTCGGCGAACTTGAAGTAGTTCGCCAGGCCCCCGCCGCCAGACGCACTCGACTGGGCTGTTGCCACCGACTCGGACCTCCGACCGGGACGCGCCGGACCCCATGGCGGGCTCGGACCGCGCCATCGATACCCTCGCGACGACCTCCCTCAAGGTCGACGCGGACTCCCTCCCTCGGCTCCCTCCAGCCGAGATGCTGCCTGTCCCCTCCTCCCTCGCTAGTCGTCCTCGCGAGCCTCCAGCCCGAGCAGCTCCATCTGGACGAAGTCGCTGGTGTCGAACGCGAGCTGGCGAGGAGCGAAGGGTGAGTGGTCGTCGTCGGTCGGCCCGATCGGGCGCGAACTCGACGACGACCCGCTCGTCGCCCTGGACGAGCGTGTAGACCAGCAGCTGGTCGGGCCGCGTCTCGAACTCGAGATGCTCGAACGAGTCGATGTTCAGGGTGATGGCGAGCGGCGTGAAGTAGGTCGAGATGTCGTCCGCGTCGACGACGATCCGCTCGACCCAGCCCGTCCCGTGCGAGATGACCTCGCGGCCGCGCAGGTAGCGGTAGGTCACGGTCTGCTTGAGCAGCGGCCGCAGGAGGTGGAGCATGTCCGTCCGGCTGGAAACGACGCCCTGGTTCACGAAGAACTTCGCCGCGGGGGTCGACATCGGGGTCTCCTGGGGCGAGGACCGGGGACGGACGATGGCGATGGTACCGCACGGCACACCCGCGATGCGACGGGTATCATCGCGCCCATGCTCCTCGCCCTCGACATCGGCAACACGAACGTCACGACCGGCTCGTTCCGGGCCGGCGCGCTCGTGGCCACGCGGCGGGCCGCCACGGACCAGCGGGCGACGGCCGACGAGGTCGAGCTGCTGCTCGACGGCCTGCTGCGCCTCGACGACACCACGCTCGGCGATGTCAGTGCCATCTCGCTCGCGTGCGTCGTGCCGGCCATGACCGCGGCCGTGGAAGCCGTGGCGGCGCGGCGCGGGCAGCCACTCCTCGTGGCCAGCGCCGGGCACGGTGCCGCTGGCGGTCCGCGTCGGACCGCCCGGCCGAGGTCGGCGCGGACCGGCTGGTCAACGCCCTGGCCGCCGCAGCGGCTGTACGGGACGCCGGCCGTCGTCGTCGACTTCGGGACCGCGACGACGTTCGACTGCGTCGCGACCGACGGGGCGTACGTCGGCGGGGCCATCGCGCCCGGGCTGGAGCTCGGGCCTCGAGGCGCTCGCGGCGCGGACCGCGAAGCTGCCACGGATCGAGCTGCGCGCCCCGGACCGGGCGATCGGCCGGGACACGGTCAGCGCCATGCAGTCCGGCACGGTCTTCGGCTACCAGGCGCTGGCGACCGGGCTGCTCGCGCGGATCCGGCGCGGAGCTCGCCGACGCGTCCGACGTCGCTCCGGCCGAGGTCCGCGCGATCCTGACCGGCGGCCTGTCCGCCGCGCCGTGGGCCCGCGGCATCGACGGCGTCGACGCCATCGACCCGGACCTGACGCTCAAGGGCCTGGCCATCCTCCACGCCGAGGTCGCCGGCGGCGAGCCGCTGGACCTGGGGCTGTCATGACCGACGGACGGCTCGCCGGGCGGCTCATCGGCCTGGGCGTGACCGGCTCGATCGCCGCCTACAAGGCCGTCGAGCTGCTGCGCGCTCCTGCGCGCCGAGGGCGCCGACGTCGTCGGTCATGCTGACGCCGTCCGCGACGCGCTTCGTCGGGCCGCTCACGTTCGCCGCGCTGTCGCGCCACCCGGTCGAGACGGACGTCCTGGACCTGCTGCCCGACGGGCGGATCGGGCACATCGTCGTCGCCGACACGGCCGACGCGATCGTCGTCGCCCCGGCCACCGCGCACTGGCTTGGCGCGATGGCCAACGGCCTGGCCGGCGACGTCGTGACCGCCACCTGCCTCGCGTCGTCGCGCGCCGGTCGTCGTGGCGCCGGCGATGGACGGCGACATGTGGACCCACCCGGCGACCACGGCGAACGTCGCCCGCCTCGCGCGACGACTTCGGCTACCGGATCGTCGCCCCGGCGACCGGGCCGCTCGCCTCGGGCCAGTCCGGCGTCGGCCGGCTGGCCGAGATCGACGCCGATCGTGGACGCCGTCGTGGCGGCCGTCGCCGACCGGCCGATCCGGGCCGCCGACCCCGCCGCTCGCCCGCCGCTGACCGGGCCGGTCCGCGACGCCGGACCTGGACGGCCGGCACGTCGTCGTGACCGCCGGCGGGACGCGCGAGGCGATCGACCCCGTCCGCTACATCGGCAATCGCTCCACCGGCCGGATGGGCGTGGCGATCGCCGAGGCCGCGCTCGACCGCGGCGCGCGGGTGACGCTCATCGCCGCGGCCGTGGACGTGCCGCTCCCCGACGGGGCGACCGTCGTCCGGGTCGAGTCCACCGCCGACCTCCGCGCGGCCCTCCTGGCGCGTCACGCACGCCGGACCGGACGCGGCCGGCTTCGATGCCCTCGTCATGGCCGCCGCCGTCGCCGACTTCCGGCCGAGCGCGCCGCGCCGACCACAAGCTCGAGCGCGGCGCCGGGCTGACCCTCGAGCTCGAGCCGACGCCCGACCTCCTCGCCGAGATCGGCCGGATCGTCCACGGCCTCGACAGCGACGGCGCCGCCGACGCGCGAACCCGTCCAGCCCCGGCCGGTCCTCGTCGGGTTCGCGGCCGAGACCGGCTCGCTGGACCGGGCGGCCGACAAGCTCCAGCGCAAGGGCGTGGACCTGCTCGTCGCCAACGACGTCGCCGAGCCGGGCTCCGGCTTCGGGACCGACACGAACCGGGTCGAGCTCCTCGCCGCGGACGGCTCGCGCGACGACCTGCCGCTCCTCGCCAAGCGCGCGGTCGCGGACCGCATCCTGGACCGGGTCGCGGCGGCGCTGGACGCGCGCGACGCGGCCGCGCAGACTGTCACACCGACCGTCGCCCAGCCTGGAGCCAGCATGAGCGCCTCGACCGACACGCCCCGCCGCCTGACCGTCGTCGACATCGCCAAGCTGTACGCCGACGGCGCGCGCATCCCGATGCTGACCGCCTACGACTACCCGACGGCCCGCATCCTCGACGAGGCCGGCATCCCGCTGATCCTCGTCGGCGACTCGCGTCGGCCAGGTGATGCTCGGGCTACGAGACGACCGTGCGCGTCACGATGGCCGAGATGGTCCACCACACGAAGGCCGTCGTGCGCGGCACGAAGCGCGCCCTGGTCGTCGCCGACATGCCGTTCCTGTCGTACTGCCTCGCCCGAGGAGGCCATCGAGAACGCCGGGATCTTCATGCGCGAGGCCGGCGCCCAGGCGGTCAAGGTCGAGGGCGGCGTCCGCAGCGCGCGGATCATCGAGACGCTCGTCCGGGCCGGCATCCCGGTCATGGGCCACATCGGCCTCACGCCGCAGGCGATCAACACGTTCGGCAAGGTCAAGGTCCAGGGCAAGAGCCGCGAGCAGGCCCGGGCGCTCATCGCCGACGCCCAGGCGGTCCAGGAGGCCGGCGCCTTCTCGATGGTCCTGGAGCTCGTCCCGACCCAGCTCGCGGCGGCCATCACCGAGCGACTGCACGTCCCGACGATCGGGATCGGCGCCGGGCGCCGGCTGCAGCGGCCAGGTCCAGGTCATCACCGACCTCATCGGCCTCGGCGACTTCATCCCGCGCCACGCCCGGCCGTACGCCCAGGTCGGGCAGGCGATCCGCGAGGCGGCCGCGGCCTACGCCGCCGACGTCGCCGCCGGGCACGTTCCCGGGCGAGGCGGAGTCCACCCTGATGGACGAGGGCGTCCTGGACGAGGTCCTCGGTCGCGGCCTCCCGGACCGGGCGAGCGGCACGATCCCGATCGGCGGCATCCCGCTCGATCGCGACCTGTAAGCGCCCAGCGCCGCACGACCGACCCCTTGACCCGCATCCTCCGGACCCGCGCCGAGCTTCGCGACGCCCTCGACGACCGCCCCGCGCCCGATCGGCCTCGTGCCGACGATGGGCTGGCTGCACGACGGCCATCGTCGCGCTGATCGAGCGCTCGCGCGCCGCAGACGCGACGACGGTCGTCTCGATCTTCGTCAACCCGCGCCAGTTCAACGTGGCCGCCGACTTCACCCAGTACCCGCGCAACGAGGCGCGCGACCTCGCGGTCTGCGAGGCGGCCGGCGTGGACCTCGTCTTCGCCCCGCCGGTGGACGAGGTCTATCCCGCCCGGCTTCGACACGACCGTGTCGGTCGGCGCGATCGCCGAACCGCTGGAGGGTGCGGCGCGACCCGGCCACTTCGACGGCGTCGCCACGGTCGTCGCGATCCTGTTCGGGCTGGTCGGCGCCGAGCGGGCCTACTTCGGCCAGAAGGACGCCCAGCAGGTCATGGTCATCCGCCAGATGGCGCGCGACCTGGCCATCCGGACCGAGGTCATCGCGTGCCCGACGATCCGCGAACCGGATGGCCTCGCGATGTCGTCGCGGAACGTCCACCTGAGCCCGGCCGAGCGGGCCGCCGCCCCGGTCCTGCGCCGGGCGCTGCTCCTCGCCCGCGACCGCTGGGCCGCCGGCGAACGCGACGCCGAGGTCGCTCCGGGCCGTCATGCGCGCCGAGATCGCCAGCGAGCCGCTGGCCGACATCGACTACGTCTCCTGCGCCGACGGCGTGGACCTGCACGAGCTCGATCGGGTCACGGGCCCGGCCCTGCTGTCGCTGGCCGTCCGCTTCGGGACCACCCGCCTCATCGACAACGAGCCGCTGGTCGAGGCCGGCGCCGGCCCGGATCGCTGAGGCGTGCTGGCCGCCGGCGTCCGCGATCCTCCTCGCCTACCTCGTCTTCTACGCCGCGCTCGGGGCGGCCTATCCGTTCCTGCCCGTCTTCTACCGCGACCTGGGCCTGGCCCTCGACGAGATCGGCGTGCTCATCGCGGTCCAGGCCGCGATCATGCTGGTCTTCGGCCCGGTCTGGGGTGGGCTGTCGGATCGGTTCCCGCGGTCGCGCATCGCGCTGCCACTGGCCGCCGCGGTCGCCACGGCCGGGGCCGTCGTCCTGTACCTCTCGTTCGGCTTCCTCGCCGTGTCCATCGGCGCGATCGTCCTGTTCACCGGCATCGCCGGGGTCGCGCCCCTGCTGGATGCCCGGACCCTGGAGACGCTCGGGACGTCCGCCCGAAACCGGTTCGGGCAGGTCCGCGCGTTCGGCTCGCTGGCGTTCGTCGTCGCGACGCTCATCGTCGGGGTCATGCTCGATCGCTTCGGGCCGCGATCCCTGTTCTGGGTCTACATCCCGATGCTGGCCCTCACGGTCGTCGTCACCGCGACCATCCCCCGCCGCGGCTCGAGCGTCTCGGTCAGCCTGCGGCGCGGCATGGCCGCCATCCTGTCGGTCCGCGGCGTGCCGCTGTTCCTGACCGGGTTCGTCGTCGTCTGGACGGCCCTGTCCGGCACGAACACGTTCTACTCGATCCAGATGGCGGCGATCGGCGGGAGTGGCGCCCAGATCGGGCTCATCTGGGCGATCGGGGCGATGGTCGAGGTGCCGATCATGTACGCCTTCCCGCGGCTCGCGAAGCGGTTCGGGGCCGAGCGACTGCTCGTCATCGGCGCCATCGCGTTCGCCCTCCGGACCGGCCTGTCCGCCCTGGCGACCGAGCCGTGGCAGCTGCTGGCGATCGCCCCGCTCGAGGGGGTCGGGTTCGCGTGCGTGTTCGTCGGCGGCGTCACCGTCCTCGCGAGCCGCGCCCCGGCCGGCACGGGCGGGACCGCCCAGGGCCTCCTCACCAGCGGGTCCGGGCTCGCGACGATCCTCGGGTCCACCCTCGGCGGGGTCATCGCGGCCGCCATCGGGATCCCGGGCCTGTTCGTCATCTGCGCGGTCGTGTCGGTCATCGGGGCCGCGATCATCGTGGCGGCCATCGTCCGGCCGGCCGGGCCGCGCCGGTCGCATCGGTCAGGCCGGCGGGCTGACCTGGCCGCGTCGGCGCTGACCTCGCGTCGGCGACCGCGAGGAGCCGGTCGATGAACAGGTACTCCCAGACGAGCGCCTTGATCTCGGCGATCTTGCCGGCATCGGCCGGGTGGGTCTTGAC
Source organism: uncultured Chloroflexia bacterium (assembly GCA_963738475.1). Classification (GTDB taxonomy): domain Bacteria; phylum Chloroflexota; class Limnocylindria; order Limnocylindrales; family CSP1-4; genus SPCO01. The sequence continues at coordinate 128,521 of CAVTWU010000017.1, forward strand.
CAGCAGGTCGTGGACCTCGGACGCGACGACGTACGTGTCCTCGGGCACGAGCGTGGCGAACAGGTCGGCGCGGCGGATCGTCGTCGATGGTCGCGTCACTCGGCGAGTAGCCGCCGGTCAGGACCAGCCCGACGCGCATCGCCGCCGTCCTCCCCGCCGTCGCGATGCGCCCGGACGATCGCCTCGATGACGTCCGCCCGATCGCCCGGCACGATGACCAGGCTGCGCGGGCCGATGCGCTGGAGCATGTGCTCGGGCTCCATCGCCCCGATCGCCACGCCGCCGATGACCTGGTCGAGGTCCGGGCCGGGATGGATCGTCTCGCCGCGGACCCCTTCGAGGACCATCGCCAGGGTCGGGTTCGACAGGATGGGCCGGTACGGCAGGACGCCGAGCAGCGGGATCCCGTGGCGCGCGAGGCCCTGCTCCAGGGTCTTGGCGAGGCCCGGCTTCGCGTCGAGGTCCACCTTGTTGACGATGGCGCCCGGCCACCTCCACGCCGTGCCGCTCGAACAGGGCGGCATTGAGCACGATCTCATCGATCGGACGACCGACGCCGCCCTCCGACACGATGACCGCCGGCGCGCCGAGCATCGCCGCGACGACCGCGTTCGACAGGCCGACGACCGCCCCGACACCGGCGTGGCCGGTGCCCTCGATGAGCAGGATGTCGCGGTCCGCCGCGAAGGACCGCGTGGGCGTCGCGGATGCGCTGCGGCAGGTCCTCCACGACCCGGCCCTCGATGTAGGCCTGGGTGAAGCCGCGAGGGATGTGGACCGGGCTCATCCGCGCCAGCGGCTCGGTCAGGCCGAAGACGCTCTTCATGAGCACGGCGTCCTCGTCGGCCGGGACACCCTCCTCGATGATCGTCCGCTGGCCGACCGGCTTCATGAAGCCCGGTCGACAGGCCGCGCCGCTCGAAGCCGTCCATGACCCCGAGGCTGACCGTGGTCTTGCCACGGTTCTGGCCGGTGGCGGCGAGGTAGATGTGGCGCATCGCTCAGGCCGCCACGGTCGGGACGCGCCCGCCCATCAGCCGCGGGAGGCGGTCTTGCGCTCGATCTGGGCGACCGCGTCGCGCAGGCGGGACAGCGTCTCCTCGTCCACGGCTTCGGGCTCGAGGTAGGGGCCGAGGCGCTCCATGACATCCACGATCAGGCCCAGGAAGACGCTCGCATCGGCCACGAAGAACTGCGGCTCGTTGTTGTAGCGGACCAGCGTCAGCCGACCCTGCAGGACTCGCCGGTCGTCCACGTGCGCGACCTGCGTCGCGAAGTTGTGGCCCTGGATGCCGTCCGGGTTGTTCAGGAAGTTCAGCGCGTTGTCGATGGCCAGGCCGAAGCGGGCCCGCCAGGCGACCAGGCGCTCGTGGACCTCGGACGGGATGCGGACCTCGGCGACCTCGTCGAAGACCTCCGGGGCGACCGTCAGCAGGCCGACGAGGGTGGTCCCGGCGCGTGGGCCGAGCATGACCTGGAGGCTCCGCTCGAGGGTGAACACCTCGGAATCGAAGCGCGGGCTCGTGATCACGTCCGTCAGCAGGTCCTCGACGTTGTCGAGGATGCCCGGCTCCGCGACCGCGTTGGCCAGGTGGAGGATCTCCTCCTTGAACAGGAACTTCTCTTCATGGTCCAGCATGCCCGGGATGGTAGCACCGGCTCGCGCCGCGTCGACGCTCCGCGGCGGCTCCCCGTAGCATGGCGTGGACGCCGCGCACCGAGGGAGACCCATGGCATCGCGACCGATCACGGCCGACGAGATCGGCTATGCCGCCGAAGTCGTCGAGCTCGCCTTCCGGGACGACCCGATCTGGTCCGTCGCGCTACGGACGCCGGACGGTCGGACCGACCATCACGCCGGCTGGTGGCGACCCGCCATCGAGGGACCGTTCCGGTACGGCACCGCCCGCATCTCCGAGGACCGCGGCGCGGTCGCGATCTGGCTGCCACCCGGCGGCATCGAGAACACGCCCGAGCAGGTTGCCGAGCTTGAGGCCCTGGCCCGCCGCGTCCTCACTCCGACGAGCGCGGCGGCGATGCACGAGCTCGTCGAGCGGTTCGAGGCTGCCCGCGCGCCGCGTCCACCGCACTACTACTTGAGCCTCCTGGCCACGCATCCGGACTTCCGTGGCCGCGGCATCGCCCAGCGGCTGGTGGCGGATGACCTCGCGCCTGTGGGACGCCGAAGGGGTCCCGGCCTACCTGGATTCCACCAACCCGGCCAACGACCATCGCTACCACCGGCTGGGGTTCGTGACCGACGGCGGGTTCACGCGCCCCGCTCGATGGTGCCATCGTCAGCACGATGTGGCGGCCGGTCGGGGGCGCTGTCCCCGCCTGACCGTGGCGATCAGGCGCCGAGCAGCTCGCGGCACAGGACGCGCGACAGCCACGCCTCGAAGCGCTCCACCGTCCAGCCACGCTCGCGGACGAAGAGGTGGAAGACCTCGTCCGTCGCGAGGACCCACAGGACGTCGGCGGCCTCGTCGCGCGTCGACGCCGTCCCGGAACGCCGACTCCGGCCAGTCCCGAGCAGGTGGACGGCGAGGCCGTGCCGAGCGGACTGGCGAACGGCCCACTCCCGCCGATCTCGGCATCCCCGGTCCCCTGGCGGAAGACCGCGGCGAGTGCGGCGTTGCGCACCCAGAACATCGTCGTGAAGTGCGCGAGCGACGCCGAGCTGCGCGGCGGGATCGCCGGCCTTGGCGGCCCACGCGGCAGCTCAATCGCGCCGATCGACCTGCGGGCGGTGCCGCCCGCTCGATCAGGCCGTCCACGATCCCCCGCTTCGAGCCGAGCGACGCGTAGATCGTCTCCGGGACGACGCCGGCCTCGCGGGCGATGGCCGCGATGCTCGTCGCGCCGTAGCCCTGCGCCGCGAAGAGGGCCAGCGCCGCGTCGAGGATCCGGTCGCGGGTCAGGCGCGCCTGCTCCTCCCGGAGCGGCGATCGATACGCTCGCTTTTTTCCATCTTGACATCGCTCATTTCATTACAGTACTCTTCCGGTCATTACAGCTTTACTGTAATCGATACGCACTCATAACAGAGAGGGAGACCGATGTCCGCAACCACCAGCCCCCGAGTCCGCCGCGTCGAAGGCATCGTGCCGGAACGACGCCTGCTCGGGACCGTCCTCCTGATCATCGGCGGCATCGTGGCCGCCGGCTTCGTCGTCGACAGCGTCGACCAGTACACCCTGGTGGCGGTCAGCGCCACCCTCCTCGTCGCGTTCGGCCTGTCCCGCGAGTACGGGTATGCCGTCCCGGCCGGGATCACCGGCGGCCTCGGAACGGCCGTCCTGTTCATCACCGCCGGCACGTTCGGCCCGGCTGCGACAGCCTGGCGTGCTCTTCCTGTCGATCGCCGGCGGGTTCGCCTCGGTCTGGATCCTGGGCCTGCTGGCCGACCCGCAGGAACGCCATCCGTGGCCGCTCGTCCCCGCCCTGATCCTGGGCTCCCTGGGCTTCGCGCTCGTGTCCGGCCAGCCGGGTGCGATCAGCTGGATCCAGGTCGGGGTCGCGGCCCTGATCGTCATCGCCGGCGCGAGCCTCCTGCTCCGTCGCGACCACGCCTGACCACTCGTCCACCTCACCCACCACCCCCGAAAGGAACGTGATCCCGATGTCCCTGTCCATCCGCCGACCACGGACGCTCGCCCTCGCGGCGTTCGCCCTGACCCTCACCGTCGCCGCGTGTGGCGGGAGTGGCGCCTCGCCGGCCACCGCCGGTCCCGCCACGCCCGACGCCACCGCGGTCCCCTCCTCGCGCCGTCGCCACCCCCGTCCCCGACCCGACCCGAGATCTCCGGCGCACCGGCGCTGGTCCTCGCCCTGGACACCCAGGACGAGTCCACGGTCCGCGTCGCGGTCATCGACCAGACCGGTCTGCTGACCGGCGTCACCTCCGGGACGCCCGGCGACGGGGCCTCGGTCGCCGTCGATGCCCCGACGGTCGTCGAGGCCGACACCGCTGGCCTGGTCGTCACCTGGGCGGCGCCGCCGTGCGACAGCGAACCCACCGTGGTCCTGTCCGACTCGAAGGTGCTCATCGTCCAGCCGCCCTGCCCCGACCCCACCGACGCCGTCGCGTTCGATCGCGTGCTCATCCTGCGGACGTCCGACACCATCGACCCAGCCTCGCTCGAGGTCGTCATCCAGGACGGCTTCTAGCCCATCGCCGAAACGTGAAGAAGCCCCGACCGGACGGTCGGGGCTTCGTGACTGTTCGTGTGGCTCGGCTTACGGGTAGAGGCCGCGCATCTCCATGGCGTCGGCGACGCGCTTGACCGCCAGCAGGTACGCGGCGGTCCGCATGTTGCACTGCTCTCGACGGGCGACCGCGAGGACCTCGGAGAAGGCCTTGACCATGATCTCCTTGAGCTTGGCGTTCACGACGCCTTCGCTCCAGTGATCGCGGTTGAGGTCCTGGACCCACTCGAAGTAGCTGACCGTGACGCCACCGGCGTTGCACAGGATGTCCGGGATCATGAACTTGCCGTTCTTGAACAGGATCGCGTCGGCTTCCGGCGTCGTCGGGCCGTTGGCGGCCTCGGCGATGAGCCGGGCCTTGATGTCGCCGGCGTTGCGCTCGGTGATCTGGTTCTCGAGGGCGGCCGGGATCAGGATGTCGCAGTCCACTTCGAGGACCTGGGCATTGCTGATGTCCGTGGCACCCGGGAAGCCCTGGACCGTGCCGTGCTCCTGCTTCCAGGCCACGACGCGGGCGATGTCCAGCCCGCCCGGGGCGTGGATGCCGCCGGTCGAGTCGGAGACGGCCACGACCGTGGCGCCTTCGTCGCAGATGAGCCGCGCGGCGATCGAGCCGGCGTTGCCGAAGCCCTGGATGGCGACGCGCGTCTTGGGCAGTTCCATCCCGAGGTGACGGGCCGCTTCCACGATGCAGAAGACGGTGCCGCGAGCGGTCGCCTCGTTGCGACCCTCGGAGCCACCGAGGCTGATCGGCTTGCCCGTGACCACGCCCGGGACCGTATGGCCCGCGTGCATGGAGTAGGTGTCCATCATCCAGGCCATGATCTGGGCGTTCGTGTTGACGTCCGGCGCCGGGATGTCCTTCTCGGGGCCGACGAGGATCTCGATCTCGGTGAAGTAGCGCCGGGTCAGGCCCTCGAGCTCCTTCTGGCTGAGCTGCTTGGGATCGACGATGACGCCGCCCTTGCCGCCGCCGTACGGGATGCCGACGACCGCGCACTTCCAGGTCATCCACATCGCGAGGGCCTTGACCTCGTCGAGCGAGACGTCCTGGTGGTAGCGGATGCCGCCCTTGGCCGGGCCGCGGCCGAGGTTGTGCTGGACGCGGTAGCCGGTGAAGACCTTGACCGACCCGTCGTCCATGTGGACCGGGAAGTGGACCGTGAACTCCCGGCGCGGCTCGCGCAGGACGAGGCGCATCCCGGGATCGAGATTGAGGCGTTCGGCCGCCAGATCGAACTGGCTCTGGGCGACTTCCCAGGCGTTGATCTGCGCAGCCGCGTGCTCGGTGGTCATGGAACGGAGAACCTCCGGAGTGGGCGGACCTCGCGGGCCACCTCATCGGTGTGGGTCGTCTCCCGGACGACCCCACGGGGCGCGTCGGCTGGTCCGCTGTGACCGTTGCAGTTCGACGACGCGCGACTCATGCGCCGCGAGTATACCGCCAGACCCACGTCAGGCGCCGGTACGGTGGTACCACCCTGCAATGCTGTCGCAACCGGGCCGCAACCTTCACTGGGGCAGGCAAGCCGCCGAGGCGACCCGGTCCGGGCCTCGCTCAGGCCCGATACAGGATGGCCGCTCCGACGCAGCCCGGCCCGAGGTGCGGCCCCACCGACGGGCCGACGAGCTCGATGGTCACCGCCGCCGGATCGAGGTCCGGGACGCGGCGCGAGCACCTGGTCCCGGTACGCCTCGACGTCCGGGCTGACCGTGTGCAGGATCGACAGCCGCTCGATCGGGCGCTCGGTGATGAGCTCGAGCAGGCGCTCGCGGGCCTTCGAGCGGGTGCGGACCTTGTCGACCGTCTCGACCTCGCCGTGCTGGAGCTTGATGATCGGCTTGACCGACAGGAGCGTCCCGATGGCCGCCTGCGCGCCGCTGATCCGACCGCCCTTCTTCAGGTACTCGAGCGTCTCGAGCGCGACGTACATGACCATGTCCGGGGCCCGCGCCTCCAGGATCCCGGCGATGTCGGCCGCCGACCGGTCCTCCGCCGCCAGGTCCACGCCCATCCGGGCGAGGATGCCCTCGGCCATCGACGCGCCGAGCGAGTCGATGACGTGGATCTCGCGGTCCGGCAGCATGTCGCGGGCGATCTGCGCGCTCTTGATCGTGCCCGACAGCGTGCCCGCGACATGGATCGACACGATCGCCTCGGCGCCGGCCGCGAACGCGGCTTCGTAGGCGTCGCGGAACTCGCCGGGTGACGAGGCGGCGGTCTTCGGCCACGGCGCGCCCGGGGCGACCATCCGGTCCCAGAACGCGGCCGTCGGGAGCTCGGTCCCGGCCTTGAACGTCTCGTCCCCGAAGGTCACGAGGAGTGGGACGACGGTGATCCCCTTCGCGGCGGCCTCCGCGGCATCCAGGTCCGATGCGGAATCGGTGAAGATCGCGACGCGACTCAAGGTCGTGCTCCTCCTGCGGTCTATGGCCCGGACGTTGCGGGCATGATACGGGCCGGGTCCAGCCCGCGTGCCGCGTCCAGCCCCGACCCGCTAGGATTCCTCGCCATGGACCGCTCCCTGTGGGCCGTGCTGGCCGGCACGTTCACCCTTCGCTTCAGTACCGGCCTCACGGGCGCGATGCTGGCGTTCTACCTGGCCGACCTATCCGTGCTCCCGCGACTCCGGCGTGAGCGGGGTCACGATCGGGATCTTCACCGCGACATTCTTCGCGGCGGAACTGCATCATGTCGCCGGTCTTCGGCCTCCTGTCGGACCGGTGGGGCCATCACCGGGTGATGCTGTTCGGACCGATCTTCGGCGGGATCGCGGTCATCCTCACCGCGCGGACGGCCGAACCTGCTGCTGCTGGGCGGGACGCGCTTCCTGGAGGGTCTGTCGACCGCGGCCAGCGTCCCGTCGATCCTTGGCTACATCGCGCTCGCGACGGCCGGCAACGAGCTCCTGCGCGGCCAGGCCGCAGCCCGATTCGAGGGCGCGACGCTGGCGGGACTTGGCGTCGGGTTCATCGTGGCGCCGACCCTGTTCGAGGCGATCGGACACCGACGCCTTCTACCTGAATGCCGTCATCTACGGCGTGTCGTTCCTCATCTACTGGCTGGGCGTCAAGGATCCGGCCGGCGAACGCGAGGCGGTCGCCGGGACGCACGTCGGGTACAGCCGCTATCTGGACGCTCGTCCGGTCCTCGCACGTCCTGCTGCTGGCCCCGACCTGGATCGCCATCAACGCCTCGATCGGGCTGTGGATGAGCCAGTCGCTGTTCCAGTTCGCGAAGGCGAACCCGGCCTTTCCGGACCAGGTCATGATGCGCGGCTTCACCTCCAACGGAGATCACCCTCGCCGCGATCGCGATCGCTCTCGTCTTCGGGGCCGGACTGCTGTACTGGGGCAACCGGTTCAAGAACATGCGTCGGACGACGATCATCGGCTACGGGATCGGCGGTGGCGGCGTCCTGGTCGCCGCGGGGATCCTGGTCAACCACTCGGCCAGCCTGCCGATCGCGGTGGCGATCGCCGGGCTCGTCGTCGCCGGAGTTCGGGTCTGTTCGTCCTGGCCGGCGCGACCCCGGCGGCGCTCGGGCCTGCTGGCCGACATCTCGGAACGCTTCCCGCGAGACCGTGGCGCGATCATGGGCCTGTACTCCGTGTTCCTGGCCATCGGCCAGATCGTCGGCGCCCTCATCGGCGGCTTCGCGGCGGACATGCGTGGCATCGACGGGATGCTCATCGCGACCGCCGGCCTGCTGGTCGTCGCCCTCATCCCGCTGGCGCGGCTGCGCGAGCAGGAGCACCAGCTGGATGGCGGGGGCCTCGGAGGGCTCAGGCGCAGACGCGAGGCCAGGCGAGACCTCCACGGACGCCGGGGCGTGACCGCCGGGCAGCCCTGGACGCCGGTCCCGCTGGCCCGCGGCAGCCACGGCGCGGTCGTCGCGCCACACCACCTCGCGACGGCCGCGGGCCTGTCGATCCTGCGGGCGGGCGGCTCGGCGGTCGATGCCGCGATCGCCACGAACGCCGCCCTGGGCGTCGTCATGCCGAGCGGCTGCGGGATCGGCGGCGACGCGTTCTGGCTCATCTGGGACGAGGCGCCGGCCGTCAGACCGCGCTCAACGGATCCGGTCGTGCGCCGGCCGCGGCGGATGCCGGCGCGCTTGCGGGCGGCGGGCCTCACGGCGCTGCCGCGGTTCGGGCCGCTGACCATCACCGTACCGGGCGCCGTCCGGTCGTGGGGCGACGCCCATGCCCGTCACGGCCGCCTGGACCGCGCGACGATCCTGGCTCCGGCCATCGAGCTGGCACGGAACGGGTTCCCGGCGTGGGACGGGTTCATCGGCGCGGTGGAGGCGACCGCGCCGCGCGTCCGCGAGTCACTCGGCCCGGATGCCGGGTTCTTCGCCGTCTATCGGCCGCACGGCCGGCCGTGGCGCCCGGGCGAGCGCGTCCGCCTGCCGGCGCTGGCCGCGACGCTGGAGACGCTCGCTACCGAGGGCTTCGATGCGTTCTACGACGGCGACCTCGGCGAGCGGCAGGCGCGCGGCCTGGCGGCGGCCGGCAGCCCGATCGCCTGGGCCGACCTGCAGGCCCACACCTCCACCTGGGGCGACCCGATCGCGACCGACTATCGCGGCGTCCGGGTCACGACCCACCCGCCCAACAGCTCCGGGCTGGTCGCCCTCGAGATCCTGGCCATCCTGGCGCGGTTCGAGGCGCCGCCGGCCTCGGCGTTCGGACCGGGCGGCGTCACCGACCCGGCCTGGATCCACCTCGGCATCGAGGCGTCCAAGCTGGCGATGGCGGACCGCGACGCGTTCCTGACCGACCCGGCGTTCCGCGACGTCCCGGTCGAGCGGCTCCTGGGCGCGGACCACATCGCCGAGCTCGCCGCACGGATCGACCCGCGCCGGGCCGCCCCCGCACCCGACGCCACCAACCCGCGCGGCGGCGGCACGATCTACCTCGCGACCGTGGACGCGCGAGGGCAACGCGGTCAGCCTGATCGAGTCGAACTACCTGGGCTTCGGCTCCGGCGTCGTCGACCCGGCGACCGGGATCCACTACCAGAACCGGGGCAGCTACTTCAGCCTGGACCCGGCCCACCCCAACGTCCTGGAGCCCGGCAAGCGGACGCTGCACACGCTCCTCCCCGGGATGCTGTTCCGGGCCGGCGAGACCCGGCCGTGGATCGTCACCGGGTCCATGGGCGGCGACGCCCAGCCGCAGATCCACGCCCAGGTCGTGTCGGCGCTGGTGGACGGCGGCGGTGGACGTCCGGACGGCCGTCGCCGGCACCGCGCTGGTTCGTCGAACCCGCCGACCACTTCCGGCCCCCGGTGGAGGTCCGCCTGGAGCCACGCTTCGCCGCCGTCGACCGCCCCGGCGCTCGAGGCGCTCGGGCATCCGGTCACGCTCGTCGCGCCATTCGACAGCGGCCTGGGCCACGCCCACGCCATCGAACTCGTCGACGGTGGCCCGGCCTCACCCGACGGGTCCGTGGCGGCCGCGACCGACCCGCGCAGCGCCGGCCTGCCGGCCGTCTGGTAGGGCGCTTCCGGGGCTTCTGCCGGGCCTCGCCCATATGCGATACTGCGCCGGCCGGTGGCAGGCTGCGCTCACACGAGGCCGCCACCGGCATCGTCATCCGCGCCACCGGGGAGGCCGATCGTGACCTCGAACGTCAGCCAGAACTACCCATACTCCAGCGAGAGCGAGGCCGAGCGGGCCGCCGTGATCGCGACGCCTGCTCGCCGACCGACCGGACCTGTCGACGACCCTCGCGGCGGAGTCGTCGCCGGTCGACCTGCAGGACCGCTGGTGGGTCTGGAAGTGCCCGACGAAGGGCTGCCCGGGCCTGCTCCACGCGGCCGGCTACGCGTTCGAGAAGCACGCCGTGTTCGTCGTCTGCGACGGGACCTGCGCCAAGACCTTCCTGCGCTGAGCGACGCCTCCCGTGGCGAACGCGCCGGAGGTCGCGACGGGCGCCCCGGGTCCCGCGCGGATCGACCGGCGCGGCCTCGTGTCCGACGCCGTCGGCATCACGGTCTCCATCGTCGGCTTCGGCTTCGTCTACGGGCTGTCGGCGCGCGAGGCCGGGTTCTCGATCCTCGACGCGCTCGCGATGAGCTCGATCGCGTTCGCCGGCGCCGCCCAGTTCGCGGCCGTCGGCTACGTGGCGGGCGGTCTGCCGTTCGCCGGGATCATCCTGCTGACGGCGCTGCTCAACGCCCGCCACCTGCTCTACTCCGCGGCCCTTCGACCGTGGATGCGCGACGTCCCGGTGACGCGGCGAGCGGTCATGGCCCACTTCCTGACCGACGAGAACTTCGCGCTGGCGATCGCCCACTTCCGCCGGATCGGCGGGACCGACGAACGGGCCTACTGGATCTCCGCCCTGGTGTTCACGTTCCTGCCGTGGAACCTGGCGACGCTCGCCGGCGTGGTCCTCGGCGGCGCAGATCCCGGATCCGTCGCGGTTCGGCATCGACGTCATCTTCCCGGCGGCGATGATCGGGATGGCCGTGACGCTCATCACCGGCCGTCGGGAGCTGGTGGCGGCGATGGCGGCCGTCGCGATCGGCGTCCCGGTCGCCCTGGCCATCAGTCCGGCGGTCGGGATCGTCGTGGGCGGGCTCGGCGGTCCGGCGATCGGGCTGCTCGTGCCCGCGGCGGCGGCGCATGAGACGGCCCCGATCGGCAGCCCGGCATCGGCGGAGCGCTACTCGGTCCCCGGGGCTCCACACGGCGACGCATCGGTCGTCGGCGAGCGCAGATCCCGGACCCGATGACGACCCAGGACCTCGCACGTGAACCCGAGCATCGTCATCCTGGCGATCCTGATGTTCGCGGTGACCTACCCGTCGCGGGCCGTCGGGCTCGTCGTGCCCGGGTTCGAGCGACTCCCGCGCATCGCCACCGACTACCTGCAGCTCGTCGGGCCGGCCGTCCTGGCGACCCTGGCCGCGGTCGGCGATCATGGTGGTGACGGACGAGGACGGCGTCCCGTCGTTCCACGTCGGCATCGAGTGGGTCGGCGTGTTCGTCTGCCTCGCCATCGTCGCGCGCAAGGGCAACCTGCTCCTGGGCCTCGTCGCCGCGGTCGCGATCGTGGCGATCGCCCGGTTCGTGGGGCTCGACACGCTCCAGGTCTGAGGCGGCGGCCTACCTCGCTCGCCGTGCCTCGGCCTCGATCTCGACGAGCAGGCTCGGGTGGATCAGGGCCTCGATGACGACCATCGTCGCGGCCGGCCGGATGTCGCCGAAGATCTCGCCGTGGACCGCGATCACGGCCGGCGCATCGGCGACGTCCGTCACGAACATCCGGGTCCGCACGACGTCCTCGAAGCCGAACCCGCCCTCGGCCAGGGCCGCGCCGATGATCGCGAGGGTCGCCCGCGCCTGGGCGGCCGCGTCACCGGGATGGGTCGACACGCCGTCCGGTCCCAGGTCCGTCGTCCCGGCGACCCAGCACGCGTCGCCGATGACGACCGCCCGGCTGTAGCCGCCGACTCGCTCGAACGGACCGCCCGACGAGATGAGCCGCCGGCTCACGAGCGTCACGCGCCGCCTCTCAACCGGGTCCGGCGCGCCAGGCGAGGACCTCGGGATCGCGCGCGACCGCGAGCAGCAGGCCGGCCAGCAGCGTCGTCCGCGGCACGATCGAATCGACGTCGAGGTACTCGGTCGGGGCGTGGTCGTTGCCGCCGATCGGCCCGAGGCCGTCGAGCGTCGGGACGCCCATCCCGGACGTCGTGTTGGCATCGGACGCGCCGCCGGTCGCGGTGTCGTGGACCTCGAACCCGAGCCGGGCGGCCACGGTCTGGGCGTGCTCGACGAGCCGGCCACTGCGGGCGAGCTTCTCCATCGGCCGCCAGCCGACCATCACGTTGACCTCGGCGACCGTGTCCGGGACCTCGGTCGCGGCGGCGATCTCGCGGATGGCCGCCTCGACGATGTCGAGGCCATCCGACGGTCGTCGACCGCACGTCCACCTCGAGGTGGCACCGTTCGGCGACGACATTCGGCCGTGTCCCGCCGGCGATGACCCCGACGTTGACCGTGACCCCCGGCCAGCGACCGTTCAGGGCATGCAGGTCGCGGATGATCCGGCTCGCCTCCAGGATCGCGCTGCGACCCTTCTCCGGCTCGACGCCGGCGTGGGCCGCCCGGCCCTCGATCGTGATCCGGGTGTCCAGGATGCCCTTGCGCGCCGACACGATGTCGCCGTTGGCGCGAGCGCACTCGAGCACGAAGCAGGCGTCGACATCCGGCGCCGCTGCCCGGATGTGGGCGGTGGAACTGGGCGATCCGATCTCCTCGTCCGGGTTGGCGATGAACGTCAGGCGCTCGAAGGGCACGCCGCCCAGCTCGCCGATGAGCGCCTTGATCGCGTACAGCCCGGCGAGCAGGCCGGACTTCATGTCGGTGACGCCCGGCCCGTAGGCCACGCCGTCCTCGATGCGGAACGGGCGAGCCGCCGCGGTCCCCGGATCGAAGACCGTGTCCATGTGGCCGATGAGCAGCACGCGCGGCGCCCCGGCGCGGCCATCGAACGTGGCCACGACCGTCCGGCCGTAGCGGCCCTCGGGGTCCGGCCGGTGCTCGACGGCGGCACCCAGCCCCTCCAGGAACCGTCCCGTCCACTCCCCGACCTGGTCGACGCCCGCCGGCGTGTAGCTCCCGCAGTCGATGTTGACGAGGGTCTCGAGGTCGGCCAGGTAGGCCGGCAGGTCGGCCGCGATGACGGTGCGCAGGGCGTCGAGTTCCGGGTCGCTGGCGATGGTCGTCACTCGGACCTCCTTGGCGGCCAGTCTATCCCGTGTCGTGCCCGTGTCTTGCGTGTCCTACCCGTGTCTCGCTCGCATCTTGGCCCTGCCGGCTTGCTATCCTGCCCGGACCGTGCGACTGGTGGAGACGCGTCTGCTCGAGGGCCCGAATGTCTACCGGTTGGAGCCGGTGGTCAAGCTCGAGGTGGCCGTCGGCAAGCGACGGACCTGGTACGGCCAGCGCGATCCCGGTCGCCACGCCCTGGTCCGTCTCGGCGCCGACATCCCGGCCCGCGAGCTGGCCGAACGACGTCGCCGCGGTCGTCGGCTGGATCCGGCGGCTGCGCGCCGAGCACGGCGAAGGCCGCCGCGGGCTGGCGGTCCATCGCTCATCGGATCCGGGCCACTGGATCATCACGTTCCCGTGGACCGGCCTGGAACGGTCGCTGACGCTGACCGAGGCCGCGCTCGCGCTCGACGGAGCGGGACGTGTCGCTCCGCCCCGACCGCCCACCTGACCGGCGCCCAGGAACGCCTCGTGGCCCGCTGGACGGCCCGGATCGCCGAGGCCGGCACGACGCCGCCGTCGTGGATCCGCGACGCCGACCGGCGGGTCCCGGTCGTGTCGATCTCGGGGACGAACGGCAAGAGCACCGTGACCCGGCTCATCACCCACATCCTGCTGCTGGCCGGCCGCCGGGTCGGGACGACCACCTCGGACGGCGTCCTCGTCGATGAGCGGATGGTCGAGCCAGGCGACTGGACCGGTCCGGGCGGCGCCCAGCAGATCCTGGCCCGGAGCGACCTCGACGTCGCCGTCCTCGAGACCGCTCGCGGCGGGATGGTCCTGCGCGGCGTCGGCTACGAGTCGAACGAGGCGAGCATCCTGACCAACGTCTCGTCCGACCACCTCGACCTCCAGGGCATCCACACGCTGCCCGAACTGGCCGAGGTCAAGTCGACGATCTGCCGGATCACGAAGCCGGACGGCTGGGTCGTCCTCAACGGCGACGATCCGTACGTGTCGGCCGTCGCGCGGCGGGTCCGGGCGAACGTGGCGTACTTCTCGCTCCTGCCGGGTGGGTCGGACCCGGTCCGTCGGCACGTCGAGCGCGGCGGGCGCGCGTACCTGGTCCGGGGCGGCAGCCTGGTCGAGGTGAACGGGCCGGACACGACCGAGATCGCCGAGATCCGCCGCATCCCGATCACGATCGGCGGGCTCGCCCGCCACAACGTCGCGAACGCGCTGGCGGCCGCCGGTGGCGCGCGCGGGCTGGGCGCCACGATCGAGGAGGTGAGCCGCGACGGCCTGACCGACTTCCGCCCGGACGCGGACCGGTCGCCTGGCCGGCTGAACCTGTTCCGCCTCGGCGCCAAGGTCATCATCGTGGACTTCGCCCACAACGAGGCCGGCATCGCGGCCGTCCTGGACGTCGCCCAGGGCATCGCCGGCGGGGCGGCCGGTCGCGCGGCGCCGATCACCGTCGATCATCGGGACCGCCGGCGACCGGCCGGACGACACGCTCCGGGGCATCGGCCGGATCGCCGCCGAGCGGGCCCAGCGCGTCGCGGTCAAGCAGACCCTCGGCTACCTGCGCGGCCGGACGCCGGAGTCGGTCGTCGGCGAGCTGCTGGCCGGGGTGACCGCCGGCGGCGGCGACGCCGCGGCCGTGCCGATCTACGAGTCCGAGACGGAGGCCCTGCGAGCCGAGCTCAACGGCGGCGCTGACGGCAACGCGACCGGCGCTCGGCCCGATGCGGCCCGGGTCATCGTCCTGATGTGCCACTCGGAGCGCGAGCAGGTGTTCGACCTGCTCGCCGCGGTCGGCGCCCGGCCGGTCGACATCACGACGGAACTGACCGAGCTGGTCCCGCGCCTGCAGGAGCGTCCGCGCCGGGGCTGACCGGCTGGGTCGTGGCGTCCGGAGCCACAGCCCCTTGCGTCCGGGCGCGGCGGGGCGCAGGATGCGCCGAAGCGCGGGCCGACCGGCTCGCGGATCGACGGTTCGGAGGGTTGCGATCCATGGAGATGGCGATCGGCGTGCTGCTCATCCTGATCTCGCTGGCACTCATCGCGTTCATCGTCCGGACGGTCCAGGCGAACATGGTCCGAGGCTAGCCGGAGACCGCCGACCGCGCGAGCTGAGCGTCGAGTCCCGGTCAGCCCTCGGGGGCTTCGAGTTCGCCCGGGTCGGCGAAGGCCGTGCCGCCGCGGGACGTGCCGGCCGCGGCCATCGCCTCGCGGTAGACCGCGATCGCGTCGTCGACGCAGCACACGACCAGGTCGCCCGGGATGGCCCGGCGGAGCGCGGCGCGCACGGCGGCCATCTCCTCGAGGATCTTCTCGGCCCGGGTCGCGCGGGCCGTCCCGGCGGCCTTCGCCGCCCGGACGCCCTCGAGCACGTTCGTGGCGGTCTCGCCCGGCTGTCGTCCGCGCAGGTTCTTGTCCTCGCGGACGATGAGCTCGTCGAACGCGCCGGCCGCGATCGCGCCGTAGTCGCGCTGGTCCTGGTCGCGCCGGTCGCCCGGGATGCCGAGGACGCCGATCGCCCGGCCCGGTCCGAGTCGCGCCGCCGGACGTCGCCGATCCGGCCCGCCTTCGTCTGCGTGTCGACCATCATCCGGTTGACGAAGTCGGCCAGCTGGCGCATCCCGTCGACGTTGTGGCAGTAGTCGATGACGACGCGGACCCCGCCGACATCGACCAGGTTGAGCCGGCCCGGCGCCTGGAAGAACGACGTCGAGAAGGTCCGCAGGCCCTGGCGGATGTCGTGCAGGTGGGCGCCCGGCGGCCCACGCCGCGGCCGCCGCGGCCAGCGCGTTCGCCACGTTCATCCGCGCCCGGCCGCCGAACGTGGCCGGGATGAGGTGCGTGTACAGCACCGGCATCGTCCGCGACCCGAGCTTGCAGGACGATGAGCTCGCCCTCGTCGGTCATCTCGAGGCGGAACGCCGCCCCGCCACGGCCGGTGTGGCCGTCGACCCGGTCGTAGCCGTCCTCGCCCTTGGTCATCGACATGCTGAACAGCACGACCCGGCCGGCGCAGTGGCGGCCCATCCGGTAGACGTGGCTGTCGTCGGCGTTGAGGACCGCGGTCCCCGAGCGCGGCACGGCCTCGACGACGACGCCCTTGACGTTGGCCAGCTGGCCGATCGAATCGATGCCGCCGAGGCCCAGGTGGTCGCCGGTCACGTTGGTCACGACGGCGACGTCGTTGCGGTCGTAGCCGAGGCCCTCGCGCAGGATCCCGCCGCGGGCGACCTCGAAGACGGCGGTGTCCACGGTCGGGTTCTGGAGGACCATCTGGGCCGACTTCGGCCCGGACATGTCGCCCTTCTTGATGAGCCGGCCGTCGACGACGATGCCGTCCGTCGAGGTCATCCCGACCCGCCGGCCCATCAGCTTCAGGATGTGGGCGATCATCCGGACGGTCGTCGTCTTGCCGTTCGTGCCGGTCACGGCGACGATCGGGATCCGCGCCGACGAGCCGGCCGGGAACAGCGAATCGATGACCGGCCGGGCGACGTACTGCGGCTCGCCCTCGGTCGGGTGGGTGTGCATCCGGAAGCCGGGCGCGGCGTTGACCTCGACGATCGCGCCGCCGGTCTCGCGGACGGGGGTCGTGATGTCCGGGCAGATGAAGTCGATGCCGGCGACGTCGAGGCCCACGATCCGGGCCGCCGTCTCGGCGATCTCGACGTTGTCCGGGTGGGCCTCCATCGTCCGGTCGATCGACGTCCCGCCGGTCGACATGTTGCCGGTCAGGGCGAGCTTGACCCAGGTCCCCTCGGGCAGGACGTCGTCCATGCCGTGGCCCTGGTCGCGGACCAGCTCCTCGGCCGCCTCGTCCACCTTGATCCGGGTCAGGACCTTCTCGTGGCCGATGCCGCGGCGCGGATCGCTGTTGGCGATGTCGACCAGCTGGCGGACGGTGTGCTCGCCGTCGCCGGTCACGCTGGCCGGGACGCGCTCGGCGATGGCCGCGACCTTGCCGCCGATGACCAGGCAGCGATAGTCGTTGCCGGCCACGTACGACTCGACGACGACGTCGCCGCCGCGGCTCTGGGCGAGCGCGCCCTGGAACGCGGCCCGGACCGCCTCCTCGGAGCGCAGGTCGAGGTGGACGCCGCGGCCGTGGTTGCCGTCGAGCGGCTTGACGACGCACGGGTAGCCGATGCCGCTTCGCGGCCGCGACCGCGCCCTCCTCGGTGTCGACGACGTCCGCGCGCGGCACCGGCAGCCCGGCCGAGTCGAGCAGCCGGTTGGTCAGGCTCTTGTCCGACGCGATGTCGACGCCGATCGCCGAGGTCAGCGACGTCATCGTCGCCCGGATGCGCTGCTGGTGGACGCCGTGCCCGAACTGGACGAGCGAGTGGCGGTCGAGCCGGATGAACGGGATGTCGCGGCTGACCGCCTCGTCGATGAGGGCCTGGGTGGACGGGCCGAACGCCTGGCGCTCGGCCAGGCGGATGAGCCGCTCCATCTCGGGCGCGAAGTCGAACGACGACGTCGGGGTCGTCCGGCGCGACGAGGTGGTTGACCAGGGCGACGGCCATCCGGCCGGCCTCGAGGCCGACCGCCTCCTCGCGGTACTCGAAGATGCAGTTGTACTGGCCGTGCTTGCCGGCGGCCCGGGTCTTGCCGTGGCGGACGTCCGTGCCGGCGAGGTTCTGGAACTCGAGGGCGACGTGCTCGGCGATGTGGCCGACCCACGTCCCCTCGCGCAGCCGGCTGATGAAGCCGCCGCGGCGGCCGAGCGAGCAGGCGTGATCCTCGAGGCTCGGCATGCAGCGCGACGAGCGCGTCGGTGAAGTCCGGGATCAGGTTGGACGGGTACTCCTCGAGCGACGCCGAGGTCCACGAGCATGGCGGATGACCGGCTCGCGCGCCCAGTAGTTCGGGCCGCGCAGGACGCGGGTCTCGAGGACGCGCAGGGTCGGGGCGGGACCGCCGGTCGGGGCCGGCTTGGCGGCCCGTGCCGACTTGCTGGGCTGCGTCGCCGTGGCCGCTGCGGTCGCCGACTTCGAGGCCTTCGCGGCGCCCTTGGTCGGCGTTCGCTTCGGTCCGGACGCTGATGAGCTCTGGGCCACGGGACTCCTCCTCCGTCGGCGGCCGACGCCGCCCACCTGGACGCTGATCAGCTGGAGGCGGCCTCGCCGCCGGGCAGTGCGTGGAGGGTCGGGCGTCGCCACCCGTCGGCGACGGCGAAGGTCGAAGCGATAGCCGGCCGGCAGCGAGTGCAGGACGACGCCGCTGATCATCAGCGGCCGGTGGCCGTGGACCTCCCAGGCGTCGGTCTCGGACTGCGACGCCGTCGACGACCGTGATCGAGCCGCGCCCGATGACCTCCATGACGTGGTCCGGGCCGACGACGCCGGCCGTGTCCTCGTCCACGCCGAGCCCGAGCAGGGACGGGTTCTGGGCGATGAGGCTGAGCAGCCGGCCGAGCCGGTTCCGCTGCTGGAAGTGCTGGTCGACGATGACCCCGGGCAGGACGCCGAGGCCGGCGGCGATCTGGGCCATCCGGTGCTTGGGGGTGGCGCCGGACGCCCCGAACGCGATCATGTGGCTGGACATCGCCGAGGCCCCGGCGGTCGTGCCGGCGACGACCGCGCCGTCGCGGAACCGGTCCATGATCGCGTCGGCCAGGAGCGTGCCGCCGATCGTGGAGCTGCAGGCGGAGCTGGTTGCCGCCGGTCATGAAGATCCCGGTCGCGTCGCGGACGGCGGCGGCGTTGGCCTCGTCGTTGGCCTGGGGGCGGGTCACCGCGTGGAGCGGGCGGACCCGCGGGACGCCCAGCTCGCCGAAGACCTGGCGGTAGCGCTCGCCGGCTTCCATGCCCATCGAGGACGCGGTCGAGATCACCGCGATGGTCGCGTTCTCGCCACCGGCGAGGGCGACGAAGCGGCTGAGGATGACCCGATCGCGGACCTTGTCCTCGGCGCCCCCGATGATGATGACGGTTCCGTCAGACACAGACTGGCAACCCTGACCGTGCGGCGATGATCGGCGAAGGATAGCAAGGTGCGGTGGCCCACCGTCGGATCCGGCCCGGACCGGGCGTGGATCGAGGGCGTGACGGGCCATGGGAGAATGCCCGCGCGATGAGCGACACCCCGCCGACCCGCCCGGCCTGCAGCCCGTCCCGGGATCCGCCGGCGGCCGCGGCCGGGTCGTCGTGGACCTGCGCGACCTCGTCGACGCGCCCACCCGTCGCCGCGCCGGGGTCTGTCCGCGGGCCCTCCGGCGCCAGACGACGCGCCTGCGCGATCCCCGCCGGATCGCGGCGATCATCCTGCTGAGCGTCTGACCTTCGCGCTGCTCGCGGCCGGGCTGATCGCGCGCGGCGAGGCGGCCGGCGCGGACGCCCGCGCGTACTGGGCCGGCGTCCGGCTCTGGCTCAACGGCGGCGACCCGTACCACCCGAGCGGCCCGTTCCTGCCGTACGTCTACGCGCCGTGGATGCTGCCGCTGTTCGTGCCGTGGGCGGTCCTGCCGTGGGACGTCGCCTGGTTCGTCTGGCGCGGCGGCGACGATCCTGCTGCTGCTCTGGACGATCCACTGGGCGTACCGCCGACGGCCGCTGACGACCGCGGTCATCTTCGCGTTCCTGGCCTTCCCGTTCGGGGCCAACCTGGACACCGGCAACATCAACCTGCAGCTGACGCTGATGCTGTGGGCCGCCCAGTTCACCGGGCCACGGCTCGGCGGGGCTGCTGTGGGCGCTCGCGACCTGGATGAAGTGGGTCCCGGTCGTGTTCTGGCCGATCCTCGCCCGCGATGCGCAGACGCTGGGGCCTGCTCTGGCTCGCGGTGTCGGTCGGGCTGAGCATCCTGACCCTGCCGCTGACGATCATCCAGCTCCAGACGCTGTTCGGATTCGGGGCGCGCCCGATCCGGCTCGACTACCTCGTCTACCTCTGGGCGTTCGTGCCGTGGCTCTATCGCCGGCCGGATCCGTTCGACTTCCTCGGCCGGCGACCTGGCGTCGGTGGTGGTCAGGGCGCGGGGTCGGCTGCGGGATGCGCGGGTCGCGACAGACCGGTGCGCGGGAGCCGGGCTAGCCGGCTGGCCGGCCGCAGCCGGCGCCGGACGGCCTCGACGGTCGTCGCCGCCAGGGCATCGCGGGCGAGCGCCCGGCACGCCGGCGAGGTCCAGCCCGGCGACCTGGGCCGCGACCGCGGCGATCGAGCTCGGGGCGACGCTCAGCTCGTCGACGCCGAGGCCCGACGAGCAGCGGGATCATCTCCGGGTCGGCGCGCGGCCTCGCCGCAGACCGCCACATGCCGGCCGCGCGCCCGGGCCGCCGCCACGACCGCCGGCGATCAGCCGCAGGACGGCCGGCTGGAGCGGCGTCGCGAGCTCGGCGAGGGCCGGGTTCGTCCGGTCGGCGGCGAGCGTGTACTGGACGAGATCGTTGGTCCCGATGCTGAAGAAGTCGGCGACCTCGGCCAGCCCGTCGGCGACGAGCGCCGCGGCCGGGACCTCGATCATCACGCCGAGGTGGACCGCCGACGGCGGCGCGTCGGCGCGTCGCCACGATCGCGTCCAGCCGCGCCCGGACCGCGACGACCTCCTCGACGGTGGAGACCATCGGCAGCATGATCCGGACCTCGCCGCCGGCGGCCGCCTCGACGAGCGCCGCAGCTGGTCGTCGAGGAGCTGCGGGTCGCGCCAGGCCGAGCCGAACGCCGCGGACGCCGAGCGCCGGGTTGGCCTCGGGCCGTCGGTCTGCCACGCCGCCGGCTTGTCGCCACCGACGTCGAGCGTCCGGAACACCACCGGCCGCTCGCCCATCGCCTCGCGGATCCGGGCGTAGAGGTTCCGCTGCTCGGCGACGGACGGCGGCGTCGGCCGGCCCAGGAACAGCAGCTCGGTCCGGACGAGGCCGATGCCCGCGGCCCCGGCCCGAGCGGCCGCCTCGGCCTCGAGCACGGACCCGACGTTGGCCGTGACCGTGACCGGCGACGTCCCCGATCGACGCGTCGGCGACGGCCCCGGTCGCGCCGGCGACCGCGCGTCGCGGCGCCGCGCCGGACGGCCGCGAGGTCGTCCGTCGCTCGGGTCGACGATCAGCCGCCCGTCGCGGCCGTCGCGTCCGTCGACGATCGCCTCGGCGCCGGTCCGGCGCACCGCAGCGCGTCCGGCCCCAGGCCGAGCACGAGCGGGATCCCGAGCCCGCGCGCGACGATCGAGGCATGGCCGGTCGGCGCGCCGCCGGCCAGGGCGATCCCGGCGACCAGCTCCGGTCGGAGCGTCGCGACGGCCGACGGGTCGAGGTCGTCCGCGACGATGATCGCCGGACGGCCGTCGGCATGCCACAGGTCCGGGCGCGGCTCGCCGCGCAGGATGCCGGCGACTCGCCGGCCGACATCGCGGACATCCGCGGCGCGCGCCCGGAAGTACTCGTCGTCGACCGCGGCGAGCATGCCCGCCTGGTCGTCGGTGCTCGCAGGATCGCGTCGGCGGCGGACGCCCGTCGTCGATCGGCGCGCAGCGCCGGGTCCGACGATGCCCGGGATCGCGGGCGAACAGCGCCTGCGCCTCGAAGATCGCGCCGATCTCCTCGCCGGCCCGCTCGGCGATCTGGCGGGCCAGCGCCTCGAGCTCGTCGGCGGCCGTCTCGAGCGCCGCGTCGAGCCGAGCCCGCTCGGCGGCCGGGTCGGTCGGCCGATCCGGCGGACGCCGGCGCGTCGCCGCGCCGGCGTCGACGGCCGGCACGACCAGGAGCCGGCCGACGCCGACCCCGGGCGAACCGACCCGCCCGACAGGACGGCGCGGGTCACGAGCATCGGCCTCGGGTCCTCCGGTCCGTCGGTCAGCCGGCGGCGACGACGTCGGCGAGGGCGCGCAGCAGCAGCGCCGACGAGGTCGCGCCCGGGTCCTGGTGGCCGATGCTGCGCTCGCCGAGGTACGACGCCCGGCCCTTCGTGGCGAGCATCGGGATCGTGGCCTGCGACGCCGGCCTCGGCGGCGTCGGCCATCGCCGCCGTCACGGCCGCGCGATCCGCGCCGCCGCCTGCGCGGCACGGCCGGCCGCCAGCGCCGGGACGAGCGCGTCGAGCATCGTCTTCTCGCCGGTCGTCGCCTTGCCGAGCGACTGGATCCCGCCGATCGCGGCCTCGAGGGCCGCGACGACGACCTCGCCGTGCGCGAGCGACCGGATCGGCCGCGACGATCGCCCCGCCGCCGCGCATGAACGCCGTGCCGTACAGCGGTCCGGACGCGCCGCCGACCGTGCTGATCAGCGTCCGGCCGGCGGTCCGCAGCGTCGTCCCGGCGCGGGCACGGTCGTCGTCGGCCTCGGGGACGCCCGGCGTCGAGCGAGGCCACGATCGCGGTGAAGCCGCGATCCATGTTGATGCCGTGGTCGCCGTCGCCGATCGCCTGGTCCAGCGCGGTCAGCGCCGGCGCCTGGTCGTGGAGCCGCTCCGCCGACAGGCGGAGCCAGCGCTCGAGCACGTCGAACATCGGATGGTCACCTCGGCGAGTCGGGTCGGCGAACGGAGTCTAGTCGGAGTGGCCGCCGCGCCGGAGGGAGCAGGCGCGGCGGCCGAGGGAGAGGCGGGGTCAGACGCCCCAGCGCAGGGCGGCGGTGTGGACCGGGGCGTCCCACAGCGACGTGAGCTCATCGTCCAGGCGCAGGAGGGTGACCGAGAAGCCGGCCATCTCGAGGCTGGTGATGTAGTTCCCCACGAGGGACCGGCCGATGCCGATCCCGTGCTCGTCGAGGATCTTGGCGACGCTGTTGTAGGCGAGGTAGAGCTCGATGAGCGGCGTGCCGCCCATGCCGTTGACGAACGCGAGGACCTGCTCGCCCGCGCTCGAGGCCGAGGTCGCCGACGATCGGGTCGAGCGAGCATCCGGGCGATGTCGTCGGCCGGGGCCAGCTTCTCGCGCCGGCGGCCCGGCTCGCCGTGGATGCCGATGCCGATCTCCATCTCGTCGTCGGGCAGGTCGAAGGTGGGCGTGCCGGCGGCCGGCACGATGCACGAGGTCAGGGCCATGCCCATGGAGCGGGCGTTGGCGTTGACCTTGACGGCCGTGGCGGTCACGTCGGCCAGCGACGCCCCGGCCTCGGCCTTGGCGCCGGCGATCTTCTCGACGAGGACGGTGCCGCCGACGCCGCGGCGACCGGCGGTGTAGAGCGAGTCCTGGACCGCGACGTCGTCGTTGGTGACGACCGTCGCGACCTCGATCTCGCCCGCGACCAGCTCGGCGGCGAGCTGGAAGTTGAGCACGTCGCCGGTGTAGTTCTTGACGATGTGGAGGACGCCGGCGCCGCCGTCGACGGCCCGGGTGGCGGCCTCCATCTGGTCCGGGACCGGCGAGGTGAAGACGTGGCCGGCGCAGGCCGCGTCGAGCATGCCCAGGCCGACGAACCCGCCGTGGAGCGGTTCGTGGCCGGAGCCGCCGCCCGAGACCAGGGCGACCTTGCCCTTGACCGGGCCGCCGGCCCGGAGGACGACGAGGTTGGCGGCGTCGATCTTGACGACGTCCGCGCTGCGCCCGGCCGAGGCCGGCCAGGCTCTCCGGGACGAGGTCCGCGACGTCGTTGATGAGCTTCTTCATCGGCGGTCATCGATCTCCTTCTGTCGGGTCGCGGTGAGCGTCGGCGGTCAGGCGGCCGCGGCCGGCGCGGGCTGCTCCTTGGCCGATGAACTCGTACAGGAAGGCGCCGATGACGCCACCGATGGTCGAGCCGAAGACGTAGACGACGACCAGCTGGTCGACCGGGACCGGCGTGGCGCCGATGGCCTGGCCGAGGATGGCCGGGCCGAGCTCGCGGGCGGGGTTCAGGGAGGCGCCGGTGATCGGGCCGACGAGGATGATGATCCCGTAGACGATGAACCCGATGATGAGCCCGGCGAACCCGGACGGGGCCTTGCCCGACACGGCGGCGCCGAACACCGTGAACACGAGGATCGCCGTGCCGATGACCTCGGCGGCGAAGCCGACGGCGAGGCCGGCATTGGCGTTGACCGACACGGCGCCGAGGCCGAGCTTGGCCGGGTCGTTGCCGGTCAGGATGATCAGGGTCAGGCCGGCGCCGATGAACGCGCCGACGAGCTGGGCGACGATGTAGCCGCCGGCCGTCTTGCCGTCGATCTTGCGGGTCGCGAGCAGCGAGATCGTCACGGCCGGGTTGATGTGGCAGCCGCTGATGTGGCCGACCGAGTAGACCGCCGCGAAGATCGCGAAGGCGAACGCGAACGAGATCGTCGACAGGCCGGCGGTGCCGTCGATCCCGGTCCCGCCGGCGCCGGCGGTCAGGAACACGGTCAGCGGGCACGGAGCCCGCGCCGATGAACACGAGGATCGCGGTGCCGATGGCCTCGGCGGTGAGCTTCTGGGCGAAGCGTCGGGGACGACATGGACCTTCCTCCTCCTGTCGGTGGTGGTCGACTCAGCTGGGCTGGTCGAGATAGGGCGCGAGTTCCGCGGCGAGGGCCGCGAGGGCCGCGTCGGCGTCGGGGCCATCGGCGGCCAGGACGATCTCGGACGACGGGCGGATCGTCAGCCCGAGCAGGGCGATGAGGCTCTTGGCGTCCGCCTCGCGGTCGCCCTGGCGGATCACGATGCGGCTCTCGAACCGCGACGCCGCCTGGACGAACTTGGCGGCCGGCCGGGCATGCAGCCCGGCCGGATCGCTGACGACGAGGCGCAGCTCGGGCATGCTCAGGCCCTCGGGAGCTTGGCCATCGACGGCCGCCCCTCGGCGGCGGCGGCGACCTCGGCGAGCGACGCGCCGATGCTGGCCTGGACGGCGGCGAGGATCGCGCCCTCGACGAGCGGCGCCTCGCTCGACCCGGACCCGGTCGCGCTCGGCTGGGTCGAGCTCCTCGAGCGCGAGCTCGAGGCTGAGCGCGGCGCTGCCGAGGTCGAGCAGGACGAGGACGCCATCCGGGCTCGCCGCCAGCGTCGAGCGGAGGGCGGCCGCGATCCGCGGCGCGCTGGTCCCCAATCGCCGTCCTCGGTCCCGCCTGCGGTCCCCACCGCGACGTCGTCGCCGGCGACCTGCGCGACCATCTCGCGCAACCCGTCGGCCAGCGTCCCGCTGTGGGAGATCAGGACCAGGCCCACCAATCGCGCCTCCTTTCGCTGCCCCCGGGTGGATGGCGGCGATGCTCCGGCGCGGACTCGTCAAGAAGCCAGCAAGGACGCATCAAGAGGTGCGCTGAAGTCGCGATGACGTCGCGATCCGGGCTCGACGACCGTTGCCGGACGGGTGGCGCCGCGCCTACACTCGGCCGACCGCCGACTCGCTCGAAGGGACGTCCGTGCCGTCGCCATCGCCAGCCGCCGCCCCATCGGCGGACGCCGGGATCACGCTCACCGTCGATGCCGCCGCGCTCCGCGCCGGCCTCGCCCGCTGCGGCCGGATCGTCGCGCGCCACCAGCGCGAGCTGACCCGGCTCGACGCGGTCCTCGGCGACGGCGACCACGGCGACAACCTCGTGATCGGGTTCCGGGCGGTGGACGAGCTGCTCGCCGAGCTGCCGGCCGACACCCCGCCCGGCGAGCTGCTGCGGGCCGTCGGCCACCGGCTCGTGGCGGCGGTCGGCGGGGCGTCGGGGCCGCTGTACGGCACGGCCTGCATCGAGGCCGGCTTCCGCGCCGGCGACGCCGACGACCTCGATGGCGCGACCATCGCCGCGATGCTGGAGGCGGCCGCGAGCGGCCTGGCCCGGCGCGGCCGATGCCAGCCGGCGACAAGACGATCCTCGACACGCTCGCGCCGGCGGCCGGGGCGTTCGAGGCCGCGCTCGCGCGCCGGGCCAGCGCCCGGCGCGGCGTACGGCGCGGCGGTCCGCGCCGGCGCCGCGGGATGCGCTCGACCGGGACCTCGTGGCCCGGCGCGGGCTGGCGATGCGCCTCGGCGAGCGCTCGGTCGGCCATCGCGACCCGGGCGCCGTCTCGTGCCTGCTCCTGCTGTGCGCGCTGGGGGGCCGATGACGCGACGCGAGCCGACGCTGCTCGCTCGGATCGAGGCCCTCGAACGGGAGAGCCGACGGGCGTTCGACGACGCCCAGCGCGAGGCGGATGCGCTCTTCGCCCAGTACCAGCTGAGCCAGCTCGTCGCGTCGGGCGGGTCGCTGGCCGACCTCGCCCGGTCGGTCGCGCTCGAAGCCGTCCGACTGGCCGCGGTCGACGGCGGCGCGCTGTGGCTCGAGCGGCCCGGACGGACACGGCCTCGCACCTGCTGGCGTCGGTCGGCAGCGACGCGCCGGCGACCGCTGCCCGCGGCCCTCGACGGACCTCGACGACGGCCGCGTCTGGGCCGCCGGGCTCCGGGCGGGCGGGCGGTCGTGGTCTCCGACGAGCCGCCCGCGATCCTGCTGTGCCTGTGGTCGGCGGACGGTCGGCCGCCCGACCCCGACGGCATCCGGGTCATCCAGCTCGCCCGCCACGAGCTCGCGGTCGCGTTCCAGGGCGCCCGGCTGCGCGAGGCCTCGAGCGCGAGCGGCAGGAGCTCACGCCGTCGTCAGCGGCACGACCGACCTCATCCTCCAGGTCGATGCCGAGCGACGGGTCGTCCGGCTCAACCCGGCCGGCGAGCGGACTGCTCGGGCGTCGGCGGCGGCCGAGCGCTCGGCCGGACCTGCGCCGAGGTCCTCGGCTGCGACATCGCCGGCGGCCACGACGCCGGCCGCCTGCCCGCTGGCCGAGGTGATGGCCACGGGCCAGCCGATCGCCTACCGCGAGACCGCGGTCCGTGGCGCCGGACGGCGGCTCGATCCGCGTCGCCGGCGGCTATTCGACGGTCGCCTCCGCGTCGCCCGAGGCCGGCGATCCGGCGGGCCAGGCCCGGGCGACCGCGATCCTGCGCGACATCAGCGCCGTCCGGGCGCTCGAGGAGCTGCGCGAGGGGTTCGTGGCGACCGTCAGCCACGAGCTGCGGACGCCGCTGTCGCTCATCCGCGGCTACACCGAGACGCTGCTCCACCTCGAGCTCGACCCGAGGAGCAGCGCGACTACCTCGAACGCATCGACGAGGTCACCGAGCGGCTGTCGTCGCTCGTCGGCCAGATCCTCGACGTCACCCACCTCCAGGCCGACCCGCTCATCCTCGAGCGGGCGCCGGTCCTGTTCGCCTCGCTGGTCAGCCGGCTGCGCGGCGACCTCGAGACCTCGGGCGGCGCCGAGCGGCTCGTCGTCGAGCTGCCGGACGACCTGCCGCCACTCGAGGTGGACGGGCCACGGGTCGGCCAGATCCTGGAGAACCTCGTCGGGAACGCCTTCAAGTACGGCCCGCCGGACGGCCTGGTCACGATCGGCGCCGCGACCGCCGGGGAGTGGCTGGCCGTCACGGTGGACGACGAGGGCGTCGGGATCCCGGCCACGGAACGGCCGCTCGTCACCGAGCCGTTCCACCGGGCGTGGAACGTGCGCGAGTCGCGCATCCCGGGCACGGGTCTCGGGCTGTTCATCAGCCGCCGGCTCGTCGAGGCCCACGGCGGCCGCCTGCGGTCGACGACCGACCGGACGGGCGGCCCGGGACGCGGGTCGCCTTCACGCTCCCGCTGCTGCGCGGACGGCGGATCCCGCCGGGCGGCGCCGGGCGTCGCCGCCAGCCCGGTCGCCCCGGCGCCCGAGCGCCGAGGCCGACCGTGGCTGAGACGATCCTCATCGTCGAGGACGAGCCCGAGTTCGCCGCGCTCGTCGAGCTGTGGATGGGCCGCGCCGGGTACCGGACCGTCGGTCGCCCGGACCGGGCCCGACGCCCTCCGCCGGTTCTACGACGACCACCCGGACCTCGTCATCCTCGATGTCGCCCTGCCGGGCCTCGACGGCTGGCAGATCATCGAGCGGATCCGCGAGTTCAGCCGGATCCCGATCCTGATGGTCACCGCGCGCAGCTCCGAGGCCGACAAGATCCGCGGCCTGAAGCTCGGGGCCGACGACTACATCACGAAGCCGCTGAGCTTCCCGGAGCTGACCGCCCGGGTCGAGGCGGCGCTCCGTCGGGCGGCGACGGCGACCCCGGAGCGACCGCGCCGGCTCCAGCATCGCGACCTCGTCGTGGACCTCGACGACCACCGGCCCGCCTGCGCGGCGAGGAGGTCCGCCTGACCCCGACCGAGTTCCGGCTGCTCGCCTACCTCGTCGAGCATGCCGGCCAGCTCGTCACCCATCGCCAGGTCCTCGGCGCCGTCTGGGGCGCCGGCTACGACGCGGACGTCCACCTGCTGCGGATGACCATCCGCAACCTGCGCCTCAAGCTCGATGCCGTGGCGCCCGGCGAGTCGTACATCGCCACCGAGTACGGCCTCGGCTACCGGTTGACCGGACCGTCCCGGCCCGCCTGACGTCGCGTCAGGCGCTCGCCGTCGCCTCGAGTGGCGGTTCGACCTCCTCGACGACCTCGACCGCGACGCCGGCATCGCCATCGCGCCGGCGCTCATCGACCGGCCGGAGCAGCCAGGCCCCGATCAGGTACCAGATCGGCGCCAGCAGGAAGGCGGCACGCGGACCGAGGTCGGTGGCGCCCGGCGCCGGCGAACCGGTCGACGATGACGTAGCCGACGAGCCCGGCCACGACCCCGTTCGTCGCGGTCGCGACGTTCGAGATGCCCATGTACCGGCCAGCCGACGCCTTCGGGATGATGTCGGTCATGAGCGCCCAGTCCACCGCCAGGAAGCTGCCGCCGCCGATCCCGACGAGGCTCGCGCCGACGACCAGGAACCAGACCGACGGCGCGAACGCGCAGACGATCATGCCGATGGCGCTCGTGGCGCACGCGGCGTAGATGAGTCGCTTGCGCCCGTAGCGCTGCGACAGGCGCGCGGCCGGGATGGTCGCGACGGCCGTGCACAGGGCCGCGATCCCGGTGATGGCCAGGATCCAGACGGCGCGTTCGTCGCCGGTCCGCCATCCCGAGCGCCCGCTCCAGGTACGGCACGGCGAGCACGACGAGGAACGCGCTCCCGCCCAGGATGAAGAAGCGCGAGCCGACGAGGTGGACGAAGCTCCGCTCGCGCAGGATGTCCGTGCCCCACGCCTCGGCGGCGATGGTCCGCCACGACCGACCGTGGCGGTCCTTGGCGACCCGACCCTCGTCCAGCCGGTAGAACAGCGACAGCATCGTCAGGAACTCGACGACGCCCAGCAGGATCGTCGGGCCCGCGGAAGTCGCCGAGGATCGAGCCCGAGCGACGCCATCGCGCTGCCGAACACGACGCCGAGGACCGTGAACAGCCCGACCATCCCGCTCGCCAGGCCGACCTGCGGCGCCGGGACCATGTCCGGCACGTAGCCCTGGAACGGGCCCTGGGCGAAGTTCGAGCTGAACTGGAGGAGCACGACGAGGGCGGCGATGGCCACGATGGAGTTCGACGTCGCGATGCCGACGAGGAACACGAGGTCGAGGGTCGTGCCGATGAGGATGAACGGCTTGCGCCGGCCGAACCGGCTGATCGTGTAGTCGCTGATCGACCCGACCGTCGGCTGGACCGCGATCGCGATGGCGACGCCGGCCACCTGGGCGATCCCGAGGGTCGTGTACTGGACGCTCGCGTCGGGCACGAGGTCCTTGATCCGCTCCTGCATGATCAGGCCGATCCCCTGGAACACGGCGACCAGGCCGAGCCAGTAGACGGACAGGCGCAGGAGCTTGCCCGAGCGGGCAGGAGCCGGGTCGGCTCGCCGGGCGCCGAGGCACGCGCGCGGCCGGCGCCCCGGTGACGGGTCGGTCGCGGTCATCGCCGGGATGGTACCGCCCGGACCCGGATGGATCGAGCGGCTCCAGCGCGGAGCCCGCGTGCCGTCAGGCGGCGGTGGGCTGCGCCGCTGGTCGCCGGTCGCGGCGCGGCTCGACCACCGGGCGAAGCGTGACAGCCGCGGCCGCGAAGAACGCGACGCCCAGGATGAACACGACGCGCGGACTCAGGGGCTCGTTGCCGGCCGAGGTCACGATGTCGAGCGCCACCCCGCCGACCGCGATCGAGAGCGGCCCGGCCGACCCGGTCGCGACATTGCTCATGCCCATGTACCGGCCGGCCGACGCTCGCGGGATGATGTCGGTCATCAGGGCCCAGTCCACGGCCAGGAACGTGCCGTTCGCGGCACCGAACAAGGCCGCGCCGATGAACGCGATGGGGATCGACGGCGTCAGCGCGATGATCGCCGCACCCGACGGCGCCGCCGGCACAGGCGGCGAAGATGAGCGGCTTGCGCCCGATGCGATCCGACAGCCGCGAGGCCGGCAGGATCGCGATCGACGTTCGACGCGACCACGACGATGAGGACGGCGATGTACATCGCGTTCGCCTCCTCCTTCGACATCCCGTGGGCCCGCGCGAGGTAGATCACGACGAAGTTCACGAGGAGCGAGCCGCCGACCAGGAACAGCAGTCGGGACACGAGCAGCCACACGTAGGATCGCTCGCGGAGGATGTCGGTCGCCCAGGCCTCCCGCGCGATGCGGGTCCACGGCTTGCCGTTCCGGGGCTTCGGCGGCATGCCCTTCCCGACCTTCAGGACGACGCTGGCCATCGTCACCAGCTCGACCAGGGCGACGGCCACGAGCGACAACTCCATCACGCCGAGTTGGACCGACAGGGACACGAGCAGGAACCCGGTGACGTTCCCGACCACCTGCATGAGGCCGACCATCCCGCTCGCCAGCCCGACCTGCGGCTCCGCGACGAGGTCCGGGACGTAGCCCTGGAAGGGTCCGCGCGCGATGTTGGTGCTGACGCTGAGCAGCAGCACGAAGGCCGCGAGCATCAGGACGGAGTTCCCGGCCGCGATCCCCAGCAGGAACACCACGTCGAGCAGCGATCCGAAGACGATGTAGGGCTTGCGCCGACCCCACTTCGACACCGTGTAGTCACTGATGTAGCCGACGGTCGGCTGGATGATGATGCCGATGATCGCGCCACCGATGCCGATCAGGAACAGCGACCTGCCCGACATCGTCCTTGGGCACCAGCCCGTCGAACTCGACCCGGTTCAGGATGAACAGACCCACGGCGGCGTCGATGGCGGTCAGGCCCAGCCAGTACGCCGAGATGCGCAGCAGCTGGGTCAGCGGCAGGAGGGCGGTCGGGCGCGCCCCGGCCTCCGGGTCGTCCTCCGGCGTCGCGCCGGCGATCCGGACCGTCAAGCTCGAGTGTCGCTCCAGGCGCGCTCATCGCTCGTCCTCGTCTGGCGGGCGATCGCCGGGACTGACGCGCTCGGCGCGTCGATCTCCCGCGGCTCGCCGATCGCGGTCACGTGGCCGAGGCCCATCCTACGCCTCGGCGCGTGCGTTTCCGTCTTGGTCGAGTGCGACCGAGGTATGCAGCCGGACGAGGCGTCGGTCCGTGGCGCCCGGAGCGACGTACCGGAACACGGACCGGTCGAGCGAGTAGAGCCCGGTGCTGGCGAATCCGATCCGCCCGAGGCGGAAGCTGAAGACCGGGTTCTCGCCGTTGCCCGCGTAGTGGAACGGGCGCCCGTCGCCGGTCAGGACGGCGAGGTTGGCCTGGCCGCCGAACCGATCGTGGAGTGCCGCCAGGAGGTGCTCCGGTCGCTCGGTCGGATCCCAGGCGTCCTCGAGCCAGCGCGCGCCGACCTCGGTGTCCGCCCGGCCGTGGATCCGGCCCTGCGCGCGATAGGTGCGGCGCAGCGCCCGGTAGTCGAGCAGGTCGCCGTTGTGGCTGAGGGCGTACCGACCGGCCGGGTCGTCGAACGGCTGGGTATCGGGCATGCGTCAGCGTCGACAGCTTCGACGGCCGGCGCAGGTGGACCAGCGCTGCCGTCGTCTCGGTCGCGCCCACGGCATCACGGCCGGGATCGTCGCGGAACGCGCGGATGTCGCGGTAGCTACCGAGGCTCCCGGTGCCGTCCGCCCAGGCCGCGCCCCAGCCGAACCCGCCGAGTCCGAACCGCTCCAGCTTCTCGGCGACCGGCCACAGCTCGTCGAGGCGGAACGGCTCGCTGGCCCGGGCGATGAACTGCTCACACATCGGGCGCGATGATACGCGGGCCTCGGCTGGCAGGCCGGGCACCAGAACGTGAGCCGGGGCAGGTCGAGGCCCTGTCGCGCCCTGGCGATCGGCGTTCGGCAGCGGCGGCACGGTCGACCGGCCCGGCCGTAGACGTACAGCGGGCCTGGGGCCGCCGCGGTCGCCGGTCGTCGTGGTCCGTTCCGGGCCGTGCGTCCGTCGCGACGTTCGCGAGCAGGAGGCGCCGGGCGGTCGCGACGAGCCGCGCGAGGGCCTCGTCGCCGACGTCGGCGGTGGCGGTGAACGGCGACACGCGCTCGATCCACAGGACCTCGCTCTTGTAGACGTTGCCGATCCCGGCCAGCGCCCGCTGGTCGAGCAGCGCCTGCGGCGATCGGGCAGCGTCGCTCTGGCCGGGTCGCGCAGCCGACGGATCGCCTCGTCGGCATCGAAGGTCGGCGACAGCAGGTCCGGCCCCAGGCCGGCCAGGGCGGGATGGAGCGCCTCGGCGCGGGTCTCGAGGAGTTCGACGACGGGCGCATCGAAGCAGACCGCCACCGCGCCCGGGACCTCGATGACGAGGCGGGCGCGAGCCGGCGGTCGCCGCCAGCGCTCGCCCGGTCGGTAGCGATGCCAGGACCCGTTCATGCGCAGGTGGGTCCGGATCTCCAGCCCGCCGTCGAACCGGATGAGCAGGTTCTTGCCCATCGCGTCGACGGCCGTGATCTCGTGGCCGACGATCCGGTGGACCTGCGGGACCGGGCCCGGGCCGCTCGCCCGGGCCGCCGTCACGGTCCGCCCGACCAGGTACGGCCGGAGTCCCGCCGCGGTCCGGAAGAGCGTGTCGCCCTCAGGCACTCAACCGCCTGCTGGGAAGACCATCAGTCCGGCGGCTGCGACCGCCGCCCGAAGCCTGGCGTCCCAGGCGACCACGACGACCTCGTGCTGGGGATCGAGCTCCAGCATCGAGGCGAGCTGGATGGCGTCGCCGGCCCGGAGGCCGTATGTCTCGGCGATGGCTCCGGCTCGCGCGCTGATGCTCGTCCGAGAGTTCGATGACATCGAAGCCAGCCCAGGCTTCCGTCGAACGCGAGGACGGCGCGCTCATGACGCTAGCCGGTCCAGTCGATCCGATCGACGGGCGGCCGCGAGACCCTGCGCGGACCTCGACGAACGAGAGCCGAGAGTCGCGACGCGATTCGGACGCGGACGGTGATCGCATCGAACGTCCGCCAGGCCCGGCTCGTCGAGCAGGTACTGCTTGAGGATCGCGGAGCTATCCAGGTAGGCGATCAATCGCCGCGAACCTCGTCGATGAGGTCCTGGATCGACCCGTCATACGGACGTGCGGGATGTCCTCCCAGCGCGGGAACGGCTTGGTCGCCAGGGTCAGCGTGCCTTCGGCCACGAGCTTGAGCATGTGGGGCGATAGCGGCTCATCGCGGACCAGCCTCGCGACCGGACGGCCGTGTTCCGTGACCGTGATCGTCTCGCCCGCCTTCACTCGCTCGAGGTAGGAGGACAGGTGGTCGCGCAACTCGCGAACGCCGACGGTGGCTCGACCCGGCCGCACATATGTGGCGCTTTTTGACTCGGATAGCACGCTTCATGTGGCTATCGTATCACGCACCGCTTACCCGGCGATCACCTCGAGGCGCGCAGGACCAGTCCGCGATAGCCGGGCGTGAACCCGGCCCCCAGGAGGCGCCTCCCGCCACGGCGACTCGGTCACGGGGAGCCCGTCCACCTTCCGGATGACGATCTCGCGTGCGCGCCCGTCCGCGACCAGGGTGCCCAGCGCCCGGAGCGCAGCGGCCGCGACGGACGGCGTCGTCGGCCGGGGCCAGGGTCTGGAGCGTGGAGCCGCCGCGTTCCAGGTAGACGGCCGCCTGCGCCATCCACGATCGCCACGTAGGCGCCGGCGGCCCGCTGAAGCGGTCGTCGGTCGGACTCGTCGCGGCGCGGCCACGGCAGCGCGGCCCCGAACGGGTTGGCCGGATCGGTGGCCGCCAGCAGGTAGCGTGCCGGCGCGGTCCGAACCTTCGGCGCCGTCGCGCTCGGCGCGCAGGCGATCCAGCGCACCGGCCAGCGCGAACTGGGCCGCCCCGAGGCCGTCCACGAAGTAGCCGCGCCGGATCCGGCCGGCCTCCTCCATCGCCCGGAGGACCGGGTAGACGGCACTGAACCCGCCGACGATCCCCTCCGCCGCAACGGCTTCGCGGGTCAGGACGCCGTGGCGCTCCAGCAGCGCCAGACTCTGGGCGTGGAGCCGGACGGTCGGCGTCGTGGCTGCCGGCGCGGGCTCCACGAGCGACCACCGACCCGCGGCCTCCGGCGGTCCGAGGCTCGTCAGCCGGCCGGCCCGGGGACGTCGCGCGCCCCCGCTCGGCGGTCCGCTTCCAGCGCAGCGCGCGCAGCGGCGCGAACGTGTCGTTGGTGACCTCGCCGGCCCAGACGAGATCCCAGAGCGCATCGAGCACGTCGCGGTCCGTCCCGCCGCCGGCCGCCGTGAACAGCTCGCGATAGAAGGAGGCCCCACGCTGCGCGAGGCGCTCGCGGATGGCCTCGTGGCGTGGCTCGGCGGGGCGTTCGACGCCGTCGGGCGGCCCGATCGGCCGGACAGCCTCGCGACCCGGTCGGACCAGGGCGATGCGACCATCGTCGCGGCCGAGCGGCCCGTGCCCCACCCACGCGACCTCGCCGAGCGCCCCAAGCTCGTCGAGCAGCCGCGGCGTGTAGCCGGGGATCCGGGCCGGCAGGATGTCGCGCTCCAGGACGGAGGCCGGCAGCGGCACCCCGGCGAGCTGGTCGACGACCTCGGCCAGGCGTTCGAGCGCGGCCGTACCCCGGTACGGCGTGGTGGGCGCGCCGATCGGGGCGATGCCGTGCCAGCCCGGCAGGAAGCGGGCGAGCGCGGCGGGATCGACCGGCTCGACCTCGTGGCGGAGGCGCGCGAGCGACCGACGCCGAAGGAGTCGCAGGACGTCCGGGTCGCACCACTCGCGCTCGGCGCCGCCCGGTCGGAACTCGCCGCGCAGGAGCGATGCCGGCGGCCAGGAGCCGCTCCAGCGCGTCCTCCACGAGCCCGGTCGGCAGCCCCCAGCGCCGAGCCGGCTCGGGCGTCAGGAACGGCCCGTGCGTCCGGGCGAAGCGGGCCAGGAGCGAGTCCAGCGCCCCGACCGCCGGGGCCAGGAACGCCGCCGGGATGCCCATCGGGACGGACACGCCACACGCGTCCCGGTAGCGGGCGACGTCCTCCACCGCGACCCAGCGCTCCTCCCCGGCGATCCGGATGCGGACCGCTCGCCGGGCGCGCTCCAGCTCCGTGAGCCACGGACCGGCCACCGCGCCGCCGCCTTCGGTCCGGGCGGCGACCTCGGCGTCGTCGAGATCGCCCAGCCGGCGGAGGAGGTCATGGATGCCATCGAGCGTGGACGCCCGACGGTCCTCGGTGAGCGCCTGGAGGCTCAGCTCCAGGTCGGCGAGGGCATCCGGGTCCAGGAGCTCGCGGAGCTCCTCCTGGCCGAGCAACTCGCGGAGCAGGTCGCGGTCCAGGGTCAGCGCGCCGGCGCGGCGTTCGGCCAGTGGCGCATCGCCGTCGTACATGTAGGCCGCGACGTAGTCGAACAGCAGGCTGCTGGCGAACGGCGACGCACTCACCGTCTCGACGCTGTGGATGACGATGTCGCGCCGGGCGACCTCGGTCAGGATCTGGCGGAGCGCCGGCAGGTCGAAGACGTCGCTGAGGCACTCGCGATAGGTCTCGACCAGGATCGGGAAGCTGCCGTAGCGGCTGGCGACGGCGAGCAGATCCGCCGCCCGCTGGCGCTGCTGCCAGAGCGGCGTGCGCGTCCCGGGCCGGCGACGCGGCAGGAGCAGGGCCCGGGCCGCGTTCTCGCGGAACCGGCTGGCGAACAGGGCGGATGTGGCCAGCTGCCCGACGACGAGGTCCTCGAGCTCGTCGGGATCCGGGAAGAGCAGCGCTTCGATGCCATCGAGCGGCGCATCGCCCTCCGGCAGCCGGATCGCGATGCCGTCGTCGGACCAGATGGTCTGGACCGCGAGCCCGAGGCGCTCCTGGAGTCGCGCTTCGATCGCGAGCGCCCACGGCGCGTGGACGCGGCCGCCGAACGGCGTCAGCAGGCACAGCCGCCAATCGCCCAGCTCGTCGCGGAATCGCTCGACGACGACCCGCCGGTCCGTGGCCAGCGCGCCGGCACTCTCACGCTCGTCGTCGAGGTACGCGAGCAGGTTGGACGTGGCCCGCTCGTCCAGGTCGTGCGTCTCCTGGAGCCGGGCCGTCGCGGCGGCTCGTCCACGTGCGCCTCGGGCCAGGTCCGCCTCGGTCTCGCGGATGAACGCCCCGATGGCCTGCCCGAGCTCGATCGGCCGGCCGACCGCATCGCCGTGCCAGAACGGCAGCTTGCCGGGGACGCCGGGGGCCGGACTGACCGTGACCCGGTCGTGCCCGATGTCCTCGATCCGCCAGCTGCTCGCCCCGAGCGTGATGACCTCGCCGGCCCGGCTCTCGTAGACCATCTCCTCGTCGAGTTCGCCGACGCGCCGGCCCGGCGTCCCGACCTCGCCGACCATGAACACGCCGTACAGGCCGCGGTCCGGGATGGTGCCGCCGCTGGTGATGGCCACGACCCGGGCGTCGCGCCGGCCCTGGACGACGTCGGTGATCCGGTCCCAGACGACGCGCGGCTTCAGTTCGGCGAACTCGTCGGAGGGATAGGCGCCGGCGAGCATCCCGAGCACGCCCTCCAGCACGTCCCGGGTGAGCGTCTCGTACGGCGCGGCCCGGGTGATCGTCGCGAGCAGGTCGTCCACGGTCCAGGGATCCATGACCGTCATCGCGACGAGTTGCTGGGCGAGGACGTCGAGCGGGTTGCGCGGGATGAGGGTGGTCTCGATGGCGCCCTCGTGCATGCGTCTTGCGACCACGGCCGCCTCGAGCAGGTCGCCGCGGTACTTCGGGAAGATGACGCCCTTGCTCGGGCGCGCCGACCTGGTGGCCGGCCCGGCCGACGCGCTGCAGGCCGCGGGCGACGCTGGTCGGGCTCTCGACCTGGATGACCAGGTCCACGGCGCCCATGTCGATGCCGAGCTCCAGCGAGCTGGTGGCGACGAGCGCCGGGAGGCGGCCGGCCTTGAGTTCCTCCTCGATGGCCAGGCGCTGCTCGCGGGCGATGCTGCCGTGGTGGGCCTTGACCAGTTCCTCGCCGGCGAGTTCGTTCAGGCGCTGGGCGAGTCGCTCGCTCAGGCGTCGGCTGTTGGTGAAGACGATCGTGCTGCGATGGGCGCGGATGAGCTCGAGGATGGCCGGATGGATCGACGGCCAGATGCTGGAGCGCGCCTCCGGACTCGTGGCCGGACCGCCTGGCTGCTGGTCCGGTGGCAGGATCTCGCCGATCGCGGCCATGTCGTCGACCGGGACGACGACCCGGAGTTCGAGCGGCTTGCGGGCGCCGGCATCGACGATCGCGACGTCGCGTCCGGGACCGACACCGGCCATGAACCCGGCGATCGCCTCGAGCGGCTTCTGCGTGGCGGACAGGCCGATCCGCTGCGGCGGCCGCGCGTCGGGCGGACGGAGCGCCTCGAGCCGTTCGAGCGAGAGGGCCAGGTGGGCGCCGCGCTTCGTGCCGGCGATGGCGTGGACCTCGTCGATGATCACGTGGTCCACGTGGCGAAGCGTGTCGCGCGCCGCGCTCGTGAGCATGAGGTAGAGCGATTCGGGGGTCGTGATGAGGATGTCCGGCGGTCGGCGGGCGATCTGGCGGCGATCCTCCGCCGGGCGTGTCGCCGGTCCGCGACATGACGCTGATGTGCGGTGGTCGTTCGCCGAGGCGCTCCGCGGCCAGGCCGATGCCCGGTCAGCGGCGCCCGCAGGTTCCGCTCGATGTCGTAGGTGAGCGCCTTCAGCGGCGAGATGTACAGGACGCGGACGTGCCCGGGCTCCGTGCGGGTGGGTGGCGGGCTGGGGTCGCGGGCCAGCCGGTCCAGGCACCACAGGAACGCGGCGAGGGTCTTGCCACTCCCCGTCGGGGCGTGGATGAGCGTGTGGCGTCCGGCGGAGATGGCCGCCCAGCCGCGGGCCTGCGCGTCCGTGGGGGCCTCGAAGCTCGTCGTGAACCAGGCACGGACCGCCGGCGAGAACGGCCCGAGCGGATCGACGGGTGGTTGGGCCTTGGGAGGCACGGCGATCGCGGCCACGGGACGGTGAGTATAGGGCGTCGTACCGATATCGACCATCCGTTCTGTTTGACTCCGGGAACGCAGCGCGGATCCAGCGATCGGCCCATCGACGGTCGATGACCTGGCTGGGCCACATGGCACGGCCCCGAGGGGCCGCTCGGCCGTAGGTGGTACTTGCGTAGGGGGAGTTACATGACGTCAGTCGTGACGCCGGTCGAATCAGACGGGCGCGCAGGGAAGGGAAGGGATCGGCATGGCAAGCAATCGGAACATCGCAGGGGTGGTCGGAGCGATCGCCGCGGTCCTGCTGTTCTACCTCGTCAACCCGTGGGTCAACCCGGAGGCGGGCAGCACGATCAACCAGGTCGTGACGGTCGGCTTCTGGATCTCGTTCCTCGTCCTGCTCGTGCTCCTGTTCCAGGAGCGCAAGCAGCCGGGCGGCGAGACCATCGACATCGAAGGGCCCGGCCTTCACCCGGTTCCTGTTCGGCAACTCGCAGGCCGGCCTGTTCTGGCTGCCGATCCGCCTGTTCCTCGGCTTCACGCTGGCTGGAGGCCGGCTACCACAAGTTCACCGGCGAGGGCTGGATCGACGGCGGCGCCGCCCTCGCTCGGCTACTGGGAGCACGCGGTCGCGATCCCGGAGGAGGGTCGCCCGGCGATCTCCTTCGACTGGTATCGCGACGTTCATCCAGATGCTCATCGACAACGGCGCCGAGACCTGGATGGGCTGGGTCATCACGTTCGGTGAGATGGCCGTCGGCATCGGCCTGATCATCGGCCTCCTGACCGGCTTCGCCGCCTTCTTCGGAGCCTTCATGAACATGTCGTTCCTGCTGGCGGGCTCCGCCTCCACCAACCCGGTCCTCTTCACGCTCGCCATCGGGCTGATGCTGGCCTGGAAGGTCGCCGGCTACTACGGCGTCGACCGCTACGTCCTCCCGATGCTCGGGACGCCGTGGCGACCGGGAGCCATCAACGGCAACGAGACACGCCCGGCCGCCTAGACGGGCCCCACCGTCTCCCCAACGGCCGACACGGCCCGGGTCCCGCCAGGGGCCCGGGCCTTGCTTGCCCGGGTCGCTCGCCCGGGCGCTCGCCGGGCGTCGCCTGGCCGGACGACCCCTCAGCGGGGCGGCGGCCTGTCGCGGAAGCGGTCGCCACCGAGGGCCTGGGTCGCCTCGTCAGCAGCCCGCCGTTCGTCATCGGTCATGAGGTGGCGGCGATCGTGGCTCGAGTGGTGGGCGTAGGCCTCCAGGCGACCGTGCAGGCCGTCGAGCCGGGCCAGCTGCGCCTGCGCGATCGGCGCGAACGCGGCCGTGTCGCCTGCGGCGGCCCACCAGGCCGAGGAGATCGTCGAGGCAGAACGGAGCGATCGAGAGCCGCTCGGCCCAGGCCGGGTCCGTGGCTCGCTCCGCGAACCGGGCGAACGCCGTGTCCACCGAGCTCGCACCCTGGACGCACGCGATGCAGGGCGGACGCGTCCGAGCGGCCTTCAGCCCTGAGCGGAAGGACCGCCCGCGCGCACCCACGAGACTCCCGAGGCCGCTCGGTCCGCCGATCGAGGACGGCGGCGAGCAGCAGCGAGGCACCGAGCGTGCCGCCGCTCTCGCGCCGATCGGTCGCCACGAGTTCGGCGACATGGCGGCGACAGAAGCCTTCGGTCCGCTCGAGACCGGCCCGGAACCCGCGATCGAGCACGCGCTCGTTGATGATCGCGTCGAGGATGCCGCGCTCGGCACGGGCACGGACCGTGCACACGGGGCAGCCGCCGGCGCGCATCGCATCGAGCAGGCGGGTGTCGACGAGGTCGCGCGCGGACGGCTCGACCGGTCCGGTCGGCACGGTCGGCTGGGCCGGCTCGTTGGCGGCGGTCAAGAAGCGGCCCCAGCTGACGGCCGAGTCGCGGTCAGCGCCTTCGGGTCGATGCTCCTGACCGTGGCACCGGCCGGCGCGACGACGAACCCGGCCGACTCGAACAGCTGCCGTGCGATCGCCATGCGTTCCTGGTGCGACGCGGGTTCGACGGGGTCGCGTTCGGCCACGGTGATCTCGGCGCTGGTCGCGGAAGACGCCCGAAGGAGGGCCGCGCCGAGGCCGGACCGTCGATCGGCTGGGGCGACGCCCAGGCCCAGCAGGGCTCCGTCGTCGGACACCACGGCGGCCCCGATGACCGTCGACCCGACCACGGCGGCCGACACGGTGGCGCCGTCGGCCAAGGCGGCGGCCACCAGTGCGTGGGCGCGGCGCGGATCGGATGGCGCGAGCACGCGGTCCGCCAGCGTCAGCCGAGCCCACGTCGCCGCGTCCACCGCGTCGATGAGGGTCGGGCCGATGCCCGCCTGGCCCGAGCCGAAGCCGCAGCCGTGCTGCCCGCTGCCTGGGCCGATGGATCCGCCACGTCCCGATCGTCGAGCGGATCCCACCAGCCGCGGTCACGCGCTTCGCGCAGCAGCCTTGGGACCAGCACCCGGCGAACGGCATCGACCATCTCGCGCGACATCGCCTCCGCCATGGTCTGGTTGCCGTCGAC
Organism: uncultured Chloroflexia bacterium; assembly: GCA_963738475.1. Taxonomy (GTDB): domain Bacteria; phylum Chloroflexota; class Limnocylindria; order Limnocylindrales; family CSP1-4; genus SPCO01. The sequence goes on from CAVTWU010000017.1 coordinate 169,125, forward strand.
CGCCAGGCCGGCGTTCGGCGCGTCGACGAACGCCTCCGGGAGCGGTGCCTGGTGGTAGCGGGCGGCCTCGGCCGCCCAGCGGTCGCGCCAGGTCTCGGGCGTGCGATCCGGGACCGTCCCGGTGGGCCCCGGCCAGCCAGACGAGGCTCCACATCCGTGGCACGACTCGGTAGGCGTCGTAGCCACCGCCGCCCGTCGCCAGCCATCGGCCGGCGGCGTAGCGGTGCGCGATGTCGTCCACGAGCCGGGCCGCTTCGCTCATCGCGGTCGTCGTCACGCGCAGGTGCGCGAGCGGATCCCAGGCGTGCGAATCGGCGCCGTGCTGGGACACGATCAGGTCCGGCCCGAACGCGGCGGCCAGCTCGGGGAGCAGCGTCCGGACGGCGTGCAGCCAGGGTTCGGCGCCGGTGAACGGCTCCAGCGGCACGTTCACCGCGGTCCCGGCAGCCGTCCCCTCCCCGATCTCGCCCGCATCGCCCGTGCCCGGGAACAGGTACCGCCCGGTCTCGTGGATCGAGACCGTCAGGACGCCGGGATCGGCCCAGTGGATGGCCTGGACGCCGTCGCCGTGGTGGACGTCGAGGTCCACGTACATGACCCGCAGGCCCTCGCGCCGGGCGCGGGCGATCGCGAGCGCCGGGTCGTCGTAGATGCAGAACCCGGACGCACGGTCCGGCATCGCGTGATGCAGGCCGCCGCCCGGATGGAAGGCATGCTCCTCGTCCCCGCGCAGGATGGCCTCGACAGCGCGGAGCGAGCCGCCGGCGACCATCGCCCCGGCCTCGTGCATCCCCGCGAACGGTGGGTCGTCGCCCGTGCCGATCCCGGCCGCGCCGGGTCCGAACGGATCGACCGAGAACCGACGGACGGTCTCGAGATAGGCCCGGGTGTGGCACCACAGGAGCTCGTCATCGGGGGCCGGTTCGGGCGCCAGGCCGGGCAACGCCCCCACCGAGGCAAGCAGGTCCATCGAGGGCCCGAAGCGTCGCGGCGTGAGCGGATGGTCCGGCCCGAAGTCGTAGTCGGTCGAGCGCGGGCCGTACACGAGCAGCATGGTCGCCACGATAGGCGCTGAGCGCTCCGGGCGTGCGAGGTGCTGGTGGTGATGACTATCAGCGGCATCAGCGGGCTGTCTGCCGCTTCCTGCATGCGCACGGAACCCTGCGACCCCGGCCGTGATGCCGCCGATAAGCATCAGCCGGAAACCTTTGCTTCGGCGAGGTCGCCGGCCGCCACGCGACGCCGCCCGCCATGTGCCAGTCTTCCGGGATGCGCGAGACCTCGGCCCCCGATGACCGGCCGCCTGCAGGACAAGGTCTGCCTCATCACCGGGGCCGGCTCCGGGATCGGCCGGGCGTCGGCCGGCTGTTCGCCGCCGAAGGCGCCTCGGTGGCCGTCGCCGACATCGACATCGACGGCGCCGGACGAGACCGTCCGCCTGATCGCGAGGCCGCGGCGACGCCGCGGCCTTCACCGTCGACGTCACCGACCCAGCCGACACCGAGGCCCTCGCGGCGGCCGTCCTCGCGCGGTTCGGCCGGATCGACGTCCTGTTCAACAACGCGGGGATCGCCGGCGTCGGCGTCCTGCACGAGACGTCGGTCGAGCTGTGGGACCGGGTCATGGCGGTCAACGTCCGAGGCGTCTTCCTCGTCGCCCGGGCCGTCCTGCCGTCCATGATCGCCGCCGGTCGCGGCTCGATCATCAACATGTCCTCGACGATCGCCGACATCGGCGTGGCCAACCGCGCCTCGTACACGGCGTCGAAGGGCGCGGTCCTGTCGCTGACCCGCCAGATGCAGGTCGATTACGCGCCCCACGGGATCCGGGTGAACGCCCTCCTGCCGGGCACGATCCACACGCCGTTCGTCGATCGCTATCTCGCCGAGGCCTACGACGACCCGGTCGCCGGCCTGGCGACGATCAAGCAGCGCCAGTTGATGGGCGAACTCGGCCGGCCGGAGGACGTCGCGGCCGCCGCGCTGTTCCTCGCCTCGGATGAGTCGGCGTTCGTCCTCGGATCCGGGCTGTTCGTGGACGGCGGCGTCCGCGGCACGAAGTGAAGGACACGATGAGGACCACATGCGACTCCTGAGCCACCGCGCCGACGACGGCGAACGCCTGGCCGTGGTCACCGCCACCGACGACGTCATCGACGTCGCGGACCTCCTGGGCGAGCCCGGCTGGACGATGGCCCGCCTGCTTGCCGAGGGGCCGGCCACGCGTCGCCCGCATCCGGGCCGCCCTGGCCGCCGGCGGGTCCTGGCCGACCCGGCCACTCCCCGGCATCGTGCCGCTTCCCCCGGTCGGGCGACCCGGCAAGATCGTCGCCGTCGGCCGGAACTACGCGGACCACGCCGCCGAACAGGGCGTCGCCACCGCCGACGACCCGATCCTGTTCACGAAGTACGGCTCGTCGGTCGTCCCCGACGGCGCCGACATCGTCTGGCGCGCCGCCGACACGCAGCAGGTCGACTACGAGGCGGAACTCGCCGTGATCATCGGCACGACGGCGCGCGACGTCCCGCAGGAGCGTGCCCTGGACCACGTCCTGGGCTATGCGTGCCTGAACGACGTCTCGGCGCGCGACCTCCAGTTCGGCGACGGGCAATGGGTCCGTGGCAAGAGCCTCGACACGTTCTGCCCGTTCGGGCCGTGGATCGTCACCGCCGACGAGATCCCGGATCCGCAGGCGTTGCGCATCCGCTGCCTCGTGAACGGCGAGGTCCTCCAGGACGCGAACACCTCGCAGATGCTCCACGGCGTCGCCGCCCTGATCGCGTTCTGCTCGCGGTTCTTCACCCTCGAGCCCGGGGACGTCATCGCGACCGGCACGCCGGCCGGCGTCGGCGTCTTCCGCAAGCCGCCGCGGTTCCTCGGCGACGGCGACGAGGTGGTCATCGACATCGAAGGCGTCGGCCAGCTTCGCAATCGCTGTCGGGTGACGCCGGACCGAGCGTCCTGACGGTCACGCCCAGGCGGCCGCCTCATCGAGCCGATGGGCCCAGGCCCGGCGTCTCTCCGGATCGGCGGTCTCGATGGCCGCGGCGACCGACTCCAGCAGCCGCACCAGCATCACCGCGCGGATCTCGGCGTCGGCCGCCTCGCCTGGCGGCACGCCGGCGGCGGCTCGGAGCGTCGGCCAGGCCGCGCGCCAGGCGTCCGGGTGGTGATGCCGGACGACCCACCCCCACCAGGCGACGTCCGCCATCGGCGAACCCAGGCGAGCATGCTCGAAGTCGACGAGGGCGAGGATCTCCCCGTCCGGACCGACGATGACGTTGACCGGCGCGAAGTCGCCATGGACGACGACCGGTCGCCATCGATCCGTCTCGGCCAGCCACGCGATGGCCGCCTCGAGGGCCACGATCGCCGCCGCCCCCAGGTCGAGCCCGCGCTTCACGAAGAAGCGCCGTCGCCGCGAGGGCGAGATCGCGACTCCCGGCGGACGCGCCATCACTGGGGACGACCGACGCCGACACGAGCCGAAGTCGACCCGCCATGACACCCATCACCTCGGCCAGTCGGACCGCTCGATCCGGGTCGTCCAGCCAGGCCGCACCGGTCACGCCTTCGACCCAGGGCGTCACGAGGTACGTGGCGTCCGCGGCGTGGACCGTGCTGGCGATCGGGACCGGCAGTCCCGCCGCTGCGAGGCCCCGCATGACGTGTGCCGTTCGTTCGAGGTGGTCGCCGGCGACCGGACCCGATCCTCGGCGGACGGCGACCGAGCGTCCATCCGCCAGGTCGAGCCGGTGGGTGGCCCCGGCGTCGCCCCATCCCACCGGCCGGCTCCCGACCGATCGCGAACCAAGGGCCTCGGCGACGACCTCCAGCTCGGCCGCGATGTCCGCCTCGAGCGTGTCCTCCATCGAGTCACCTTAGCCGACGCTTGGGCTACCATCCGCACATGCCGACCGACCTGATCATCATCCTGATCGTCATCCTGATCGTCGTCGTCGTGTGGCGCGGCCCCAAGACACTGCCCAAGCTGGGCGAGGCGCTCGGACGGGGCGTCAAGGAGGCCAAGGCCGGCGCCGCGGCGACCCAGGAGGAGATCCAGGCCCGGACGACCAGCTCCACCGACGAGACGGACCCGCCGGCCTGATCGCGCCATGAGCGGACGGTTCGAAGGCGCGATCACGACCCCGGACGAGGAGGAGCTCGATTCGTCCGCCCCGCCAAGCCCCGAGCGCCCGCCGCGTCCGATGCTCGTGGAACTCGCGTCGGCCATCCTCATCGTCGGCAGCATCACCGCCCTCCTCGGCCTCGGCATCCAGCAACTGGTCGCACCGAACCTGCCGGCCGACGCCGGCCTCGGCGTCCTGCTGATCGCCGCCGTCGATCTCGCGGCCTTCGCGATCGGCCTCCTCATCCGGGCCGGCCGCTGGTGGCGGCTCTGCATCAACGTCGTCGCCATCGCCATGTTCCTGTACCTGACCCGCTTCCCGAACCCGATCGCGGTCCTGTACCTGATCCTCGACACGGTCGTCTTCTTCGCGCTGATGCGACACCGCGCCTGGTTCGACTGGGATCCGTCGCAGGCGTCCGACCCGGCGCCGACGTCCGACCCGACGTGACCGCGCCGTCGTGACCCAGGACGAGCTGGCCGCCCTCACCCACCGTCCCGGGCCGGGCTCGCACGCGGTGACCCTCGAGGTCGACGGCGTCCCGACCGAGACGCTCGCCGACCTGCCGCCGCTGCGCGATCGCCTGCTGTTCGTCGGGCTGAACCCCTCGCCGGTCAGCGTCGAGGCCGGCCACTACCACCAGGGTCGCCTCGGGCGCACGTTCTGGCGCCGGCTGATGCTCGCCGGGATCCTGCCGCCGGCCACGCCGGTCGAGACCGCGGACGACGCGCTGCTGGCCGAGGGTCACGGCATCACCGACCTCAGCAAGGCCGTGTCCGCGCGCGACGAAGCCACGGACCGGGCCTTGACGGCGGGCGTGGGGCCGCTCTGGCAGAAGATCGCGATCTGGCGACCCGCGGCCATCGTCTTCATCTACAAGCGCGCCGCGGCCATCGCGGCCGGCCGCGAGCTCACGGAGCCGTGGGGCCATCTCGAAGGCGTGGCCCTGGCCGGCCGGCCGTGCGTCCTGATGCCCGGGCCATACGCGACCACCGAACAGGTCGACGAGGGCGTCAACCTCCTGCGCAACCTGGCGTCGTCGCTGCCGGTCGACCGGGCCTAGGCGGTCCGCGGCTCGGCGCTCGTCGTCGGCGTCGGCCGCGTCGCGCGATCCTCATCCGCCCAGACGACACGTTCGAGGGACGGCAGTCCGAGGACGAAGCCGGCCAGCAGCGCCAGGTGGCCGATGGCGTACATCGTCTGGCGGATGTAGACGAGCACCGTGTTGAGGCTCTCGTTGGAGACCGCCACGAACGTGCTCCACGCGACGATCGCGAAGGTCGCGACGATCAGGCAGGTGCCCGCGGCGGCCAGGTACCAGGCCAGTTCCGGCTCCTCCCCGGAGATCGCGCAGCGGGTCAGGACGCGCGCCAGGTACGACCAGGCGAGGATCGTCAGGATCCCGATGACGATGATCGAGCCGATGTAGATCCACACATCGGTCGTCAGGGTCGGGTCCGCCAGGTCGACGCCGGTGAGCGTCCAGAGCCGCCCGGCGATCGCGACGATGGCGGTCACGACGATGACCCAGCCGGCCTGGATCGCCCGGCGCGTGAAGGCGTAGTTGCGGGCCTTGGCCAGACCGAGGCCCATGTACAGCAGCCCGAACAGGCCGATGAGCGACACGAAGGACGTGTAGACCAGGGCCGATGGCACGAACCACTCGAGGGCCTCGGGCGCCGGCGTCAGGCTCGTTGAACGTCGCCTGGAGCGAGCCCTCGATCGCGCGGAAGAACGTGACGGAGGCGAAGACCAGGGTCCCGAACAGCAGGGTCCTGGCGCGGCTGCCGGCATCGGGATGACGGAGGAGCAGCGCGCCCGGGATGAGGACGGCGCAGACCGGCGGGATGACCGACAGGATGAACGAGAAGATCGCCTCCGCGTCCCAGGACGTCGTGGCGACGGCTTCGAGGAACGACACCCAGAAGGCGACGACGCCCAGCACGACGAAGAGCCATCCGAAGACCTTGGCCGGGACGCGGGGGCGTCGCGACCGTGCGTGACTGGGCGGTTCGTCCACGTGCGGACTGTCGGGCCGGGAGCGCGCCACGTCAAGCCGCGCCGTCGGTCGGGTGAGCGCCGAGCCATCTGCGCCTCGGGGCGCAGCGCCGTCACGCCGGGCGCGCGAGGCCGCCAGCGCGACCGCGTCGATCGGGCCCGGGATGGACCGCGCGCCCGTGCCGCCGTCCAGGTCGCCGGCGATCACCGCCGCGTCGCCGACCGCGAAGGCGAGGTGCTCCGGCGGCCGGGCCGGGCGCATGGATGGCCTGCATCGGGACGTCGCCGTAGGCCAGCCAGCCAGGTCGTCGAGGTCGGCGAGCTCCTGGACCTCGAACGGCAGCGGACGCCCGGCGCCCGGCCCGCCGAGGATCGGGATCGCGAGCATCTCGGCCAGGCCCTCGGCGCCGGCCGCGTGATCCGGGGCGACCTGGGTCAGGGCGATGGCCTCGATGGCGCCGCCACGCTCGGCGGCGATCGCCATCGCCAGTTCCAGGCCGGGACCGGTCGGGTCGCCCGGGTCGACCAGCACGAACCGGCGGCGCCCGACGAGGTACGACGCGATCGGCTGGCCCGCGACGCCGCCGCCGGCCGGCATGACGATGCGCGTCACCTCGGGCGACAGGACGGTCGCGACGGGTTCGCCGAGCCGCCCGGGCGCCAGGCGCTCGCGGATCTCGGCGACGGACCCGGCGTGCTCGAGTTGCTGGAGGGTGCCGCTCGTCGGGATCCACATCGCGAGGGCGTCGTCGGCCATGGCGGCGAGCGCGGCCGCAGGCGTCATCCAGGCGTGTCCGGCGACCTCGTCGCCCTCGAAGCTCACGCGCGCGCCGGCCGGCAGCTCCGCCGCGAAGAAGCGCGCATCGAACCGGCGCGGCAGGATCGGCGGGGTGACCCAGCGCGAGAGCGGGACGAGCCGGTCCGTCCGGAGCGTGAGGTCCAGGTCCGTCGCGATCGAAGCGAACGTCGCCTCGCCACCGACGAGCGCGGATCGAGCCTGTGAGACGGCCCGGGCGACGCCGCCGTCCGCGAGCAGGACCCCGGACTCCTCGAAGACCTCGCGGATGGCCGCGATGTAGGCCGCGATCGCGAGGTCCGGCGACAGGTCACCGCCCAGGCCGGCGGCCGCGTCCGTCGGCGTCACCACGGACCGGGCGACGAGGGCGGGATCGGCATCGCCGGCGTCCACGCGACCACCCGGGAAGACGTGCATGTCCGGGGCGAACGCCATCGATGACGGGCGCCGCGTCAGCAGCACCTCGAGACCGGCACGGCCGGGACGGAGCAGGACGACCGTCGCGGCCAGCCGCGGCTCCACCCCCGCGTGGGTCATGGTCGCGCGAGCTCGGCCTGCGAGCGACGTCGGCGTCCGTGACCGGCAGCCGGCAGACGAAGTCGCGACAGACGTAGGCGGTCGGGGCGCCGCCGACGGCCACGCGATCGGCGAGGAGCGGGATGGCCGATGCCGCGGGATCTGGCGAGACGGCCAGCACCTGGTTCGGCCGGAACCCGGCGGTCGCCACGGCGACGAGCGCCCGGGTCCCCTCGTCCTCCGGCGCCCCGACGATGGCGATCTCGACGACGGGTGCGAGCGCGAAGTCCATCGCCGACAGCCACTGGGCGAACCCGGTCGGATAGCGAGCCACGAACGGGATGACCGTCCGCATCGCCCGTTCCGCCGCGTCGCGATACCGGCCCTCCCCCGTCAGGGCGGCCAGGCGCAGCAGGACCGTCGTGGCCATCGCGTTCCCGGACGGGACGGCGTTGTCCTGGACGTCCTTGGGCCGGGTGACGAGCCGCTCGTGGTCGTCCGCCGTGTCGAAGAAGCCACCGGCCGGGTCGGCGAACCGGGCCAGGATCCGCTCGGCGAGCGCCACGGCCGTCGTGAACCAGCGCTCGTCGAAGGTGGCCTCGTACAGCGCGAGCAGGCCGTCCGCGAGGTCCGCGTAGTCCTCGAGGACGCCGTTGCCGCTCGCCCGGCCGTCCTTCCACGACCGACCGAGGACCCCGTCCGAACCCAGCAGACCGCCGACGATCGTCTCCGCCGCCCGAGCCGCCGCCGCCACGTAGCGCGGCTCGCCGAAGGCCCGCCCGGCGTCGGCGAGGGCCGCGATCGCCAGCCCGTTCCAGGCCGCGAGCGCCTTGTCGTCGCGGGCCGGCTGGGCCCGCTCGGTCCGACGAGCGAGCAGTCGAGCGCGCGCGTCGGCCAGTCGCTCGGCGACCTCGGACGTCGACAGTCCGTACATGTCGGCCAGCGCCACGTCGTCGCGGACGCGCGACAGGATCGTGACGCCCTCCCAGTTGCCGTCGTCGGTCACGCCGTAGGCCGTGGCGAACAGCGCGGCGCGTCCTCGCCGAGGACCTCGCGGATCTCGGTCGCGCGCCAGGTGAACGTGAGGCCCTCGACGTGCTCGGTGTCGGCGTCCTGGCTCGCCGCGAACGCGCCGTCGGTCGTCGTCAGCTCGCGGAGCATGTAGTCGAGCGTGCCGGTCGCGACCTCGCGGTAGCGCGCGTCCCCGGTCAGCGACCAGGCGTGCGTGTACACCCGCGCGAGCTGGGCGTTGTCGTAGAGCATCTGCTCGAAGTGCGGCACGAGCCAGCGGGCGTCCGTCGAGTAGCGATGGAACCCGCCGCCCAGCTGGTCGCGGACGCCGCCGTCGGCCATCGCGTCCAGCGACCGCGCGCGCGATCGCCAGCGTCCGCTCGTCGCCGGTCGCCACGTGCCGGCGGAGCAGGTACTCGATCGTCATCGGCTGCGGGAACTTGGGCGCCCGCCCCCAGCCGCCGTTCGCGGCATCGAACGAGGCGTCGATCCCGGCCGTCGCCGCGTCGAGCAGGTCCGCCGTCGGGCCCGCGTCGTCCGGCGCCGCCTCCAGCTGCTGCTGCTTGACCAGCCCCGCGATCAGCCGCGACCCGGCCTCCTCGACCTGGTCGCGCTGCTCCCGCCAGGCCCGATCCACGCCGTCGAGGACCTGGCGGAACGACGGCATCCCGTGGCGCGGCTCGTCCGGGAAGTACGTGCCGCCGTAGAACGGCCGACCGTCCGGGCGTCAGGAACACGCTCATCGGCCAGCCGCCGCTGCCGGTCATCGCCTGGACCGCCGCCATGTAGACCTGGTCGAGGTCCGGCCGCTCCTCGCGATCCACCTTGATCGACACGAACCGCGCGTTCAGCGCCTCGGCGGTGCGGACGTCCTCGAACGACTCGCGCTCCATGACGTGGCACCAGTGGCACGCCGCGTAGCCGATCGACAGGAAGATCGGCCGGTCCAGGAGCTTGGCCCGGGCCAGCGCATCGGGGCCCCACGGGAACCAGTCGACCGGGTTGTTCGCGTGCTGGAGCAGGTACGGACTGGTCTCGTTCGCGAGGCGGTTGGGCATCCCCGGATGGTACGCGGCCACCCTCACCCGGGGCTGGACCGCGCTGGCGCCTTACGCGGTCAGGCCGAGGATCCCGGCGAACTTGCGTCGATAGGCCGCCGGCGTCAGGCCGGTCCGGCGCTTGAACAGGCGGCGAAAGAACGTCGGGTCCACGTAGCCCGACCTCGAAGCCGACATCGTCGAGATCGTCGGCGCCCGCTTCGATGATCGCCTTCGCCCGTTCGATCCGGAGGCCGTGGACGTACTGCATCGGCAGGTACCCGGTCGCGGCGCGGAACCGCCGCGCGAACGTGCGCGGGGCCAGGCCGGACTGCTCGGCCATCGCCGCCACCGGGTTGGGCGTCGCGACATGGTCGGCGATCCACGCCTGCGAGCGGGCCACCACAGCGTCCGTCGTCTGGATCCGCCGACCCATGGCCGCGAAGGGCAACTGGCCATCCTCGTGACCGGACAGCAGGTAGACCTTGGCGGTCCGCAGCGCGTGCTCGGGTCCGCACAGCCGGGCGATCAGGTGCAGCGCGAGATCCTGCCACGCGGTGACGCCACCCGCGGTGATGACGCCGTCCGGCTCGCCGGACAGGTCCAGGATCGAGGCGTCGTCGAACTCGATGGTCGGGTAGTGGTCGCGGAAGAGGTCGACATAGGCCCAGTGGCCGGCGCAGCGCCGTCCCTCGAGCAGGCCGGCCTCCGCGAGCAGCACGCTGCCGGTGCAGACCGACGCGATGAGCGCCCCGTTCGCATGCATCCGCCGGAGCCAGTCGATCTCGACCGGGTAGCGCCCGTGCGGTGCGGTATCGATCGGGCGTGTACATGTCGCACACGATCACGGCGTCGAGCCGGTCGATGTCGCCGATGGCCGCGTGCGGTTCGACCAGGACGTTGCCGAAGCAGCGGAACGGCGTCGCCTCCGCCGCGACGATCTCGACGTCGAGGAGCGCATCGCCGGGCTCGCCCGTGGTCATGTCCGGGATAGACCGCCCCGACCGACAGGAGGATGTCGTACAGGCCGTACAGGATGGACGGTGAGGTCTCGGCCGCCGCCAGCAACGCGATCCGTGGTCTCGTCATGTCACATTCGCCCCGTTTTGCGGCAGTCCGACTCTGGGCGCAGCGTACGCCGTCGCCGACACTGCGGTCGAACCGAACCGACAGGAGACCGCGATGACCATCGAGGCTGCCGAGCACCGACTGCGCGAGACCGTCCAGGGCGAGGTCTTCGCGGCCGGCGACGCCGGCTACGACGCCGCCCGCGCCGTCTGGAACGCCATGATCGACCGACGCCCGGCGGTCATCGTCCGAGCGGCGGGCGTCGACGACGTCGTCGCGGCCGTCGGACTGGCGCGCGAGCTCGGCCTGCCGGTCTCGGTCCGCGGCGGCGGGCACAACGTCGCGGGCCACGCCGTGGGCGACGGCAGCGTGATGGTCGACCTGTCGGGGATGCGCGGCGTCCAGGTGGATCCGGAGCGGCGACGGGCCCTCGTGGACGGCGGGGCGACCTGGGGCGACGTCGATCGCGCCACCCAGGCGCACGGCCTCGCGACGCCGGGCGGGCTCATCTCGGACACGGGCGTCGGCGGGCTCACGTTGAGTGGCGGCATCGGCTGGCTCCGAAGCCGCTACGGGCTGGCCATCGACAACCTCGTCTCGGCCGAGGTCGTGACCGCGGACGGACGCGTCGTGCGCGCCAGCGCGGACGAGCACCCGGACCTGCTCTGGGCGCTCAAGGGCGGCGGCGGCAACTTCGGCGTCGTCACGCAGTTCGAGTTCGCGCTCCACCCGGTCGGGCCCGAAGGTCATGTTCTGCGCGCCGCTGTACGACCTCGACGCGGGCAGCGGTCCGATCCGCTTCTGGCGCGACTTCCTCGCGGACAAGAACGACGACATCGGTTCGATCGTCGAGTTCTCGACCATCCCGGCCGACCCGGCGTACCCGGAGGCCGCCTGGGGACGGCGCATCTACACGATCGCCGCGGTCTACGCCGGCGACGCGGACGAGGGCGAGGCGCTCCTCCAGCCGCTGCGCGAGCTCGGCGAGCCGGTCATCGACTTCTCCGGGCAGATGGACTACGCCGACGTCCAGCAGCTGTTCGACACGCTCATGCCGGCCGGGCAGTTCCGCTCGTACTGGAAGAGCCGCTACCTGAGCGGCCTGGGCGACGAGGCGATCGACGCGATGCTCGAAGGGAATGCGAGCCCGCCTTCGCCGAACACGCTGTCGTCGATCTGGAACTTCGGCGGGCGCCACGGCGCGGGTCGGGGCGGCCGAGACGGCGTTCGGCGATCGGTCGATGCCGTACATGGTCTCGTTCGACTCGGTCTGGAGCGATGCCGACGACGATGCCGCCAACATCGCCTGGACGCGCGACCTGTGGGATCGCCTCGGAGCGTACGGCCAGCAGGACCGGATCTACCTGAACTTCGCCGGCCACGGCGAGGACAGCGACGCGCTGGTGCGTGGCGACGTTCGGCGACAACTTCGCCCGGCTCGCCTCGATCAAGGCGACCTACGACCCGGGCAACGTCTTCCGCTTCAACCAGAACATCACGCCGGCGGGCTGAGGCTCGCTCGTGCGGCCGGCGCTGCGACGTCCCGGCGCTCGGGCGCACCGGAATCGGCCAGATAAGCGCCAGATAAGCGGCCATCGCTATGGTCCAGGTCCACCCCGCCGCGTACCCTCGATGGGTCCACGAAGGGGAGTGCCAGTGGTCGTGGGACACGCCGCGTTACGACGAACACGTGTCGCGCTGATCGCCGGGGTCCTGGCGATCGGGTGGAGCGCCGGGGCCGGCCCATTCGGGTTGCGCGCGGTGGTGGCAAGTCCCGCGCCCACGCGTCGTCATCGTGGTGGGTCCATCGGGCGCCGCCACGGACCGGTATCGCGCGCAGGGTCGCGAGGCGGCCGCCGTCGCCCGCCGGTTCACCAGCGACGTCACGGAGCTGTACTCCCCGAACGCCACGTGGCCGGCCGTCCGTGCCGCCCTCCAGGGCGCCAGCGTCGTCATCTACATGGGCCACGGCAACGGCTGGCCGAGCCCGCACCGCGACTCGCTGTTCCCGGCGACGCCAGAACGGGTTCGGGCTCAACCCGAGCGCCGGCGGCAACGACTCGGACCACCAGTACTTCGGCGAGGCCGCCGTCGGGTCGCAGATCCGCCTGGCCTCGAACGCGGTCGTCCTGCTCCACCACCTGTGCTACGCCAGCGGCCTCTCCGAGCCCGGGCGTCCCCGAAGGCTCGCTGGACATCGCCCGCCAGCGCGTCGACAACTTCGCGGCCGGGTTCATCCGGGCCGGCGCCTCGGCGGTCATCGCCGACGCGTACGCGAGTCCGACGGCGTACCTCGCGGCGATCCTCGGTGGCCGACGGTCCATCGATTCGACCTGGCGCCAGCGCGCCGAACGCCAACGGGCACGCGTTCGCGTTCGATAGCGTCCGAAGCCCGGGCTTCATCGCCCAGATGGATCCCGAGACCGAGACGTCCGGGTTCACGCGCTCGATCGTCCTGCGCGCCGGCCTGACCCCGGCCGACGTCCGCGCCGGCGCCCAGGGCACGGGCGGACCCGTCGGTCCCGTGGGCCCCGTGGTGCCCAGTCTCGTGGCCAGCCGGGGTCCGGTTCGGTTCGCCGGCCTTCGCCACGCGGCCGACCGCGGGCGCCGCCGGACGCCTGACGTTGCCGCTCAAGATCGGCGATGCGGCCGCGCTCCCGGATGGCATCGGGGCCAGCCTCCGCTGGGAGGCGCTCGAGCTCGTGACGCCGCCCGCGGCCCCGCCGACGCCCGGGTCCTGCCCTGCCCCGGATGCGCCGGTCCCGGGGTTCCCCGGTGAGCAGGCACCGCCGCCCATCGAGCCACTGCCGCCCCCGGACGGCGCCGACCTGGTCGTCGCCGAGCAGCCTGGCGACGTCGTGGCGCCGGTGGCGACGACCGTACGAAGCGGCGCGCTCGTCGTCCCGGTCCAGGCGCCCGTCGCGCCAGGTCGCTACCGGCTGACCGTGACCCTGCACGACGCCGATGGCGTGGCCTTCGATGCCGCGACCCAGGCGCTGCTGCCGACCCTGCTCGTTCGCGTGACCGCCGATGTCGACGGCGCGATCTTCGTCGCCCCGACCATGACGCTGACCGCCGGCCGTGCCGTCGACCTCCCGATCCGGGTCACCAACCTCGGCGCCGACGCCTGGGGCACGGAAGCCGTCCTGGACGTGACCGGCGGAACCGCCGGACGGCCGGCCACGATGGCCCGGATCGTCGGCTGGTGGCTCCCGTCCGGCGAGGCCATCGCCGCGACCGACCTGCCGCCGGCGCTCGCGTCCGGGCGCGACCACGGACCTGTCGCTCGCCCTGCTCGTGCCGCGAACGCCGGGCGTCCACACCCTCGTACTGGACCTCGTGACGCCGGACGGCGTGTCGCTGATGGCGGCCGGGATCGGCCCGACGCTCGTCCGCATCACGGTGGTCGCCCCGCGCTGAGGGCACGGGACGAACACCTAGGACCGCGAGCCGTCCTGGCCTCCTTCGCAGCGACGCCAGGTAGGCCGACGCGCCCTTGTAGTCGGGCCACGTCACGTCGTGCTCGTACGCTGACCGGCGCCTCCGACAGTCGATGGCCTGGACCGAAGCCTTCGATCGCGATCGCACGCGGACCAGCGGCCCGCGCCAGGTCCCGGTCGAGCGTGGCGAGATCACATGCCAGGGTCTCGGCAAGCACGAGGTATTGGGCGTCGTACGCCGTGATCCGGAAGCGCTCCACGGCACCGATCGCCAGGAGGAGTTGGCCGCGATCGAGATCGCGCGTCTCGATCCGAAACGTCTCCAGCGTGTGGACGGCCTCAAGCGTCTGTTCACCGGTCTGCCGATGCCGGAGCAACAAGGTGTTGGCGACTTCCCACCAGAATGGTCGCGGAACGACCAGCCGCGCTCCCTCGATCGACCAGTCCCTGAACCGATCGATGATCGCCGGCGTCTGCTCTTCGAGGCGAAGCCGTGCGATCGCCAACGACGCATCCAGCACGATGAGCGGCGCCCTACGCATCGTCGTCGTCCTCGTCGCGCAGGTCATCACGATGGTGAGGACGTTCGCGACTTCGAGCCAGAAGTGCGCCGGGACGACGTTCCGTCCGCCTGCACGGACGTGGTCCTGCAACAGACCCGCCGCGACTGGCCCGTTCGGCTCGCCGAGGGCGATCGCGATCGCGATCGAGGCATCGATGACCATGGGTCGTCGCGCCATCAGTCGTCGCTCAGGCCAGTCCGGGCGGCTCGCGAGATCCGCTCGTCCCGCTCCTCGTGGTCACCCGGATCCACTCCGTCGATGGTCACCTGTCGCCCGGCTCGGCGGATACTTCGATCGCCATCTCGACTGCCGAAGTCATCGATTCGATCCAGGGCGGCAAGCCGCCGCGACTTGAAGCGCCTCGCGGTCGGACTCCAGGCTATCGCCCTCTTCGACCGAGACGAGGTACGCCAGGGGCCGGTGGTCGCGCTCGATGAGGATCCGCTCGCCGGCCGAGGCCGCGTCGAGGATCTCGCCGAGGCGCTTGCGCATGTCCATCGCCGTCACGGTTCTCATGGTCGATCATGATAATCGCCTATCACGACCGGTCAAGAGGTACCCTTCGCCCATGGTCGAGTCCAACGCGGTCCCCGGGTTCCTGCCGAGCACGCACGGGCTGCGCTTCGCCAACCGATTCACGCCCGGGCCGACGCTCACGTTCGGGCCGATCGATCCGCGCTGGGTCGGGCATCGGCGATGCGTCGGCCGGGCTGTGCGGCGGCATGAGCTGGCTCGTGCGCGAGCGGTTCGAGGCCGGCCTCCCCGTCCCGGCGGACACGCTTCCGCCGGCCCATGGCACGCCCCTGTTCCGTGGCCTCGTCCGCCGCCAGGTGCTGTCGCTCGACTGGCTCCGGACGCCGATCCGGTTCTGGTGGATGGGCGCCATCGGCCAGGCCAGCGCCGCGGAACGGGTCCACGCCGTCGAGTGGCCGCGGATCCGCGCCGACATCGATGCCGGCCGGCTCGCGATGGTCGGCCTCGTCCGGCACCAGGGCGCCAGCCCGTGGCGGCTGACCCAGAGCCACCAGGTCCTCGCCTACGCCTACGAGATCGACGAGCGACGGCCGGCCCGTCACGATCCGCATCTACGACCCGAACCTGCCGGGCCGCGACGACGTGGTCGTCACCGAGGCGCGCTACCTCCGCCTGCCGTAGCGGTCCGGCCCCGCCGCGGTCTCCGCCCGGAGCCGCGCAAGATACGCGGAGGCGCGCTTGTAGTTGGGCCACGTCACCTCGTGTTCGTAGGCACCGGCGCGTCGTGCAGCCGCCGACCCTGACCGAAGATGATCGCCCGCGAGCCCGCCGCCGTGGCCAGCGTCAGGTCCAGCGTCGCGAGCTGGCCGTCGACCGTCTCGGCCAGGGCGAGGTACATCGCGTCGTACGGGGTCAGGCCGTGCCGCTCGACGCGATCGATGACCTGGATGAGCATCGGGCGGGACGAGTCCACGGTCTGGATACCGAATGAGTCGAGCCGATGCACGGTGGCAAGCATCCGTTCGCCGTTCGTCCCGGGCACGCGGCGGATCCGGTTGATGACCTCCAGCCAGAAGTGGGCCGGGACAAGCAGGGCCCGTCGTCGATCGAGCCACTGCATCGAGCGCGCCGGCGATCTCCGGGGCTTCGGGCTCATCCAGGATCCGGGCAAGCGCGACCGACGCGTCGATGACGATCGGTGGGCCGGCCGTCACTTGTCGTCGTCCCGATGGTCGCGGTCGTACCGGACCCACTCGGCGGCGCCCATCTCACCCGCGTTGCCGCCCCGTTCGCGATACCACTCCTTCGGCAAACCTGGTGAGTTCCTCGAGTCGCCGGCGCGACGACGGGCGATCTCCTCTTCCCGGTCCTTGCCACTCGTCACGCGAACCCCGTCCTCGTATGACACGACGAAGGCCAGGGGCTTGTGGTCGCGCTCGATCAGGATCGATTCGCCCGCCGAGGCGGCATCCAGGATCTCGCCGAGCTTCTGTCGCAGTTCGGTCGCCGTGATCGTCCTCATGGTCGACCATCATAGTCAGCCAGCATGGTTGGTCAAGGCGGACGCATCAGCATTCGCGTCATGATCTAGACATCAGCCAGCATCGCTCGATGCCGACGATACTTCCTCGCTATGAGACGGATAGCTGATACCAGCTGACCGAACAGCTCGCCTCCGAGGTCGGCCAGGCCGCCGAGATGCTCGGCGTCACGGTCGAGACCCTCCGCCGCTGGGAGACCGCCGGGATCCTGCGCATGGAGCGATCCGACGGCGGCCAGCGACTCGTCTCGATGGCGGAGGTCTCGCGGCTCCTCGACGAGCGCCGCCGCACGACCACGGACCGTCCGATCGTCGCGTCGTCCGCGCGCAATCGGTTCGTCGGGATCGTCACCCGGGTCGAGCGCGACGGGGTCGCCGCGGTCGTCGAGGTCATCGCCGGTCCGCATCGACTCGTCAGCCTGATGACCGCCGAGGCCGTGCTGGACCTGGACCTGAAGGTCGGCGACGAGGCGGTCTGCGTCATCAAGGCGACGAACGTCATGGTCGAGATCCCGTCGACCAAGGAGTCGCGCAGGATGATGCGCCGTCGTCGATCCTGGTCGTCGACGGTCGTCGTCGCGTGCCTGCCTGCTGGCCGGTTGCACGCAGCGGCGTCGGCGCCGCCGCCCGGCCTCGACTCGCGCCGACCGCGGCACCGCCTCCCCCACCCCGACGCCCGTCGAGCTCACGATCTTCGCCGCCGCGTCGCTCAAGGGCGCCCTCGAAGCCGCGCAGGACGCCTACGAGACCGCCAACCCGGGCACGACCCTGACGATCTCGACCGACTCGTCCGCCGCGCTCAAGACCCAGATCGAGCAGGGCGCCCCGGCCGACCTCTTCCTGTCCGCCGACACGAAGAACCCGCAGGCGCTCGTCGACGCCGGGCTGACCGACGGAGCCGCCGTCGACTTCGCCGGCAACAAGCTCGTCGTCATCGTCCCGACCGACGACCCGGCGGGCATCACGACGCCAGCCGACCTGGCCACCCCCGGCGTGAAGATCATCGCGGCCGGCGACGAGGTGCCGATCACCAAGTACGCGAACCAGCTCGTCGACAACCTGGCCAAGGAGCCGGGCTACCCGGCCGACTTCGTCGCGGCCTACCAGGCGAACATCGTGTCGAAGGAAGACAACGTCAAGGCCGTCGTCGCCAAGCTGGAGCTGGGCGAGGGCGACGCCGCGATCGTGTATGTCACCGATGCCAAGATCTCGACGAAGGTGGCCTCGGTGGAGGTTCCCGACGCGGCCAACGTCGTCGCGACGTACGCCGGTGTCGTCGTCAAGGCGACCGAGAGCCCCGACGCCGCCGCCGCCTTCCTGACCTGGCTGGCCGGCCCCGACGGACAGGCGATCCTCAGCGGGTTCGGGTTCCTGCCCCCGTCGTGACCGTCGCCACCGCGCGCGCCGGGAGCCGCCGCCGCTCCAGCTGGGGTGACCGCTCGCTCACGACGGTCGCGATCCTGTTCGCCCTGTTCCTGGGGCTGCCCGTGCTCACGCTGGTGGGACGGGCGGTCCTGGACGGCTCGCTCGCGATCGCGGCCGGTTCGCCGGAGGTGCTCGACGCGCTCTGGCTGAGCCTCGTCACGACATCGATCAGCCTGGTCATCACCGTGGTGCTCGGGCCTGCCGCTGGCGATCGTCCTGGCCCGCCGCGAGTTCCGCGGCAAGGGCTGGCTCGAGACCGTGGTGGACCTGCCGATCGTGCTGCCGCCGTCGGTCGCCGGGCTCGCGCTGCTGCTCGTCTTCGGGCGGCGCGGGCTGCTCAACGCGCCGTTCGAGTTCCTGGGCATCTCCGTCGCGTTCACGACGATCGCCGTGATCCTCGCCCAGGTCTTCGTGTCGGCGCCGTTCTTCATCCGGTCCGCGCGGACCGGGATCGCCGGCGTGGATCGCGACATCGAGGATGCGGCCCGGGTCGACGGCGCGTCCGAGCGGGCACTCTTTCGGATCGGTCACGGTGCCGCTCGCGGGTGCCGCGCTGGCGGCCGGCCTGGTCATGACCTGGGCGCGGTCACTCGGCGAATTCGGCGCCACGATCATGTTCGCGGGCAACGTCGAGGGCAAGACCCAGACGCTGCCGCTCGTCGTCTACAGCGAGTTCCAGGGCGGCAACCTGGACGCGTCGGTGGCCGCCGCGGCGATCCTGGTCCTCGCCGCGTTCGGCGTCCTCATCGCGGTCCGTGTGTTCCACTGGGGCCGGCGTGCTGGATGTTCGAGGCATCAGCTAGGGCCAGGGTCGAGTGGCTATCCTGGCTGCATGGCTGAGCCCCTTGCCCCCGGCCTCCACGAAGCGTTGGTTACCGAGGCGATCGCCCAATCTATAGCCGCGCGGGAGCTCGAGGGTTGGTGGGCAGATGTCGCCAACGCGGACCCGGCCCTCCTACCTGACCTTCTGGCGCGCTATGTGCATGACGTCGCCCGTCGCTCGATTGCGAGCATGCGTGGCGACGATGACGCCAAACTCCTCGCCCAGGTAGCCGTTGTCAACACCCTGCTCCGGGTACTCCGAGAGTCGGCGCCGGACGGTGTCGTCATAGAACTCGACAACGTCGCGGACGGATCTAGAGTCCTCCGGGAGGTTCGGCCGCCGAGTCTTGCGCCGATCGTCCGAAGGCCGACGCGCCGACCAATGATCTCGCTTCGAGAGAGCGCCCTCCTAGTCAACGGTCACCGGGACTACCAAATCGGATCCGAAGTTGTTCGGGAACTCGAGAGCGCCGACCGGGTCGATCTGCTGAGCGCCTTCGTCCGATTTGCAGGTCTCCGGCTGGTTCGAGAACAACTAGCGGCCTTTGTAGGACGTGGCGGCCAGCTTCGAGTCATCACCAGCGTCTACACGGGCTCAACTGAGAAGAAGGCACTTGACGCGATCGTCTCGATCGGAGGCGAGGTCAAGGTCTCCTACGAGACCTCCCAGACGCGGTTGCACGCCAAGGCCTGGCTGTTCAAGAGAGACTCAGGCTTTCATACCGCATACATCGGATCGTCCAATCTCACGCACTCGGCCCTGGTCGAGGGTCTCGAGTGGAACGTGCGTGTTAGCGAAGTCGACAACCCAGCAATCGTTGAACGTGTCGGTGCGGCATTTGAGCAATATTGGAATGAGCCTGAGTTCGTCTCGTATGACCCCGATGTCGATGGCGAGCGACTCGCCAACGCCCTTTCGAGTCAGAAGGGTGGCGACAAGGACCAAGGGCTCGAATCCATACTTGCGCTCAACTTGGAGTTTGAGCCCAAGTCGCATCAATCCCAGATGCTCGAGGCGCTCGAGGCAGAACGGCGCCACGGCTATCGACGCAATCTCGTAGTTGCGGCCACGGGCACCGGTAAGACCTGGGTTTCGGCCTTTGACTTTCGGAGGCTTCAGGCCTCCGGTCTGAGCAGACTTCTCTTCGTCGCTCATCGAGACGAGATCTTGCGACAGAGCCAGCAGGTCTTCCAACTAGTGCTGCGGGACTCCGCCTTCGGGGAGCGGTTCATCGCCGATGAGCGCCCCGTCGTCGGCGAGCATGTCTTCGCTTCGATCCAGTCGTTGGCGCGTCACATCGACGAGATGGATCCACGAGCGTGGGACGTGGTGATCGTCGACGAGTTTCACCACGCTGAGGCGGCAACTTACAAGAGACTGCTCGAGCACCTGCAGCCGAGGGTCCTGGTTGGCCTCACGGCGACGCCAGAGCGCGCCGATGGAAAGTCGATCCTCCACTACTTCGATGACCGGATCGCGTGTGACCTGCGCCTCTGGCAGGCCCTCGACGAAGGATTGCTGGCACCGTTCCACTACTTCGGCATCAACGACGGTACCGACCTTCGAGATGTCGGGTTCACTCGGGGGCAGTACGCAATCGGCGAGCTTGAGGGTGTCTACACGACAGACTCGAATCGAGTTGCCCGCATCATCGATGCGGTTACCAAGGAAGTCCCAGACCCGCGAACGATGCGGGCACTTGGATTCTGCGTCGGGGTGAGCCATGCGACGTTCATGGCGCAGGAGTTCTCACGGGCTGGACTCCCCTCGATCGTTCTGAGCGGGACATCGACGTCGGAGGACCGTGCGTCCGGAATCCGCAAACTGCGTCGAGGCGAGATCCGGGCGATCTTCACGGTGGACCTCTTCAACGAAGGCGTCGACATACCTGAGGTCGACACCGTTCTGATGTTGCGACCGACGGAGAGCGCGACTGTCTTTCTGCAGCAGCTTGGCCGGGGCCTCCGTCACGCACCCGGAAAGTCGGTCCTGACAGTGCTCGACTTCATTGGACAGGCTCATCAAAGCTATCGCTTCGACGTTCGATTTCGAGCCTTGGTCGGCGGCACGAGGAAGCAGGTGGCATCGGCGATCGAGGAGGGGTTCCCGCTCACGCCTCCAGGATGCGCAATTCGCCTTGATCGCATTGCTGCCTCCTACGTGCTTGAGAACATCCGGGCCAGCCTTCACGCGGGCCGGCGCCTCCTCGTGGACGATCTCAAGTCCCTCCCGCCAACCACGACCCTGGGTGAGTACATCGACCGGTCCGGCCATGACCTGGACGAGATCTACGCCAGTCCGAGCGCGGGGCACTCCTTCACGGACATTCGACGCCGGGCTGGCTTTCTTGAGTCGGTGCGCGAGGACGTCAGCTTGGAGCGTGCGATCGGCAGAACGCTGCATGTGGACGATGACGAGCGACTAGGCACCTGGATCGAATGGCTGGCACGGGACTCAAGCCCGCCCACCTTTCCGCTCGAAAGTCGAGACGGCCGGCTCCAGCTGATGCTCCACGCCGTTATCGGCCAACGCGGTCGCGCCGTCAGCCAACGAGCCGAGGTGCTCGCCGAGATGTGGGCGACGCCGATTCGCCGGGAGTATCTGGAGCTGTTCAGGCTGCTCCGAGATCGCTCACGGGCCAATTCGGTCGCGATCGATCCCGAAGGACTCATCCCCATTCACAGTCATGCCACCTACGGCCTGTACGAGATCGTCGCGGCCTACGGATTGATAAACAAGGACCAGCTACGTGAGACGCGAGAGGGTGTCATTTGGGCCAAGACGAGCCTCACTGACTTGCTCTTTGTGACGCTAGATAAGTCCGATGCCGAGTACTCCGTGACAACGCGCTATCAGGACTACCCGATCTCGCCGACCCTCTTCCACTGGGAGTCCCAGAACGCCACGGCTGCGTCCTCCGAAACCGGACGACGTTATGTCGAGCACCGTGACCGTGGCTCGAGCGTCGTGCTGTTTGTGCGGACTCGAAAGAGCGACGATCGGGGTCAAACCGCTCCGTATGTGTGCCTGGGTGGTGCCAAGTACGTCCAACACGAGTCGGAGCGGCCCATGCGCATCACCTGGTCCCTCGATCGCGGCATGCCGCCCGAGTTGTTCCAGTCTTCCAAGGTTGCCGCTGGCTAGTCGCGCGACGTCACCAGCCCAGGCCGAGCTCCGGGTAGCGCTCGGCCAGCTCCTCGAGCGTGAACGACCCGACGCCGAGACGGGCTTCGGTGCCGTCCAGGTCCGTGATGACGGCGTCGGCCAGCAGTTCGGTGTCGCCCGGGTGGAGCTCGATCCGTTCGAGCACGAGACGGACGATCTTGGGCAGGCCGGCGAGGACTTCCTCGCGCAGCTCGGCGCCGTGGATGCGAATGACCAGGTTCAGTGCCCAGAGGCGGCTGATCGATCCCATGGCCTGACGCTACCCGGATCCGCGGCGATCGTCGATCGTGCAGATCGCACAGATCAGGCCCAGCGAACGTGTTCGGCGTGGTCGCGACCGAAGGCTCGGCGACATGGGCACCAGCCGGACGACGTGAACTTGCCGCAGCCGGTCGTGTCGCGACCGTGGAACTCGACCAGGTGGTCGCAGCGGCGACAGATGTCGTTCGGATGCGGGTCGACCGAGGCGTGGCAGCGGCGACAGAACGTCCCATCGATCGGCAGTCCATCGGGGTCGTCCGTTGGAACGACAGAACGCTCGCATCGCCACGCGCCCCGGATCATGGTCCAAGCCTGCCCGGATCGACCGGGATCGTCTAGAACGGGGTCGAGTTCCAGGGCTTGACCGCGGTCACGAACAGGGCGTCGGCCGCGGCGATCGCGCCGTCACGCAACTCCGTGATCCGGCCCGCGCGAGCGAGTTCCGCGAACGTGAACGCACCCAGGTAGAGCGTGCTGAGCGCGGAGATGTCGAGCGCGAGGTCGGCCGCCGCGTCAGCCGCGCCAGCCGCGACCGCCTCCACCGAGGCGACCGCTCCCCCACCCGGAACGGTCAACCGCCACGTGCCGGCGTTCCACGGGCAGAACTCGTCGGTCAGCTCGAACGTCACGGACCCGGCGCCCGCGTAGGACCGACCTTCCAGCGCCGGCGCGACGTCCAGGATCCGGAGCCACATCTCGTCGTTGACCTGGAGGCCCAGGCGGCGTGGTTCGGTCAGCTGGAGCATCAGGGGATGCGGCACGGGCTGGCGGTGGCCCTTGACGCTGGCGACCAGGTCCACCCGGAACAGCCACTGCCACATGGCCTGTTCGTCCTCGGGGTCGATGCCGTTGAGCTCGAGGACGCGCATCGCGTTCTTCGGGCCGCGAGGCTCCCAGTCCGCCTTGATCCGGTAGATGGCGTAGGCCCTGGGCTTGCCGTCCACTTCCAGCACGGCCATCGACTTGGGCCCGCTGCCGGCTCGCATGTACTCGGCGTCATAGGCCATGCCCCAGCGCCAGGTGGTCTCGCAGCGGTCCAGGGCGCCGGGCGTCCGCCGCCGGACGGCGTCGTAGACCGCGGGGAACAAGGCGGTCGCTTCCTCCGTATCGACGAAGCGGAACTGCCCGGACGTCTGCACCGGCCGCAGGAACGTGGCCCGAAGCGGCTCGATCTCGAACTCGCTGCGCAGGCTCGCGATGCCATACCCGAAGCGCTGGTAGATCGCCGCCTCGGAGGCGCCCAGGATGGCGACCGGCTCGCCACGTTCCCGCGCCTGGGCGACCAGCCAGGTCATCATCCGTCGCAGGACCCCACGCCGGGTATGGGTCGGCAGGACCCCGACGATGGTGACGCCCGCGGCCCCGATCTCGCCGCCCGGCACGGTCAGCCGGAACGTGTAGGCGCCGGCGACTCCCACCTGGAGCTCTCCGTCGAAGGCGCCGACGACCCGGTCGCGCTCGAGATGCCGCTCCTCGAGCTGCAGCTCGTCGTCCGACATCGACTCGCCGAAGGCGATCGGCAGCGGCTTGAGGAACTCGAGGACCTGCCCCTCCCCGGGCGAGCGCAACGTGATGGGGTCCTGGGTCACGACATCGTCTGGCACGGCGCCATCCTGCCACGGTTGCGTCTCACCCGGTCACGATGTATACATACATCGTCATGGAACGCACGCAGATCTACCTCACCACCGCGCAGACGACCGAGCTGGACAAGCGCGCCC
Organism: uncultured Chloroflexia bacterium; assembly: GCA_963738475.1. Taxonomy (GTDB): domain Bacteria; phylum Chloroflexota; class Limnocylindria; order Limnocylindrales; family CSP1-4; genus SPCO01. The sequence goes on from CAVTWU010000017.1 coordinate 193,093, forward strand.
AGCAACAGGGCACGACGCGCTCACATCTCATCCGCGAGGCCGTCGAGACCTACCTGGGCCCCACCTGGGACGCCGAGGCGTTCAAGGCGGCGCTGGACCGGTTTGCCGGCGTGTGGGCCGACCGGGACGACATCGACGAGATCCACGAAGGGATGCGCGAAGCCGGGCGACGCAAGATGAAGCAGCTCTACCCCGACTATGGCTCGGAAGCCGATGACGCTGACGATCGTCGATAGCACCGTCCTCATCGACGCCAGTCCGAGAGCGGACCGACCGCCCTCGGGTTCCTGGCGCAGGCGGCCGAGGCCGGGCCGGTGTGCGAGCTCGGTGGTCGTGCGGACCGAGCTGTGGTCGGCGCCAAGCCGGACGAGGTGGCGCGGCATCGCGGTCTTGTTCGACCGGATCGAGTGGCACGACGTCACGCATGTCGATCGCCGACCTCGCAGCGACAGCTCGGTGCGCCATATCGGCGCAGTCATCGGATCGATGCCGTAGACCTGATCGTCGCGGCGACGGCTATCGAGCTCGGAGGCGTCTGTCGCGACACTGAACGTCCGTGACTTCCCGATGTTCCCGGGACTGCAGCCGCCGTACTGACGGCTAGACCGGCGGCAGCTCCTGGGCGTCGGTCTGGGCCGCGGCGAACAGGTCGCCCACCTCCGCGACGCGCTCCGCGATCGTGCGGATCGTCCAGCGGTCCGGGCGCAGGTCCGGGTCGTCCAGCTCGTCCCAGGTGATCGGGGCGGACACCGGGGCGCCACGGGACGGGCGCACGGCATACGGCGCGACGAGGGTCTTGATGCTCGCGTTCTGGGTGTAGTCGAGGCGGGCCTTGCCCTTGCGGGCCTCCTTGGCCCACTCCCAGCTGACGAGGTCCGGGACGGTCGAGCCAACGGCCTTCGACACCCGCTCGACCCAGCCGCTCGTCTCCTCGAACGAGTACTTCGGCACGATCGGGATCCAGACCTGGATGCCGCGCTTGCCGGTCGTCTTGGGATAGCCGCGGACGCCGAGGTGGCCCAGCGCGGTCCGATAGAGCCGCGCGAGGACGAGCGTCTCGTCCCAGGTCGTCTTCTCGCCGGGATCGATGTCGATGAGCGCGAACGTCGGGCTCCACGGCTCGGGCAGCTTCCCGGTCCAGGCGTGGATCTCGAAGCTGGCCTGGTTGCCGAGCCAGCACAGGGCCGCCACGCCGTCGGCGATGAGGTGCTCGTTGGCGCTCCGGTCCGTCCGGCCGTCGACGCCGGTCTCGCGCCAGCGGGTCAGCCACTTCGGGGCGGTCTCCGGGATGTCCTTCTGCCAGAACCCGGGCGCCTCGGCGCCGTTGGGGAAGCGCTGGAGGTTGAGCGGCCGGTCCGCGAGGTGCGGCAGCATGACCGGCGCGATCCGGGCGAAGTAGCGGATGAGGTCGCGCTTGGTGATCGGCGTGTCGCCGGCGTCGTCCGTCGCGGGGCGGAACAGCGGCTTGTCCAGGTTGGTGAGCTTCAGTTCCTGCGCCACCGACCTGCCAGACGCCTTCCTTGCCGAGGGCCTCGAGAGCGGCGAGTTCGTCCTCGGTCGCGCCAGGAAACGCGGGCGCGGCGGCGCGGCCTCGACTTCGGCGCGATCCCGGCCTTGGGCTTGGCGCTCGAGTCGCCTTCGGCTCGTTCGGGGTCGGCTTCGAGGTCGTCATCGGTGTCTCATCTTCGGCCTTCTTGACGGCCGATGCCGTCTCGACCGCCACCTCGCGCGTGACCTCGCGCGGATCGCGTCCCGACTCGATGCCCTTGAAGGCGGCCTGGCGGACCATCCCGTCGCGCGACCAGCCGGCCGATTCGACCCGGATGACGAGCTCCGGACGGACCCACACGACGGACTTCAGCTCGCCGCCCCACCGCCCGCGATGGTCGCGCGACGGCGCCGGATCGAACGGCGGGTCATCGGGGCCGAGCTCCAGCTCGTCCAGGCGCTCGCGCAGCGCTCGGCGCGTCTTCGCATCGAAGCCGGACCCGACCTTGCCGGCGAACTTGAGCGCGTCGCCCTCGTAGACGCCGACGACGACGGCCCCGAGATCGCGGGCGTTCCCCTCCCCCGGCGTCCAGCCACCGACGACGAACTCCTGCTCCGGCCGGATCTTCAGCTTCAGCCAGGCGGACGACCGCTTGCCGGGTTCGTAGCGCGAGTTCCGGAGCTTGGCGACGACGCCCTCGAGGCCCTGGCTGGCGGCCGCCGCGTGGAAGGCGAGCCCCTCACCCTCGATGTGGGCGGCGTAGCGGACGCGCGGGTGGTCCTTGAGCACGCTCTTGAGCAGGCGCTTGCGGTCCTCGAGCGGGACGTCGAGGAGCGACCGACCGTCGAGGTAGAGCAGGTCGAACGCCTGGTAGACGAGGCCCGGCGGCGCCCTTCTGGCCGAGCCGCTCCTGGAGGAGGCCGAAGTCGGGGCGGCCGGCGTCGTCGAGCGCGACGACCTCGCCATCGACGATGGCCTCGTCGGCCACGATCCAGGTCGGCGGGGAGAGGAGCCTCGGGAAGTAGGTCTCGGCGTCGTGCATGTTGCGGGTCAGGATCTTGACGGTCTTGTCCTTGACGACGGCCTGGACGCGATAGCCGTCCCACTTGATCTCGAACAGCCAGCGCGGGTCGCTGAACGGCTTGGACGCGAGGGTCGCGAGCATCGGGTCGATGCGGGCGGGCATCGGGGCGACCTTGGCCTTGCTCAGGTCGATCTCGGCGGCGGCGGCCGGGGCCTCGCTCAGCCAGATCGCGTCGCGGTCCGCCTTGACGTCGTCGTTCGTGCGGCCGGTCTTGACGCTCTGCGGGTGATCCTCGGCGTCCCAGCCCTTGACCGACGCCTCGTCGCGCTTGTGGATGAGCAGCCAGGCCTCGCCCTCGTCGTCCTCGAAGGCGCGCGCGGCGGGGTCGTCGCCCTTGCGCTTGCGGCCGCTGGTCCGGACGATCGTGAACCGGCCGTGGAGCTTCTCGCCATCGAGCTTGAACTTGAGTTCGCCGGCCGGGATCGAGGTGATGGCGTCCGTGGTGGGCGCCTCCGACTCCCACGTGCCCCAGTCCCACACGATCACGTCGCCGGCGCCGTACTGCTTGGACGGGATGACGCCCTCGAAGTCGAAGTACTCGATGGGGTGGTCCTCGACGTGCATCGCCATGCGCCGCTGGTCCGGGTCCAGCGTGGGGCCGCGCGGCACGGCCCAGCTCACGAGGACGCCACCGACCTCCAGCCGGAAGTCGTAGTGGAGGCGGCTGGCGCGGTGGCGCTGGACGACGTAGCGGCCACTCGTCGCGGGGACGTGGGGCGCGTCAGGCGGGTGCGCGCCCGCATCCTTGGCGCCCGCGGGCTCGGGCGTCTGCGCGAAGTCGCGTTTGCGGTGGTAGTCGTGGAGCGGCACGGTCGCAGTGTGCCGTATCGCCGCTGGCGCTGGCGCTGGCGCTCGCTCGGCCGGACCGCGAGCCTGACCCTCCGGACACGAGGTCCCGGAAACGACCCTGTCGCGATGGTTTCGATCAAGCGGAACCATCTCGGGAGCCGCAGCGGAGCGCGTCAACTGGCACGATTCCGCTTGCCTGGAACCATCTCGAGAGCCGCAGCGGAGGCCAACTAGTTCCGCTTGCCTGGAACCATCTCGAGAGCCGCAGCGGAGGCCAACTAGTTCCGCTTGTCTGGAACCATCTCGAGAGTGACTTCCAGGGAGAGGTGTTCCCCCGAGTCGCGGGCGGGCGCGACGTCGAGGAGCGACCGCCGGTCAGGCGGACTTGCGGCGCCGGGCGGGCTTGGCGGGCGCCTCGTCCTCGGCCTCGGCGTCGGCTTCGGCTCGGCCGTCGCCTTGGCCGCCGTCGCGCTCTTGGCGGGCGCCTTGGCCTTCGCCGGCGACGACTTCGCGGCCGACGACTTCGCCGCCTTCGCCGCCGTGGCCGCCTCCGCGTCCCGTGCCTCGCGGACCTCCGCGACGGACACCGGCTCGCCGCCGGCCGCGGCGGTCCGCGCGGTCGTCGCGGACTTGACCGACGCCTCCAGCGCGGCCATCAGGTCGATCAGCTTGCCGGACTCCTCGGGCGCATCGACCGAGACCGTCTCCTTGCCCTCGACCTTGGCCTGGATGACGGCCTCCAGCGCGGCCCGGTACTCGTCCTTGTACGAGCCGGCATCGAAGTCGCCGGTCATCGCCTCGACGAGCTGCCGGGCCATCAGCCAGCTCGGCCGGCTTGAACGTGAACTCCTCATCGCCGAGGTCCAGCTCGGCCGTCGAGCGGATCTCGTCCGGCCAGTGGAGCGTGGTCATGAGCATCGTGTCGCCGAAGGGGTCGATCGCGGCCAGCGCCTCGCGGTCCTTGATGACGACCTTGCAGATGGCCGTCAGGCCCTCGTCCTCGAGCACGGAGCGCAGCAGGTAGAACGCCTTGCGGCCGACCTTGTCGGGCTCCAGGTAGTAGGCGCTCTTGACGAAGCGGACGTTGGCGTCGTCGCGCTCGGCCTTGGTGAACTGCTCGATCTCGATCGATCGGACGGTCTTGAGCGGGACGTTGTCGAGGTCCTCGTCCGTGATGACCACGTACTCGCCGGGCGAGTATTCGTAGCCCTTGACCGTCTCCGACCGCGAGATGACCTCGTCCTCGACCGGGCAGACGATCTTCATCTGGATCCGGGACAGGTCGTCCTTGTGGAGCATGTTGAAGGCGATGCCCTTGGATTCGGTCGCCAGGTAGAGCTTCACCGGGATGGTGACGAGCCCGAACTGGATGGCCCCCTTCCACATCGCTCGCGCCACGACTGACCTCCGCCTCTAGAAGCCGAGCGGACCCAGGTTCACCGGCCAGGGTCGTCGGGACGACACCTTAGCGCACGCGCGCAAGCGGGGCCTTGCAGCGCGGCCGGCGGTCGCGAGCCCTACTTGTCGACGAGGAAGGCGTCGAACTCCACGAGCGGATACGTGTTCCCGCTGCGCACCCGCAGCCAGATCGTATGCGTCCCGACCGTGGTCCAGGCTCGCGCGATGACGACCTGGCGCGTGGCCGACGTCGAGGTCTTGAGGACGACGGTCTTCACGAAGACGCCATCGAGGTAGACGTCGATCGAGCCGCGATAGGCGTTCCGTGGCGCCACGATGGCGACGCCGCGGCCGGTGAACGTCAGCTTGACGCCGGAGCCGGGCAGCGACGACCGCGGTGAGCGTGCCGTTCGCGGCGTACGTGTAGGCGACGCGGGCCCAGCTGCCGTTGTACGACGAGCGTCGAGCTGCGGTCATCGACGACGTAGACGCGGGTCGGCGCGGCGGCCGTCGCCCACGCGCTCCAGTGCCCGGCGCTGTCCTTCGCGCGGACGCGGAACCGGTAGCTCGCGCCGTTGAGGCCGACCGGATCGCAGGACCTCGCGGACGCTGGCGCTCGTCGCGACGGTGTAGCCGTACGTCCCGCCGTTGATCGAGGTCTGGACCTCGTAGCCGGCGATCGTGCTGGACGGGTCGGTCGCGGCCGGCCAGGCGACGCGGACCTGGACGGTCGAGCCGAGCTGGACGCCGTAGGTCAGGTAGCCGACCGGCGCACCGGCCGTCGGGTCGTCGGCGACGACCGTGACCGGCACGTTGACGTAGTCGGTGCGGCCCTGGTTCGTGGCCGACGACGCGCAGGTCGTACCGACCGGCCGGCGTCCCGAGCCGGGACGTTGACGGTCATCGACGCGGCGGTCGCGGTCCAGCCGATGAGGCTCGTCGCGTTGAGGCGGCGCGGTCCAGCCGCTCGGCACGTTCGTGACGCTGAGCTTGACCCGCTCGAAGAACGTCGAGCTGCGGGTCAGGGTGATCGGCACGGTCGATGACGGCGGCCGGCCTTCGCCGGTCAGGTCGGCCGACCCGATGCCGATGTTGAACGACCCGAGCGACCCGATCCGGCGACACGTCGAGCAGCTTCTCGTGATACGCGTCCGGGTCCGTGCTCGACTTCCAGCCGAGGTTGCCCAGGTACTGGAGCGCTTCCTTGACCTCGGCCGGCGTCGCGTTCGGGCGGCTGGCCTTGTACAGCGCGACCGCGCCGGTGACCGCCGGTGCCGACATGGACGTGCCGGACGAGTAGCCGTAGCGTGGACCCGGGCCGCGTGGACCAGATGCACTTGCCCGGCGCGATGAGGTCGACGTCCGCGCCGTAGTTGCTGAAGTCGGCGAACGTGTCGTCCTTGTCGTAGCCGCCCCACGAGTAGCACTTGTTCCCGCCGAGGGAGCCGGCCTTGCCGTCCGTGTCGGCGAGGGCGCTGACCGGTGATGACCTCGTTGTAGCTGGCCGGGACCCGGAAGCTGGCGGCAGCCGGAGTCGTTGGCGGCCGCCGCGACGACCGTGATCCCGCCGGCGACGACGCGGCAGATGGCGGCATGGAGCGGATCCGCGTTGCTCGCGCCGCAGGCGTTGTCGTCGCGACCGTCCTTCGTGACGCTCATGTTGACCGCCTCGAACAGCGGCCGGCTGCTGTCCGACGGGTCGCGCTGGGCGAGGATCCAGTCGAGGCCGCAGACGTACCAGGACAGCAGGCCGTAGCCCGTCGTCGTTGAGGATCTTGACGGCCCAGACCCGCGCGCCCGGGGCGACGCCGACGACGCCGATCCCGTTGTCCAGCGCGCCGACGGTGCCGGCGACGTGCGTGCCGTGACCCTCGACGTCGCGCCACGCGGTCCGGTCGCTCGTGGAGCAGTTGTAGCCGCCGGCGACGTTGAGGTCCGGGTGGGTCGCGATGCCGGTGTCGACGATGGCGACGTCCGCGTCGATGCGGTTGTCCGAGCCGTCGATCGACGCGAGCGGGTTGAGCGTGCCACCGACCCGGGACGACGCCGGTCGGGATGGTCTGGGCGGTCAGTTCGATGACCTCGTCGGGGACGACGGCGAGCGACGTTGGCGTCGGCCAGGAGGGCCGTGCCGCTGGGCGCCGGTCAGCCGCGACGTGAACCCGCGGAAGGCCTTGGCGAAGCTGCGATCCGCCTTGATCCGGTCGCGCGCCGCGTGCTTCGCGATGACGGCCGTCGGGTCCGCGCCGGACTTGAGCATGACGATGTAGCGGCCGGTGGCGTCCGGGCGACCGGCGAGGTCCGTGGCGGGCGCGGGGTCGGTGGCGGCCGGGGTTGGCGTCGCGGTCGGGGCCGCGGAGGCCTCGGCGGGAGCGGTCGGATCGGCGGTCGGGTCAGCGCGTCGGATCCGGCGCGACGGGCTCGGCGTGACGGGCTCGACGGACGGGTCCGCGGACGGCTCGCTCGACGGGCTCCGCGGAGACGCTCGGAGCGGGCTCTGAGGACGTGGGTTCCGCGGCCAAGGCGGAGAGTGCCCGGTGCGCCGACGGGCAGACCGATGAGCAAGGCGAGCAGGGCGAGGGCGATGGAACGGCGCATGGGGACCTCCCGGTTCCCGGGGAGTATCCCCCGGTTCGCCGGATCAGCCAACTGACCCGGTGGTCCCGGTACTCAGCAGCCGACCGTTCCGGACCCCACCGGACCGCACCAGGTCAGGCGACGTCCACCGCCCGGATCTCCGCCTCGGCGTCCGCCACGCGGGCCAGGATGTTGGACCGCATCGTGTCCAGACCGGTCCACACGGCCTTCGTGGCGTTCGAGATGGACGTGAGCTGGGACTTGAGCGTCCGGACCAGTTCGAGCTGCTCGCGGACCGCCGTCAGCGCCGCCGCGATGGCCGCGGCATCCACTTCGACCTCGTGCTCGGCGAGCGACGCCAGGGCCAGCAGCCGGGCCAGCTTGACGGCCGCCTCCAGGGTCGCCGGCTCCGGGGCGTCCGGGTCCACGACGCAGTAGACGTCGTCCCCGAACACCGCGAACGGCGCGACACCGGCCGGGGCGTGGGCCGGGGTGAAGATGATCAGCCCGACGGCCGCGCCGCGGTTCTCCTTCGCCTCGCGCAGTTCGTCGCGGATGGCCCGCATGGACAGCGGCCGATCCTTGGCCTCGACCACGACCCGCAGGTCGCACCCGCGCGCCACCCGCGCGTCCAGGGTCAGGACGAAGTCGCCCTTCTTGGACTTCATGACGGCGCCGGCTTCGGTGCCGGTCCGGTCCAGCAGGTCGCCCGTCCCGCGGGCGATGTCGCCGAGCATCGCCTGGAGGAGATCCTCGAAGTCGACGCCCTTGGCGGCGGACTTGGCCCGCTCGGCTCCGCGGGCGGCGGCGGCCGCTTCGATGGCGACCAGGCGTTCCTCGATGGCCTTGAAGCCGGCGCCCATCTCCTGGCGGAACTGGTGCATCGGCGAGTTCAGCCGGGTGGGATCCAGCAGCACGGCGAGCTTGGAGGCGTCGCCATCGAAGTAGCGCTCGAGCATCCGGCCGATGCGGCCGATGGCGCTGTCGCGCTTCGACTCGTCGAACAGCTCGTCCACCATGGATCGCAGCGCGCCACGGTCGCCCAGGAACTGCTCGAGGGTGCGCGGCAGCCGGCCGTCGCCGTCGGCGAAGTTGAGGCGCAGGGTCTGCTCGAGCGTCTGGGCCGCCTTCTCGTTGACCGACTCGGTCTGGCGGACCAGCTTCTCGAACTCGGCGCGGACGACATCCACGTTGACGGTCACGCCGGCGTCCTGGAGCGCGATGAGGCCGATGCGCAGGGCGCGCTCGACGATGGCGTCGCGGTCGTCCATCGGGCCGCTCGCCCAGGAAGGCAGCCAGCGTCGGGTCGTGCAGGACGAGGCGGTCCACGACGATCCGGTCGCCCTCGACGCGGACGCGCGAGGCGGCGGACTCGGGGTTCGGCGACGGGAGCGGGATCAGCGTGCGGGCTTCCATGACCCGAACGTTGGGGGTCGGTTGTGACAGCTAGCGTGTCGCAGGTTTCGGAGCGCGCGGGTAGGATGTGCCCGTGTTCGCTCGATCCGCCCTCGTCCTGCGCCGCCTGACGGTCCTCTCGGGGGCCCTTGCGCTGGTCGCCACGAGCGTGGCTCCGGTCGCTGCGGCGAACCCGCCGGCCGCCCGCGCCGCCGACGCCGGCAGGCCTGGGACTGACGGCTCCGCGGACGACGGGCCAGCGTCACCTGGGAGCAGGGCTTCGCGGCGCCCGAGTGCGCGGCGGTCATCGTCACGGTCTCAACGGACGGCGACGCCTCCGGGCACGCGGCCGACCATCGCCGTCGGCGTCGCGGCTGCTGCCCTGCCGGCGCGTCGCATCGGTCACGCCGGACCTGCGCCTCCACCGCCATGCCGACCCGACCGGCGAGACCGTACTGGGACCTCCTGTGGGGCCTCCACAACACCGGCCAGCCGATCCGCGGATCCACCGGCACGGCGAACATCGACATCGACGCGCTCGAGGCGCAGGCGATCACGCCGGGCGACCCCTCGATCACCGTCGCGGTCATCGATGACGGCGTGGACTTCAGCCATCCCGATCTCGCCGCCCGTGCCTGGACCAACCCGGGCGAGTCCGGCGGCGGCAAGGAGACGAACGGCGTCGATGACGACGACAACGGCTACATCGACGACGTCCACGGCTGGGACTTCTGCAACGACGACAACACGGTCCACGACTTCGACGAGGACTTCCACGGCACGCACGTCGCCGGCACGATCGCGGCCTCGCTCGACGGCCAGGGCGTCGTCGGCGTCGCCCCGGGCGTCAAGATCATGGCCCTCAAGTTCCTCGACAACGGCGACCAGCTGCGGCCTGACGTCGCAGGCGATCGAGGCGATCGAATACGCCAAGTCGTTCGGGGTCGTCATCTCGAACAGCTCGTGGGGCGGTCGCGGCCAGGCCGCCGACTTCCAGCCCCTGAAAGACGCCATCGCCGACTCCGGGCTGCTGTTCGTGACCTCGGCCGGCAACGAGGGCATCGATAACGACAACGATGGCGTCGCCCGCGCTACCCGGCGTCGTTCGACCTGCCGAACGTCGTCGCCGTCGCGGCGTCGGACAAGGACGGCGGCCTGGCCGACTTCTCGCAACTACGGGCACACGACGGTCGACATGTCGGCGCCCGGGCGTCGATATCGCGAGCACGTGGGCCGCCGACGCCATCGACCCGTCGCCGGGCTGGGCGTATCTCGATGGGACGTCGATGGCGTCACCGCACGTGGCCGGCGTGGCGGCGCTGCTCGCCAGCCAGGACCCGACGCTGCTCGAGCCGGCCAACCTCGCGACCCTCAAGTCGCGGCTGCTGACGTCCGGCAAGTCGCTGCCGCTGACGGTCGGCGACACCGTCACGGGCCGGATGGTCGATGCCCGCTATCGCCCTGGATGGCGTGGCGCCGACCGCGTTCGCCCCGAACACGCAGGTCCTCACCGTCGGGAGCGTCCTGGGCACGTCCGCGGTCAGTGCCACGATCGGCTGGCCGGCCGCGACCGACGATGCGTCGGGGGTCGCGCAGCTACGACCTCCAGCAGCAGATCAACGGCGGTGCCTGGACGACGGTCCTCTCGGGCACGACGGTGCGCAGCGTCGCCCGCGCGCTCACCATCGATACCGCCTACAAGTTCCGCGTCCGCGCCCGCGACCGGGCCGGCAACGTCAGCGCCGTACCTGGAGGGCGCCTCGCTGACGCCCAAGCGGTTCCAGGAGACGACGGGCCTCGCCACGTACACGGGATCCTGGGCGCTGTCATCGAGCTCGAGCTGGTCCGGCGGCAAGACGAAGTACGCGACGAAGGCGAACGCGGCGGTCAGCTTCACGTTCATCGGCCGGGCGGTCGCGGTGGTCGCCCCGAAGAGCACGACCCGCGGCAGCGTCCGGGTCTACGTCGACGACGTCTACGTCGGGGCCGCTCAGCCTGTACCGGTCGCCATCGGCGAGCCGGCTGCTCGTGTACGGGACGAGCTGGACGGCGAACGGCACGCACACGGTCAAGTTCGTGGTGGTCGGGACGGCCGGGCGGCCGCGCGTCGACATCGACGCCTGGGTCGTGCTGCGCTAGCGGCTCCTGGCCGGCCGCGCGCGGTCAGCTGCCCCGGTAGGTCGTCATCCCGAACGACGAGAGCAGCAGCGGCACGTGATAGCTGCGCGTGACGTCCGTGACGCGCAGGTCCACCGCGAGACGCCGGAAGAAGGCGTCGTCCGCGGCATCGGGGCCCTTGTCGCCCAGGCGGAACTCGAGTCGGTAGTCGCCGGCGGTCAGCGGCCGCTCGAGGAGGTCGCGCACGCGGCCGTCGGCGTCGGTGAGGGCCTGGGTCATCCGGATCGGCTTGCCGTCATCGCCGATGCGGGACAGCGTCACGTGGATGCCGGCCGCCGGCATGCCCGCGCTCCGTGTCGAGGACGTGCGTCGAGATCGTGGGCGCGGGTGCTTCGGGGTTGGCGGCCACGCTATCCTCCGCGGATGACGACGTTGCGGATCGAAGTCGGCGACCTCCACTTTAGCGCTCGCTGGGAGGCGGCCGCGCCCCGGACGATCGAGGCCATCCGGCGGATGCTGCCGATCGAGTCGAAGCTGATCCACTGCCGCTGGACGGGCGAGTCCACCTGGATCCCGTACGGCGACTTCCGGCCCGACCTCGACTACGAGAACCACACCTCCCATCCGGCCCCCGGCCAGCTGGCGATCTATCCCGGCGGGATCAGCGAGTGCGAGATCTTCTTCCCGTACGGCGGCTGCTCGCTGGCCTCGAAGGTGGGGCCGCTGGCCGCGAACCACTTCGCGACCGTCGTGCCCGACGAGGGCTGGGACGACCGCCTTCGGGAGATGGGCCGCCGCTGCCTGTGGGACGGCGCCCAGCCGATCCGGATCACCGAGGTCGAGGGCTAGCAGCGTCGGCGGCGGCCGCCCGCTGGCAGCGCGATGGCCGGTGCTGCCCGCTGGAAGTCACGTTCCGACTCTTGATGGTTGTCGGTGTCATCAGGACATCGTCGCGCGGCGTCCATCGGCCGGGCGGAGCCGCGGCGGCTTGATGCCGCCGATAGTCATCACGCACGCGGAAGTGATCCGCCACGAGCGCCGCCTCGCCGGCGCACCCTTGCCAAGATACTACCAAGTGGTAGTATCTCCCGGATGCGCACCTCCCGGATCGCGCCTGTCGCTCCTGTTCGAGCTCTTCGCCGCGGAGCAGTCCGTCCGGACGCTGATCTTCGCGGCCATGGACAGCGCGGCGCTGCGGCCCGACGAGTACGCCGTCTACAGCGTCCTGTTCGACGAGGGCCCGCACACTCCGACCGATCTCGCGCGACGGGTCGGCATGCCGGCGACCTCGATGACCCACTTCGTTCGGATGCTGCTCGAGCGCGGCCATGCCGAACGCCGGATCGTCCCCGGCGATCGCCGTTCCTACCAGCTCGCCCTGACCGACGAGGGTCTGCGCGCCCACGCGGCCGCCGGCCGAGCCTTCCGCGAAGCCGACGACCGATTCACCGCAGCCCTGGACATCGATGAAGAGGCCGCCCGTGCGACGCTCAAGGCGATCGGGGCCGCCGCGCGCGACGCCCACGGCGCGCTCCTCGCCGATTCGATGCAGGCGAGCGCCTGACATGGGCGTGCCACGGATGCGGACAGCACTGGTCGCCGCCACGCTCCTCGCCACGCTCGTCGGGTGTGGCCCGGCGCCGGCCCCGAGCGTCGCCCTGAGCGGCGCGACCCCGTCGCCCGCGGCGCCCAGCGCCACCGCGTCGCCCACGGACACGCCGACGCCCTCCCCCACCCCGCTGTCACGCGACGAGGGATGGCGCGCAGACATCGATGCCCTCCTCGAGGCGCGTGAGCGGCTCCACCCCGACCCGTGGCACGGCATGGCTCGTGCCGACTGGGTCGCGGCCGCCGACGCGGTCAAGGCCCGCATCCCGACCATGACCGACGACGAAGCCCTGACCGAGCTCGTCCGGCTCGCCACGATGCCCGGCTGGGGCGGTCGCGAAGGCCATACGGGGATCTTCCCGTTCATCCCGGGGAGTGGCACCCACGCGTACCCGATCACCCTGTGGCAGTTCCCGCGAGGGTCTCGTCATCACGCGGGCCCGCGCGCCATACGAGGCGGCCGTCGGGTCGAGGATCGTCGCCATCGAGGGCCGGCCGATCGCCGAGGTCCTGGCCCTCACCGACCCGCTCGCGCCCCGCGACAACCCGTCCAACCTGCTCGCGTACGGTCCGCTCTACCTGCGGGTCAGTGAGCTCCTGGCCGGCGTCGGCGTCATCGACGAGCCAGGTCCCGCGACCTTCACCCTGGAGGACCCGTCCGGCGCGACGAGCGATCTGGTCATCGAGCCGATCCTGGCCGACGACGACGTCACGTGGCACGGCGGCCAACCGATCGGCCTCCCCGCGGGCACGCCGCTCTGGCTCAGTCGCCAGCACGGACACCCTGTGGTGGGAGGTCCTGCCGGACGGCGAGACGCTGTACGTCCAGTACAACGTGGTCGAGGCCGGGATCGATCCGATCGTCGACGAGATCCTGGCCAAGGTCGCAGGAGGGCGACATCGAGCGGGTCGTCGTCGACCTGCGCCACAACGGCGGCGGCAACCTGACACACCTACCGCCACTTCCTGCACACGCTCGAGGACCCGGCCATCGACCGGCCTGGCCGGCTCGTGCTGCTCATCGGCCGCCTGACGTTCTCGGCGGCGGCCACCTTCGCCACGGAGCTCGACCGGACGACCGGTGCGTGGTTCGCCGGTGAGGACATGGGCGGCAGCCCGAACCTGTACGGCGACACGGACCCGGCCGATCTCGTGAACAGCGGCCAGACCGTCTTCATCGCGCGGCGCTACCACGCAGATCAGCACGCCGGACGACGAGCGGATCACCATCGAGCCCGAGCTGCCGGTCCCGTACACGTGCGGCGGACTATCGGGCCGGGCGCGATCCCGTGCTCGATGCCGTCCTGTTGGAGGCCGTGAAGGGCGTCTAGCGCGAGGGCGCGTCGCGGCCCCGCTATCCTCGCCGGGTGACGGACACGCTGGATCTCCTCGTCCGCGGCGGGACGGTCGTGACGGCCGGCGGGTCCAGGCGTGCCGACGTCACGGTCCGCGGCGGGCGGATCACCGCCGTCGACCCGGACCTGGGCAGCCTCGCCGACCGGGCCCGCGAGGTGATCGATGCGACCGGGATGCTGGTCCTCCCCGGGGTCGTCGATGCGCACACCCACACGCGGGTGGCCTCGGACGCGTCGCCCGATCGCTTCTTCCAGGACTCGGTCGCGGCGGCGTTCGGCGGCACGACCACGTTCCTCTCGTTCAACAACCCGGGCACCGGCTCGTCGCCCGCCGCGGAGCGGAGCCTCGCTGACCGGCCTGCGCGAGTGGCTCGCGGCGACGAACGCGGACAGCGCCATCGACATCGGGCTGAGCCTCGTCGTCAGTGGCCGGATGGACGACCCGCTGGCGGAGCTGCCAGCCACCATCGATGCCGGCGTCTCGACCTCGAAGGCGTTCATGGTGTTCGACTTCCGCCTGGGCGACCGGGCGCTGTACGACGCGATGGCGCTGATGGGCGCCCGCGGCGGGATGCTCCAGGTCCACTGCGAGGATCCGGTCCTGCTGGACACGGCCGTCGACTGAGGCCGTCGCCAGCGGGCGACGTGGCTCCCCGATTCCACGCCTCCACCCGGCCACCCTACGTCGAGGCGGTCGCCACGGCCCGGGCGCTCGCGTTCGCTCGCGCCGCCGACGCCCCCGTCCACGTCGTGCACCTGTCGTCCGCGGCCGCGCTCGACGAGGTCCGGCGCGCCAAGGCGGCCGGCGTCCGGGTCACCGCCGAGACGTGCCCGCACTACCTCGTCCTGACCGACGAGCGGTACACTGGATCCGGATCCCGCCTCGTGCGCCCGGTACGTCATCTCGCCGCCGCTGCGGTCCGCCGCGGATCGCGATGCGCTGTGGGCGGGCCTCGCCGACGGCTCCCTGGACCTCGTCGCCACGGACCACGTCCCGGACCGGCTGGACACGGAGAAGGCCGAGGCCGCCCAGGGCGTGCCGTTCGATCGGATCAGCAACGGCGCGCCCGGCATCGAGACGCTGCTGACGATCCTCTACTCGGAGGGCGTCGCCCGCGGCCGGATCACGCCGGAGCGGATGGTGGACCTGCTCTCGACGACGCCGGCGCGACGGTTCGGGCTGGCGACCAAGGGCGCGCTCGAGGTCGGTCGGGACGGCGACCTCGTCATCTTCGACCCGGCCGCGCGCCGGACGATCCGGGCCGCGGACCTGCACCACACGAGCGACTACACGCCGTACGAGGGCCTCGAGGTCCGCGGCGCCGTCCGCGACGTGTTCGTGCGCGGTCGCGCCGTCATCCGTGGCGGGGCGTTCGTCGGGACGCGCGGCGCCGGCCGGTTCGTGGAGCGCGGCGCCCCCGGCGACTGAGGCGCGAACCCGGCTCAGTCCAGCGAGCGCGTACGCCCGGAGGGTCAGGAACTCGGCGAAGTCGTCGTCCAGGACCAGGCGATCGAGCAGGTCCACGGCATCCACGAGGCGCCCGACGGACCGGCCGCCGAGCCGCTCCAGCTCCTCCTCGCGGATCGTCGCGTAGCGGTCCGGCGTGAACGGGGCGCCGTCGTCGAGCGTGACCGCCTGGGTGATCCACAGCCACAGCTGGGAGCGGGAGATCTCGGCGGTGGCGGCGTCCTCCATGAGGTTGTCGATGGCCGCCGCGCCCGACCCCGCGCAGCCACGAATCGAGGTACGCGAGGGCCACCCGGACGTTCGCCCGAACGCCGGCCTCGGTGACGGCCCCGCCGTAGACGCGTGAGGTCGAGCAGCTCCGACGGCGGCGACCGAGACCTCCTCGCGCAGGCGGTCCTTCTGGTTCGGGCGGTCGCCGAGCACGCCGTCGAACACCTCGAGCGCGACCGGCACGAGGTCCGGATGGGCGACCCACGTCCCATCGAACCCGTCGCCGCTCTCGCGTTCCTTGTCGGCGCGGACCTTGGCCAGCGCCGTCTCGGTGACGGCCGGGTCGCGCCGGTTCGGGATGAACGCGGCCATCCCGCCGATCGCGTGCGCCGCCGCGCCGATGGCAGGTCTGGACGAGCAGCTCCGTGTACGCCCGCATGAACGGCACGGTCATCGTCAGCTGGGCCCGGTCCGGCGAGGCGATGGCCGGGTCCGTGCGGAACTTCTTGATGGCACTGAACAGGTAGTCCCAGCGGCCGGCATTGAGGCCCGCGGCGTGCTCGCGCAGCTCGTACAGGATCTCGTCCATCTCGAACGCCGCGAGGATCGTCTCGATGAGGACGGTCGCCCGGATCGAGCCGCGCGGGATCCCCAGCGCCGCCTGGGCGTGCAGGAAGACGTCGTTCCAGAGCCGCGCCTCGTGGTGCGATTCGAGCTTGGCGAGGTAGAGGTACGGGCCGCTCCCCGCCTCGATCGCCGCCGCCCCCGAGTGGAACAGGTACAGCCCGAAGTCGAACAGCGACGCCGAGACCGGGACCTCGTCGACCAGCACGTGCGACTCGATCAGGTGCCAGCCGCGCGGCCGGACGACGAGCGTGGCTCGGTCGTCGTCCAGGCGATAGGCCTTGCCGTCGGGCGAGTCGAAGGCGAGCGTGCCGCGGGTCGCGTCGGCGATGGCCGCCTGGCCGCCGATCACGTTCGCCCAGGTCGGCGAGAGGGCGTCCTCCAGGTCCGCCATGAACACCTTGGCCCCGGAGTTCAGCGCGTTGATCATCATCTTGGGCTCGGCCGGGCCGGTGATCTCCACCCGCCGGTCATCGAGGTCGGGCGGCGCCGGTGCGACGACCCAGTCCGAGTCGCGCACGTGGGCCGTGGCGACCAGGAAGTCCGGACGGACGCCGGCGTCCAGCTCGGCCTGGCGCTCCTCGCGTCGCTTCAGGAGGTCCAGCCGAAGCGGACCCGAACCGTCGCTGGAGGTCGGCCACGAACGCGAGCGCCTCGGGCGTGAGGATCCGATCCGAGCCCGGGACGGCCGGGCCGGTGACCTCGACGCCGTCAGGCAGCGCGGTCGGGTCGGTCGTGCCGGTCACGTCAGCCCTCGCCGCGACGCACGGTCGCCTCGATGAGCCCGTACGGCTCGGACGTCGGCGTGTAGATCTCGCGGTCGTTCTCGAGGCCGAACGGCGACTCAGGTCGACCAGCCAGTGATGCAGGTTCGGCAGCACCATCCGGATCTCCTGGACCTCGTCGTGGCGCTCCAGGATGGCCCGCGCGATGATCCAGATCGAGGTCTGGATGCTCGGGCTGTCGTGGTCCGCCCAGGTCTCGAGCAGGTCCGTCCGGATCGCCTCGAAGGAGGCGTCGGCATCGACATCGGGCGAGCCGTAGCGCCAGATCGCGGTCAGCTTCGTCGCGGCCATCCGGTCGTCCGTGTCGGGCAGGGTCGTGTACGCGTCGCGCGGGAAGCCGCTGAACGACGAGCGGGTCGTCTTGAGGACGATGAGGTCCTCCACGCCGGCCTCGACGACTCACGCCGGCGCCCGTCGCCGACGACGGTCGCGACCCGCGTCCCCTCCCCGCTCCGGACGAACGCATCGCGGCGCCGGCGTGCCGTCCACCGCGATCGTCCGCCAGGCGTGCTCGCGGACGTTGACGGTGGCGCGGTCCACCTGCGGGACGGCCAGGAAGTGCTCGGCCAGGGCCAGCCCGTACGCCTCGATCGAGCCGCCGAGATGGTCCTTGGCGAACGCGTAGGCCGTGTTCTTCATCGTGTCCGTGGCCACGACCAGGGTGTTGTCGCCGTCCGTGTGCGCGGCCACGAAGTCGCCCTCGAGGGCGATCGCGATGGTCAGGTCGCGAACGCGGTGGGGCGTCGTCGAGCGATCGACCCGCATCAGGCGGACGCCGGCCTTGCCGTATCGAGCGGCTGCCGAGTTCGATCACGTCGTCACCTCGATCCGATGGCCGGCCTGGAGGCCCGGTCGCGCGCGATGTCCACGACGGCGTCGAGCGCCCGATGGATCTCGGCGTCACGGTCGCGGTCCAGCGCCGCCGTCATGTCCGGCAGCAGCGCCTCGCGCGGTCGGCCGGCCACGAAGACACAGTAGCGGAACCCGAAGCGGGCCTCGTATCCGGCGTTGAGCCGTTCCAGCTCGGCCGCGACATCGACCGGATCGGCGACCGCACGTCCGGCGTCGGCGTCGGCGTAGCCCTGCTCGACGAAGGACATGGCCGACACCGTGCCGGGCGGCGCCCCGAGTCGCGGGTGGGCGTCGATGAGCTCGAGCTGCTCCGCCTCCGGCATCGCATGGGCGATCGCGCGGGCTCGCTCGAACAGCTCGTCCGAGCTCCCGAATGGCCTGGCGGCCGACAGCCGCGCGAGGAATCGCGGCGCGCCCTCGAACAGCGGTGCCATGGCGGCCTCGAACGCGTCGTCCGTGGGCGCGTCGAGCGGGATGGCCGCCCGGTTCACCAGCCGCCGGCCTCGCGGATGAGCCGATGCAGGACCCGCGCCGCCACGATCCGGCGGTACTCGGCGGTCGAGCGGACGTCGTCGATCGGGTGGATCTCGCCGGCCAGGGTCTCGGCGGCGAGGTCGGCGGTCTCCGGGTTCGGGGAGCGGCCGTCCATGGCGGCCTCCGTGGCACGCGCCCGGATCGGCGTCGCCGCCACGGAGCCCAGCGCCACGCGCACGCTGGTCCAGCCCGTGATGCCGGGCCGCTCGCGCCAGGCGAGGGCCAGCACGACCTTGCTGATGGCCTGGGCGCGGCGGGTCCCGACCTTGCGGTAGCGGACCTCCTGGCCACCCGCGAGCGGGATCCGGATCCGCACGACGAGTTCGTCCGCGGCGAGGGCCGTCTGGCGGTAGCCCGTCCAGAAGTCCGCGGCCGCGACCGTGCGCTCGCCACGGACCGAGCCGAGGACGAACGAGGCGTCCATCGCGAGCAGGACCGGCAGCGTGTCACCGGCCGGCGAGGCGTTCGCGATGTTGCCGCCGAGCGTCCCGCGGTTCTGGATCTGGGCCGCCCCGATCGTCCCGGCCGCCTCGACCAGCCCGGGGAGATGCTCGCGACACAGCGCCGATCGACCGGATGACCGAGTACGTCGTCAGCGCACCGATCGTCATCTCGTCGCCGTCCGAGCGCGATCCCGCGCAGCTCGTCGAGCCGCCACAGGTCCACGGTCCGGGCCGGCGGCTCACCCAGTTCCCCGGTCAGGGCGACCATGAGGTCCGTGCCACCGGCGATGGGCCTGGCCGGCGGCGAGTCGGCCATGGCCTGGTACGCCTCGCGCAGGGACGCGGGACTGACGACGGGCGGTTCGACGGGCATCGCTGGTCGGGTCTCGCGCCGCTACTTGCCGCCGCGTCGGCGGCGCGCCCCGACGAACAGCAACAGCAGGCCGGCGACGATCCCGAAGCCGGCGGCGAGCTGGTTCGGCGTGAACGCGACGGTCTGGTCGCGCGGCACGACATCGACGGTCGCGCCGCGCCGCTCGGTGGTGGGTCCGGTGGGCGTGGCGGGTCCCGTCGCCGCGCGGCGGCTTCGGACCGGTGCCGTTCGTCGGGACCGGGATGCGTTCGGTGTCCTGGCTCATGCCATGCCTCCTGTTCGGTCGCGGGCGGCCAGCGCGATGGCATCGATGATCTTCGTGTAGCCCGTGCAGCGGCACAGGTTGCCGGCGATCGCGTCGCGGATCGCGTCCTCGTCCGGACCGCCGCCGGCATCGAGGTAGGCGCGAGCCGACATCAGCATCCCGGGCGTGCAGATCCCGCACTGGGCGCCGCCCGTCTCGAGGAACGCCGGCTGGAGGGCATCGAGCCCGGCCACGCCGTCCGTCCCGGCGCCCGCGCCCGCCTCGCTCGGCCGCGTCCGAGTCCCTCGACCGTTCGGACCGTCGCACCATCGACCTGGCAGATCGGGACGAGACAGGCATCGACCGGCGCGCCATCGAGCAGGACCGTGCACGCGCCGCACTCGCCCTCGCCGCAACCCTCCTTCGTGCCGGTGAGGGCGAGCTCCTCGCGCAGGACGTCGAGCAGCCGGCGCATCCCGGGGACGTCCACCTCGGTGGCCGCCTCGTTGAGCGTGAACCGGTAGACGCTCACGCCTGGGCCCCGCCAGCCGCCGACCGCGGTGCGGCCGGCTCCGACGCTCCGGGCCGCAGCCCGGCCACCTCCGGCAAGCCGGCCATCGCGGCGAGGATCCGTTCCGGGCTCGCCGGCAGGTCGTGGATCCAGACCCCGGTCGCGTCGGCGATCGCGGCGATGACCGCGGGCGCCCCGACGTCCATCGGCAGTTCGCCGACCCCCTTGGCGCCATGCGGCACGGCCGTGAACGGCGCCTCGACCAGGATCGTCGAGATCCGCGGCGCATCGAGCGCGGTCGGGATGATGTACGTCGCCAGCCGGTCGTTGAGGTAGCGGCCGTCGCGCAGCTTGATCTCCTCGACCGTCGCGTAGCCGACGGCCTGCAGCGTGCCGCCCTCGACCTGGCCCTCGGCGAGGACCGGATGGACGACCCGGCCGATGTCGTCGGCGGCGACGACGTCGCGGACGTGGACCTCGCCGGTATCGAGATCGACGTCGACGCGGGCGACGCACGCCGCCCAGCCGAACGCCGGGTAGGCGTCGCCGGTGTACGTCGCGTCGTCGAACGGGACGCCCGGGTACGGCTCGAAGCGCTGGTCGATGCGGATCGGGCCGTGGGCCGCGGCGTGCGCCCGGTACGTGTCGGCGAATCGGCCGCCGGTCGCGGCTTCGACCTCGGCGCGGAGTCGGCCCGCGGCCTGGATGAGCAGCCCGCCGACGACCATCGTCGTGCGACTGGCGACGGTCGGCCCGCTAGTCCGGCACGATGGCCGTGTCCTGCGGCGCGATCTCGACCTCGTCGTACGTGACGCCGAGGGCGTCGGCGACGAGCTGCGGGAAGATCGTCTTGGTCCCCTGCCCCATCTCGGTCGAGGCGGTCAGGATGCGGATCGCGCCGGCCGACGTGAGCTCGATGGACGCGACCGACGCGAGATGGACCTCGCCCGAGCCCGTGAACCCGGCCCCGTGCCAGGCGAGCGCGAGGCCGATCCCGCTGGCGACCCGGTCCACGCCGGTCCGCAGCGCCGAGCCCGGGATGATGCCGGACCCGACCCGGCCCGACCGCGCGGAGCCCAGTCGGGACCGCAGTCGTTCGAACTCGGAGGCTTCGGCGGCGCGCTCGAGGACCTCCTCGCCGGCCACGCTGTCGCGCAGGACCTGGCCGGTCGGCGTCGTGTCGCCCGGGACGTAGACGTTGCGCCGGCGGATCTCGAGCGGCGAGATCCCGAGCGCCTCGGCGATCCGGTTGAGGTGGGTCTCGGCCGCGAACTCGGTCTGCGGCGCCCCGAATCCGCGGAACGCCCCGTTCGGCGGCGTGTTCGTGCGGGTCGCCCGGGCGCGGATCCGGACGTTCGGGCAGCGATACGGGCCGCCGGCATGCAGCGCGCCGCGCGACAGGACGACCGGCGTGAGCGTGCAGTACGCGCCGCCGTCCATCACGACCTCGATGTCCTGGGCGACGAGCCGGCCGTCACGGGTCACGCCGGTCCGGTGGCGGACGATCGCCGGGTGGCGCTTCGTCGTCGCGGCGATGTCCTCGTGGCGGTCGTAGATCATCCGGACCGGGCGCCCGGCCTTCCCCGCCAGCAGGGACGCGTGGAGCGCGATGACCGACGGGAACTCCTCCTTGCCACCGAACCCGCCGCCGGTCTCCGCCTGGACGACCTGCGCCTGCTCGTCGCTGAGCGCCAGGCCGCGCTTGAGCGCCGCGTGCACGTAGTACGGGCACTGGAGCGAGCCGTGGACCGCGACGCCACCGTCCTCGCGAGGCACGGCGATCATCGCGTTGTTCTCGATGTAGAGCTGCTCCTGGTGGCCGACGCGGTACTCGCCCTCGAGGATGAGGTCCGCCGCCGGCGAACGCGCCATCGACGTCGGCCGGCACCGACGAGCGTACGTGGCGAACACGTGGTCCGACTCGAGCGGATCGAACACGGCGGGGAGTGGCTCGGTCCGGACGCGCAGGTGCCGGCGGGCGGCTCGCAACGTGCCGCGATCCGGGGCCGCGATGAGCGCGAGCGCCTCGGCGTGGTGCTGGATCTCGCCACCGACCGGGACGAGGATCGGCTGGTCCGACTTGATCGAGCTCACGATGTTGTCGCCCGGGATGTCGGCCGCGGTGACGACGACGACGGACGACCAGTCGAACGCCGGGTCGAGGTCGATGGCGATCAGGCGGGCGTGCGCGTCCGTGCAGCGGATCGTCGCGCCGTACCAGGCGCCCGGGAAGACGAGGTCGTCGGCGTACTTGGCGGCCCCGGTCAGCTTGGACGGGCCCTCCCGACGGAGCGGGGCGACGCCCCGGGCGCGGCCGGGTACGATCGTGCCGGGCTGGATGACGATGGCGCCGGGCGACTCGGTCCGGGTCGTCATTCGGGGGCGATCCTCCTCTGGCCGCCGAGGATACATCCCCGAACCGGGCGTCGACCGGCCCGGACCGATCCGGGCGGCGCGCACACCAGTCCGGACCGGACCCCACCGGACGGTCCTCCGCGTTGCGGAGGGGCACCGGGAAGTCGTACTACGGGGTACTGGTTTGGCCGTTTTGCCGCACTAGTACCCCTATCATCGAGCGTCCTTGGCCCACGCAATCATCTTGGAGTCATCCGGACCATGGATCCGCAGCAAGTCCTCTCCGCGCTCCTCGTCATCGTCGTCATCGCGAACGTCGTCCTCATCCTCGTCGCCCTCGTCCTGGCCGCTCGACGCCGTCGCCAGGACAGCAGCCGCGCCCGCGGCGGCTGCCGGTGCGGCCACTGGGACGCCCTCGCGAACGGCCGGCTTCGGAGCGCCTGGCGTGGCCCGGACCATCGAACCGGCACCGGGCGCCGGGATGTACACCGATGCCCTGACCGGCCTGCTGCTGCCCGGTCCCGTTCGCCCGGCTCGTCGCCGACGAGGACCAGCGGATCCAGCGCTACCGTCGGCCCGCCACGATCGTCATGGTCGAGGTCGAGGGGCTGGACCGGCTCGTCGACCGACTCGGTGAGACCGCGATCGACCGGCTCGTGCCGGCCGTGGCCGACTCGCTTCGCCGCAACGCCCGCACCGCCGACCACGTCGCCCGCCTGGGCACGGGCCGGTTCGGCGTGCTGCTGCCCGAGACCGACGAGGTCCAGGCCATCAACTACGTCGAGCGGGTCCGCACGGCGTGCGACCTGTGGCTGGAGTCCGGCGCGGTGTCGCTGCGCCTCGCGATCGGCTGGGCCAGCGCCACGCGAGTCGTCGCTGGCCGAGGCCCAGGTCGTGGCCGCGTCGCGGATGTTCGCCGAGATGCATCGCGCGGCCAACCAGCAGGACCTGCCGGGCGGCCCGGCGAGTGGCGCCGGTGGCGCGGCCAGCGGTCCCGCGAGCTGGCACCGCCAGCGGCCCGACCACCGGCATGGAGCCCGCGTTCGGGACTAGTCCGCGTCAGTCCCGGCCGAGCCGGATCCCGCGGCCGGGCGTCGCGCCCGTGTGGACGCCGCCGTCCACGACCAGCGTCCCGTTGACGACCACGTGCGAGATCCCGACCGGGTACGAGCGCGGCTCGTCGTAGGTCGCGGTGGAGCGGACCGTGGCCGGATCGAACACGACGATGTCGGCGAAGGCCCCGTCCCGGAGCGTCCCGCGCTGCGTCAGGCCGAGCCGCGCGGCCGGCGCCGAGGTCATCTTGCGGATCGCCTCCTCGAGGCTCATGAGCGCCTCGTCGCGCACGAACTGGCCGAGGATCCGCGGGAAGCTGCCGTAGGTCCGCGGCGACGGCTTGGCGCCGATGAACGTCGAGTCCGTGCCGACCATCCCGATGCGGGTGCACGACGAACGGCCGAAGCGTCTCGGACCACGGCCCGCTCGTGACCTGGTTGACGCCGAGGCGCTCGGCCAGCAGCAGGTCGCAGATGACATCGACCGCGTCGTGGCCCGGTCTCGGCCATGACGTCGGCGAGGGTCCGGGCCTCCCAGCGCAGGTTGTCCGGGTGGCGTGAACGCCCCGAGCCGCAGGTCGGACCAGCCGCCCGGCCCGGTGTAGGAGGCGCCACGCGTCGTGAACTCGGCGCGCAGCCGGTCGCGGGCGGTCGCGTCGGCGAGGCGCTGCCTTGAGCGGTCCCGGGCCGCCGGCCTGGATCCAGCCCGGCAGCTGGATGAGCAGGCGCGTGCTGGCCCACTCGGACGGATAGGTATCGAAGGTGACATCGAGGCCTTCGGCGCGCGCGTCGTCGACCAGCGCGAGCAGCGCCTCGGGTCCGCCCGGGATGCGTCTGGCGGTGGTAGAAGTGGGTGATGTGGGCGGGCGCGCCGGCACGCCGGCCGATCTCGATCGCCTCGCGGAACGGGTCGAGGTAGCGGTCGCCGAGCGGGTAGCGCACGTGGGTGTGATAGAAGCCGCCGGCCCGACCGGCCTCCTCGGTGAGCGCGGCGAGTTCCTCGGTCGTGGCGTAGCTGCCGGGCGGGTAGTCGAGGCCGGAGCGACAGGCCGACGGCGCCCTCGGCCATCGCCGTCGCGCAGCAGGCCGCGCATCCGGTCCAGGGTCGCGGGCGTCGGCGGGCTCGTCGTCCCAGCCGATCGCGCCGATCCGGAGCGCGGAGTTGCCGATGAGCGTGGCGACGTTGAGGCTGACCGTGCCGTCGTACCGGCCGAGGTAGCTCTGGACGGTGCTCCACGTCGTAGTCGATGTCGGGGCGGCCGTCGAGGCCGGAGTCGAGCTCGACGAAGGCCTCGAGGTCGGCCTTGTGCTCGAACGGCGCGAACCCGTTGCCGTCGACGCCGACGACCTCGGTCGTCACGCCCTGGCGGACCTTGGGCTCGTGCTGCGGCTCCGCGAGGATCGTCAGGCCGCCGTGGCTGTGCAGGTCGATGAACCCGGGCGCGACGACCAGCCCGGTCGCATCGATGTGGCGCGGTGCGGGCGCGATGTCCTGGCCTTGATGACTGTCGGCGGCATCAGGCTGGCGGTGCCGGGTCCGGCGGGCAGGAGCTCGAGCCGCTCCCCGCGGACGCCGACACTCCCCGGACGCCCGGGCGCGCCGGTCCCATCGACGATCGTGCCGCCCGTGATGAGCAGGTCCAGCTGCATGCGCCGGACCATATCCCACCGCGAGGTCGGTCCTCACGATCATCCGCGCGGATCAAGGAAGCGCGGCCTCCACGACGTTCGCCTCGGTACCGGACCGGCCACGCGTCGATGCCAGACCCTGCAGTCCCAGCCCGGCGGCCACGAGGCCCGCTCCGAGCCACCCGATCACGCCAAGGCGCTCCCCGAGCAAGCCGACACCCAGGACCGTCGCGACGAGTGGCTCCGCGAGCACGAGCGTCGCCGCTGGTCCGGCCGGCAGGACCTGGAGACCGCGACCGAAGAGGAGATACGCCAAGGTGGTCGTCGCGAGTCCGAGCCACAGCGCGACAGCCACGCCATCGATCGACGCGAGCCAGGCCGACCCAGTGACCAACAGCACGGGCGCAAGCAACAGACCGCCGAGGCTGAAGATCGAGGCCATGGCGACCGTCGGCGAGGTCCCGAGATGCATCAGGCGTTTTGCCGCGACCGTGTAGGCCGCATACAAGGCCCCGGCGAGCAGCGCGAAGGCCAGGCCGGCGAGATCGACGTTCGGCTGGATCGCGCCGTCGATGGTCAAGACGACCAGTCCGGCGATGCAGATCAGGGTCGAGGTCCACCAGGACGCCGTGGGCCGCTCGCGCAGGAGGACCCACGAGAGGAGACCGACGAGGACCGGACCACTGCCGATGGTCACCAGGGTGGCAAGCGCGACCCCCGCCAGCGATACGCCGGCGAAGAAGGCGAGCTGGTAGCCCGCCACCATCACGCCGGCAACGAAGCTCCACGGGTCGCGCCACAGGCCGATGGCCGTGCGCGGCTGCCGCCGAGCCACGGTAAGGCCGCGAGGATGCCAAGCCCGCCGATCACCAGACGGGCGGACCCGATCGACACCGGCGTCGCGGCCACCGGCGCGAACGAGGCCGTCGTTCCTGTCGTGCCAAAGAGCACGGCCGCCGCGAGGATCTCGACGACGCCTCGCGTGGGCGAGGAAGCGGTCGGCGGTGGTGGGGCGGCTCCGGCGGTCATCGCGGCGACCATAACGGAGCCGAGCAGGATCGGCGACGTCGACCGGCGCGTTGCTGCGCCATCATGCGGAGATGGACGACCAGCCGCCCGCCGAATCCCTGCTCGACGCGTTCCCGCCGGCGATCCGTGAGACGGGACGGACCCTGCGCTCGCTCGTCCTCGCGACCGTTCCCGGCAGCGTCGAGACGGTCCGACCGGGATGGCGCTGGATCGCCTACTCGCTGCCGGATGGGCGAGCGGGTCCGGAACTTCGCCTGGATCGGCCCGGAGGCGAAGCACATCCACCTCGGCTTCGAGCACGGCACGCTGCTCGCCGACCCGGAGCATCTCCTCCAGGGCGCCCAGGAGCGGCTGAAGAAGTTCCGCTACTTCACCTTCGAGCCCGAGATCGACATCGATGAAGCGATCCTCGTCGACTATCTCGAGCGCGCCGCCGAGCTCGCGATCCTGCCATCGAGCCTTCGGCGCACCCTCGCCGAGACCGCCGCGGAGGACGACCGCGCACGCGCGACTAGACCAGGGCGCTACCCGCGGGCGCCCGGGCCCTCCAGGCGCCGGCCGCGGACCCAGGCGCCGCGGACCATGTCCGGGTGGGCGCGGAAGATCAGCCGCGAGGCGAGGTCCTCCGGGTCGTCGTCCGATGCGCCCGGCACGGCCGCCACGTACGACGGATCGACCGCGATGACATCGGCCTCCTTGCCGGCCTCGAGCGACCCGATCGCGTCATCGAGGCCGAGCGCCCGCGCCCCATCGAGCGAGCCCATCCGGAGCCAGTCGAGCGGCGTCGGGGCCGGGTCGCCGGCCAGCCCGCCGACGCGCAACGCGTTCTGGGCGTAGAAGCTCGACCCGCATCGCCGTGAAGATCGACAGGTCCGGGCCGCCCGCCACGTCCGAGCCGAGGCCCATCGACAGCCCCGCCGCCCGGTATCGCGCGAGCGGCATCACGCCCGGACGCGAGGAACAGGTTCGACGCCGGGCAGTGCGCCACGTGCGTGCCGGTCTCGACGAGCCGTGCCAGCTCCCGATCGGACAGGTGCACGGCATGCGCCAGCACGGTCCGCTGCGCCCAGCCCGCCGGCCCGGTCGTAGACGTCGACGTAGTCGATCGCCTCGGGGAAGAGCCGCGCGACCTCGGCGATCTCGCCGCGATCCTCCGACACGTGGGTCTGCCAGTACGCGCCGGTCGAGGCGGCCAGCGCCGCCGACTCGCGCAGCAGCTCGGCCGAGCACGAGATGGCGAACCGCGGCGTGACCGCGTACCGCAGCCGCCCGTCGTCCCGCCCATGCCATCGAGCGATGAGGTCCGCCGACTCGCGCAGCGTCTGCTCGAGGATCGCCGACGGGCTTGATGACCGGGTCGTACGTGCCCCGATCCATCATCACCTTGCCGATGATCGCCCGGATCCCGTGCGCCTCGGCCGCCCGGAACGAGGCGTCCAGGCTCGCCTCGTAGACCGCGCCGTAGACGAGGGCCGTCGTCGTGCCGGCGGCCGCGAACGCCCGCCACGCGACGGGCGCCAGGCGCTCGGCGGCGGCCTCGTCGAAGTCGCGCTCGAGCGGGAAGATGTAGCGATCGAGCCAGGTCAGCAGGTCCAGCCCGGCACCGAGACCCGGCATTCGGGAGCTGCGGCAGGTGGGCGTGGAGGTCGACCATCCCGGGCAGCAGGACCCACGGTCGAAGGTCGATGGCGGTGGCCGCGTCGTCGGGGCGCTCGCCGGCGGCGCCCGCGAAGGCGATCCGACCTGCGGCGTCCACGATGAGGAGTCCGTCGGCCTCGTGGCGCGATCCGCCGTCGGCCAGGGGCGTCAGGAGGCGGGCACGCAGCGTGAACGGGCCGCGTGGCGGCAGCGTGGGTGCGGGTCGGGGTTCCGGTCCGTCGAGTGAGAGCGCTCACGACGGGGGCGATGCTAGCACGGGCCCGAGGGCCCGCCGAGCGTCGGTCGAGCTGCGGGAGCGGGCGGATCGGTCGGTCCGCGGCGCCCTAGCGCTTCTTGCCGCGAACCTCGATGAGGTGGGCGGTCCACTCGGAGCCGGTCCGGTCGATCGTCGCCGAGCTTCCGTGCCAGCCGCAGGTGCAGGTGATCGTCTGGGCCTGGTGCTTGTACTCGTCGATGACGTGCTTGAACGGCTCGACGGCGCCATTGGCGGGCTTGACAGGCGGGCGACTGTTCACAGGGACTCCTGCACGGGACCGGGGACGGAATCGCCGATGCACAGGAGTGACCGGCGGGGTATCGAATCCTACACCAAACGGCCCATTCCCGCTCAGACCCGAGCGTGAGCGTGCCGGCGACGCGCGCCGACGCGCCGTCCGGTCCGCCTAGTCCATCCCGAGGTGGTAGCCCATCCGCTTCGGGAGGCGCGTGACCTCGCGCAGGATCGGGTTGACCGGCCGCTCCTGCTCCTCGAGCTGCTCGCGCCGGACGATCGCCTCGCGGACGACCCGGGCGCCGACGTACCGGAACGGCTCCGGCGGGAACGCCCGCGGCACGCACGCCCGACCAGCGGCAGGGCCAGGGCCGGGTCCTCCGACGCCTCCACGGCCAGGGCCGCCAGGATCCGCCCGCCCACGACGGACGGCGCGACCCCGTTCCCCGAGTACCCGTGCCCGTAGTGGATCGGGCGGCCCGGGACGGACGCGAAGGCCGGGAGGTGGTCCGCGGTGATGTCGATCGGACCGCCCCAGGCGTCCTCGATGCGGACGTCGCGCAGCGACGGGAAGAGGCGCCGCAGCCCGGCCGCGGCGCGGGCCGTGGACTGGGCATCGTCCGTGAACGCGGGCCCGATGCGACCGCCGAACCCGGCGCGGCCCCCGCCACCGCCGATCGCGATCCGGCCGTCCGGCGTCGTCCGCAGGTAGTGCAGCGTGAACCGGGCATCGGCCAGGCCCTCGCCGCCGGTCCAGCCGATGTCGGCGAGGCGGTCCGGGATCGGTTCGGTCAGGACGATGTAGCTGGACCACGTCACGAGCCGACGTCCGAACGACGGCCACGCCGCCGCCCAGGCATTGAGCGCGACGACCGCCGAGCCCGCCGTGACCTGCCCGTCGCCAGCCGCCGAGGTCGTCCGGACGCGGACCGGGCGCAGCGGCCACGACCGGCTCGACCCGCCGGCGCCCGACGCGCACCCGCACCCACCCCGCCGAGCCAGCCGGGACGCTCCCCGTCGAGCTCCGTCGACGGTCGTGCCCTCGTGGATCTCGACGCCACGCTCCAGGACGACCCGCCGAAGGCCGCGCGCCAGCACCGCCGGCTGGACGGTCGCGGCACCCGGCATGAACGCCCCGGCGCGCAACACCGGCGACGCCACCCGCGCCGATACCTCCGTCGGGCGACAGCGCCACCAGCCGGTCCGGCTCCCCGACCGCCCGGCACGCCTCGACCGCCTCGACCCAGCCGTCGTCCTGGGCCGGCGCGGCGCTGGCCGAGATCGAACCGGCCTTTCGGTACCAGGCGTCCACCCCGTGCTCGGCGGACCACGACCCGAGCGCGTCCACCGCGTCGTCCATGGCCCGGCACGATCGCCACGGCCCCGGCCTCCCCGTGCCGCTCGATCAGCGTCGGCAGCTCATCCCACCAGCCGGTGGCGAACCCGCCGTTCCGCCCGGATGGCCCGCCGCCGCAGATGTCCGACTCCAGCAGCACGATCCGGGCACTCGGGGCGATCTCCGTCAGGCGATACGCCGTCCACAGCCCGGTGTAGCCGCCCCCGAGGATGACGACGTCGGCCGTGGTCGAGCCGCGCAACGGCGGCGCGGCACCGGCCAGGTGCGGCGCGACAGCCGCCTCGGCGGCCAGCGCCTCGCGCAGCCACCACGACCGCCGCTGCCCGCTCGGCCGGATGCCGCCCAGCACGACGGTCAGTCGCCTCCCGGCAGCAGGTCCGTCCGGACGACGTCCTCGACGACGACCGGGTTCGGGACGAGCCCGAGCGTCGTCAGGTAGTCGATCGAGGCGATCCAGCCGTCCTGGTCGATGGCGCCCAGGCCGAACTCCGCCTGGACCGGCCCCTCCCACGAGTCGATGGTGGCCTCCAGCACGGCGAGCTGGCCGGCGCGATCGGCCGCCAGCTCGGGCACGGCCGCGATCGCCGCATCCAGGCCCGCCTCCGGGTTCGCCTTGATCTCCTCCATCGCCTGGAGGGTAGCGGCGACGAACGCCGAGATGGCGTCGTGTTTCGTCTCGAGCGCCGCGGTGCCGGCGATCAGGCCCGGGCCCGGGCAGCGGCGTGATGTCGTCGATGCGCAGGATCGTGGCCGGGTCGCCGCCGAGCTCGAGCTGGACCGGCTCGTTGTTCGAGAAGCCGGTCGCGGCGTCCACCGCGCCCTGCTCGACGGCGATGCGCTGGGTGAAGTCCGGGTATTCGACGATCTCGACGTCGTCGGTCGTCAGGTCCGCGGAGCCCAGCAGGGCCTGCAGCATGATCCAGCCCGAGCCGTAGCGACCCGGCGTGCCGATCTTGCGGCCCTTGAGGTCCGCCGCGGTCTTGATCCCGGTCGACGTCCTTGGCGAAGACGACGTTCGGGAACTTGCCGTAGATCGTCGCGATGTACTGGATCGGGATGGCCTGGCTGACCGCCGGGATGACGCTCGTGCCGTCGCGAGATGCCGACGTCGATGCTGCCCGCGCCGACGAGCGCGACGAGGTCCGGATCGATCTTGTTCTGGAACGTGACCGTCAGGCCGGCCGCCTCGTACAGACCCTCCTGCTCGGCGAGGTAGAACGGCGCGAACTGGACGCTCGGGATGTAGCCGAGGCCGACGGTCAGCGCGACGGGCTCGAGGCTCGGCTCGTTGCTGACGTCGTCGGACGGCGCGGCGCTCGGGGCGGCGACTGCCGGGCGACGCGACGGACGCCGCGCCGCCGCCGCACGCGGCGACGACGAAGGCGACGAGCGAGACCGAAGACGGCGAAGCGGGAACGCGATGACGACACGAGGACCTCCAGGCGGTGATGGGTGACGAGGGTGGGACGACGGGTCATCGAACGCCGACGAGCTGGCGCTCGACGAGGACGACGGCGAGGTACAGGACGATGCCCATGAGGGCGAGCGTGAGCAGCGCGGCGAACATGAGCGGGATATCGAACAGCGAGCCGCGCGCGAGGTTGATGAGGACGCCGAGCCCACGTTCGGCGCCGGCCCACTCCCCGACGACCGCGCCGACCACGGCGAGGGTCACGCCGACGCGCATCCCGCCGAGGATGTTCGGGCAGGGCGGCCGGGATCTCGAGGGTCGTGAGGACCTGGCGGGGCGTCGCCCGCAGGCTCCGGCCGAGCTCGAGCAGGCGCGGATCCACGGACCGGATGCCGACCATCGTCGAGATGGCGACCGGGAAGAACACGATCAGCGAGCAGATGACGACCTTGCTGACGCAGGCCCGGCCCGAACCACAGGGCCAGCAGCGGGGCGATGGCCAGGATCGGGACCGCCTGGGCGGCGACGAGGTACGGCGACGCGAGCCGCTCCACGAGCGCGCTGCGCGCGAGCACGTAGCCGATGACGAGCCCGGCGGTCGGCCCCGACGGCGAACCCGAGCGCGACCTCCGCGAGCGTCGTGACGAAGTGCGGCCAGAGGATGCCGTCGCGCGATCGCGCCGACGAACCGCCCGAAGACGGCCTCCGGCGTCGGCAGGATGAACGGCGGGTAGCCACCGATGAACACGATCGCGCGCCAGACGAGCAGGAAGACGACGAGCGCGCCGAGGACGGTCAGGACGCTGGAGCGGGTCACGAGGCGGTCCTGGGTCATGCCGCGACCTCCAGGTGCTCGCGGACCCGGGCCATCGTCGCGGTGGCGGCCGGCGTGTCCATCTGGGCCAGGGTCCGCGGCCGCGGCAGGTCGACCGCGATCTCCGCGGCGATCCGACCCGGACGCGGCGACATGACGACGACGCGGTCCGCGACGAGCACCGCCTCGGGGATGCTGTGGGTGACCATGACGATCGTCGTCTCGGCGCTGGTCCCAGAGCCGCAGGAGCTCGAGGTCGAACCGTTCGCGGGTCATCGCATCGAGCGCGCTGAACGGCTCGTCGAGCAGCAGCACCTCGGGCGAGAGCGCCAGCGCCCGGGCGAGCGCGACGCGCTGGCGGGTGCCGCCGGACAGCTCGGACGGTCGCGCGGTGACGGCGGACGCGTCGAGCTGCACGAGGTCGATCAGCTCGGCCAGGCGGGCGGCGCGGCGGTCGGCGGGCCAGCCGTCGAGCTCGAGCGGGTACGTGATGTTGTCCGCGCTCGTCCGCCATGGCAGCAGGCGCGGCTCCTGGAAGACGAGGCCGATGCGCGGCGTCCGGTCCGGTGATCGGGGCGCCGTCCAGCGCGGCTGCCCCGGCCGCCGGCGTCAGCAGCCCGGCGATGACCCGCAGGAGCGTGGACTTGCCGCAGCCGTTCGGGCCGATGAGCGCGACGACCTCGCCGCTCGCGATCGCCAGGTCCACGCCGTCGAGGGCGACCAGCGGCCCGTCCTCGCGCGTCGGGAACGTCGACACCGACGCCGGTCAGCGCGATGGCGCCGCGGGTGCCGTGGTCATGCCGACGGCCCCGAGAGCGGCCGCAGGATCGGGGCCGTCGCCGGATAGAGCGCCACGTACGCCTCGAACAGGCGCGTCGTAGGTCGGCGCGAGCTCGGCGTTCGGCTCGAGTCGATGGTCGATGCGAGTCATCGCGGCGATCGCGGCCGGCAGATCCGGGTAGGCCTCGATGGCGCAGGCGCCCAGGATCGCGCTCCCGACGACGGCCGTCTCGAGGACGCCGGGGACCGCGACCGAGAACCCGGTCACGTCCGCCTTGATCTGGTTCCAGACGGCGCTCCGGGCCGGGCCGCCGCAGACCCGCATCTCGCGGACCTGGACGCCGGCCGCCAGCATCGGCGTGGCCACGTGGCGGATCGCCAGGGCGGAGGCCTCGAGGATGGCCCGCGCGAGATGGCCGCGACCGTGCGCGAGGGTCAGGCCGGCGAAGACGCCACGAGCCTCCGGGTCCCAGATCGGCGACCGCTCGCCCGCGAGGTACGGCAGGAAGACGAGGCCATCGGCGCCGGGCGGGGTGGCGGCCGCTTCGGCCAGGAGGGCGTCGGTGGAGATCGTGTCGCCCAGGATCGCGTCGCGGTACCAATCGAGCGCCCGGCCCGTGGCGGCCATCGCGGCGCCGACGCTGTAGTGGCCCGGCGAGCGGCGCGGGCGTCACGAACCCGCCCGGGACCTCGACCGGGCGATCCCAGTAGACCCCGAACCCGCCCGCGGATCCGCCCGGGTCGTAGGCGTCGCCGGCGCGCAGGAGGCCGGCCCCGTGGTAGCTCGCGAACGCGTCGACCGTGCCGCCCGCCACCGGGATGCCGGCCTGGAGCCCGAGGGCGTCGGCCGCCGCGCCGGTCAGCCGGCCGACCAGCGACCCGGTCTCGCCGATCCCGGGGAGCCGATCCGCGGGGATGCCCGCCGCCGCCACGAGCGCCGGGTCCGGGACGAGCTGGTTCGGGGTGAGCGGCGCGACGGCCTCGCCGGTCAGGCGGAACGCGAGCCACTCCCAGGTCGCGAGGTACCAGCGCGTCGCCTCGGCGGCGGCCGGATCGTGGCGCTCCACCCAGAGCGCGGCGGGCAGGCCGGCGAGCGCCCAGCCGCGGACGCCGGTCGCCTCGGCGAGTTCGTCCGCCTCGGCGATCGAGCGGGTGTCCATCCAGGTGATCGCGGATCGGGTCGCCTCGCCGCGGCCGTCGACGGCGACGAGCGTCGGGCCGTGGCCGTCCACGCCGATGGCGACGACCTCGCGCGACCTCGTTGACGCGCAGGGCCCGGACGGCCGAGACGACCGCGGACCACCAGGCGCCCGGATCCTGCTCCGCCCAGCCGGGGTGCCGGCCGACGTCCAGGGCATAGCCGGAGCGCGCGAGCGCCAGCAACTCCCCGTCGAGCGTCACGAGGCCGGCCTTGACCTCGGTCGTGCCGAGGTCGATGCCCAGGATCGCCGCGGGACGCGTGGCGCGGACGGTCCGGCTCATGGCGCGAGCGTCTCGGCATCGAGCGCGACGACGGCCTCCGCGGTCGCGACGTCCGTGACGAGCGTCCGGACGACGCCGGCGCGCAGGGCGCCCAGGATCGCCTTGACCTTGGTCTCGCCCGAGGCGACGCCGATGGCGACCGGCACGCGCCCGAGCGCTCGCGCATCGAAGGCGATCACCCGCTCGCGCATGGCCGGGCAGACGAACCGGCCGTCGAGGTCGAACGGGGCGATGAGGACCTCGCCGACGGCGTCGGCCGACTCGAGCTGGCGCTCCGTCTCCGCGCCGACCGCCGACACGCTCCACGACGGTCCGCCGATCCCGAACAGGACGACGTCGAGCCGATCCCACAGGTCCACGACCGCGCGAACGCCGGCGTGGGCGACGAGGGCCGTCCGGGTCGCGGCGTCGTCGACCAGGCCGGGCGCCATCAGGCCGTGCGGCTGGGCGCCGAGCGCCTCGGCGATGCGCCGATACGGTTCGCGCTCCGGGCCGGTGGACCAGTGGCCGCCGCACAGCGGCAGGACCGTGGCCGCGATCGGACTGGCCGTCTCCTCGAGGGCATCCGCGGCCGCCGACACGGACGCGCCATCCCCCACCCCGATGATCGACGCCGTCGCGGACCGTCGGGCGAAGGACCTGGGCCGCGAGCCGCCCGACCATGCGACGGGTCAGGTCCTCGGGACCGGCGATCGTCGGGGCGAGGTGGACCGCATCCAGGCCGTAGCTGCGTCGGAGCGCCTCGCCCGCCGGGCTGGTGGCCGTCGTCGAATCGACGATCCGGATCTCCACGATGCCCTCGGCCCGGGCGCGCTTCAGGAGGCGCGACACCTGCGGGCGGGTGACGCCCATCAGCTCGGCGATGGCGTTCTGCGTCTCACCCAGCTCGTAGTACAGCCGACTGACCCGAACGAGCTGCTCGAAGTCGCTCACGGGCGCTCGTCGGCGGTCGGTACGTTTGTACGATACAGATGTGCATGCACGGTCTCGGCATCATCCGGCCGAGGTCACGCTCCTGTCAAGGTGCCCGAACTCTCAGCTACGGGTTCGCCAGAAGCGCGGCGATGTGCTGGGGAAGCGGCCCCTCCCACGGCGCCACCTGGTCCGGGCGATCTCGGCCCAGCACGCTGAGCAGCAGCGGCGACCCGCCGGCGGCCGGGACGAGCGCGACGACCGCGTCGAACTGGAACTGGCGGTCGCACTCGGCGTTCGGCGGACACGTGTCCGCGACGATGATCAGCGAGGCGGCGGCCAGGTCGGCGGGATAGCTCGCCTCGACGACGGTGAGCATCGCCCGGCACACGTCGTCGGTGACGCCGATACAGCGGATCTCCGGCTGCGCCTGCGCCGGCACCGATGGATCGGGCGGGGTGGCTGCGCACCCGGCGAGCAGCAGTGACGCGGCGATGACGAGGGCTCGGATGGAGATGACATCACCTCGTGATCGGGGAGTTCGCCGAGCATGACGGAGAGCTCGCCACCGGTGGACGTCGGGGACTGTCTCGAAGTTGCCTGACGTCGGACGGACGGCCACTCGAGCGCATCCCGGCGCCTGTCGACAGAGCGGGTCTGGCGACAGCGCGTCTCGCTGGTCAGGGCTGCTTGAAGATCCGGTGATCGCCGATCCGTCGCCATCGGACGCCGAGCTCGCCATCGATCTGGATCCACTCGAAGGTCGCCCGCCCGTCCGGGCCCGAGAAGCTCCAGGTCATCTCGAGGACGCCGGGCGCACCCTCGACATCGCGCACCCGGAGGGACGCCGGCCAGGCAACGGCCGGGTCAGCGGCGTAGCGATCGCATGCGGCCACGAAGGTCACCAGGGCCTTGTTGACGAGGTCCCGATCTCGCTTGGACAGGCGCTTCCGGTCCGACCTGAACGAGTCAGTGATCTCGAACTTCACGTCGCCGCGTCATCGGCCGCGAAGAGATCCAGCAGGCCTTCGGCGCCATCGACGACGGTCGTGCGTCCCGCCGCGATGTCGGCGTCGGCCTCTCGCTCCATCGCCTGCCAGCGCTCCGCCCAGAACCACGCCTGATCCGCGGGCACCGCGACGACCGGGACGAGCTCGATCCGCCCGTCGTCGCGCTCGATGAGTTTGACCTGGGCATCGGCCTGATCCAGATGCAGCCGACGACGAAGGTCCGCGGGGAGCGCGACGGTGCCACGCGACTGGACCGTCAGGAGGTGCGTCTTCATGCATTGCAGCATAGCGGCAATGCTGCTCGGTCAAGCGCCCAGGGACGGCACGAAACGGGTACGTCGTGCGTCCATGGGTCGATGCGAACGACCGTTGCCCTCGCCGTCCTCGCCGTCGTTGCTCTTGCCGGGTGCAATGGGGTCGTGCCGACGCCCGCGCCGAGTGGCCCCACTCCGACCCAGGCTGATGCGAGTATCGGCGTTCGATGTCCCGAGCGCGGGCTTGACAGCGCGATCGTCCTCGGACCGGTCTTCCAGCAAGAGCTCTTCGAGCGCGACGAGTCACGACTGATCACCGAAGACTTCATCGAGCGCCTCGAGGCCTACTACGGCGAGCCCGCCGGGGTCGATCCGTGCTCCCTCTTCACGGGCAGCGGCGTCGACGCCGCCCGGGTCGCGGACCCTCGATTCCGTGCCGTCGATCGTGGCGAGATCGAGATCGAGGGCGACCTGATCCTGCGTATCGCCTTCGAGGCCGGCGAGTACGACCTGCGCGAACGACCACCGACGATCCCGATCGATGCCATCTATGACCTCGCGGCTGGCGCGGTGATCCGAGATCGAGCCACGAACGACGTGCGTGTCACGACCGAGGTGGAGCGCATCGGCCTCCACTACGAGCTGTCATTCGATGGCCACACCTGGCGAGCGGATGACGTCGGACCCGTCAGCCCGGACTA
Organism: uncultured Chloroflexia bacterium; assembly: GCA_963738475.1. Taxonomy (GTDB): domain Bacteria; phylum Chloroflexota; class Limnocylindria; order Limnocylindrales; family CSP1-4; genus SPCO01. The sequence goes on from CAVTWU010000017.1 coordinate 229,885, forward strand.
CGCCGTGTGGGCCGTGCTGCCCGAACCCGTCCTCCCGGGTCCACGGTGCAAGGACCTGCAACGCGATCCGGCGGATGCGCCGTTCGATGAGCTCTCCGGGACGTCGTTCCTTGCGGCGACCGAGGGACGACCCTGGTGCGACGCCGATGGCCGAGGACGGCTCATCCAGCAGCCCGAGCAACTCGTCCTGCTCACCCGCTTCCCGTGCGAGCGCGGCCGGGCCGCCGTCCTGACGCTCGGCCGGCCGCTCGGATCGCGCATCGACCCGCTGGTTCGCTGGGAGTACGTCCGCGATCCCGGCCGGCGAGTTCCTCGTCCAGGGCTGGCTGACCGCCCCGTACGATGGGCGACAGCACGCTTGCCGGACGATGCTGTCTACACGGGCTGGACCAACGGCAACATCGAGCTGTGGATCAACGACGCCGAGCTGGACGAGGCGATCTACGTCGTTCGCGGCGACACCGTCGAGCGATGGCCGCGGGCCGCCGACCAGTGGGGCGTGACCGACTGCAACTAGGCGGTCGAGCCGGGCTGGCCTACTCGTCCGGGAGCACGCGTCCTGGGTTCAGGATCCCCAGCGGATCCAGGGCCGCCTTGATCGAGCGCATGACGCGGACGGCGTCCTCGCCGCGCTGGCGGACCAGCCAGTCGCGCCGCGCGGTGCCGATGCCGTGCTCGCCGGTCACGCTGCCGCCGAGGTCGATGGCGGTCTGGTAGAGGTCGACGCGGACGCGCTCGGTCAGTTCGTGGGCCATCGGGTCGCCGCGCTCGAAGACGAGGTCCGGGTGCAGGTTGCCGTCGCCGGCGTGGCCGAAGGCCCCCATCCGCACGCCGTGCTTGACCCCGATCGCCTCGATCGCCCGGAGCATGTCCGGGACCCGCGCTCGCGGCACCACGATGTCCTCCATGTGGACGTCGCCGATGCGCTCGAACGCCCAGTGCGCCGCCCGACGGGCCTGGCGCAGCAGGTCCGCCTCCTGCTCGGTCTCGGAGCGGATCGTGGACGTGGCGCCGGCCGCGACGCAGACCGCGTCGGCCCGCTCCAGTTCCGCGGCCGCCGCGACCCCCGGCATGTCCGACTCGATCATCAGCATGGCCGCCGCCTCGCGGTCCAGCCCGAGGTGGTTCATGTCGTCCACGGCGCCGATCGTGAACTTGTCCATGAGCTCCAGCGTCACCGGCGTCAGGCCCGCCGCCGCGATGCCGGCGACCGCCTCCCCCGCCGACTCGAGCGACGGGAAGAACGCCAGCAGCGTGGACCGGGGCGGCGGCGCCGGCCGCAGCCGCAGCGTCGCCTCGGTGATGACCGCCAGCGTCCCCTGGCTCCCGACGATGAGATGCGTCAGCGAGTACCCGGCGACATCCTTGATGTTCCGCCCGCCCGTCCGGATGACGGTCCCGTCCGCCATGACGACCTCGAGCGACAGCACCGACTCGCGCGTCTGGCCGTACTTCACGCAGCACAGGCCGCCGGCGTTGGTGCCCAGGTTGCCGCCGATCGAGCACATCTCGTAGCTCGCGGGGTCCGGCGGGTAGAACAGGCCCTCGCGCGGCGACCGCCGCCTTCAGGGTCGCGTTGATGACGCCGGGCTGGACGACGGCGACCAGGTTCGCCGTGTCGATCTCGAGGATCTTGTCCATCGCGGTGAAGGCGATCGTCAGGCCGCCTTCGATGCCGGTCGCGCCACCGGACAGCCCGGATCCGGCCCCGCGCGGGACGACCGGCACGCGGAATTCCGTCGCCAGGCGCAGCAGTTCGGACACCTGGGCCGTCTCCGTCGGCAGCGCGACGGCGCCGGGCAGGCCGGGCGTCAGGTACGCCGTCTCATCGAACCGGTACGACTCGCGATCGCCCGGGTCGGTCAGCAGCCGCATCCCCGGGAGGCGCGACGCGATGGCCTGGAGGAAGGGGGTGTCGATGGCGACGGTGTCGGTCACGGCCGAAGTGTACGGGGCGGTCATCCGGCGACGCTGGGGTAGCATGGCCGCCATGGCCCGCCCGCCGATCGTCGCGGCCGCCCTGACCCTGGCCGTCGTGGCGCTGCTCCTCCCCGCCGCCACCCCCGCGGCGAAGGCCGCCTCCACGCTCCGGGTGGACGCGACGTACGTCAGCGTCCTCAAGCTCGGCTGGACGAGCCGGGCGGTCTATGTCGATTCGAAGGCGACCGTCCGAAATCGATCCGGCGCCGCCGATCGACCGGCTCGAGTTCAACACGATCGCCGCCCGGCTTGGCGGGATCTCGCTCCGGCCGGTCCTGGTCGACGGCTCGACCGTGGCCGCCACGATCAGCGACCAGACGATCAGCGTGCCGCTGGGCAAGTCGCTCGCCGACGGTGCGACGACGCTCGTCCACATCCGCTACGGCGCGACGCTTCGAAGCAGCCTGACCGGCTCGAACTGGCTGTTCGCCAAGGCCAACGGCGTCATGGACCTGTACCGCTGGCTGCCGTGGGTGAGCAAGCGCGTCGCCTTCGACCGGCCGAACCACGGCGACCCGTTCGTGACCGGCAACAGCACGTCCGTGCGGGTCACGGTCGTCGCCGATCGCAAGCTGGTCGTCGCCACGACCGGGGATCGCGTCGCGTACACGCCGGACGGCCTGTCGCAGACGTTCCAGGCGACGCAACGTGCGCGACTTCACGGTGACCGCGGCCGACGGACTACCGCACGGGGTCGCGGGTCGTGGACGGGACGACGGTCCGGGTCTGGTATCGGCCCGGGCTCGCCGGGCGGCGCGATCCTGGATGCCGCCGCGGACGCCTTCCACCTGCTCCGATCGCGGCTCGGGACGTATCCGTACCCGGTCTTCAAGGTCGTGGAGTCGGCGGGCGGCTACGGGATGGAGTCGCCGGCGCTCATCTGGATCCCGCATGGCGTCGGGACGGCCAACCTGCGCTACCTGGTCGCCCACGAGACGGCCCACCAGTGGTTCTACGGGCTGGTCGGCAACGACCAGTCGACGCCAGCCGTTCGCCGACGAGGCCGCCGCCGACTTCGCCGCTCGGTCCGTCCTGGGGCTGCGCCGCTCGAGCCGCTGCGCCACGGCGCCGCTGGACCGCACGATCTACGAGTACTCGTCCGCCTGCTACTACGAGACGGTCTACATCCAGGGCGGCAACCTGCTCGACGATGCCCGCAAGAAGATGGGCTCGTCCGCGTTCTGGACGGCCCTGCGCGGCTACATCGCGACGAACCGCTACGGGTTCGCCGGGCGACGCGTGTCCTTGCTGGATGCGCTCGACGCCGCGACGCCGATCGACCTGCGGGCGACGATGTTCAGGCCGAGGTTCCCCGGCTGCTCTCGTAGGGCGGATCCGGCGTCGGCTCGACGCCTGGCGACCGGACGCCGGCTGCGCGTTCGCGGCGATCCGGGCATCGGCGGCCAGCGCCTTCGGCATCTGGCGCCAGGTCCGCGGGATGAGCGGTCGCCAGGCACGCCACCCGGCCACGAGCCAGGCCGAGACCAGCGCGCTCGCGCGGACCCCACGCGAAGCCGTACTCGTCGCGGACGGTCGGCGGCAGCAGGCCGAGCGACGGCCAGAGCGTCCAGCTGTACGTCGACCGGCGGGATCCGGGACAGGAGCGGCGCCGCCGCCGGGATGAGTGGCGCGAGCGGCGGATGGAGGATGACCGCGGCCAGCTCGCGGGCGAGCGGTCCCGGCCGGACCGGTCCGTCGGGTGCCAGCATCCGCGGCCATGTAGGCATCGAAGGCGGCCAGGTCCGCCGGCAGCAGCGCCTCCGGTACGCCGAACGCCCGCCCGATCGGCCGCGTCTCCTGGTAGGCGCGCTCGCGACGCTCGCGGCGTGAGCGGCCCGATCCAGCGCTCGTTGGCGACCAGCGTCGAGTCGACGAGCGTGGCGTGGACCCACATCGAGAGCTCGGGATCGCGGGCGCTGTAGCCCGGTGCCGGCGATGGCGCGCGTGGAGCGGTTCGAGCCGCCGGATCTCGGCGCGCGCGGCCGGACCGGACCCGTAGACGATCGTCAGGTAGCTCTTGAGCGTGGCCGCGAGACGGCGCCACGGGTCGGCGCGGAAGTCGGAGTGCTCGTCGACGCCGGCCGCGACCGCCGGATGCGCGATCTGGAGCAGGAGCGCGCGCGGGCCGGCGCCCAGCAGCAGCATCGACTCGCGGGCGAGCGCCCACGCCTCCGAATCGGGGCCGTACATCCCATCGATGGCGCCGTGCGTATCCACCGGTGCACGATACCGGCGACACGAAAGGGACGCAGATGAGCGATGGCTCCGCGTGGGGCGCGGACTTCGATCCGGACGAGCTGGCCCGCCTCGAGACGCGGATGTGGAAGGCCTACTACCGACGCCAGCCCGCGCGGCTGTTCGCCGGCTTGATCGAGGCGCTGCATGCCCAGGCCCGCGTGTCGTGGCCGCGGACGATCGGCGCGAGCCTGCTGCTGACCCGCGCCGCGGCCGGGTTCGCCCGTTCGACCGGCGACTACGAGCGGTTCGCGCCGGACATCGGCCGGGCGTACCGGATGCTCGGCCTGCCGGACCACGTCGATGCCGAGGCCGTCGCCCGACACGAGCTGCGCTGGTGGGTCGTCCGCCGCGAACTCGGGCTGGACTCCGGGGCCGCGGCCGGCGACACCATCACGGACCTGTACGTCGCGATCTACGACGTCCCGCGCGAGCGCGTCGCCGAGGCCGGCCGCCTGCGTGGCCTCGCCGCCGAAGTCCGCGACCGCGGCGCGACCGCCGATCCGGACGGGCCGCGCGGCTCGGGCCGCGCCTACTGGCCGGAGGTCGCCCGCCTGCTCCGCGACTCGTATCGAAGCCTGCACGACGGGCTGCGCACGGGCTAGTCGCGCGGCTTCTCCCAGACCGAGACGTGCTTGCGGCTGTCGCTCGTGAACGGCTCGCGGCGCCAGTCGCTCCAGCGGTCGCGCAGGCGCATGCCCGGCGAGCTCGGCCATCAGGTCGAATTCGGCCGGCCAGGCGTAGCGGAACGGGATGGACAGCCGCTCCACGACGCCGTCGGTCGTCCAGACGTGGTGCGAGATCAGGCCCTGGTTCGCGACGTCGTACTCGTCGATCGACCAGGTCGAGTCGGTCGACGTCGTAGGCATGGAGCGTCTCGCCGGGCGGCAGCCGCTGGAGGTCCGGCAGCATCGTCTCGATGACGAAGCAGCCGCCGGGCTCGAGATGCGCCGCCGCGTTGCGGAAGCACGCCACCTGGGCCGCCTGGGTCGTCAGGTTCATGATCGTGTTGAAGACGAGGTAGACCAGCGAGAACGGTCCCGTCGACGCGGGTCGTGGCGATGTCGCCGATGACGACCGGGATGTCGGCACCGCCCGGCTTGGCGCGCAGCCGCTCGACCATCGCCGCCGAGATGTCGATGCCGACCACCGGTACGCCGCGCGCCGCCAACGGCAGCGCGATCCGGCCGGTGCCGATCGCGAATTCGAGCGCGCGTCCATCGCCGGCCAGCCCGGCCAGGACGTCGACGACGGGCTCGATCGCGTCCGGGGCGAACATCTCGTCTCGTCGTCGTCGTACGTCGCCGCGACGTTCGCATCGAAGTAGCCGTCGCCGCTCATGCGAGGCCCTACCCGTCGCCGTCGCCGGTCGCCGAGTCAACGGCCATCCTGAGCGACCCATCCGTCTGCCGCTCGTGGACGACGATGTACTTCCCCGAGCCCGTTGGCGTCGCATACCGGCCCACGTCGACGACGAATCCTTCGCCTTCGCGGATATCGATCGACTCGAACGTGATGATCGAAGGGCGCTTCTGGAGGCCCGGCGCCAGGAAGGCTTCGATCGCGGCGCGTCCCTGGATCATCGGACTGCCTTCGAACAGGAGTCGGGCATCCTCCGTGTACGACGCCACGACCGCGTCGACGTCCTGCGCGGCCAGCGCAGCCGAGAACGCCGCGTTGAACGCCGCGACATCGTCCCGTGTCGTCATGACGCGCTCGGCTCCTCCCAGATGCGCTGGTCCTTCCAGGCGTAGTCCCAGACGTCGATGCCGGGCGGCTCGATGCCGAGGACCGTCAGCGCGGTGCAGATCTGGCTTCGGTGATCCGTGCCGTGATGGAGGGCCTGGGCAGTCGGATCCCAGCCGGCGCGTGCGAGTCCGTGCCGTCGTCGCGATGGCGCACGACGTCCGCCTCGGGATCCGGGTTCGTCGCCAGGAGCGCGGCCCACTCGGGTCCGTTGGCCTCCATCGACGCGCGCAGCTCCGCGAGCGACATCGAGTCCTCATCGACCTCGGGGTGCACGCCACCCGTCAGCGCGAACAGGTAGCCGTGGTCCGCCCCGACCGTGTGGCGCGCGATGGCCAGGATCGAGCCGTACGTGCCCGGGACGTCGGTCGCGAGCTGCGCATCGTCGAGGGTCAGGCAGACGTCGAGCAACGTCGTCGTCGCCCAGACGTGGTGCCCGAAGGCGTCGGCCATCAGCGAGGTGGTCATGCGGTGGTCCCTCCTTGAGCGGGGTCGATCCCCGCTCAGCGAGGGTAGCAGTCGAGTCGATCGCCTTGCGTCGCCCCTAGACGCACTCGGGGAAGCCGACCGGCGGCACGGCCCGACCGGACATCTCGTCGCCGCCGACCTGCGCGAATCCGAACGGGCTCGAGATCGTCTGCCGTGCGATGACCATGCAGATCTGCCGATCCGGAACCTCGGCAGCGGCCTGCCAGCACGAGGTCCCGTCTATCCAGGCCGGCATCGTCGGGCAACCCTCCGGCGCCCAGACCGACAGGCGACCCCCACTCTGGTCAACGATCGCTGAAGAAGCTCCGCTCCAGGTTGTTGGTGAAGGTGGCGGCGATGCCGGTGCAGTCCGATGTCGGGACGTCCAGGCACGTCACCGTCCAGCCCCCGAGCCGCATGGTCGGCCCGACGGCCGGATCCGGCCGGGTGTACGGCTCGGGTCCCTCGGTCGTCATGGTCCCGTCGGCAGCCTCGGCGACACGGACCAGCTCGAGGGCTCCGCCCTCCGAGGTGAGGATCACGAAGCCGGTGTCTCGTCCGATGCCGGCCGCACAGCGAATGGTCGGTGCGCACGGCAGCCGATAGACGAAGACGGCCTCAAGGACCGCGGCGTGGTCCATCGGAAGCGCCGCGAGCGCCACATCGACCGCCTCGTTGCACTGCAGCGTCGCCGGTGGGTTGAAGCGGCTCTGGGGACAGACGATCGAGGCCGCGATGATCGGCGTCGGCAGCGACACGGGCGTGGGCGTCGGGGTCGGGGACGGCACCGCGGCGATCGGCGTGCTGGTCGGCGGAGCCGGCGACGGCTCGAACCCGCACGCGGCCACGATCAGCGCGACGGCGACGAGCAGGGTCGGGATGGCGGCCAGCGAGGAGCGCATGCCGCCACCATACGCCCGATCCGTTCTGAGCCGGTCTCCCGGCGCTCGGCTGCACCGGTACTCCTTGGGGGCGCACGCTCGCACCGTTGACCCCATTCGAACCATCGACCGGCCAGCCCGGGACGCTGACGATCGACCCATCCACACCCATCGGCACGCAAGGCGAGGTCCGACGATGCACCGAGGCGCGATGCGGCGAGCTGCGGCGGCCGCCCTGATGCTGTCCGTCCTGGCGACGACCACGGCGTTCGCCGAGTCGACCACGGCCGATGCCGACGCCATCTCGACGGGCGATCAGGGCACGATCGACCTCGGGCGCGTGGCGCCGGGTGCAGGATGTCGCGGTCGATGTCGCCTTCCGCCTCGATTGCTCGGGCACCAGCCATCTCGATGCCGGGCAGAGCGTCCGCCTCTCCCCGGGCAGCCGGACCATCCCGCCGGGCGGGTCCTTCAGCGTCGGCAGCGTGACCCTGACGCCCGGCGCCGGGTGGCCGGCCGATGGCGAGGCGTGCCCGACCGGCCTGGCGGCCGTGACCCGCAGCCTGCGCCTGTTCGTGACCGCCCCACTCGCGCTCGGCACCGACCTGCGCTACGTCTTCTCGTGGAACCGCACGCTCGTGCCGACCACCGCGGGCGATGCCGGGGTCCTCGAGGGCGCCAACCCGACCGTCACCATCATCCTGGACGTCGCCGACAACACGCCGCCGTCCCTGACCCTGCCGGGCGACTCGACCGTCGAAGGCGACACGACCGGTGGCGCGATCGCCGCGTACGCCGTGTCAGCCTCGGATGCCGAGGACGCGACGGCCCCGACGCCGGCCTGCAGCCCGGCGATCGGCACGCTGCTGCCGCTCGGGACGACGAGCATCTCGTGCTCAGCCACCGACACCGGCGGTCTCACGACGAACGGGACGTTCGACATCACGGTCGTCGACACGACGGCCCCGACGCTGTCCGGGATGCCGGCCGACCGATCGCTCACGACGACCGATCCGAGCGGCACGACCGCGACCTGGGCCCTGCCGACGGCCACCGACGTCGTCGATCCGGCTCCGACGGTCGCCTGCACGCCGGCGAGCGGGAGCCAGTTCGCGCTGGGAACCACGGTCGTGACCTGCACCGCCACGGACGCGACCGGCAACCAGTCGAGCGGGTCCTTCTCCGTGACCGTGACGCAGACGGCGCCCGAGCCCGAGCCCGGCGGCTGGTCGGCGGTCTGGGCCCGACCCGTGGCCACCGATGGCGCGACGCTCGTCGCCCATCGCGGCCGGACGATCCCGGTCAAGGTCGAGCTGTTCGCCGATGGCGTCGAGCAGACGAGCGGTCGAGCCCGGCTCAGTGTCGCGACGTGCGATGGGGCGATCGTGGCCGGAACGCCGCTGACCTGGCGACACGGCCGCTGGACGGCCCATCTCCACACCGCCCGGCTTCGCCCCGGTTGCTACGTCGTGACCGCCACCCTCGATGGCCACGCCGCCGGCTCGTTCCGGCTCGACGTCCGTGGCCACGCCTGCGTGGCCCGGCGCCGCTGAACCCGACAGCCGGCGGGCCTGCGCTAGCCCGTCGTCCGGATCTTCCAGTACGAGTCCTTCATGACGACCTGCCCATCGCGGAAGGTCCACAGGTCGCAACCCCTGACTTCGATCCGCTGCCCATCGGTGGTCGTGCCCGACAGGGTCCACTCGGAGGCCCCTCGATCGCCATCGACGAAGTGCCGGTCCTGCTGGTAGCGGACGTCCGGGATCCCGGCGAAGCGGCCGGCGAACGCGTCGCGGACCGCCTCCCGGCCGACGACCCGCGTACCCCACGGGTCGGTGCCGCGAGGGCTTTCGAAGACGGCGTCGTCGGCGAAGTGGACCATGATGCCCTCGAGGTCGTGCGCATCGAAGGCGGTCGCGATCGCCTTGAGCATCCGCATCGCGTCGTCGTGGTCCATGGCACCCCTCCTCAGGTCGTTCACTCGACTCCTTCGACGAGTTCAGCCGCGTGGGCGAAGTCGTCCGACAGGTCGGCGCGTTCATCGTCGGTGAGGGCGACCGCCTCTGCGGCGGTGAGTGCCTCGCGGGCCAGCGCCGGGTCGTTCATCCGGACCGCGAGCTCCGCCCGATAGAGCTGCGCGCGGGCCAGCTCGGTCGCGCTAGCCGTCTCGCTGAACCGTCGGATCCCGCTGTCGAGCGTCTTGAGCGCCTGTGCCTCGTCGCCGTGGGCGTCACCCAGGCGGGTCGCGACGTTGAGGATCTGGGTCAGGCCCTCGGCGGGTTCGGCCGCGGCCTCGTCCTCCGTGTCACCCGACCGGGAGATCCGCAGCCAGTTCCCGCCGGGATCCACGACGCTGAACCCTCGGACCGTCCCGTACTTCTTCCGCGGTCGGGTGATCCGCGGGATGCCCGCGACCGGCAGCTTGCCGTGAGCGGTCCGAAGGCCCGCCGCGAAGTCCCGGTACAGGCCGTCCGGGTCCGGGACGGTGACGACGACGGTGCCGTACGACTGCGCCGGATCGAAGCCGTCGATGCCGAACAGGTGGACATGGAAGTCCTCCCGGGACACCACCGCGTACGGGTTCGGGCGGACCTGGCGATACGTCGTCTCGAAGCCGAGCGACCGATAGAACGCGACCGACTCATCGACGTCGCGACAGGGCAGGCATGGGTACATCCGTTCGTTCGCCACTCAGGAGACCTGGAGCGTGCGGGCGAGCGGACCGGAGGGGCGTCTCAGCGAACGGCCTGCTTCACGAGGGCGACGATCCTCGCCTCGTCGGCGTCGGTGAGCTCCGTCAGGGCGAAGGAGGTCGGCCACATGGTCGCCGTCGTCGAGCCTGGCCTCATCGCTGAAGCCGAAGGTCGCGTAGCGCGTCTTGAACTTCTGCGCGGCCTGGAAGAAGCAGACGACCTTGCCGTCCTTGGCGTAGGCGGGCTGCCCGTACCAGGTCCTCGGCGTCGAGGTCCGGCGCGGCTGGCCTTGATGGCCGCGTGGAGCCGCTCGGCCATGTCTCGATCCGACCCCGACATCTCGGCGATCTTGGCGAGCACATCGGCTTCCGCCGCCCGCCCCGGCCGCGGCCGCCTTCTGCTCCCTGGCGCGCTCCTTCATCGCGGCCTTCTCCTCGTCCGAGAAGGCGGTGCTCTTGGTGGTCTTCGCGGCGTTCGCCATGGGGACTCCTCGTCTCCGAGTCTGGAAGGGGTTCGTCCCCATGCTAGGGACTCGGCGCCACGCTGGCTTCTCCGAACCTGCTCGATCTCGACCCGCTTCCGGCAGCGGGCGGGAACCGACGAAGGGCTAGCGGCCCTCGGGGCGTCGGCCGATGAGCCACCAGGCGGCCGGGAACAGGAGCGCGGCCGCGGTCAGCTTGAGCGCGTCCCAGGCCAGGAACGGGGTCAGGCCGTAGGCGATCGTGTCGGCCCACGAGAAGCCGCCGACGACCTTCAGCCACGGCAGCCCGATCGCGAAGATGACGATCTCGCCGAGGATCATCGCGCCGAACGAGCCGCCGATGTGGCGATCCCAGCCCAGCTCGGCCAGCCGCCCGACGAGGGCGCCCGCGACGATGAACCCGATGATGTAGCCACCGGACGTCCCGAGGATGACCGAGGTGCCAGCGTCGCCTTCGGCGAACACCGGCAGGCCGATCGCGCCGATGAGCGCGTACAGGGCCACGGCCGTCGCACCGCGTCGGAAGCCGAGCGCGCAGCCCGCGACCAGGACGCCGAACGTCTGGCCGGTGATCGGCACGGGCGTGATCGCGATGTGGATCTGGGTCGAGAGGATGATGAACAGCGTCCCGGTCAGGATCAGCACGACGTGGCGCGCGCGGGCGTTCATCCGCTCGGCGAGCCCGACAGGAACGAGGAAATCGGCGAGAGTGATCCCTCGATCGGCAGCCGTGCTGCGGTCGAGTCTCGGGATGGCGATCGTCATCGGCGGGAGTCTAGCATCCGCGCTGACGGCAGCGAGGTTCCGGTTCCGGGACGCAGGACCGCTGATGGCCCGCCGCCGGGTCACTCGTACTGGACGGCCCGGATGATCGAGATCCGACTCGCGACGTGGGCCGGATAGGCCGCCGCCAGCATCGCGACGGCGACCCCGAGCACGACCGATACGCCGACGATCGCCCACGGGACCAGCCCGGCGACGTCCGTCCGACCGCCGGCCAAGGCGACCATCACGAAGCCGATGACGATGCCCGCCGCGACGCCCATGACCGCCCCGGACAGGCCGACGATGCCGGCTTCGACGACGACCGAGCGCCAGACCTGGCCACGCGTCATCCCGGCCGCCCGCAGGACGCCGATCTCGCGCACGCGCTCGATGACGTTCATCGTCAGCGTGTTGACGATGCCGAGCGCCGCCACGAGCACGGCGATGAGCGCCAGCGCATCGAACAGCCCGAAGATGCGCGCGAGTTCGCTGTCGATGGCGCCCTGGATCTGGCCGAGCGTCACGACATCGAGGGCGGCCAGGTTCGCAGCGGACTCCAGGTCCGCGCGGGCGGTGGCCGGGGCATCGGGCGCGAAGCGGACGGCGAAGGCGTCCGAACCGGCGACGCCGAGGCTGCCGATGGCATCCGTCCAGCCGACCAGCATCCCCTCCCCGCCTCGCCCGGGCAGGGTCCGTTCGGCGATACCGACGATGCGCAACTCCAGGTTCGTGCCGTCGACCGCGGCGACCTTCACGACCTGGTCCAGGCTCAGGCCGAGGCGCGTGGCCAGGGCCAGCGGGACGATCGTGGCCCCACCGTCGTCAAGCGCGGTGAGCGCCGCGTCCCGGTCGCCCGCCACGAACACCAGGCGGCCGTCCGCGGCCAGATCGGCGCCGTTGACGGCAACGCCATCGGTCCGTCGGCCGTCCACGGCGAGGTCGAAGGTGGCGATCTCGGTGACCCGCTCGACGCCGGGGACCAGGGCGAGATCCGCCGCGATGTCCTCGTCCGGCGCGATCGGCCGGATGGAGGTCGCCACCACGTCGCCCGGGATGACGTCGGCGATCCAGGCACTCGCGGACGCCCGGGCGTTCTGGCCGACGGCGCCCAGCGCGACGACCGCGGCCAGCCCGACGGCCAGCGGCCCGATGGTCAGGATCGCCCGGCTGCGGTCGCGGGTCAGGGACCCTCGGGCGAGTCGCTCCTCCAGTCGGAAGAACAGGGCGAACGGTCGCCCGGCCAGACGGGTCAGCGGGCGCAGCACGAGCGGCAGGGCGAGCGTCGCCACGAGCAGGATCGCGTAGACGACGAGCGCGCGCGTGACCCCGACGCCACCGATCCCGCGCGGCCAGACCAGGACCCCGGCCGCGGCGACCGCCACGAACACCACGACCAGCCAGCCGAGCCGAGCCCGACGGGCGGACGTGCCCTCGCTGCGGACCTTGAGCGCCTCGATGGGCGAGATGCCGCCGGCGCGCCGTGCCGGGCCGAGCGCCGCGGCCAGCGTCACGACGATGCCCACGACGAAGGCCGCGACGAACGCCGACACCGGGAGTTCCGGGCCGTCCAGCGTGACGTCGCCGACCGTCCGGACGTAGGCCACGACCAGCGGTCGCCAGCACGGATCCGAGCACGACGCCCACCACGGACCCGACGACCCCGAGCAGGAACGCCTGCCGGAGCACGTAGCCCGTCACCTGGCCGCGGGTCGCGCCGGCCGCCCGCAGCAGGCCGAGTTCGCGGGCCCGCTCCACGAGCGTCATCGACAGCGTGTTGAAGATCAGGAACGCGCCGGTGAACAGGGCGATCGCGGCGATGAGCGCGGTCGTGGCCTGGAAGTCCGCGGTGGACGAGCGGAGCGAGGCGGCCAGGTCGGCCGGCGATGAGAGCACGTACGGCTCGGTCAGCAGGTTCGCCTCGAGGGCGGCCGTCACCGCGGCGGCGTCCGCGCCATCGGCCAGGCGGATGTCGACCCTCGTCACGCCGTCCTGGTCGAACACGGCCTGCGCGGTCCGCAGCGGCACGACCACGGTCCGCCCGAACGTGCCGGTCGCCGGTCCGTCCCCCGCCAGGATCCCGATGACCCGGTAGTGGGCGGTCGCGCCGGCACCCTGGACCGTGAGCTCGGAGCCGACCGAGAGGCCGTCCTCCTCGGCCAGGCGTCGCGTGATGAGGGCACTGGGTTCGTCGCTGCTGGTCAGGCCGAAGCCCTCGGCGAGCGCCAGTTCGTGGACCTGCGGCTCGCGCGCCGGGTCGATCCCGACGATCGTCACGGCGGCCGGCAGGCCGACGGACGGACCGGCAAGCAGGTAGGTCTGGCGCTCCAGGGCCGGCGCGGCCAGGCCGACCCCCTCGGTGGCATCGATGGCGTCCAGCGTCTCGCGACCGAGCCCGCTCTCGCCGAACGCCGACGACGCGCAGGTCCGCCCGGCCGACGAGATCGCGGACGGTCCGATCCACGGACGACTCGATGGCGACGTTGGTGGCGAGACCGGCGAACAGCACCGCGACCCCGAGGGCGACGCCGATGATCGTGAGCAGCGTCCGACCCGGACGAGCGCGGAGGCTGCGCCAGGCGATCCGGTCCATGGGCTACAGCCCGAGCTGGGCGAGCCGCGCGATGAGCGGAGTGGCGTCGTGGGACTCGCGACGGCCCAGGTGGATGGTCTCGCGGATCTGGCCGTCCCCGATGACGAGGACGCGGTCCGCGTAGGCGGCGGCCTTCGAGTCGTGGGTCACGAGCACGATCGTCTGGTGGCGCTCCACGCACGAGCGCCAGAGCGCGTCGAGGATCTCCGTGCCGGACGTGTAGTCGAGGTTGCCGGTGGGCTCGTCGGCGAAGAGGAGCGCCGGCCGGGTCACGAGCGCCCGGGCGACGGCCACGCGCTGCTGCTCCCCCACCGACAGCTGGTCCGGCTTGTGGTGGGCCTTGGCGGTCAGGTCCACGAGGGCGATCGCCTCGCGGATCCGGGTCGCGGTCTCGCCCTTGCGATGGATCCTGGCCGGCGATCGTGAACGGCAGGGCGACGTTCTCGGTGACGTCCAGCAGCGGGATGAGGTTGAACGACTGGAAGACGAAGCCGGTCCGGTCGCGGCGAAGGCGGGTGACCTCGTCGTCCGAGAGGTCGCTGACGACCTGGCCCTCGAGCACGACGACGCCCGAGGTGGGGCGATCGAGGCCGCCGAGCATCTGGAGGAGCGTGGACTTGCCCGAGCCGGACGGACCCATCAGGGCGACGAACTCGCCCTCGTCGACGGTCAGCGACACGCCGCGCAGGGCGTCCACGACGGTCTCGCCGAGGGGGTAGGACTTGGCCAGCTCCCGAGCCTCGAGGATGGGCGGCATGGCCGGCAGTGTAGTCGTCACCCGCCGAAGAACGCGCCGGTGATGCTCCCGACGATCGTCTCGATGAGCCCCAGGCTGCGGGGCGGTGTCCGCGATGCGGAGGCCGTGGTCGGACACGGCGATGGCCGGCGGCGCGGTGGCCGTCGGCGAAGGTCCGGTCGGCCGGGTCGAAGGTGGGATCGAGTGGGTCGCGGGTCGGGGCCGGTGTCGGTTCGGGGGTCGGGACCGGGGTCGGCTTGGGCGTCGGCTTCGGGGTCGGCTTGGGCGTGGCCCGCGGCTTGGCGGTGGCCTGCGCCTGGGGCTTCGGCTTGGCGGTCGGCTTCGGGGTCGCCTTGACGGTCGAACCGCACTTGTCGGCGAACAGGACGGTCCACATCTTCTTGCCGTCCGGGCCCTTGTACGCCCCGATGCCGATGACGTCCCAGGTCTTGCCCAGGATGTTGGCGCGGTGGCCGGACGAGCCCATGAACATCTCGTGGATCTGGGCGGTCGCCTCGTCGTCCGGGTAGTTGTTCCAGCCGATGTTCTCGCCGGCGACCTTGTAGCAGTAGCCCTTCTGGTCGAGCTTCTTGAAGACCTTGCCGAAGCCCGGGATGTCGTGGCTGAAGTAGTCGCGCTGGATCATGTCCTTGCTGCGCCAGCGGGCGACGGACGTCAGCGTCGAGTCCACCTTGAGCGCCTTGAGCCCGGCGGCCGCGCGGCTCTGGTTGGTGAGCGCGACGAGCTGCTTCTCCGAGGCGGACGAGTACGCCCCCTCGGACCAGGCGAGCGTGGCGGCCGGGGCGGCGAGCGTGAAGACGGACGTGGCCAGGAACGCGACCGCGATGAGCAGGGCGCTGGGTCGGGTGCCGAGTCGGTTGGCCAGGGACATGCGGAACGGGTCTCCACTCGCCGGCTGGGGTTCCGGTGTGGTCCCAACCGTAGGCGTGCGGTCCGCGCAGGTCCGCGGTGCGAAGGTCCGGGTGCAGCGGTTCGCTTGGTACCGTCCGGTCCGGGCCGGTCTGGAGGGGTTCGTCGAGGTCTGATGCGGTCCGGTGGGGTCGGCAAGGGGTCGGCAGATCCGCCGAATCCGGGTACACTCCGCTGGCCCACCGGCTCCGGGACGCGCGAGCGATCCGTCCGAGCCAGCGGCGATGGTGGCCTTAGCTCAATGGCAGAGCAGCGGTTTGTGGAACCGCCGGTTGAGGGTTCGAGCCCCTCAGGCCACCCCAACCCCCCTCTCGGATCCCAGCGTCAGCGCGTGGCAGCCACGCCGGTCGTCCAGTCGCGGACGATCTCGCCGAGCGTCTCCAGGCCGACCGCGCCGTGGCCCAGGACCGCATCGTGGAAGCCCTTGATGTCGAAGCCCGGCCCCAGGGTCGCCTTGGCCTCAGCGCGCAATCGCAGGATCTCGCGCTGGCCGAGCTTGTACGCGAGCGCCTGGCCCGGGGTGGCGATGTAGCGGTCCACCTCGTTGACGATGTTGTTCGGCGCCAGGACCGTGTGCTCCAGCATGTAGTCGATGGCGGCCTGGCGCGTCCAGCCCAGCGCGTGCATCCCCGTGTCCACGACCAGGCGGCAGGCCCGCCAGGCATCGAACGACAGCACGCCGATCCGGTCCAGGTCGCCCGAGTACAGCCCCATCTCGTCGGACAGGCGCTCGGTGTACAGGCCCCAGCCCTCGATGTAGGCGGTCGGGCCGTCGTGGCGCCGGAACTCCGGCAGGCCGGTCAGCTCCTGGCTGATCGCGAGCTGGAGGTGGTGGCCCGGGATGGCCTCGTGGAAGGCCAGGGCCTGGGCCTCGTAGCGCGGGCGCGTCGTGGGTTCCCAGGTGTTGATGGCGTACTGCCCGGGCCGCGACCCGTCCATCGCGGGCTGGCGGTAGTAGGCGATCGTCGAGTGCTGCTCCTCGTGCTCGCCCATGACGAACACGACGCAGTCGGCCTGGGGCAGGATCCCGAACCAGTCCGGGATGGCGGCACGAGCCCGGGCGAGCGACGTCCTCGGCCATCTCGCGGACCTCGTCCCGGGTCGCGAAGTGCATCGCGGGATCCGTGCGCAGCCGCCGTCGGATCTCCGCCAGGTCGGCGGTCCCCAGGACGCGCTCGCCGAGGGCCGCGGTCTCGTCGTCGATCCGGGCGACCTCCTCGAGGCCGATGGCGTGGATCGCCTCCGCGCTCAGCGACAACGACGTGTGCGCCTCGATCAGCCGGTCGTACGCCTCGCGGCCACCGTCGATGTGGGACAGGCCGGGCGCGTCGCCGGAACGGGCGATCGGCAGGATGTCGTCGCGCAGGACCGCGAGGTAGCGCTCCATCGCCGGGCGAACGACGTCGCGGACCGCCGTTCGAAGGCCGTCGTGGAAGGCGGCGAGATCGGCCGGGTCCCAGTCCGGATGCTCGACGGCGAGCGGGGCCAGGAGCGACAGGTCCGCGTCAGGGTGAGCGAGCGTCGCGGTGAGCGTGTCGATCGACTTCTCGACCGTGGAGCGGACGCTGACGCGGCCGGCCGCCGCGCTCGTCTGGAGGCGCTCCCCGAAGCCATCGAACCATGGGCCGATCGCGTTCCAGCGAGCGACCATCTGCCGCCCCTGCTCGGGCGTCGCGATGGGCTGGAGCGCTTCCAGGTTGAGGACCATGACCTGCGGCCCGTCGAGCGGGTCCACGGTCCAGGCCGCCAGGTTCGCGTCGAGATGGGCGCGGTCGTTGCGGAGCTGCGCGAGCAGCGCGGATCGGGTGATCCGGTCCTCGCCGACCAGGGCCGCCGCATCCACCGCGGCCACCTCCATCTCGAAGCCGCCCAGGCGCGCCTTGTGCGCCGCGATGGCCGCGTCGGACTGATCGTCGAGCCGATCGTCGAACCGGCGATCGCCGAGATACGTCGCGAAGATGGGCGAGAAGGCGAGCCTCTCGTCCCAGTAGCGCGCGGCGATGTCGAGGAGCTGGGGCCGAGCCCCGTCAGCGGTCTGGTCGGTCACGGCTGGAGTATGGCAGTCGGTCGGGCGATACTGGCCGGCATGACCGACAGCACCGGCCCATCCGCCCCAGCCTCCGCCCCACCCGATCCGGTCGTCCTGATCACCGGCGCGACCGGCGGCCTCGGGCGCGTCGTGGCGGCGACCTTCGCGGCGGATGGCGCGCGACTCGGCCTGGTCGGCACGGACGGTGATCGCCTGGCAGCGGTCGCGGCCGGCTGCGGCCTCACGGACGACCGATGGGCGGCCGGCATCGGCGACCTGTCGGAACCGGAGGGCGCTCGAGCGGCGGTCGACACGGTCGTCGAGCGCTTCGGTCGCATCGATGCGTGGCTCCACGTCGTCGGCGGCTGGGCCGGCGGGACGGCGGTCGTGGACCTCGACCACGCCGAGGTCCGCTCGATGCTGGACCAGCACCTGTGGACGACACTCAACGTCGCGCAGGCGGTCGTGCCGGGCATGGTCGAGCGAGGCTGGGGGCGGATCGTCGCGGTCTCGACCCCGTTCGCGCTGACCCCGGGTCCGCGTGGCGCGTCGTATGCCGTCGGCAAGGCCGCGGAGGACACCCTCGTGCGGGCGCTGGCGCGCGAACTGGGCGGCACGGGCGTGACGGCCAACCTGGTCGTGGTCAAGCAGATCGACACGGCGCACGAGCGCGAGACCGCGCCATCGGCGAAGAACGCGAGCTCGACGACGCCCGAGGAGATCGCCGCGACGATGCGCTTCCTGTGCTCCGAGGCCGCCTCCGCGATCAACGGGGCGCGGATCCCGCTGGACGGCCGCTGAGAGGGCCCTTCGGCACTGGACGCGGGCGGTGGCCCGGATGACGATGGCCTCGAAGAAGGAGGCCGTCATGGCATACACCGGAGATATCGTCGTCCGCACCAGGGCCAACCCGTGGTTCCGCGAGGTCGTCGCGACCGGCCCGCACAGCCAGGTCGTGGTCATGAGCATCCCGCCGACCGGCGAGATCGGGCTCGAGACCCACACGGAGCTCGACCAGGTCCTCGTCATCGTCGACGGACATGGCCAGGCGACGCTCGATGGCGACGTGCGCGAGATCGGGCCGGGCACGCTCATCCAGGTCCCGGCCGGGACGCTCCACAACGTCGTGAACACCGGCACCTCTGACCTGCGGCTCTACACGGTCTACGCGCCGCCGGCCCACGCGCCGGGGACCATCCACCGGACGAAGGTCGAGGCGGACCTCGACGAGGCCGATCATCCGGCGGTGACCGCGGCGGTCTGACACGGATCCGTCAGTTGTATCTGGGTGTCGCGCGCCGTACGATGCGGGCACCCAGGGCTGCTGACGTACGGGGTCCGTCCACGTTCCACTTCGGTGGCTGGATGCATGGACCCGCGATCGACGGTCGGGTGAGGAGTAGCGCATGGCCACCGTGACGTTCGAACACGTCTACAAGAAGTTCGGCGACTTCAACGCCGTCAATGACCTCAACCTCGAGATCGGCGACGGCGAGTTCATGGTCCTGGTCGGACCATCGGGCTGCGGCAAGACCACCAGCCTGCGGATGATCGCCGGCCTCGAGGAGATCACGGAGGGCACGCTCCGGATCGGCGACAAGGTCGTCAACGACGTCGCCCCCAAGGATCGCGACATCGCGATGGTCTTCCAGAGCTACGCGCTCTACCCGCACATGTCCGTCCGCGAGAACCTGGCCTTCGGCCTGAAGCTGCGCAAGGTCCCCAAGGCCGAGATCGAGCGCCGGGTCAAGGAAGCCGCCGACACCATCCAGCTGGGCAGCCTGCTCGACCGCAAGCCGAAGGAGCTGTCGGGCGGCCAGCGCCAGCGCGTCGCGCTCGGCCGGGCCATCGTCCGCGAGCCGGCCGTGTTCCTCATGGACGAGCCGCTGTCGAACCTCGACGCCAAGCTGCGCGTCCAGACCCGCGCCGAGATCGCCCGCCTGCACCAGCGCCTCAAGACCACGATGGTCTACGTCACCCACGACCAGGTCGAGGCGATGACGATGGGCAAGCGCATCGCGGTCATGAGCGAGGGCCTGCTCCAGCAGGTCGGCACGCCCCAGGCCCTGTACGACACGCCGATCAACCGGTTCGTCGCCGGGTTCATCGGCAGCCCGTCGATGAACTTCATCGACGTGACGGTCGCCGGCGCCGGGCGACGACGCCCGCCTGGTGGGCGCCGCCGACTGGTCGATCCCGCTGCCCGCCCAGACGCGGGCCGCGATCGGCACGGACAACCAGCGCACGCTCGTCGCCGGCTTCCGGCCCGAGCACCTCGACATCGGGACGCCCGGACCGGGCGTCGGCTCCTTCCGCGCTCGAGCGGACGTCGTCGAGTACCTCGGCAACGAGGAGCTCCTGCACGTCAACGCCGCGGACCAGCGACATCGTCGCGATCGTCGGATCCGAGCATCGGGTCCGGCCGGGCGACATCGTCGACCTGGTCCTGCCGCTCGAGAAGCTGCACCTGTTCGATGGCGAGACCGGTGCGGCGATGACCGCGCGCGCGGTCGGGGCGACTGCCTGACGACCCACCCTGATCCCGAGCCCGATCCGATCGGCCCCGAGCGACGACATCGCCGGGGCCGATCTCGTCGAGCGCGTCGTCGACTCGACGGTCCTCCACCAGGGTCGCTACCTGACATTCCGGGTCGACACGATCGAGCGGACCGACGGGTCGCGCTCGACGCGCGAGATCGCCGGCCACCCGGGCGCGGTGGCGATCCTGGCCGTCGACGACGACGACCACGTCCTGCTCGTCCGCCAGTTCCGGCTGGCGGCCGGGCAGGTCCTGCTCGAGATCCCGGCCGGGACGCTCGACGTCGGCCGACGACGGGACCGTCGAGGACCCGGACCTGGCCGCGCCGCGCGAACTCGAGGAGGAGACCGGGCTGCGGGCCGGATCGTGGCGGCTGCTCGGCCGCTTCTGCACGGCGCCGGCTTCACCGAGGAGCTGATGTCCCTCTATCTCGCCACGGACCTGCGGCCGGCCGCACGGGGACCGGCTGGGCCCGGACGAGGACGAGCGCCTGCTCCTCGTACGGGTCCCGTGGCGCGAGGCCATCGCGATGGCGGAGCGAGGCGAGATCCGCGACGCCAAGTCGATCGTCGGGCTGCTCTGGCTGGCTCGGCTGCGGAGCGGCGCGGGTTGACGACGAGCGAGCGCGGATCCGGCGGAGCCGGTCGTCGGCGTCCGGACGTTCCGAGCCGGACGACGAGGCGGCGATCCGGCGGATCATGATCGACTCGCTCGCCGCGGATCGGCTGCCCGGCTTTCGGCGAGTCGGAGATCCCGCGCTCGCTGAGCCGGATCGCCGCCGACCCGGGGCGTACGGTCGTCGCGATCGACGACGGCCGGGTCGTCGGGTACTGCACGCCGTCGCTGGACGATCTGCGGGTCCATCCGGATGCACGCCGCCGGGGCCACGGGCGGCGGCTCGTCGCTGCCGCGCACGGGATCGAGCGCGAGCGAGGCCGGGACCTGACCCTGTACGTCCCGACGCACCTGCCGGGCTCCGTGGCGTTCGCCGAGTCGGTCGGCTTGCGCTACCACTCGAGCCTGTGGCAGTTCATCCTGCCGGCCGACGTGGACGTGCCAGCGCCGGCATTCGGGGTCGACGTGGTCGCGCGAGTGATCGATCCGCGCGCCATCGCGGACCTGGACGGCTGGGTGGCATTCCTGCTCGACCTCGTTCGAGGGCCACCCGTCGCCGCTGAGCTGGACCGCCGACGGAGATGCGCCGCCTGCACGAGTCGCCCGGCTTCGACGGCTCCGGCGTGCTGGTCGTGGCGCCAGCGCGACGCGATCCGCGACTGAGCCGATCGATCGCGTTCGCCGCGGCGCTCGAGTCGTGCGGTCGAGCGACGTCGGGACGCTGCCGCCGGCGAGATCGGCCTGCGTCGGGGTCGTCCCCGCCTGGCGCCGGCGCGGGCCTGGGCCGCGAACTGCTGCGCTGGGGCGTCGCCGAACTGCGTCGCCGCGGCGTCGGCGCCGATCGAGCTGACGGTCGAGGCGGCCAACGACGGCGCGACCCGCCTGTACCGCGACCACGGCTTCGAGCCGACCGTCGAGTGGCCGCACTGGGTGCTGCCGGCTGAGTGAGGTGCGCCTTCGCCGCACCGCCCACTGAACGCGTCCACGGTTCGCGTCCAGCCGCGGGCTGGCGACGACGGAACGAACCGCCGCTACGCGCCGGGGCGCCAGGCGGCGAGGTCGACCGGGCGCAGGCGCGGGCTGTCGGTGAGACCCGGGATGCGGCCGCGCTTGGCGATCGGCCGGCCGTCGATCTCCTTGATGTCGCCGGTGAAGTCGATCGGCGTGGCGCCGCTGATGTACGAGCCGACCGCGAACGAATCGACCGGCGCGCCGGCCTCCTTGAAGTAGCGGATCCGGTCCGGCGTGAGCCCGCCCGAGACGGTGATCTTCACGTGCGTGAAGCCCTCCTGGTCGAGCCGGGCGCGGACCTCGTGGACCAGGTCGGCGGTGACCCGGCCGCGCTCGGACGGCGTGTCGAGCCGGACGCCGTACAGCCGATCGCCCAGCGCGTGGGCGACCCGCAGCGCCTCCTCGGCCTCGTCCTTGAACGTGTCGACGAGCACGATCCGCGGCACCTCCGGCCCGATGTGCGCGGTCGAACGCGAGGGCCGCCTCCACGGTGTCGCCGAAGATCAGGACCAGCGAGTGGGGCATCGTGCCCGGTCGGGGCGAGACCGGCCAGCCGGGCGCCGGCCGGCGTCGACGCGCCGACGCAGCCGCCGACGATCGCCGCGTAGTCGAGCACGTCGGTGATGTCCGGGTGGATGTGGCGCGCCCCGAAGCTGATGACCGGGTCCGGCGCCGCGGCCTCGACGCACTCGCGGGCGGCGGTCGCCCAGCCGGTGGACTGGGCGAGCATCCCCAGGAACGCCGTCTCGTACAGCCCGAACTGGCGATAGCGCGCCCGGATGCGGAGGACGATCTCCTTGGGCGCGATCAGGTCGCCGTCGTCGAGCGCCTCGAGCTGGGTCTCGGCCGGGTCGGCCGTGGCCGAGGACGTGGCCGAGCAGGTTCTTGGCCTCGTCGATCCCGCACAGGACGGCCGTCCTCGCGGGTGAAGACCTCCATCGTCACGAGCGGGTCGAGGCCCTCGCGCTCGAGGATCGCCTCGGCGCGCGCGAAGTAGACGTCGGCCGAGTCGCCGGACAGGATCTCGTGCGAAGGCCTAGGTCGTCGCATGCCCATCAGCCGGTCGCGCTCCCGTGTCGTGCTCGTCGGTGGCCGCGCTCGACGGCTCGTCCGGAGTGGCGGCGAGTGTAGCGTACGGCTCCGTCGCGTCGGCGCCACGGTCGTCGGCGCCGGGGACTGCGGCGCCGGTCGTCGGTCGCCGGGACCGGCCGGGCTCGCCGTCCGGACCCGCCCGGGGACCTCGCCGGGCTCGAGCGGGCGGGCCATCATCCGGCCGGCGGCCGCGACATCGAGCGCATGTAGGCGACGGCCTCGCGCGTATGCCGCCGACGGCTCCGGATCGTCAGCGCGAACAGGACGAGGGCCGCGACCAGCGCCAGCGCCAGCGCCGACACGCTCACCAGCCGGCCCCGGCCGACGTCCTCGGCCGACGTCCAGACCGAGCGGGCCGCATCGGACGACGCTGACGGCGGCCTCCAGGTCGCCGGCCGCGAACGCGGCCTTGGCCGCGGCGAGGTCGGCCTCGGGCGTCGCGCCCCACAGTCCCGACCTGGGCGACGAGGTCCGGGCGCCGACCGGCTCGGCGTCGGCGGCCGCCTGGTAGCGCTCGATCGCGTCGAGCTCGGCGTCGGCCTCGTCGAGGGCCGCGGCGAACCCGTCGGTCGCCCTCGAACGCGATCCGCAGGTCGGTCGGGCAGGATCAGGCCGGCGGCGGCCGCGGCGGCCGCGATCTCGTCGCGCCGCGCCGAGGACCGTCGTCGGCGTCGTCGAGCAGCCCGGTCGCGTCGTCGAACCGCCACGCCCGCATCGCGTCGCGGATCGGCCGCGGCAGCTGCCAGTCGCCGGCCGCGGCGAGCGACCGCGTCGTACCGCGGCGCGGGCCGCCGCGCGGGCGTCGAGCAGCGGCAGGTCCTCGTCGCGGGCGACCCAGGTCCGCCACAGGTCGTCGTAGCGTCGCCGGCGTGTCCGCCTCGAGCAGGTCCAGCAGGCCCCGCCAGTCGGGCGGCCCGTCGACGGTCTCGGGCGTCCACGGCTGGCCATCGACGCCGGTCCGACCGGCTTCCGGCGGCTGGTACGCGCCGACCGAGCCGGCGGCGTCCGCCCAGACCGCGCGGAGCCCGTCCGTCGCCGGCCCGCTCGGCGATGGCCGGCGCGAGGGCGAGCGTCGCGGCGTAGCGCGTAGTCCTCGATCGGCGGTGGCCTCCTCGCCGACCGGGCCCCAGGCGTTGAGCGGGATGCGCGCGACTTGCGGAGCGTCGTCGGTCAGCTCGTCGCCGGTCGCCTTGACCTCGAGCGCGGTCGCCGGCCTGCGACGCCGTAGTACGACGCGAACGCCTCGTTCGCCCAGCGGTCGGCCAGCAGCGACGCCGTTGAACCAGGCGTGGGCCGCCTCGTGGAGGACGACGAGGTCGTCGGCGTAGTAGGCGACCTCGACGAGGCCCTGGGTCGGGTCGAACAGGCCCGGCGTAGCCGCCGGTCGAGCGGCTGACCGCCTCCTGGACGACGAGCGTGTCCGTCGCGCGGCCAGGGCAGGCCGATCGCTCGCCGAGGACGGGCAGGGCGCTCGCTTGACCAGGTCGCCGACCCGCTTCGCCCAGGCCGCGTCGTCCGCCCAGGCCCGGATCGTCAGCGGCGACCGGTGACGTCGCCGACGACCGTCGTGAGCGCGTCGCTCGTCGTAGGCGCCCGGCCGATCCGCCGACGAGGTAGGCGAAGAACGTCAGCGGCGTCGGCGAGCTTGCCGGTCCGGAAGATCGTCCGTGCCGTCGCCGTCGGTCGTCGGGCGCCGGGATGTCGCCGGCCTCGACGTCGACCTCGTAGCCCGGCCGGGAAGACGACCGTGACCGTGCTGCCCGGGCGTCGAGTCGGTCGCGAACGCCCAGACCGGGAAGGACACGAGCGAGTCGCCGATGCGGAGGTCGCGGGTGGCCGCGCCGCCCGCTGTCGACGAGGTCGAAGCCGCAGCGTGTAGGTCGCGGACTTGCCGCTGTACAGCCGCGCGCCGAGGTCGAGCCGCAGGATCGTGGCGTTGCGTCCGCTTGGTGACCGACACCGACGGCGTGCCCGACCGCCCGTCAGCTTGAACCCGGTCGCGCCCGGGCAGGACCGCGAGGAACGCCTGGTCGAAGTAGTAGCGCTTGGTCTCGTGTCCTTGAGGTGGTTGGTCAGGCGCAGTGTCGACGCGTGACCCGGACCCGCTGCTGGTCCGGCTGGACGTCGTAGCGGGCGTCGCGACGACGATCGTCAGGTCCGGCGTCGCGGCGCGGACCTCGGCGGCCGCCGGCGGGCGCGCCAGCAGCCCGATCGCGACGACGAGCGCGAGGACGAGCGGCGCGAGGCGCCGGATCGCGGCGGCGTCACGGCGGCCGTCGTCCGGACGGCTCGGCCATCGGCTCGACGAGCGTCCGGCAGCCGGTCGGCGTAGCGCGTCGAGGAACGCCGGCGTTGCGGGCCGACGCGGTCGGCCGGCTCGGGCGGCCGTGCCGCCGATCCACAGCCAGCCCTTCGACTCGTCGAGCAGGCGGTCGGCGATGCCGAGGATGCGGGCGAGGGCCAGGCCGAGCGCGTCGGCGTCGACGGCGTCGATCGGCAGCTCGACCGCGAGGAGCGGCCGCTCGTCCTCGCCGACGCGAGAACTTCGCGAACGGGAACTCGTCGTTCCAGCGCAGCAGCTTGCGGTACGACTTGCGGAACATGTCGCTGATCGGCGGCGCGTAGTGCGCCCAGCACGATGACCGCCAGCGCCGGGTCGAGGATGACCGTGACGCGGAGGTCGAAGCGGCGGCGTCCGTCGAGGACGAGGTCCCAGCTGGCGATCCCGTCGCGGTCGGCTCGCTCGACGGGCTCCAGCCCGAGCTCGGCGAGCCAGCGCTCGACGTCGGCCGGGCGCACGCGCGGTGCGCCCGTGTCGGCGGATGACATGGCCCGCGGAGTCTAGCCGAGATCGCCGCGAACGGCCCCGGCGGTCAGTCGCGCCGACGGCCCTCGGCCGCGCGGCCTCGCGGCCGCGCGCCGCGGCGACGCGCCGCCTGGTCGGCGCGCGTCGGCCGCGGCTCGGCGCGGCCGCGCGGGCTCGCCGCGTTCGACCGACTCGCCGCTGCGCACGACGCGCTCCGACGAAGTCGGTCGAGCGGACGTCCGCGCGCGATCTTCACGTTGCGGCCGATGCGCGCGCCGCGCGGGATGACCGCCCGCTTGCCGACGACGGTGATGCCGGTGTTCAGGCGGCCCGGCTCGCTGCTTGTTCGGCCGGTCGTCGTACGGCCCGTCGCCGACGATCGCGCCCTGGCCCGACGACGACCTCCTTGTCGAGGATCGCCCGGTCGACGACGGCGCCCGAGCGGATGACCGAGTCGAACATGACGATCGAGTCGCGCACGACCGCGCCCGACGTCCGACCCGGACGCCCGGCGACAGGACGCGAGTTGACGACCGTCCCGTCGATGACGCAGCCGTGGCTGATGAGGCTCCGGTGGACCTGCGCCGTCGGGCCCGACCTTGGCCGGGGCGCGCTCCTCGGACCGGGTGTGGATGACCCAGTCCTTGTCGTACAGGTCGAGCTCCGGGTCGTCCTCGAGGAGGGCCATGTTGGCCTCCCAGTACGACTGGATCGTCCCGACGTCCTGCCAGTAGCCGTTGTAGCGGTAGCCGAAGACGCGCGCGCCGGCGTCGAGCATCGCCGGGATGACGTTGGCCCCGAAGTCGACGCGGTCCTCGCTCAGCCAGCGCCGGAGCGCCTTCTTCGAGAAGACGTAGACGCCCATCGAGGCGAGGTCGCTCTTGGGCTGCTTGGGCTTCTCCTGCCACTCGATGACCCGGTCGGTCGTCGTCGAGGGCGAGGATGCCCATCCGCGACGCCTCGGCGAGCGGCACGCGCCGGACGGCGATCGTCACGTCGGCGCGGTGGCGGCGGTGGGCGGCCACGAACGGCTGGTAGTCCATCTTGTAGATGTGGTCGCCGGCGAGGACGAGGACGGTGTCGGCCGGGTCGTGCTCGAGGACGTTGATGTTGCGCAGGACCGCGTCGGCCGTGCCGCGGTACCACTCGGCGACGCGGCCGCGGGCGATGTACGGCTGGAGCAGCTTGACGCCGCCGTGGTTGCGGTCGAGGTCCCACGGCCGGCCGAGGCCGATGTGGTCGTTGAGCGAGCGCGGGTTGTACTGGGTCAGGACGACGACGTCGTCGATGTCCGAGTTGACGCAGTTCGACAGCGTGAAGTCGATGATCCGGTACTTGCCGCCGAACGGGACGGCCGGCTTGGCGCGCTCCTGGGACAGGATCGACAGGCGCTCGCCCTCGCCGCCCGCGAGGATCACCGCCATCGTCCGCTTCACGCTGTCGATGCTCGCACGGTCGCAGCCGTGCGGTCACCCGGTCGCCGATCGCTAGCGGACGGGGCGCCGGTCCCTACAGGAACAGGCGCGGGTTGACGAAGTCGCCGTTGAGCTCGACCGCCCAGTGGAGGTGCGGCGCCGGTCGAGTGGCCGGTGTTGCCCTCGTAGCCGATGACCTGGCCCGGCTCGACCGTGGCTGCCCGGCGCGGATCCCGCCCGGGTAGCGCGCGCTGTCAGGTGGGCGTACCAGGTCAGCAGGTCGTCGCTGTGGGCGATGATGACGATCCAGGCCGGGTCGGGCCGTCGGCGTTAGTTCCAGCCGATGTAGACGACGGTCCCGTCGCCGGACGCGCGGACCGGCGTGCCATACGGCGCGACGATGTCGATGCCGCTGTGGAAGTGGGCGCAGCTGCCCAGCGGCGGCTCCCACGCGAACCCGGTGCAGCCGAAGTTCTGGGTGACGTCGCCGGCCATCGGCCACGCCAGCGTGCCGTTGTACTCGGACGGGATGTTGCCCGCGGTCCGCCTGCTTGCGGATGATCGCCGTCGATCTCGGCGCCCAGGCGGCGCTGGGCGGCGGCGGCGGCGGCGAGCGCCTTGGCGGCGTCGTTCTTGTTGCGCAGCGATCTGGGCGTAGGTCGCCTTCTGGCTGGCGAGCGTCGCGCCGCGACCTGCTTCTCGAGCTTGCTTGAGCTGCGGCCTTGGCCGCCTTGAGCGTCGGCGAGGCTCTTGTCGAGCGCGCGCTTCTGGGCCGCCGTCTCCTGGCGCAGGTCGTCGGTCTGCGTCGCGCGTGTCCGTCGACCGTCTGGTGGAGCGCGGCGAGCGTCTCCTGGTCCTTGGCGATCTGCTGGGCGAGCGCCTTGTCCTGCTCGCCGACGTCGATGAAGTAGCTCATCTCGGCCAGCAGGTCGGTGAACGTGCCGCCCGACAGGAACGTCTCGAGCAGCGAGGTCCGGTCGGTGTCGTAGGCGCTCCGGACGCGGTCGGCGAGCAGCGTCCTTGCGCTCGCGCAGCTCGGCCTTCTTGCGCGGCCTCCTGGCCTCGATCGCGGCGAGCTGGGCGTCGAGCGCCGCGAGCTTGGTCGACGAGCGCCGCGTAGGCCGCCTTGACCGCCGTCGATCTTGGTCGGTCATCCTGTTGATCCTGGCCTTGACCGTCGGCCAGGTCGGCGTTGATGCCGTCGAGCTGGCGCCTGCGTCTGGCGCGATCTCGGCGGCGAGGCCGTTCTGGAGGCGCGTTGAGCTCGGCGACCTGCGCCTTCTGGGCGGCGACCTCCTTCTTGAGCTGCGCCTGCTGGGCCTTGGCGTCGGTCAGCTCGTCGCCACGGGCGACCGGGGCGTTGGCCGGGCAGCGCCGACGAGCCCGAGGACGAGCGGGCAGGGCGAGGAGGACCGAGCGCGACGGCCGCGGCACGTCGGCGGGATGCCGGTCGGGCGCAGCGGACGCCCAGCCGTTGGCGTGCGTGGTGCCCCGGCGATCGGCTGGCGGCGCATCACGTAGGCGACGTCATCGTGCGAGCGATCTCCGTGTGCGCCGCGAGCCGTGGGGACGACGCGTCTGACGGTCACGCCCGCCGGTCATCGCCGTCCCGATGGGGCACGACCGGGACGACACCGGCTTCCCGGGCATGATACCCGCGGAGTCTAGCGGCCAGCCCGCGCGGCGCCTGGTCCGATGGTCCCGGTCCGAGCGTGGGACCCCGCGTGCCAGCGCTCAGCGGATGAGCACCGCCCACAGCGCCCCGATGATGAGGAACGGCCCGAACGGGACGTACGTCCGGCGCCCGATCCGCCGCGTCACGAGCAGGACGCCGAGCACGACCCCGGCCAGGATCAGGCCGACGAACACGCCGCCGAGCGCGCGCTCGCCGCCGACCATCAGGCCGACCCCGACGAGCAGAACTTGACGTCGCCGAGGCCGAACGCCCCGGCCCCGAACGGGATCGACGGCAGGTACAGGACGGCCGGGATGAGCGACGGCGGCCACGATCGCCGAGCACGATGTCCGTCGCCGACGAGCGGGTTCTGGCCGCTCAGCGCGTAGACGCAGGGCGACCGGGATGACCGGCAGGGTCAGCAGGTCCGGCAGCAGCCGCTGGTCGAGGTCCGTGCGCCAGGCCGACGACCAGCGTGACGAACCACGCCCCGAAGAGCGCGAGCGCCAGCGGATCGCCCCCGAACCGGAGCGGCAGCAGCCCGAACGCGAGCGCCCCGACGAGCGCCGTGACGGCCGTCCGCCAGTCGACGCGCGCGGCCCGGCGGGTGCTCCTCGTCGTGCTCCGGCCAGCGGGTCGCGAGCCGGTCGGCGGCGACGCCCGAGGACGAACCCGGCCGGCGCCGAGCAGCAGGCTGACCGGCTCCATGATCGGGTCACGGCCGGCGCCGGCGCGGCCGGTCAGCCGGCCGCGCGCGCCGGCGAGGGCGAGCTCGACGAGCGTGGCGTGCGAGGCGCCGGTCGCGCCGCGCGGCGCGAACGGCAGTCGCCTTGCGGTAGTAGCCGGTCCCGGCGATGTCGAGGTGGACCCACGGCACCGGTCACGAACTCGCGCAGGAACAGGCCGCTCTTGACGAGCGAGCCCTCGGCCGAGCCGGAGTTCTGGAGGTCGCCGTACCAGCTGTCCATCTCGGGCACGTAGTCGTCGACGAGCGGGAGCTGCCAGTAGCGCTCGCCGGCCCGCTCGCCGGCCGCCGCGACCTCGTCGTAGAAGTCCTGCGGCGTCCCGAACGCGCCCGGTGACGAGGTGGCCGAGCGCCCGCGAGACACGGCGCCGGTCAGCGTCGCGACGTCGACGAGGTGGGTCGCGCCGAGCCGCTCCGCGTAGGTCATCGCGTCGCCGAGGATCAGGCGGCCCTCGGCGTCGGTGTTGGTGATGTCGACCATCTTGCCGTTGAGCGCGCGTGACGATGTCGCCCGGGCGGGTCGAGTGCGGGCCGGGCATGTTCTCGACCGCCGGCGCGACCGCCAGCAGCGGCGTCCCGGGCGCGAGGCGGGCGACCGTGGCGATGGCCGCGATCACGGTGCAGGCACCGGTCTTGTCCATCTTCATCTCTTCCATCCGGTCGGACGGCTTGATGCTGATGCCGCCCGAGTCGAAGCAGACGCCCTTGCCGACGATCGCCAGGTGGCGGCCGAGCGCGTCGCGCTCGCCCTCGCCGCCGGAGCGCATGACGATCATCCGCGGCGGGTTGTCGCTGCCGCGCCCGACGGCCATGAACATGCCCATGCCCGAGCTCGGTCGCGCGCTCCGGCTCGATGACGTCGATCCACAGGCCGTGGCGCTCGGCGATGGCGCGCGCCTCGTCGGCGAGGACCTCCGGGCTGACGTCGTTGGCGGCCCGGTTGGAGAGGGTCCGGGCGAGGTTGGCGCCCTCGCCGATGATCACGGCCGCGCTCGGCGGCCGGCCAGCGACGGCCGCGGCGTCGCCGCCCGGGGCGACGAGGATCAGCTCGTCGAGGGTCGGCGGCGAGGCGATGTCGCTCCAGTCGCCCGCTCGCCTTGGCCGGCTCGTCCGGCTCGACGGTAGATCGACTTCGGGTCGTACGAGCCCTCGACGACGCCGCGGGCGACCAGTTCGGCGGCGAGCTCGGCCCCGCCGTCGAGCCCATCGGCGCCGACCAGCGGGGTCAGCCAGATCGCCAGGCGAGTGGACCGTGCGGCCGCCGAGCCGGCGCTCGGCCGAGGCCGCGACGCGGACGACCGTCTCGCGATCGAGCGTGGCCGGGTCGCCGATGCCGACGACGAGCAGGCGGCCGGCCGGCACGTCCCCGGCGCGACGCGAGCGAGGTCGCCGAAGCGCTTGCCGGAGAGCTCGCCGAACGCGGCGAGCGCCGCGAGCTCGCCGCCGGAGCGCCGGTCGAGCTCGCCGAGCGGCCCGTCGAACGCGGGCGGCCGGCGACCGGGATGACGAGGACGTCGGCGGGGACGTCCCACGGCTGGTCGGTGACGACACGAAGCTGCACGGGCGAGGGATCCTCCGGAGATGCGGCCGGCCTCGCGACAGCAGGTCGCGGGCGGCAGGGTGGTTCGTTGGCGGCCAGTGTACCCGCCGGTCGGGGCCTCAGGGAGCGGCCGACGGCTCCGTGGACGGGCTGGGCGACGGGGCCGGTGCGAGGGCGTCGGCGAGCTGCGCCTTGGCCTCCTCGATGGCGATGACGGCGCCGTTCATCCCGCCCCGGCCGATCTCGCCATGATGACGATGAGGCCGCGGGAGTCCGGCGGCAGCCGCCGGCGGGCCTCCTTCTCGGCCGCGATGGCGTCGCGCACGGCCTGCGGTGACCCGGCCACCGACCTTGTTGACCGCGATGTACAGGCTGCGCAGCGCCTCGTCGTAGTCGCGTTGCGCTCCAGCCACTGGTCCAGGACGGTCACGTCGACCGTGTTGGCCAGCTCCGTGCGCAGGCCCGTGCGCGATCTCGAGCTGCTCCGCGGCCTGGGTCAGGTAGGCCACCGCGTCCTTGTACGGCGGCGCGCCCGCGCTCCGCGGCGAGGCCGACGAGCCGGTCGTGCTCGGCCAGGCTCGCCGACACCTTCGATCGCGGTCACGGCGCCGCTCGTCAGCCGCGCCCAGACGGCGTCGAGATCCTCGACCGCATCGACGCCGCCCAGCAGTCGGGCGTAGCGGGCCTGGACGGCCGGCGAGACGTGCAGGTCCGCCGCCGGCGCCGCCGACGTACGGGGCCGCCTCCATCCTGGCGCGGATGGCCGTCGGCCTTGGCACCGATCGTCACGAGCAGGGCGTCGCCGGCCTCGCACGGCGGCGTCCACCGTCGACTGCCGGCCGTTGACGAGCGCCGACAGGGCGCCGCGGCCCTGCGTGCCGAGCGCGTCGACGTCTGCGGCGAGGGCTGCGAGATCCGCCTCGACGGCATCGAGCTCGCGCATCACCTGGGCGTCGCCGACGCCGGTCAGCTCCGGGCGCGCGGCGGGCAGGACCGAGCTGGGCGTCGCGGTCACGAGCCCGGCCGCCCCGAGCGCGATGACCAGGACGAGCAGCACCCAGACGACGGCGCCGCCGACCCGGCGGACGTCGGCGCTCCGACCATCCTGGGACGCGGGGCTCGCAGAGTCGGTCACAGGGCTCGCACCGTCTGGTCGCGTGGCTTCGACTTGAGGTAGCCGAGGGCGCCCTCCATCGGGCGCGGCTCGAACCCGAACCGCGCCGGGATGACGTCGAGCGGGCCGATGTTGTCGAGCTTGAGCTGGCGCAGCTGGTCGGTGGCGACCGGGAACGGCAGGCCGATCGTCTCGGACGTGCCCGGCGACGAGCCGGATGAGCGGCGACCGGCATCGGCAGGATGGCGCGCTTCTTGCCGAGCGCCGTCAGGACCTCGGCCGTGATCTCGCGGTACGTCCAGTAGCGCGGCCCGCCCAGGTCGAGCGCCGCCCCGACCGTCGCCGTCGTCCGCGAAGCAACGGGCTGCCACGGTCGCGACGTCGGCGACGCTGATCGGCTGGAACCGGCTCTTGCCGTCGCCGGGGACCGGGACGATGCCGGGCGACATCCGGACGAGGTCCGCGACGATGTTGAAGAACCCGTCGCCCTGGCCGAACTGGAGCGACGGCTTGAGGATCGTCCAGTCGAGGCCGGACGCGCGCGACGAGCGCCTCGGCCTTGGCCTTCGAGCTCGCGTAGTGGAGCGTCGGGTCGTCCGACGACGCCCATCGCGCCCATGTGGACCAGGCGCTTGACCCCGGCCGTCCGCATGGCCGCGACGACGGCGCGCGTCCCCTCGGTGTTGACGAGGCGGAGGTCCTCGCCGCCGCGGCGGTCGCGCGGGATGGCGACGAGGTGGAGGACGCCGTCCACGCCGGCGAGCGCGGCCGCGAGCGTCCCGGGGCGAGTGACGTCGCCGGTCCGCAGCTCGACGCGCGCTCGGTCGGCCTCGGGCAGGCGGTCGAGGACGAGGCGGCCGGCCTCCGGCGTGCGGACGAGCGCGACGACGCGGTGACCGGCGGCGAGCAGGGCGGGCACGGCGTAGCTGCCGACGAAGCCGCTGGCGCCGGTGACGAGGATGGTGGACATGCGGTGGTTCCCTTCGGAGCTCGGGGTCGACCTCGTGGCCGACCGTCGCCTCCGGTTCGGACGGGACGTCGCCGCGGATGCTGGACGCACACACGAGGACGCGCCGGGAATCGTAGCATCGACGGCATGCAGACCCCCATCCGCGACCTGATCCGGACGATGCCCAAGGCCGAGCTCCACCTCCACCTCGACGGCTCGCTGCGGATCGAGACCGCCCTGGAGCTGGCGCGCGTCACGCGGGATCGATGCGCCGCGCGACCTGGCCGGGATGCGCGCGGCCCTCATCGCCCCGATGCCGTGCGCCAACCAGGCCGAGCTGCTGCGCGCGTTCGACCTGCCGATCGCCCTGATGCAGGACGCCGAGGCGCTCGAGCGGATCACCGCCGAGCTGGTCGAGGCGAAGGCCGCCGACGGCGTCCGCTACGTCGAGATCCGCTGGGGGCCGCTGCTCCACGTCGCCGGCGGGCTGTCGCTGGCCGACGGGATCGCGGCCGTGTGCGCCGGGGCGAGCGATGCCGCCGCGCGGACGGGCACGGTCGTCCGGCTGATCTGCACCGCCCTGCGCTCGCACGACCCGGCCGCCAACGAGACCCTCGCCGAGACGGCCGCCGGCTTCCGGGACCAGGGCCTGACCGGCTGGGACCTCGCCGGGCCCGAGGAGGCCTACCCGGACCCGCTGCTCCACGAACGGGCCTTCGAGATCGCCCGCGACGGCGGCCTGCGGATCACCCTCCATGCCGGGGAGTGGGGCGGTGCCGCGCAGGTCCGGCGCGCCCTGGCGGTGGGGCCGGAGCGGATCGCCCACGGCCCGCGCACGATCGACGACCCGGACCTGTGCGCCGAGCTCATCGACCGCGACGTGACCCTGGACCTGTGCCCGACCTCGAACTGGCAGGCCGGGATCGTGCCGTCGGTCGCCGCGCACCCGCTGGCCCGGCTGCACCGGCTGGGCGTGCCCGTGACGCTCTCGACCGACGACATGACGGTGTCCGACATCACCCTGTCGGAGGAGTACGAGAACGCCGTGGCCCGATCGGCCTGACGATGGCCGAGCTGTGGGCGATCGACCGGCACGCCCTCGACGTCGCGTTCGCCGACGAGGCGGCCCTCGCACCGGTCCGCGCCGCTCTTCGCTGCGTGGAGTACGCTCCGGGCGTGAACTGTCCGGGTTGTGGCGCCTCGAACGAGGCGTCCGCAAGTTCTGCCCCGAGTGCGGCACCAGGCTGGTGACGGCGTGCGCCTCGTGCGGAGCCCAGAACCCGCCGACGGCCCGGTTCTGCGGCGACTGTGGGGCCCGTCTCGAGGGCGCCCCGGCGGCCCAGGTCGGTGCGCCCAGCGCGACCGCCCCGACAGCCTCACTCGGCGAGCGCCAGACCGCTCCCGTCGCCGAGCGGCGGCTCGTCACGGTCCTGTTCGCCGACCTGGTCGGGTTCACGGCCCTGTCCGAGGGCCGCGACTCCGAGGCCGTCCGCGAGCTGCTGACGCGCTACTTCGAGGTGGCCCGGGACGTCATCGAGCGCTACGGCGGGACCGTCGAGAAGTTCATCGGCGACGCGGTGATGGCCGTCTGGGGCGCGCCGGTCGCCCACGAGGACGACGCGGAGCGCGGCGTCCGGGCCGGGCTCGAGCTGGTCGATGCCGTCCGCGCCATCGATGCGGGGCTCCAGGCCCGCGCCGGGGTCCTGACCGGCGAGGCCGCGGTCACCCTCGGCGCGAAGGACCAGGGCATGGTCGCGGGCGATCTCGTCAACACCGCCTCGCGCCTGCAGTCCGCGGCCCAGCCGGGGACCGTGCTGGTCGGCGAGGCCACGCAACGAGCCGCCTCCGGCGCCATCACCTTCGAGCCGGCCGGGGAGCAGCACCTCAAGGGCAAGGAGACGCCCGTCGCGGCCTGGGTCGCCCTGCGCGTCGTCGCCCAGCGGCGCGGCCTCGGACGGGGCGACCGGCTGGAGGCCCCGTTCGTCGGCCGCGACGCCGAGCTGCGCCTGCTCAAGGACCTGTTCCACGCGACATCGCGCGAAGGCCGGGTGCGGCTCGTCTCGATCACCGGCGAGGCCGGCATCGGCAAGAGCCGGCTCGCCTGGGAGTTCCTCAAGTACGTCGACGGCGTGGTCGAGCCGGTCCTGTGGCACGAGGGCCGCTCGCCGTCGTACGGCGAGGGCGTCACGTTCTGGGCGCTCGGCGAGATGGTCCGCAGCCGCGCCCGGCTCGTCGAGACCGACGACGACGAGACGACCCGCCTGCGCGTCGGGGAGATGCTCGACACGTACGTGCCCGATGGGGAGGAGCGTCGGCGGATCGAACCGGCCCTGCTCGCCCTGCTCGGCGTGGGCAGTGCGCCGGCCGGCGGCGCGGAAGGACTGTTCAGCGCGTGGCGGACGTTCTTCGAGCGGCTCGCCGCGAACAGGTCGTCGCGCTCGTCTTCGAGGACCTCCACTGGGCCGACTCGGGGACCCTGGACTTCATCGACCACGTGCTCGAGTGGAGCCGGAACGTCCCGATCCTGATCATCACGCTGGCTCGCCCGGAGCTGCTCGAGGGCCGCCCGGACTGGGGCGCCGGCCGGCGCAACTTCCTGGCCCTCGACCTCGAACCGCTCCAGGAAGCCGCGATGCGCGAGCTGCTGGCCGGCCTGGTCCCCGGACTGCCCGAGGCCGCCGTGCGATCCATCATCGCGCGGGCGGACGGCATCCCGCTGTACGCCGTCGAGACGGTCCGGATGCTCGCCGCGGACGGACGCCTGCAGGAGGTGGGCGACGGGACGTTCCAGCCGGTCGGCGACCTGGGCGAACTGGCCGTGCCCGATACGCTGCATGCGCTCATCGCCGCGCGGCTGGACAGCCTGGACGCCGCGGATCGGACGCTCATCGGCGATGCCGCCGTCCTGGGCCAGAGCTTCACCGTGGACGGTCTGGCGGCGATCAGCGGCCTGGACCGGGCCGCCGTGGAGGCCCAGCTGCGACCGCTCGTCCGACGCGAGATCGTGCAGCTCGAGGTGGACCCGCGCTCCCCCGAGCGCGGGATGTACTCGTTCGTCCAGGCGCTCATCCGCGAGGTCGCCTACTCGACGCTGGCCATGCGCGACCGACGGACCAAGCATCTCGCCGCGGCTCGCTACTTCGAGAGCCTCGGCGATGAGGAGCTGGCGGGTGCCCTGGCCGCGCACTACATCGCCGCCTACCGGGTCGCCCCGACCGGACCCGAGGGCGAGGCGCTCGCCGCCCAGGCCCGGGTGTCGCTGCGGGCCGCCGCGGATCGAGCCGAGGCGCTCGGTTCGCCGCGCCAGGCCGTCGTCTTCCTGGAGCAGGCGCTCGAAGTCGCCGCGGACGACGCCGAGCGGGCGGACCTGCTCGACCAGGCCGGTCGGGCGGCCATGAATGCCGCCCGGACCGACCTCGCCGACGACCTGCTGCTCAAGTCGACGGCGATCCGCGAACGGCTCGGCGATCCGGCGGCCCTGGCCCGCACCATCGGCCTGCGAGCTGCCTGCCTCACGGCGGCGCGACGACGCGAACAGGCGGTCGCGTTGCTGGCCCCGGTCGTCGCGGACCTGGGCGACCTGGCGGAGGACCCGATCGGCGTCCAGTTGATCGCGGATCTCGGCCGCTACCAGTTCCTGGGCAACGTCGACGACCGCGGCCTCGCGGCCACGGATCGGGCACTGGCGGCCGCCGAACGACTGGGGTTGGTGGACATCGCCGCCCAGACCCTCGCGACGAAGGGCGGGATCGCCGTCTTCGCCGGTCGCCATTGGGAGGCGCGCGCGATCCTCGAGGGCGCACGCGTCCTGGCCGATGAGAACGACCTGCCGGACGCCGCCCTGCGCGCGAACGGCATGCTGGCCAGCACGATCGCCCTCGACGACCCGGCCGCGTCCGTCGCCGTGGAGCGCGAGAGCATCGCCATCGCCCGTCGGCTGG
Organism: uncultured Chloroflexia bacterium; assembly: GCA_963738475.1. Lineage (GTDB taxonomy): Bacteria > Chloroflexota > Limnocylindria > Limnocylindrales > CSP1-4 > SPCO01. The sequence goes on from CAVTWU010000017.1 coordinate 266,861, forward strand.
GTCGGCGCGACTCGGAGATGACGTCGCTCGGCAATGCCGCCGAGGACGCGCGCCGGACCGGTGAGTGGGCCTGGGCGATCTCGGAGGTCGACGCGGCCCTCCAGCTGGACATCGATGACGGCACTCGCCTGACGCTCACTGGGGTGGCGGCGTTCTTCAGGATCCTCAAGGGCCAGATGGCGGACGACGAGCTGGCGTCCCTCGTCGCGGCGCTCGGCGGGCTGGACGACGTCGACGTCGCGGCGGGCAGCCACGATCTCGAGGCCTTCGCCGACCTGACCGTCGGCGACCATCGGTCGGCCTACGACCACTGGATGCAGATCGCCAGCCTGAGCGATCTCAACCGACCCTACTGCCTGCCGCGCGCCGGGAATGCGGCCGTCCTGGCCGGGGATGTCGACGCCGTCCTGACGGCCCTCACGCAGCTCGACGCCCTCGGCACGCGTGGCCGTGCCATCGACGCCGATCGCCACGCCATGCGAGCCGGGATCGCCGCGCTCGAGGGCGATACGGGTACGGCGATCGCCGAGTATCGGACGGCGATGACCGCGTGGCGCGACCTCGGACTGCCGTGGGACGAGGCGTTGACCACGCTCAGTGCCGTGACCCGGCTCGGTCGGTCGGCGCCCGGGGTCGACGAGTGGATCGAGTCCGCCCGGGCCATCTACCGCCGGTTCGGTGCCACGCCGATGCTCGACCTGCTCGAAGCGGCGGTGGCCGCCGCCGGCCCGGCGACGGCCGCGGGGCCGTGGGTGGACCCCGTGCCGGACGCGGTGGCCGATCCCCTCTCGGACGCGACCGCCACCTCCTGACACCGGACGGTCAGCCTGCCGCGAGTCGCTCCAGGGCGGCAAGGGCGGTCTCGAGCTCGGCGCGATCCTGGATCGGTCACGTCAAGACGGTCGGGGCGCATAGTGGTGTCGACCGATGGACATCACGGACCGTCGGCTGCGCTACCGGAGCGACGTGCGATGACCAAGCTGGGGCGACTTGATCGATGGGCCCTCGTGTCGCTGGGGCTCCTCGCCTGTGCGGGGCTCCTGCTGAGCCTCGTCGCGACCTCGGTGCGGGCTGGGACCACGACGGTCGCGATCCGGAACAACGACTTCGTCCCACCGCGCATCACGATCCGGGTCGGTGACACCGTCACGTGGACGAACGAGGACCTTGTCCCACACGATGCGTTCGCCACCGACGAGAGCTGGCAGACGAGCATGCTCACCACCGGGCAGAGCGGATCGATCACGTTCACGACCGTGGGGACGGTCCCGTACGTCTGCTCCCTCCACTTGTTCATGCGCGGCGAGGTCGTGGTCGAGGCCGCGTCGGGAGGCATGCCTGCCACCGACACGATCGTCGGCGACGCTTCAGCGTCGGATCCAGCCGCTGACGGCCACCTCGTGGCGCTCCTGGCCGGCCTCGTCGGGCTGGCCGCGGGCATCCGACTCCTCCGCCGGAGGGATCGTCCATCGCGCTGACGCCGTGCGCAGGCCTCAGCCGCGGGCCAGTCGCTCCAGCGCGGCTTCCAGTTCGGCGGCATCCGCCGCGACCGCGGTCGGCCGACCATCGGATGGCAACGCGTCCAGCTGGTCGCGGGTCGTGACGCCGGTCAGCATCAGGACGCTGCGAGCCCCGAACGCGAGGGCCGCCGCGAGGTCCGTGCCGATCCCGTCGCCGATCATCACGGCGTCGCGTCGCATCGCGGCCGACGGCCTCCGCGGCGATCTCGAGCAGCAGCGGGGCCGGCTTGCCGATCGACAGCGGCGTGACCCCGGTCGTCGCCTCCAGGGCGGCCACGATGGAGCCGGCCCCAGGCCGAAGGCCGCGCTCCGTCGGGTAGATCGGGTCGCGGTTCGTGGCGATGAACCGGGCGCCGGCCCGGATGCAGTCGGCGGCGGCGGTCAGGCGCAGGTAGGTCAGGTTCGGGTCGAGGCCGACGACGACCGCATCCGGCTCGCCGGCCGCCGCGAAGCCGTCGATCGGCTCCTGGGTCATCCGGGTCGCCGCGGCGGCGGTCGTCACGACGTCGAGACCGACATCGCGCAGTTCGCGCTCGAGGCCGCCGGCGCCCAGCGCCAGCACGCGTCGGATGGCCGGTTCGTGGTCGCGGAGGTGGAGCGCGGTCGCCCGCGACGACGAGACGACCCGGTCCGGCGCTGACCGGCGCGCCCATGGCCGCCAGGCGGGTCACGTAGTCGGCGCGGTAGTGCATCGAGTTGTTCGTGACATACACGACGTCGTCGCCGGCGGCGGCCCGGGCGGCCAGCACGGCGGCGACGCCCGGGACCGGGTCCGCGCCGCGATAGACGACGCCGTCGAGGTCGACCAGCAGGAGGAGGGACATGCCCCGATCGTAGCGGCGGGTCGCCCGGCGCGTACGATGGCCCCATGTCGCGACAAGCCGAAGGACCCGCTCTTCGCCACGGATCGACTCATCGTGGACGGGTCCAACCTGCTCCATGCGCTGACCCGTGGCAGTGGCGCGCGGCGCCGCGCCGCCGGCGTCGGTCATCGGGCGGTTGCGCGGCGTCGCTCCGGCCGTCGGTCGCCATCGACCTCGTCTTCGACGGTCCGGTGGAGCGCGGCCTGCGCGGCGAGCGCATCGCGTCCGGGCTGATCGTCCGCTACAGCGGCGCGCGGACCGGCGACGACGTCATCCTCTCGCTCGTGGACGAGATCGGGCGGCTCGGTGGCGCGGAGGCGATCGGCGGCCGTGCTGGTCGTCACCGACGACCGCGACCTGCGCCACGGCCTGAAGATCCGCGGAGCGCGGACGGCCGGGCTGCGCGTGGCTCCTCGGGCGCCTCGACCGACCGTCCCGCAAGGCGGCGACGTCGGTCGGCAACGCCCGCCCGCCGCACCAGGGCCTGGCCGCCGGGAACGCGCGCCAAGGACGGCGAGGACGAGCGACGGAGCTCGGCTGGAAGACGGGTCGCGGCGCGACCACCAAGCGCGGCAATCCGCGCAAGGCGCCGAAGGGCTCCGGAGGGCCGGCCGACCGACCCACGGGCTGATCGTCGACGAGCGCCGGACGGCCGACAGCCTGCTAGGATTTCGCCCGTGACCATCGTCGACCAGCTCAACGAGTTCTGGAGCTCGGCCCTCGAGACGCTGACCATGTTCGTCATCCCGGACTGGGGCGCGCTGATCGGGCTGCTGCCGATCTTCATCTTCGTCGGCGTGGTCGGTCCGTTCCTGACGTTCACCGTCCTGGGCTCGCTCTACTACCAGGTCCGCAAGCCACGCGTGAAGCTGGCCTTCGAGGAAGGTCCGCGCACGGCCGAGCTGGACGCCGAAGGGGCCCCGATCTTCCCGCCCGGCCTGCCGTTCTGCCGACGCGACGCGACCGTCTACCCGTCCGGGACCATCCGCTGCGAGACCTGCCACGACGCGCTCGCCGTGGTCTGCCCGATGTGCAGCGTCGGCCGGGCCGCCGCGGTGGACACCTGCGGCAACTGCGGCCTGGTCCTCAAGGTCAAGACCCGGGCCGTCGCCGTCCGCGCGACGCCCGGGCCCAAGGCCGGGGGCGCCGCAGCGGCCTGACCGCTCGGTGAAACCGATGATCCGTCCCACGCGTCTCCGAGGACCACGATGGCTGAACTCTCGTCGAACCTGTTCTCCCTGGGCGTGTTGCTGGTGGCCTTCGGGTTCGCGGCACACGTCGGGCATGCCGTGATGCTCGCCAACGGCCGACGCTCCCTGTCGTTCGCGCCCGGCCCAGCGGCCGGCCTACGCCGGGCGCCGTGAGCGGGTCGTTCGTGACGAGCCAGACCACCGCCGCGCAGTCCGGTCCGCGGCCTGGCCGCCTCGCCCAGCCCGCTGTCGCGTGCCGCGATCGGGCTGTCGCTCGCGCCGTTCATCGCGCTCGGTGGCTCGCTCCTGGCCCGGGCGATCGTCGTCGAGCGCGGGCCGTGGGGCAACATGTTCGAGTTCACGGTGGCGTTCGCGTTCAGCATCATCGGCGGCTACCTGTACCTCCAGCGCCGCTACCCGATCCGGTCCATCGGCTTCATCCCGATGGGCGTGGCGCTGGCGATGCTGCTGTACGCCTCGAGCCTCCCGTCGGACATCAAGCCGCTCGTGCCGGCGCTCCAGAACGCGCCGCTGCTGACCATCCACGTCGGGATGGCGGTCACGGCGTACGGCATCTTCGCGACGAGCTTCGCGGCCGGCGTGGCCTACCTCGTCCAGGGCCCGAACGACCGCTTCGGCTGGCTGCCGTCGCATCGGACGCTCGATGAGGTCGCCTATCGCGCGGTCATCATCGGCTTCCCGATCTTCGCGACGATGATCATCCTGGGCTCCTGGTGGGCGTCGATCGCCTGGTCGCGCTACTGGGGCTGGGATCCCAAGGAGACCGCGGCCCTGGTCACGTGGCTCATCTACGCGGTCTACCTGCACGCTCGCAACCAGCGCTCCTGGGCGGGTCGGCCGGCGGCCCTGCTGCTGGTGGTCGGGTTCGGGATGGTCCTGGTGACGTACTCCGGCTCGCTCTGGTTCAGCGGCCTGCACGCGTACAGCGGCCTGTAGATCCGGGGCGTCGCGTCGACGCGCTCAGCGGCTCCGCTTCGGCTTCGGGCGGGCCAGCAGGAGCCAGGTCAACCCCTTGAACCGGCGCGGACGGTCGGGCGGATCGACCGTCCCGGCGTACAGCTCCGGGATGATCGGGGCGAACAGGGTCGTCAGGCGATCCGTGAGGGCGTGGGCCAGCGCGAGTTCCTCTCGACTCCCCTCCTCCGGCAGCGTGTCCGGCCACGCGTCGCCCAGGAGGTCGCGAGCGCTCGTCGGGGGCGAGCACGCGGGTCGCCATCCGCTTCCCGAGGTAGAGCTCGCCGGATCCGGCGATGGCCAGCGGCACGATCGGGGCCGCCGTGCGCAGCGCGATGAGCGCGGCCCCGACGCGGAACGTGGCCGGCGCATCGGGCGGACCGGACACGCCGCCCTCCGGCACGAGCACGAACACGCCGCCGTTGCGCAGCACGGCCCGGGCCGACTCGACGTGCTGCTCGACGCCGACACCGCCGCGCCATACCGGCAGCATCCCGCCGATCCGATGGAGCAGCCACTCGCGCCAGCGCGCGCTGAACGCGGACGGGCCACTCCCCAGGAACCAGACGCGGGGCTGGAGCGGCAGGGCATGCATGATCAGGAACGGGTCCATCCAGCCACGGTGGATGGCCGCCACGAGGAGATAGCCACCGCCTGACGGAAGCCGCTCCTGTCCGCTCGTCGCGACCTTGAACCGGAACGCCCCGAACAGGACGAGCCGCGCCAGGATCGCGAGCGCCTTGACCGGCAGGCTGGCCTTCGACTCGGGCTCACGACCCAGCCAGGCGAGTCCTTCCTGGACGCCACCGCGGGCGGCCGCCAGTGCCTCGGGGGAGGTGCGGGCTTCGGCGACGCGTCGGGCTCGGGTCGGGTCCGGCAGGATCCGCCACGGTCAGTCGGCGACGCGCGGCGTCTCAGGGTCGTCGGGCTCGTCGAGGCCGTCATCCGGTTCGGCGTCGTCCGACTCGGCGTCAGCGTCGGCGTCGGGCTCGGCGGCGGCGGCCGTTCGGCGCTCGGCGTCGGCGTCGATCGGCGTCGGTCTCGGCGGCGGCTTCGAGCGTCGCGCCATCCGCGGCGACCACGGCCTCGACCGGTCGGCCGAGCGCACCCCACGTCGCGACCTCGGGGAACGTCGGTGGGTCGTCATCCGGGTGACCGGGCCGGTGCCGCCAGGCCAGGATCAGCAGCGACGGGATGATGAACGCGAGCGACACGAGCTGGGCGACGGCGAAGCCCTCGAACGTCCAGTTGGCGTGGCGCAGCGACTCCAGGCTGAACCGGACGATGCCGTACCAGATGAAGAAGACGAGCAGCAGGTCGCCCGGCCGCAACCGCTTGCGCAGGTGGTAGCCGATCCAGATGAGCGTCAGGGCGCCGAGCACGCCCGAGATCGACTCGTACAGGAAGAGCGGGTGGAAGCGCGTCGTGTCGAAGGGATAGGCCGCGCACGACAGGTCCTGCACGCGGTACTGGCACTCGATCGGGATGCCCCACGGCAGGGTCGTCGGCGAGCCGTACAGCTCCTGGTTGAAGAAGTTGCCCCAGCGCGCGATGGCCTGCATCACGAACAGCCCGGGCGCGATGCAGTCCGCCCAGCGCAGGAACGGGACGCCCTTGTAGCGGGCATAGAGGAACGCGGCGATCGTCCCGGTGATGATCCCGCCGTACACGCCCAGCCCCGAATACGGCGGCAGGAAGATCTTGGACAGGTCGTCCTTGTAGAGCGCCCACTGGTCGATGACGTGGTAGGCCCGCCCGCCGATGAGCGCCGCGATGGCGACGATGATCATCCCGTTGGCGAGGATCTCGGCCCGTTCGCCCGCCCGCTTCGCCAGTCGGACGATGACCATGTAGGTGGCGGCGAGGCCGATCGCGTAGCCGAGGCCGTACCAGCCGATCGGTGATCGGCCCGAGCTGGATCAGCACGGGGTTCGGGATGAAGTCGAGCATCCGCCGAAGTGTAGCGGGGCGGCGCGTTCGGCTCGTTCGGGCCGCGCTCCCTATACTTCGCGGCGGTGAATGCCGAGTTCAACTGGTGGCTGCTCATCGTCGGGCTCGTCGTGGGAGCCGGGCTGGTCTGGCTCGTGGTCCTCGACTCGCGCCGCCGCGAATCCGACATCGATGAGGCCGAGATGACGCGCGAGGCGCGTCTGGCTGTCGGCGGTGCTCGGCGACGACGGCATCGATGTCAGCCCCGCGACCGCGGGCCGCATGCTGGAGCTCCACCGGGCCTATCTCTCCAGCCCCCCACCGGACGATCCCGACGCGGTCGTCGCCGATGCGGATCGCGCCGTCGAGCCCTTCGACTGGCCGGACGAGCCTCAGGACCGCCCGACGAGCACCGGATCGGCCTCGGGCGACGATCCGACCGGGACCAGCGACACCCCGAACGTCGCCGGGACGTCCAGTCCGGCGATCGCGTCCGACTCGCCCACCCAGTAGGCCAGGCCGCCGCCGAAGTACATCTTCCCGACGCGGACCCGCCCGGCGCCGGCATCCATCCAGCAGCCGTACTCCAGCCCGGCCGCGGGCTCGGTCAGCCCGGTCGCCACGACGACGAGCTCGGTCGAGGTCGGCGAGAACACCAGCGAGCCCTGGACCGACGGGTCCTGCGTCCCGGCCAGCGCCACCCGCGTGGCATCCGCTTCTGCGGAGACGCCCAGCGTGGCGACGGTCACCGTCCGCAGTGCCTCGATCGTCTCGGCCTGGGCGGTCCGGTCCGCGTCCGCCCGGGCGTCCATGACGAGAGCGGTCGCCCCCGACCGACAGCGCCACGGCCGCGGCGATCGAGGCGACCCAGCCGAGCCTCGCACGGCGACGAGTCGGAGGCGGGCTGCCGGTGCGTCGCGTCCGCTTCGTCACGGTCGGCGTGTCCGGCGTGGGCTGCGGCTGCGACGCGGACCCGGCCGCCGCCACGAGGCACGCCTCGCCGCGCGCACCATGGCGAGCGTCCGATCGCGCAGGTCCGCCGCGGGGGTCGTGGCGACGACGTCGGCGATGACCCGGGCATCGCGCTCCGTGGCGGCCAGCGCGTCCGGCGCAGGTCGGACACCCGGCGAGGTGCCCGGCGACGGCCTGCGACGTGGCCGTATCGCCGGCCATGAGCCGATCCAGGCCGCCCGGTTCCAGGGCCGCCAGTTCGATCGCCTCGATGACCGCGTCGTGTTCCATGCCCGTCCTTATCGCTCGTCGGCCAGGGCTGCCCGGAGGCGCGTCAGCGCCCGTCGGGTCCTGGTCTTCACCGTGCCGAGCGGCCATCCGAGCCGTTCGGCGATCTCCGTCTGGGTCAGGTCGTCCGCGTACGCCAGCACGATCGCGGTCCGTTCGTCGTCCGGCAGGCCGGCCAGCGCGGCCTGGATCGCCCGCCGCGTCTCCGCCGAGGCCAGCTCCAGCTCCGGCACCGGGGTCGGCACGGACCCACCGACGACGCTGTCCGGTGTCGCGATGCGATCCAGCGAGGCGGCGTCCGGCTCCCCGCTGGCGGGCGAGATGGGATAGGCGACGAGCGTCGGTCGACGCGCGGCCGCCCGCAGTCGATCCACGGACCGGTTGCGGGCGATCGCCCGAAGCCAGCCGCCGACCGATCCGGCGGCCGGATCGAAGGTCTCGGCCCGGTCCCAGAGCGCGAGGAACGTCTCCTGGACCACCTCTTCCGCTGCACCTCGATCCGATGTCGACCGGCGGGCCGTGGCGAAGACCGAATCGACGTACCGGTCGTACAGGACGGCCAGCGCGTCATGGCGACCCCGCCGCGACCGCTCGAACGAGGGCGCCGTCGTCCACCGTGGTGGTGGCAGCGTCCTCGGCCGGGGACGCCTCCGAGTACGTCGGAACGGGCTCGCCGGTTTCGGTCGCCGTCATGCGCGGCCTACCACTCGCCGGCGGCGTGCCGGGCGACGGCCGCGAGCGAGCCGGCCGGGAGGTGCGCTTCCAGGCACGACACGCCGTCCGGGCCGACGCTCGCGTCGTGGCTCGTCCCGGCGGGCAGTTCGAGCCGGTCGCCCGCGGCCAGCGCCACCTGCTCGCCGGATGCCGGCAACCCGAAGACGATCGAACCGGCGGTCACGACGATGACCTTGTCGTAGGCGTGCTCGTGGGCGGCGTACCGGTCGCCGGGTCCGTTCGCCCAGGCCCCGGGCGCGAGGCCCTCCGCCCTGAGCCGTGCCGCCGGATCCGTCGTGGACATCGGCCCATGCTAGGTCATCGAGCGGGCTAGACTCCATCGCGTGACCGACCTGCCGAGCCTGCGCTACCTGTCCGGAGCGGACGTCCTGGCCGCGATGCCGCCGCTGGACGAGCGCCTCGACCTCGCCGAGCGGACCCAGGTCGCGCTCGTCGCGGATGCGGAACTGCCGGCCAAGATCGGCCTCCACCCGCGACCCGCCGAGTCCTTCGCCCATGCCATGCCTGCCTACCTGCGCGGCGCGGACGCGAGCGGCGCCGACGACCGGATCGGGATGAAGTGGGTGGCCGGCTTCGATACGAACAAGGACCTGGGCATCCCGGCGATCAACGCGGTCGTGATCCTCAACGACGCCGCCGACGGGCCTGCCGATCGCGGTCATGGATGGCGGTCCGATCACGGCCGTCCGCACGGCCGCGGTGTCGGGCGCGGCCATCCGGCACTTCGCCCCGGCGGTGACGGGCCGGCCGATCCGGGCCGCGCTCATCGGCGCGGGCGTCCAGGGCCGGAGCCACCTGCCGGTCCTCGGCGGCGTCCTGCCGGGCGTGGAGGTCAGCCTGTACGACCCGTCCGCCGAGCGCCTGGAGTCGCTGGCCGAGCTCGGGCGCGAGACCGAGGGCGTCGGCGCGGTCCACATCGCCGCTTCCGCGCGGGAGGCCATCGCCGATGCCGACGTGGTCGTGACCGCCGCGGCGTTCGGGCCGCTCCGCCAGGTGCTCACCAACGACTGGCTCGATGCCGGACGCGCTGGTCGTGCCGGTCGACTACGCCACGTACTGCTCCGCCGAGGTCGCCCGCGACGCCGCCCTGTTCCTGATCGACCATCGCGGCCAGCTCGACGCGGGCCGGGCGAGCGGACTGTTCGACGACTTCCCGGAGCCGACGATGACCCTCGGCGAGGCCTTCGTCGGCGAGGACAGCGCGGCCGGCCCACGGCCGGGTCGTGGCGATGCACCTGGGCGTCGGCCTGGCCGATGTCGTGTTCGGTTCGGCGATCCTCGAGCGGGCCGCGGCGATGGGCCTGGGCGTGGTCCTGCCGCGCTGACGAGCCCCTGCCCGGTGCGCCGCCGGGCCCTCCGGACGGGGCGAACCGGCCACTCCCGCTACACTGCACCCCGACCAGCCGCCCAGCGCGCGGGCGCTCGCGGCCCTTCATCGGGAGACCTCCACCCCTCGTGACTCGACCGCACGCTCGGCGCGCCGCTGACGAGCCAGACGGCTTCCGTCCCGACCTCGAGGGTCTCCGGGCGGTGGCGGTCGTCCTGGTGCTCCTCTATCACGCGTCCGTCCCCGGGATGACCGGCGGCTACGTCGGCGTGGACGTCTTCTTCGTCCTGTCCGGGTTCCTCATCACCGGCCTGCTGCTGCGCGAGGTCCGCCGGACGGGGACGATCTCGCTGTCGAACTTCTACGCCCGGCGCGCCCGGCGGCTGCTCCCGGCCTCCGCGCTGGTGCTGCGTGGCGACGGTCATCGCCTCGGCGATGTTCATGCCGCCGTTGCGGGTGCCGGATGTCGCCGCCGATGCGGCATCCGCGGCCCTGTACGTCTCGAACATCCACTTCGCACTCCAGGCGACCGACTACCTGCAGGCGGAGCTGGCGCCGTCGCCGATCCTCCATTTCTGGTCGCTGAGCGTCGAGGAGCAGTTCTACATCTTCTGGCCGGCGATCGTCCTGCTCGTCGTCCGCCTCGCTCGCGGCCGCGAGTTCGTCCGCTCGATCGCGCTGGTCGCCGGGCGGCATCGTCGTCGCCTCGTTCGCGATCGGCGTCTGGCTGACCGAGGCGAATGCGCCGTGGGCGTTCTTCTCGCTCATGACGCGAGCCTGGGAGCTTGGCGTCGGGGCGTTCCTGGCGATCGGGGCGACCCGGCTCGCCCGGATCCCGGACCGGCCTGCTGCGGTCACGGCATGGATCGGGCTCGTCATGATCGGCCTGGCCGGCGTCCTCCACGACACGACCACGCCGTATCCGGGGACAGCGGCACTGTTGCCGGTCGTCGGAAGCGCGCTGGTCATCGCCGGCGGCTTCCGCCAGAGCGCGATCGGCGCCCGGACGCTGGCTGTCGATGGCCATCCCGCGCTTCCTCGGCCGGATCTCGTACTCGCTCTACCTGTGGCACTGGCCGCTGCTGGTCATCCCGGCGGCGGCGCTGGACTCGAAGCTTCCCTGGTGGGCCCGGCTCGGTCTCGTCGCGGCGGCGATCGGGTGCGCCTGGGCGACCCAGCGGTTCGTCGAGTCGCCGTTCCGGCACGGCCGCTGGATCGGGCTGCTGCCGCGGCGGAACCTCGCGATGGCCGGGGCCCTGACCCTCATCGTGGCCACGGTCTCGCTGGGGATCGGCGTGTCCACGACGAACGCCCTGCGCGCGACGGCGCCGACCGACCCCGGCCAGGCCGAGGCCGAACTCGACGACATCCTGGGCGGCCTCGAATCGGCGTCACCGCGCGTGACCGTCGAACCGGGCACCTCGGCGTCGCCCGGCGTCCCCGCCGAACCCGGCACCTCCGCCTCCCCGACCACGTCGGCCGAGCCCGGCAGGATCGTCAAGCCGGACCTGCCGGCGACCGAGGACGGGCCGGTCCCGGCCGACCTGCGGCCGTCGATCGCCGAGGCCCGCGACGACCACCCGAAGCCGTACAACGACGGCTGCCACGCGACCTCGACCGACATCGTCAACGGCTCGTGCGTGTACGGGAACCCGGACGGCGCGACGACGATCGTCCTCGTCGGCGACAGCCACGGCCTGGCCTGGTTCCCGGCCGTCGAGCGACTCGCGACCGAGAAGGGCTGGAAGTTCCTCAACCTGACCAAGGGCGAGTGCGCTTCAGCCGAGATCTTCCAGTGGAGCGCCAACCTGAAGCGCGTCTTCAGCGAGTGCGCCGTGTGGCGCAAGAACACGATCGCCCGCATCGCCGCCGAGCATCCGGCCCTCGTCCTGCTGTCGAACAGCCGCACGGTCCGGGCCGTGGACGCCAAGGGGACCGAACTCGCCGGCGCGGCGCTGACGAAGGCCTGGCGCGACGGCTGGGCGACGACGTTCGAGCGGCTCACGCCGGCCGCGGATCACGTCGTCGTCATCGGCGACACGCCGCGCTCCGACGTGGACGTGCCGGTCTGCCTGTCCAGCCACCAGGACGACACGCTCGCCTGCGCGACCCCGTTCGACCGCTCCGTCAGCCTGTCGCGACTCAACGAGGAGCAGACGGCCGCCACGAAGGGCGGCGCCGGCTTCGTGAACCCGATGCGCTGGGTCTGCCCATCCGAGCCCTGCCCCGCGGTCATCGGGCGGTTCATGGTCTTCTTCGACCAGCACCACCTGACGGTGCCGTTCTCGTCCGCGCTGTACAAGCGCCTGGGCGATGCCATCGAGTCGGTCACCGGCCTGCACTGACCCGGTGGCCGATGCGGGGATGCGCTACTCGCTGAGCTCCAGCGGCCCGCGCGGGACCTCGATCAGGATCCGGCCGTCCTCGATGACGACGGGGTAGACGGCCAGCGCCTCCTCGGCGGGCGGGTCCAGCGGCTCGCCGTTCTCGAGGTCGAAGCGCGACATGTGCAGCGCGCAGGTCAGCGTGCCCGACGGTCAGGAAGCCCTTGTCGAGCTCGAAGTACTCGTGGCTGCAGACGCCCTGCGTCGCATACAACTCGCCGTTCGAGTTGATGACGAGGACCTGGTCCGTGCCGTCCACGAACGCCATCTTCATCGTGCCCTCGGGGACCTCGTCCACGCCCAGGAGATCGATGCGCCTCACGCGGCAGCGTCGGCGGCGGGACCCCCGGAGCCGGCGTCCCACTTCTCCTCGAGCAGGGATCGCAGCCGGTCCTGGGCGTCGGCCAGCGGCACGCGGGCCACGACCGGCTCCAGGAAGCCGAGGACGATGAACTTGCGGGCCTCGTCGGGCGGGATGCCGCGGCTCTCGAGGTAGAAGAGCTGGGCCTCGTCGATCGGGACCGACCGAGCTGGCGTGGGCCGCCCGTCGGCAGTCGGGCTGGTCGATCTCGAGGCTCGGGATGGCGACGGATCGCGCGTCGCTGCGACAGGTTCATCCCGAACTCGCCGAGGTAGCTGTCGGTGCCGACCGCGCTGCGCTCGATGGTGATCATCCCCTTCATGAAGCCCCGGGCCTTGTCGAGGAGGGCGCCCTTCGACAGCAGGTTGCCGGTCGTGTCGCGACCGACATGACGGGTGTACGAGGTGAGGTCGAACAGCTGGTCCGCGCCGCCGAAGACGATCTCGGCCTGCTCGACCGAGCTGCGGTCGCCCTCGAGCCGGTTGTCCACGCGGACCGGGTCATCCGCGACCCGAGCTGGGCGAGCGCCCAGTGGAGCGACGCGCCCTCGCCGATCCGGGCCGTGCGGTGCTGGAACGTGATCGCCCGAGGACCGAGTTCCTGGATGCTGGCCACGCGACAGGGCCGCGCCGGCGCCGAGGGTCACCTCGGAGGAACCTGCCAGGAACGACTGCGGCCCGCTCTGCCCCTCGCCGCTCGGCACGAGTTCCTCGACGATCGAGGCCGCCGGCGCCGTCGCCCAGGCGGATGACCGTGCGGCCGAAGACGGCGAGGCCCGGCGTCCCGGAGGCCCAGCGCAGGAGGATCGGCTTCGCGAGGGTCACGCCGGCCGGCACGTCCAGCACGGTCCCGACGTTCCAGAGCGCCCGGGTGAGCTGGGCGAAGCGGTCGTCGTCCGGGAGGCCGCCGCGTCCCATCGAGCAGGGTCCGCGCACGGTCCGGGTCGGTCGCGACGAGGTCGGCCAGCGACCCGAGCGTCACGCCGGCGGCGCTGGCGTCGGCGGACAGGCCGGCCGACACGACGATCCCGTCATGGATCTCGAGGATCCCGTCCACGCCGTCGGGCAGCGTCGCCGCCGGGGTCGGAGCACCGTCGGCGACCTCGACGACCGTCGCCTCGGCGAGGTCCGCCGGACGCAGGTCCAGGTAGGTCGTGTAGAGGAGGTTCGTCTCGGGCGGCAGCGCCTCGAAGGCATCGAAGCCGGCCGTCCGGTCCGCGATCAGCCAGTCCGGCGCGCTGGCCAGGCGACGCGCCAGGTGGGTCCGTTCGACCGGGAAGGGAGAACTCGGAAGGGGCCCGGCGAACCGGGCGAGGCGATGGCCCGGACGTCATCCGAGCGACCCCTCCATCTCCAGCTTCACGAGGCGGTTGAACTCGATGGCGTACTCCATCGGCAGTTCCTTCGTGAAGACCTCCAGGAAGCCCTGGACGATGAGGTTGGTCGCCTCGTTCTCGGTCAGGCCGCGGCTCATCAGGTAGAAGACCTGGTCCGCGCTGACCTTGCCGACGGTCGCCTCGTGCGACATCGTCGTGTCGTCTTCGGCGATGTCGATGTACGGGTAGGTGTCGCTGCGGCTGATGTCGTCGAGCATCAGCGCGTCGCAGCGGACGCTGGCGACGACGTTCGTGGCGCCCGGCGCGACCTTGAGGTGGCCGCGGTACGTCGCCCGGCCGCCGTCCTTGGACACGGACTTGCGACACGATCCGCGAGCGGGTGTTCGGGGCGAGGTGGATGGCCTTGGCGCCGGTGTCCTGGTGCTGGCCCTTGCCGGCGACCGCGACGCTGATGATGTCCGCCGTGGCGCCCTCACCGCGCAGGTAGATGGCCGGGAACTTGACCGTCTTGCGCGAGCCGGTGTTGGCGTCGATCCACTCGACCGTCGAGTCCTCGTAGGCGTGCGCCCGCTTGGTCACGAGGTTGTAGACGTCGTTGCTCCAGTTCTGGATGGTCGTGTAGCGGACCTTGGAGCGCGGCCAGGGCGACGACCTCGACGACCGCGACATGGAGCGACTCGGTCGCGTAGATCGGCGCGGTGCAGCCCTCGATGTAGTGGACCTTGGCGCCTTCCTCGACGACGATCAGCGTCCGCTCGAACTGGCCGGTGTTCTCGCCGTTGATCCGGAAGTAGGCCTGCAGCGGGAGCGGGACCTCGACGCCCTTCGGGACGTACACGAACGAGCCGCCGGACCAGACCGCCGCGTTGAGGGCCGCGAACTTGTTGTCCTCGGGCGGGACGATCGTGCCGAAGTACTGCTTGAAGATGTCCGGGTATTCCTTGAGCGCCTGGTCCGTGCCCATGAACACGACGCCGATCTTGGTCAGCTCCTCGCGGACCGAGTGGTAGACCACCTCGGAGTCGTACTGGGCGCCGACGCCGGCGAGGAACTTGCGCTCCGCCTCGGGGATGCCGAGCTTCTCGAACGTCGCCTTGATCTGGTCCGGGACGTCGTCCCACGACTTCTCTTCGCGCTCGGACGGCTTGCGGTAGTAGACGATGTTGGCGAAGTCGATCTTGTCGAGGCCGTCGGCCCAGGTCGGCATCGCCCGCTTCATGAAGTGGTCGTACGCGCGGAGGCGGTACTGGAGCATCCAGTCCGGCTCGTCCTTGAACGCGCTGATCTCCTCGACCGTGGCGCGCGTCAGGCCGCGCTTGGTCTCCTTGAGATAGGCGATGTCGTCGTGGAACGCGAACTGCTCGCGCTGGTCGGTGACGATCTCGCGGGTGGCGGCCATCGGGTCTCCGGTGCGTGGGGTCGGCGGCGCCCGTGCGCCTCCGGGGTGCCAGTCGGCTGGCTCACATCAATTCCGAGTCAGATTATCGGGATTACCGGCCCGAAGCGTCAACGCGACGATGGTTCGAGCTCGTCCGGGACGACGCCCGCTTCCGCCGGGCTCCGGCGTTCCGGTGACCGCGCCGAGGAACGTGGCCCGGTCGATCGCCAGCAGCTCGGTGTCGCCGACCGTGATCACGGTCGCCGTCCTCGCGGACGTCGCGCAGCAGGGCGATCTCGCCGAAGCCGTCGCCGGCCGCGACCAACTCCCGAACGAACCGTCCGTCCCGCTCCACGCTGACCGCGCCGGACGCCAGGACGTAGTACCGGTCGCCGGCGTCGCCCTGCGTGATGACGGCGGTCCCGGGCGCCACGCGACTGCCAGACGGCCCGTCGCGCCACGGCCTCCAGCGGTGGTCCCGGCAGCCCGGCGAAGACCCGGGCCAGACGCAGGAGCGCGAGCGCACGCACCGGGACGACGGTGCGCAGGTCCAACGCCGTCAGGCGCGACCATGAGACGGCCACGACGATGGGCAGGAGGGCGGCGAAGACGAGCGCCGCCCCGGTGAGGCCCGACCAGGGCGATGAGGATCGGGACCAGGATCGCGCCGGCGGCGAGCGCCGCCATCGCCAGGCCTTCCTGCAGGCCGAAGACGCGAGCCAGGACCTCGTCTCGGATCGATCGCTGGAGGATGGTCCGACCGGCCACGTCCATGATGGCCAGGCCCGCCCCGCCGGCGACGATCAGGATCGATCGCGGCCGCCGGGGAGCCGAGCAGGGTCGCGATCGCGAACGTGAGACCCCAGGTGGCCGCCCCGATGGCCGCGACGACGGCCAGCCGGCTCCGGCCCACGAACCCGAACGTGATGATCGCGCCGCCCAGGATCGTCCCGGCGCCGAGGGCCGCCGTCAGGAGCCGCGGCTCCGGGGGCGCCCATCCCGAACGCCTCGCAGGGCGAGCAGCACGAACAGGACGTCGGCGGCGCCCATGGTCAGCATGTGGATGGACATCAGGCCGACGACGACCCGGGCGTCCGGGTCCGCGAGCAGGACGCGGATGCCGGTCATGAACGACCGTCTTCGGTGTCGGCGCCGTCATCGTCCGCGGAAGCGTCAGACGGCAGGCGTCCCGCGACCGGGCGCAGGCCGACCACCAGGATCGCCGCGAGCAGGGTCAGGACCGCACCGGCGGCGAAGACCGCGGCCGGCGAGCCGGTCGTCAGGATGACGGCCGCGAGGAGCGGCCCGACCAGGACACCCGCCCCCTCCACGACCCCGGCCGCGCCGTTGGACGCGGTGAGTTCCTCCGGGGTCCGCGACAGCGATGGCAGCAGGGCGCTCTGGGTCGGCCGCGTCACCACCAGCGAGGTCGCCGCGAACGCCGCCGCCAGCGTAGACCACGACGACGGGGGCGCCGAGCGCCATCGTCGCGGCCGTCGTGACCATCGCCACGGTCTGGACCAGGTAGCCACCGAGCAGGACGCGCTGGCGCGGGAACCGGTCGCCGAGGCCTGCGGCCGGCGGGGCGGCGAGCGCGGCCGGGACCAGCTGGATCAGGGCGACGACGCCCGACCGACGCGGGGCCCGTCCGCTCGAAGGCGTACAGGAGGATGGCGACCCAGGTCGCGAATTCGGCCATGTTGAACAGGAGATAGGCGCTGAAGACGCGCCGGAGATCGCGGCTGGCGAGGATCCGCGCGGCGACGACCGAAACGCCGACCGTCACCGACTCCCCCGCGATACGCGATCCGGCCATCGCCGGAGTGTAGGGACTAGGCGGGGTCGGTCGCAGCCGTTTCGAGCGCCTCGGCGACGTCCTTGGGTCCGCTGCCGTTGAACGCGTCGGGCTCGATCGGGATGGCGACCGCGTCCGCAACGTCCGCACCGGGGACGATGTCCGCCTCGACCTCCAGGAGGTCCGGCCCGCTGCGGCGGGCCTCCGCGGCCCGGCGACGGGCCTCGTCCGCCGCCTTGGCCAGCCGGTCCCGGACGGACGGGCGGCTCAGGATGGCGAAGGTCGCCAGGGCGGCGACGGCGAGGAACCCGAGGGTGAGCGGGAGCCGGCGTGAGCGGACGGCCGGACGGACGACGCGTGCGGCGGTGGCGATCCCGAGGACGGCCTTGTCGAGGTCCTCGCGGGTCCACTCGATGCGCGACAGGTCCACCTTGGGCCACTCGACATTCGAGAGGTCGATGTCCGGCCGACGGATCTCCGAGAACGTCCGCACGATGTCCTCGCGGGTCAGTTCGGGGAGATGCAGCTCCGGCAGGCGGCCCTCCTTGACGGTGAGTTCGGGCATGCTGGCGTCCTCCGTTCGGCGTTCGACTCGAGGCGTCAAGGATACCCCGGACATGGGACGCGGGCCCCTGTCGCCAGGGACCCGCGAGCCGTGATCATCGTGTCGACGCGGACGGACCGCGCCGCCCGGGGCTCACGCCAGGAGCTTGGCCTTCTGCGCGTCGTACTCGGCCGCGGTGATCGCGCCCGAGTCACGCAGGGCCGCCAGCTTGGCGACCTCGTCGGCCGCGGAGTAGCCCGAGGCGATCTGGGCCTGCGCCGCGAGCGCCTGGTCCTGCGGCGTGTTCTTCGGGCGGGTCAGGATGTACGCCATCGCGCCGATGAACGGGATGATGAAGATGCCCAGGATCCAGATGACCTTCCAGGCACCGGACAGGTCGTTGCGCCGGAAGATGTCGGCGAACACCTGGATGAAGATCCAGATGACCATGAACACGAAGTAGAAGTAGATCATCGCCCAGAGGACGTCGCCGAGATTGTTCAAGTGTGGTGTGCTCCTGTTCGGACCTTCGGATGGGCGCCAAGTGTAGCGTGGCGCTGCGCTACGATTGGGGGCGCTCGCAGGTTGCCGCGAGACCGCGCCAGCACGGGAGGCTTGGATGAGAGGTCGGCGCGCCCTGACGGCCGCCGCGGTCGCCACCACGGCGACGACGGCTGCCCGGCTCGCCCTCCGCAAGCGCCGCGTCGTGGCCTTCCCGCCCGGACCCGGCGCCATCACGGACGACATCGTCCTGGACCTCGCGGTCGAGCTTGCGGCCCTGGACCGCGTGGGTCGCGACGATCGGGTCCTGTCGTTCGCGCCGAGCACCGCCACGAGCGTCGAGCCGTACCTCCACGGTCGGCGCTACTTCCCGCCGATGCTCGAAGCCATCGGCGCCGCCACGAGCTCCGTCCACCTGCTCTTCTACGGGTTCCAGGCCGGCGACATCGGGACGACGTTCAAGGACGCCCTCATCGCACGCGCCGCGGCCGGCGTCGAGGTCCGAGTCTCGGTCGATGCCATCGGCAGCGCGCTCGACTTCGGCTCGAAGGCCCTGTACGCCGACCTGGTCGCCGCCGGCGTGACCGTCGTCGCCAACGACGGCCTCGCCCCGGATCGCGACGGCCCACTGGGCGCTCGCCGGCTGGACTGGCACATGGACGACTTCCTGCACTTCGACCATCGCAAGATGCTCATCGCGGACGGCCGGATCGCCTTCGTCGGCGGGACCGGCATCGAGGACCACTACACGGACGAGCGCTTCTACGACTCGATGGTGCGCGTGACCGGCCCGGTCGTCGGCCAGCTCCAGGCGCTGTACCTCGCCACGTTCCGCTACCAGGGCGGCATCCTGCCGACCGACGACGGCGCGCTCGACCACCTGTTCCCGCCGCCCGATGCCGGGCCCGTGAGCGTCCGGACGACCGTCCTCGACAACGTCCCGGGCGAGGGCCACCACCCCATCAGCGACGCCATCGAGCAGGCGCTCGACGAGGCGCACGACCGGATCGACATCGTCAACCCGTACATCTCGAACCGGGCCATCCTGGAGCGCCTCCTGGCGGCCGCCCAGCGCGGCGTGCCGGTCAGGATCGTGGCGCCCGGCAAGCCGACGCCGCCCTACCCGGCGGCCGCCTTCCGCCATCACTACGATCGGCTGATGGCCGCCGGCGTCGAGATCCTGCTGCACCCGCAGATGGCCCATGCCAAGGTCCTGCGCATCGACCACCGCGTCTTCATCGGTGGCTGCAACCTGGACGATCTGAGCCTGTTCCGCAACAACGAACTCGACCTGCTGTTCGAGGACGACGAGGTCGCCCGGCAGGTGGAGGCCGAGATCTTCGATCCGCTCGTCGCGATGTCCGTCGCGGCGACCAGCCCGACGTCGTCCCGCGAGCGTGCCTGGAACGCCGCGATGGACCGCATCTCGAGGTTGCTCTGAGCATGAGCGGGACACCGTCGAACCTGCCCAGACCGCGCGACTTCGTGTCGTTCTACAAGCTCCAGTTCGAGACCCTGTGGGAGTGGCGCCCGGGGCCGGTCGCCCTGGCCAAGCGGGTCATCCTGTCCTTCCTGGTGTCGGCCATCGCCCTGTGGCTGACCGTCTGGATCCTGCCCGGCCTGACCATGCTCGGTGGCTGGGTGACGCTCGTCCAGGCGGTCGTCATCCTGGGCGCCATCGACCTGCTGGTCCGCCCGCTCATCCTGGGGGCACTGGCCGGCATCTCGGTCATCCTGGTCGGCGTCGCGACGCTCATCCTGCAGGTGCTCGCGTTCCTGATCATCGGCTGGATCGTGCCGGACTTCGAGGTGCGCGGACCGCTCACGGCCTTCGTCGGCTCGATCGTCTACGCGCTGTTCACGATGGTCCTGTCGGCGGTCCTCGGCACCAGCGGCGACGAGTCGTACTGGGCGACGCTCATCCAGCAGCTGCAGGCCAAGCGCCAGGACGCCATCCACACGGACAAGCCCGGCGTCGTCATCATCCAGATCGACGGCCTGGCGCGCGAGATCCTGACCCACCAGATCCGGGCCGGCCGCGTCCCGCACCTGGCCAAGTGGGTCCGCGACGAGAAGATGACGCTGGAAGGCTGGGAGGCCCTGCTGCCATCGCAGACCTCGGCCAGCCAGGCCGGCATCCTGCACGGCAAGAACGACTTCATCCCGGCCTTCCGCTGGTGGGAGAAGGAGGCCAACCGGATGATGGTCTCGAACCACCCGGAGGACGCCGCTCGAGATCGTCCGCCGCGCCTCCGACGGCCATGGCCTGCTGTCCAACGACGGCGCCAGCGTCGGCAACCTCGTCTCGGGCGACGCGGTCCGCAGCTACATCACGATGGCGACCATCAAGGACAAGCAGCACGGCCTGGGCCAGAGCGCGAGCTTCTACTCGTTCTTCGTCAGTCCCAGCAACTACATGCACGCGCTCGTCCTGACGATCACCGAGATCATCAAGGAGTACTACCAGGCTGCCCGCCAGTCACGCGCCGGGATGATCCCGATCATGCATCGCGGCTGGCCGTACCCGATCGCCCGGGCCGCGACCAACGTCCTGCTGCGCTCGCTGGGGACGTCGCTGGTCATGGAGGAGATGTACCGAGGGACGCCGGTCATCTACATCGACTACACGGACTACGACGAGATCGCCCACCACAGCGGTCCCGAGCGAGCCGAGACGCTCGACGCGCTCGACGGCGTGGACAAGACGATCGCCTCGCTCGAGCGGGCATCGCTCAAGACGCCCCGGCCGTACCACTTCATCGTCCTGTCGGACCATGGCCAGAGCCTCGGGTCCACCTTCCTGCAGCGCTACGGGAAGACGCTCCAGGACGTCATCGGCGAGTTGATGGGCGGCCCGGATGCCGTCCGCACCGCGACCGAGGAGGTCGAGGACTGGGGCCAGCTGAACGCCTTCCTGTCCGAGGCGCGCCAGGTCAAGGGCGCGACCGGCGCGCTCACCCGGGCGGTGACCGGTGGCGCGACCAAGGACGGCGTCGTCACCGTCGGACCCGAAGAACATACCGACGCGGCCGACGAGGCCGAGCGCGAGACGCCGGAGCTGGTCGTCTGCGCCTCGGGCAACCTCGGGCTCATCTTCTTCCCGCGCCTGAAGGGTCGCGCCACGCTCGAGACCCTCGAGGCGACGTACCCCGAGATGGTCGACGCGCTGGCCAGCCACCCCGGCATCGGCCTGCTCATGGTCCGTTCCGAGGAGAAGGGCACGATCGCGGTCGGGCCGAAGGGCCTGCGGGTGCTCGGCAGCGGCGAGGTCACCGGGGAGGATCCGGTCGCCCAGTTCGGGACCTATGCGGAGACAGGACTGCTGCGGGTCGACGCCATGGAGCACTGCGGCGACATCGTCGCCATCAGCCGCCTGGACCCGGGGACCGGCGAGGTCGCCGCATTCGAGGAGCTCATCGGGTCGCACGGCGGCCTCGGCGGACCGCAGACGAAGCCGCTGATCATGCACCCGGCCGCGTGGACCATCGACGAGCCGATCATCGGTGCCGAGGCGGTCTACCGCCAGATCCGGCATTGGCTATCGGACGTGGGGATCGAGCTCGGCCCGCAGGCCCCGGCTGCGGCCGTCGCATCCGCCGCCACGACGGCCGACGCGGACTCGAGCGGGACGACACCGTCCGCCTAGTCGTCGGACTGGCACCGATTCGCGCCCGACGAGGGCTGAGCCCGGGGTCGGGTCAGGCTGGCCTCAGCTCGACGCGACCCGGGACCGGGCGGCCTGTCGCGCCCGGAAGGCGTCCCTGGCCATGACCGTGCCGGCGACGAGCCCCCAGATCCCGACCATCGGGATGGCGAAGCCACGCAGATCCTTGATGACGAGGACGAGGCCGAGCGCGATCTCGAGGCCGCCGAGGGCCACCGCCTCGGGCCGGGCGCGACGTACGTCCTCGGCGATCGACTCGCGGAAGATGCCCGACGCGCGGAGCATGCCGACCATGAGGCTCATCGCCCCGACGAGCACGAAGGCGACGTCATCGGCGAGCGCACCGCGCAGGACATCGCGGGCCAGGACCGCGACCGACGCGAGCACGGCGACGAGCCCGGCCGCCAGCGCGATCCGGTAGCCGCGAACGCCGCGGTGCATGGTCGCCCAGCGCAAGGTGATGACGGCTCCAAGCAGCCAGTAGATGGCGATGATGTTGGCCATCCCAGGCCGGAACTGACCCGTGGCCAGCACGACGAGCCCCAGGATCAGGGCCAGCGACGCGCGGGCGAGCAGGATGAGCCAGACGTAGCGGATGATGCCGGGCGTTGCCGCCCGCGGGCTGGTCATCCGCACATCGTACGAGGCGGAACGCGCCGCAGAGGCGCGGAAACACCGAGGCTCGGTGCTGGATCCGGGCCGGAGCGGGCCACGTGGCGCGGGCAGGCCAGGCCAGGTGGCGCGGGCAGGCCACGAGGCCGGTCGACTCTACTCCGGTCCTGGGGTGACCGAACCAGCGAACGGGAACTGGCCGCGAGCCAGTGTGGTGCTCGGTCGGGCCGTTGTTTCGTTCGTTCGGTCGTGGGGTGATCAAGCCGGCGACCGAGACCGTCTGACGGGCGAGACCCAGCGGTGCCCATCTGGGTTCGTTCGTTCGTTCGGTCGTGGGGTGACCGTCGCGCGACGGGCGACGGGTGCCCGGGACCGGAGCGCCGGGCTATGTCAGCGAGACTTGATGCCGCGGCGGCACGCGTCCGGGGCTGACCAGCCGAGCCAGCCGGGCCGGGCCGGACTGCCCACCGGTGCGTCACGCACGCGGGCGCACGTTCGGTCGCGCCGCACGCGCGCTGGCGCAGTGATGCCGCCGCTCGGGAGGCGTATCATCGTCGTCCGCGATCGAGCACGCCAACTCCCGGCGCCTCCTCGCGACCTGACCGACCCATCTGGCAGGGGATCCACACAGGAGGCCGCTACATGACGCTCGGACCGCTCGAGTACACCGTCATCGGGTTCGAAGGGAACCGCTTCAACGGCGAGATCGCCAAGGAGATCGGCGCCGTCGTCGATGCCGGCATCATCGCCCTGGTGGACGCCGTGTTCATCACCAAGGACATCGACGGGAACGCCGCCGTCCTCGAGATCGACGGCAAGGACGACCCCCGCTTCGAGAGCTTCGCCCCGCTGCTCGGCGGCCTGGCCGGCCTGTTCACGCCGGAGGACATCGAGGCCATCGCCGAGGGCCTGCCGAACAACACCTCCGCCCTGGCGCTCCTGTTCGAGCACCGCTGGGCGGTCAACGTGAAGAACGCCATCGGCGCGGCCGGCGGGTTCCTCGATCAGCCGGACGACCATCCAGCCCGAGATCCTCGAGCTCGTCAACGCCGAGCTCGAAGCCGAAGCCCTCACCGCCTAGTCACCAGCACGACACGAAAGGGAACCGAACCATGATGCGACGACGACGCGGAGTCGGGCTTGTCGGTGTGGCAGCAGTCGGCGCGGCCGCCCACCACGCTGGCAAGGCGTCCGCCCAGAACGCGGCCAACGAGGATGCCCAGAACCAGGAGCTGGCCAACCTGGAGGCGCAGAACGCGGCGCTCCAGCAGCAGATGGCACAGCAGCAGGCTCCGGCCTACGCCGCGCCTGCACCGGCGGCACCCGCCGCTCCGGCCGTGGACCCGCAGACGGCGGCCCTCCAGAACCTGGCCAACCTGCACGCCCAGGGCATCCTGAGCGACGAGGAGTTCGCGGCCGCCAAGGCCAAGGCCCTCGGGATCTAGGCCCGGACCACGCCGTCCCGGGTCGCCGGGACCAACGGACAAGGAACGGCCCCGGTCGGGATCTCCCGCCGGGGCCGGACCATGTCTACCGGCGGAGCGATCACGCCGGCGTCGCCGTCGGCGTGCCGGTGGCGGCCGCCGCCTCGGCTCTTCGCCTTGCGCCGTCCCCGGCCACCGAGGCGCCAACGCAGGCCCTCGACGAGCGAGTAGACGACCGGCACGACGATCAGGGTCAGGAACGTCGCGCTGAACAGGCCGCCGATGACGACCGTGCCAAGTTCCGCCGCGATGATCGACCCGGAGTTGAACCCGGCCGCGAGCGGCATCAGGGCCAGGATCGTCGCGATGGCCGTCATCAGGATCGGGCGGACACGGGTCCGGCCGCCTTCGACGAGCGCGTCGTGGACCGTGTACCCCTGCTCGCGTCGCAGCCGCTCGACGAGGTCGAGCAACACGATCGCGTTCGTGACCACGATCCCGATGAGCATCAGGAACCCGATGAGCGCGCTGATGCCGATCGGCCGACCGGTGATGAGCAGCGCCGGGAAGGCGCCGATCGTCGCCAGCGGGAGCGTGAACAGGATCACGAACGGGGTGATGAGCGAGTTGAACGCGAGGACCATCATCAGGTAGACGAGCAGGATGGCGACGGCCATCGACGCGAACAGGCCACCGAAGGCCTCGCTCTGCTGCTGGCTGACGCCGGCGAGCTCGACGGTCACGCCCGCCGGGATCTGCCCGTCCGCCTCGAGGGCGTCGATCTCGGCCTGGACGGACTGCGACACGGCGCCCGTGTCGTCGCTCGTGATCTCGGCGTTGATCGTGGCGGCGGGCGCCTCGTTGATCCGGGTGATGCTGCCCTGGACATCGGCCTGTTCGACCGTGGCGACATCCCCGAGCGGGACGGTCGCGATCGGTGCCGACCGGCAGGGCCTTGCAGGTCCTCGACCGACGTGGTCGCGGCCGGATCCACCTGGACCACGAGCGAGATCGGCTTGCCCGGCTCGAAGGTGACCGTGGTGGCCGTGGTGGCGACCAGGGCCGAGCGGACCTCGCCCGCGACCTGGGCCGCGGTGAGGCCGACCGAGATGGCCTTGTTGGGATCGACGGTGATCTGGATCTCGGCCGTGGCCTTGACCAGGTCGCTCTTGAGGTTGATCGAGGCCCGGCTCGTCGGCGAGCGCGGCGACGACCGCAGCGGTCGCCTCCTCGACGGCGACGGGGTCCGGCCCACTGACGATGACGGTCAGCCCATTGGACGTGAACCCGCCGGCCGAGCCGACGATGACGTCGTAGCCGTCCGACTTGACCGGCTCGAGCGAGGCGGTCAGGCGGGCCGTGGCCTCGACCAGGTCGGCCGTCGTCCTTCGAGGCGCACGGTCATCGTGGCGCTGTTGGCCGGGATGCCGCTCTGGGCGGACTGGAAGACCTGGAAGCTGGTGTCGCCTTCGCCGGGGACGGTCGTCTGGACGAGCTTCACATCGTCGTCGGCGAGCAGGATGGTCTCGGCCTCGACGGACTTCGCGAGGACGGCCTCGGAGCTGGCGCCCGTCGGCGGCGCGATGGTGACGGCCAGGATCTTCTCCGAGCCGGCATTGATGAACTGGGTGGGCAGGCTGCGGCACGATCGCCGTCGTCACGACGAACAGGATCGCGGCCATGGCGATCACGCCGAGCTTGGTCCAGCGGCCACGCAGGGCGAACGTGATCGTCGGGGTGTACGCACGGACCCACAGGGAATTCGTCGGCTCGCCGTTCTTGTCGACGGACGGCTTGACCTTGTCGATGAGCAGGTAGGCGAGGACCGGGACGACGGTCAGCGCGCAGACGAGCGACGCCAGCAGGGCGAACGTCACGGTCAGCGCGAACGGCAGGAAGAACTGGCTGACCAGCCCGCCGACGAATCCGAGCGGCAGGAACACGGCGACCGTGGTCAGCGTGCTCGCGGTGATCGCGCCGGCGACCTCACGCGGCCCGTTGATGGACGCCGTCATCCGGTCCTCACCCATCGCCCGGTGGCGGTAGATGTTCTCGAGGACCACGATGGCATCGTCGACGACACGCCCGACGGCCACCGCCAGTCCGCCGAGGGTCATGATGTTGATGGTGATCCCGGTCAGCTGCATGATCACGAGCGCGGTGAAGATCGACAGCGGGATGCTGATGGCGGCCACGATCGTGGACCGGACGCTGAGCAGGAACGCGAAGATGGTCAGGATCGCGAAGAAGGCGCCGAGCCCGCCTTCGCGGACGAGCCCATCGCGCGACTCGATGATGTAGGTCGACACGTCCGAGACGGTCGTGATGGTCAGGTCGGCCGCATGTCGCTCGCCGATCTCGGCCAGCTTGGCCTGGACGGCCTCGGCGACCTCGACGGTGTTGGCGGCGGCCGTCTTGGAGACGGTCAGGCTGAGGGACGGGTTGCCGTTGGTCCGGCCGAACCCGGTCGTCGCGACGGCGTCGATCTCGACCGTGCCCAGGTCGCCGAGGGTGATCGGCTCGGGCACGAACGGCGCAGCCGACGGGGCGGCGGAGGCGCCCGGCGCCGGGGCGGTCGGCGGGACGGCGGTCGGGGCCTTCGTGAAGCCGACGACCAGGCCGGAGACCTCCTCGACGGAGGTGAACCGGCCGATGGTGGAGACGGGTGTGCGCGAGCCGTCGGTCGACAGCTGGCCGGACGGGAAGGTCAGGTTGTTGGCCTGCAGGATGCCGACGATCTGCTGCGTCGAGACTCCCGACTCGGCGAGCTTGTCAGGATCCAGCGTCACCGACAGGCGCTCCTCGAGACCGCCGGTCAGGTCGACCTTGGCGACGCCGTCGATGCCGGAGATCTCCGGCACGATCTCGGTCCGGGCGATGGTCGCGACGGCATCGAGGCCGCCCTCGCTCGTGGCCGCGATCGACGACACGACGACGGGTGTGGCGTTGATGTTCAGGGCCGAGACGGTCGGGACGACCGAGTCCGGCAGACCCGCCTTGGCGATGTTCTCCTGGATCGCCGCGGTCGCTTCCTTGACGTTCGTGCCGTAGCGTGAACTGGGCGACGATCAGGGCGATCGAGTTGGACGACGTGGACTGCAGCGCGTCCAGCCGCGGCACGCCGGAGATGGCGTTCTCGATCGGCTTGGTGACCTGCTCGGCGACGTCGGACGAGCCGGCGCCGGGGAAGCTCGCCACGACGGTGACGATCGGGAACTCGATGTCGGGCAGGAGTTCCTGCTTGAGGCTGCCCCAGGCGGACACGCCCGCGATGAACAGGGCGGCCGCCAACAGCAGCGTGACGCTGCGCTTGCTGACGGCGAGTTGGCTGAGGCGGCTCACTGGTGACTCCCTTGCTGGCTGGTGGTGGACGTCGGATCGGGGTCGGTGGGGGACGCGTCGTGGCTCGCGCGGCGGCGAGCGGTGGCGTCGCGCAGGATCGTCAGGGCACGCTCGACGGTGTCGAGGTCGGCCTCCGGCAGGGTCTGGAGCAGCCCGCGCAGCTGGCGGGCGTTGAATTCGCGGAACCGTTCCATGAGCTCGAGACCGGCCGGCGTGACCGACACGATCACCTGGCGGCGGTCGGCGGTGTCGTCCGCCCGGACCGCCAGGCCCTGATCGACGAGCTTCTCGACGAGGCCGCTGGTCGTGGACGGCGTCACCCGCAGGCGAGCGACCAGCTCGGACATGTGGATGCGGCCCGGCCATCAGGACGTGGAGGACCTTGGCCTGGGCCATCGTGATCCCGACGTCCCCGAAGTCCGGCGCATCCTCCATGACGAGGAGTTGCATCATCCGCTCATAGGCGACCATCACGCGCTCGACGAGCTCGGCGTGGTGCGGGTCGGCGATCACGCCGGCGGCGTTGTGTTTCGTATCGTGTGAAATGTTCGGTGTCTCCGTATGGTTCGGTCTTGCCGCATCATACTTCGCACGACCCGATCGTGTGGATGGGTCTCACGTACCATCTGACGGGTGACCCCCTTCCACCTCGACCGCGCCGCGGCGCGCCGATTCATGGCGCGCCGCCACCTGCTCGCACCGCCACGCTCGTTGCCCGCCGAGCCGGCCTCGGTGGTCAGGGCCATGGACCGGCTGGGGTCGTTCCAGTTCGATCCGCTCGACATCGCGGGCCGGAACCACGACCTGGTCCTCGCGTCGCGGGTCGCCGGTTACCGACGGGCGTGGACGGATGACCTGCTGTATCGCGACCGGACGTTCTTCGAGGCGTACAACAAGGGCCTGTCCATCCTGCCGACGGCCGAGATGCCCTTCTACCGGGTGAACTGGGACCGGGCTCGGGCACACTACGAGACGAGCACGTTCGTCGACCACGCGGACCTCGTGTCTGAGCTGCTCGACCGCATCCGGCGGGACGGCCCCCTGTCCTCGACGGACATCGAGCCGCGGGCGGCCATCGAGTGGGGCTGGGGCCCGACCAACCAGGTGCGGGCCGTCCTGGAGGCGCTGGCCGAGGCTGGCGTCCTGGGCATCGCCCGGCGCGAGGGCAATCGTCGGATCTACGACCTGATGGAGCGCCTGTTCCCCGCCGCACTCATGGCCGAGACCCGGCCGGAACGCGACCAGCGCCGCCACAAGCTCCTGTCGCGCTTCCGCGGCAACGGCCTGCTGGGACGGTCCGGCTCCGGGGAACTGTGGATCGGCACGGCCCCGCACCGGGGCGACGCCCGGCCGGGCCTTGCCACGCGCCGCGAGATGCTCGCGGAGCTCGTCGAGGTCTGGCGATCTGTTGCCCGTGACAGTGGACGGCATCAAGGGTGACCGCTTCATCGTGCGCGACGACGAACCCATCCTGGCCGAGGCGCAGGCGACCGCTGGAGGTCCGCCAGCCTCCAGGGGCGTGGCGTTCCTCGCCCCGCTCGACCCGTTCGTGTGGGATCGCGAACTGCTCCGGTCGCTCTACGACTTCGACTACGTCTGGGAGGTGTACGTCCCGGAGCGGAAACGGCGGTGGGGCTACTACGTCCTGCCGCTGTTGTTCGGGGACGACCTCGTCGGTCGCATCGAGCCGCGGGCGGACCGGCGCGCCGGCGTCCTGCGGATCACCGACATCTGGTGGCAGGACGGCTTCGACCCGCTGACGGCCGACGGATTCATCGATGCGTTCGTGGACGCGCTCGTCGCCCACGCGCGGTTCGTGGGTGCGTCACGGATCGCCTGGCCTCGCCTCGCTCGTCATCGGATGCTGGGGGCGCGGGTCCGAGCCCATCTCGGCCCGGAGGGTCGGATCAGAGACCGACCGTGACGGTCTTCCAGCCACCCCAGTTGCCGACACGATCCACGGCGCGGACCCGGAACTCGTACGTCGCCCCACGCGCCCACGACGTGGACATGGACGTGGCGGTCGTCGCCCCGTAGCTGGCCCACTCCCCGCCGGCGACCCGACGCTGGACCTCGTAGTAGCGCAGGCCCGCGGTCAGGACCTGGAGGGCCGTGTCCGAGCCGGTCCAACGGAAGGTCACCTTCGTGCGCGTCGAACTCAGGACCTGCTTGGTCGGCGTGTACAGCTTCGTCCACGCTCCCGACAGGTCCGGGCCCTTGATGTAGACGCCGGCCCAGTAGCGCTTGCCGCTCGCGGACACCGCCATCCCGAACGCGACGTAGTTGTACGACTTGGACAGCAGGATGTTCCGGTGACCGGTCGAGTGCATCCACTGGGAGACGGCACCCTTCGCCGACGAGGTCAGGTTCGAGGTGTTGTTCCACGCGATGATCTCGCCGGCGCCGTACCAGGTGACGTCGTTGGCGGACAGGATGTCGAAGACGTTGTTGCCATCGGCCTGATCGTGGCTGAGCTCATCCTCGTCGGCCATCGTCTCCGCTCGACCGTGGGCGATCTCGGCGACGCGCGGATCCAGGCGGAGCGGGACGAGGCCGCGCGCGGTCCGTTCGTTGTTGGCGTAGGTCAGCGCGGCCGCCTCGGCAGCGGTCACGGCCGGGTCGACGGACGCGGCGACCGTGGCGGGCCCGGCGAGGGACAGGATGAGCAGGGCCGCCAGGAACGCAGGGGTGGCGCGACGCAGCAGGACAGGCATGCAGCGATGGTGTCCCGCATGGCGTGCCGCCGATATGGGTGGCCGGTCCCGACGGCGGGTCGGATGGTACGGGCCCGGACCGCGACGCTCCACCCGCGACCGCACGGCACCGAACGCGACCGCCCGACCTTCCGTGGCGATGTGGGACCATGGTGCGACCCTGCATGGACGCCCTGCCGCGCGTTCCCGACACGAAGGAGTCCCTCATGCCTGCGATCCGACGCGCCGATGTCACCTGGTCCGGTGCCCTGACCGACGGAGCCGGGACCGTCAGTGCGATCTCGAGCGGCGCCTTCACGGACCTACCCGTGACCTGGGCGTCGCGGACCGAGTCCTCGGACGGGCGGACCAGCCCCGAGGAACTCGTGGCCGCCGCCCATGCCTCCTGTTTCGCGATGGCCTTCTCGGGCGCGCTCGCTCGCGGCGGCACGCCGCCCGAGCGGCTGGACGTCTCCGCGCAGGTCACGTTCGACAAGCTCGAGGCCGGCTGGCGCGTCGTCTCGAGCGCCCTGACCGTGATCGGCGTCGTCCCCGGGATGACCGAGGAGGCCTTCCGCGACGCGGCCGAGAGCGCCAAGGACGGCTGCCCGATCTCGCGGGCGCTCGTCGGCAACGTCGAACTGTCCGTGGAGGCGAGCCTGGCCGGTTGACCGCCGACCCATGACGAACGGGTCATGGGTCATCCGGACGGGGGCGCCTAGCATCGCGCGATGACCGCCTTCGACCGCCCGGTCGAGACGCGGGGCCGAGACGCCTTCGGACGCCTCCTCGCCGCCCTTGCCGAGCTTCGGTCGCTCCCATCCCGGCTGCGCGCGAGCGAGTACATCACCGTCGGACAGGGCGCCCGGTTCCGGGCCGTCCAGCGGCGGCGGACCCGGGTCGCGAGCCGCGCCGGATTCCTGGTCGTCGCCGCGGCGGTCGGACTGGACCTGCTGACCCTCCTGGAACTCGGCGCCGGCGGACGTGTGGTTCGCGATCGGTCTCGACGTCCTGGTGATCGTCACGGCCCTCGCGAGCTGGGCGCTCCTCGCGAGATCGCTCCGCAAGTACCCGGAGGCGACCGCCTGGGTCGTCACGACGAGCGTGGTGATCTCGACCGCCGTCACCGGCCTGGCCGTCCCGTCGCTGACCGTCCAGTCGATCGCCTACCTGCTGCTGTTGCCCGGACTGGTCGCCCTCGTGCTGCCGTGGCGCACGTCGACCCACCTGTGGTGGCTCCTCGCCTACGTCGCCCTCGTCGCCACGTACCTGACGATGGATCCAGTCCGGCGATTCTCCGCGGCCGAACGCGACGACCTGCTCGTGGTCGCGATCGTGGCCATCGGGGCCAGCCTGGCCGGGCACTACCTGCTCAAGCGAGCGCAGATCCGCAGCTTCGCCCAGCTCGAGAGCATCCGGTCGCTCCGTCGTCGGGCGGACGCCGACATGGTCGAACTGGAACGGGTGCACCACGCGCTCGAACTGACCGCCCGGATCGACCCGCTCACCGGCGCCGGCAACCGACGCCGCCTGGACGAGGACCTGCGGGCCGTCCGCGCCCACATCAACCGGTCCGCGATGACCTACGGCCTGCTCGAGATCGATATCGACCACTTCAAGGCGGTCAACGACCGGCTCGGCCACCTCGCCGGCGACGACGTCCTGCGCCGCGTCGTCGAGACACTCCAGGGGACGCTTCGCGCGACCGACGCGATCTATCGCTACGGCGGTGAGGAGTTCGTGGTCGTGCTGCCGGTGGCCACCGACGAGGGTCTCGTCGCGGCGGCCGAACGACTCCGTCACGCGGTCGAAGCGCTGGACATCCCGCATCCCGACGCGACCTCGCACCCGATGATCACGGTGAGCATCGGCGCGACCCTCCTTGGCGCCTCCAGCCTGGGACGCTCCGACGACGAGTGGTTCGAACTGACCGACCGGGCCATGTACGCCGCCAAGGCCGCCGGCCGCAACCAGGTCCGGATCGTCGAGGGCGTCGCTCCCTAGGGCCGCCGCGCACCGATCTCGGCGGTCCGACCGGCCGTCCGGCGACTGCTAGCATCGCGTCGTGCGGCGCCCACCTCTGCCTGCGGTCCTCGCGGATGTGTTCGACGATCGGACCGCGCGCCAGGCGCTGCTCGTCGGGTCGGTCGCGCTCGTCGCCGCGGCGATGGACCCGCGGGTGTTCGGCCCGGCCCTGCCGAACGTCCAGGCCCTCATCCGTGAGCATTCGGCCGTCGAAACCCTGGTCATCCTCAGTTCGGTGGTGGGCGCGGCTCTCCTGCTCCTGGGCGGCGCGGTCGGCGACCTGTCGCGGGCTCGACCGATCATCCTTGGCGGCCTCATCGTGGAGCTCGTGGCCAGCCTCATCAGCCTGGTGGCGGCGGATGGTGCGCTGTTCGGGATCAGCCGGTTCGTTGGCCATGCCGCGGCCTCGTTCGTGATCCCGGTCTCGCTCGCGCTGGTCGCCACCGCCTACCACGGCATCGCCCGGGCAACGGCGATCGGCCTGGCCTACGGGGCGTATCGGTGCGGCGGGCGGAGCGGCCCCGATCCTCCTGCAGCTCATCCCGGGCGTCTTCGCGCCCGCGTTCATCGCGTGTATCGCCGCGTGCGCCATGGCGATCTGGCTCGCCCGGCGCCGCCTGCCCGACCTGCCGCGCCCGAGCACCCCGGAGCGGCCGTATGTCGTCGGCACGGCGGTCTGGGCATTCGGGATCGTCACCTTGACCATCGGGGTGACCTGGATCGGCGACCGGTCTCGACGAATCCGGTCCGCATCGCGCTTGATCGTCGGTGGCCTCGTCGTCCTG
This sequence comes from uncultured Chloroflexia bacterium, assembly GCA_963738475.1. GTDB lineage: Bacteria > Chloroflexota > Limnocylindria > Limnocylindrales > CSP1-4 > SPCO01. The sequence continues at coordinate 299,483 of CAVTWU010000017.1, forward strand.
GGACTGGCGGTCCTGCACGACCGCAGGCGCCGCACTGACCTGTCGCCCGTCCGCATCGAGCGTCGTCCGGTGGCCATCGCGGTGTTCGTCGGGATCGTCATCGCCATCGCCCAGACCGCCCCGATGCTCCAGCTGCCGCTCTACTTCCGGTATCGCCCTGGGGTACGGACCGGTGCTGTCGATGGTCGCGCTCGGCCCCCTGTTCGCCGCCCTGGTCCTCGCCGGACCGGTCGCCGGGTTCCTCCTGTCCCGCTACTCGCCGCGAACGCTGGTCGGGTTCGGGGTGGTGGCGGTGGGCCTGGCGGATGGCCTGCTGTGGCTCATCTCGACGCCCTCGGCCGGGTACCTCGCGTTCATCGTCCCGTGCCTGCTCGTCGGGGCCGGATTCGTCATCGCGACGACCGTCCGGACCGCGATCATCTTCGCGAGCGTCCCGCGCGGCCTGCCGGCGACGGCTGCCGCGCTCAACGAGTCGTCACTCGCCGCCGGCAATCGCGTCGGGATCGTCATGGTCACGGCGATCGTCGCCCAGGTCGCCCTGGCGACCTTCACGGCGTCCGTCGCCTCCCTGCCCGCGAACGAGGCCCAGCAGGCGATCGCCGGGTTCCAGACCGTCCTGACCGCGATCGGGACCCCGTCGTTCGCGGACATCGCCGCCGGCGTCCAGCCGGCCGACGTGCAGCCGTACATCGACGCCTATGTCGCGGGCGTCCGGGCCGCCTTCGGACTCGGCGTCGATCGTGGCCCTCGTCGGTGGGGCCGTGGCCTGGATCGGCCTGGGTCGCCAGGACCCGCTGGCGTCGGTCTGGGAGCATCGCGAGGAGCGCGAGGGCGCCTCGGCCTGACCTCAGGCGATCGTCAGGATCCGGCGCGGGTTGTCGATCGTGAGCTGGTCGATCTCCGCGTCGCCGACGCCGGCCGCCCGGAGCCGCGGCAGGAACACCTCGTGGAGGTAGACGTAGCCGTTGCCCTCGTAGCGCTTGAGCTGGGAGTCATGGCAGACGTCCTGGCTGAGCAGGATCCGGTCCGCGTGGCCGCGTGACAGGAGCTCGAGCAGCAGCTCCACGACCCGGCCCTCGCCATGGCGCTCGACGGCACTGAAGCTCATCCCCAGGAAGTCGAACTCGACGTTCGCCCCGCGCCGGATGAGCTCGAGGTAGTGGTCCAGGTTCGGGTAGGAGTCGGCGTGGCCGATGACGACGCGCGACGGGTCCGCGCCCTCCTCCTCGAAGATGCGCGAGCTGGGCCAGGCCCACCGGCGACAGGACCGCGTGGGTCGTGATCGCGAGGCCGGTCCGTCGGGACGCACGGGCGACCGCCCGATGGACCCGCTCCTCGGCCGGCGAGATCCACGGCTTGTCCGTCCCGATCTCGCCGATGATGCCGGGCCGGATGCCGGTCTCCCCCACCCCGACGGTCGCCTCGCGAACCAGTTCGTCGGCCAGGTCGTCCACGCTCCGGCGCTCGATCAGCGCCTCGGCCGGGTAGTAGGCCGTCCGATACCAGCCGGCGCCCATGACGATGTGCAGGTTCGAGGCCGTCGCGAGGCCGCGCAGCCACTCGGGGTCGCGCTGCATCCCGGCCGGGGTCACGTCCACGAGCGCGGTCCCGCCGGCCGCTCGATAGCGCGCCAGCTCCTCGAGGATGACCGGCTCGTCGCGGGTCAGCTGCCAGTAGTCCCAGCGGGACTGGATGTGCCACAGGGCGATCTGGGTGTGCTCGTGCGGCAGGGTGAACCCGAGCGACTCGGGCGGGACGGGGCCGAGGACGGTCTGGACGTGGGCCATGCCCGCGATGCTACGCCGTCCGGACGGGCTCGCGAGCGGGCGGGCGCGCCACGCGACGCCGCCGCCAGCATGAGTTCCAGGATCGCGCCGGCCCGGCGCTCCAGGTCCGCCGGACGATAGGCGTCGCCGGCTTCGACGCGCTGCAGCAGCAGGCCGTCCATCAGGGCGAGGAACCCGCGACTGACCGCGTCCACGTCCATCCACGCCGGCAGCTCCCCGTTCGCGACACCCTGGTGGAGCAGCATCTGGGCGGCGCCCGACGAGGCGCTCGCGCCGGCGGGCGAGCATGTCGCGCACGCCCGGCTCTCGGTCGGCCTCGGCCCAGGCCTGCAGGAGCGACACCTGGCCGGGCGCGTCGGCGTACTGGTCGATGGTCTCGACGTACAGGGCGACGGCGATCGTCAGCCGTTCGGCCGTGGTCGTCGCCGGGGCGAGCCGGATGGCCAGCTCCTCGAGGCCCTGGGTGGCGATGAGGTCGCAGCTCTGGCGGAACAGCTCGTCCTTGCCGGAGAAGTACGTGTAGATCGCCCCGACCGACAGGCCGCTCTCGCGGACGACGTCGGCGATCGTGGCGCCCTGGTACCCCTTCGTGCCGAAGACACGGGTGGCCGCGACGACGATCCGCTCGCGGACCTCCTGCTCGTGGGCCTGGCTGACTCGGGGCACGATCGACTCCAAAACGAATGGTTGCTCCCCAGACTGTACCCGAGTCGCTCTCGTGCGGCAACCCCACGGGTTGACAAACCGAATGACCATTCTCTATCGTTCCGGCGTCACCCATCGTTCCATGAGGCCGCCCCGATGTTCAGCCGCTGGGGAGCGTTCGTCTACCGCTTCCGCCGTCCCGTCGCCATCCTCGCGGTCGTCCTGGCCGTCGCGTCGTCCGTCCTGGCCGCGCAGGCATCGAGCGCCCTCAGCTCCGGCGGCTGGCTGGATGCGGATTCCGAATCGGCCGAGGTCGCCGCCCGCCTGGACGAGGACTTCGGGTCCGGCAAGAGCAGCATGATCGCGCTCTTCCGCTCGGATACGCCCGGCGCCGACGCCCGCGGCGAGGCCTTCCAGGGCGCCATCGCCGCGACCACCGCCGGCCTGGCCGACGACCCGGTCGTCTCCGGCGTCGTCGGCTACGCGGAGACGGGCGACGACCGGTTCATCAGCACGGCCGGCGACGCGGCGTACGTCGTCATCGAGCTCACCGTGACCGACGAGGAGTCGGTCGACGCCGTCGACGGGATCCGCGAGGGCCTCGTCGCCGCCCGCCGGCTACAGCTACCAGCTGACCGGCTACGGCCCGATCACCAAGGACGGCGCCGAACAGTCCGAGAAGGACCTCCAGAAGGCCGAGCTCGTGTCGCTGCCCGATCGCCGCGCTCGATCCTCGTCCTCGTGTTCGCCTCGATCGTCGCGGCCGGGATGCCGCTGCTGGTCGCCGGCCTCGCGATCCCGAGCACGATGGCCCTCATCTTCATCGTCGCCCAGCAGGTCGAGATGAGCATCTACGTGCTCAACATCGCGACGATGCTGGGCCTCGCGCTCGCCATCGACTACTCGCTGTTCATCGTCAGTCGCTACCGCGAGGAACTCCGCCGCGGGCGCACGCGTCGGCGAGGCGGTCGAGCGGGCCGTCGCGACGTCCGGCAAGGCGGTCATGTTCAGCGGCATCGCCGTCGCCATCGGGCTGTCCGGCCTGCTCCTGTTCGAGGCGCCGGCCATCCGCTCCATCGGCATCGCCGGGTCGCTCGTCGTCATCAGCTCGGTGTTCTTCGCCCTGACCTTCCTGCCGGCGATGCTGGGCATGCTCGGGCCGCGCGTGAACGCCCTGTCGCTGGCCGGCATCTCGCGGCGGTTCCGGCCGGTCGCCGATCGGCCGGACGGCGCGCGGACGTCGCGCTGGGAGCACGTCGCCATGTGGGTCATGCGCCACCCGATCCGGGTCATGATCCCGACCGTCGCCCTGCTGCTGATCGCCGGCATCCCGTTCGGCCACATGGTCCAGGGCGTCCCGGGCGCCGAGGTCTACCCACCCGGCGTCGAGAGCCGCGACGCGTACGTCGCCCTCCAGACCGAGTTCGCCCCCGGCGAGACGACGCCGATCGTCATCCTGGCCGACGTCGAGGGCTCGGTCCGACGGACGTCGCGACGATCGACGGCCGATCCACGCCTACACGCGCCGAGCTCGACCGCGCATCGACGGCATCGACCGGGTCGAGGGGCCGTTCGCGATCTCCGACCCGGCGACCGGGCTCCCGCTCTCGCCGGAGCAGGTCGCCGCGGTCTACGCCCTGCCCGACGGCCAGCGACCCGCCCGGCATCGACGCGCTGCCTCGCCCAGTACGTCCGCGGGAACACGATCCAGCTCGGCGGCCATCAGCCCGCTGTCGCCGTCATCGCCGCAGGCGACCGACCTCATCCCGGTCGTCCGCGCCGTCGATCCGGGCGACGGCATCACGACCCAGGTCGGCGGCGCGGCCGCCAGCGGCCACGACTTCCTCGTGTCGCAGGCCGAGCGGGCGCCGTACGCCGTCGGCCTGACCCTGCTGGCCAGCGGCTTCATCCTGTTCCTGCTGTTCGGCTCGCTGATCCTGCCGCTCAAGGCCGTGATCATGACCCTGCTGTCGATCACCGCCAGCTTCGGGGCGCTCGTCTGGATCTTCCAGGACGGCAACCTGTCCAACCTGCTGAACTTCGAGCCGCTCGGGTACACCATCGCCGGCAACCCGATCATCATGTTCAGCGTGATCTTCGGGCTGTCGATGGACTACGAGGTCCTGCTGCTCTCGCGCATCCAGGAGGCCTACCGGCGGACCGGCGACAACACGATGTCGGTCGCCGAGGGCCTGTCCAAGACGGCCGGCGTCATCACCGGCGCCGCGCTGATCATGGTCAGCGTGTTCGCCGCCTTCGCGCTCGCCGAGGTCGTGACGATCAAGAGCATCGGCGTCGGGATGGCCATCGCGGTCGCGGTGGACGCCACGATCATCCGCGTGCTCCTCGTCCCGGCCACGATGCGGCTCATGGGCAAGTGGAACTGGTGGGCGCCGGGCATCCTCGGCCGGCTCGTGGATCGCCTCGGGTTCAGCCACGTCGAGGACGAGGACGAGACGCGCCGGCCGCGCCGGTGCCGGCCGACCTGACCGGCGCTCGAGCCGTATCATCCGAGCCATGAGCGACGCGCCCGATCCCATCACGAACCTGGGTCCCGACAGCGGCGGGCGCTCGCCCGGCGCAGGGCTCGGTCAAGTACTACACGCTGGGAGTGGGGACCCGACGAGTCGCGCCGGCCCGGCCTGCCCTGGATCGCGCATCTTCCTGGTCGTGTTCGGGGTCCTGCTGCTCATCCAGCAGGCCTACCCGGAGGCCCGGGCGGCGGGCTCGGCGCTCGTCCTGGCGATGGGCCTGGCGTTCCTCATCAAGTGGGCCATCGACCGCGGCACGGGCTCGCTCTACGCCGGCGCGATCATCACCGCGCTCGCCGCGCCCGGGCGTCCTGAACGCGGCCGGCGTCGACGTGGACGGGCTCGGGACGTTCTGCTTCGGGGTCGCGTTCCTGTTCATCGCCGCGGTCCGCGCCTTCAGCGGCGGCGGCTGGGGCTGGCAGCTCTGGTTCGGCGGCCTGCTCGCCCTGATCGGTGGCGTGAACATGGCCAGCCCGGACGTCGGCGGGCTCATCCTGCCGGTGCTGATCATCGGCCTCGGCGCGGCGCTCCTGATCGGGAGCCTCAGCCGACGGGGCTGACGACCAGGACCGGGAGCGCTGCAGATCGTCGAGAGAGCCCAGGTCACGGCGGCCGTGGCGCGCGGCCGGACCGCAATCGGTCACGTTCGTCGAACTCTTCTTCGACCTCGTCTTCGTCTTTGCGATCACCCAGATCACCGCCTTTACGGCTCACCACCTGACGCCCGAGGGTGTCCTGCAGGCCGTCCTCCTGTTCTGGCTCATCTGGTGGGCCTGGACCCAGTTCACCTGGACCCTCAATCCAGCGGACACGACGCATCGAGCCGTGCGGATCGTGACCCTCGTGGCGACCGCGACCGCCTTCGTCATGGCGACGGCCGTCCCAGGTGCCTTCGGGGACGACGGGCTGTGGTTCGCGATCCCCTATGTCGTCGTGCGCGTCCTTGGTCTCGGGCTGCAGGTCCGGGTCGACTCGGAGATCGAGGCCAGCGACCGTTCAGGGCTTCGCCGCTGGGTCGCCCTGTCGTCGGTCGGGCTCGTCCTGGTCCTGGTCGGCGCCGTCGCCAGCCCGGACCTTCGGCCCTTCGTCTGGGGCCTCGCGATCGTGGCCGACGTCTTCGCCGCCGCGCGAGCCGGCAGTCGCGAGACGTGGGAGCTGGACCCGGCACACCTCGCCGAGCGTCACGGGTTGATCGTCATCATCGCCCTCGGGGAGTCGGTCATCGTGGCGGGAGCCGGGGTCGTCGGCGAACCGCGATCCCCGGAGCTCATCGCGGCGGTCGGAGGGGCTCTGGTCGTGGCTTGCCTCCTGTGGTGGACCTATTTCGGCTGGCTGAAGGATGCCCTCGAGCACGCCTTCGCGGCGGCCGATCCACGCCGGTACGGGATGCTCGCACGCGATGTCTACAGCCTCACCCACTTCCCGCTGATCGGCGGCATCATCGGCTTTGCGGCGGCCGTCGAGGAGATCGTGGCTCACCCAGCCGACGTCGCGCCGCCGTCGGTCGTCGCGGCCCTGGGTGTCGGCATCATCCTGTTCATCGGCTCGTCGGCCCTGGCCTATCGACGCGTCACCGGGCGGCTCCTGGTGGCCCGCATCGGGGCGTCCGTATTCGCGATCGTCGCATTGGCCGGCGTCGGCGCGCTGACGCCGCTGCCTGCCTGGCTGTTCGCCACCGTCGCCGTCGTCCTGACCGGGCTGATCGTCATCGAGGAACGGCAGCTCCCGCTGCCAGCGTGACCGCGGCGGGGATCGCCTCGGCGAGGACCTCCACGATCCGCCCCAGTTCGTCGTCCGTGATGACGAACGGTGGACCCAGCAGGATCGTGTCCCCGTTCGTGCCGTCGGCGTTGCCCGTTCCCGAGTAGACGAGGACGCCACGCTCGCGGGCCGCCCGGACGACCGCCTCGGTGACCTTCGCGGCGCGTGGGAACGCGGCCCGCGTCTCCCGATCGGCGACGAGCTCCAGGCCGACCAGGAGACCTCGACCACGGATCTCGCCGACGTTCGGATGCTCGACCCAGCGCGTCCGTCAGCATCGCGCGGAGCCGGTCGCCCTTCGTTGCGCTGGCGGCCACCAGGTCCTCGGTCTCGAGGATCCGCAGGACCTCGTTCGCCACGGCACCGGCGACGGGCCCGTGCGAGTACGTGAAGCCGTGGACGAAGCCCGGACCGTCGACGACGCTGTCGTACACGCGGCCGGAGACCGCGGCGAACCCGAACGGCCAGTAGCCCGACGTCGCGCCCTTGGCCGCCACGAGGATGTCCGGTCGGACGCCCCAGTGATCCACGCCGAACCAGCGGCCCGTCCGCCCGAACCCGGTCATGACCTCGTCGGCGATGAGCAGGACGCCGTGGCGCCGGCAGACCTCGGCGATCTTCGGCCAGTAGTCGTCTGGTGGGACGGCGGCGGCGAGCGTCGCCCCCACGATGGGTTCCGCGACGAACGCGGCGACCGTGCCGGGTCCGGCGGCGGAGATCGCAGCGTCCAGTTCCGCGGCGAGATCGTCGGCGCTGGCGAGGGCGTTCGCACCCGGATCGTCGCCGCGATACGGGTAGGCCGCGGACAGGTGTCGGAACCGTCCCAGCCAGCCCTCGTACGGCCGGCGCAGCGGCTTGCGGCCGGACAGGTCCAGCGCCCCGAGCGTGTTGCCGTGGTAGCTCCCCCATCGGGCGAAGACGATCCAGCGGTCCGGCTCGCCGCGGGCGATGTGGTAGGCGCGGGCCAGCTTGAGCGCGGTCTCGACGGCCTCCGACCCGCCGCTCACCGGGTAGATGGCCGGGTCGTCCATCGGCAGATGCCGGCCGACCGCCGCGGCGTAGGCCTCGAGCGGCTCGTTCGTGAAGGCGCTGCCGTGGGCATAGGCGATCCGGCCCGCCTGGTCCGCCATCGCCGCCGCGATCTCGCGCCGCCCGTGGCCCACGTTGACGACGATCGCGCCACCCGCGGCGTCGAGGTAGGCGCGACCCGTCGCGTCCCAGATCGTGGAGCCCTCGGCGCGGACGGCGACCGGTGGATCGGCCATGGCCGAGCGGCGAAAGACGCGTCCGGTGGTCATGGCCGCATCGTACAGGGCGGACGTCGGGCGAGGAACGTGGGTCGCCTGGCGGCCACGGTCGATCCGACCGGGATCCCGTCCGGGAGGCTGCTCTCAGGCGTTTCTCAGGAAAACGTGCGACGCTCCGTGGGTATGGGATCGAGCGATCCTGGCCCAGCGGAGACCACCATGACCCGATCCCGTCCTCTCATCCTCGGCGTCGTCGCGATCGTCGCGATCGGCATCGGCGGCTACCTCGTGTACGACCAGTTCCTGCGCGGCGACACCGCGCCCCCGCTCGCCCTGCCGACCAGCGCGCCGTCCGCGGCCGCCTCCGCATCGGCGGATGCCTCGGCATCGGCGGATGCCGCCACGTCGGCCGATCCGACCACCAGCGCCGCCCCGGCTGCCAGCTTCGACGGCGACGTGGCCGGCACGTGGACCGTCACGACGGGCAGCCAGGCCGGCTACCGCGTCCGCGAACAGCTCGCCAGCCTGCCGGCCGAGAGCGACGCGATCGGCCGCACGGACCAGGTCAGCGGCACCATCACCGTGACCTCCGACGGGACGACGACGACCGTGACCGAGGCGTCCCTCACCGTCGATACCACCACCATCACCTCCGACGAGGATCGCCGCGACAACCGGATGCGCAGCGAGGGCCTCCAGACCGATGAGTTCCCGACAGCGACGTTCACCCTGACCCAGCCGGTCGACGTCCCGGCGGCCGCCCTGGCAGGCACCCCGTCCGACATCACGCTCATCGGCGACCTGACCCTGCATGGGGTGACGAAGTCGGTCGAGATCCCGGCCCAGACCCAGCTCGTTGACGGTCAGATCCAGGTGGCCGGTTCGCTGACGTTCCCGCTGGCGGACTTCGACATCGTCGCGCCGAACATCGGCGGGTTCATCGTCTCGATCGCCGACGAGGGCACCCTCGAGTTCGTGGTCATCCTGACCAAGGCCTGATTCTCAGCCGCCCGTCGGCGTCCCCCCGGGGCGGCGGTTCGCCATGAATGCGGCGGCCTGCGCTCGCCGTTCCAGGTTCAGCTTGGCGAGGATGCTGCTCACGTAGTTCTTGACCGTCTTGTCGGACAGGAAGACCTCGGCTGCGATCTCCTTGTTCGTCTTGCCCTCGGCGACGAGCAGCAGGATCTTCTGCTCCTGCGGGGTCAACGCCGCGAGCTCGTCGGTGTAGGTCCCGCTGGCGATGCGTCGGATCCGTTCCAGGACCTTCTCCGTGACGGCCGGGTCCAGCAGCGACTCGCCGCGGCCCACCGCCTCGAGCGCCGCGACCAGGTCACGTGCTCGGATCTGCTTGAGGAGATAGCCGGACGCGCCGGCGACGATGGCCGACAGGACGGCTTCCTCATCCGGGTAGGAGGTCAGCATGACGACCTTCGTCTCGGGCATCTCGGCGCGGATCTCCCGGCAGGCCTCGATCCCGGATCCATCGGGCAGACGGACGTCCATGACGGCGATGTCCGGATGGTGCCGCTCCGCCTGCTCGATCGCCTCGGCGACGGTCCCCGCCTCGGCCACGACCGCGAAGCCCTCGCGGCGGTCCAGGAGCGCGACCAGGCCCTGGCGGACGATCTCGTGGTCATCGACGATCAGGAGCCGCAGGAGCTTGGTCGGGCCGTCGGCCTTGGCCCGGGCGGGATCCTGACTCGTCACGACGCCCCTCCGTCGACCGGGATGCGCGCGACGATCCGCGTGCCGCCGCCGTCCCGCCGGGTCACCTCGAGGGTGCCGCCGAGCACGGCCGCTCGTTCGCGCATGTTGCTCAACCCCAGATGGTCCGGCCCGAATGTCCCCATGGGATCGAAGCCTACCCCGTCGTCCTCGATCACGAGAAGCACCCCTGCATCGTCGGCGGCCAGGGTCACCCGTGCCACGCTCGCCGCCGAGTGGCGGGTCACGTTGCTGAGGGCCTCGCGGGCGAGGCCCAGGAGCTGGCTGGACTGGTCGTCGTCGAGCCGGGCCGCCGCCTCGAGGTCCACGTCGGTCTCGATCGCGACGACGGACGCGAAGCGGGCCTCATCGGCCAGGCGCTCGAGGCCCTCGGCCATGCCGATCAGCGCCAGCAGGCCAGGACGCAGGCCCAGGATGAAGTGACGGATGTCGCTGATGGTGGTCTGGAGCGCGTCGATCGCCCGATCCACCCGCTCGGCGACGGCAGCCGGGATCCTCGCGCGCGATCTCCTCGACATCCTCGAGCGACAGGCTCACCGCGTACAGGCTCTGGATGATCCCGTCGTGGAGGTCGCGCCCGATCCGCTCGCGCTCCTCGACGACCGCCAGGGCGGCGATCCGGTCGTGCAGGCGAGCGTTCTGCATCGCGATGGCGGCGTGCCGGGCGAACAGCTCCACGAGGCGCTGGTCATGGCTGTCGAACTGGGCGCCGCCGCGCTTGTCGGTCATGTACAGGTCGCCGATCGGGCGGCCGTCGCGGGTGATCGGGACGCCGAGGAACGTCTTCATCGGCGGGTGGTGCGGCGGGAAGCCGGACGACGCCGGGTGACGCGCCGATGTCGGAGGTCCGGACGGACTGGCCCTCGTGGATGATCAGCCCGAGCAGGCCGTGGCCGCGCGGCAGGGGCCCGATCTTCGCGCGATCCTCGGCGCTCAGACCCGAGGTGATGAACCGCTCGATCTCGCCGTCCGGCGTGGCGATCCCGAGCGCCGCGTACTCGGCGTCCACGAGGTCGCGGACGCGATCCACGATGAGCTGGAGCGTCGCCTCGAGGTCCTTGACCTCGGCGATGGCGCGCGTCGCCGCATCGAGGGCTTCGAGCGCATCGGCGGCCAGCGCCGGGTCCGGGGCGGGACGGTCAGGAGGCACCGCCAGAGCCTAGCGCCTGTCGGTCGCCTGCGCCGTACGGACGACAAGTGGCCCGGGACGACCGGGCCGTCGGTCACTTCCGGTCGACGGCCTCCCCACCCACCATTCGACGATGGACCGTCCCTCCACCATCCTGCTGGCCACGGATCTGAGCGCGAGCGCCGGGCCGGCGACCGAGGAGGCCCTCCGCCTGGCCCGACGCCTCGGAGCGGGCCTGCTGGTCATGACCGCCATCGACCCTGGGACGATGCGCCTCCCGAACGGGCGCTACCGCCGTCGGGTCGACCAGGAGCGCGAACTCCGCGAGTCGGCCGCCCGGGTCGTCCTCGAACGCGGTCGCGCGGCCGGTGTGAGCGTCAGCCTCCTGGTCTGGGAAGGCGATCCCGGCGAGTCGATCGTGGAGGTCGCTCGGTCCGAGGACCCCGAGATGGTCATCGTCGGGAGCCGTGCACGCGGGGTGATGGGTCGGTTCGGGATCGGCAGCGTGTCGGATCATGTCGTGCGCCACGCCCCGTGTCCGGTCCTGGTCGTGCGCTCGGACACGCCGGTGGCAGCCGAGTCCCGGGCGGTCGAACCGCCACCCGCCGCGCCCCAGCCCTAGCTCGACGGACGGGCGGCTCGTAGCGGCTCAACCTGACGAATGAGCGTCACTGATCGAACCATGTCCACCCGCGCTCGCCGCAGGAGCGGATCGCGCGGATATCGGCTCGACCGGGCTCGGTCGGAGGGATCCTGATCAGCCAGCCTGATCAGCATGCGGCCGCTGGGCGATGGCGGGCGTCGCCGGACGCCGCGCCCCAGCCCTAGGCGACGGTCGCCTCCAGGGCGGCCACGACGTCGGCCGCGAGATGCTCGCCGGCCATCCCCGCCATCGTCGCCAGCGCCTGTTCGCGCGGCATCGCCGCTCGATACGGCCGGTCTGCGGTCAGCGCCTCGTAGACGTCGGCCACCGCGATGATCCGGGCCCCGATGGCCAGGTCCGGGGCGGCCAGCCCGCGGAAGTAGCCGCGACCGTCGAGCCGCTCGTGGTGGCAGGCGGCCAGCTCGGCGACGGACGTGAACGTGGGGATCGGCGCCAGGATCCGTAGCGTCAGCTCGGGATGCCGGCGGATGACCGCCATCTCGTGATCGTCGAGCCGTCCGGGCTTGTCGAGGATCGTGTTCGGGACGCCGAGCTTGCCCAGGTCGTGCAGCAGGGCCGCGCGGCGGATGTCCGTGACGGCCGGTGCCGGCAGGCCGAGACGAACGGCGAGGCCCTCGGCGACCTCCGCGGCCCGGAGCGAGTGCGACCCGGTGTACGGGCTCTTGGCGTCCACGATGTCGGCGAAGGCGCCGGCGATCCGGTCGACGTCGTCGTCGTTCGAGGTCCGCACGAGCCCGGCCGGTTCAAGGGCCAGCGTCCGCCCGATGAGGTCCGGCGCGGTCAGTTCGTCGAGGCAGCCCTCGCGCGCAGGCTTCGAGCAGCGCATCCGTGATGTCCGGGTCGTACCAGGTGCCGCGCCTCGCGGCGAGGACCTCCAGGCCGCGAGCTCGGCCGCGCAGGCTCACGAAGATGTCGAGTCCCTGGCAGGCGGCCAGGATCCGGGCCAGCGGGTGGATGTCGGCGCCACGGAGGCCGCGCGGCTTGCCGCCGCCGTCCCAGTGCTCGTGGAGGTCCATGATCGCGTCCGACGACGGCGGTCTCGAAGCCGGCCTTGCGGGCGATGGCGGCGCCCCGCTCGCAGCGGAGCTGCTCGACCTCACGCGACTCGCGTCGGCCGTTGATCCCGATCGAGATGAGCCGGCGCAGGCGACGCGGGCAGCGGCTCGGTGGACGGCAGGGACCGCATCGTGAGCACCGCGTACGCCAGCATCGAGCGTTCCGTCGTGGACTGGCGCTCCTTGAGCGCGATGTCGTCCGTGCCGAAGATCCGCGTGACCGCGGCCGCGTTCGACGAGCAGCCCGCGTCCTTCAGGAACGCGGCGATGAACAGGTTCGCCTCGTCGGCCGCGCTGAGTCCGAGCGTCGTCCGCGAGGCGCATCGCGAGGTGGCACGTGCGCAGGGCGTGGCCCGGCAGCTGGCCCTCGGTCAGGTCGAGGGCCGTGGACAGGGCCGGCCAGCAGCCGGCCGGTCCGGATCGACTCGCGGTCCAGGACGCGCAGGCCCTCACGGCGCTCCTGGACGAGTGCCGCCGTGAGCGGTGACGCGGTCGTCGTGCCGTCGAGGTAGCGGATGACCAGCCGATCGGGATCGATCCTGGCCGCTGACGAGTCCATCGACCCATCGTGGCCGGTCGTGGCCGCTCCAGCGGACCGGGCCGGTGGTCTCGGTCCCGCCCGGCAGTGGTCCGGGTCGACGACCCGCGAGCGCGGAGCGTAGGCTGCCGACCAGCGATGGGAACCCAGGATCCGAAGCCACCTCGACTCACTCGGGCGGAGCGACAAGTCGTTGCCGTCCTCCTCGCCGCGACCATCGGCCTCGGCGTCGCCTTCGGGGTGTGGTCGGCCGCCGGAGGCTGGGTCGTCACGGACCTCTGCGGCGACGGACCGCCGTGTGCCCCTGGCATCACCTACATCAACGACGAACCGTGTTGGTCCGGCCCAGGCGAGATCGGCGGCAACGGCTCGCCCCGACCCCCGGACATGGAGGATTGCTTCGGCCGATAGCGACGCTACTTCGTGTAGACGCCGCCCGGGTCGAGTTCCTCGCGGATGAGCCGGAGCTCCTCGTCGGTCGGCGGGGCGGTCGCGGCCAGGTCCGTGGCGACCTTGACGTCCCAGCCGATCGTGGCGCGGACGGCGTCCACCGTCGCGCCCGGGTGGAGCGAATCGAGCCGCATCTCGCCGGTCTCGTCGAAGTGGTAGATGCCGAGGTCCGTGACGACGACCGTCGGGCCCGCGGCCGAGCCAGCCGCCCTCGCGCCGGATCCGCTCGGCCTGCTCGGCCCCGCCCAGGTTGCCGGGGCTGGTCCGGAAGTCGATCCGTCTCGACGAAGCTGCGCGTGCTCTGGCGCATGATCACGAACACCTCGCGGGCGTTGATCGCGATCTCGCACGCGCCGCCGGACCCGGGCAGCCGCGTCTTCGGGTGCTCGTAGTCGCCGATGACCGTCGTGTTGATGTTGCCGAACCGGTCGATCTGGGCGGCGCCGAGGAAGCCGACGTCGATGAGCCCGCGCTGGAGGTAGTAGCCGAACAGCTCGAGCATGCTCACGACGGCCGTCGCGCCGGTGACGATCGTCGGGTCGCCGATGCTCAGCGGCAGGCGCGCCGGCCGAGCCCCGAACACGCCCGCCTCGTAGACCAGCTCGAGGTCCGGCGCCACGGTCCGCTTGGCCAGGTTGACCGCGATGTTCGGCAGCCCGACGCCCACGAAGCAGACGTGCTGGCCGGCCAGCGCCCGCGCCGCGGCGACGATCATCATCTCGGACTTGCTGAAGGCGAGTGTCTCGGTCATCGGCGCGCCTCGAACAGCTCGATCGGGTTGCCGTCCGGATCGTCGACGAGGATCTGCCGGCCACCCGGCCCAGTCACGATCGGTGTTCCGGAACGGGACCCCGGCCGCCGTCATCGCCTCGACCAGCGCGCCGAGGTCGTCGACCTCGATGACGAACCGATTCCAGCCGCCGGGGCTCGGCTGGCGGCCGTCCGGCATCGGCCGCGACGCGGAACTCGGCGGACCGCTCAGCCACAGCGGCAGGTCGCCGCGTCGGACCTGGGCGAACGCCGGACTCATCTGCTCGATGAGCCCGAAGCCGAGCTGGTCGCGGTAGAAGGCCACGGCCCGGTCGACGTCGGCGACGAGGTAACGGACCGTCGTGCCCATCAGCGGTACTCCCCGTAGTCCACGGAGCCGGACGGCGCCGAGCCGGGCTTCGAGCGACGCGATGCGCTCCGCGCCGAGCTTCTCGAGGTACGCCGCCCGCCCGTCCACGCCGTGGACCCACTCGCGCAGCCAGGCCTGGGTCGCCGCCTCGTCGCGGCTGATCGGGTCCCAGTCGAGGTAGAACCGGTTGTCGCGGTCGTAGTAGCCCTGGGCGTACGACGGATGCGCGCCCCACGGCTCGACGACGACGGCGTCCACGATGAGGCCCGGGATGATCGTCCGGTTCGGGTCGGCCCGGATGACCGCCTCGTCGACGAGCTCCTCGACCACCACGATGACCCGGTCCGCCGCGAACGCCGCTTCCTTCTGGCAGCCGAGCAGGCCCCAGACCTGGGTGTCGCCGGCGGCCGAGGCGCGCTGGGCGTGGACGATCGTCACGTCCGGCCGGAGCGGCGGGACGGCGTAGACCGTGCCGTCGCCGTACGGCGACTCGATCGGGCGGATGCAGCGGGTTGGCGACCGGCAGGTCCGTCTCGAAGTAGCTCCGGAGCGGGAAGAACGGCAGGTTCATGGCGCCGGCCGTGTACCGCCCGACCATCCCGAAGTGGCTGTACTCCTCGACCTCGAGCGGCTGCTCCGGGATGTCGCCCTCGATCCGGCGACGGATCGCCCCGAGGCCGCCGACGCCCGGGTTGCCCGAGCCAGCTGAAGACGAGCTTGCGGGCCACGCCGGCGGCGATCATCTGGTCGTAGATGAGGTCCGGGGTCAGTCGGGCGAGGGTCAGGTCGCGCCGGCCCTGGCGGATGATCTCGTGGCCGGCCGCGAACGAGATGAGGTGGGTGAACCCCTCGATCGCCACGCGTGTCGCCGTCGCGGACGAGATCGGCGATGGCGTCGCGCATCGTCGCGACCTTGGAGGTGCTCACTGACCGATTATCACGCACGGCGGTCCCGGCGACCGCCTTGCGGACCGCACCGTGGTTGGCTACCGTTCGCCGCGCGAGGGCCGGGCCCGAGCCGCGGCCGCAGCGAACCGAGCACGGAGGGCGTTCGATGGCATCGGCGACAGCGTCCGCGAGTGGCTGGCCACGGCATCGTCCAGGTCGCTCCTGTACGTGGCGATGGCGCTGTTCCTGGTCACGGTCGTCATCGGGATCCTCAACGGCCTCGACCTCTACGAGTTCGACCGCAACCAGCTCCTGACCCACGTCCACTCCGGGACCCTCGGCTGGGTCACGCTGTCACTCGTCGCGGCGTCGTTCTGGCTGTTCCGGAGCGGCGATCGTCGGCTCGCCGTCGCGCTGGCGATCCTCATCCCGTCTATGTCGTCGCGTTCTACACCGGCCACCTGTGGTCCGGGCGATCACCGGCGTCGCCCTCTTCGTGGCGATCGCGTGGCTCCTCGTCTGGGCCTGGCGCGGCATACGCCGCGACTCGCTCGCTGCCGGCGCTGGCGGTCGCCCTCGGCTTCACCACGTTCGCCTACGGCGCGGTCATCGGCGTCCTGCTCCAGGTCCAGCTGGCGAGCGGGACCACGATCTTCCCGGGCGGCGGCGACGTCATCGGGGCGCACGCCGGGACGATGGTCTTCAGCTACCTCGTCCTGGTCGCGATGGGCCTCATCGAGTGGCGGGTCCTCGGCACCGCCGGACGTCCGGTCGCCGGGCTCGTCCAGATGGCCGCGCTGTTCGGTGGCGGGCTCCTGCTGGCGATCGTGCTGCTGTTCCTGCCCGACCAGGTCCAGGCGATCGGCGGGATCTACCTGCTGGTCGAGCTCATCGCGATCGTCCTGTTCGCCGTTCGCGTCCTGCCGAAGGCCGTCCGCGTGGACTGGATCGGCGCGTCGCCAGCACGCCATCTCGCGACGTCGGCGCGTCTTCGTGGTCGTCGCGATGGCGATCTACATGTACCTCGTCGTGTCGTTCCTCGGCGACCCGACCGCCGACTTCGAAACGTTCATCCCGATCCTGGTCGCGAGCGACCACGCCGCGTTCATCGGCGTCATCACGAACCTCGTGTTCGCCCTGGCGCTGACCCTCGCGGCCGACCGGCGGTCGATCTGGCCGTGGGCCGACCAGGTCGTCTACTGGCTGATGAACGTCGGCCTCGTCGTCTTCGCCGATCGGGCTCGCCGCGGAGGTCGGCCGAGCTCAAGCGCATCGGGGCGCCGATCATGGGCATCGGCATCCTGCTCGGCCTTGCCGTGATCGCGATGCGCCTGCGGTCGTCGGACCTGCGCGCCGCCGAGGCGTAGTCGGCCGGGTCGACGCGCCGACGCGGCACCCGGCGATCAGCCGGCCGCCTCGACCTCGTGGAGCGCGCCGGCGTGCTCGACCTCCGCGAGGACCTCGGCGCCGTGGCCGGCGACGGCCGCGACCGCCTCGCCGAAGATCCGCAGCGCGGTCGCCATCTCGTCCTCGGTGACGGTCAGCGCCGGCGACATCCGGACGCTGCGACTTGCCGCACTCGAGGACGAGCAGGCCGCGCTCGAAGCAGGCCCACTGGACCTCCTCGGCGTGCTCGCCGGTGTCGAACTCGACGCCGAGCATCAGGCCCTTGCCGCGGACGTCGCGGACGAGCGCCGGGAAGCGGGTCACGAGCGGCGCGAGGCCCGGCGAACGCCTGCGTCGCCGCGGACGGCGGCGTTCTCGACGAGGCCGCCCTCGAGCAGCTCGATCGTGGCCAGCGCCGCGGCGCAGGCGACCGGGTTGCCGCCGTAGGTCGACCCGTGCGCGCCCGGCCCCCAGGCCTCGAGGAGCTCCGCCCGGGCGACCATCGCGCCCGAGCGGCATGCCCGACGCGATGCCCTTGGCCGTGAGCAGGATGTCCGGCTCGACGTCCCAGTGCTCGACCGCCCACATCTTGCCGGTCCGCCCGGCGCCGGACTGGATCTCGTCGGCGATGAGCAGGATCCCGTGCTTGTCGCAGATGTCGCGCAGGCCCTGCAGGAACCCGTCCTCGGGGACGAGGTAGCCGCCCTCGCCCTGGATCGGCTCGACGATGATCGCGGCGACCTCGTTGGCCGGCGCGAGCTTGTCGAACAGGACCTCGTCGAACCAGCTTGCAGGTCCTCGACCCGCCCGTACGGGGCGTGGAAGACGCCCGGCAGGAGCGGCCCGAAGCCCGCGTGGTACTTCGCCTTCGAGGCGGTCAGCGAGACCGCGCCGTACGTCCGGCCGTGGAACGCGCCGAGGAAGGCGACGACGTACGGCCGATGGGTGGCGTAGCGGGCGAGCTTGATCGAGGCCTCGACGACCTCCGCGCCCGGAGTTGCCGAGGTAGGCGCGGACGCGGCCCGAGATCGGGGCGATCCGGGCCAGCTCGCTGGCAGACCTCGGGGTAGATCGGCAGGTAGAAGTCGCTGGCGCTGAAGTGGATCAGCTCGGCGGCCTGCTCCTTGATGGCGGCCACGACCTGCGGGTGCGAGTGGCCGGTCGAGGTGACCGCGATGCCCGGCGGCGAAGTCGAGGAAGAGGTTGCCGTCGATGTCCTCGACCGTCAGGCCCTCGCCGCGGACCGGCACGATCGGGTAGGCGCGCGGCAGGCTGGGCGACGTCCAGGTCTCGTCGAACTCGACGTGGGCGCGGGCCTTGGGCCCGGGGAGCTCGGTGACGATGTGCGGGACGGGCCGACCACCGGCGATCCGCGACGAGGCCGACGACAAGGGGCACCTCTGCTGGCTGCTCTCGGGCTGAGTGCATAAGGGCTATGCAGACTGGATATCCGCGAGCCGAGTATAGCCGAGCGTCGCGACGGTCCAGCCGCGGCACGGGGCGGCGAGGCCCGGCGCGGTCGAGCCGCCGGGATCGGAGCGGCCGACTGCGCTCGGAACGACCTCGCGTGGGCGACCGCCGCAGGACCAGCAACGCGCTCGACCAGAGCGGGATCGTCGCCGCGCCGACGCGCGTCCGGCAGGACGATGTCCGAGACCGAGCCGCGCTCGGCCCCGAGCCGCTCCGTGACGTGGCGTCAGCGCGGCACACGCCGTCGTCGGCGACGAAGACCGCGGCCTCTGCCGCGACCGCGACCGCGGCGAGCCCGACCGACCGATCGCGGCGCCCCAGCAGCCCGCTGACGACCAGCCGACCCGATCGCCGCCATCGTCCCGAAATCGGCACGGACCGCCGACCGCTCGCGCGCGATGGATGCGGCCGACGCGGCCGTGCGACGTCCGAGCACCAAGGCGGCGCGCGAGCATCGCGAGCGAGCGCACCCAAGGTGCGTGAGCGGCGGCGCTCAGCCGCAACGCCGGCCCGCGCCGTTCCACGGTGCCCTAGTCGACGACGGTGTGGCTCTGCTCGCGCAGGAACTGCGCGACGTAGTACATCGAGAGGCCGGCCTTGCCGGTCGAGCCGCTGCCCTTCCAGCCGCCGAACGCCTGGATGCCCGGCCACGCCCCGGTCGTCGCGCCGGCGCGGCGGTTGACGTACGTGACGCCGGCCTCGATCGCGATCGAGGAACGTCTGGACCTCGGCCGGATCCTCGCTGTAGACCCCGGCGGTCAGGCCGTAGCACGGAGTCGTTGGCGAGCGCGAGCGCCTCGTCCAGCGAGTCGACCGCGGCGACCGCGGTGAACGGCGCGAACAGCTCGTCCTGGAACAGCCGATGCGACGCCGGCAGGCCGACGACCGTCGGCTCGACGAAGAAGCCGCGCTCCATGCCGCTGTCGGCCAGGCGCTCGCCGCCGACGAAGACCGTCCCGTCGCGACGCGCCTCGGCGACCGCGGTCTGGTGGCGGTCGACCGCCTTCTGGTCGATGATCGGGCCCAGCCAGTTGGCCCGGATGAGCGGGTCGCCGATGGTGATCGTCTCGGTCTTCTCGACCAGCAGGCGGACCAGCTCATCGTGGACCGGTCGCTCGACGTAGACCCGCGAGTTGGCCGAGCACTTCTGCCCGCCGAACCCGAAGGCCGAGCGCATGATCCCCTCGGCCGCCTCGTCGAGGTCCGCGTGGCGCGTGACGATCGCCGGGTTCTTGCCACCCATCTCCACGATGCACGGCCGCGGCCACGACCGTGGAGAACGAGTGGAACAGGGCCATGCCCACCTCGTACGAGCCGGTGAACACGATGCCGTCGACGCCCGGGTGATCCTGGAGCGCCTGGCCGACCGTCGCGCCCGGGCCCATGACGAGGTTGACGACGCCGGCCGGGATGCCGGCATCGACCAGCGTCTCGATGAGCTTGACCGACATCAGCGGCGACGCCGACGCCGGCTTGAGCACGACCGTGTTGCCGGCCATCAGCGCGGCGCCGGTCGGGCCGGTCGCGAGGGCCGATCGGGAAGTTGAACGGGCTGACGACCGCGAACACGCCGTGCGGCCGCAGGATCGAGCGGGTGTGGACCGCCGTGTCGCCGAGGTTGCCCATCGGGTGGTCGTAGAACGCGTTGTCCTCGGCCGTCTGGGCGTAGTAGCGGATGAGGTCGGCCGCTTCCTCGACCTCGCCGAGCGCCTCGATCCGGTTCTTGCCGACCTCGATGGCCATGAGCGCCGAGTACTCCATCAGCCGGTCGCTGATGAGGTCCGCGGCCCGCTTGAGGATCGCGAGGCGGCCCTCCCAGCCGAGCGCGGCCCAGGCCGGCTGGGCGGCACGCGCCGCCGGCGACGGCATCGTCGATATCGGCCGACGTGCCGCTCGCGAACGTCCCGACCAGCGATGTCGGTGTCGATCGGCGAGCGAACCTCGAAGGTGCCCGTCGCCGTCGCGCCAGGCGCCCGCCACGTAGTTGCGGTGATAGCCGCCGAGCTGGCGTCCGAGCCGCCGTCGACGCCGGCCTCGAACTGCGCGTGCAGCTCCTCGTTGTCGTTGCGCAGCGTGGCGTAGGTGATCTTGATGCGCGGGGCGGGTTCGGTCGTCATCGGGGGGACCTCGTGGCTGCGGTGTGAGCGATCGCGGGCGATCCGGGGTGTTGGCGCTCAGTCTAGCGCGGCGACGACCTCGGCCAGCGACGCCGCGATCGCATCCGGGCGGCCGCCACCCCTCCCCCGCTCGGCCGCGGCCAGGTCCGCCGGCCCGTGCTTGCCGGACAGGGCGAAGATGCCGCGCAGGCCGGACCGCTTGGCGGCCAGGACATCGGAGCGGATGTCGTCGCCGACCATCGCGATGTCGTGGCGCGGCAGGTCGCGCCCCAGCTGGCGACGGAGATCGGCGACCGCGCTCGAGTAGAACGTCGGCGACGGCTTGCCGGCGATCCGGGCCTTCACGCCGGCGGAGAACTCGAGGCCGACGACGAACGCCCCGGAGTCGAGCGTCGGACCGTCGGGCGTCAGCCACCACGGGTTGCGATGCATCCCGATGAGCGCCGAGCCGCGCAGGATCAGGCGGAAGGCGTGGTTGAGGTTCTCGTACGTCGCCTCCTCGGGCGAATCGCCGACGACGACCGCGGCGGCGATGGCGTCCGGTCGCGCCGCCTCTTCGTGCGTGAGCAGCGTGCTGCCCGGCGAACTCGAGCTTCGCGTCGTCCGAGGCGAGGACGTACAGCGGCCGGCCCGGGTAGGCGCGGGCGGTGTAGGCCGCCGACGCGGACAGCGCCGACATGAATCGCTCGGGCGGGATGTCCGCCCCGAGGCGCCGGGACCAGAACGACAGGCGCGTCCGGCTGACGGCCGAGGTATTGGTCACGATCCGATACGGGAAGCCGCGGGCCTCGAGCCGGGCGATGGCGTCGGCGGCGCCCGGGATGAGGTTCCCGGTCGAGACGATGACGCCGTCCATGTCGAGGAGGAGGGCCCGCACGCCGGTCAGGGCCGTGCGCAGGTCAGGGTTCTTCGCGCTCATCGCGCCGATGGTAGGCTGCCCGCGTCGACGCGTTGCAACGAGGAGGCTCGATGGGATTGCTCGAGGGGAAGACGGCGCTCATCTTCGGCGTCGCCAACGACCACTCGATCGCCTGGGGCATCGCCCAGGCGCTCCACGCCGAGGGCGCCGAGGTCGGGTTCAGCTCCGTCGAGAGCCTCATCGAGCGGCGGGTCCGACCCCTGGCCGACTCGATCGGGTCGACCTTCGTGGAGCCGTGCGACGTCCAGTCGGACGAGGACATCGCCCGCGTGTTCGCGCGCTGGGGCGAGACGCACGACTCCCTCGACATCCTCGTCCACGCCCTCGCGTACGCACGCAAGGAGGACCTGGAGGGAACGTTCGTGGACACGTCACGCGACGGGTTCGCGCTGGCGATGGACGTATCGGCGTACTCCCTCGTGGCCCTGACGCGGGCCGCCCAGCCGTACCTGCGCCGCGGTTCATCCGTGATGACGTTGTCCTACCACGGCGCCGAGAAGGTCGTCGCCCACTACAACGTGATGGGCGTGGCCAAGGCCGCACTCGAAGCCTCCGTCCGCTACCTCGCCGCGGACCTGGGTCCCGAGGGCATCCGGGTCAATGCCATCAGCGCCGGCCCGGTCCGGACGCTGGCCGCGTCCGGCATCTCCGGCTTCAAGAAGCTCTACTCGGGCTTCTCGGATCTGGCCCCACTGCGCGCGAACATCACCCCCGAGGATGTCGGGCGGAGCGCGCTCTACCTCGCCTCGGACCTTTCGAGCGCCGTCACCGGCGAGACGCTGTACGTGGACGGCGGCTTCAACATCATGGGCGTCCCGACCTCGGACTGAGCCTTCGGGCTCGCATCCGATCGCCTGACGTGACGACCCGCCGACACGCCCTCGCTCGATCCGGGCGGTCCTGACGGATCCGGCATCCCTGCGGTCCTGGACGACCGTGGCGAACGACGGGATCATCGCGACCGCCGGGATCCTCGAGGGCTTCGCGGGCGCCGGCGCCACCGATCGGGCGCTCCTCATCGCCGCCACGGTGGCCACGGTCACGGGTGTGCTCGCGTCCGGCGGCGCGCAGTGGGCCGAGGTCATCGCCGAACGGGAGGCGCAGCTCACGCTGGCGGCCGACGAGGCCGCGTCACTCGCGGTGCGACCCGACGAGGAGCTCGAGGAGCTCGTCGCCTACTACGAGGCGAAGGGGCTGTCACCGGAGCTGGCGCAGGCCGTGGCCGAGCAGCTGACGGCCCACGATGCGCTCGCGGCGCAGCTCGAGACCGAGCACGGGATCCACGATCCGGTCACGAGGCTCGACGCGTTCGTGGCGGGCCTCGGGTGCGTCCATCGCCTATCTCCTCGGCGCCGGGATCCCGCTGCTCATCACCCTGTTCGCTCCGGTCGCCATCGAGGCCTGGGCCATCCTCGCGGCGGTCGCGGTGTCCCTGGTCGTGACCTCGGTCGTCGCCGCCCGGACCGGCCACATGCATGTGGGCCGGACGGTGGCCCGGACCCTGGTCGTCGGACTGGGCACCTTGTCGATCAGCTATGCTGCTGGGGCAAGCGATCTTCTGAGGCCTGGCCGGGCGACCACAACCACTCCCGGCTGAGATGCAATCGTGCCTGTGCTTGACAGTCAAGGTGCCTTGCATTACAAACTCATGGTCTCCTGCACTATCGGAGACCTGTCGCAGGAGTCCGTCACTTGTCCATGCGCACGCTGCTCCCTGCCGGTCTGGCCATCGATCGCCGTGATCGGCGCCTGTCAGGGCCGCGGGCGGCGCGGGCGACCCCACGGCCGAACGGATCGCGGTCTCCGTGAGCGAAGACGGCTGCTCTCCCGCCACCGTCACGACCGCCGCCGGACCGGTCACGTTCGTCGTGACCAACGACGGCAACGAGACCGGCGAGTTCGAGATCATCCTCGACGGGACGCGGGTCATCGACGAGGTCGAGAACATCATCCCGGGCTTCGTCGTGAACATGGCCACCCGCCTCGATGGCGGCACGTACGCCATGCAGTGCGGGAACCTCCAGACGACGGCGGGCGTGCTCACCGTGACCGGCGGGGCCGCCGCGACGCCCCGAACCCAACGCCATCGTCGACGAGGCCCGGCTGAACGCCGCGCGCGACGCCTACGCCGCCTACGTCGACACCCAGGTCGCGGACCTCGTCGCCACGATCGACGTCTTCGCGTCGGCCGTCGAGGCCGGTGACCTCGACGCCGCCAAGGCCAGCTACGCCGCGGCCCGCATCCCGTGGGAGCGGATCGAGCCCATCGCCGAGCTGTTCCCGGACCTCGATGGCGCCATCGACTTCCGCGAGGAGGACTTCGAGGGCGGCGTGGACGATCCCGAGTTCAAGGGCTTCCATCGGATCGAGAAGGTCCTCTGGGCGGACGGCACGGCCGACGGCCTGGCGCCGCTGGCGACCGAACTCCGGGCGAACGTGGCGGAGCTCAAGACCCGGATCGACGCCCTCGAGATCGATCCGCGGGTCATGGCCCGCGGTGCCGGTGAGCTGATCGACGAGGTCGCCCAGTCGAAGATGACCGGCGAGGAGGATCGCTACTCGAAGCTGGACCTGTACGCCATCGATGCCAACGTCGACGGGTCCGCGATCATCGTCGAGCAGCTCCGCCCGATCCTGACCGAGCTGGACAAGGACTACCTCGCGAAGCTCGATGCCGCGAGCAAGGCCGTGTCCGACGTCATCGCCACGTACGCCGACGGCGACGGCTTCAAGACGTTCGACACGATCAGCGCCGAGGACCTCAAGCTCATGCAGGCCCGGCTCGCCGACCTGTCCGAGCTGCTCGCGCAGCTGCCCGGAACGCTGGGTCTCGCCGCCTAGGCGGCTCCCGACCCCGATGCCGACGACCCCGAACCTGTCCCGCCGCGCGTTCCTGAGCGGGAGCGCGGCGGTCGGCGCGGCCGCGGTCGTGGGTGGACTCGGGGGCGTGGCGATCGCGACCGCGGCCGAGGACAAGGCGCCGGCCATCAAGGTGGCGGGCTACGTCCCGTTCGACGGCGTCCACCAGGCTGGCATCGTGACCCCGGTCCGACCGCAGACCGCGGCGCTCTTCGTCGCCCTCGACGCGGTGGTCGAGAGTCGCCCGGAGCTCATCACGACGCTGGCCGAACTGTCCGGCCGCATCGCCCGGGTCACCGCCGGCTGGGCGCCCGAGGCCGGCGACCAGCTGTACCCGCCGCCGGAGAGCGGCATCCTCGGCGCGTCGGTCGGTCCGTCGGACCTGACCATCACGCTCGGCTTCGGCGCGTCGCTGTTCGACGACCGGTTCGGCCTCGGCGGGCTCCGGCCGCGCCAGCTCATCAAGATGCCGTTCTTCCCGAACGACCGGCTGCAGCCCGGCCTGAGCCACGGCGACCTCATGCTCCAGATCTGCGCCACGGACGAGGCCAGCTGCATCCACGCGCTCCGCTACCTGATGGCCGGCACTCGCAGTTCGCTCGTCGTCCGCTGGCTCATCCACGGGTTCCAGCAGCGGCCGGGCGGATCGATCGAGGCGGGCGGGACGGCCGCCACGCATCGCAACCTGCTCGGCTTCAAGGACGGGACGGCCAACCCGGCCGCCGGACGACACCGCGGTCATGGACGACATCGTCTGGGTCGGCAAGTCCGACGGCGAGCCGGACTGGGCGATCGGCGGGACCTACATGGTCGCTCGCCCCATCCGCATGTTCGTCGAGCGCTGGGACCGGACCGCGCTCAGCGAGCAGGAGGGCATCATCGGGCGGACGAAGCGGACCGGGGCGCCGCTCGGGCTCGCCCGCGAGCACGACGACCCGGACTACCCGGCCGATCCCGCCGGCGACCGGATCCCGATGGACGCCCACATCCGGCTGGCCAATCCGCGGACGCCCGGATCGGACCGGAACCGGATCCTGCGCCGCGGCTACTCGTACAGCCGGGGCTTCGACGACGCGGGCCTGCTGGACCAGGGGCTGTTCTTCGTCTGCTTCCAGCGCGATCTCGAGGCCGGCTTCGTGACGGTCCAGAACCGCCTGGCCGGTGAGCCGCTCGAGGAGTACATCCAGACCGTCGGCGGCGGCTACTTCTTCGTGCCGCCCGGCGTGACGAGCCCGGACGGCTACCTCGGCGAGTCGCTCCTGGCCTGATCCGTACAGCCGGAGCACGTTCCGGCGATCGACAGGTGGGTCACGTCCACCTCGAACCCGCGCGAGCGGCGGATCGACTCGACGAGCGGCCCGGCCTCATCGAGCGGGATGTCCCACGCCTCGCCGCAGCCGATGCAGTGCAGGTGGCCGTGGATGACCGGCGGCAGGACATGGAACTCCTCGCGGCCGTCCACGCCGTGGCTGTGGCTGACGAGCCCGAGGCCCTCGAGGACGTCCAGCGTTCGATAGACGGTGGACGGGGTCGTCGCCGGGATCCACTTCGCGGCAGCGCTCGACGAGCTCCGCGCCGGTCACGTGGCCGTCGGTCCGCGACAGGACGTCGATGAGCGTCCGGCGCTGCGGCGTCCAGCGCAGGCCCCGGGCGTGCAGCTGCTCGCGCACGGTCGTCCAGGCAGGCGGACCAGAAGGGAGCGATCCGACGGCGGTCATCGAACGAAGTATAGGACGACGGTGTCGACGCCTCATGCAGATGCAACATGTTGCGTTACGCCGCCGAGCGACCTACCATGAGACCAGACCTCGACCCCAGCCCGGAGACCGCCCGATGCTCCCCGCCGCCATCGCCCTTCCTCCCCTCCCCGTCGTCGGCGACCCGCAATTGCATGCGCCGGACGGCATCCTGGATGCGCCCGTGGCGATCGCGATGTGGGTCCTGACGTTGATCGTCCTGGCGGTCGCGGTCCGTCGGACGAACGAGACGCTGGACGAACGCACGGTCCCGCTGATGGGCGCGACGGCCGCCTTCATCTTCGCGGCCCAGATGTTCAACTTCCCGGTCATCGGCGGGACGTCGGGCCACCTGCTCGGTGGCGTCTTCGCGGCTGTCCTCCTTGGGCCGTGGGCCGGGACGCTCGTCATGGCCTGCGTCATCGCCGTGCAGGCGCTGGTCTTCCAGGACGGCGGACTGCTCGTCATGGGCGCGAACATCTTCAACATGGGCATCGTCGGGACGCTGTTCGGGTACTACGTCTACCGCGTCCTCGCCCGCGCGTTCGGCGGCGAGTCGCGCGGCCGGATCCCGGCCGCCGGGATCGCCGCCTGGCTGTCGGTGATGGCCGGAGCGGCGTGCATGGCCTTCGAGCTGGGCCTGTCCGGCTCCACGGCCATCGCGATCGCCCTGCCGGCGATGCTCGGCGTCCACTTCTTCATCGGCATCGGCGAGGCGCTGATCACGATGGGCGCGCTGGCGCTTCATCCAGGTGGCCCGACCGGACCTGTTCCTGCTGCGCGACGCGCACCAGGCGATGCCGTCCGGTCCGTCGGCCCCCGCGGCCCCAGCGGCAGCCTGAGGAGCCCGGACATGTCCAGACTGCGTCGGCACTGGTGGGTCGCCGGTCTCGGGATCGCGGCCCTCGTGGTCGTGATCCTGGCCCCGCTGGCGTCCTCGGACCCGGACGGCCTCGAAGCCGTGGGCGGCGACCTCGGGTTCCTCGCGAACGCCCGCGAGGCGCTGTTCAGCATCATCCCGGACTACGCCGTGCCCGGCATCGACGATCCGGTCATCTCGACGATCGTGGCCGGCCTGATCGGGGTCGCCATCGTGGCGGGGCTCATGTACCTGCTCGGGCGCAGCCTGGCCCGTCGAAAGGCCTAGCGCCGCACCCTGGACCTCGATCGGTTCATCGCCCGCGAGAGTCGGATCCATCGCGCCGACGCCCGCCTGAAGTTCCTGGCGACGGTCGCCTTCATCCTGGCGGTCACGCTGCTGCCGATCGGGGCCTATCCCGCGCTCCTGCTCGCGTGGCTCCTCATCGTGACCCTGTCGTGGGCGGCCGGACTGGGGCCGCTGCGGCCGGCCCGCTCGGCCTTCTTCGCCCTGCCGTTCATGCTGGCGGCCCTGCCGATCGTGTTCACGCGGTCGGGCGATCCGCTCGGCACGATCGACCTCGGCCCCCTGTCCCTCACGATCAGCGGCGAGGGCCTGCGCCAGTTCACGACGATCGCGCTCAAGAGCTGGATCAGCGTCCAGGCCGCCCTGCTGCTGGCCTTCACGACGCCGTTCCACGATCTCGTCGACGGTCTCCGCCAGCTCCACCTGCCCCGGATCATGGTCTCGATCATCAGCTTCATGTACCGCTACCTGGGCGTGCTCGGCGACGAGGCGACCCGGATGAACCGGGCGAAGGCGGCGCGCTCGGCGGCCAGCCCGACCGGGCGCTCCGGCGGCGGGCTTCGCTGGCGGGCGGGCGTGACCGGCTCGATGGTCGGCTCGCTCTTCCTGCGCTCCTATGAGCGGAGCGAGCGGATCTACGGCGCGATGCAGGCGCGCGGCTTCGATGGCGAGCTGCGCTACCTGCCTGGCCCGCCCCTCGCGACCCGCTCGATCGCCTGGTTCATCGTCGCGATGCTCGGTCTCGTGGCGTTCGAGCTGGCCGCCCACCTCGTGATCCCGAGGCCGTGACGGTGACGACGCCGACCGGCCACGACCACGTCCACGCCCACGACGACGGACCGGCCCACAGCCATGGGCACGACCACGCTCACCCGACGCAGCCCGGCGTGACGCCGCCTCTCGGCGAGGCCGTCGACGTCGACGGACGCTGGGTCGAGCTCGAACACCTCCACTTCACCTACCCCGACGGGTTCGAAGCCCTCAAGGGCCTCGACCTGCGCATCGCGCTGGGCGAGAAGGTCGCCCTCGTCGGCCCGAACGGTGCGGGCAAGAGCACCTTGATGCTGCACCTGAACGGGATCCACACGGCGACCCACGGTGTCGTCCGGATCGGCGGGACGACGGTGGACCGACGCTCGATCAAGCGGATCCGGGCGGAGGTGGGGCTCGTCTTCCAGGATCCCGACGATCAGCTGTTCAGCCCGACCGTCCTCGAGGACGTGGCCTTCGGTCCGATCCACATGGGCGTCCCGCCCGACGAGATCCACGACCGGGTGGAACGGGCGCTGGCGGCGGTCGGGATGAGCGGCTTCGAGCGTCGCGTGCCCCATCGCCTGTCGCTCGGGCAGCGCAAGCGCGTCGCGCTCGCCACGGTCCTGACGATGGATCCGTCCGTGCTCGTCTTCGATGAACCGTCGGCCGGCCTGGACCCGCGCGGGCGGCGCGAGCTCATCGCCCTCCTGGCCGGCCTGACCCAGACCCTGCTGGTGTCGACCCACGACATGCGGCTCGTGGCGGACGTCTTCCCACGGATGGTGGTGATGGACGACGGGCGGATCGTGGCGGACGGTCCCACCGACCGGCTCCTCGCCGATGACGCCCTGCTGGACGCCCACGGGCTGGAACGGCCCTAGCGCTCCGCCGGCCGCCGGTCCTCGTCGATGGCGCCCGGTCGGTTCGCCACCGGCACGCCATTCAGCTGGCGGCGTCGGTGATGGTCAGCGTCCCGGTCATCCCGGCCGCGTCGTGGCCGGCGAGCTTGCAGACGAAGGTGTACTCGCCGGGCTCGAGGACGACCGTCAGGTCGCGAGTCGAGCCCGGGCACGAGGCCCTCGACCTCGTCGACGACGGTCTCGCCTTCGAAGATCTCGAACTCGTGCTCCACGGCTCCGACGTTGCTGATCCGGAACGTGACGCTGCCCGATGGCGCTGTGATGACCCCGGGCTCGAACTTGAACTCGGAGGCATCGACCAGGATCGCCTCCGACGCGTCCGAGGCGCCGGGTCGCGACCGACGGCCCGGTCGTCGAACCACCGCACGCGGCGACGATGAACGCGATGGCGACCATGCCTGGCCGCGACGGCGGTCGCCACCGCCTTGGCTCGCGCCGGCCAGCAGGAACAGGGTCAGCACCGGGATCAGGTAGGCGAGGTACCCGAAGACCTCGAGCGGCGTCGGCGTGGACCGGTAGCCGAACAGCCCGGCCAGCATCGCACCCAGCGGGCTCGACTCGGGCAGGATCGCGCCGAGATCCCAGGCCTTGCCGGTGTTCGTGATCCAGGCCGGCCTCGCCGAACTCGTGGATGGCGAAGGCGACCAGCCCGGCCGAGACGAAGATGAGGACGATGCCGGTGACCGTGAAGAAGCGCCGCAGGTCGATCCGGATCCCTGCCGCGAAGATCGCGTAGCCGATGGCGACCGCGACCGCCAGGCCGGCCAGCGCGGCGAGCAGGGTCGGCACCGCCGGACCGCTGGACGCGCCGATGGCGAACAGGAACAGGACGGTCTCGAGGCCCTCGCGCGACGACCGACACGAAGGCCAGTCCGGCGAGCGCCAGCATCGAACCGGCCGGCGAGGGCCGTGTCGACGCCGCGCTCGAGCTCGCCCTTCATCGCGCGACCCTGGCGCCGCATCCAGAACAGCATCCAGGTCAGGACGACGACGGCGATGACCGCGGCCAGGCCCTCGATGCTCTCCTGCACGACGAGCGGCAGGCGGCCGACCGTCGCGACGACGAGGATGCCCGACCGCGACGGACAGGGCGACGCGCGGCCCCGACGCCGATCCACACGCCGCGCAGGGCGTCGCGCCGACCGATCTTGACGAGGTAGGCCGCGATGATCCCGACGATGAGCGCGGCCTCGAGCCCCTCGCGGAGCGTGATGAAGAAGGCGGCGGTCACGGCTGGGCGATCCTCATCGGCCTGGGGCCCGGTCATGCAGGGTCACATGACAGCAGGACTCAAGGGAGCTTGACCATCGGACTCTAGTCGAGGGTCGGCGAGCCCGTCAAGTGGTGCGCTGGGAGCCGCGGCGCGATCCCGCGATGACCGTCAGTCGCCGCCGCGGACCTCGAACCGGGCCAGCTGGCGCGTGGCGATGAGCAGGCCGCCGACCGTCGCGATGACCAGGATCGCGATCGACACGGCCGGGGCCAGCGGGTCGGACCCGGGCCGCTCCCCGCCCAGGGCCGCGGCCACCCCGAGCGTCGCCTGGCGGATCGACAGGAACCGCGTCCCCGCCAGCAGGTCGGTGACGACGCCCTCCCAGATCAGCGTGTAGGCGAGGCCGATGACGAGCGCCCGCGACGTCACCGTCGAGAGGGCCAGGAAGACCGTCGTGTAGGCGATCCCGCCGAGGAGCGCGGCCACGGCGAAGGCGAACGTCGTCGTCAGGGACTCGGAGCCGGTCCCGCTCGTGAGGAGCGCCGGTCAGGACCACGGCCGGGACGATCAGGGCCGCCGTGAGGCCGCAGGCGACCACGGCGGTCGCGAACACGATCCAGCGGCGGGCGATCGGCTTGATCAGCAGGTAGACGATCGTCCCGTCCTCCATGTCCGAGCCGAGCGCCGCCGTCCCGAGGACGAGGGCGACCAGCGGCAGGACGGTCCGGACGACGAGCGCGTCGAGGATCCCGCTGGCATCGTCGCGACCGCCGCCCAGGCGGACCAGCAGCCCGATCGCGACCGGCAGGGCGACCAGCAGGATCATGAGCAGCAGGCGCCGGCGGCCCGAGCAGCCCGCGCAGGGTGACCGTGACGAGCGGCGCGAACGCGCTCACCGGCGGACCAGGTAGCTGAAGACGCTCTCGAGCGAGTCGTTCGTCGGGGCGACCTCGTGGAGGGTGATCCCGCCGGCCGCGGCGAGGCGCGGCAGGGCGTGGGTGAACGCCGCGTAGTCGGACGTGCTGACCGCCAGCCCGTCGTCGCGCAGCTCCGCCCCGAAGACGGCCGGGTCCGCGATCAGCGCCGCCGCCAGCCGGCGGTCGTCGGACGAGCGGACGTTGAAGCGTGTGCGGCCGGTCGGTCATGAGCCGCCGGATCGAGCGGTAGTCGCCGGCCGCCGCCAGCCGCCCGGCGTGGACGACGAGGATGGAGTCGGCCAGCCGCTCCACTTCCTCGAGGATGTGCGACGAGAACAGGATCGTCCGGCCCGGCCGCGGCCATCGACCGCAGCAGATCCATCATGTGCAGCCGCTGGCGCGGGTCCATGCCGTTGAACGGCTCGTCGAGCAGCAGCACGCTCGGCTCGTGGACGAGGGCGCCGGCGATCTTCGCGCGCTGGCGCATGCCCTTCGAGTACGTGCCGGTCGGCCGGTGCGCGGCATCGACGAGGTCCACGGTCTCGATCGCCCGCATCGGCCGCGGCCTGCGGGATCCGGCGACACCGTGGAGCTGCGCGTTGAGCAGGGCGAACTCGTAGCCGGACAGGTACGGGTGGACCGCCTCCTTCTCCGGGACGAGGCCCAGGTCGCGGTAGATCTCCGGCTGGCGCCAGGCGGACCGGCCGCGGATCAGCACCTGCCCGGCGGACGGCTGCAGCAGGCCGGCCATGAGGTGCAGCAGCGTGGACTTGCCGGCCCCGTTCGGCCCGAGCAGGCCCGGTGACGCCCGGCGCCCAGCGCGAACGACACGTCGTTGACCGCCACGACGTTCCCGTACCAGCGCGAGACGTGGTCCAGCTGGAGCGCCGGCGCCGCAACGGCGGGTGTGCCGCTCGGCGTGGCCGGCTCCGGTGCCGCCCAGTCCATGACGACGGGGTCGCTCATGTCCGGATCCCGAGGTAGCGACGGATCGTCAGCGCCGTCGCGCCGACGATGCCGATGACGGCGGCCGCCACGTACACGAGGCCGGGCAGGTCCAGCGACGGCCACGACCGGGCTGTCCGGGATGACGTCGTAGATCCAGGCGTTCGTGCCGTCGAGGATGTCGCCCGGGCTGAACAGGACGAGGATCCGGGCCGCATCCTGCCCGACCAGGTTGCCGACGAGCGCCACGATGATCGGCGGGATGATCAAGACCGCGATGACGATGGCGGTCGCGTAGGCCCGCCGCGGCGTGTGCGAGGCGATGAGGGCCGTCAGGCTTCCGACCAGGCCGGCGGTCAGCAGCGCCTGGGCGACGAACTGCGGGACCGAGCCGATCTCGTTCCGGAGGCCCTGCGACCGGGTCCGGCGCCACGAAGATCCGGCCGCCGAGCAGCAGGACCTGCGGGACCAGGATCAGCAGGAGCAGAGCGCGACCCACAGGGCGCCGGTCTTGGCCAGGGCGTAGTCGATGCGGGTCAGGACGCGCGAGAAGTACAGCGGCAGGACGCCGTAGCGCTGGTCGCGCCCGAACAGCTCCGGGCCCTGGGCGGCCGCGAACAGCATGACCAGGATCACGATGATGCCGTGGTAGGTCGCGAAGCGGACGGGCGAGGCCTCCTCGAGGATCTCGCCGCCGCCCGGCGCCTGGGCCGCGAGCGCCGAGATGCCGACGGCCAGGACGGCCGGGAGGAGGCACAGCGCCACCGAGCGCGATCGGGACGATCTTGGCTCGCCCGCCGCGGCCGATGCCGTAGCACGCTCGCAGGGCGTTCCGGAAGAGCGCGCCGAGGGCCGCCCGACGCCCGAGCCGCGGGCCGTCGTAGGCCTGGTAGCCCAGGTCGTAGATGTTGCCGCCGGGTCCGGACACGCTCGGCCTGGCTCACGCCGACCACCTCGTCGCGGAACAGGTCCTCGAGGCCCTTGCGGCGCTGCTCGAGCCGGACGAGCGCCAGGTCCAGCCCGACGATCTCGTCGCGGACGATGTCGTACGGCCGGGCGTCGTCGAGCGGCACCAGGACGATCCGACCGTCCAGCGTGGCGGCCAGCCCGCGCCGCACGAGCGCCTCGTGCAGCCGGTCGCCGCCCTCCTCGACCTCGACGGCGAGGATGCCGGTCCGCTCGGTGAAGTCGGCCAGCGGTGCCGCGCGCAGGAGCCGCCCGGCGTCGATGGCGACGAGGAAGTCGCAGACCCGCTCGATCTCGCCGAGCAGGTGGCTGGCGACGATGACCGCGATCCCGAACTCCGTGCCGGTCCGCTTGACCAGCGCGAGCATCTCGTCGCGACCGGCCGGATCGAGGCCGTTGGTCGGCTCGTCGAGGAGCAGCAGCCGCGGGTCGTGGACGAGCGCCTGGGCCAGCTTGACCCGCTGCTTCATGCCGGTCGAGTAGCCGCCGATCGCCCGGTAGCGCTCCTCGTACAGCCCGACGTGGCGCAGGACCTCGGCGGTCCGCTCGCGGGCGGCGCCGCTCGGCAGCCCGGACATCCGGGCCATGTGGCTGACGAAGTCGGTCGCGCTCATGTCCGGCGGCAGGCAGTCGTGCTCGGGCATGTAGCCGACGAACTGGCGGATCTCGATGCCCTGGCGGACGACGTCGAGATCCATGACGGTCGCGCGGCCGGAGGTCGGCGGCAGCAGGCCGAGCAGGATCTTGATGAGGGTGCTCTTGCCGGCGCCGTTGGCCCCGACGAGCCCGATGATCCCGGGCTCGAGGTCCAGCGTCAGCCCGTCGAGGGCGACGACGCCCCGCGGGTAGCGCTTGGTCAGTCCGTCGAGGGCGATGAGCGGCATGGCAGCCAAGGGTACGCGACGAGCGGGCCGCTCGCGACGCGGGTCCCGGTCAGCGGATGTCGAGCGAGCCCGCGACGTCGTCCGCGGTCGCCAGGATGTCCTGGAGCGACGCGCCCGCGGACGGCTCGATGACCAGGACGAGCGTGCGGTCGCCGGCCTCGAGCAGCACGAACCGGGTGGTCGCGCCCGGCTGCAGGTAGACGGTCTCCTCGCCCATCCCCAGGATCGGCAGGACCTGGTTCGCCGTCCGTCGTCAGGTCCACGGAGAACCCATCGTGGCCGTCGATGCTGAGGCCGCGGACCTTGCTGGACGTCGTCCCGTCGGTCGCCGCGATCCGGTTGATGACCTTGCGCATCGTCCCGGTCGCCTCGACCTCGCTGCCCTTCGGGTAGACCCGGGTCACGTCGCCCAGGAAGCGTCAGCCGCCCCTCGGGCCGGTCGAGGGCGACGCGGTCCTGGCCGTGGAGTCTCGGTCGACCAGCCGTCGCCGAGGTCGAACGTGACCGCCGGCACGAACCGCGACGGGCCGTAGTGGCCGGCGTCCTGGCCGCACGGGAAGCCGAAGATCGGCTCGCACAGGTCGGCCGCGGGGACCGGCGGCGCCGTCTCGTCCGGGCGTCGGGGCCGGCGTCGGGTCCGGGCTGGGCTCGACCGGTGCGTCGGTCGGCGCTGGCGTCGGGTCCGGCGTCGGGTCGGCGGTCGGGTCGGGCTCGGCGCTGGCCGTCGGGTGCGTCCGACGCGATGGCGAGCGTCCCGGCCCGGTGCCCGGGAACGCGGCGACGGCGACCGCGCCGACCAGCACGCCCGCGAGCGCGAGCATCGCCAGGATCGGGAGCGGCGTCCGGCCACGCTCCGATCGCGTGGGACCGGCCGATCGGCGGCGTCGGCCACGACGTGGCGGCGGCGGCGGCAGGCGACCGGGCGGGCTCGCGAGACGGGTCGGAGGCTCCGGTCGGGAGGCCGCGACCATGACCGCCTCACCCGTCCTGGGCCGCGGCGCCGGGGCGACGAGCAGGCGCTCCAGGGCCGCGGCGAAGGCCGTCCCGTTCGGGTAGCGGCGGGCCGGGTCCGGGTCCATGCGCCCGCGAGACGACCGCGTCGAGCGCGACCGGGACGTCCGTCCGGACGGCGCGCGGCGACGGCGCCGGGGCGCCGATCCGGGCCAGGGCGATCTCCGCGGACGTCTCGCCCGACCACGGGCGAAGGCCGGTGAGCGACTCGTACAGGACGAGCCCCAGGCCGTACACGTCGGACGCCGGGGTCGTGCCGTCGCCGCGGGCCTGTTCCGGGCTGAAGTACTGGACGGAACCGAGGATCGTGCCCGGCACGGAGCCCTCGGCGTCGTCGGCGATCCGGGCGATCCCGAAGTCCGTGATGAGGGCGTGGCCATCGGTGGCGAGCAGGATGTTGCCGGGCTTCACGTCGCGATGGACGATCCCGCGCTCGTGGGCGACACCGAGCGCTCGCGCGATATCCAGCCCGATCCGGGCGACGTCGGCCGGCGGCAACGTCGTCTCGCGTCGAAGGCGGGTGGTCAGGTCCTCGCCGTCGACGAGCGCCATGACCAGGTACGGGCCGGCCGGATCCGTCCCGGTGTCCAGGCACGCGACGATGTTGGGGTGGTGCAGGGCGGAGGCCGCCAGCGCCTCGCGCCGGAAGCGCTCCACGAGGTCTCGATCCGCCGCGATCTCGGGACGCAGGACCTTGACCGCGACGCGGCTGCCGCCCCGCTCGTCGCGGGCGCGGTAGATGGTCGCCATGCCGCCACGACCGACGATCGCTTCCAGCCGGTAGCGCTCGCCGATGAGCCGTCCGACATCGCCGGTCGCGGCTCCGGGATCGGAGGACGTGGGCTCGGTCACACGCCGGACGATAGCCCAGGTGCCCGGAAGCGTCCCTCGGCGGACATCGTGGCTGCTACGCTCGCGCGCAACGTGGCGCAGCACTGCGAGGGACCCCGATGACGATCGCCCAGAACCTCATCTCGAACGAGCAGGTCACGCTCGAAGCCCAGAAGCACTGGATCGCGCCGGTCCGCGATTCGGTCATCGCCGGGCCTGATGATCATCGGCGCCGGCGTCGCTGCGCGCGATCTCGCCGAGCTGGGATGGGCTCTTCTCGTTCGTCGGCAGCCTGATGGACCTGCTCAGCGTCGGCCTGTTCCTCGGCGGGATCGGCTGGATCGTCTACAACGTCTTCAACTGGCGGACCGCGCGGTTCGCGGTGACGAACCTGCGGGTCATGCGCGAGGAGGGCCTCATCAAGCACCGCTCGTCGGCGACGATGCTCACGTCGCTGAGCGACGTCCGGACGAACCAGGGCCTCCTCGGGCAAGCAGCTCGGGTTCGGCGACATCGTCATCTACTCCCAGTCGGGCGATGCCGGCGTGGACCGGTTCACCGTCGATCACCGGTCCGATGGAGTTCCGCAACGCGATCATGGCCCAGAAGACCGCCACTGGCGACCCCGGCGCCGCTCCGGCGCCGGCCGCCGCCGCGCGTCGCGCCGGTCGCCGCGGCCGCGGCGCCCGCGAGTTCGTCGGCCGACGCCGCCGATGCGCTGGCGAAGCTGGCCGACCTGCGCGACCGCGGCGCCATCACGGCGGAGGAATTCGAGGCCAAGAAGACCGAGATCCTCGCCCGGATGTAAGCCGCCTAAGGTAGGCCCCGCGGATGGGCCGCCGAGAACGAGGCGGGACAGGGCGGCATCACTAGGGTCGGCGCCCGATGGCCGGGCGGCCGCGCGGCGGCATCGTGACGTCATCGCCGGTGGGTGTCACCGGCAGTGATGGAGGCCACGGCCATGAACCACCCCGACGTGATGCTGATGCTGGTGAAGGATCGGCACGACACGTATCGGCGCGAAGCGGACCAGCATCGGCTGGGACGCGACGCGACATCGACGCCCCGCCAGACCCCGCGCGACCGGTTCCGGATCCGCGACCTGCGCTGGACGTTCTTCCGCCCTGCCGAGGCGTGAACGCCTCGTTCCAGGGAACCACGACCCGGGTGACGGAAACGCGACACCCGGGTCGTACCATGCATGGTCCAACGTCAAGCAGGAGGGCGCCATGCACATCCAGATCCGGACGTCGCTGAAGGTCGCGGCGTTCGCCGACGAGGTCGATGACGCCGATCGGGGAGCGTCGAGCTACCCGACGGGAGCGCTGGGCGACCTGCTCGCCGCTCCTCGCCGAGGACGCGGTAACGGCGACCCGGCGTTCAGCCTGCAGCGGCCGCGAGCGGCAACGACATCGAATTCGGCGGCGAGTTCTCGTTCTGGGTCGACCCCCGGCCACGTCGATGCGACGACCACGAGGCGCCTCGATCGGCCGCGATGGAGCGCCTCCAGGGAGCGGGCTACGACGCCGGCCGCGTACCACGTCCAGGACAAGCACCTCGCGAACGACGCCGCCGGCGCGCTGCGGGACTTCGTCGACGAGGTCACCGACGCGTGGACTGCACGTCGTCGAGATCAGCATCGGCGCCCCCGACCGCCGACGGCGTCCCGGTCCAGATCTTCACCGCCCAGATCGAGCTGACCGACCCTCGCGTTCAGTCCGCGCCCGGGTCGCCTGACTCGGGCGCGGCGATCCCCGCCCGCGCCGCGATCATCGCCGCCTCGATCCGGCTGGAGACCCCCAGCTTGTCGAGGATGTGGGTGACGTGGACGCTGGCCGTCTTCGGGCTGATGAACAGCTCCTGGGCGATCTGGCCGTTCGTCCGGCCCGCGGCGACGAGCGACAGCACCTCGAGCTCGCGCTTCGACAGGCCCAGGTCCGGCGGTGGCGTCCGACGCGATGGCCGTGACGGGCGCCTGACCCAGGCCGTCACCCGTGGTCGCGTCACTGTCGGTCGCCGCCGCGACGGTCGAGTCGGGCGCGCCTCGCGAGTCCGTCGATGGCCGACAGCAGCGGCGCGGCCCGCAACGTCCGGGCTGCCTCGACGGCCTGGCCAAGGGCGGCCTCCGCCTCCGCACGTGAGCCCTGGATGAGCCACGCCTCGGCCTCGCGGAAGCGGGCGTAGGCCAGCGGGGTACGGCATCGGCAGGACGGCCCACGCCTCGGCCGCGGCCCGCCACGCGAGCGGCTCCGACGTGGCCGCGAGGCGACCGGCTTCCGCCAGGCATTGCGCCTGATAGCCTCGCGCCGAGGCGGTCGTCGGCGGGGCATCCCGCCAGAGCGCCTCGAGTCGCGCTCGAACGATCGCCCCTTCCGCGAGCGCCGCATCGATATCGTCCGGGCGACGCAGCGCCCTCGCTCGCTCCGCGCGATCCGCCGCAGCCCGGAGACCGGCCGCACCGAGCGGCGCCACGAGGACCTTGTCGTCGCCCCCGGCCAGCCGGTCCAGGCCGGCGGTCACCGCGGTCGCGGCCCGATCGGCCCGGTCCTCGTCGTTGGCCAGCTCGGCGTCCACCAGCCGGACGAACGCGGCCACGTCGGCGTCGATGTCGTCGTTCGCCAGCTCGACGAGCGGGTCGACGATCGCACGGGCCTCCGCCGTCGAGCCACGCGCGCCGAGCCAGCGGGCGATGGCCGCCTCGAGGTACAGCGACCCGATCCCGCCTGGCGCACGTCCCTTGCCGACCTCGACGAGCGGGGCCGCCTCGTCCCAGCGCCCGGAGCGGAACAGCGCATCGATCGCCGCCGCGTTGAAGTGCGGCCCGAACCGCCGATCCAGCCCGTGCGTCCGGGCCGCGTCGCCACCCGCGATGGCCGCCGCGTACGCCTCGTCGAACCGGTCCGCCACGATCAGGTGATAGGCCAGGTTGGCACTCGCCACGATCAGCGTATCGACCGGACCGACCTCCTCGCCGAGACGCCGCGCCGCCTCCAGCTCCGCGATGCCCGGCCTCCATCTCGCCGAGCGACACGAGGTCCTGGCCAAGGTTGCTGCGAGCCCGACCCTCCTCCACCCTGGCGCCGGCCGTCTCCGCCGCGACCAGGGCCTCGCGGGCGACCGTGGCGGACTCGCCGTACCGCCCGGCACCCATCAGCCAGCCCGAGTAGCCCACGAGGACCCGCGCTCGCTCAGCCGTCGGCGGGTCGGCCGGGACCAGCCGGACGGCCTCGAGATGCTCCGCCAGCGCATCCTCGTTGCGCTCGGCGATCCAGAACGAATAGCCCATCCGACCATGGAGGACGCCGGCACGGATCGGATCCTCGGTCTCGTCCACCCTGGACAGGGCGTCCCGCAGCCAGCCGATCGCACGATCGGAGTCGCCCGCGTCGTCGGCGGCCTGGGCGGCGGCGCGTCGGAGTTCGATCGGGTCGGGGTCGTCCGGGCCTCGCTGCGATGCGCGGCTCGAGCTCGATCGCCCGCTCGTACTGCCGGAGCGCGGAGCCGTAGGCGAAGACGGCGCTCGGCCGCCTCGGCGGCCTCGATCGACGCCCGGAACGCCTCGAGCGGCCGGTCGGCCGCGAACCAGTGATGGGCGAGCTCGCCCGTCGCGCCGGTCGGGCTGGGATCGGCCAGTTCGGGCCGCGCGACCAGGACCGTCGCATAGCGCTCGTGGAACATCCGCCGTTCGGCGGGCAACAGGCTCGCCTCGATCACCTCGGCCAGGAGGGCATGGCGGGCTCGCAGCGCGCCACTGTCGAGGTCGAACACGAGGACGCCGCGCTCGACCGCCATCCGGATCGGCTCCCGGACGGTCGCCTCGGGGACTTCGGCGACGGCGGCCACGAGCCGTTCATCCACGGCGCGGCCCCCGACCGCGACGATGCCGAGCATCGCCTGGGCGGCGTCCGGCAACGCCGCGACCTGGGCGATCAGCGTCTCGGTCAGCGTTCGCGGCAGCGGCCCGCGCGCCCCGCTGCGCTCCCAGTTGAACAGCTCCTCGACGAAGTACGGGTTGCCGCCGGACCGGGCGTGGATCCGCTCGACGAGGGCCGGCTCGACCGGCGCCTCGGCCACGGCCTCCAGGAGGCGGGCGACAGCGCCGAGGTCGAGCGGCGCCAGGTCCAGGCGGACGGTACCCGGATCACGTTCGAGGCCGGCCAGCCAGGCCGCGACCGCGTCGCCGCGGGCGAGGCCGTCGGTCCGCACGGTCAGGACGAGCAGGACCCGCTCCGTGCTCAGGTTGCGGACCAGGAAGCGGATGAGGTCCTGTGTCGCGCGATCCACCCAATGCAGGTCCTCGACGACCACGACGCCCGGCCCGTCGCCGGACAGGCCGCGGAACAGGCCGAGGATGAGCTCGTACAGGCGGGCCTGGTCGAGGTGCGACGGGCTCCCCGGGTCATCGCCGGATCCGGCCCCCGATCCGGCCGGCCCGGCAGGGTCGGCGACTGGGAGGCCGGTCAGCGGCCCGAGCCCGGGCAGCATCCGACGCAGGTCCCCGGCGGCCGGACCGAGGAGCGCCTGCAGCTCGGCTGGGCCGAGCGCCCGCCCGAGACCACGCAGGCCCTCGATGAGCGGGGCATAGGGCAGGCCGTCGTCGGCGAGGTCCAGGCAGCCACCGGCGAGGACCCGCCCGCCCCGCTCGGTGGCGAGGGCGACGAGCGTCTCCACGAGGCGGGTCTTCCCGATCCCGGCATCGCCCGCGACGATCGCGATGGTCGGGGTCCCGGCATCGGCGCGATCGAGCGCGGCCGTCAGCTCGGCCAGCTCCGACTCGCGGCCGATGAGCGCGGGGGCGGACGCTCGAGTCCCCATCGGCGGAGTATGCCGTCGCGACCGACCTTTGAGGTACCCACGCCGCGCGCTTTGAGGAATCGCCCGATGGCGCCGAGCGCGGACGGCGGCAATCTACGGTCAAGCCGGTGGACCCACCGCCGGGATGGAGCCGGGAGGCCCGCCATGCAAGCGCTGTATCTGCTCACCAAGGCGGCGGTCTCGACGCGACCGTCGACGACGGCGGTCTGGCCCCATCCGACGAGCCGCTGCTCGAGATCCGACCCGGCGCCTTCGCGCGCTGGATGGCCGAAGTCGAGGCCGAAGCGGCCGCGGCCGAGGCGCGGAGCCGCCCGGGGCGGGTTCGCGACGAACGAGGGGATCGCCGCAGCCCGCCCCGACGCCCTCGCCCGAGCCGGCCTGAGCGGCACCGCTCGGCTCGTCGGCAGGCTGCGCCACGTCCTCGCCTCGCGCCACCGCCCGGCGACCGGGTAGGCTTCGCGGCCAGGGGATCGCTCGGCGGGAGGTGGCATGCAGGCGGACCGGCTCGGCCAGGCGGCCATCAGCGACGACGTCATCGACCTCGGCCTCGGGCATCCCGATCCGGACCTGCTCCCCGTCGCCGAGCTGCAGGCCGCCGCGTCCGTCGCGTTCGATCGGTACGGATCGGACGTCCTGAGCTACGGGGCGGCCGCGGGACCACCACCGACCATCGCGTTCATCTGCGAGCGATTGGCGGTCGTGGACGCCCGGGCCCCATCGACCGACGAAGTGGTCATCACCGCGGGCAACTCCCACGGCCTCGAGCAGGCCGTCACGATGACCGCCCGTCCCGGCGATGCCGTGCTGGTCGAGGCGCCCACCTACCACCTGGCGCTGCGGATCCTGCGCGACCACCCGGTCGAGATCGTCCCGGTCGCCTCGGATGCGGGCGGGCTGGTCGTCAGCGCGGCGGCCGATGCGATCGCCGCGGTCCGGGCGCGTGGTGTCACCCCCCGGCTCCTCTACACGGTCCCGACCTACAACAACCCCACGGGCGTGTCGCTGGATGCCGGACGTCGGCAGGCACTCGTGGGCCTGGCCGCCACCGAGCACGTGACGATCCTGGAGGACGACGTCTACCGCGAGCTGGTCTACGAGGGTGATCCGCCGGCATCGCTCTGGAGCCTCGCCGAGCCCGGCACGGTCATCAGGCTCGGGTCGTTCTCGAAGTCGCTGTCGCCTGGCCTGCGGGTCGGCTACATGACCGCCGACGCGACGATCGCCAACGCGTCCGTGGAGGGCGGGCTCCTGGAGTCTGGCGGTGGGATCAGCCACATCGCCTCGCTCGTCGTCGCGGAATACGCCCGGACCGGCGCCTACGCCACGAACGTCACCCACCTGCGGGCCGTGTACGGCGCCCGCCGCGACGCCCTGATCGCCGCGCTGGAGGCGCGACTGGGCGACCTCGCCGACTGGACCGTCCCGGCCGGTGGCTACTTCGTGTGGGTCACGCTCCGGTCGCCGGTGGACCTGGCCGCGCTGCGGTCGGCCGCCGAGCGCCACGGGACGTCGTTCGTGCCGGGGACCGTGTTCTTCGCCGACGGCGTCGGTGGCCGGTCATCCCTCCGGCTCGCGTTCAGCCGATACCCCGAGGCGCAGCTGGCCGAAGCCGTCCGACGCCTGGCGTTGGCCGTTCGCGAGGTCTCCGCCTAGACTTCGGACCATGGAGCCAGCGCCGTTCATCCGGATCGCCGAGATCGAGGTCGATCCTGCGCACCGGGAGGCGTTCATCGCGGCGGTCACCGACGAGATGGACGAATCCATCCGCGTCGAGCCCGGCGTCCTGGCGATCTATGCGGTCGCGGAACGGGACGACCCGTCCCGGTTCCGGTTCTTCGAGATCTACGCCGACGAAGCTGCCTACGAAGCCCACCTGGCGTCCCGCCACTTCCGGACGTTTCGGGCGATCACGGACTCGATGGTCCGATCGCGAACGCTCATCGACACGGTCCCGATCCAGCTGAGCCGCAAGGCGGACTAGCCGCACTCAGACAGCGGGCCCACGCTCGCTCAGAGGGTGTTTGGAGCGGGAGACGGGGTTCGAACCCGCGACATCCAGCTTGGAAGGCTGGCGCTCCACCAACTGAGCTACTCCCGCACCGAGTCGGCAGACCTTCTATCGAAGGTACGGAGCCGATGGCAGTTCGCGCACACGATATCGCATTTCGCCACCTCGTCCAGTATCCGGGCCGTGCCGGCGCGGCCGATCATCCGCGTCACGGCGCTCAGCTTCGAGGCTGGATCGCGATGGTCGAAGTCCATGGCGCAGGGTGGAAACCGCCCGCCGCAATCGGTACAGGGCCGATCTCGAAGCTGATCGAGCAGTCGCGCCTGCGCGCGCCAGGCCTCCCGCTTCCTCACCAAGTCACGCGAGG
Organism: uncultured Chloroflexia bacterium; assembly: GCA_963738475.1. Taxonomy (GTDB): domain Bacteria; phylum Chloroflexota; class Limnocylindria; order Limnocylindrales; family CSP1-4; genus SPCO01. Next base: position 342,305 of record CAVTWU010000017.1, read on the forward strand.
ACCCACTCCTCGACCCTTGCCGCGCCTCATGGCGTCGCTTCGTTCGCAGTCGATGGCAGTTGGCACATACGACATCGCACTTCGCTGCCTCGGCGAGGAGCGCAGCAAGCGGGCGGAGCATGGCCCCGCCCGAGGTCATGCGGAACGACTTCGATGATCCATCCCGATGATCGAAGTCCATCTGGTGCGGGGCGAAGGTGCTTCCGCAATCGGCGCACGGTCGCGCCCGAAGCTCGCGGAGGAACTCGACGGTCCCGTACTGGCGGACTCGCACTCGATCGACCTCGAGCGCGCGATTCCGCTCGTAGTAGCTGACGTTCGCCGCCCGTTGGCTCGGACGCACCATGGTCCGAATCATAGAACAGATGGTCGATTTCGGTCGGCGATGGTGTCGAAAGATGCCGCGCAACGGCCGCGCCGCGACCGACCGTCCGCGAGGGGCCTCGTTGTACTATCCGGGTCCGCGCGCGACACCCGCAGCGATCCGTCTGGGAGGGCACGATGACCAAGGCGTCCATGGGCACGATCACGCTCGAGACCGTGGACGAAGGGGCCGGATCGTGACCACCGACGAGCGACTCCCATCCTGGCGCGACACGCCGACCCGCCAGGCGATCCTCGACTTCGTCGAACGGGTCGCCATCGACGGCGGCGAGCATCACGTCCCGCCGGCCGATCGCGTCGCGGTCTTCGACAACGACGGCACGCTGTGGTGCGAGAAGCCGATGCCGATCGAGCTCGGGTTCGTCCTGCGCCGGCTCGCCGAGATGGCCGCCGCCGACCCGTCCCTCCAGGCACGGCAGCCCTGGAAGGCGGCCTTCGAGAAGGACTACACGTGGCTGAGTGACGTCGTCACCCAGCACTACCACGGTGATGACACGAACGTGAAGGTCCTGATGGGTGGCATGGTCCAGGCCTTCGCCGGACAGACCGTGCGCGAGTACGAGGACAGTGCCAAGGCCTTCCTGGATGTCGCCCCGCACCCGACGCTCGGGCGGCGGATGCGCGACACCACGTACCTGCCGATGGTCGAGCTGCTCCGTCTCCTGGAGTCGCACGGCTTCACGAACTACATCGCTTCGGGTGGCGACCGCGACTTCATGCGGCCGGTCACCGAGGACCTCTACGGGATCCCCGCCGAGCGGGTCATCGGCAGCTCGAACGGTCTGCGCTTCGAGCCGGACGGGGACGACGGTGGCCAGCTCGTCTACCTGGCACAGCCGGACGTCTTCGACGACGGTCCCATGAAGCCGGTCCGGATCTGGAGCCGCACCGGACGCCGGCCACTCGTTGCCGGCGGCAACTCGAACGGCGACATCCCGATGCTCCAGTACGCGCACCGGGCGGATCGGCCGGCGCTCCGCTTACTCGTCCTGCATGACGACGCCGAGCGCGAGTTCGGCTACGTGGCGGGCGCGGAAACCTCACTCGAGACGGCCCGGGCCAAGGGCTGGACCGTGATCAGCATGAAGGACGACTGGTCGACCGTCTTCGCGGAACCGTCCGCGTAGATCCGGCCCAACGCGAGATCAGGGAGGTCGGGACGATGGCGACGGAAGCCCCACGGGACGAGGCGATCGAGCGGGTCGTGGCGTCGGCGGCGCGGATGGGCGTCGAGCTCGACGAGGCCGAGGCGGCCGAGTGGGTCGCCGCGATGGAGACCGAGGCGAGCGGCGGCGAGCTCGTGATGGACGTCGACAGCGGCGTCTACGGCCACCGGGTGTCACGATGCTGGACTTCCAGCCCGAGGACCTGGCCCGATTCCGCGAGATGGCCACGATCGTCGGCTTCGAGGACCGACCACCGACAGGTCCTGACGGCGTTGTCGATCTCCGGGTCGGCCGCCCAGAGCAAGATCAACGCCTACCCGGCGGACTGCGACTTCTTCGAGCGGATCCACATCCGTGCCGACACGCGCGAGGAAGCGTGCGCGATCCTCGCGGACCTCATGCGCGAGAAGGCCCTGGCGACAGCCACCGGACCCACCCACCGGCTGTGGGAGGTCAAGTTCGGCTCGCACCCGGCCGCCGGGACCAAGGGCGGCAGCCCGGTCGGGGTCGGCTCGCCGATGTCGTGGACGATGGAAGAGGTCAAGGCCGGCCAGATGGAGGTCACCCTCGCCGACGGCAGCCTCAGCGTGCTGACCTGGGAGGATGCCTCACACGAGCCAGGCTGGTGCAAGCTCGACTGGGTCATCGCCGACAAGACGCGCGGACAGCTGGCCAACGCCAGCAACATGCTGGACCCGACCTGGGAGGCGCCGGACGGCACGATCGTGCCGCTCGACGGCTTCCTCGATCCGTACTACCAGGAGGTCTATCTCGAGTCGGAGTCGATCCCGCTGTTCTCGAAGCTCGTCAAGGAGCTGTCCGCCGACTCGGTGGACGACTACGTGGACCAGCTCGAGCACGAAGTCTGGAAGTACACGGTCAAGGAGCCCGAACTTCGGCAAGGCCGCCCGACGGATGTACAACGTCTTCCGGATGAACGGCAAGTACCGCGAGGCGGCCTACATCCGCGAGCTGTTCGACGAGCCGGTCACGGCGCTGTACCAGGTGTCCGCGCTGGTCCGGACGCTCGACGATGCCGCCGCGTCGGGCGACACGTTCGACACGGACACGATGGTCGCCCAGGTGGACGGCCTGATCATGTCGGCCATCCAGGCCCTGGACGGACCCGAGGAGGCCAAGATGGTCGGCCACCTGCTCAGCCTGCGGAACTCGCTCCAGGCGCGCGAGTCGCATGCCGACCGCACGGACGAGATGGCCGGCATCCAGGACGCCGCCCTGTCAGCCGTCAACGACTACTTCGAGCGCGCGCTGCGCTCGGTGCCGGAGATCGAGGCGTACCTCGAGGACATCGTCGTCCGCGCGCCGTAGTCGGCGAGCGTCGGCCGCGGTCGCGACCGCCGGTCAGCGGTTGCCGGAGCGGGCGATCCGTTCGCCGGGCATGACCGTACCGGGCCCTGCCGGTCGCTGGTTGCCGTAGCCGTTCGACGGGTTCGGGCGGCCGTGGCCACTCGCCGGACGCGGGCTGTGGCTCGTGGACGGGCCGGGACCGTAGCCGTTGCCGGGTCGCGACCCGGGACGGCCGCCACCCGATCGGGCGCCACCGGGACCCTGGGCCGGACGACCCTGGCCGCCGGCCGGGCGACCGGCATGGACGTGTGGCTGGGCCGGACGCCCGCCGCCGGCATGGGGCTGGGCGCCGTTGCCGAGACCCTGGCCGGGCCGACGCGGAGGCGCGTAGCCGCCACCGCGCGAGGCGCCGCTTCGGCCGCCACCGGCACCGGCGGGCGAACCGTGATCGGAGCGAGTCGCCATCCCCTGGCGAGGCGCGTGCGCGCCGCCACGGTTGCGGGGACCGGACGACTGCGGCCGGGTCGTGCCCAGGCCGCCGCGCAGGATCGGCTCGGGTCGGATGCGCGGATCCGGCTCGAAGCCTTCGATGACCTCGGTCGGGATGCGCCGGCCGAGGACCTTCTCGATCTCGCCGAGGAGCTTCATCTCGTCCACGCAGACCAGCGAGACGGCATCGCCGTCCTTCTCGGCCCGGCCGGTCCGGCCGATGCGGTGGACGTAGTCCTCGGGGACCATCGGGAGTTCGAAGTTGACGACGTGCGGCAGGGCATCGATGTCCAGGCCGCGCGCGGCGATCTCGGTGGCGACCAGGACCGCGTACCGGCCGGCCTTGAAGTCGGCCAGCGCGCGGACGCGCTGCGGCTGGCTCTTGTTGCCGTGGATGGCGGTCGCCTTGATGCCGTCCTTCTCCAGCTGCAGCGCGAGCCGGTTGGCCCCGTGCTTGGTGCGGGTGAAGACGAGCGCCTGGTCGATGCGGCCGGAGGTGATGAGGAAGCTCAGCAGCTCGCGCTTGCGCTCGCGGTCGACCGGGTGGACGACCTGCGTGACGAGCTCCGTGGCGGTATTGCGGGGCGTGACCTGGACCTGCGCCGGGCGATCGAGGAAGTCGCCGGCGAGCCGCCGGATCTCGTCGCAGAACGTGGCCGAGAAGAGCAGGTTCTGGCGCTTGGCCGGCAGGACGGCGAGGACCTTGCGGATGTCGCGGATGAAGCCCATGTCCAGCATGCGGTCCGCCTCGTCGAGGACGAGGATCTCGACCCGGGACAGGTCGATCGTGCGCTGGCCCAGGTGGTCGAGCAGGCGCCCGGGCGTGGCGACGACGATCTCCGGACCGGCGCGCAGCGCGCGGACCTGCGGGTCGAAGCCGACGCCGCCGTAGATGGTGGTCGAGCGGATCGGGCGTGCCGCGCCGTACGTGCGGACGCTCTCCTCGACCTGGAGCGCGAGCTCGCGGGTCGGGGTGAGGATCAGGGCGCGGATCGGCGGGCGGGTGGCATCGCGGCGATCGGGCGCACTCGGGGAGCCGGCGGGCCGGCGAGCGTGGAGGATCTGCAGCATCGGCAGCACGAAGGCGGCCGTCTTGCCGGTCCCGGTCTGGGCGCCGGCGAGGACGTCGCGGCCCTCGAGGACGAGCGGGATCGCCTCGCGCTGGACGGGGGTGGGCTCCGTGTAGCCCTCATCGGCGACGGCACGGAGAAGCTCGGGCGTCAGCCCAAGGGTATCGAAGGACATGAAGGGAACAGCTCCTGACGAGGCCCTCCCGCTCAGTGGCGGGGCCCGGTCAGGGCGAATGTGTTGATCGGGGTCGAAACGGTGATGGACCGGGGCGCTGACCGGAGCGCCCATCGAGCACGAAGTGGCGAGAGCATAGCCCAGATCCGCTCGGAGGACACCGGACGAAGGTCCGGGTCCGGGGGATCAGCCCTTGCGCTCCATGATCGGGCGGGCCACGTCCGGCTTGTCGACGACGAACGCGAACGTGGCGCGATCGCCCCATCGACCGATGAACAGGTGGCCCAGGATGTTGACGTCGGCGTCGGCCAGCTCGCGAGCCAGCCGGGCCATCCCACCCGGGCGGTCGTCCACCTCGACGAGCAGCGACTCGCCCTCGACGAACGTGTAGCCGTCGGCCTCGAGGACGGCGCGCGTCTCGGCATCCTCGTTGGTGGTCATGATCACGTGGCCGGAATCGCCGATGCTGCCGCCACCGATCGCCCGCAGGTCGACGCCGCGCGAGGCGAGCCGCTCGGCGAGGGTCGCCATGGCGCCCGGCTCGTTGGGCAGCTGGACGACGAACTGGTTGGCCATCGGGTCCTCCGCGGGTGCTGGATGTCGCTGAGTCTAGCGGCCTCATCGAGCGCCGGAGGCGCGGCGTCACGGCGGCTTCACCTAGCATGGCGGCGTGACCGAGCCAGCGCTCACCCCGGCACGCGCCTCGTCATCGAGGCGGCCGGCGTCCCCTTCTCCACCCTGGCCTGGGGCGATCCGGCGGCCCGGCCGCTCGTCCTGCTCCACGGCGTCACGGCGTCGGCGGCGATCTGGTGGCGCGTCGGGCCGGCCCTGGCCGCGACCGGTCGCCGCGTGCTCGCGCCCGACCTGCCGGGTCATGGGCGGACCGGCCACTGGACCGGACGTCCCGGCATTCGCCGAGATGGCGGCTGACGTCGCGGCCTGGGTCCGTGCCGCCGGCATGGCGCGGGCCGGGCTGCAGGTCGTCGGACACAGCTACGGCGCGATGATCGCGGCACACCTGCCGGCCGCCGGTCTGGCCGCCGACACGATCGTGCTGCTCGATCCGCCCGTCCTGCCGCTCTCACTCATGGCGCGTCTCGTCGACGACCCGGCCGAACGGACCTACGACGACCTCGATGAGGCGATCGCCGCCGTGTCGGCCGCGGAGCCGCTCTGGGACCCGGGCGACGTCCGCGCGAAGGCGGAGGCCCTGACCGAACTCGATGAGGCCGCCGCGCGCGCGATCCTGCTCGAGAACGGCGACTGGGACGGCGGCCTGTCGGGCCTGGCGGATCCGGCCGCCGCGGACCTGGACATCTGGGTCGTGAAGGGCGAGCAGGCCACCGGCAGCTACCTGCCAGATGTCGCCGTCCCGGCCTTCGTGGCCCGGCTCGGGGCCGACCACATCCTCACCGTCAAGGACGGCGCGCACTCGCCGCAGCGGATGCAGCTCGAGGCGACCGTCGCGGCGTTGCTTCGCGCCCTGGGCTGACTGCCGAGCCCGTCAGGTACCATCCCTGACGCGCCGCCCGACCCCACGCCTTGGTGGCCAGCCCGAGAGAGACAGACCCCATGACGCAACACCGCAGCAGCAGCAGCGCTCCCCGCTCGTCACCGTCGCGATCATCGCCGCCGTCGCGATCGGCGCCGTCGCCGTCTTCGCGCTCCTCGGTCGCGGACCGGACAACGGTGCCCTGACGGGCAAGACGTGGCAACTGACCGCGATCACCGGGCAGACCCCATCGTTCCAGGGTGTGTTCCCGCCCGAAGAGCAGGTGCTGTACACGGTCGAGTTCGCCACGGACGGTTCCCTGGCGGCCAGGGCGGACTGCAATGCCGTGACCGGGACCTATGAGCTGAGCGGTGACGACGGCATGACCATCACGCTCGGGGCGAGCACGCTCGTCGCCTGTCCGGACGGCTCCTACGGCACGATCTTCGCGAACGAACTCGGCAATGTGACGACCTGGGCGATCGCCAGCTCCGAGCTGACCCTGACGACGGCCGACGGCGGCGCCGGCACGTTCGTGGAAGGTTCGGGCACCGTCATCGTCCCGAGCCCGTCGGCATCGCCGAGCGACAGCGCGTCACCCAGCGCCTCGGCCAGTCCGACGCCGTCGGCCACCCCCAGCCCGACGCCGTCGGCCACCCCGAGTCCAGCGCCCTCGGCGACGGCCACGGCTTCACCGTCCGAGGGACCCAGCGAGGCGCCGACGGCAAGCCCGAGCCCGACGCCCGACGCCGACCGCGAGCCCGACGCCGGCACCGACGCCGGCACCGACCCCGGGTGCGGACCTGGTCGGCACCAGCTGGCAGCTCGCCACCATCAACACTCGCGACCCCGTGCACCAGGGCGTCATCCCTGTCGAGGAGCGCTCGAAGTACACGCTTTCGTTCGCCGAGGGCGGGCTGTTCACGGCGATCGCCGACTGCAACACGATCGGCGGCAACTGGACCGCGACCGCCGATGGCGGGCTGGCGCTGACCATCGTGCCGTCGACGATCGTCGAGTGCGGAGACGGCTCGCACGGCGACCTGTACGTGCTGGCCCTGTCGAACACCGCGAGCTACGTGGTCGCGACCGACACGCTGACCATCACCCTCGACGACGGCGGCACACTCGGATACGAACCGATCCCCGCACCGACGTGATCGGCGCGAGCCGATCCGTCAGCCGCCGCGCTGGATCTCGATGGCTCGTCGATACGCGTCGACGTAACGCGGCGCCGACCCCGTCGTCCAGTCGAAGTCGACCGCCATGCCACGATCGAGCAATGACGGCCCAGGCTGCCTCCGCCAGCCGCCCGGATCGCGCTGAAGGCGGCACAGGCGGCGAGCAGCTCCTCCGCGGTCGCCTCGTCGAAGACGAAGCCGGTCCCGGCGCCTGGCGCGCGAACCTCGTCGACGACCGTGTCCGCCAGGCCGCCCGTTCGGTGGACGATCGGTGGCGTCCCGTAGCGCAGGGCGATCATCTGGCCCTGTCCGCACGGCTCGAAGCGTGACGGCATGACGAACCCGTCCGATCCCGCGTAGACGCGCCGGGCCATCGCCCGATCGAACCGCTCGATGAACGCGACCCGGTCCGGGTTCGCGGCGGCCAGCTCGCGGAACGGGTCGGCGAGGGACGCGTGGCCGCTGCCCTGCACGATCAGCCGATCGCCGCGGGCGAGCATCGCCGGAGCCGCCTCGAGCACGAGATCGAACCCCTTCTGTGGATCCAGGCGCCCGATGAGCCCGAAGACCGGCCCGGCATCGGCCGCATCGAAGCCCACGCGGGTCAGCAGGTCCGCCCGACACGCCGCCTTGCCGGCGAGATCGCCGCGCGCGTACGGCGCCGCCAGGTCGGCGTCCGTGGCCGGGTCCCAGACGCCCGTGTCGAGGCCGTTGAGGATCCCGATGAACCGGTCGCCGCGGGCCCGCAACGCGCCGTCCAGGCCCATCCCGAACTCGGGTGTCAGCGCCTCCGCCGCGAACCCGGGCGAGACCGTGTTGACCAGCTCGGACCGCTCGATCCCGACTCGCAGCAGGTCGATCCCGGTGCCATCGGCCTGGACGATCCCGTCGCCCGGCGTCAGGCCGAGCTGGCCGAGTCGCTCGCGGGGCGTCCACCCGTGATAGGCGAGGTTGTGGAGGGTGATGACCATCGCCGCCTGGCCGATGATCGGGTCGTCCGCGTAGCGCTCATCGCGCCAGATGGCGGCGGGACCCGTGTGCCAGTCGTGGAGGTGGAGGACATCGAGCGGCCGGTCGTCGGCGCGGAGGGCCTCCAGCGCCGCCCGACAGAAGAGCCCGAACCGCCACGCGTTGTCGGCGTAGTCGCCGGCCGCGTCGCCGTAGAACCCCTCGCGATCGAAGGCCGCCGGATGGTCCACCAGGCGCAACCGGTACCCGTCGGCCGGCCACGTCGAGGACGGTCACGTCCGTGCTCCCGGTCATGGACCGAGGATCCGGCACGCGGTGGACCACGGCTCGCTCGACCGCGTCGGGCTCGGGGACGTTCCGGTAGCGCGGCAGGAAGACGTCGACCGGACCGTCGATGTCGGCCGGCTGGCGACCGAGGGCGCGCGCGAGGGCGTCCACGACGTCGGCCAGGCCGCCGGTCTTGGCCCAGGGCTCGCACTCGGCGGACAGCATCGCGACCCGGATCGGCGGCATGCCGGCCATCCTAGTCGCCGGACCGGCCCCGGCGCCGTCCCGCGCGGCAACTAAACCGGTTCACACGGCTCGCACCGACGCGGTATCATCGCCGCTCATGGATCCCGTCCAAGTCCCATCCGTCGCCGCGGCGTCGTTCCCCCTGCCGCCTCGCCTCGAAGGGCTGCGCCGACTGGCGTACAACATGCACTGGTCGTGGCACCCCCGCACCCGCGGGCTGTGGAGCCTCATCGACCGGCGGGCCTGGAACCGCTATCGCAACCCGGTCCCGGTCATCAGCGGGCCCACCGAGTGGTCGCGACTGCTCGACGACGCGAAGTTCCTGACCGAGTACCACGACGTCCTCGCCGCGTTCGACCACTACATGGCGAACGGCTCCGACCACTGGTTCCAGCGCAAGTACGCGAACGAGCTGACCGGGCCGATCGCCTACTTCTGCGCGGAGTACGGCCTCCACGAGTCGCTCGGCATCTACTCGGGCGGCCTCGGGGTCCTCGCCGGCGACCACATGAAGACGTTCAGCGACATGGCCCTGCCGGCGCTCGGCGTGGGCCTGCTCTATCGCAACGGCTACTTCCGCCAGTCGATCGACGCCGACGGGCACCAGGAGCACAACTACCCGGACTACGACCTGAGCCGATTGCCGATCAGCCGCGTCCAGGACGCGAACGGCCTGCCGCTGACCGTGTCGGTGGAGCTGCCCGGGCGCGACCTGGCGGTCGCCGTCTGGCTCGTCCAGGTGGGCCGCGTGCCGGTCCTGCTGCTCGACACGGACCTGCCGGAGAACGCGGTCCAGGATCGTCCGATCACCCACATCCTGTACGTCCGCGGCCGCGAGATGCGACTGCACCAGGAACTCGTGCTCGGCGTCGGCGGGGTCCGGGCCATCCGGGCACTGGGCCTCAGCCCGTCGGTCTGGCACCTGAACGAGGGCCACTCCGCATTCCTGCTGGCGGAGCGGGCCGGCGAGCACATCGCGGCCGGGGCCACGACCGACGACGCGTGGGCGAACGTCCGCCGCAACAGCGTCTTCACCATCCACACGCCCGTGTCGGCCGGCAACGAGCGCTTCGATGCGGACCTCGTGCGGCGTGTCGCGGGGCCGGTCCTCGCCCACTCGAACCTGCCGGTCGACGACGTCCTGGCGCGTGGCGCCGGCATGGACGGCGACGCCAGCCAGTTCGACATGACCGCGTTCTCGCTCCGCCACACGAACGGCGCGAACGCGGTGAGCCAGCTGCACGGCGAGACGGCGCGGGCCACGTGGCACGGCATCACGGATCACGAGATCCAGGGCCTGACCAACGGCGTGCACGGCCCCACCTGGGTCGGCGCAGCCGATCGTCGACCTCCTCGACGGCCACCTCGGGGCCGACCTGGACGACCTCGACGCGACGACGCAGCAGGGCCGGTTCTGGGAGCGCCTCGAACGGATCCCGGCGACGGACCTGTGGGACGCCCACCTTCGCCAGAAGCGCGAGCTGGCCGAATTCGCCCGCCGCCGCCTGCGCAACCAGTTCGCCCGCCACGGCGAGGCGCCGGGCGTCCTGGCCGAGCTGGAGACGGCCCTGGATCCCAACGTGCTGACGATCGGCTTCGCCCGCCGGTTCGCGACGTACAAGCGGGCCGGCCTGCTGTTCAGCGACATGGATCGCCTGGCCAAGCTGCTGTGGGATGCGGACCGCCCGGTCCAGATCCTGTTCGCCGGCAAGGCCCACCCGGCCGACCGGCCGGGCCAGCGGGTCATCCAGGAGATCTTCCAGCGCTCGCGCTCGCCCGAGCTCCGCGGTCGGGTCTTCATCATGGAGAACTACGACATGCGCGTCGGCCGGTTCCTCGTGCAGGGCGTGGATGCGTGGCTGAACAACCCGCGCCGGCCGCTCGAGGCGTCGGGCACGTCCGGCATGAAGGCGGCCATGAACGGCGTCCCGAACATCAGCGTGCTCGACGGCTGGTGGGACGAGGGCTACCCCGACGACAACGGCTGGGCCATCGGCGGCCGCGAGACCGATCCGGACGAGGCCGCCCAGGACTGGTCGGACGCGCTCGACCTGTACCGGCTCCTCGAGGAGGACGTCATCCCGCGCTACTACGACCGTGGCGCGAACGGCATCCCGCTGCGCTGGCTGGAGGTCATGCGCCGCTCCATGGCGACCAGCCTGTGGCAGTTCTCCACGACGCGGATGCTCCACGAATACACCGAGCGGCTGTACCTCCCGGCGGCCGGCCTCACGCTGCCCGAGCCGGCCCATCGGCCCGTCGTCACCGAAGCCGGGTGAACCCGCGCCCGTGACCGAACGGATCTCGCTCGCGCTGGCGATCCATAACCACCAGCCGGTCGGCAACTTCGGTTGGGTCTTCGCCGAGATCCACGACCAGGCGTACCTGCCGATGCTCGAGGCGCTCGAGCGCCACCCGGGCGTCCACCTCTCGCTCCACTACACGGGCCCGCTCCTGGAGTGGCTGCGGGCCGAGCGACCCGGAGTTCATCGAGCGCCTGCGCGCGCTCGTCGAGCGCGAGCAGGTCGAGGTGCTCGGCGGCGGCTACTACGAACCCGTCCTGGCGTCGCTGCCCGAAGCGCGACCGCATCGGCCAGCTGGTCCGGATGGGCGACGAGCTCGAGACGCTGTTCGGCGCGTCGGCCCAGCGGTGCCTGGCTGGCGGAGCGCGTCTGGGAGCCGGACCTGCCGGCCTCGCTCGTGGACGGCGGCTACGACTGGACGATCCTCGACGACGCCCACTTCCGCGCGGCGGCCATCCCGGAGGAGGACCTCTGGGGCCCGTACACGACCGAGGACCAGGGCGAGATCCTGACCGTCTTCGGCACCGAGCAGGGGCTCCGCTACCGGATCCCGTTCCGCGACGTCGAGGACGTCATCGGCTACCTGCGCGACCACGCGACCGAGGACGGGACGCGGGTCGGGATGATGGGCGACGACGGCGAGAAGTTCGGCGCCTGGCCGACGACCTACGAGCACTGCTGGGGCGCGACCCGCTGGGTGGACCGGTTCTTCACGGCCCTCGAGGAGAACGCCGACTGGCTGTCGACCGTGACGCCGTCCGCCTGGCTCGCCCGCCAGCGGCCCGATCGGACGGGTCTACATCCCGACCGGGTCGTACGCCGAGATGGGCCAGTGGGCGCTGCCCGCCGAACGAGAGCCTGGCCGTTCACCGACGTCCTCCACCGCGCCCAGGCCGAGCACCGGCCCGAGGCGCGCTGGCTGCGCGGCGCGTTCTGGCGCAACTTCCAGGTCAAGTACCGCGAGATCAACGACCTGCACAAGCAGATGCTGCGGACGTCGGCGGCGGTCGCCGCGGATGCCGCGCCGGCCCGGACCGCGAGCGCGCCCTGGACCACCTCTACCAGGGCCAGTCGAACGACTGCTACTGGCACGGCCTGTTCGGCGGGATCTACATCAGCCACATGCGCCTGGCCACGTACGAGCACCTGATCGCCGCCGAGGACCTGGCCGATCCGGCCGCGACCGGCGGCGGCGACGGCGACGCTCGTGGACCTCGACATGGACGGCCTCGACGACGTCCGCCTGGCCGATGCGGGCCAGGTCGTCACGGTGGACCCGTCCGACGGCGGCGGGATCGGCGGCTGGGACATCCGGGCCGTCCGCCACGCCCTGACGGCCGTCATGCGCCGGCGCCCGAGGCCTATCACGAGACCTTGCGCGCGCACGAGGCGGCCCTGGCCGACGCGGCGGCGCACGCCGGCTCGGGTGACGGCGGGGCCCCGGCGTCCATCCACGACCGGGTGCTGACCAAGGAGGCGGGCCTCGCGGACCGGCTCCACTACGACGACCACGAACGACGGTCCGGCCTCGTCCGCTTCCTGCCCCTGGACGCCACGCCGCGACGACTGGGCCGACGCCACCACGCCGGACCTCGGCGACTTCGTGGATCACGGCTTCGAGGTCGACGAGCCTGCGAGCCGGGCCGTCTGGTCCTGATCCGCGACGGCCACGTGACCGGCGACGCCGGGCCGCAGGCCGTCCGCGTCGACCCGGACCATCACGACCGGCGGCGACCGGCTCGCCCCGACGCTCCGGCAGGCCGTCACCATCGAGAATCGCTCCGATCGGCCGCTGCGGGCGCGCCTCGGGTCCGAGTGGACGATCGACGATGCTGGGCGGCGGCGGCAACCCGTCGGCCTGGTGGGACGTGGCCGGCGACCGGACGCGCGCACGACGGGTCGGGCCAGGCGACCGCCATCTCGACCATCGGCCAGGGCAACGACTACGTCGGCGTCAGCGTCGCCACGACGGTCTCCGTCGCCGGCCGACGCCTGGTGGGCGCCGGTCGAGACCATCTCCAACTCCGAAGGCGGCTTCGAGCGGGTCTACCAGGGCAGCGGCCTGCTGCTGAGCTGGCCACTGGACCTGGCGCCGGGCGCGACCGCCGACGTTCGTCGTGTCCCACGCCGTCGCGACGACCGTGGATCGCGCCGCCACCGAGGCCTGAGCGCCCCGGTCGCGCGGTCCGACCGTGACCTTGCTATCGTGGGTCGAGCGATGACCCAGCAGGACGCGCTCGCCCGGCCGCGAGCCCCGTCGCCGCTCCCGGACCGCTCGACGTCGAGCGCGATTCGGACGTCCCGATCTCCACCCAGATCTACTGGCAGCTCGCCTACCAGATCGATTCGGGCCGGCTGCTGCCGGGCGCCCGCCTGCTGCCCGTCCGGGAGCTCGGCGCCGCCCTGCGGGTCAATCCGAACACGATCCGGGCGGTCTACCGGCGCCTGTCCGACGCCGGCTACGTCACCAGCCGCCACGGCGCCGGGCACCCACGTCGCCGCCCGGCCGCCGCAACGACGCGGCGCCGAGGCGCTGGCCGGCGTCGTCTCGGAGATGCTCCGGCGCGCCGCCCACGCCGGGTTCACCGCGGACGAGGTCGCCGCCGCCACGTTCGCGGCCGCCAGCGAGCGCAAGCGACCCGGGCCGCTCGTCCGCGTCCTGTACGCCGAGTGCACCAACGCCGATGCCGGCTACGACGCCGAGCGGCTCGGCGAACGAGTTCCCGGGGCTCATCGAGGCCGAGGGCTGCCTGCTCGACGACCTGCCCGAGCGGCTCGACCGGTTCCACTACGACCTGGTGGCGACCACGACGTTCCACGGCGAGGAGGCCCAGGCCCTCGTCGCCGGCCGCGTCCCGGTCGTGGCGATGGTCGTCGGCCCGGGCTACGTGGAGCTGGTCCACGAGATCGCCGGCCTGCCGCGCGGCTCGCGGGTCGGGCCTCGTCTGCGCCTCGGAGCGCGGGCACGGACAACATCCGCGAGACGCTGAACCTGGCCGGGACGCGCGACGTGGACATCGTCACCGCCATCCTCGACCACGAGGAGGACCTCGCGGTCGTCGACGAGACCGCCGACCTGATCCTCATGTCGCGCGAGGCGATGGCCGCCGGCCTCGAGGGCCGCCTCTCGCGCCCGGAGCGGATCCGCGCGTGGGGCTACGAGTTCGACCCGTCCGGGCTGGAGCTGCTGCGCCGGGCCATCGAGCATGCGTCCGCCGCCCGGCCGGCCGACCCGGCCGCGCATCCGGTCGAGGTCGCCGCCACCTGATGCCTGCCTTCCACGTCCAGCGCGAGGCCCGCGCTTCGGTACGAGGTGGACGGGCGCGCTGCTGGGCGTGCGGGGCGACCTGCTGGTCACGGACCTCGCCGGCCATCCGTCGCCTGTCGGACCGGATGAACACGGCCCGCGCGGCCGGCGCGGCTCCGGTCTCCGCCGGTGAGATCGCCGCGCTCGGGCTCATCCACGAGATCGGCCACCTGCTCATCGCGACCTACGAGCGCGACCGTCGGCCGCGCGCGATGGCGGACGCGCTGGCGACCCTGGACGCGGGCCTGGGCGCCGACGCGGCCCGCCTGCTCGACCGGTTCGCCCAGGAGTTCCCGGGCGTCGGGCCGGTCCCGGAGCCGCCACGCGACCGCCTCGAGGAGATGCTGCTCATCCGGGTCGCCAACGAGAACCCGGCGCATCGGGCCGCTGCGCGAGCTCGTCGACGACCGGGGCCTCGCCCGCGGGACCCGCTACGCCGAGGCGATCGCCCGCCTGGAGACGGTCTTCGCCGACGGGCCGCCGGTCGTCGATGGCGGCGCGACCCTGCTCGAGGTCATGCGCGCGCCCGCCCGCCACTCCCCCACCTCGCTGGCCGGCCAGCTGCGCTACATCCGCGACCAGTGGGGCGGCGCTGCTCGGTGCGGCCCTGCTCGAGCTCATCGACCGGCTGGAGATCGCGATCGGCGTCCTGGCCGAGGAGGAGCGGGCGCTGACGCTTCGCTTCGGAGGCGGCCCGGCGGCCGGTCGCGGCCCGACCGAGACGCCCGGGATGGGCGGCCTGGGCGAGGAGCCGGAGGCGTTCTCGTCCGACTCGGCCTGGATGCCACAGGTCGTCCTGATGGCCAAGAGCACGTACGTCTGGCTCGACCAGCTGTCGCGGACGCTACGGGCGCGACATCCGCACCCTGGACGCCATCCCGGACGAGGAGCTGGACACGCTCGCGAGCTGGGGCGTGACCGGGCTGTGGCTCATCGGGCTGTGGGAGCGGTCGCCCGCCTCGGAGCGGATCAAGCGCATGCGCGGCAACGCGGACGCCGTGGCCTCGGCCTACTCGCTCGACGACTACCGGATCGCCGACGACATCGGCGGCGAGTGGGCGTACGCCGACCTGCGCGATCGGGCCTGGGCCCGCGGCATCCGGCTCGCCAGCGACATGGTCCCCAACCACATGGGCATCGACTCGCGCTGGGTCATCGACCACCCCGAGTGGTTCCTGTCGGTCGCCCAGCCGCCCTACCCGGCCTACTCGTTCACCGGCGCGGACCTGTCGTCCGACGAGCGGGTCGGGATCGTCCTCGAGGACCACTACTGGAACGACAGCGATGCGGCGGTCGTGTTCAAGCGGTTCGACCGCGCAGACCGGCGACGAGCGCTACATCTACCACGGCAACGACGGCACGAGCTTCCCCTGGAACGACACGGCCCAGCTGGACTTCCTCGCGGCCGCCGTCCGCGAGCAGGTCATCCGGACGATCCTCGACGTCGCCCGGCGCTTCCCGATCATCCGGTTCGATGCCGCGATGGTCCTCGCCAAGAAGCACGTCCAGCGGCTGTGGTGGCCGGAGCCGGGCGCCGGCGACGGGATCCCGTCGCGCGCCGAGCACGCCATCAGCAAGGCCGAGTTCGACGCCCGCATGCCGGTCGAGTTCTGGCGCGAGGTCGTGGATCGCGTCGCGGCCGAGGTGCCCGGGCACGCTGCTGCTGGCCGAGGCGTTCTGGATGCTGGAGGGCTACTTCGTCCGGACCCTGGGGATGCACCGCGTCTACAACAGCGCCTTCATGCACATGCTCCGCGACGAGAACGGCGCGGGCTACCGGCGGGTCATCCGCGAGACGCTCGAGTTCGACCCCGAGATCCTCAAGCGCTACGTCAACTTCATGAGCAACCCGGACGAGGAGACCGCGCTCGAGCAGTTCGGCAAGGGCGACAAGTACTTCGGCGTGGCGATGGTGATGGCCACGCTGCCGGGCCTGCCGATGCTGGGCCACGGCCAGGTCCAGGGGTTCGGCGAGAAGTACGGCATGGAGTTCCGTCGGGCGACCCTCGACGAGCGCCCGGATCCGTGGCTCGTCGAGCGCCACGAGCGCGAGATCTTCCCGCTGCTGCACCGGCGGGCCTGGTTCGCCGAGGCGCGCGACTTCCTGCTGTACGACTTCATGACCGACGGCGGGCGTCGACGAGCACGTCCTGGCGTACTCGAACGGGTCCGGTCCGCAGCGCTCGCTCGTCGTCTACCACACGCGCTTCGCGACGACGTCGGGATCCATCCGCGACTCGGCGGCGTATGCGCTCAAGGCGCCGGACGGCTCGAGGCGGCTGGTCCGTCGGTCCGCTCGCCGAGGGCCTGGGCCTGCCGAACGACCCGGCGCGCCTTCGTGGCCTTCCGCGACGCGCGGACCGGCCTGGAGTACCTGCGCTCGTGCCGCGAGCTGTGGGAGCGCGGCCTCAGCCTGTCGCTCGAGGCGTACGGCGGCCACGTCTTCTGGGAGTTCCGCGAGGTCTGGGACGGTGTCGCCGGGCCAGTGGGGCCGGCTCGCCGACGCGCCTGGGCGGGCGCGGCGTCCCGTCGCTCGACGATGCCTTCCGCGAACTCCAGCTGGAGCCGGTCCACGGGCCGTTGCGGGCGATCTTCGCGGACGGTGCGGTCGGGGCGGTCGTGGACGGCACCGCCCGGCCGGCCCAGGTCGACGACCTGGAGCGCCGGTTCGCGACGTTCCTGACCGCGGTCGCCGAGGCGACCGGCGTCACGGGCGAACCCGAGCCGATCGCCGCGGCCGCCCGCGAACGGGTCACGTTCGCCTTCGGCGAGCCAGCCGTGCTCGACGGCCTGGATCGGCGCGACCGGGCGGCCCTGCTCGTCTGGCTGGCCCTCGACCGGATGGGGGCGCTGGCGCCGGGGCCGGATGTCGCCGCGACGAGCCGGGCCTGGTACGACGAGCTGCGTCTCCCCGGCGCCCTGGCGGCCGGGCTGCGCGACATCGGCCTCGACGAGGCCGACGCCTGGGCCGTGACCGACCTCGTGCGCGTGCTGCTGGCGCTGCCCCGGCCGTCGGGGCTGCGCGGCCCGGCGCGGACCGCCGATGCGCGCCTGATCGAGGCGTGGCTGGCGCGCGATCCCGTCCGGACGGCGATCGGGCTCAACACCTGGCAGGGCGTGGAGTACCTCGACCGGGACCGGTTCGAGGCGATGCTGCGCTGGGCCGTCCGCCTCGACGCCATCGACGCGGCCGCGCGAGCCGCGCGGCTGCCGCCGCCGCAAGCCGACGGACGAAGCCTGACCTGGTCGCCCGGCTCGGCCTCGCGGCGGCCGACGCCGACTACCGCGTGGACCGACTGCTGGCCGCTCCTGACACCGTCCCCGGCGGCGCGGCGCCCAGCGAAGGCGACCCCGAAGACGATCGACTAGGCATCGGTCAGGCGCTCGTGGGCCCACCGGCTGGCGATCGATCCGGCCGACGGAACCCGGTCCAGGTGCCGGCCTGCCACTCCCGCTCGAGTCGGGCCATGATCGCGTCGAGGCGCGGGCCCTCCAGGTCCGGATAGAGCCGCCGAAGCAGGAAGCGGGCACGCTCGAGCTCGGTCATCGGTCCGGCGCGATCCGCCTGGGCCCAGACGAGCTCGAAGGCCTGACGATACGACACGTCGTGTTCGCGCATCCGACGTTCGGGCCCGATCCTCGCGAAGGCGCTGGTCGAACCTGGCCTGCGCCTGATCAACCGCCACGGACGGCCTCCAGTCGTTCGCCGATCCCGAGGACTGCAGCGTATCGCTCGAGGTACCTCCAGTCGAGGCCGACGACCAGACGGATGATCGAGCGGACGTCGCGCAGCTGCAGCTCCGACGTGCCGTCCGACCACTCGAGTTTCGCGATGATCAGGTCTTCGGCGGTGAGGATCCAGACAGGGCCCAGGATCGGGTGGTCGATCGACTGGCGTCGCTCCATGGCGGACCGCGCCCAGGCATCCGTCCGTCCGAACATGAGGTCCACTCGGACGAGCTCCGTCCGATGGATCAGCCCGCCCATCCATCGACCCCCGACGTCGATGGGGTCGTTGACCAGGAAGTCGCCCTCGAAGGCCGGGCGCACCTTCGACTCGTAGTCCGCGGGCGTCAGCTCGAGCACGACGTCGATGTCGCGGGTCATCCGCGGTTCGGCGTAGGCAGCGAGCGCCCAGGAACCGGTCACGTACCAGCGGAGCCCGAGGTCATCGAGCCGATCGAGGACGCCGCGCTCGATGGTCATCGAGCCACGATGCCGCTTGAGCAGGGCCGTCGGCGGGGCGCCGTGCGCCATGACCGACTCGAGGTGGTCGCGATAGCGGAAGCCCGGCGTCGCGCCGAACCCGCCCGGCAGCGATCGCGCGGCTGGAGGGTCGGCGTCGCCGGCCGCCCGGCGGCGCGCCTCGAGTTCGATCGCCCACATCTCCATCGATCCGGCGAAGTAGGTCGAGAGCTGGGTGGATGACAGGCGGGCCCGGGCGTACTTGGCCCGCGCCTCGGCCGTCTCCTGGAAGCCGCCGTCCACCATGAGCGCGACCGCCTCGTCCTCGGTCATCCCGTCGCAGTGGATCCGCGCGTCGATGATCGCGTTGATGACGCAGCGCAGGTAGTACTTCCAATGGGTCAGCAGGAGCGCCGGGTCGTCCGCGCCGTACCCGACGTCCATCATCACCTGGGTGACGTACACGGCCCAGCCCTCGGCGTACAGGCCGCTGCTGAACACCGCCCGGGCGAGGGACGGACAGCGGTTGGCGTACGCGCGCCTGGAGGTAGTGGCCCGGCACGGCCTCGTGGATCGTGATGAGCCGGAGCATCCGGTCGTTGTCCTCGCGGAGGCGCGGACTCGCGCTGCTCCTCGGACCAGTCGTCCGGGATCGGCGTGATCGCGAAGAACGTGTCGAGGCCGTGCTCGAGCGGACCCGGGGCGATGAGCATCGCGTTCCCGAACGCGCGCAGGAACACCGGGCGTCCACTGGATGACCAGCCGTTCGTCGCTCAGGCCGACGAGGTCGGTGCTCGCGGCAGAACGCCTCGATCCGCTCGTTCTCGGCGCGGCAGTAGTCGAGCTTGTCGTCCGCGCGCGGGTGCTCCGCGGCGACGGCGTCCAGCACGCCGCGGACGATCGCCTGGTCGTCGTCGGGCAGCGGCCGCGACCCCTGCCAGGCGGGCCACAGGTCGCGGGCCAGCCGGACCATCTCGGCCCGGACGGCCGTGAACTCCCGCTCGGCCTGGGCCAGGATCCGCTCCGGGGTCAGCGTCGTCCGACTGCATCGTGTGGCGCATCTTCTGGGCGAACAGGTCGCGGCCCGAGGCGGCCCTCGCCCTCGCTCGCCGGCAGGACGACGTCGCGCAGGTGCGCCTCGAAGGCCGCGAGCGGCAGCCCGTGCCGTCTCGGCGGCCGCGGCCAGGCGCGGCTGCGATCGCGGCGACCGCCGGATCGCTCGGCGGCCGCGGCCGCCTGCGTCGAGCGCGTCGTCGATCAGCGAGTCGACGCCCGCCAGCTGGCCGAGGCGGTCTCGGTCTGGAACCGCCCGACCGGGCGACCGGCCGCGCCGACCAGCGCGGCGCGCGCCGCATCGAGGACCGCCGGGATCCCCTCCAGCCGCCCGGCCACGCTCGCCAGCCGTTCGGCCAGCGGGGCGAAGTCGCGGGCCAGGAGGGAGAACAGGCCGCCGCCCAGGAGCGTAGACCCAGGTCATCGGGTCCGTCGCGTCGTCGCGGAGCGTCTCGGCGTCGAACCGCATCGCCGCCAGCTCGCCCGAGGACGAGGTCGCGATCGACCGCATCGTCCGCCGCCAGGCCCGTCGAGCGCCTCGAACCGGGTCTCCCAGCGATCGACGAACGCCAGCACGGCCAGGCGACCGGCCTCGGACAGGTCCGGCCACTCGCTCGTCGCGGGCGTGATCGCCGATCTCGGTCGCGAAGACCGGGTCGAGCGCGAACAGCTCGGCCAGGAACGGCGTGAACAGGTCGGCGAACGCGGACGTACCCGGGGTCGGCGTGTGGGTCACCCCGGCATCGTAGCAGCGGCCCGACTACCATCCGTGGATGCCAGCGCAGACGTGGGTGGAGCCGGTGGTCCTGACCGGTGCGCGCATCCGGATGGAGCCGCTGCGCGACGAGCACTTCGCGGGCCTGTGCGCGGTCGCCTTCGATGCGCCCGTCTGGCGCTGGACGATCATGGGCGAGCAGGACGAGGCCGGCCTGCGCCGCTGGGTGGACACGGCCCTGGCCAACGCCGAGGCCGGCATCGAGCGGCCGTTCGCGACCATCGACATCGAGACCGGCCAGGTCATCGGCAGCAGCCGCTACATGTCCATCGCGCCGGAGCACAAGCGCCTCGAGATCGGCTGGACCTGGATGGGCGTCGCCTACCAGCGGACGCGGCCGCAACCGCGAGGCCAAGCTGCTCCAGCTGACCCACGCGTTCGAGACGCTCGACGCCAACCGGGTCGAGTTCAAGACCCACGCCCGCAACGTCCAGTCGCGGACGGCCCTGCGCGGGATCGGCGCGACGTTCGAGGGCGTCCACCGCAGCCACTCGATCATGCCGGACGGCTCGCTCCGCGACTCGGCCTGGTTCAGCGTCATCAAGCCGGAGTGGCCGGCCGTCAAGGCGCGCCTGCAGGGTCTGCTGGACCGGTGAGCGACGGCGCGGACCTGCTGCTCGTCAACGGCCGCGTCTTCCACGCGTTCGGACCGCGCGACATCGTCCCCTACGGCTCGGACATCGGGCCGCGACCGGTCGCCGGCGCGAACGCGATCGCCATCAAGGACGGACTGGATCGCCTGGGTCGGGCGCCAGGACGACGGCCTGCGCGACTGGAGGGGCCCGCAGACCGAGGTCGTGGACGCGCGCGGCGGCCTCATCACGGCCGGCTTCGACGACGCCCACATCCACGTCGTCGGCGGCGCGCAGGAGCTGGCCGACGCGGAACTCTTCCAGCTCGACAGCGTGGACGCCATCCAGCGGACGATCGCCGGCCCACGCGGCCGCGAACCCGGGCGCTGCCTGGGTCAAGGGCCACGGCTGGATGTACGTCCCGTTCCCCGGCGGCCTGCCGACCCGCCAGCAACTGGACGCGGTCGTGCCGGACCGGCCGGCGTTCATGCGCTGCTACGACGGCCACACCGCCTGGGTGAACTCGGCGGCGCTCCGGATCGCCGGCATCGACCGCGACACGCCGGACCCGCGCGACGGCGTCATCGTCCGCGACCCGGACACCGGCGAGGCGACCGGCGCGCTCAAGGAGGGCGCCCAGGAGCTGGTCCTCGCGCCACATCCCGAAGCCGACCGACGGACGAGACCCTCGCCGCGATGCGCGTCGCGATCCGCGGCGATGCACGCGGCCGGGATCACCGCCATCCAGGACGCCATGACCGAGGTCGACGAGGTCCCGCTCTGGCGGGCCCTGCGCGATGCCGGCGACCTCCAGCTCCGGACGCGGCTCGCCCTGATGATGCGGCCGAACCAGACCCTGGACGAGTGGGCGGCGCCGCCTCGACGAGTACGACGAGGTCATCGGCGACCTGCGCGGCGGCGAGTGGCTGGACGCCGGCATCCTCAAGGCCTTCGCGGACGGGGTCGTCGAGGCCCGGACCGCGTACATGCTCGACGCCGTACGAGGACGACACCTCCACCGGCCTGCCCGAGTGGGAGGCGGACGCAGCTCGACGCGTTCGTCGCCGAGGCGGACCGGCGCGGCTGGCAACTCGAGATCCACGCCATCGGCGACGGCGGGATCCGGATGGTCCTCGACGCCTACGAGCGGGCTGCGGGCGCGAACCCGCGCCGCGAGCGACGCCACCGCGTCGAGCACATCGAGACGATCACCCGCGCCGACATCCCGCGCTTCGCCGAGCTCGGCGTGGTCGCCTCCATGCAGCCGTATCACGCCGATCCGTCGCCCAACCAGATCGACGTGTGGGCCGGCAACATCGGCAAGGAGCGGGCCGGCCAGGCGTGGTCCTGGGCGTCCATCCGCAAGGCCGGCGGCGTCATCGCGCTCGGCTCGGACTGGCCGGTCGTGCCGTACGACCCGATGCTCGCCCTCAATTCCGCGGTGAACCGACAGACGAAGGAGGGCCACCCGCCCGGTGGCTGGCTGCCGTCCGAGAAGCTGTCGCTGCCCGAGGCGCTGTCGGCGTACGGGCACGGCTCGGCCTACGCGGCCTTCGCCGAGGACCGGCGCGGGACGCTCACGGCGGGCGCCCAGGCGGACCTCGTCGTCCTCGACCGCGATATCCTCGACCACGGGCCGTCGTCCATCATCGGGACCGGCGTGGCCCTCACCGTCGTCGGCGGCCAGGTCGTCCATCGCTCGGAGGAGCTGTCATGAAGCACTTCATCATCGGCGCCATCGCCGCGGCCATCGCGTTCTACGGCCTGACCCGGTTCCTGCCGGACCTCTTCACCTTCACCGGGGAGACGCAGGGCCTGATCGTGCTCGGCGTCATCTTCGGCGCCGTGAACGGGCTGATCGGGCCGGTCGTCAAGATCCTGTCCCTGCCGCTGTCCGTCCTGACGATGGGCCTGGCGGGCATCCTCGTGAACGCCGGCCTGCTCATCCTGGTGGCCCTCATCGCCAACTCGACCGGCTTCCCGCTGTCGATCGGCGGCTTCCCGCCGGATGTCACCGCCGACACCCTGGTGGCCGCGGTGATCGGGTCGACCGTCATCGGCGTCGTCACGGGGGTCGTCAACGCCGTCGTGCCGTGACCGACCGCCTGCCGGCCATCGCGCCGGCCCTGCGGCTCGCGGCACGGCGCTTCGGGACGCCCGCGTACGTCACGGACCTCGCGACGATCGCCGCGGCCGCGGCCGAGGTCTGCCGACGCGTTCCCCGATCCGTGGCTGCGCCAGCTACTCGGTCAAGGCGAACGACGTCCCGGCGGTCATCGCGGCGGTCGCCGCGCACGGGCTGGGCGCCAACGTCGTCTCGCGCGGCGAGTGGGCGGCGGCGACCCGGGCCGGGCTGCCGAACGAGCGGATCACCCTGGAGGGGATCGGCAAGACCGACGGCGGACCTGCGGCGCGGCCGTCCGGGCCGCCCGCGACGGCCGAGCCGCTCCGCTGGATCGCGATCGAGTCGCCCGAGGAGGCCGCGCGCCCTGGCGGCGCTCGCGGGCCGGCATGGCGGCGGACCGCGGCTCGACGTCCTGTACCGCCTCAACCCGGACGTCTCGCCCGAGACGCTGGCCGGGCTTGGCGGTCGGCGCCGGCGGCTCCAAGTTCGGGATGACCGAGATGGAGGTCGGCGAGGCCATCGAGCGCGGTGGCGGTCCCGACGGCCCGCTCCGGTCGCGCGGCATCCACCTCCACGTCGGCTCGCAGCTCGGCGCGGTCGATGCCTGGCGCGACGCCGTCCGGCGCGGCCTCGCGGTGACCGCGCTGTGGCGCGGTTCGATCGAGACGTTCGACACGCTCGATGTCGGCGGCGGCTTCCCGGTCTTCGGGCTGGACGATCCGGCGCCCGGACCCGGCCCGGTTCGCTCGTGAGCTCCCGGCGCTGCTCGAGGCGATCCCGGCGGACCGCCGCCCGACCCGCCTGGCGATCGAGCCGGGCCGCTTCCTGGTCGCCCGGGCGGGCTGGCTGCTGGCCCGCGTCCTCCACGTCCGCGACCGCGGCGGCCGGCAGGTCGTCCTGGATGCCGGGATGACCGAGCTCATCCGGCCCGGCGCTCTACGGCGCGCGTCACCGGATCGTGGCGCTGACCTCGCTGGGGCGGCCCGTGGATGGCGAGCGCCCGCACGTCCGCGTTCGAGCCCGCCGCCGTCGAGGGCCCGATCTGCGAGTCCACCGATTCGCTCGGCGCGCACGACCTGCCGCCGCTCCGTCGCGGCGACCTGGTCGCGATCGCCGATGCCGGCGCCTACGCCGCGTCGCAGTCGTCGACGTACAACGGCCGGCCACGTCCGCCGCAGGTCCTGCTTGCCGACGACGGGTCGCTGAGCCTCGGACGTCGACGCGGTCCGTCGTCGAGGCACCTCGTCGGGTAGGCTTCGCTCGTGAACACCGTCGCGCGCCGCCTCGCCGCCATCGCCGGGGCCGTCCTGTGGCTCGCCGCCATCGGGATCGGACCGGTCATCGCCGCCTCCCCGCCGCCCGGGCCGCCATTCCCGCCGCCGGTCGACGGCCAGGCCGTCTACGACTTCGCCGGCGTCCTCTCGCCCGCGGCCATCGCCGACGCGGAGGCGACCATCGATGCCATCGAGGAGCGGACGGGCGCCGAGGTCGTCATCTACACGCAGGACGCCGGCACGTACGACCTGACCACCGAAGGCACCGAAGGCAAGGCGCGCGCCCTCATCGACCAGTGGGGCATCGGGCGAGCCGGGTTCAACGACGGGATGGTCATCTTCCTCGACCTCGATCCGAGCCTCGAGCACGGCCAGGTCCAGCTCTACGCCGCGCCCGGCTTCGAAGCCGCCTTCCTGACGAACGCCGAGCGGCAGAGCATCTACGAGAACGACATGCTGCCGTTCCTCCGCCGGGCCGACTTCGACGGCGCGGTCGGCGTGGCGATGCAGCGGATCGATGCCGCGGCGACCGCCGAGCACGCCAACGCAGCTCCAGACCGCGCGCCAGGTCAACGCGGTCGTGGGACTGGTCGGGGGGCCGATCGCGTTCTTCGGCCTGTCCGGCTGGGCGATCCTGTCGTGGCGGCGGTTCGGCAAGGACCCGGTCTACCTCGACGACCCGTCGATCCTCATGCCGGCGCCGCCGCACGACCTGACCGCCGCGTCCGGGGCGATGGTCATGGACGGCGCACTCGTCGCGTCGGGCGCTGACGACCGCGATGCTCGACCTCGCCAGTCGCGGGCTCATCGCGTTCCGCGAGGACAAGGGCTTCCTCAGCCACAAGGTGGAGATCGACGTCGATCCGCCCGAGGGCGACGCGACGGTCGAGGCGCAGCGACGGCTCAACGCGCGGACCCGGACCGGGCCGGCCGAGGACGTCGCGCTCAAGAAGCTGCGGTCGCTCGGCAACTCGGAGCCCGGTTCGATCATCCCGTCGGACAAACTGCCCGAATTCGGCACCTCGGTCGCCGCCTTCGACAAGGCGCTCGA
The DNA here is from genome assembly GCA_963738475.1 of uncultured Chloroflexia bacterium. Classification (GTDB taxonomy): domain Bacteria; phylum Chloroflexota; class Limnocylindria; order Limnocylindrales; family CSP1-4; genus SPCO01. The sequence goes on from CAVTWU010000017.1 coordinate 367,697, forward strand.
GGGCCACGTCGTCAAGCGCCAGTGGTTCGCCGAGGCGCCGAGCAAGGTCGTCACCCGCTGGGCCGGGCGCGGGTCGCTCGCGCTCATCGGCGGCGTCATCCTCGTGTTCGTGGGCTTCTTCATCACGATGTCCGGACTCGTGCTGGTCGGCGCCGCCACGATCGCCGGCTCGCTGGTCATGCTCTTCCTGGCCCGGAGCATGCCGGCGGTCACGATGGCCGGATCGATGATCCGGGCGATGCTCCACGCCTATCGACGGACGCTCGAGAAGACCATGGAGCAGGCCCGGTCGATGCAGCAGGTCGTGGACGAGTCGGGCCTCGACTGGCTCGAGACGCCGGACCAGGCCGTCGTCTGGGGCACGGCCCTCGGGCTGCAGGACCGGATCGAGGAAGTCCTCAAGCGCAGCCTCGCCGACGCGAAGGCCGGGACGGTCGCGGCCTCCTCGCTGTACTTCCCGGCCTGGTACCACGAACTCGAGCGGGTCCTCGCTGGCGAGCTACGGGACCGCCGGCAGCGGAGCGAGCGTGTTCTCCGACTCGGCCATCCCGGACCTCGGCGGGATGATGTCGGCGCTCGGGACGATCGGCAACTCGCCGTCGTCGTCCGGGTCGGGCGGCGGCGGCGGGTTCAGCGGCGGCAGCTCCGGTGGCGGCGGAGGCGGCGCCGGCGGCGGCTTCTAGGTCTCGGGCCCAGCTCATCGGCCGCCTCGCGCTGCCTCGCGCCTGCCTCGGCGGCGTTCGTCGCCCGCCGGTACACTCCGTGCATGGGTGCAGTCGAGACGATGGAAGACTTCTTCGAGAAGCTGAACGGCGGTGACCGCGAGGGCGCGGTCGCGCTGATGGACGAGCAGACCGAGATGCGCGTGCATGTCGGCGGCAACGTGCAGCTGCTGCGTGGCGTGGAGCGCGTCGGCGGCTGGTTCCTCCGCAGCGAGCCCGGCCTGCGGATGATCCCGGGCGACATCCGCGATACCGGCAACACCTACGAGGCGGACGTCCTCGTCGTTCGGCCGGGCGCTCCCACGACGCACATCGACGCCACGTTCCGCGTCGAAGCCGGCAAGATCACCGCGATCAACATCGCGCCCAGGTAGCTCGTCCTCGCCGCGCCCGCGGGCGCTCGCGCGACGGACCTACGGCGACGCCGCGGCTGACGGGTCGACGATCTCCTCGGGCACCGGGACCGGGATGATGATCTCCTGGCCGAGGCTGATCTTGTTCGGGTCCTTGATCGTCGGGTTGGCCTCCATGATCTGGGCCACCGTCACGTTGAACTTCTTGGCGATCTTGGTCATCGTGTCGCCCTTGGCGACCACGTAGACCTGCGGGGTCGGCGCCGCCGGGATGGTCGGACTCGGCTCGGCGGTCTCGACCGCGAGCGAGGCGCTCGCCGACGGGCCGGCAGATCCGCTCGGCTTGCCGCCCATCCCGAGCAGCGCGGGCAGGAAGAACAGCACCAGCGCCGCGATCCCGAGCGCCCCGGCGAACAACGCGATCCGCGGCACATCCGGCATCCCGGTGCGGGTCTTGATGGTCGGATACGCCTCGTAGCGACGGGCCTTCTCCCAGGCCGGCCCGGTCTGGACCGGCGTCCGATCGACGTTGCTCCGGGTGGAGCTGACCGACTGCCGCTTGACCGGACGAGCGGGCGGCAACGGCGACGGCTCCACGGTCGAGTCGTAGCCGCTCGCGCTCCAGGTCTGGCTCCCGCCGACCAGCCCGGCGAGTTCCGGGTCGGCCGGCGCCGCCTGCGCGCTCGACGGGACGGCCGGCGGTCGGCGGGCGGGTCTCGTCCGGCGGCAGCCCGCCGGCGAGTCGATCGGCGGCGCTGCCGGCCAGGCCCTGGCCCTCCGAACCTCGACCAGCCAGGAAGTCCGGCGCGTCGCCCGATGCCGTGGATCGCGCCGCGGCGGCGCCAGCGGCACCGGTGGCCCACGGCGGTGGCGCGGCCCAGTCGCGTGGCGGGTTCCGTCTGGCCGGAAGCCCATCGGGATCGAGCTCGACGTCGTCTTCGGCTTCGTCGTATGAGGCGCCGTGGACGTCAGGTGGGTCGTCGACCCGCCCAGCGGGCACGCTCGGCACATCCGATGCGGCCGCCGCCGCACTCCCGGCACTCGCCGCCGCGCTGCCGGCACTCGCCGACGCTGCCGAGGAGGCCGCCGCCGCGGATCGGGCCTGCGCCGCCTCTCGCCGCGCCCACGCCTGGAACGTCGGGCAGACCGGGAAGGCGCTCGAGAGGCAGTAGGCCTCCTGGTGCGCGAGGGCCCGCGGCGCCGGCCGCACTTCCGCGTAGCAGCGGTGCGCGTGATCGGGCTCGGTCGAGCGCTCGTCGCGTTCGTCCTCGTACGCGATGAACGGACAGGCGGGGGAGCCTTCCATGCTGGTCCGGCCACGGTCGGTCATCCGGCCGATGATACCCGGCGCCGTTCCGCTCGTGGCTGCATGCCGCACGCCGGCGTCCTCACGGCGCGTTGTCGCGGCCTCGCGGATGCCGCATGCTGTCGGTCGGGTCGGCCACGCGAGCAGACAGGAGGAAGCGACATGTGTTGCGGGATCGCGATCCTGGGCATCCTCGGGCCACGCGCCCTGATCTTCTTCTGGTGGTTGATGGACCCCGCCCGCTGGTCGGTGACGTTCGGCGGCGAGGCGCTCCTGCCGGCCCTCGGCTTCCTGTTCCTGCCGTGGACGACGATCATGTACGTCGCTGTTCTGGGCGGTCGGCGGGCTGACCCCGCTCGGCTGGATCTTCGTCCTCCTTGGGCTGCTGATCGACCTCGGCACCTATGGCGGCGGCGCCGTGGGGAACAAGGACCAGATCCAGACGTACTCCAAGTAGCTCCAGGTGCCTGACACGACCGTGACGAACCGAACCGGCCTTGCCCAGCGAGGCGGCCCGCTCAAGGCGCGACTCGAGCAGCGAGACGACTATGGCATCGTCCTGGTCCTCGTCCTCGCGACGATCTTCACGCTCGCGCTCGGCCAGGGACAGGCCGGCCAGTTCATCAGCGTGTGCCTGAGCGGGTTCACGCTCCTGTTCGTCCTGCACACATCCGATGCCAGGCGCCGGTCCTTCCGTGGGGCGTCGGTGATCGTGGCCATCGCGATCGTGGGCGCGGCGGTCGGCCTGCTGTTCGGCGCCGACGACGGGACGGCGGCAGCCGGCGCGGTCGGACTGCTCCTCGCATTCGCCGCCCCGGTCGTCATCCTCCGGCACATCTTCGAGAGCCCGGTCATCACGGTCCGGCTCGTCCTCGGCGCGCTGGCGATCTACCTGCTGCTCGGCCTCACGTATACCTACCTCTATCCCGTGATCGCTCACACCCAGGATGGTCCGTTCTTCGTCCAGACGACGACGCCAGGGGCCGTCGACTTCGTGTACTTCAGCTACGTGACCCTGACCACCGTCGGCTACGGCGACTTCACGGCGGCCACGAGCGCCGGCCGGATGGTCGCCGTCTCGGAGGCGCTCATCGGCCAGTTGTACCTGGTCTCGGCGGTCGCCCTGCTGGTCGGCAACATCGGCAGGGCGATCGTCCGTGGGCCGGCGTCCACCGGCATCGAACCCGAACCCGAACCCGCGATCGACGAAGCCGGACCGGCCGACACCGCCTGATCAGGCGACACCCGCGCAGTCAGGGCTTCGGCGTCTTGTCCGCCTGACCGTTGCCGTTGCCGCCGGCATTGCCGTTCCCGTTGCCGCCGGCATTGCCGTTCCCGTTTCCTCCGGCATTCCCATGCGCAGGGGTCGGGGTCGGTTCGGGTTCGGCGGCCTGTTCGGGCTCCGTGGTCGAGTCAGGCGCGGCCGTCCCCGTCGTGCCGGATCCAGCCGAAGAGGCACCGTTACCACTCCCGCCTGCACTTCCGTTCCCGCCGGCCTGACTGTTCCCCGCGTTGGCATTCGCGTTGCCGTTCCCTCCGGCGTTGTTCGTCGTCGGCCCGTTCCCGTTGCCGTTCCCGCCGGCGTTGCTGTTCGAGGGCGGGCCGCCTGCGCCGGGATCGACCGGCGGCACCTCGGCGGGAGGGCCGCCGACCGCAGGCAGATCCGCTGGTCGCCCATCGCCAGGCGGTTCGCCGAGGCCGATCAGCTCCCGGATATCGGCCACGAGGAGTGCGGCCGCCTCGAGGCGGTACGTCCGCCCGAGGACCTCGATCAGACCAAGATCAGCACTGATCGCGGCGACCAGCTCCTCACGGCGGGACGGATCCGCGGCGACGGCGGCGCGCAAGCGGGTGAGTTCCGTCCGGTACTCGGCCAGGGCCATCCCGACGGCCGCAACCTCGCCATCGCGGGCCGAGACGATGCTGTCGTGCAGCCGGTCCTGGAGGCGGTGCATCCGGACGGCCCAGCCGTCAGGACTGTCTGCCGCCGGCACCACGGCCGACTCGATCCCCAGTCGTATCGGGTAGAGCGATCCGCCCGCGTCGGACTGGTTGACCACCGCCGCGATGGCCATGAGGCTCGCGCCGGCGGCCAGACCGGCGACGGTCAGGCGCCGAGACGGCCGGCGGATACCGCGATCCGCGAGGGTCGCCGCACCGGAGGCGAAGGCCGCCAGCACCTGGTCGCGAACGCGATCGACGGCGTCCGTGTCCACCGTGAAGGACGCCTCGACCGAGGTCGCGAAGTCGACCGCGAACGCACCGACGGCGTCCGTCTCGAAGTCCGGGCCGCGCAGGCCGAACCGCAGGCCGTTCATGCCCCAGCCTCCGCGAGGCGCGGGTCCGACTCGCCAACTGCTTCGAGATGGCGGCGGAGCGCCGCGAGCGCCCGGAACTGCGTCGCCCGGACGCTGCCCTCGCGCTTGCCCATGAGGCTCGCGATCTCGCGCGGGCTCAGACCGGCGAAGAAGCGGTACACGATGACGTCGCGCTGGTCCTTGGTCAGGACCGCCAGGCGGCCCGGATCGCCGTCCGGCTGGCCATGATCTCGGCGAGGACGGCGGGCTGGCGCTCATCGGCGTCGCGCTGCTCGTCGGACAGGGCCTCGTGGCTCGGGCGGGCTCGCTCGAAGTCGATGGCGACGTTCCGGGCGATCCGGAACAACCAGGCCCCGAAGGGTAGTCCGCGATCCTCGTAGCGCGGCAGCGCCTCGACGACCTTCATGAACACGCGCTGGAGCAGGTCCTCGGCATCGGCGGGTTGCCGGACGCGCAGCAGGAGGAACCGGTAGAGCTGCGCCGCATAGGCGTCGTAGAGCGCGGCGAACGCTCGCCCGTCGCCAGCCTTGGCGTCGGCGACCAGTCGCGCGAGGACCGTCTGGTCCAGCTCATCACCCATGGAAACGCGATACCGACCCCGCTGTTACGGCCCCGTCGTCATCGAGCAGGTCGTCCAGCCTACCAAGCCCGGGCTGGTTCGACACCGGAAGTCACCCCCGGAGCGTGCGGATTCGGTGCATTCGGGCACCCCGCACCCGTACCAAAGTCCGGCCTCGTCCGTTGTCCTAGGTATCCATCCCACAGCCATCGATCATCCCGGCCTGGAGTCCCCATCCCATGCGCCTCGGTCACCAGACCCCATGACCTCCTCCGAGTCGGACGCCCGACCGCGTCGCCGCTGGTCGGGCCGGGGCCAGAGCCTGGTCGAGTTCGCCCTCGTCATCCCCTTGATGCTGCTCCTCCTGGCCGGCGCGATCGACCTCGGCCGCCTGTTCTACGCCTTCGTCGCCGTCGAGAACGCGGCCAAGGAAGGGGCGTTCTTCGGTTCGCGCAGCCCGCTCTGCGATGACGCCTCGACGTCCGGTTGCTCCAACCCGAACAACGTCGTGTGGCATGTCCAGAACGAGGCGACCAACATCGGCGGCCAGTTCTCGACCACCGTCGCCTGCCGGACACCGGCCGGGGTCCTGGTCCAGCCGATCAACGACTGCCTGGATGGCTACACCTACCAGGTCACGGTGTCCTACCCGTTCCGCCTCCTCACGCCGATCCTCGGCAGCATCGTCAACCAGAACCTGACCCTGAGCTCCGAGTCGCAGGCAACGGTCATCTCGGATGCGTTCGACCCGAGCGGACTGGAAGTCCTCGTCTGGGCGAGCAGCACCGGGGCCGACAACATCGCGGCCATCTCGACCGCCTGCACCCAGGCCGACGCGACCAACGCCCCGACCTACTACTACGCGCCGTGCCAGGACGCCACCAACGTCAACAACTTCCTCGTGTATCCGGAGAACACGACGGTCAGCTACCGGGTCCGCGTCCGGAACACCGGCAACCTCGCCCTGACCAGCGTGGCCTACACGTGGAGCGCGAACGGGACGAACATCGCCGCCCAGGGAAACTGCGGCTCGCTGCCGACCTCGATCGGGGCCGGCGCGGCGCCGTCGTACTGCACGTTCACCCGGTCCGTCCCGGCGGTCAACCCGGTCAACGGGTTCGCCGACTACACGATGGCCGCGACCGCCCAGGGCAGTGCCGGCGGCCTGTCGACCAGCCTGTCCAACGGAGCGGCCACGGTCCGCGTCGTCCCGGCACCCAAGCTCGCCGTCAACCTGAAGGCGTCGCCGTATCGCCTCGGCGGCATCGGCTACGGGACGAGTGGGTCACCGACATTCCCATCCGGACCGCTGACGCTCCAGCGCAACGCCTCGGCCACCCAGGCCGAGCTGCTGAGCCCGACCGGCTGGCTGTACCTCACGGTCGTCAACCAGGGCAGCCCGGCCAACGCGTTCACGGTGTCCGTGACCCGGAACGGGGTCGCGGTGAGCCTCCCGTGCACGGTGCCGGCGTCCCTCGCCGCCAGCGGGCAGAGTGGCAGCTCCTTCGCCTGCACCATCCCGCAGGCGATTCGCCGCGAATGGGCTGGCCACCTTCGTCGCGACGGCGAGTGCCACGAACGCGTTGATCGTGGCCGGCCAGCAGCCGTCGGTCGCCGTGACGACCGCGTCCTCATGCGCCGCGAACGAACGGCCGGTGCCGAACCTCGTCGACACGCTGACGCCGACGGCGGACGGGACCAACAAGACCGTTCTCCAGTCGCAGCACGCTCTGGACGGCGGCCGGGTTCAGCATCGGCAACGTTCGCGACGAACCCGGCCGGGGCCGCGGACACCCTGAACGCGTTCACCCAGAACCAGACGGCCTACACGTGTCTGCGCACCAACCAGTCCGTGACGGTGGTGGCCCAATGAGCCGCCATCCGTCGCTCGCGGTCCCGCGGCCAGGCCATGGTCGAGTTCGCCCTGGTCCTCCCGCTGTTCCTGCTCCTGCTGTTCGCGTTCATCGACGTCGGGCGGTACGTCTACTCCACCACGGCCTACGGCCAGGCGGCCCGCGAGGGCGCCCGCTGGGGATCCGTGGAGCAATGGGCCTTCGAGTGCCCGGGCGGCGTGTCGCCGCAGACCCGCCAGAACTGCACCGTCGCCGTCACGACCGGTCGAGTCCCGGCCGGCGCTCCTGCACCATCCCAGGTCACCTTCGTCTGTCCAGCCACCTGCCGAGCCGGCGACGTGTTCTCGGTCACCGTCCAGGGTCCATTCCGGTTCCTGACGCCGGTCATCGGCAACCTGCTCGGGACGCCGACCATCAGCCAGACCGCCCAGGTCGTCATCCAGTGAGGTCCGTTCGCATGCGCACATCCGCCGGTCGTCGTCGCGCCGAGGGGCAGATCCTGGCCGTGTTCGCCATCTCCGTCGTGGTGCTCATCCTCCTGACCGGCCTGGTCATCGACGGTGGCAACGTCTTCCTGCAGCGCCGCGACAGCCAGAACTCGGCGGACCTGGGCGCGATGGCCGGGACCAAGCGACTGGCCGACTACTACGTCCTGCCGACCGGCGCGGCGGGGAAGGCGTTCACGCCGACCGACAACGTCTACACGATCATCGCGACGCGCATGACCCAGAACGACTGCCCGACCGGCGGCGGATCGATCTGCTCGTGGAGCGCTCGATACGTCGGGCCGCGGTCGGGGTCCACCTTCGTCGACCTCGGACCGGTCACCCCGAACGACACGGCCCCTCCGGGCGCCATCAGCGGCACGAAGGCCCTGGGCGTGACCGTCAGCGTCACGAAGACCCCGGCGACCTACTTCCTGGGCGTCATCGGCCAGTCCACCTGGACGGTCAACACGGTCGCCACGGCCATCACGGGCAAGCTGCCCGGGGCCCCCGGGGGCCAGCTCCTCCCCATCGGGCTGACGGAACTGCCGACGCAGGAGGGCGCCATCTACGCGCTGACGAGCGGTTCCCTCGGCCCTGGCAACTTCGGCTGGGTGTCATGGGACGGCAGCAACAGTGCCGGCTCGCTCGCGACCAGCCTGTGCACGCCGAACAACCCGCCGTTCACGCTGCCGGCGCAGTTCCCGGGCGACCCGGGCAAGACCAACGCCAGCGCGGTGCGCGCCTGCCTCCAGTACTGGGTGGACAACAAGCAGACGGTCCTCATCCCGATCGTCCTGAAGTCGAACGACCCCGCCGCCCCTCCGGGCTGCTCGACCGGGGGCAACGGCAACAACTTCACGTACTGCATCGTGGCGATCGCGGCGTTCGTCATCACCGGCTACGACCAGCCCGCCGTGGATCAGATCAACGGGCGGTTCGTCGGGACCATCCCCTACTCCGTCGGCGGCAACGCCAACGTCCCGGGTCCGATCACCTCGCCGCCGGACGAGGGCAGCGTCCTGTACGCGCTGGGTCTGGCGCAGTAGGCCAAGGGCCCGGCGCCGACCGGAACGTGGCGACAGCCCGGTCCGGCGGCCGCGATCAGGCCAGCGGCGGCAGGTTCGTCCCGCCCGAGGCGGCTTCGGCCGTCTGGACGGCCCGGAGCCGCCACGGGACCACGCCTTCGAGCTCGATCTCGAGCGAGAAGCTGAGGAACGTTCGCACCAGCACGATGACGCCCAGCGCGAAGGCGCTCTCGATCGTCTGGTCGATGGCGACCGTCAGCACGATGTCGGCGACGATAAGCACCTCGAGGCCGAGCAGGATCGTCCGGCCGACGTTCGCGCGCAGGTCCTTGTAGGCCCTCGCTCGATCCTCGGTCCGGAGGTCGCGGGCGTAGTTGACGAGTGCCATCGCAGACCCCACGACGAGGATCCCGACGCCGAGCACCTCGAACCCGGTGACGACGAGTTCGAGCATCTCCTGGAGGGTCAACGGTCGATCGCTCCGCTACGTCCGCGCATCGTACGTCCCGGCGAGGCGCCTGCGTTTGACAGGCCCGGCGGGCGCTCGGACACTTGGGGCCGACCGAGGTGGGGACCTGCCCGACCCGCTGAGCCTCGAAGGAGTGCCATGTCTCGCCTGACTCGTTTCCTCGCCCCGACGACCGTCGCCCGTGCCCACTGCGACATCCCGTGCGGCATCTACGACCCGCACGAGGCCGAGATCGCGGCCCAGACCGTCGCCAAGATGGTCGAGCTCATCAACGGGCTGGACGGCAACGACACCGCGACGCGCAACAAGTTCAGCCGCTGCGTCCGGGTCAAGGAAGACCACGCCGAGAAGGTCAAGCACGAAGTCCAGGTCATCTGGAGCGACTACTTCAAGCCGGAGCACCTCGAGGCGCACCCCGACCTGCACGACAAGGTCTGGAAGCTGCTCAAGCTCGCGGGCAAGAACAAGCAGAACGTCGATGCGGAGGCCGCCGCCCAGCTCCAGGCCGCGGTCAAGGAGTTCAGCGAGATCTTCTGGTCGACCAAGAAGTAGCCGACGCCGTTCGCGGCGCGTCATGACACCCTCGAAGCCCCGTCGGTCGGCGGGGCTTCGTCGCGTCCGAGGGCCGTGGCGGATCGCCGTCGCGGAGGCGAGCATGCTGCCGTCGATCGCGGCCGGCGACTGGCTGCTCGTGGACCCGACGACGACGCGCTGGCCGCGTCGCGGCACGGTCGTCGTCTTCCACGAACCGGACGGCGGCGCGCTCTCGGTCAAGCGGGTCGCCGCGGGACCGGGCGACCGCGTGCCGTTCGCGGACGGCATCCTGGAACTGGCCGAGGACGAGGCGTGGCTGCTCAGCGACGCGACGGACGAGGAGGCCGCCGCCGAAGGCTTCGGCGAGCCGATCGACTCACGGCGCTACGGCCCGGTGCCGGTCGAGCTGCTCGTCGCCCGGGCGTGGTTCCGCTACGGACCCGTGGCGCAAGATCGGGCGGATCCCCGGACCGCGGCTCACGACCGCACCGATGAGCCGGCGCCGACGCGCTGGTCATCCTGGCCATGGTCTTCGGCGTCGCGCTGCTCCTGTTCGGCGTGTGGCGGCTGTACGCCGCTCTGGCCCGGACCCGCCTTGCCCGCGGGCGCGACGCGGCTGCACATCGAGACGGCGACGCCTGACCTGTTGCCGTCCTTCGGCTGTCCGGCGGCGCTGCTCGGCCCGATCCGTGGTCACGACCGCCGGCGACGAGATGGTGTTCATCTCGGACCCCCGTCGGGCGAGCCCGTCCGGATCGTCTGGCCGAGCGGCTGGGCGGCCTGGCGCGAGGACGGACGAGGCGTCCTGCGCGATCGAGATGGCGCGTTCATCGCCTACGAGGGCGACACGATCCACGACCGGTTCGGCGGCGGCGTCGGACTCGATGACGCCTTCCACGTGTGCGTCATCGGCGGCTGAGCGCCGCCCGAGCGTCGAGCCAGCGCGCAGCGTCAGGCGCTGAGCGTCAACCCCGCGGCGAGGCAGTCCTCGGCGAAGGCCGCCTGGGCCTCCTCGGTCGGGGTCCAGCGGGTCGGGAAGCAGATGATCCGGTCCAACCCGATGGCGGCGAACCGCGCCAGCAGGTCGACTCGTCCCTGCCCGGCCTCGCGGAAGTCCTCGTCCCGGGCGTACAGGGAGAAGCGAAGGGTGGCCGGATCGCGGCCCTCCGTCTCGCAGCGCGCGCGAACCTCGACCATCCGCTCGGCGATCTCGTCCGGACCGAGGAAGACGTAGTTCAGTTCATCCGCGTAGCGGATCGCATAGCCGGCCGTCACGCGCGGCCCGTTCCCACCCACGATGATCGGGATGCGCGGCGACTGGAGGCCCTTCGGGACGTTGTACGCCCCGCGAACGTGCGCGTACTCGCCCTCGAACGACGCCCGACCCGGCTCGAACATGGCCGTGATGACCGCGAGGTGGTCGCCGAGCGCGGCCATCCGCTCACCGATCGTCGGGAAGCCGTAGCCGTACGCCCGCCACTCGTCTTCCTTCCAGCCGGCGCCGATCCCGAGCTCGAAGCGTCCGCCGCTGATGACGTCGATCGTGCTCGACATCTTCGCGGTGAGGGCCGGGTTCCGGAATCCGGTGCAGACGACCATGTGGCCGAGACGGACCCGGTCGGTCTCGCTCGCGAGGGCGGCCAGGACCGAGAACGACTCGAAGGTGATCTCCTCGGTCGGACGGGGCACGGTGTGGAAGTGATCGAAGACCCACAGCGACTCGAAGCCGAGCGCCTCGGCCTGCCGCGCGAGCTCGACCGTACGCGTCCAGGCGTCGGCCGCGGCCCAGCCGTCGTACTCGCCCTTCCATCCCTGTGGCGCCATCAACCCGACCTGCATCCCGTACCTCCAGCGTGGTGTGTGCGCGCCAGATGGTGACGGTTCGCGCGAAACGGCGCTGCGGACGGGCCGGGCGCCCGCCTATGCTCGGTCGATGACGAACGCCACGCCCCCCTTCGACCCGCTCGCTCCCCTGCCCGGCCCGCCCGACCCGTGGGCCTACACGGACCAGCCGAGCCTGCGGTCAGGACCGCCGTACCACATGACCGAGATGATCGCGGCCGAACCGGCGATCGCCCGGCGCATCCTGGCCCGGCACGTCGAGGCCGGTGGCCCGGCGGCGGCGCTCGCTGACGCGGTGCGCGCGGCGGCCGTGGCGGGTTCGCCGATCGTCGTGACCGGCTGCGGCACCTCGGAGCATGCGGCGCTCGGGGTCGCCGAGATCCTGCGGGAAGCGGGTTCGGCGGCAGGCCTGGCCGGGCGGCGGCGCCGTCGCCGCACAGGCCTTCGAGCTGGCCCAGGATCCGCCGTCGTCCGGCCTCGTGATCGGCGTCTCGCACGAGGGCGGGACCGGGCGCCACGAATGCGGCCCTGGCGGCGGCGCGGGCGGCCGGGGCACGCACGGCGCTGCTGACCGTCAGTTCGCGCTCGCCCGGAGCAGCCTTCGCCGAGCCGGGCCTCGTCGTGGAGACCGACGAGCTGGACCAGAGCTGGTGCCACACGGTCGGCTACGTGAGCCCGATGCTCGCCGCGGCGGCGGTCGGGGCGCACCTGTCGGGTCGGACGCTGGACATCGAGGCGGTCGTCGCGCTCCTGGCGGCCGGCACGCAGGATGAAGCGGGCGCCGACCGGATCGCCGGCCACCTGGCGGATGCGGCGCACCTGCTGGTCGTGGCGTCCGGGGCGGATCGGACCGCCGGCCGCGAACTCGTGCTCAAGGTCGAGGAGGCGTCCTGGCTGCCGTCGGCGTTCCGCGACCTGGAGACGTTCCTGCACGGCCATCTGCCGGCCACGGGTCGCGAGACCGGGCTCGTCCTGATCCTCACGGACCGAGCGGGCCGCGCGGAGCGGCTCGTCCGGAGCCGTCAGGCGTTGGCCGCCGCCCGGGCGATCGGGATCCGGGCCGCCGCGATCATCGCGGCCGACCTGGACGGGGAGCTGGAGCCCAGCCTGACGCCGGCCGGTCGCCTGCTCGTGCCGGACGCGCCCGGGCTGCCGTCGCCGGTCGCGTCGCTGTTCGGGTCCGCGACACCGCTCCAGCTCATGACGGAACGACTGGCCCGGGCCCGCGGCACGAACCCGGACCCGATCCGCCGCGACGACCCGACCTACCTGGCCGCCGCCGACGCCGCGGAGGGCTGAGTTCGGGCAACGCCGCGGACGGCTGAGTTCGGGGTAACGCGCGCCGAACGCCTGGTCCAAGCCTCTCCCCCGCCTCGGCCAGCCGGGTCTTCACGCGGATCTCCGGCATCCGACTACCAGCGGGCGTTCGTCAGGACGGCACGTCCGACCGGGCACACGGCTGAGCGTGATCAGACCCGGTCTAAGCCCGGATTCTCGGCATCAGCCCGTGTGGTGAGCATCTGCCGGTGGATCCCTGACGAGCGCCCGCCTGAGGTGAATGTGCCGAAACGGGCCGGGTCGGGCCGGACGATGGGCCGACTGCGACACCAGCGCCGCTCCCTGCCCTAGACCTGGCCGATCAGGGCCTCGCCCATCAGGTCCACCATGTCGAGGTCGTGCGGCAGGAAGTCCTGGAGCATGAGCCGATCGACGCCGGCATCGGCGAACCGGCGGACCATCGCGCGAGCCTCGTCCGGCGTGCCGATGATCCAGCGATCGCGCCGCTCCTCCAGCCACTCGTCGCCCGACGTCTCCTCGCCGAAGGCCCGCAGCAGGGCCGTCTCGCGCGCCCGGACCTCGTCGGCATCCCGCCCGATGAGCGTCCCGACCATCGCGGAGCGAGCCATCGTGGCCGGATCGCGGCCGATCGCGAGGCACGCCGCATCCAGCGCCGCATAGACCTCGGCCGCGGCAGCCGGACCCTTCGAACTCGTGTTGAACTCATCACCCCAGCGCGCGGCGAGGCGCAGGCTACGAGGCGACCCTCCGCCACCCAGCAGGATCCTCGGCCGGGCCACGCCGGACGGCATCACGGGCCGGCCCGGCACCTGGACCGGCTTCGGGTGGAAGACCGCGGACTCGACCGTCGCGCTGGGTCCGGCATAGGACCAGCCATCCGGCTCGCCCCATAGCCCGTGGAGGATCGCCAGCTGCTCCTCCAGCAGGTCGGCCCGATCCTTGATCGGCGGGAATGGCAGCCCGAGCTGGCGATGCTCCTCCTCGTTCCAGCCGGCGCCGACCCCCACCTCGACGCGACCGCCACTCATCTCGTCGGCCGTCGTGACGACCTTGGCGAACGTGCCCGGGGCGGCGGAAGGTCACGGGCGACACGAGCACGCCCAGGCCGATCCGGTCCGTGTCGCGCGCAAGACCGGCGATGACCGTCCACGCGTCGGTCGTCGGCAGCCCGGCCTCACCGGGAAAGCTGGCGTAGTGGTCGGATCGGAAGAAGGCCTCGAAGCCGTTGGCCTCGGCGCGCTTGGCGAGGGCGACCTGGTCGCCGTAGGACAGCCCCTGCTGGGCCTCGATCATGAGCACGAATCGCATCGAGTTGACCTTTCATGTTGACACGATGGTTCGGGTACATATGATAGTTCGCGTGACACGTACTATCGAACCGGCACGGACCGACGCCGATCCACGCACGGACACCATCCTGGCCGACTTCCGCGCCACGATGACCGAGCTCAAGTGCGTCGGCAGCGAGCGACTGCTCCGCCATGGCATCAGCATGACCCAGCTGCACATCCTGCACATGCTGGAGCGGCACGGCCAGATGCCGATGAGTCGGCTCGCCGACGTCCTCGATGTCTCCGTCTCCAACGCGACCGGCCTGGTCGATCGCATGGAGGAGCGCGGTCTCGTCGCACGGACCCGGGTCCCGGAGGACCGCCGGGTCGTCCTCGTCGAGATCAGTCCGGCCGGCGTCTCGATGCTCGGCGATGCCGAGTCCCTCCGCGACGACATGATGCGGCGCGTCCTCGCCCGCATCGACCCTACCCACATGGCGGACATCGCCTGTGCGATGGCGGACCTCCGGACCGCCGTCGAAGCCGAAGTCACGGACCCCGAGTCCACCATCCACGCGCACCAGCACACACGAAGGGACTGACCAGACCGATGGAAGCCTTTCCGGCAGACGCCGGCGACTACACCCCCTCCCTCGAGGAGGATCCCGCGCTCGGCCTGAGCCACCGCGCGAAGATGGAGATCCTCTTCGCGGTCATGCTCGGCCTCTTCCTCGGCGCGCTCGACCAGACGATCGTCGGTCCGGCACTCCCCACGATCGTCACCCAGCTGTCCGGCAACGACTACTACGTCTGGGCGATCACCATCTACCTGCTCACCAGCACGATCAGCGTCCCGTTCTGGGGCAAGGCGTCCGACATCTACGGCCGCAAGCCGATCTACATGCTCGGCATCGTCGTCTTCCTGGTCGGCTCGGCGCTGTCCGGCCTGAGCCAGAACATGGGGATGCTCATCCTCTTCCGAGGCATCCAGGGCATCGGCGCCGGCGCCCTGTTCCCGGTCGCGCTGGCCATCATCGGCGACCTGTTCACCCCCAAGGAGCGCGGCAAGTACCAGGGCCTCTTCGGGGCCGTGTTCGGCATCGCCTTCGTCGTCGGCCCGCTGGTCGGTGGGTTCCTCACCGAGAACTTCGGCTGGCACTGGATCTTCTACGTCAACATCCCGATCGGGATCGTCGCGCTCGTTCGTCATCCAGCGGCTGCTGCCGACGGTCAAGAAGACGGGCGCCACGCGGAACTTCGACCTCATCGGCGGCGCGATCTTCACGGTCGCGATCTCCTTCCTGCTCGTCGGCCTGACCAACAAGCAGTTCGGCGAGTGGAACGAACCGACCGTCGGTGGGTTCATCCTCGTCGGCCTGGTCCTGACCGGGCTGTTCCTGTTCGCGGAGTCGCGAGCGGCCGAACCGATCGTCCCGCTCGACCTGTGGCGCAACCGCACCTACTCGGCCTCGATGGTCTCGACCTTCTTCGCCGCCTTCGCGTTCTTCGGCGCGATCGTCTTCCTGCCCCGCTGGTTCCAGGTGGTCGAGGGCTTCTCCCCGACCGAACTCCGGCCTCGCGGCGCTGCCGCTGATGGTCGGCCTGATCTTCAGCTCGATCGTGTCCGGCCTCCTCGTCTCCCGGACCGGCCGCTACAAGTGGCTGCTCGTCGGTTCGATCGTCGTGATGGGCGTCGGGACGCTGTTCATGACCCAGCTCACCAAGGACACGCCGGTGCCGGTCGTGTGGTTCTGGATGTTCCTCGTCGGCCTGGGGGTCGGACCGACCTTCTCGGTCTTCACCATCGTCATCCAGAACGCCGTGCCGTTCCGACAGCTCGGCGTGGCCACGTCGAACCTGACGTTCTTCCGCCAGATCGGCGGCACGATCGCCCTGGCGTTCGTCGGGACGATCTTCGGGACGTCGTTCCAGGAGCAGCTCGGACCGCAGATGGTCGTCGCCGGCGTCCCGCCGGACGCCATGGGCGCGTTCTTCGGCGGCGGTCCAGGCGGGCCTGCTCGACTTCAACAAGCTGACCGGTGTCGGCGACATGGGAGCGATGATCGTCGCGGCGGTGCCAACGCTTGCGCCGAGCATCGACGCCATCGTCGAGGGCATCCACGGGGCCTTCAGCCTCGCGACCGCCCAGACGTTCTGGCTCGGGGTCCTCGGGGCGACCGCAGCGGCCATCGCCGCGGTGGCCATCAAGGAGATCCCGCTCCGCAGCTCCAACGAGGCCGCCGGTCCCGACGCAGGCCGCGGCTGACGCCCCGGCCGGCGCCTCCGGCAAGGCCGAACCCGTCAGCGCGAGCACCGCGCTCGGCGACTGACGTCTGCGCGCCTCGCAACGACCCGAACCCCTGGTGGCCTGCCTCCGGGGGTTCGACGTTTTCGCGCAGGTACCATCGAACAGCATGACGACCCAGGCCGCGCCCGCTCCGTTCCCGCCCCGCCTCCAGGCGCCGGCGTGACCGACGGCGCTCCGTTCCAGGACCTGCTCGCCGTCGGCGACCTGCCGCTCGGGCACGATGCGGCGGGTCTCGCCGGGGCGACCTCGACGTGCTGCTCGCCCACACCGAGGACGGGATCTACGCGACCGAGGACCGCTGTCCGCACATGAGCGCGCCGCTGTCGGTCGGCGAGCTCGACGGCTGCATCGTCGCCTGCCCGCTCCACGAGGGCCGGTTCGACCTGCGCTCCGGCGATCCGGCCCAGATGCCGACGACCGGCGGCCTGGACCCCGACGGCGTGTACCACCCGACCTGGACCCCGGGCGGCCGGACCGACAAGCCGGACGTGCCCGGCAAGAAGGCCGAGGCTCGCCGCCTGACCCGCGTCCGACGGTTCCGCTACTTCCCGGTCCGCGTGCGAGGCGGGCCGGATCCTGGTGGCGCTGCCCGATCGACTAGCCGGATCAGCGCAGCTCGTTCTCGATGTCCTCGGACGGCGGCGGCGGCGCCCCGAACGAGCGGATGAACGCCACGGCCTCGTCGGGGTCGTCCGTGATGTGGAGCAGGTCCAGGTCCGTCGGCCGAGATCGCCCCGTACGGCTGCGAGCGTCCCGCGCATCCAGTCCAGCAGGCCGGCCCAGTGCTCCGTGCCCATCGAGGACGACCGGGAAGTGGCGGACCTTGCCGGTCTGGATGAGGGTGAGCGACTCGAACAGCTCGTCCAGCGTCCCGAACCCACCCGGCAGGATGACGAACCCGTCCGCGTACTTCACGAACATCGTCTTGCGGGCGAAGAAGTAGCGGAACTCCACGCCGAGGTCCACGTACGGGTTGGACCCCTGCTCGTGCGGCAGCTCGATGTTGCACCCGACCGACAGTCCCCCACCCTCGCGGCAGCCGCGGTTGGCGGCCTCCATCGTGCCGGGGCCGCCGCCGGTGATGACCGCGTAGCCGGCCTCCGCCAGCTTCCGGCCGATCGCGCGGGCACGCTCGTAGTCCGGATGGTCGCGCGGCGTTCGCGCGGACCCGAAGACGGTCACCGCCGGTCCGAGGTGGGCCAGCGCATCGAAGCCTTCGACGAACTCCGACAGGATCCGCAGCGCTCGCCACGTGTCGGTCTCGAGGAAGTCCGGCGCCGGACGGCGCTGGAGGAGCTTCTCGTCCTCGGTCGCGGCGCCCTGGCCGTCCATCATCCGATCGGCCTTGGGCGTGACCCACAGTCGGCCCGCCCGCCGCGGTCCCGGCGTCATGTCATCCATCGGGCTAGGATGCCACCCAGGAGGTGGGCGTGCGCATCCGCTGGTTCATCATCGCGGCACTCGGCCTGGTCGGGCTGGTCTGGATCGGCCAGGGCACCGGGCTCATCCGTGGGTCGGGCTTCATGACGGACGACATCCGCTGGGCCGCGATCGGGGTCGTGCTGCTCGTGTGTGCGGTCGTCTTCGCCGTCATCGAGTACCGGCGCCGCCCGGCGGCTTGAGCCAGGCCGCCCACGTCGCCTCGTCGCGGCCGGCGGTCATCGCGTTGCCGTGGCGGACCAGCGGCTGACGCAGCAGGCGCGCATCGGCGAGCAGCCGCGCCACGATCTCCGGCGTCGTCGAGGCGCATGTGGGCGAGCCCGAGGTCCTGGTAGGCCCGGCTGCCGTCGTCGAGGAGCGCCCGCGCCCCGAGCTTCTGGACGAACCGCTGCAGCTCCCCGGCCGCGATCGCGCGCTTCTTGAGGTCCACGTGGTGGACGACGATCCGCCGCTCGCGGAAGAAGCGCAACGCGGCCCGCGTCGCCTGCGAATCGGCGGCCCCGAACACCTGGATGTCCGGCATCTTCTTGGTCTTCGTGTTGCCGAGCGGCGCAGGCATCGCCACAGCCTAAAGGGCGCCGGCCCAGCGGGTACCATCGTGAGCACAGGAGGTGCCTCGTGACGGTCTGGTTCACAGTCAAGCTCGACGATCAGCCGGGATCGCTCGCCCGCGTCGCCACGGCCCTCGCGGAGCGTCGCGTGAACATCACCGGCATCGTCGGCGTGGCCGAGGACACCGACGGCGCGCTCATGCTCACGACCTCGGACGCGGCGCTCACCCGCGAGGCGTTCGCGAGCCTGGCGCTCCCGTTCGAGGAGCACGATCCCACCGGCGGCCGATGGGCCGATCCCGCCGACCATCGACCTCACCGCGGGCGCCGCCGGCCGAGGCTCGCTCGGCTGATGGCCAAACGCCGCGACCGCCGAGACGGCCGCCCTCCGCTTCGATGTCATCGACCGTCCCGAGGCGATCACGATCGTCGCGGACCGGGTCGCGAGCATCAAGGGCCGGATCCGCGCCCTGACGACCGTCCGGCGACTCGACGGCGAGCCGCCGCTGGTCGAGATCGAGCTCGAGGTCGAAGGCGTCTCCGAGTCGGACCTGGTCGCCGCGCTCGAAGGCCTCGACGACGTCCGGACCGTCCACCTGACGCGCGCGCTGGATCGGGTCTTCGGCAAGCGGATCATCGTCGTCGGTGGCGGGGCGCAGGTCGCCCAGGTGGCCCTCGGCGCGGTCACGGAGGCGGACCGCCACAACCTGCGCGGCGAACGCATCTCGGTGGACACGATCCCGCTCGTCGGGGAGGACAACATCGCGGCCGCGGTCCGGGCCGTCGCCGACCTGTCGCGCGCCCGGCTGCTGGTCCTCGCCGGTTCGATCATGGGCGGCGACATCAGCACGGCCGCCGACGAGTTGCGGGCCGTGGGCATCCCGATCATCGCGCTGAACATGGTCGGGTCCATCACGGACCACGTGGACCTCGTCGTCTCCGACCCGGTCCAGGCCGGCACGATGGCGGTCATGGCGGTCGCGGACACGGCCACCTTCGACCTGGAGCGCCAGCGCGGTCGCCGCTACTGAGCGGCCGGCGCCGCTACGCCGCGGTCGCCGATCGACCGGACCGCGACCTCCTCGGGAAGCCAGAACCACCGCAGTGATTCGAAGTCCTCGTCGGCCGGCCGCGGCTCGGGTTCCGGCGGCGGCCCGAGCGTCCCGACCGGATCCGCCAGGATCGCCTCCGCTGCGTCGAGGTACTCGGCCAGCCGCGACTCCGGCTCGCGGTGACGGTGCGCCTGATAGCGGATCGTGCCCGCTTCGTAGCGGATGTCGTGCAGCGACATCGGCGCCTCGGGCGACCCGGACGCATGCCGCCACAGGCCGGTCGCCGGATCGAAGCGGTACCACGGCAGCAGGCGCCAGCCCTCGCGGGCGACGAGGGCGACCGCTCGGACGAGGAAGTCGAACACGGGCTCGCTGATGAAGTAGTTGAAGTTGACCCGGATCCAGCCGGGCTTGATGCCCTCGCAGCCGCGCGAGATCGCGCGCTCGAACGAGTGCGATGTCTCGATGTCGATGCCCAGCAGGCGATGGCCGTACGGGCCGGCGCACGAGCAGCCGCCGCGCGACTGGATGCCGAACAGGTCGTTGAGCAACGCCACGACGTAGTTGTGATGCAGGTACCGGCCGTCGTGGCGGACCGTGAACGAGACGATCGACAGCCGCGGGAGCTCCGGGTTGCCCAGCAATCCGATGGCCGGCTCGTTCCCCCAGGCGTCGATCGCCCGGTGGATGAAGGCCTCCTCGAGCGCACGGATCGCCTCGGTGCCGACGCGCTCCTTCAGCTGGAACGCCAGGCCGGCCCGGATCGACTCGACGATGGCCGGGGTCCCGCCTTCCTCGCGCTGCTCCGGATCGGCGAGGTACAGGTGCTCGAGTGGGTTGACGTAGGCGACCGTCCCACCGCCCGGGGTCGCCGGCACGCGGTTGCGGAAGAGCTCGCGGCGGCCGACCAGCACGCCGGGCGTGCCGGGACCACCGATGAGCTTGTGTGGGCTCAGGACGATGGCGTCCTTGTAGTCCAGCTCGGCATCGGGACCGGCTCGATGCGGCGACATCTCGATCTCCACGTACGGAGCGGCAGCCGCGAAGTCCCAGAACGACAGGGCGCCGTGACGATGCAGCAGGACCGAGATCGCCCGCGTATCCGACAGGATGCCGGTCACGTTCGATGCGGCCGAGAACGAACCGATGCGCACCGGCCGGCCGTCGGTCTCCTCGAGGACGCGCTCCAGCATGGCCAGATCGATCCGACCGTCGGCGTCCTCGCCGATGGTGATCACGTCGGCGATCAATTCGCGCCACGGCAGCTCGTTGCTGTGATGCTCGTACGGCCCGATGAAGACGACCGGCCGCTCGTCCGCCGGGATCTGCGAGCGCAAGGCGTAGCGGTCGTCGAGATCGGCCGGGATCCGGATGTTCAGGACGTCCACGAGCTTGTTGATCGCGCCGGTCATGCCGGACCCGCAGAAGATGACCGCGTGCTCCTCCGTCGCGCCGACGGACGCACGGATGATGTCGCGGGCCTCCTCGCGGAAGCGCGAGGTCTGGAGCCCGGTCCCGGACGACTCGGTGTGCGTGTTGGCGTACAGCGGCAGGACCGCGTCGCGGAGGTAGTCCTCGATGAACGTGAGCGCGCGACCGGACGCCGTGTAATCCGCGTAGGTGACCCGTCGGATCCCGAACGGCCCGGCGACGGCCTCGTCGTCCCCGATCACGGCTGCCCGGATCTGCTCGACGAGGGCGGTCGGCGGATCGGCCAGGGCGCTCATGGGCGCATGGTAGTCCCTGCCACTCGCGGTCAGCGGGTACCCTGTCCGAGATGCGCATCGCGACCTGGAACGTCAACTCGCTCAAGGCCCGCCAGGAAGCGGTCGAGAACTGGCTCGCCCGCGCCGAGCCGGACATCCTCCTGATCCAGGAGACGAAGCTCACCGACGACGACGCGCCCGTCATGGCCTTCGCGATGGCCGGCTACCAGTTCGTCCACCACGGCGAGGGCCGCTGGAACGGGGTCGCGATCGCGGCACGGAACGGGCTGGCGATCAGCGACGTGGTCACGAACTTCGGCGACGGGCCGGTCCGCGACTCCGGACCCGGTGGTGCCGGCGGAGCGGGCGCCAGCGAGGACGACTTCGACCCGTTCGACGAGGCCCGGATGGTCGCGGCGACCGTCGACGGGCTCCGCGTCGTCAGCATCTACGCCCCCAACGGACGGGTCGTGGACTCGCCGTTCTACCTCGGCAAGCTGGCCTGGTTCGACCGACTGGCGCGCTGGGTGCGCGAGTCGGACGCGCTCGATGCGGCCGCGCCGCACGCCGGATCGCTGGTCATCGGTGGCGACTTCAACGTCGCGCCCGACGCCGATCGACGTCTGGGATCCGGTCGCGGTCCACGGCGGGACCCACGTGTCCGAACGGGAACGGGCGGCCGTCGCCACGCTCCTGGACCTCGGCCTGGTCGACGCCTACCGCGCCCGCCACGACGAGACGGGTCGCTACACGTGGTGGGACTACCGGGCGGGGATGTTCCACAAGAACCTGGGGATGCGCATCGACCTGCTGCTGGTCTCGGCGCCGGTCGCGGCGCGGGTGGTTGACGCCGAGATCGACCGCGACGCGCGCAAGGGACCGCCCGTCCCGTCCGACCATGCGCCGCTGCTGATGGACCTGGACGAGCCGGGGCGACCACTGGCTGTCGACTGGACCGGCGCGCTCAAGCGGATCGCGGCGCGGACGCGCTGACCGCTCGTCCTAGGAGCTGATCGGGCTCCCGGTGATCGTGTGGCGCGGGATCCAGCCGGTCAGGCCGGCCGGGGTGCGCACCTGCAGGAAGCCCTCGTGGGAGCCCAGGATCTCCACCTCGTCGCCACGGTCCAGGCGACCGAGCTCGGTCGAGCGGAATTCATCCGGACCGTCGCCGATGCGCACGCTCCGGTAGCCGATCCGGAACCGCTCGTTGCCCTTGGCCGGCGCCTTCGCGGCGGCCTTGTCGGCGCCCTTCTTGTCGGCGCCCTTCTTGCCGGACGCCTTCTTCTCGGCGGTCGCCGCGGCCTTGGCGGCCAGGAGCGGTGAGATCGGGGGCGCGGCCTTCGGGGCGGGCGTCTGCGAGGACGGCGCGGGAGCGGGCTTGGGTGCGACAGCGGCCGGCGCGACCTTGACGGGAGCGGCCTTCGGCGGCTTGGTCGGCTTCGGGGCGGCCATCGGCCGGGCCTGTGGCGGTGCGGTCATCGTGGCACCGGTGGTGGCGCCCGCCGTCGCCCCGGCCAGGGCCAGGCCACCCAGGCCAGACCCGTCCTCGGCACCGCGCCGGCGGCGAGACACCATGAACAGGAGGAACAGGCCACCCAGGGTCAGGACCATCAAGGCGAGCATCGGGTTCGGCCCCGAACCGCCATCGAGGGACGGCGAACCGTCGCTGCCTGCGACGCCGCCGCTGCCGCCGTTGCCGTTCTGGCCGTTGGTCGTCCCGCCGACGACGGCGGTGATCGGCGGCTCGCTGTCGGTCGGATCTGGCGAGGCGACCGTATCGTCCGGGGTCGCCGTCGGCGTGTCGGTCGCCGTCGGGTCGGGCGCGACCGTCGGCGTGTCGGTCGGGACCGCCGTCGGGTCGTCGGTCGCGACGGCCGTCGGCTTGGCGGTCGGCTTCGGGGTGGGCTTCGGGGTCGGGGCCGCGGCTCGAGCGGTCGGTTTCGGGGTCGGCTTGGGGGTCGGCTTCGGCGTGGGAGTCGGCGCCGCCGTCGGGGCGGGCGTCGGGGTCGGGGTCGGCGTCGGTGTGGGTGTGGGTGTCGGGGTCGGGGTCGGCGTCGGGGTCGGCGTGGGCGTCGGGGTCGGAGTCGGGGTGGCGGCCGCCGTGACGGTCACGGACCCTGGTTCGGCGCCGGTGCAGAAGATCCCGCCGGTCGAGCTGGCGGCTCGGAACGTGAAGTTGGTCGTGCCCAACGGCATGGTCCGGGTGATCGAGTAGACCGACCCGGAGCCCGAGCCGGACATCCCGTAGCTCGTGCCATTGAAGCGAAGCCAGACGTTCGCGGGCGGCTGACCCAGGCTGTCCGTGAAGGTCACCGTGAACGTGAAGTTCGTCGTCGTCGTGCCGGACCCGGGCGAGACGCCGCCCGCGGTGAGCGAGATCGTGTGTCCGCCGCCACCGCAGGTCTTGGCCAGCACCGGCGTCGCGAACCAGGCGAGCGAGACAGCCAGCCACGCGGCGAGCGCAAGGGCTCCCCCCAGCGTGAAGCGTGTCCCTCGTCGTGTTCGAACGTTCACTCGCTACCCATGCTTCCGGATGTGCCCTCACGCTAGGGGCACGGGCCGTCGGCGTCCGTAGGGGAAACGTCGCGCGAGCGCGGGTACTTTCGGGCGGCCGCCGCGACCGTTATCGAGGCCGACCGGGCAGCTCGTGGACGGTCGAGGCCGTCTCGCCGTAGAGGCGTCGGAAGAGCTCGTATCGACGGTCGTGCTCTGCGCGAGCGGCGGGACGGGCACGGATCGTGTCCGCGGTGGCCACCCAGTCGGCCAGGTCGCCCGGGGTCAGGAGGCCGGCTACGCGGCCTGCCAGGAAGGCATCGCCGCGAGCCGCACCGATCGTGGCGGCCGGGACGACCTGGTCGAGGCCGCACGCATCGGAGACGAGGCCGAGCAGGTGCGGATCGGCGGTGCCGCCGCCCACGGCGACGACGCGCGTCACCGTCGCGCCGAGGTCGCGCATCGCCTCGATGTTGGACCGGGTGGCGTACGCGATCCCCTGGAGCAGCCCCGATACAGGTCGCCGCGGGTCGAGTGGAGCGACAGCCCGGCGACGACGCCCCGGGCCGCGGGTCGTTGATCGGGGTGCGCTCGCCCGACAGGTACGGCAGGAAGAGGAGGTCGTCCCCGGCCGTCGCGCCTGCGCCCTGCCGCCTCGGCGCCGAGGGCCGCGAACGCATTGACCCCGGTCGCGGCCTCGTCGGCGACCAGGTCCCGGGCGAACCGGTCGCGGAACCAGGCCAGCGCGGACCCACCGGTCGCCAGGCCGGCGGCGAGCGCCCACCGGCCGGGCTCCAGGCCCGCCACCAGCCAGAGCGGGTCGGCCGGGACGGGCGCGGCCAGCACGAGCAGCAGGAACGTCGTGCTGCCGTACATGAGCATCAGGTCGCCCGGTTCCGTGGCGCCGACGCTCAGGGCTTCGGCCTGGACGTCGACCGTCCCGACCGCGACCGGGATCCCGACCGGCAGGCCGGTCTCGGCCGCCGCTGCCGCCGTCACCGTCCCAAGGCGGTCTGCCGGCCACGCGATCCGCGGCAGCCGATCCAGCGACGTGATGCCGTCGGCGAACCGGTCCGTCCAGGCCACGGTCCGAGGGTCGAACAGCGGGTTCCAGTGCGAGGCCGTGTGCGCATCGATCGCCAGCTCGCCGGTGAGCCTGAAGCCGAGGTATGTCGACGCGGTGACGTACCAGCGCGCCCGGGCCGCGATCTCCGGCTCATGCTCGTTCAGCCACACGATCTTCGGCCCGACGGCCTGGCTGGACAGGGCGTGCCCGGACAGCGCGGTGAGCGCCTCGGCGCCGTGACGTGCCTCGAGCGCGTGGATCTGGGCGGTCGCCCGCGTGTCGACGCCGTACAGGATCCCCGGGCGCAACGGCCGGCCGCGCTCGTCCAGCGGCAGCAGCGTCGGACCGATGGCGCTCAGCGCGACCCCGGCGATCGCGTCTCCGGTCGGGACGGCGTCGGCCAGGCGACGGGCGACCGTGACGACATCCGCCCACCAGACCCCGTCCGCGTCCTGCTCGGCCCAGCCTGGCCGTGGGATGGCCATCGCATGGTCGGCTCGGGCGTCCGCGACGACCGAGCCGTCGGGCCGCACGAGGACGCCCTTCGTGCTCGCGGTCCCGACATCGATCCCGAGCAGCAGATCCGCCATCTGGCGTCAGGCGCCCTCGACCCGACCGCAGACGTGGACGGCCAGGCCCATCGCCTCGAACATGGCCGCCTTCGTGTGGAGCGCCTGGTCCGCGCTGGCGGCATCGGCCCCATACGCGACCTGGATGTGGTTGGCCTTGTGGCGGGCCATCATCTGGTCGCGGGTGACCCCGTGCAGGACGGCGTGCATGATCGGCCACTGCGGGGTCGTCGACTGCCAGCGTCGTTCGGTCTCGGCCTCCGGCAGCTCCACCACCGTGCCGCGCCCGACGTCCGCGTGCAGGACGCCGTCCATGATGAAGACCCGGCTCCACACGATCTCGCCGGGCCGGCTGACGCCCTTGATCGTCCCGCCACCGAGCCCGAAGTAGACCGGCGGCTGGCGCTCGCTCACGGCGCCCGCGTAGCCACCCTCGAGGTGGGCCGGCGGCACGGCGCCGGAGATCTCGAACACCCACACGAAGTCGTCGCCGTACTGGGCGCCCCAGCGCACGTCGTGCAGGGTCGTGGCCGGATCCAGGCCCAGCGCCGTCCAGACCCGGTTCGTGACGAGCGCGTCCACGGCGGACCCCTCGTCGACCTCGTTGAAGTGCGGGAGCGGGCGCCCCTCGTACAGCTCGGCCCCGCCGTCCAGGCCGCGGACCGGCGGCCGATCCGCGTCGTTGAGCAGGCCCTCCGCCAGGTCCGACGCCGGGGCCATGTCCTTGAGCCCCTGCTGGTACTGGATCCCGATCGCGTCGCAGCCGAACCGGTCGCCCATCCGGACCGCGGCGATGTACAGGCGCAGCTGGTCGAGGACCTGGTCCTCGGTGAGCTCGGTGGCGCCGTCCTCGCCGAAGCGGAACGTCATCCCGCGGCCGATCAGCCAGTCGTACGCGGCGCGGGCCTCGCCCGTGCTGACGAGCCGCATCTCGGCGACGAGCGCGGACTGGCTGAGACGCTCCTTGTACATCCCGGACGGGTTCAGCAGCTCATCGTCCAGGATCGCGTTGTACATCCCCATGCAGCCTTCGTCGAAGACGCCGAGGATGGCCATCCGGTCGGCGAGCGTCCCGGCCAGGCTCCGACCCAGGGCGACCGCATCCGGCGGCAGCGCGGCCAGATCCAGGTCGCGCACGTGCGACGTGTCGTGGACGACACGGCCCTCGGCGATCCACGTCTCGATGGCGTCGTCCGCGAACGCGTCCGTCAGGTCCTCGCCCCAGACCGTGCTGTACGGACGACCCATCTTGGTCAGCGACGCGTTGATGTTGAGCATCCCGACGAGGCCCGGCCACGTCCCGCTCCAGTTGGCGACGGTCAGGATCGGGCCGCGATGGCGGCGGAGGCCCGCCAGGACGTGGTGGCTGTACTGCCAGACCGCCTCGGCCACGATGAGTGGCGCGTCACGGTCGATGCCGGCGAAGACATCCATCCCCATCCGCTGGCTGGAGATGAACCCGTGGCCGGCCGGCGTCTCGGCCGGATGGCCGCGCCGGACGCGGACGCCGTGTCGCGCGAAGGCGTCGCCGACGTGGCCCTCCAGCTCCTGCTGCGCCGCCCAGCCGAGTCGGTTGGCGGTCTCGCGCAGGTCGCCACTCGCGATGAGGACGGCATCCCGGATGCGTGCCATGGCCCCTCCCTCGGATCGGATCAGTCGGCCGGGCGCTCCCGTCGGAGATTGCGTCGACGGCCACCGCCGGCATCCGCACGGGCCGTCGGCTGCGGCGCGGGCGGCAGGACCGGCAGGTCCGTCTGCGACACCAGCCCGGACCGGATGATCGAGCGCAGCTCCTCCTCGATCAGCAGGTCGGTCTCGAGCGGCACGTACTCCGCGAGCCGGCGATCCACTTCCTCGCAGGCGCGCTGGTACGTGTCCTTGCCGCCGGCCCGCAGCCACGCCTCGCGGTTGTCGCGGTCCACGATCGCGCTGGGCAGGTACAGCTCCTCCGGCCAGTGGGCGGTGGTGTGCGGCGCCATGATCAGGTGCTGGTCCGCCATCAGCTGGTCGATCAGCTCGTTGACCGGCAGGTCGTCGGCGACCTTCACCTCGCGCACGAATCGAAGCGCCTGGGCGCACATCTCGTCGTCGAAGACGAGCTTGGGCAGGCTGAACACGAGCAGGAAGTCCAGCATCCCGGGCCCGGACACCGAGTTCACGCCCGCCAGCGCCGCGATGAGCGCGCTGCCGAACGTCTCCGCCCCGGCCTGCGCGTCCAGGATCGGGCCGTCCGTGAGGGCCATGTACGACTGGGTCGGCAGGCCGAGGTACTTGGCGACCGCGACGTAGGCCGCGTCGAGCTGGAGCGCCTCGATGGCCGACATCGGCGAGCTGGCGATCTTCATGTGGAACGTGGCCGGCGCGCCACCGAACAGCACGGGCGCGCCCGGTCGGATGACCTGGGCCATCGTGATCCCGGCCAGCACGTCCGCCGTGTGGAAGACCGTGGCCCCGACGACCGTGACCGGGGCGATGAGGCCCATCAGCGTGACCGGCACGATCTCGACCGGGATGCCGGCCTCGACGCAGTCGATCATGTTCTGGCACGAGTCCTCGCTGTACCGGAAGTTGCCGGTCGCGGTGATCGTGAAGATGCTCATCGGGCGGGCGATGAGGTCCGCCTTGCCGTCGCGGAACAGCTCCATCATCGCGGCCATCCGCGGCACGCCGTGCTCCGTGAACGCCCCGGACACGACCGGCTTCTTCGAGTTCGTCAGGGTCATGAACAGGCGCCAGGCGTCCGAGACCTGCGGCCTCGATGTCGTCGTTCGTCGAGAAGGCCGTGGCGAGGTACGGGATGTTGGTCAGGCCGTCGCCCAGGCGCACGTACTCCACGAAGTCGGTGGAGTTCGCGAGGCGCGTCTCGCCGGTCCGGTGATCCAGGATCTTCAGCCCGGACGAGCCCGGGATGAAGTGGACCCGGTCGCCCCCGATGTCGGCGTGCGGGTTGCCGTCGCGGTCGTACAGCCAGAACGACGACGGGGCGCTCTCGATCGCGGCCTCCACGACCTCGCGCGGGAAGTGGATCCGCCCGTTCGCGTCCAGCGGCAGCCCGTGGTCGACGAGCCGCTGGCGCATCTCCGCGCCGCGGATCTCCATGCCCGTCTCGGACAGGACGCGCATCGCCTCGTCGACGATGCGCACGATGAGCTCGGGCTCCAGGATGTTCAGGCTGGGTCGCATGCGCGCAAGCGTAGCGGGACGGCGGCGCGCTCGTATCCGACGCGGCCAGCGTCTCGACCTGCGTCGCGCCTGATGCGTCGCAAGTCGCCTGAGCGTTTCGGTCTGGCCAGGCGTCGATGTATCGGAGCCGATCAACGCCTCCTGCCTGGAGTCAGCCATCCTGTCACCCACGCTGTCGATCTCACTCGCGTCCTCGCCCGGCGGCGCACAGCCGGTCGAGCGCACCATGGTCTCGATGGACGAGGAGGCCGCCGGGCGCGCGCCGTGGCTCGATGAGGCACACGACGCGGCCGACATGGTCGCGGACCTGGAGGCGCGGCACGGCCAGGCCCTGTTCGGGTTCGTCCGCCGGTTGGGACTGACGGACCAGCAGGCGGAAGACTGCGTCCAGGAGAGCCTGACCAGGCTGTGGGCGGAACTCCAGCGGGGCACGATCGTGGTCGATCCGAAGGGCTGGGCGTATCGAGCGGCCTATCGGCTGGCGATGGACGAGCACCGTCTCAGGCGCCGGGTCGCCGCGCTGGTCGCAAGGATCGGCGAGCGGACCGTGACGGCCTCCGCGGCCGGACGACCCGACGGATCGAGTCGCGGTCTGGCGGGAAGTGGATCGGTTGCCGCCGCGACAACGCCAGGTGCTGTACCTGCGATTCCGGGCCGACCTCCCATTCGACCAGATCGGCTTGATCCTCGGCATCACCGACAGCGCGGCGCGAAGCCACGCCACGCAGGCGATGCACACCCTGCGATCACGACTGGCGGCGCAACCCGGCAGTGGACCCGGCCGATGAACGACGACCGGATCGAACGCGCGCTCGGCGCGGGTCCGCCCGACGAAGCGGCATACCGGGTGCGTGGTTCGGCGTTCTGGCGCGCTGCCACGCCGACCGACCCTGCCAGCTCGAGACATCGGACTCCGGGCGACGGCGTGGACCAGGCGCCTCGCGACGCTGGCGCTCGGCTTGATCGCGCTGCTCGTGGCGGTCCAGCTGCTTCCGGCGACGAACGGGCCCGCAGCGCTGCCGCTCGGTGACTTCCCGATGTACAAGGGTGGCCCAGGGCGGACCGGCGAGGTCGGCGGACCGGCACCGATCGCTCCGGTCGGCACGATCTGGTCCGTCTCGATCCGTGGCACGACCGAGTCGAGTCCGGCGATCGCCGGCGGGGTCGCGTATGTCGTCGGAGGCGACCATCGCGCCCACGCGCTATCGATGGTGGACGGCGAGGAGTCGTGGGTCGTCCGAGGGTGCCGACCTACGTCGGATCCCCGGCCTATGCCGACGGGCTGATGTTCGTCCTGGGGCGCGACTTCTCCGTCTCGGCGCTCGACGCCGCCAGCGGCGCGCTGCGGTGGCGAAGCGGCGACTCGATCTACCCGCTCTCGAGTCCGCTCGTGCTGGACGGACTCGTGGTCGCCGGGACACCGGATGGCCTCGTCGCGTTCGATGCCGCCACGGGCACGACACGCTGGACGTTGCCGACCGGCGGCGGGATCGAGCGGTCGGCGGCCGGAGCGGACGGCATCGTCGTTGCCGGGAGCGACGACGGCGTCATCCATGTCATCGACGCGGCCACGGGCGTCGAGCGTTGGTCGCGTCCAGATCGCCACCGGAGCGTTCGCGACGCCGGTCATCCGGGATGGGGTGCTCTACGCGACGGCACCGACCGCCGAGGGCGACACGCTGTTCGCGTTGGATGTGTCGACCGGCGTCCAGCGCTGGGCGTTCCGATCCCCGTCAGGCCTGGGCTTCCGCACGCCGTCCGTGGACGCTGACGCCGCCTACGTCGGCACGGTCGGCGGTCCGACCTACGCGGTCTCGACCGCTGGAGGGTCGCTGCTCTGGACCAACGACGACGCGACCCTATCGGTGGCCGCCATCGCCATCGCAGGTGACGATCTCATCGCCTGCACGGAGGACCTCCGCGTCATCGCGTATCGATCGGCTGACCGGCTCCACGCACTGGAGTATCGCGATCGGCGGGCTGGCGGACGCGGGGACGGCCGTCGGCCAACGGCCGCATCGTGGTGGCGACCAGCACCGGTGACATCCTCGCGCTCGGGACAGACCCGTGACGAACCGGACCCGCGGCTGAGCGTTCCGGCCCGCGACGGCGTCGTACCGATCGACAGGCACGGATCCCATCCGGCTTCCGACCTGGGCCAGGAGAGCCGACATGTCCGTCCGTGCCGCAGCCATCCGTCTGCTCGTCTTCACCGTCGCCGGCGCGCTGGCCGCGACGTCGTGTGGCGGCTCGGGGGCCACCATCGCGCCGTCGAGCCCGGTCGTTCGAAGCCTCCGACTACCCGATGTACAAGGGCGGCCTCGGTCGCACCGGCGAAGCGGACGGGTCGGGCCCGTCCGGCCCGGCGAGTGGTCGCCTGGTCCGTCGAGACGACGGGCCGGATCGAATCCGGTCCGGCCATCGTCGATGGCGTCCTGTACATCGTGGCCGGCGATCGGACCGTCAGGGCCCTGGACAGCGCGACAGGCGAGGCGCGCTGGACCTCACCGGCGAAGGACTACGCCGGGTCTCCAGCCGTCGCTGGTGGTCAGGTCTACGTCGTCGGACGGGACTTCTCCGATCGCGGCCCTGTCGGCGACCGACGGACACGAGATCTGGCGCCAGCCGGGCACCTTCGACAAGGACGCCAGCCCGCTCCCGATCGATGACATGGTGGTCGGTGGCGGGACGAAGGGGCTGACGGCGTTCGATGCCGAGACCGGCGCCGTCCGGTGGACGTACGCAACGGATGGTTCGATCGCCCATGCGCCGGCAGCGGCGGACGGGGTCGTCTATGTCGGCAGCGAGGACGGCGTCCTGCATGCGATCGACGCGTCCAGCGGGACCGCGGTCTGGACACTCGACACGCACAGCACCCACTTCGCCACGACCGCGGTCCGCGATGGCGTGGTGTATGCGACGGCTCGTCGGACGACGACCGCGAAGTTGCTCGCCGTCGATGCCTCCGACGGTGCGACGATCTGGACGTTCAAGCCGCCGGCAGGGACCTTCCTGCGGTCGCCGTCGGTCGACGACGACACGGTCTACGTGAGCGCTGTCGATGGTGGGCTGTACGCCCTGTCAGCGAAGGATGGGGCCGTGACGTGGACGTTCGACGAAGCCATCGTCGGTGCGGCGCCCGCCGGGATCGCTGGCGAGATCGTGTACGTCCTCGCGAAGGATCTGAAGGTCTATGCGATCGATGCGAGCAAGTGGGTCCACGCTCTGGAGCGCGCGCGTTGGGCGGGCAGGTCGAGATCGGCACGACCATCGCCTCCGGGCATGCTCTTCGGCGGCACGACCGGCGGCGAGATCTTCGCGCTCGGGTCGGCAGCTCCCTGATGCGTCAGTCCAGCGTGACCCGCTCGTGCCAGTGCGGGACGTGGGTGGCGTAGCCCAGGTCGCGCACCTTGGGCTCCAGCGCGACCTGGGCCTCGGGGTCGCCGTGGACGAGGAAGACCTTGCGCGGGTAGCCCGGGATCGCCCGGCTGGCGGCCGGCCCCGAACGCCCGCAGCCAGTCGAGCAGCTCGCTCTCGTCCGCGTGGGCGGAGAAGCCGCTGATCGAGCGGACCTGGCAGCGGACGCGCCGGACCTGGCCGTCGAGCTTGACCGTCTCGGCGCCGGCCTGGAGGTGCGCCCCCAGCGTGCCCTCGCCCTGGTAGCCGACGAACAGGATCGTCGCGGTCGGGTCGTCGATGAGGTTGCGCAGGTGGCCGACGACGCGGCCGCCGGTGAGCATCCCGTTGGACGCCACGATCATGTACGGCCGCGGCGCCCTGGCGATCGCCTGCGATGCCTTGTAGTCGCGCACGACGATCTGGTTCGGGTAGTCCAGCGGCGACTCGCCGTCGCGCAGGAGCTTGGCCGTCTCCTCGTCGTAGTAGTCGGGGTGGTGGCGGTAGATGTCGGACGCCTTCTGGGCCATCGGTGAGTCCAGGTAGAGCGGCAGGAGCGGGATCTCGCCGCGCTCGATGAGCCGGTCCAGCTCCCAGACGACCTCCTGCGTCCGCCCGATCGCGAACGACGGCACGAGCAGGACGCCGTCCGCCTCCGCGACCATCCGGATCGTCTCGGCCAGGATGCGGATCGCCTCGGCCTCCGGCTCGTGCTCGCGACCGCCGTAGGTGGACTCGACCAGGACGTAGTCGGCGCCGGTCATGACCGTCGGGTCGCGCAGGATCGGCGTGCCGGGCCGCCCGACGTCGCCCGAGAACACGATGACGCGCTCCTCGCCGCCGTCGTGCGTCCGTGACGCGGACCCGGATGATCGCCGAGCCGAGGATGTGGCCGGCATCGAGGAACGTGGCGTGGACGCCCGGGCGCCACCTCCAGCTCCTCGCCGTAGTGGACGGGCGAGAACTGCGGCAGGACGCGCCTCGGCGTCCTTGACCGTGTAGAGCGGCGCGTCGAGGTCGATGTCGATCGCGGCGGGCTGGGCGCGCAGCTCCGCCTCGGGGTCGCGCGGCCAGGAGTCGGGCGCCGTCGGCGTTCGGTCGGGCTCGATGGTCGTCGCGACGTGCTCGCCGGCCTCGGTCGCGCCGCCGGCCCGCCCAGGACCCCGTCCTCGCCGTCCTCGGCGAGGTCCAGGGCCGCCTGGTACGCGTCGGCCTGCTTGCGGTCGTCCGCGGCGACCTTGCTCCGGGTGGCGCTTCTCCCAGCGGGCGTCGCGCTTGGCGAACTCCTCGTGGAGATGCCCGGAGTCCAGCAGCACGACCGTCGCCAGCTCCACGGTCCCGGCGGTGGCGTGGATCGGGCCGCGTGTAGCCCTCGCGGCCGAGGACCGGCAGCAGGCCGCAGTGGTCCAGGTGGGCGTGGGTCAGCAGCACGGCGTCCAGCTCCGACGGCTCGAAGTCGAACGGGATCCGGTTGCGGATCGACTCGTTGGGGCTGCCCTGGAACATGCCGCAGTCGATGAGGACGCGGGCCCGATCCGTGACGAGCAGGAACTGCGACCCGGTCACGGTGGTCGCGCCGCCGAGGAAGTGGATCTCCATGCCCGCATGGTGACAGGCGCCGACCGTTGCCGCGTATCCTCGGGCCATGGCGCGAGATGGCATCGAGGCGACAGAAGCGGCGTTCGCCGGGCTGCTGCGCGGCCTTCGGCGACCTGGTCGTGGCGCGGACGCGAGGCGCGCCCGCGGACCCGGCGGGCGGCTCCACGCGGGCCCTGGCCGGGCGCTATCGACGCCGACGCCGCGCCTTCGACGACATCCTCGCGTCGACCGAGACGGACCGTGACGGGCGCGACCGCCGCGGACCGCGCCGCGCTCGACAACATGCGCGCCGCCCTCGAGTGGCTCGACGAGCTCGAGCCGACACCCGGCGCGCGCGCCGACGACCGGCGGCGCCGCCGACGAGGACGCGTCGATCCGATCGCTCCGGGCGTCGATGTACCGGCGCTACGGCGTCGCGGCGTCGAGCATCCGGGTCGGCGGCGAGACGATCGATCGGCTGACGGCCCTGGGCCGCCTCGGCAGCGAGCCGGATCCGGCGGCTCGTCGCGCGATCTTCGAGGCCATGGCCCCGGTCTGGCGGGCGGTGGACGGCGACGGCGGCGACGCCAGCCCGTATCGGCGGCTCGTCCGGGCGAGCGCCGCCCGCTGGGCCGAGCACGGCTCGACGATCGAGGCCAACGCGGTCGCCCTCGGGATGCCGCCCGGGACCGCCGAGGCGACGTTCCGCTCCATCCTGCGAGCGTGGCGCGAGGTGATGGGTCCCGGCGAGCTGGAGCCGTGGGACTACCGGTTCGCGGTGGGCGCCGCGGGCCGACGACTGGACGCGCGCGTCCCGCAGGACCGCCTGCTGCCGCTGAACCACGCGTACCTCGCGACCCTCGGCGCGGCCCCGGCCGACCTCGACATCCGCTACGACGTCCTGCCACGGGACGGTCGCCCGGTCATCCCCGTGGCGTTCACGATCGGGACGGGGCTGGAGGCGGACCCGGCCTCCCCGACCGGCTGGCGCAACCGCTCGCCGTGGGTCTTCGCCACGTACGCCGAGGGTGGCGTCGGCAACCTGCAGGAGCTCCTCCACGAGAGCGGCCACGCCCTGGCGGCGGCCGGCCTCGCGACCCGTCCGGCCTTCAGCGAGTACCCGATGTCGTCCGCCGCGTTCCTCGAGGCCACCGCCGACATCCTGGGCTGGGACGTGACCGAACCCGCCTGGCAGCGGCGCTGGCTCGGCGACGCGGCCGAGCCCCGCGAGGCCCTCCTGGACCGGTACGGCAGCGTGATGCTCGACGTCTGCTGGGCGCTGTTCGAGATCGAGCTCCACCGGCATCCGGACCGCCGCCCGAACGACGTCTGGTCCGAGCTCGACCCACGAGGGCCTCGGCGTCGTCCCCCACCCCGAGTGGTCGTGGTGGGCCGTCCGCGGCCAGCTGATCGACGCGCCCGGCTACCTCGCCAACTACGCGCTGTCGGCCATCGTCGCCGCCGCGGTCCGGGCGCGGATCCACGAGGTCCGCGGTCCGTGGTGGGACGGCGATCCGGGCTGGTTCGCGTTCGTCGTCGGAGGCCCTGTTCGCGCCGGGCGCCTCGCGCTCGCCGGCGGACCTGCTGCGCGACCTGCTCGGCGGCCCGCTCACGGCCGAACCGCTGCTCGCCGACCTCGCCGCGCGCCGGCTGATGCGTGAGCGGTTCGACCTCCGGGCGGCGCTGCCGCGCCTACCCGGCCTGCTCGTGGGGCTGGTCCTGTTCGGGGTCGGCATCGGGATGATGGTCGAGTCCGGCCTCGGACTCGGGCCGTGGGAGGCGCTCCACCAGGGCCTCGCGGACCAGCTCGGCCTCCAGATCGGCACGGTCAGCATCCTGCTCGGGATCCCGATCCTGCTGCTGTGGTGGCCGCTGGGCGAACGGCCCGGCCTCGGGACGCTCCTCAACGTCGTCCTCATCGGCGCGTCGACGAACTGGGCGATCGCGATCATCCCCACGGCCGACACCGTCCCGACCCAGCTCCTGCTCATGATCGGCGGCGTCCTCGTCATCGGCCTCGGCAGCGCGACCTACCTCTCGGCGGACCTCGGACCGGGGCCGCGCGACGGCCTGATGACCGGCCTGCACCATCGATTCGGCTGGTCCATCCGGCGGGCGCGGACCGCCATCGAGCTCATCGTGCTCGTCATCGGCTGGGCGCTCGGCGGGACGATCGGCCTCGGGGACCGGTCGTGTTCGCGCTCGGGATCGGGCCGGTCATCCAGGTCTTCCTGCGCGTCGTCGGACCGCGACGACCGGGTCGGGCCGGCGGCGGCGGCGCCCGGCTCGAAGCCGAGGGCGTCCTCGGCGAGTGACGCTCCGGCGGCGAGCGCCTAGATCCGGATGAGGACCAGCGCGTCCAGCGCGACCGCGGCGAACAGCAGGCTCAGGTAGCTGATCGAGTACTTGTAGAGCGCGATCGCCCCGACGGTCGAGTCCGCCTCGGACGAGCCGCGCTTCCACAGCTCGTAGGCCTGCCAGAGGAAGACCGCCCCGAGGCCGATCGCCGCGCCGAGGTAGATCAGGCCCATCGGGGCCACGGCCCACAGGACGAGCGACACGGCGACCAGCAGGATCGTGTACAGGCCGATCTGGCGGGTCGTCTCGGGGATGCCCTTGACGACGGGGAGCATCGGCACGCCGGCCGCGGCGTAGTCCTTGCGGATCCGCAGCGACAGCGCCCAGAAGTGCGGCGGCGTCCAGTAGAAGACGATCGCGAACAGGAGCAGCGCCGGGATGCCGATGTGCCCGGTGACCGCGACCCAGCCGATGACCGGCGGCAGGGCGCCGGCCGCCCCGCCGATGACGATGTTCTGCGGCGTCGCCCGCTTGAGCATGATCGTGTAGATGACGACGTAGAACGCGATCGCCAGCAGGGTCAGGAACGCCGCCAGCAGGTTCACGAACCAGGCCATCAGCGCGAACGAGATGACCCCGAGCACGAAGCCGAAGACGACCGCCCGTTCGGGCTCGACCTGGTGGGCCGGCAGGGGGCGGCGGCGGGTCCGGGCCATGAGCAGGTCGATGTCGCGGTCCAGGTAGCAGTTGATCGCGTTGGCGCTGCCGGCCGCGAGCGTGCCGCCGACCAGCGTCCAGAAGACCAGCACGCCCCAGGCCGCCCAGTCCGTGCCGCCGTCGGCGGCCGTGCCGGGGACGAAGCGCGTGGCCAGCACCATCGCGGGGACGGTGGTGACAAGCAGCAGTTCGATGATCCGTGGCTTGGTCAGCGCGATGTAGGCGCGGACGCTGTCGCCGCGGGTGCGTTCGCCGGGGGTCGCGCCGGTGATGCTCGCGTCCGCGAGGTCCGGATCCGCGGCGGAACCCAGACCGGACCCGGCCGGGACCGTCGCGCGAGCCGTGTAGTAGCTGCTGAACGCGAGCCCGACGAGCATCGCCCAGATGACCGTGCCGAGCGAGAGGTGCAGGACCTGCGCCCAACCGGCCAGCTGGGTGAGGATCTGCAGGCCGCCGACGACGATCTGGATCCCGAACAGGATCGCGGACCAGACGGCCAGGCGCACGAGGGCCGGGTGGGCGCGCTGCGTCCGCCAGGCGATGACGGCGACGGCCAGGACGATGAGCCCGACGATGGCCGCGACGTACCGATGCAGCACCTGCGCCGAGGTCACGTCGGTGATCGCCGGCAGGAGCGTGCCGCCCATCAGCGGCCAGTCGGGGAAGACGAGCGCGGACGCGGTCGCGGTGACGTGCGATCCGAACAGGAGCAGGGCGTACGTGGCGACCGCCGCGAACCCGGCGAGGAGCGTGAACCGCTGGCTGGCGCCGCCGGTCGAGCCGGGCCGGATAGGCCGGCCGGACCGTCAGGTAGACCAGCAGCCCGACCAGGAGCATCGCGCTCGCCAGGTGGGCCGTGACGGACTCGCCGCTGTTGCCGAGGCGGACCGTCTCGCGCCCGAGCCAGGCCTGGAACCCGACGAGCAGGACGGCCCCGAAGGCCGGCAGGATGATCGAGCGGCGACCGCGATAGTCGAGGACGGCCAGGACGGCGAGGGCCAGGATCTGCGACGCCGATGACCGCCGCGACGGTCCGGTGGATCCACTCCAGCCACGCCTTGTAGTCGTCCATCGGCGGCAGGATCTTGCCGTAGCAGAACGGCCAGTCGGGGCAACCGAGGCCGGAGTCGGTGACCCGCACGATGACGCCCAGCGTGACCAGCACGAGGGCGGTCACGAGGGTCACGGCGGCAAGCTTCTGGAAGCGCGTCACGAGGCGGCCATTCTATCGCGCGCGACCACGAGGAGGACCCGGCGGCACGCTCGACGGGCCACCGGCGCTTCCGGGCGTCGGCGGTACATTGTCGGCATGCCACGGATCCACAGGGGCGCGAGCCTCCTCGGCGCGCTCCTGCTCGTCGCCGCCTGCGCCGGGCCGGCATCCCCTGGCTCCAGCGCGACGCCTGCCGCATCGCCGGCGACATCGCCCGCCGCCGGCGCGACCTGCCCGACCGCGCCGACGCCGGCCGCCGAGGACCTGGCCGCCTGGGGCCCTCCGGCGACCGCGCCGACCCTGACCCCGCTGCTCGTCTCGAACTACATCAACTGCGGGCCCGGCCCGGATCCTGTTCCTGTTCCTCGACACGGACCAGCGGGACGTGAGCGCGCCGGATCGGACGGCGTCCGGTCGCGTTCTACGACCTGGGCAAGGACCCGAACACGCCGGTCGCCACCGTGGACGGCGAGTTCATCTGGACGATCCAGGACGAGCGCGGCATGTACATCGCGAACGTGACCCTGCCCGAGGCGGGCCAGTGGGGCGCCGAGTTCACGACCGAGGCGCCCGGCTCGCCCGCCGAGACCGACCCGCGTCCTCTTCGAGGTCCACGACGACTCGCCGTGGGTCGCGGTCGGCGAGCCGGCCCCGGTCTCCAAGTCCCCGACGCTCAAGGACGTCGGCGGCGAGCTCTGGCGGATCTCGACCGACCAGCACCCGGACCCGGCGTTCTACGAGACGTCGGTCGCCGACGCCCTGGACGCCCACAAGCCGTTCTTCCTGGTCTTCGCCACGCCGAAGTTCTGCGCGACCGCCCAGTGCGGGCCGACGCTCGACCGGCTCAAGCCGGTCGCCGCGGCGAACCCGGACGTGACGTTCATCAACGTCGAGCCGTACCAGCTCGAGGAGGCCGAGATCGCCGGCCAGCTGACCCCGAAGCTCGACGCGAACGGCAACCTGCAGGCGGCCCAGACGACGAACGAGTGGGGCCTCTACTTCGAGCCGTGGATGTTCGCGGTCGACCGGGACGGGATCGTCCGCGGCTCGTACGAGGTCGCGATCTCGGACCGGGAACTCGAGCGACATCCTGGCGACCATCAGCGCCCCCTGACCGCGGCCCGTCAGCCGGACGGTCCGCGCTCAGCCGGACTGTTCCGCGTCCGCCAGCCACAGCGCGTAGTTGATCCCGCCGTCCGCCTCGAACCAGACCATGACCGGTTGGGACGACGCCTGGTGCTCGACGAGGTGCCCGGGCGGGAACTCGCGCCGTTCTCGAGGCGCTCCAGCGAGAACTGCATGTCCGCGTCGGCGTCCGTCCGGAGCGCGAAGCCGCGGACGTCGGTCAAGCCCTCGGAGTCGACCCGCACGATCACCCCGACGACCTGCGTCGGCGTCCGGCGGCTGGTTCGGGTCGCGCGTCCCGGGCCGGCCGACGTAGACGGCCAGGCCGTCGCCAGGCCGATGAACAGCACCGCGGCGAGGACGAGATAGTTCCGGAAGCGCGGCTCCATCG
Source organism: uncultured Chloroflexia bacterium (assembly GCA_963738475.1). Taxonomy (GTDB): domain Bacteria; phylum Chloroflexota; class Limnocylindria; order Limnocylindrales; family CSP1-4; genus SPCO01. The sequence goes on from CAVTWU010000017.1 coordinate 406,822, forward strand.
TCAGGCCGAGGCCCGCGCCCGCCCCGGCCGGACCGGTCCCGGTGCTCCCCGGCGCGTACAGCGGCGTGCCGTCGGCGCAGCGCGGGCAGGTCGTCGGCGCCCGGCTTCGAACGTCGGCAGGTCCAGCTGCCAGAGCGAGCGGAGCGGGTACGTCCGACCGGTCGTCGGCGAGGTCAGGGTCGCCCGACCGCCGCTCCGGTCGACCAGCACGACGCACTCGACGATCTCGCCGCCCATCGCCTCGACGGCCGGGAGCATCGCCAGCAGCGAGCCGCCGGTCGTCAGGATGTCGTCGACGAGCAGGACCCGCTCGCCGGGCTCGATGTGGAAGCCGCGCCGGAACTCGCGATGCGACGACCCGTCGTCCTCGCGGACCTCCTCGGCGAAGATCGAGCGGACGCCCGAGCTGGCGGGCGGTCTCGAAGGCGAGGATGACGCCGCCGGTCGTCGGGCCGGCGACCAGGTCGACCAGTCGGCGCGCCGGCGCCGTCGCGGACGTGGGCCGCCCAGAACCCGCACAGCTCGCTGGTCGCGGCCGGGATCCGGAAGGACGTGGAACTTCTCGACGTAGGCGTCGCCATGGCGGCCGCTCTTGAGCAGGAAGTGGCCCTCGCGGAACGCGCCGGAGGCCCGGAACAGGGCCTCGGTGCGGGCGGCGACGGCGGCGCGCGCGGCGATGTCGAGGGCTGGCTTGATGGTCGTCACGCTCGAAGTCTACGCGGGCTGGAACAACGGGTCGGCGAACGCGGGCGGATCGATGCGGCGGACCTCCGCGACCTGGTCGAAGGCCCGGTCCGGGCTGACGATGTCGGTGATGCCCTCGTGGATGCAGGTCGCGACGTGGACGAGGTCGCGCGGCGTCGAGGGGCGGATATTGCGCGGCCAGGTCCGGGACGCGTCGCATCAGCGCGTGCGTGATCGGCAGGACGGGTGCGAAGAAGTCCATGGCCTCGGCGAGCTTGCGCCAGGCCCTCCGTCGGGCGCCTGATGCTGATGAACCGATGCAGGATCTCCTGGATGACCTCGGACGAGATGACGCCGTCGAGCTCGCCCGAACCGATCCGGGCGAGGACGCGGCGAGACGGCTCGCGCAGCGGATGGTCCGCGCCGGTGGCATACATGATGACCGCCGTATCGATGAAGACGGTCACCAGTCGCCGAGCTGGCTCTTGAGGATCTGCGCCTTCATGACCTCCCAGTCGTCGACCGGTGCGTTCATCGCGAGCAGGCGCTCGAGCGCCCGCTGGCGCGGTCGGGCTCGGCCTCGACGAAGGCGTCGACCGCCTCCGGATGACCGCCCCGACGGATCGCCCTCGCGCTCGGCGATCCGCTTGAGGCGCGCGAGCTGCTCCGGCGAGAGCAGGACCTGGGTTCGTTCACTGAACATGCACATACCATACCATGTGCATTCGGCGTTCCGACGGGCTACGGGCGGTACTCGACGCCCTTGACGGACGGCGCGCCGGGCCGCGCTTCGGGCAGCGCCGTGCCGATGAGGTCGCGGTAGCGTCGCCGCGCCGACGCGCCGCGCACTCCGCCTCGAGCTCGTCGACCAGGCGGACCGGCAGCGTCGGGTCGGCGAAGATCGCCGTGCCGACCTGGACCGCGACCGCACCGACCGCGAGGAAGTCCAGCACGTCGGCGAGGTCGGTCACGCCGCCGATGGCGACGACCGGGATGCTCACCGCCTGGGCCGCCTCGTAGACGATCCGGAGCGCGACCGGCTTGACCGCCGGGCCGGACAGGCCGCCGTAGATGTTGCCGAGCAGCGGCCGCGTCCGACCCGGCGCGACGGCGATCCCCGACAGCGTGTTGATCGCGGTCAGCGCGTCGGCGCCGGCGTCCGCGATGGCCCGCGCGATCGGCCGGATGTCGGCGACGTTCGGCGACAGCTTGACGAGCAGCGGCAGGTCCGTGGCGCGCGCGGACGGCCGCGGTCACCTCGGCGGCCGCGCCGGCATCGATGGCGAACTGGAGCCCGCCGGCGCCGACGTTCGGGCAGCAGATGTTCAGCTCGATGCCGGCGACGCCCGGGACGCCGTCGAGCCGCCGGGCGACCTCGACGTAGTCCTCGACCGACTCGCCGGCGACGTTGACGATCACCGGGACCCGCCAGGTCGTCCAGGTCTCGGCGTACTTCTCGATGACCGCGTCGACGCCCGGGTTCTGGAGGCCGATCGAGTTGAGCATCCCGGCCGGCGTCTCGGTCACGCGCGGCGTCGGGTTGCCGATCCGCGCCTTGAGCGTCGTCCCCTTGCAGCAGATCCCGCCGAGCCGGTCGACGTCCACGACGTCGCCGTATTCGATGCCGTAGCCGAACGTGCCCGACGCGACGAGGATCGGGTTCGGCAGGACGAGCCCGCGCCCGAGGTCGACCGACAGGTCGACGGTCGCGCTCCGCGCCGCCGCATCCCGCGTCGTCATCGCCAGGTGCTCTCCCAGGCGAGCTCCTCCGCCGCGAAGACCGGGCCCTCGCGGCAGACCCGCTGCGGCGGACCGCTCGTGGCCATCACGACGCAGCCCAGGCACGCCCCGACCGCGCAGCCCATGTTCTGCTCCATCGAGACCTGCAGGAACGCCTTCCGCCGAGCGGCCGGCGAGCCCGGCGGGTCGGCCTTGCCGCCGCCGCGCTTGCGGCCGAGCTTGGCCACGCCCAGTCGCTCTCGCCGACCGGCGGCGAGACCGGCCAGCGACCGCGAGCATCGCGGCCGGGCCGCAGGCGAAGGCCTGGTCGGCCCAGGCCTCGTACTCGGGCACGAGGTCCGTCACGTAGCCGTGGTGGCCGAGCGTGCCGTCGTCGGTGGCGACGATGTACTCGACCTCGTCGGGCAGCAGGTTCGACGGGTAGACCTCGCGCGCCGACGCCGCCCCGAACAGCAGCGTGACCTGGCGCCCGTCGCGGATCGCCTCGTCGGCGAGCATCCGGACCCCGGCGATCCCGAGCCCGCCGGCGACCAGCAGCAGGTGCTGCGAGCGCGGGTCCACCTCGAACGGTCGGCCGAGCGGTCCGAGCATGTCGATCGAGTCACCGGGACGCAGCCGGGTGAACCAGTCCGTGCCGCGGCCGATGACCCGGAAGTGGATCGTCACGATGCCGGTCGCGGCGTCCGTCGTGTTGAGCGAGAACGGGCGCCGCAGGATCATCCCGGAGAGGTCGCCCGGGCGGACGTGGACGAACTGGCCGGCGCGCGAGCCGGTCGGCGAGCTCCGGGGCGTGGTACGACTGGAGCCACTGGCCCGGCAGGATCTCCCGGCTCTCGACCAGCTCCGCGGCCGCGAGCCGCATCGTCACGCGGTCGGCTCGTCCTCGGCCGCGTCGGCGTCGTCGCCGTCGTCGCGGCCTCGGCGGTCTCGGCGTCGGCCCCGTCGGCTTCGCGCCGTCGCCCTCGGCGCCGTCCTCAGCGTCGCGAGCTCCGGCGCGACCGACGGGAACGCCTCGGCCAGCGCGTCGGCCAGGTCGCCGAAGACATCGGTCGGGTCGTAGAACTCGACCAGCTCGTCGGCGTCTCGAGGGTCCGCCACTCGTCGTCGGCGTCCTCGGGGATGACCTCGGCACGGAACCGCCGTGGCGGTCAGGACAGCCGCTCGTCGTCGTCGTCGACGATGATCAGGTCGCCGATGACCGCGACCAGCGCGGCCGACGCCCCTCGAACTGGTCGAGCAGGCGCGCCTCGCTGCGCTGGCTGCGCTCCTGGTACTCGAGCGCGAGGTCGTACAGGCGAGGCGCGGCCTGCTCGTCGTCCTCGGCATCGAGCGGGGACCGGCCTGGCCGGCGGCCCACGAGTCGGCGGCGGCGGCGTACGGGTCCTCGCCCAGGCGACCACTCAGCGTCTCGACCGCCGAGATCCCGGCGACCTCGATCAGGTCGCCCTCGGCGGTCGGCTCGGCGTGCATCCCGGCTGCCTCGCGGGCGGCCTCGGCGAACGCGGCGTAGATGTCGGCGGGGTTGTAGAGCTCGACCAGCTCGGCGGCGGATTCGATGACCTCGGTCTCGCTGACCCACTCGCCGGTCACGTCGTCGAGATAGCGGCTGCGGCTGCGGAACGAGAGGTCCGGGGCGATCGACAGGTAGTCGGGCTCGTCGTCGATGAGCGTCAGGCCGCCGATCGCGGCGATCCGGTCGCTGTGGTGGTCGAGGAACCTGCGGAGCTGCTCGGTGGCCTGGACGATGAAGTCGGAGCGCTCGAGGGCGGCATCCGCCGCGAGCTCCCCGAGCAGGTCGTTGTGGCTATCCATGGTCGCCTCCGTGCTGTCGGGTCGTCTACGGGTGGTACTCGAGGTCGGGTCCCATGCGCTCGCGCAGGAACATCGAGTGGTGGCGTTCGAAGATCCACTCGCCGGCGCGGTGGCCGAGCGCGCGGGTGCCTTCGTCGGCTTCGAGCTTGTCGAGCGTCGCGTAGTCGGGCAGGTCGAGCAGGATGACGTTGTCGAAGTCCCAGCCGTGGGCGACGTTGAACCAGCCGATGAAGCGGATCCCGAACTTCTCCTCGTAGTCCTTCACCTGCCTCGGGAAGATCGTGCGCATGAAGAACTTGAAGAACGGGTCGCGGCCGCGGCGGACGGAGAAGTAGGTCGCGAGCACGGGCACCGTGCGGGATCCTCCATGCGGTGAGCGGCCGCTCCGAGCGACCCGGCGCCTATTGTCGCACGGGGTCGGTGGCCCGGGCGCGATGCGGGGCGGGAGGGTGGTGGGCCGGCAGATGGGGCGACGGTCGACGTAACGGTCCGTCACCACGACCGACCGCGCCACGACCGACCCGACGGGCCGACCGCTTCCCACGCCACGACGGAACCGCGCCGCCCGACAGACGACGATCCGACCACGATCGATCAAAGGTCGCCGTGGGAGCGTAGGCGGCGTCGAGCGTGTAGAACGGACCGAGGCCCGCCCCATGTGCTCAGCGTGTTCGAAGGGGCCGACCGCGCGGGGCCGCCCACCGCTCCCCGGGCGTGCCTTAGCGCGCTGGCGTCGCGGCGCGGCTCGGGTCGGGCCGGGGCGGCCGGCGACTCGGGGCTGGGGTCGGGCTCCGGGTACTCCGCCGCCGGCGACGGCGCCGGCATCGGACCCGGCCTCGTCCTCAAGCTCGCCGACGGTCTTCGTGCCGCTCGGCAGCGGGCGACGTCGACCCCGCCGATCGGCGGCCACGAGTCGGAGCAGGAAGATGATCGCTTGGCCGGTGATCAGCAACAGGAAGATGACGATGAACAGCAGGGCGGCGCTCGCAGCGGCCGGCCACTGCCAGAACACGCTGAGGGGCGTCAGGACGATCAGGGACACCAGCACGACCAGCTGGATCCGAAGCAGCCGAGACCCGGGCCGCGCTCGGGCTCCAGGTCCTCACCCTTGTACTGGATCGGGCCGGTCTGGATGCGGCGGGCGGGGCGGCGTCGGGTCGGCGCGCGGATCGGGCGCGGTCGGCTGGGTCGGCTGGGGGAAGTCGGTCCGGTGTCGGTCACGACCGACAATGCTACGGGAGACGAGCGGGAAGGGCGCTACTCAGCCGGGGCCAGCGGCGGCGGCTCGGTCGCAAGGCCGTCGACGACCTCCACGCCAGGCAACGCGAGCAGGATCGTCGGGGCCGCGATGACCTTCCACGACCTCGACCCACCGCCAAGCACG
>CAVTWU010000018.1:0-38847 GCA_963738475.1 uncultured Chloroflexia bacterium
TCCTGGTACCCCCGCGACTACGGGTCCGAGCATCTCTCCGGTGCGTCGGTGCCATCACACACCGGGCTCGCGCGTCACGAACCGGGTAACTGCGGCATCCTTGGGTGGTCGCCATACCCACCCTCAGGAGTCCGTCCCAGTTGTCGTCCGCCTCTCGACCTGCCCGCCGGCCGCCCCGCCGGCGCGGCCCCCGCACCAGCCCCACCACCGCCGGCTGGCTCGCGATCATCGCCTTCTTCTTCCTGGCCGGCCTCGGCGTGATCGGCGCGGTCGCCACGGTGAGCGGCTACGTCTATCTCGCGTCGGACCTCGAGGACCCGGCGACGCTGACCCAGATCCCGCTCCAGGAGCAGTCGATCATCTACGACCGGACCGGCACGGTCGAGCTGGCGCGGTTCGGCGAGAGCCAGCGCGAGGTCGTGACGTTCGAGCAGATCCCGCCGATCCTGCTCGATGCGACGACGGCGGTCGAGGACAAGACGTTCTGGGAGAACGCCGGCTTCGATCCGGTCGCCATCATCTCGGCGGCCGTGGACTCCCTGCGCGGCAACAGCCGCGGCGCCTCGACGATCACCCAGCAGCTGGTCCGCAACCGGCTCCTCGATGAGGAGCTCGTCCAGGACCCGGACCGGACGATCGAGCGCAAGCTCAAGGAGATCATCCAGTCCATCCGGGTCACCCAGGCGTTCCCGGGCGAGGAAGGCAAGCAGACAGATCATCACCGCCTACCTCAACCAGAACTACTACGGCAACCAGAGCTACGGCGTGAAGGCGGCCGTCGAGTCGTACTTCGGGATCCCGCTGGACGAGATCACCCCGGCCCAGGCCGCGATCATCGCCGGCCTCCCCAAGTCGCCGTCCAACTACGACCTGGTCCGCAACGCCGATCGAGCGCTGCACGACCGAGGTCGCCGAAGGGGCGCGAGTGCCCCACGGCCGCCACGAGCTGTTCGTCCCGTCCGACACGACCGTCGTCGAGCGGCGCGACACGATCCTGGGCCTGCTGGCCGAGGGCCGGACGCCGATGTCGGGCGACACGTACACGGCCGCCGACTTCCGGGCCGCGACCAAGGACGAGGTCCTGCTCGCCAGCGCAGACGACGCCGCGCTGGATCGCGCCGCACTTCGTCTGGGCCGTCCTCGACGAGCTCGCGGTCAAGCTGTGCGGCGGGGACACGCCCACCTGCGACAGCTCGACCAGGGTGGCCTGCGCGTCACGACGACGCTGGACACGAAGCTGCAGAAGATCGCCGAGAAGTGGGTCAAGGCGGCCACGATCGTCCCGCACGCCAAGGACCCGGCGGCCACGCCAAGCGCCTCGGCCTGACCTACGAGCCGTGGATGGCGAACCTGCGCGACAAGAACCTGCGCAACGGCGCCCTCGTCGCCCAGGACTACCAGACCGGCGAGATCGTGGCCTACGTCGGCAGCGCCGACTACTACGCCCGGACGAGCCGCCCCGAGTTCCAGCCGCAGTACGACGTGGCGGGCAAGGGCTATCCGCCAGCCGGGCTCGGCGTTCAAGCCGTTCAACTACGCGATCGGCATCGACGATCGGCACGATCACGGCGGGCACGATGATCATGGACAGCGCGACCGACTTCGGTGGCGGCTACTCGCCGAGCAACGCCGACAACCTCGAGCGCGGCCCGGTCCGGGCCCGCAGCGCCCTCCAGTTCTCGCTGAACATCCCGTCGGTCAAGGTCGGTGCGGTCAACGGCGTCGGACCACGTCTTCGCCAAGGCCAAGGAGTTCGGGATGGGGTTCCAGACCGACACGACGAACGCCGGGCTGTCCCTCGCGCTGGGCGTCCAGGAGGTCCGGCCGGTCGATCTCGTCCCGCCTACGGCACGCTCGCCAACGAGCGGCCGGGCCATCGGCCACACGACGATCCTGACCGTCAAGGACGCCGCCGGCAACGACGTCGTGGATCCGTACGTGCCGCCGGCAGGCGTCCAGGTCGTCAGCCCGCAGGCCGCCTACATCGTCACCGACATCCTCAACGGCAACACGATCCGGAGCGTCAACCCGTTCTGGGGCAGGTTCGCCATCACCGGCCCGGACGGCCGCCGCCCGGCGACCCTCAAGACCGGCACGAACAACGACGCCAAGGACCTCAACGCCTACGGCTACATCGCCCCGCCGACGAAGGCCGGCCGCGAGGCCGGCGCGTACGCCCTGGTCGTCGGGCGCCTGGAACGGCAACAGCGACAACACCTTGGTCTCGACGGCGAGCGATCCGCTGTTCTCCATCGACGTCACGACCTACGTCTGGCAGGGCTTCATGAACGAGGCGACGGCCAAGTGGCCGGAGACGAACTTCAAGCGACCGGCCGACGGCCTGATCAAGGTCGCCATCGACCCGTGGACCGGGTTGCTCGCCGACCCGGGCCAGGACGTCGGTCGACGAGTGGTTCATCGTCGGCACCGAGCCGACAGAACCGGCTCGCCCCGGACACCTGCGGCGTCGACGTCCTCGCCGTCGCCGGCATCGAGCGCGGCCACGAGACCTGGCTGGAGGCCGACCGAGGACTGGATCCGCCGAGCCGAGCGCGGGCCCGGCGTCGTCGGCGGCCCCGACCGCACCCGGACGAGCTACTTCTACAACAACGGGTTCAAGCCGTACGGATCGTCGTGGGGCGCGCTCGTCGTGAAGGACCTCCGGCTGCGGCGAGCCCGGCCCGTCGCCGACCTGCTACCTCGATCCCGACCCCGGACCCGAGCGGCGTGATCCCGTCGTTCGAGATCCCGTCGCCGTCGGCGTCCGGCGAGGTCGCGGCGCTCCCCTGCCCCACGCCGTCCCCGCTGCCGTCCGAGTCGCCGTCGGCGTCCCGTCGCTCGAGCCGCCGACACCGACGCCGGAGGCGACGCCGACTCCGACCCCGGAACCGACCCCGACCCCCACGCCGACCCCGACGCCCGAACCGACACCGACCCCGACGCCCACGCCGGCGCCCTGACGTCGGCGGCTCCGGCCGGTCGGGGTTCCGCTAGCATCCGCGCGTGATCATCCGACTCGAAGATGTCAGCGTCCGGCGCGGCGGCCGGACCATCCTCGGCCCGCTCGACTGGGCCGTGGGCGCCGGCGAGCGCTGGGTCGTCCTCGGCGCCAACGGCTCGGGCAAGTCCACGCTGCTGTCGGTCGTGGACATGAGCCTGTGGCCGACGACCGGGCGCGTCGAGGTCCTGGGCGAGCGCTACGGCCGGGTGGACGTTCGCGAGCATCGGCGCCGGATCGGCCTCGCCGGGAGCGCCGTCGAGGCCTCGTTCCGCGACGACCTGACGCCGGTCGACCTGATCATGACGGCCCGCCACGCCGCCACCGAACCGTGGTGGCACGACTACACGGACGCGGATCGCGGACGGGCCCGCGACCTGGCGGTCCGCTTCGGCCTGGGCGCCGTCATGGACCACCCGTTCGGGACGCTGTCGGCCGGCGAGCGGCGCCGGACCTCGATCGCCCGGGCGCTGATGCCGGACCCGGAGCTGCTGCTGCTCGACGAACCGACCGCCAGCCTGGACCTCGGCGCCCGCGAGACCCTGCTGCGGGACCTGGCGACGCTGGCCGAGGCGCCGGAGCCGGCCGCGATCGTCCTCGTCTCGCATCACGTCGAGGAGATCCCGCCCGGGTTCGGGCACGCCCTCGTCCTGCGCCACGGATCGTCGTGGCGAGCGGCCCCCTCGCCGACGTCCTCACGGACGAGACCTGTCGGTGGCCTACGGCCTGCCGATCGAGGTCGACCACCGCGACGGCCGAGCCACGGCCCGCATGCGCGCTGACGGCGGCGCCCTACGCCGCGGGATCGCGATCGTACAGCCGGCGCGCCCAGAGGTAGCCGACGACCGAGATCAGGACGCACCAGGCGACCGCGACCAGGCCGCTGTCGCCGATCGGGGTCCCGAGCAGGAGACCGCGCACGGTCTCGATGAACGGGGTGAAGGGCTGGTGCTCGGCGAACCAGCCCAGCGGGCCCGGCATCGACTCGGTCGGCACGAAGCCACTGCTCAGGAAGGGCAGGAACACCAGGAACATCGGCAGGTTGCTCGCGGTCTCGACGCTGTTGGCCGACATGCCGAGGGCGACGGAGAGCCACGAGATCGCCAGCGCGGACAGGGCGAGCAGGCCGGTGGCCGCGAGCCACTCGACGGGCCCGGTGGTGACCCGGAACCCGATCAGGACGGCGACGATCATCACGATCACGATCGCCAGCATCGTCTGGATGACGCTGCCGACGACGTGGCCGGTCAGGACGGAGACCCGGGCGATGTCCATGGTCCGGAACCGGGCGATGATGCCCTCGGTCATGTCCATCGCGACCGAGATCGCCGTCCCCTGTGCGGCGCCGGCGACGGTGATCAGCAGGATGCCCGGCACGACATAGGCGATGTACTCGTCGCGACCACCGGCTTCCAGCCGAGGCCGGCGCCGAGCGTGCCGCCGAAGACGTACACGAACAGGAGCAGCAACATGACCGGGATGCCGGCGATGAAGATCGTCAGCGAGGGGTAGCGGCGCATCCGGCGGAGGTTGCGTCGAAGCATGGTGGCGGAATCGGCCAGGACGAGGGGAGACGCGGTCATCGGACGGTCGCTTTCTGGGTGTGGTCGCCGGTGAGCGACAGGAAGACGTCGTCGAGGTCGGGGGTCGGGAGCGAGAAGCCGCCGACGTCGATCGAGTCCGCCTCGAGCTTGTCGAGGAGGGTCCGCAGAGCGCCGACCCCGCCGTCGCTCGGGATCTGGAGGGTCAGCGACTCGTCGTCGCGCGTCGCGCCATCGAAGGCCCGGGCCGCCCGATCCAGCGCGGCCGCGTCGGCGAACGCCAGCTGGATGTGGCCGCCGGGCACGAGCCGCTTCAGCTCGTCCGGGGTCCCTTCGGCGACCAGGACGCCGCGGTCGAGGACGCCGATCCGATCGGCGAGCCGATCCGCCTCCTCGAGGTACTGCGTCGTGAGGAAGATCGTCACGCCGGCCGCGACGAGGTCCTGGATCGTGTCCCACATCCCGCGCCGGCTGCGCGGATCGAGCCCGGCGGTCGGCTCGTCCAGGAAGATGATCCGCGGGTCGCCGATGAGGGTCATCGCCAGGTCGAGCCGCCGGCGCATGCCGCCCGAGTAGGTCCTGACCGGCTTCCTCGCCGCCTCGACGAGGTCGAACCGCTCGAGCAGCTCCGCGACGCGCCCGCGCCCGGTCGCCTTGCCGAGGTGGCGGAGATCCGCCATCAGCCGCAGGTTCTCCTCGCCGGTGAACAGCGCGTCGACGGCCGAGAACTGGCCCGTGACGCCGATCAGGCCCCGGACGGCATCCGGCTCGCGGGCGATGTCATGGCCGGCGACCTGCACCTCGCCGCCGTCGGCGGCGATCAGGGTCGACAGGATCCGGACCATGGTGGTCTTGCCGGCGCCGTTCGGCCCGAGGAGGGCGAAGACCGTGCCTTCCGCGACCTCGAGGTCGATCCCATCGAGGACGACCTGCGTGCCGTACGACTTGCGCAGCCCGGTCGCGCGGATCGCGATCGCGGTTCCGATGGCCGTCATGCCCGGCCTCCCACGAGGCCGGACTCGTGACGGTCAGATCTCGAGGTCTTCCACGGGCGGCTGCTCGGCGAAGCCGGCGACCCGGTCGAAGAGCGGCCTGGGGATGCGCTCGCGAAGCTCGTCGAGCGACTCGACGACCTCGAGCGTCGACTCGGCCGGGATGCTCCCGTAGCTGACCTCGCCGATCCCGAGATGGCCCCGCCAGCCGGCCGGCTTGCCCTCGGCGTTGAGCATCGAGTACTCCGGACTGCGCTCCAGGTGGACGACGAACTTGCCCCTCCGGCCGCGGTAGACGCGGAAGGTCTCGGCCCGGCTGGTTCGGTGTTGACCCACTCGCCGAGGAGGACGCCGGTGAACCGGACCTTCCGGCCGGGCTTGGGCCCGACCCGGACGATGATCTCGTCGTAGCCCTCCCGTCGACCCTCCTCGACGTCGACGTAGCGACGGAGGGCGGCGGAGATCGCCGCGGAGAGGTTGTCGCCGGCGAGCTCCTGCGCTCGCTGGTAGATCGTCAGGTCTCCGTCGGAGACGTAGATGGTCTTGTTCGGCACCGCGACATCGTAACTCCGATCAGGCGACTAGGACGATACGTAGAAGTATACGTATATTCAGCGGCGACGCAAGGCCCGGGCCAGGATCCTCCGTCGATGACCGTGACGCGAAGGTCAGATGCCGCCGACGACGTGGTGCGACCGAGCTCGGCGACGCGTGCGTCCCGAGCAGCGCCATCGCCTTGGCCGTCTCGAGTCGCAGGCCAGCGGCGGCCGCTGCAGGCCCGCCTCGCCACCGACCGCGAGGGCGTACAGGAACGGGCGACCGAGGAAGACCGCCCGGGCGCCGATCGCCAGCGCCGTGACGACGTCCACCCCGTCGCGCACGCCGCTGTCGAGGTAGACCTCCGCGCGGTCGCCGACGGCGTCCACGATCGGCCCGAGCGCATCGAGCGAGGCGATCGCCCGGTCGAGCTGCCGACCGCCGTGGTTCGAGACCCAGACCCCGGCGGCGCCGTGGTCGACGGCGAGCCGCGCGTCGGCCGGGGTCAGGATCCCCTTGATGACCACCGGCAGGTCGACCAGGTCCGGATCTCGTCGATGTCGGCCCAGGTCAGCGAGGCGTCGATCAGCCCGGCCAGGAGCTCGCCCATCGGCTGGTCGTAGTCCACCTGTCCACGGAAGTTGCCGAACTCGCCGGGCGCCTCGAAGGCGTTGCGAGGTCCCGCGGCCGATGGCCGTCGCCGGGCACGTCCACGGTCACGACGAGCGCCACGTAGCCGGCCGCGGCGGCCCGCTCCACGTGCGACCGCGCGATGCCGCGATCCGGGTTCACGTACAGCTGGAACCAGCGGAGCCCGTCCGGGGCCGCCTCGGCGACGACCTCGATGGAGCGGTTCGACAGCGTCGAGAGGACGAACGGCAGCCCAGCGGCGGCCATCGCCCGGACGCTCGCCAGCTCGCCCTCCGGATGCGACGATTCGTGGAGGGCGGTCGGGGCGAACCCGAACGGCGCGGCGATCGGGGCGCCGAGGATCGTCGTCCCGGTGTCGACGGCCGAGACGTCGACGAGGACCCGCGGCAGGAGGCGGCGCGAGCGGAACGCGGCCTCGTTCGCGGCGACCGTGACCTCGTCCCAGCCGCCGCCGGCGATGTAGTCGAAGTGGGCGGGCGGCAGGACGTCGCGCGCCGCCGCTTCGAGCGCCGCCAGGCCGACATGTGGCCAGGGCGCCATCCATGCCCGAAGCCTATCGGACGGCGACGATCCGGACGCGGCTGACATGCGAATGTCATGGCGACGATGCACGATGCCCGCATGACGACGACACCGCGACCAGACGGCCAAGACGGCGCTCGCGGGCGGCGCGCAGCGCGTCCATCCGGACGTCCGGGCCGCGATCGCCGGCGCCGTGTCGGCCCTGGCCGCGCTCGGCGTCTCCGAGCTGATCGCCGGGATCCTGCCGGGCGCGACGTCGCTCGTCGCGGCCGTCGGCCAGGTCGTCATCGACCTCCAGCCGCCCGGCGCCAAGGACCTCGTCGTCACCCTGTTCGGGACGAACGACAAGCTCGCCCTGGAGCTGTTCGTCGTCGCGGTCGGGCCGCTCATCGGGGCGCTCCTCGGCATCCTCGCCCGTCGCCGCTTCGACCTCGCGGCCCTCGGGTTCGCCGCCTTCGGCGTCCTCGGCTTCCTGGCCGCGCTCGGCGACCCGCTGGCCAACCCGGCGATCGTCGCCGCGTCCGCGGCCGTCTCGGTCGGCGTCGCGCTGTGGCTCCTCGGCTGGTTCCTCGGACCGCGGCCCGCCGGCACGGCTCCGGGCGTCGCCGTGCCCATGCCGGACTGGTCGCGCCGCTCCTTCCTCCTGCGGACCGGCGCGGTCGGCGCCGGGGCGGTCGTCGCCGGGGTCGGCGGGCGCCAGCTCCTCGAGCGCCAGCGCGTGGCCCCGAGCGGCGCCGGCGCGGCCATCCCGCCCGCCTCCGAGACTGGCGCCGGCCCTGGCCGTCGGCGCGGACCTGGCCGGGTCGGTGCCGGACCTGACCCCGATCGTCATGCCCAACGAGCGCTTCTACCGGATCGACACCGCGCTCCTGACGCCGAGCGTCGACACGAGCGTCTGGACGCTGCGCATCCACGGCCTGGTCGATCGCGAGATCACGCCTGACCTGGGACGAGCTGATCGCGCTGCCGATGTTCGAGCAGTACGTGACCATCGCCTGCGTCAGCAACGAGGTCGGCGGCAAGCTCGTCGGCAACGCCAAGTGGACCGGCGTCCGGCTGCGCGACGTCCTGGACATGGCCGGCGTCCAGGCCGACGCGACCCAGCTCGTCGGCCGGTCCGTGGACGGCTGGACCGCCGGCATGCCGACGGCCTGGGTCATGGACCCGTCGCGCGAGCCGATGATCGCGGTGAAGATGAACGACGAGCCGCTGCCGCCCGATCCACGGCTTCCCGGCCCGCCTGATCGTCCCCGGCCTGTACGGCTACGTGTCGGCGACCAAGTGGCTGTCCGAGCTCGAGCTGACGACGCTGGAGGCGTTCGACGGCTACTGGGTCCCGCTCGGCTGGTCCAAGGAGGCCCGATCCTGACCCAGTCCCGGATCGACACGCCGAAGAGCGGCCGGACCGTGTCGGGCCGCGTCCCGATCGCCGGCGTCGCCTGGGCGCCGGACCGCGGCATCTCGAAGGTCGAGGTCGCCATCGACGACGTCTGGCAGGAGGCCAGGCTGTCCACGCCGATCTCGGACGCGACCTGGGTCCAGTGGGTCGTCGAGTGGGACGTGACGCCGGGCGACCACACGATCATGGTCCGGGCGACCGACGGGAACGGCGAGACCCAGACCGACCAGCGCACGCCGCCGGCCCCGGACGGCGCCCGCGGCTGGGACAGCTCGCACGTCCGCGGGTGCCTGACCGGCTGCCTGGCCGCGGCGCGTCGTCCGGCCGCGAATCGGTATAGAGTCAGGCCATGCCCCGACGACGCTATCTCTTCGATCCACCCGACCGATTCGTGGCCGGCACGTCGGCGAACCCGGCGACCGCGCGTTCTTCCTGCAGGCCCGCGACGGCCAGCGCGTCGTGAGCGTCCTGCTCGAGAAGGTCCAGGTCGCCGTCCTGGCCGACCGCCTCGGCGAGCTGCTCGCCGAGCTCGAGCGCCGCGGCGTGCCCGAGGTCCTCGCGACGGCGGCGGACCCGACGCCCGGTGCGGGCGACACCGGCCCGCTGGACGAGCCGCTCAACGAGGCGTTCCGGGCCGGCTCGCTGACCCTCGGCTGGGACGGCGGCGCGTCGCGGATCCTCGTCGAGGCGCGCGCCCAGGACGAGGACGGCGAGGCGATCGACCCCGACGAGGATGACGACGAGGACGAGGACGGCCCGGACCTGCTGCGGGTCCGGATCACGCGCCGCCGACGCCCGGGCGTTCGTGGCCGGGCGACGCGCGTGGTCGCCGTCCGGCCGGCCGCCGTGCCCGCTGTGCGGCCAGCCGCTCGACCCGCAGGGCCACATCTGCCCGCGACGCAACGGCCACTACGTCAACTGACGCGCATGCCATGACCGGCACGGGACCCGAGGCCCAGGCCGCCGCCGGCGACGTCCTGGCGATCCTGCGCGACGGCCGAGCTCGAGATCGTCGGGCGGATCGTCGAGTCGTCCAACAACGCGATGCTCGTGAACGCGACCGTGCCCGGCGACGCCGAGGCCGGCGGCGCGACGCCGGTCGTCATCCAGGCGATCTACAAGCCGACCCTCGGCGAGCGGCCGCTCGACGACTTCCCGGACGGCACGCTCGCCCGGCGCGAGGTCGCGGCCTACCTCGTCTCCGAGGCGATCGGCTGGGACATCGTGCCGCCGACGCTCCTGCGCGACGGGCCGTTCGGCGAGGGCATGGTCCAGGCCGTCGTGGAGGCCGACGAGACGGTCGACGTCGTGGCGATGGTCCTCGGCGACGACCCGCGCCTGCGCCGGATGGCGGCCTTCGACGCGGTCGTCAACAACACGGACCGCAAGGGCGGCCACATCCTGCCGGTCGATGGCGGGCGCCACATCCACGGCGTGGACCACGGCGTGTGCTTCTCGACCGAGCCCAAGCTGCGGACGGTGCTGTGGGGCTGGCGCGGCCAGCCGTTCGAGGCGGACGAGCTCGACGGGCTGACGCGGATCCGCGAGGCGCTCGACGGCGACCTCGGCGCGTCGCTGCGCGACCTCCTGTCCGGACGCGAGGTCGACGCGACGCGCCGGCGGGTGGACGCGCTGCTCGCCACCGGCCGGTTCCCGCTCCCGTCGGCGACCTGGCCGGCGATCCCCTGGCCGCCGTTCTGACCGACCTCGCGCCATCGACGGTGGGGCACGATAGGCGCACGCAGGAGGTCCGCGATGCGGCGCTGGAACGGCTGGGGCGAGGAAGGCGTCGAGGCGCACCTGCCGGACCGCGCGCGCGACCTGCTGACCCAGCTCGTCGGGCCGGCACGCCGCCGCACGGACGCCACCCTCGACGGACGTCGTGGCCGGCGTCGCGCCGTCCCGCCTGGACGACGGTCCGCACTGGACGACGGACGCCCACGACCGGGTCCGGCACGCCCGCGGCCAGAGCCTGCCCGACTGGATCGCCCTGCGGTCCGGCCGGCTCGGGCCGATCCCGGACGCCGTCGCCCGCCCGACGATCGGCCGACGGACGTCCGGGCGGTCCTGGACGACGCCGCGGCCCGCGGCGCCCGCGCTGATCCCGTACGGCGGCGGGACGAGCGTCGTCGGCGGCGTCACGACCCGGCCCGGCGACCGGCCGGTCGTCAGCGTGGACCTCGCCGGGACGGCCGGCCTGCGCTCGCTCGACGAGACCAGCGGCCTCGCGACGTTCGGGGCCGGGACGACCGGGCCGGCCATCGAGGCGGCCCTGGCGCCGACCGGCCGGACGCTCGGCCACTACCCGCAGTCGTTCGAGCGCTCGACGGTCGGCGGCTGGGTCGTGACCCGCTCGGCCGGCCAGGAGTCGACCGGCTACGGCCGCATCGAGGCGCTGTTCGCCGGCGGCCACCTCGAGACGCCGGGCGGGCCGCTGGACCTGCCGCCGCATCCCGGCGTCGGCGGCCGGGCCGGACCTGCGCCAGCTCGTCCTCGGCTCGGAGGGCCGGCTCGGGATCCTGACCGACGTCGTCGTCCGGACGACCCCGATCGCCGCAGGCGCAGCGCGACGAACGCCTTCGTCATGCGCGACTGGGACCGGCGCTGGCGCTCGCCCGCACCCTGGCCCAGCGACGCCTGCCGCTGTCGATGGTCCGGGTCGCGACGCCGCTCGAGACGGCCACGACGCTCGCGCTGGCCGGCGAGGGCCGCGTCCCAGACGATGCTGCGGCGCTACCTCGGCCTGCGCGGCGTCGGGCCGGACCAGGAACGCTGCCTCGTCCTCGTCGGCCTGTCGGGCCGGACCGCGATCGTGGATGCCGCGGCGGGCGAGGTGGCCCGGGCCGTCCGGGAGCTGCGCGGCGTCGGCACGCCCGGCGTCGGCACGGCCTGGCGGCGCGACCGGTTCCGCGCGCCGTACCTGCGCAACACGCTGTGGGCCGCCGGCTACGCCGTGGACACGCTGGAGACCGCCACGGACTGGACGACCCTGCCGGATCTGGCCGCGGCCGTCGGCCGGACGCTGCGCCACGGGCTGGACGACCTCGACGAGCGGGTCCACGCGTTCAGCCACCTGTCGCACGTCTACCCGACCGGCTCGAGCCTGTACACGACCTACGTCTTCCGGCTCGCCGCCGACCCGGACGAGACGCTGGAGCGCTGGCGCCGGCTCAAGCGCGCGGCGAGCGAGGTCATCGCGGCCCACGGCGCGACGATCAGCCACCAGCACGGCGTCGGCGCCGACCACGCGCCGTACCTGGCCGCCGAGAAGGGGCCGCTCGGGATGGGCGTCCTCGAGTCGGTCGTCGGACCGCTTCGACCCGGGCGGGCTGATGGCCCCGGGCGTCCTGCTGCCGGACGAGCCGCTCGTGAGCGGCGACCAGGTCCTCGCCATCGACGTCGGGACGCAGAGCGTCCGGGCGCTCGTCTTCGACCCGACCGGCACGCTCGTCGGCGCTGGCCAAGGTCCCGATCGAGCCGTACGTGTCGCCCCGCCCGGGCTGGGCCGAGCAGGACCCCGAGCTCTACTGGCGCTCGATCGGCGAGGCCTGCCGGCGCGTCCTCGCCGAGCCGGCCGTCCGGCGCGAGGCGATCGCCGGGCTGGCCCTGACGACCCAGCGCGGCACGGTCGTCGTCACCGACGAGGCCGGCGACCCGCTCCGGCCGGCGATCGTGTGGCTGGACCAGCGCCGGACGCCGGACGTCCCGCCGATCGGCGGCGTCACCGGCCTCGCGTTCCGGGCGCTCGGCGTCCGCGACACGGTCGCCGCGTTCGCGGCCGACTGCGAGGCCAACTGGATCCGCGCCAACGAGCCCGAGACTGGGCGCGCGATCCGCCACTACCTGCTGCTGTCGGGGTTCCTGACCCAGCGCCTGACCGGCCGGTTCGTCGACTCGACGCGCGGCCCAGGTCGGCTACCTGCCGTTCGACTTCAAGCGCCAGCGCTGGGCGGACGACGGCGACTGGAAGTGGCAGCTCGTCCCGGTCGAGCCGCGAGTGGCTGCCCGAGCTCGTGCCGCCGACGGCCGGCTCGGCGACCTGACGCCGGCCGCGGCCGAGGCCGCCCGGGCTGCCGGCCGGGCTGCCGGTCATCGCGGCCGCCGCCGACAAGGCGTGCGAGGTCCTGGGCTCCGGGCGCGATCGCGCCCGGACATGGCCGGCGATCTCGTTCGGCACGACGGCGACCGTCAACACGACCCTGGCCCGCTACAGCGAGGCGATCCCGCTCGTGCCGCCCTACCCGGCCGCGATCCCCGGCTGGTACTCGCTGGAGGTCCAGGTCTACCGCGGCTACTGGATGGTCGAGTGGTTCAAGCGCGAGTTCGGCCACCACGAGGTCGCCCAGGCCGCGGCGCGCGGGCGTCGCGCCGGAGGCCCTGTTCGACGAGCTCGTCCGCGCGGTCCCGGCCGGGTCGATGGGCCTGACCCTCCAGCCGTACTGGTCGCCCGGCGTCACGATCCCGGGCCCGGAGGCGAAGGGCGCGATCATCGGCTTCGGCGACGTCCACACCCGGGCGCACCTGTACCGGGCGATCCTGGAGGGGCTCGCCTACGCGCTGCGCGAGGGCGCGGAACGGACCGCCGGAGCGGACGGGCGTGCCGCTGACGTCGCTGCGCCTCGCCGGCGGCGGCTCGCAGAGCCCGGCGGCCGTCCAGCTGACGGCCGACGTCTTCGGGCTGCCCGTCGCGCGCGCGCACACGCACGAGACGTCCGGGCTGGGCGCGGCGATCGACGCGGCGGTCGGGCCTCGGGCTGCACCCCGACGTGCCGGCCGCGGCGGCCGCGATGGTGCGCGATCGGCGAGGTCCGCGATCCGGACCCCGCCACGCACGCGATCTACGACGAGCTGTATCGCGGCGTCTACCGGCCGATGTACGACCGGCTCAAGCCCCTCTACCGCGAGATCCGCCGGATCACCGGCTATCCACCGGCGTAGTCGGACGGACTACTTCCCGAACAGGGCCTTGATGCTGGGCTGGTTCAGGTAGTACAGGATCGCCCCGTCGATGCCGACCGAGATGATCAGGCTGACGATGCCGTTGTTCGCGCGGAAGAACGTCACGACGGCCAGGACGATGCCGAAGCCCGCGACGGCGACGCCGAGCGGCCAGCCCCACGGCTTGAGCGTCCAGAAGGCCCAGGCGAGCGCGAGGCTCAGGCCCGCGAGCGCCAGGATGGCGAGCCCGAGGATCGCGCCGAGACCACCGGCGACGACGGCCCCAAGGCCCATGACGCCGAAGCCCGAAGCAGCCCGAAGACGCCGCTGATCCCGGCGAGGATGCTCAGGATGGTGATCCCGGTCGGTCTCGTTGATGCAGGTGCAGTCATCTGGGTCGGTACCTCCGTGCGATCCGGGCTCGGCCTTGGGCGGCCGGCGTCGGCTCGGTCATCATCCTAGCGACTGGATCGCGCTGGCAAGGGTCGATTCGCAGCTGCCGTCGCCATCTGGCATCACCCGGGCGACCGAGGTCCGATTGACAGAACGCCTGTTCTGGCCCATCATGGCGACACGTTCGTCAGAGACGGCACCGGTCAGAGACCTCCGCGGAGGCTCCCGACGCGCCGCCCGAACGCATCGAACATCGCGACACGGGTCCCAGCACGACCTGATGGCGCGACGACACACCGGCCGCGCAGCCGATGGCCTGAACCGCCAGGGCGCGCACCAGAAAGAGCACCTCAGAACCATGATGTCCCGTACCGCCACATCGTCCATCGCTGGACGTGGCTCCTCCATGCGTCGCCTTCGCCGCCGCGCCGCGGCCACCTCGGCCGCCTATCGTCCGTACTGCGGCACGAACGGCTGCACGAGCTTCCTCGTGATCGACGCCGAGGGCCAGTCGGCCCACTGCCCCATCTGCGGCTACGTCCGCCGCGTCGGCTGACCGGCTGGCGGCTTGCCCGCCGATCCGAACCGCAATCCGAACCGCGAGCTCTCCCGAAGAGTGGGTGAACCCGAGCCCCACCCCGGTCCGACCACCCGGACCTCGAGACGCAGGAGAGCCCATCCCATGCATCGTCGTTTCGCCCGACTCGTCAGCCTGACCGCCGCCGGCGCCCTCGCCCTGGCGATCGCCGGCCCCGTGGCCGCAGCCGAGCCGCTCACCGCCGTCGTCGCCTCCGACGCCGGGACCCCCACCGCCGGCGCCGCCTGGGTTCGCGTCCTGCACGGCTCCCCGGATGCCCCGGAAGTCGACGTCTACGTCGGCGCCGACCTGGCCACCGCCGCCAAGGTCGATGCCCTGTCCGGCCTGACCTTCGGTGAGATCACCGCCTACGCCGAAGTCCCCGGCGGCACCTACGCCATCAAGGTCTGCGCCACGGCCGACGCCGCGATCTGCCCGATCGAAGTCGCGTCCCTGGCGATCGCCGCGGACACCAAGTACACGATCGCCGCATCCAACGCGCTCGCCTCGATCGACGCCAAGGTCTTCGTCGACGCTCCGGCCGGAGCCGTCACGAGGCCCAGGTCCGCGTCGTCCACTTCTCGGCCGACACCCCCGCCGTGGACGTCCTGCCCCAGGACAAGCGCCACGATCGCATCGAGGACCTCGACCTACCCGAACGCCACCGGCTACGCCGTGTTCCCGGGGGCGACTACGACCTGAAGGTCTGCGCCAGCGCGCCGACCGCCCGACCGGCACGCTCTGCCCGCATCGATCCGGCCGCCCTGACCTCGTCGCCGGCAGGCGTACAGCGTCTTCGCCATCGGCTCGCTGCGCCGCCTCGCTGCCGGCGGCGTCGACGGCATGGCCCCACGCCCCCGGCCACCGACACCGTCGGTAGCACGCCGTCCGCTCCGGCCTCCGGCTCGATCGCCGTTCCTGCTCATCGCCGCCATCGGCGCGCTGTCCTTCATCGGCGGCCTCCGCCTCGTGACGGTCCGCGCCCGCCGCTAGCCTCCCGCACCGGCCCGTCCTCCGCGGGCCGGACCTCCTCCTTCCCTTCGGCGATGCCGGCCCGTCCCCCCCGGGTCGGCATCGCCGTGTCCGGCGTCAGTCGGGCGGGAAGGCGGCGTCGAGTCGGGCCGTCTCGGCCACCGGATCGAGCACCCGGCGATGCTGGTTCGGTCGTCGGCGCCTCGCTGTTGACCCGGGCGATCGCCCGGTTGGCCTCGGCCACGAGCGTGGCGTGCTCCGCTCGGAGACGGGCTCGCGACGTGTCGGACCGGACCGACGCGGCCCGGACCAGCAGCCGGTCGAGCGCCTCGAGCTGGCGCCTCGCCTCCTTGTCCGACTCGATCCAGGGCGGCGCGACACCGGCGTTCTTGAGCATCCGATGGGCCATCGCCCACTCCCCGGCCGCGCTGTCGTCCTCGAGCGGCAGCCGCTCGCCCTGGTGCGGCAGGTCGTCGAACGCCCCGGCCTCGGTCGCCTCGCGGATCTGCCGCTCGATGAGGCTCTCCCAGCTGGGACCGATCTCGCGTCGACCGGCGGCGTCGCGTCGCTCAGGACTCATGACCCGATCGTAGCGCGCTCGTGACAGGCGAGCTGGCATGCCGCGCTGCTACGGTTCGCCCGTGCAACTCGCCTCGACGGGACCCTGATCGTCAGCGCGACGGACCTCGTCGGCGTTCCTGGCCTGCGACCACCTCGCGACCCTCGAACTCGGCCGCGTCGCAGGGCTCGTGGGAGCAAGCCGATCCGGCGCGACGACCCGACGCATCGCCCTCATCCAGGCAAGGGCGACCTGCACGAGGCCGACTACCTCGCGCCGCTGCGTGCGGAGGGTCGCACGGTCGTCGAGATCCCGAAGGACGACCTGCGCGACGCCGCGACCAGCTCCGGGCCGCCCAGGCCGCGACCGCTCGCGGCGATGCGCGACGGCGCCGACGTCATCTTCCAGGCGACCTTCTTCGACGGTCGCTGGCGCGGCCACGCCGACTTCCTGTTCAAGCGACCGGACCGCCCGAGCCCGGCGCTGGGGTCGTGGAGCTACGACGTCGCCGACACGAAGCTCGCCCGGTCCGTCAAGGGCGGCGCGATCCTCCAGATGTGCGTGTACGCCGACCTGCTCGAGGGCCTGCAGGGCATCGCGCCCGAGTGGCTCGAGGTCGATCACCGGCGACCGCGTCCATCACCGCCATCGCGACGGACGAGTTCTCGGCGTACTTCCGCTACGTCCGGGCCCGATTCGATGCGCGACTGGCCGACGGGCCGACCGGCGAGCCCGCCGACGACCTACCCGGACCCGGTCGACCACTGTCGCGTCTGCACGCTGGTACCCGATGTGCATGCGACCGGCGCCGCGCCGACGACCACCTCTCGATCGTGGCCGGGATGCGCCGGGTCGACACCGAGCGGCTCGTGGAGGCGCGACGTCCCCACGCTGGCGCGGCTCGGCCGTCCTCGAGCCCGACGCGCCGGTGCCGGGATCGGCGACGGCCGCAGCTCGACCGGCTGCGCGACCAGGCCCGGCTCCAGCTGCACGAACGCGATCACCGGCCGAGCGCGTGTTCGAGCTCATCGCGCCGCGACCCGGCCGACCCGGGTCGCGGCCTCGTCGGCCCTGCCGGAACCGTCGCCGCTGGGACCTGTTCTTCGACATCGAGGCGCGATCCGTGGGCGACCGAAGTCGGCCTCGAGTACCTGCTCGGCGTCGTCGACGAGGTCGACGGCGCGCCACGCTACGACGCGATCTGGGGCCGGACCCAGGACGAGGAGAAGGTCGCCTTCGAGCGGTTCATCGACCTCGTCATCGACGCGGCTGGACGCGCATCCCGAGATGCACGTCTACCACTACGGCGGCTACGAGTCGGGCGCCATCAAGCGGCTGATGCAGCGCCACGCGACGTGCGTGGACGAGGTCGACCGGCTGCTCCGCGGCGGCGTCCTGGTCGACCTGCTCAACGTCGTGCGGCAGGGCGTCCGCGTCTCGGTCGAGTCGTACTCGCTCAAGCAGATCGAGAAGTTCTACATGCCGCGCCGGGAGGGGCCGGTCACCGAGGCCGGCTTCAGCGTGGTCGCGTTCGAGACCTGGCTCGAAGGACGGCGACCAGACGATCCTCGACGGCATCGCGGACTACAACCGCGACGACTGCGTCTCGACCTGGATGCTGCGGGACTGGCTCGAGGACCGGCGCGCCGAGGCCGTGCGCCGCTGGCCGGAGCTGCCGTGGGCGCGGCCGGTCGCCGAGTTCAAGGACCCGTCGGCCGGCCGTGACCGAGTGGCAGGCGATGCGTCGAGGAGCGCGTCCACGGGCTCACCGCCGACCTGCCGCCGGACGACCGAGCGCGCCGAGGCCGAGGCGCGCGCTGGCTCCTGGCCGACCTGCTCGACTGGCACCGGCGCGAGGAGAAGTCGCAGTGGTGGCGCTGGTTCGAGCTCAAGGACGACCTGACCGTCGAGGAGCTCGTCGGCGAGCGCGATGCCCTCGGCGGGCCTGTCGTCCGTCGACGAGCGCGACGGCGAAGGCGTCATGGTCCATCGCCGCTACCGGTTCGAGCCGCAGGACCACGGGTTCGACCCCGGCGACCAGCCGATCGATCGCGAGACGCGGCAAGGGCGCCGGCACGATCGTCGCCATCGACGAGTCGCGCGGGATCATCGAGCTGAAGCGCAGCCGGAACACCGAGTGGCCCCATCCGGTCGCCCTGATCCCGATCGACGCCGCTGGACAGCAAGCAGCAGCGCCTGGCGCTGCTCCGCGTCGCGGACGCGGTCATCGCCGACGGGATCGACGGCGACGGACCGTACCGGGCCGTCCGCGACATGCTCCTGCGCGTGCCGCCCGCGCCGGCAGGACGCCCGGACCGGAGCCGCTCGTCGAGCCGGGCGAGGTCGTCCTCGACGCCGCGCGACGCCTCGCCCTCGAGCTCGACCACGCGTCCTGCCGATCCAGGGCCCGCCCGGGCACCGGCAAGACGTACGCGGCGGCCCGGATGATCGTCGACCTCGTCGCGGCCGGGCGGACGGCCGCCATCACCGCCCAGTCGCACAAGACGATCAGCAACCTGCTCGAGGCGGTCGATGGCCGCCGCGACCGAGGACGGCGTCCCGTCCGCGCCGATCCAGAAGGCCGACGAGGACGACGAGCACGTCGGGCACCTCGCGCGGCGTCACGCGGGTCGGCGACAACAAGGAGGTCGCGAGCGCCCTGACGGACGCGCTCGGCGGATGTCGTGGCCGGGACCCAGTGGCTGCTCGCGCGCGACGGAGCTCGACGCGACGGTCGACGTCCTGTTCGTCGACGAGGCCGGCCAGATGTCGCTCGCGAACGCCGTGGCCGCTCGGGACCTGCGCGCAGGCTCCATCGTGCTGCATCGGCGACCCGAACCAGCTCGACCAGGTCACCCAGGGCGCATCCACCCGGCGCGGACCGATCCGCCTCGTCCCTCGAGTACATCGTCGGCGAGGCCGCCACGATGCCGGGCGATCGCGGCCTGTTCCTCGAGACGACGTGGCGCCTCCACCCGGACCTCTGACGCGTTCACTCGGCGGTGTTCTACGACGACCGCCTCGAGCCCGAAGCGCACCTGGCCATCCAGCGTGTGGACAGCCAGCACGACCTCGATCGGCGGCACAGGGCCGAGGCTGCTCGATGACCGCGACCGTCGGTGCCGACAACGAGTCGCCGATCGAGGCGACCCAGGTCGCCGAGCTCGTGCGTGCGATCGTGGCCGGCGGGACGACCTGGATCGATCAGGACGGCGAGGAGCGTCCGGTCGGCTGGGACGATGTGCTCGTGGTCGCGCCGTACAACGCCCAGGTCGGGGCCATCCGGGCGCCTCGACTGCCGCCGGGACGGCACGACGTCGGGACGGTCGACAAGTTCCAGGGCCAGGAAGGCCCGATCAGCATCTACTCGATGACGACGTCGTCCGCCGGAGGTTGCGCCGCGCGGACTCGACTTCCTGTACAGCCGGAATCGACTCAACGTCGCGACGTCCCGGGCACGCTGCATCACGGTCGTGGCGATGTCGCCAGACCTCTTGCGAGTCCGAGCCAGGACGCCGAACCAGATGCGGATGGCGAACGCCATCTGTCGCTTCGCGGAGCTGACGACCTGACGCGGCTGAACACCCCGGGCTATCCTCCGCCCGCATGACCGCCACGACGCTCGATCCCACCACCCTCGACCGGCTGCGCACCCGCACGACGCGGACGCTCCTCGCGAGCGTCGCGCTGGGGAGTACCGGCCACATCGCCGCGGTGACCGTGGCGACCGTCGTCGCGGCGGAACTCTCCGGCACGGATGCGTGGAGCGGCGTGCCGGCGGCAGCCGTCGTCCTGGGCGCGGCGGCCGGCTCGACCCTGCTGTCCCGCCTGATGTCCCATCGCGGTCGGCGGATCGGCCTGACGCGCGGGCTACGTGATCTCCGTCATCGGCGCGATCGTCGCCGCCGGCCGGGGTCATCGCGCGCTCGTTCCCGCTCTTTCTCGCGGGCACGGTCCTCATCGGCTTCGGCAACAGCTGCCAACCAGCTGTCGCGCTATGTCGCCGCGGACCTGTACGAACCGAGCCGGCGGGCCTCGGCGCTCGGCATCGTCGTCTGGGGCGCGACGGTCGGGGCGGTCCTCGGTCCCGAACCTCGTGGCGCCGGCCGGGACGCTCGCCGTGTCGGTCGGCCTGCCGGCGCTGTCGGGCGCCTACCTGATCCCGATGCTGTTCGTCGCTGCCGGCGGCGGTCATGACCTTCGTCCTCCTTCGTCCGGACCCCTACGACCTCGCCGACCGGTCCGACACGTCCGAGGGACAGCTCGAGACCGGCGCCACGTCCCTGGGCTGGCTCATGCGCCGGCCGCACGTCCCGGTCGCGATGGTCGCGCTCATCGCCGGCCAGGTCGTGATGGTCCTCGTCATGACGATGACGCCGCTGCACATGACCCAGCACGGCCACGGGCTGGCCGCGGTCGGCGTCGTCATCAGCGCCCACGTCTTCGGGATGTTCGCGCTCTCGCCCATCTCCGGCCGCCTGACCGACCGCTTCGGCAGCCAGCCCGTGATCTTCGTCGGTCTCGCGATCCTCGCGGGATCGGCCGCGATGTCCGCCCTGGCGCCGCCCGAGGGTGGCGTGCTGCTGCTGATCGCGCTGTTCCTGCTCGGGCTTCGGCTGGAGCCTCGGCTACGTCGCCGGGTCCGCCCTCCTCACGACGGGCCTGTCGCTCCCCGAGCGGACGCGGCTGCAGGGCGTGACCGACGCCCTCATCTGGAGCTCCGCCGCCGGGGCCAGTCTCGCGTCCGGCGTCGTGGTCGCGGCCGCCGGCTACACGACGCTCGGGCTCCTTGGGGCGGCGCTCGTCATCGGGCCCGCCTGGCTCGTCTACCACCGCCGCCGCGAGATCGGGCGGGCCGCCGGCTGATCAGTCGCGCAGGATCGGCCGGGTCAGGCAGGTCGGACCGCCGGATCCGTTCAAGCCGATCTCCGTGGCGGGATACGTGTGCACCTCGCAACCGGCTGCCGCGAGGGACGCGGCGATGGCCGGGTTGCCTTCGGCCAGGATGACGACACCGGGTCGGACCGCCAGCACGTTGCAGCCGAGGGTCGGGAACTCCTCGTCCGAGACGGGCAGCAGGCGCACGCCGAGGTCACCGAGGAGGCGCCACAGCCCGACCGGCAGCAGCGGCTCGTAGACGACGGCCAGGTCGTCGGCGACCGGGGAGATCACCGACAGGAGGTGGATGAGTTCGGCCGGGCCGCGCCAGTACGGGACGTCGAAGACCCGGACGTCGCCGCCGACGAGCTCCGCGAGCTGCCGGACGCCGTCGTCGTTGGTCCGCAACGTCCGCCCGACACAGAGCAGATCCGGGCGGAGCCAGAACGTATCGCCGCCCTCGATGGTGCCCGGCGGCATGATCCGACCGACGGTCGGGATCCCGCGCGAGATCGTCCACGCTTCCAGCACGCTCGGCTCGGGCAGCCGGTTCGGTTTGCCCGGTCGCAGCGCGATCGCCCCACGATCGGTCACGAGCAACGGGTCGAACGTGTAGACGAGGTCCGGACTGACGAGCTCCGTCTCGAGCTGATGGACGATCGGTCCCAGCGACGCGAGTGTCTCCACGAACGCGTCATGCTCGCGTTGCGCGACCTCGAGATCGACCGGATGCAGGAAGCCATGGGCCGGGTCGTCGAAGGCCGAACCGAACGCGGGCCCAGGCCGCTTGACGAGGACCTCGCGAAGCGGGCTCGTCATGCTCTGGGCGCCGTAGCGGCGGTCGGTGGTCGGCATCGACAGAGGATAGCCAAGGGCCGGCCCGAAGGCGTACCCTCCGGCGATGAGCGGCTATGCGGCGACCGGCCGGATCTCGCGGGCGCGGCCCCGATTCGTCGGGCCCGGGCGAGCCTGGACGTCGGATGACGGCAACGGGGCGCTCGTCGACAACGACGCGACCGTCCCGTTCCATGACCCTCGCCCGCTGCAGGAACGCCTGGCCGAACGCTGGTGGCAGGCCCGCGAAGAGTGGGGTCAGGCGACGTTCTTCCTGTTCGACCCGAACAGCTGGCGGTGAGCTCCGGGACGAAGGTCGGCTTGCCAGCCTGACGTGATCCGGGGGACCATAGACGCCATGACGAACCGAATCGCCCGCCCCAGCCTCCCCTCCCTGGCCCTGGCCTCCATCCTCGCGTTCACGCTCGCCGGCTCGGCATTCGCATCGGATGCTCCCCGGTCCACAGCGTCAGATGTCGCACCGACGGCCGTCGGGTCGCTCGACCTCGTCGCCTCCGGCCTGTCCAGCCCCGTCCTGGTCACGAGCGCACGGGATGGCTCCGGGCGGCTGTTCGTCGTCGAGCAGACCGGCAAGATCCGGATCATCACCAGCGGCGGCACGCTGCTCTCGACACCCTTCCTGAACATCAGCGCCGGGGTGCTGTCCAGTGGCGAGCAGGGCCTGCTCGGCCTGGCGTTCCACCCGCAGTACACGACGAACGGCAAGTTCTACGTGAACTACATCACCAAGTCCGGTGATACCGCGATCAACGAGTACCGGGTGTCGAGCGACCCCGATGTCGCGAATGCCGCGTCGGGCCGGCGGATCATGACCATCGACCAGCCGTACTCGAACCACAACGGCGGGCACATCGCGTTCGGGCCCAACGGCTACCTGTTCATCGGCATGGGCGACGGCGGCGGCGCGGGCGATCCCGGCAACCGGGCGCGCAACATCAACTCGCTCCTGGGCAAGATGCTGCGGATCGACGTGAACGGCACGACCGGCTCGCGCCAGTACCGCATCCCGTCCTCCAACCCGTATGTCGGACGGACCGGCGCCGACGAGATCTACTCCCGCGGCCTGCGCAACCCGTGGCGCTGGTCCTTCGACCGCAAGACCGCCGACCTCTGGATCGGGGACGTCGGTCAGGGGCGCTATGAAGAGATCAACCGGTCGACCACGACCACCGGCCGCGGCAAGGGTGCCGACTACGGCTGGAAGGTCATGGAAGGTCGCGCCTGCTACAGCCCCGCGTCCGGTTGCAGCACCGCCGGCAAGATCCTGCCGGTCGTCGCCTACAACCACTCCGCGGGCGATTGCAGCGTCATCGGGGGGTACGTCTATCGCGGGACGGTGCAGACCTCGCTCATCGGGCGGTACCTCTTCGGCGACTTCTGCACGGGCCGGATCTGGTCGATCTCGGCGGGGGCACGTTCCCCGGCGCCACGTGGCCTGTTCCTGGACACGTCCCTGATGCTCACCTCGTTCGGCGAGGGCGAGGACGGCGAGCTGTACGTGACGGCGACCGACGGGAGCGTCCGGCACATCGTCGCGCCATGACCTCCCGGGGGCGCTCCTCCAGTCGTTGACACCGCAACCACATTCGCGATAGGCTGGTGGGCCGACCCGTCCTTCCGCACGTCCATCGAAGGTGTAGCATCCCGGCCATGACCGCCACCGAGCCGGTCCAACGACGACTGACCGCAGACGACCCTCGCCTCGCCCCGTGGCGGGCCTTCCTCGAAGCCCACGCCCGCGTGTCGAGGCGCCTCGACGAGGAACTCCGTGTCGAGCACGACCTCTCGCTCGGCGAGTACGAAGCGTTGATGTCCATCGCCCAGGCGCCCGGACGCCGGATCCGCATGCGCCAGCTGTCGGACCGGGTGGTCCTGAGCAAGAGCGGGGTCACGCGGCTCATCGATCGCCTCGTGGCCGACGGCCTCGTCGAGCGCAGCGCCTGCCTGGCCGATGCGCGCGGCGCCGAAGCCGTCCTGACCGAGGACGGCCTGGCTCGCCTCCGGGCCGCTTCGCGCACCCATCTGCGCGGGATCACCGAGCACTTCCTCGATCCCCTCGAAGGCACCGACGTCGCGGCGCTCGAGACCGCCATGCGCGCGATCTCCATCAGCGCCGGTCCGGACGCCGGGCCCTGCGCGCCGGACGAGGCCGGGACGACCGATCAGCGCTGACGGCGCGACGGGCGGTCGCCTGTACGTCGGAACGAGCGGCTTCGCCTACCCCGGTTGGTCGCCGCGCTTCTACCCGACGGGTCTTCGTGCCGACGGGCTCCTGCGCGCACTACGCGTCCCGCTTGTCCTCGGTCGAGCTGAACAACACCTACTACCAGTCGCCGAAGCCGGACAAGGTGGACGCCTGGCTGGCCGCGACCCCATCCACGTTCCGGTTCACGGTCAAGGCCCAGCGCGGTGGTTCCTTTCGGACGATGACCGGGGATCCGGCCGAGAGCGTCCCCTGGTTGACCGACCCGTACCGGCGCTTCGGGGACCGGCTCGGAAGCGTCCTCTTCCGTGTACCGGACGGCCGGGTGCGTGACGATGCGCGACTCGCAGCGGTGCTTGCGGCCTGGCCACGTGATCTGCCGCTCACGATGGAGTTCCAGGACCCGAGCTGGCACGTCGACGAGACCTACCGCGCCCTGGCATCGGCCGGCGCCGCGCTGTGCACGACCGAGCTACCCGAGCAGGTCGATCCGCCGGCGATCCGGCGGACGGGCCCGTTCCTGTACCTGCGGCTGCGCCGGCACGACTACACCCACGCGGAGATCGAGGCCTGGGCAGCACGGCTCGAACCGTTCCTCGCGGCCGGCGACGACGCGTTCGTGTTCTTCCGACACGATGAGGTGGGACGCGGACCGGAGCTGGCGGCGGCGCTGGCGGACGCGATCGCTCGCGGGAGCTGAGCGGTCGCGCGGTTCAGTCGGGCGACCCAGGGTCCCAGCCGCGCGATCCCTCGGCCGGCCCGAAGGCGACGAGCAGCACGAGCCGCTCGGCGATGTCGTGGAAGGTGTGCGGCTCGTGGGCGGCCACGAAGATGATCGAGCCCGGGACCACGTCGCGGGTCGCGCCACTCACCGTGATCCGGCCGCGGCCCGACACGACGTAGTAGATCTCGTCCTCGCCATGCGGCGACTGGCCGTCCACGGCGCCCGCGTCGAGCACGTACAGGCCGGCCGACAGGTCCGGGACGCTCAGGAACTCCTCGTACTCGCGGCCGGCGGCGGCACGCCGAGCATCGATGGCATCGAGCTCCCAGACGAACTCGCGCTCCGACTCAGGCATGGGCGCTCCCCGACGACTGTGCGCTGAGGCCGGTCTCGTCCAGCAGTTCCGCGACCGCGCGGTCGCGTTCGGCCTCGGAGTCGAACGAGAGCAGGAGCGGCCCGGTCCCGGCGGTGGCGCGCAGCGCCGGACGACGGCCACGGAACGGCATGACGGCACCGCGCGAGAGACGAGTCAGCTCGCCGAGACCGACCGCCACGCCCTCCGGCCGACCTCGGCGCTCGACGATGAGCGTGGACGCCACGACGTCGGTCAGCGGGTCCGTCGAGGCAGCGACGGCGTCCGGCGCGATGTCGTCAGCGATCGGCGTCCCGACCACGACGTCGGTCGGGGGCGACGCGGTCGGGGGCGGTCCGCCGGTCTGGAATCGAAGCAGGTCCGCCGGCGCCTCGCGCACGTGGACGAGCCCGGATCCGGATCGCAGGAGCCCGGTCACCCGGACGGGGATCCGATCGCCGATGGCGAGGGACGTGGCCGGCTCTGGCAGCGTGCCGGTCGTCTTGCGGTAGATGAGATAGCCGCCCGCCTGCCCGATGAGGATGACGCCGGCCAGCACGCCGAGCAGCGCCGCGAGCCCGAACGCCAGCGGCGCGCTCGTCGGCGAACTGCCGCCCTCGAGCAGGTAGACGTCGCTGACGTCCAGGCCGGTCGTGCTGAAGTCGAAGCCCTCGGTCGTCTTCGCCTCGCTCACGGCCCGCTCGTCACGCCGCAGCATCCCGGTGAACGTCGCGGGCGTGTACTCGGGGTTCTCGTCGACGAGGACCGTGATCCCGATCCCGCTCACCGGGTCGAACACGGCCAGGTCCCACAGGTCCACCTCGTCGTCGCCACAGGCGCCATCGCCATCGGTGTCCGTCGAGCAGAACTGCAGGTAGCCGGCGGTCCGCGAGGCGTCCAGCTTGACCGGCGTGTTCACGGCTGGGAGGCCGGCGGCGAAGTCCAGGACCGGGGTCGTCGCGGCCACCGGGGCCGTCGCGTCGACGTACTTGACAGGGTCCAGCGTGAAGTGGAGCGAGGTCGCCTCCTCGCTGAAGAACTTGACGTCCTCGGCGACGTATTCGGCGTCCTCGAGCACGACGCCCTCGCCCTGGAACACGAACACGTCCGCCGGCCGGACCTGGCTTCGGACGGTCACGCCGGCCTTGGTCTCCGGGTCGACCAGGAAGTAGAACCACGACACGCCGTCCTCGCCAGACTCCTGCGTGCCGTTGCCGTTGTCGTCCGTGAACGTCTCGACATACGTGGCGGCGACGTGTCCGGCGATCGTGGCGTAGGTCCGGCTGCCGAGGTCCTCCGACGCCGCGACCTGGGATGGCGTCATCGCCACGGCCGTCGGGTTGTCCGTCGCCTCGATCCCGGCGAACAGCAGGATGCCCGCCAGGACCGCGCAGATGCCGGCGACGAGGATGGACCCTGGGCGGCGGGCGAGGAACCCGTCGCCGGCGCCTCGACCCAGCACCCGGACCAGGCGATCGGCGGCGTCCGTCACCGCCCCGGCTCCGGAGATGAGTCGATCCAGCATGAAGGTGTGCGTCCTCCTCGAGGCGCAGGGTAGCAGCCCGTCGTCGGCGCGGCGCGTCGCTCGACCGAAGGCCGCCGCCGGTGCCTCCGGACGTTCCGGGATAGCATCGGTCGATGCAGTCCCGACCGACCCCCGCGCCACGACTCGTCATCGCCCTCCTGGCCGCCGTCGTCCTGCTGGCCGGCTGCGGCACGTCCACCCCGTCGTCTGCGCCGACGGCCGACCCGTCGACCGCGCCATCCCTGTCCGCAACGCCAGCGGCTAGCCCTTCGTCGAGTCCCGCGCCGTCGGAGGTCGCCGGCCCGCCCGCCAGCCCGATCGGCGATGGCCTGGCACTGGCGGTCGTCGCCGGCCTGCTCGACTCACCGGTGGACGTGGCCACGACCGGCGACGGGAGCGGCCGGATCTTCGTCGTCGAGCAGAGCGGCGCGATCCGGATCGTCCGGGACGGCGAGCGGCTGTCGACCCCGTTCCTCGATGTCTCCGGCCAGATCACGTCGGGCGGCGAGCGCGGCCTGCTCGGCATCGCGTTCCATCCCGACTTCCCGACCGACCCGCGGTTCTTCGTCGACTACACCGACACGCAGGGCGACACCGTCATCTCGTCGTTCCGCGTGGACCCCGCGAGCCCGGACCAGGTCGACCCGGAGTCCGAGCTCATCCTCCTGACGATCACGCAGCCGTTCGCCAACCACAACGGTGGCTCGCTCGCGTTCGACAACGACGGGATGCTGCTCATCGGCATGGGCGACGGCGGCTCCGGCGGCGACCCGGACGGCTACGGGCAGCGGATGGACACGCTGCTCGGCAAGATCCTGCGCATCGACGTCCTCGGCCCCGATGCGACGAGCGCCAAGCCGTATGGGATCCCGTCGGACAACCCGTTTGCCACGACCGCCGGCGTCGAGCCCGAGATCTGGTTGTCGGGCATCCGCAATCCGTGGCGGATGCGGGTCGACGAGCCCACGGGCGACCTCTGGATCGGCGATGTCGGCCAGGGCGCGTGGGAGGAGATCGACGTCATCCGTGCCGGCGGGGGCGGGCAGAACCTGGGCTGGAACACGATGGAGGGCACGCACTGCTTCGGCAGTCCGATCTGCGACCAGGACGGGTTGACCCTGCCGGTCGCGGAGTACGACCACGATCTCGGCTGCTCCGTGACCGGTGGCGTGGTCGTGCGAGGCACGTCCGTGCCGGCGGTCCAGGATCGCTACCTGTTCAGCGACTACTGCTCCGGGACGCTCTGGTCGCTCGATCCGACGTCGGACACGCTCACCGAACCGGCCATCATCGGCGAAACGGGTCGGACGATCAGTTCGTTCTGGCTGGCCGAGGACGGGTCCATCTACCTGACGGACCTGAACGGCGGACAGCTCCTCCAGCTGGTGTCCGCGCCGTAAGCCCGGCCGCCCGTGGCGGCTCAGGCGATCCGGTACGTGACCGTGACGGAGACGCTGATCTCGGTCGTGCCGCCCTCGACCGGCGTGGCCGAGTCGGCCAGCATCATCCGCGCGGCCTTCGGCTGCGGGTAGCCGGGCGAACCGCCACCGCCCTCGACGACGTCCCCGACGCCGGCGATCGTCACGCCGGCCGCCTCCGCGAGGACATCGGCGCGGCTGCGGGCCTGGGCCATCGCCGCGAGGCGGGCGGCGCGCTCGGGCTCGGTCGGGTCGTCGACGCGGAACGACAACCCGTCCATGCTCGTGGCCCCGGCGGACAGCGATCCGTCGATCACCCCGCCGAGGTTGGCGAGGTCGCGGATCGTGACGGACACCTGGTTCGACAGCTCGTAGCCGGTGAGGAGCGGCGGCTTGCCGTCGCGGTAGTCGTAGCGCGGCTGGACCGAGACGAGCGTCGTGCGGATGTCCCGGCGCGGCCACGCCGGCGCCACGGATCGCGGCCAGGATGGCGGTCATGGCCGCCGCCGCGTCCGCGCGAGCGCTGTCGACGGTGGGCCGTGCGATCGACACGCCGAGACGCAGGTCGGCGACATCGGGCTCGACGGCGATGCGTCCCGTGCCGCTCACGACGATCGTGCCGGGCGTGCTGGAAGGGTCGGTCATGTCAGTGCCTCCGTGGTGCGCGGGATCGGTCCGTCGTGTCGCGGGAACGGATCCGTCGAGTGGCCCTACAGGGCGAGCGGATCGGTCTTGTCGGGGTCGATGCCCAGTTCCTTGATCGCCTTCGCCGCGCGGGAGGCCGGGATCGTCCCGTTCCTCGCCAGCGACACCATGGTCGCCGCGGCGATGTGCGCGGCGTCGATCTCGAACAGCGCCCGCAGGTTCTCGCGGGTGTCGCTGCGGCCGAAGCCGTCCGTGCCCAACGCGATGTAGTCCGCCGGCAGCCAGCGCGCGACCATGTCGGGGAGCGCCTTCATCCAGTCGGTCGAGACGACGATCGGCCCGCCCTCGGCCGGCAGGATCGTGCTGACGTACGGCACGCGCGGTGTCTTCGCGTCCGGGTGGAGCCGGTTCCAGCGTTCCGCCTCGAGCGCATCGCGGCGCAGCAGCGGGAACGACGGGGCGCTGTAGACCTCGGCCGCGACGCCGAACTTCTCGGCCAGCAGGTCGCGGGCCGCGAGGGACTGCTGGAGGATCGATCCGGATCCCACGAGTCGCGCGGCGTGCGCGCCCTTGCCGACCTCGGGGGCCGGCAGGAACCGGTAGATGCCGCGCAGGATCTCCTCGTCCGTCAGCCCGTCCGGCCGGATCGGCTGCGGGTAGTTCTCGTTGTAGATCGAGACGTAGTAGAAGACGTCCTGGGGCTTGGCGCCGTACATCCGCTCGATGCCGTCGCGGACGACCGCGGCCAGCTCGTAGGCGAACGCCGGGTCGTAGGCCCGCAGGTTCGGGACCGTCGACGCCAGGATGTGGGTGTGGCCGTCGTCGTGCTGGAGACCCTCGCCGGTGAGCGTCGTGCGACCGGCCGTGGCGCCCATCAGGAAGCCGCGCCCGCGGGCGTCCCCGAAGGCCCACATCTGGTCGCCGGTCCGCTGGAACCCGAACATCGAATAGAAGATGTAGAACGGGATGGCCGCCAGGCCGTGGCTGGCGTAGGACGTGCCGGCGGCCTGGAAGCTGGCCATCGAGCCGGCCTCCGTGATGCCCTCCTCGAGGACCTGGCCGTCCGTCGCCTCGCGATAGGACAGGACGAGGTCCGAGTCGACCGGGTCGTAGCGCTGGCCGAGGGCGGCGTAGATGCCGACCTCCTTGAACAGCGGGTCCATGCCGAAGGTCCGCGCCTCGTCCGGGATGATCGGCACGATCCGGGAGCCGATCTGCGGGTCGCGGATCAGGTTGCGCAGGATCCGGGCGAAGACCATCGTCGTCGAGACCGGTGTCGCGCTGCCGGCCGCGAACTCGGCGTCGACCTCGGGCGCGGGCGCCGGCAGCGGCTCGGCCTTGACCCGACGCTTGGGGATCGGTCCGCCGAGCGCCCGGCGACGCTCCATCAGGTACTCGACCTCCTCGGACTTGGGGCCCGGGTGGTAGTACGGCGCGTCCTTGAGCGTCCCGTCGGGGATCGGCAGGTGCAGCCGGTCGCGGAAGACCTTCAGCTCGGCCTCGCTGAGCTTCTTGGCCTGGTGCGTGATGTTGCGGGCTTCGACGCCCGGTCCGAGCGTCCAGCCCTTGACCGTCTTGGCCAGGATCACCGTCGGGGCGCCCTTGTGCTCGGTGGCGGCCTTGTAGGCCGCGTAGACCTTGCGGTAGTCGTGACCACCGCGACGGAGCTTCGCGAGGTCGTCGTCCGACAGGTGCTCGACGAGCTTGCCGAGGCGCGCGTCCGGCCCGAAGAAGTGCTCGCGGATGTAGGCGCCGCCCGCGACCGAGTACTTCTGGAACTCCCCGTCGAGCGTCTCGTTCATCTGCTGGACGAGGACGCCATCGACGTCACGGGCAAGCAGGTCGTCCCACTCGCGGGCCCAGACCACCTTGATGACGTTCCAGCCGGCGCCGCGGAAGGCGGACTCGAGCTCCTGGATGATCTTGCCGTTGCCGCGGACCGGGCCGTCGAGCCGCTGCAGGTTGCAGTTGACGACGAAGGTCAGGTTGTCGAGGCCTTCGCGCGCCGCGACATGGAGCGCGCCGAGCGACTCGGGCTCGTCGGTCTCGCCATCGCCGAGGAACGCCCAGACGCGCGATCCGGAGGTGTCGAGCAGGCCGCGGTTCTGGAGGTACCGGTTGTAGCGCGCCTGGTAGATGGCGCTGATCGGCCCGAGGCCCATCGACACCGTCGGGAACTCCCAGAAATCCGGCATGAGGCGCGGATGCGGGTAGGAGCTGAGGCCCTGCCCCGGCACCGTCTCGCGCCGGAAGTGGTCCAGCTGGTCCTCGGTCAGGCGACCCTCGAGGAACGCTCGCGCGTAGATCCCGGGAGCGGCGTGGCCCTGGTAGAAGATCTGGTCGCCGGACCCCTCGCCATCCTTGCCGCGGAAGAAGTGGTTGAAGCCCACCTCGTAGAGCGTGGCCGCGGACGCATACGTGGCGAGGTGGCCGCCGATGCCCGTGAACCGGTTGTTCGCGCGCAGGACCATGGCGACCGCATTCCAGCGGATGATCCGGCGGATGCGCTGCTCCAGGGCCTCGTCGCCCGGGAAGTACGGCTCCTGCTCCGGGCTGATCGTGTTGATGTAGCGGGTCTGGGTCAGCGGCGGCAGGCCGATCTGGAGCTGGCGGGCCCGCTTGAGCAGCTTGTAGACGAGGAACCGGGCCCGGGTCTCGCCCTCCTGCTCGACGACCTGGTCGAGCGAGGTCATCCAGTCGTCGGTCTCGGACGGGTCGATGTCGGGCAGCTGGTGCTTGAATTCGTCGAAATACATCACGGGGGAGCGTAGCCCATCTTCGCCCGGACCGAAGGTTGCGGTCGGGAAACGTTGCGATGCAGACCGGCATCCGCGTGCACACGTCGCCGCCCGAGCTGGACTACGCTTGCCCCATGCAGCGCTACCAGCCGGGCACCGCCCTGATCATCGTGGACGTCCAGAACGACTTCGCGGACCCGGCCGGCGGACTGTCCGTGGCCGGCGGCGACGCGATCATCCCGACCGTCAACGGCGAGATCCAGATGGCGCTGAACAACGGCGGCCTGGTCGTCGCGACCCAGGACTGGCACCCCGAGACGACGACCCACTTCGCGAAGGACGGCGGCATCTGGCCGGTCCATTGCGTCGCGGAGACGTGGGGTGCGGAACTCCACCCGGATCTGCGACTCCCGGACGACACGCCGCGGGTCCGCAAGGGCGTCAACGGCGAGGACGGCTACTCCGGGTTCACGACGCGCGACCCGGACACCGGCGAGACCGCCCCGACCGAGCTCGAGGGCCTCCTGCGCGATGCCGGCATCCAGCGCGTCGTCGTCGTCGGGCTGGCCACGGACTACTGCGTCAAGGCGACCGCGCTGGATGCGGTCCGGCTCGGGTTCGAAACGGCGCTCCTGACCGACGCCATCGCCGCGGTCGACCTGGCGCCGGGCGACGGCGCCGCGGCCCTCGACGAGATGCTCGCCGCCGGCGTCACGCCGTGGCGCTCGGTGATGCGATGATCCGCGGCCTGATCCGACTCGGCCTCGTCGGCGCGTCCATCGGCTACGCGGTCGACCGGCTGATCGCCGAGACCGCCAAGGCTGGCGGACCTGAGCCCGATCCACTCGATGGTCGTCATCGATGCGCCGATCGAGCGCGTCTGGTCCGTCCTGGCCGACATCGAAGGC
This sequence comes from uncultured Chloroflexia bacterium, assembly GCA_963738475.1. Lineage (GTDB taxonomy): Bacteria > Chloroflexota > Limnocylindria > Limnocylindrales > CSP1-4 > SPCO01. The sequence goes on from CAVTWU010000018.1 coordinate 32,326, forward strand.
CAGCCGCGCTGGATGCACGACATGAAGGCGGTCCGGATCCTGACCGACGGGCCGATCGGCGTCGGCACGATCGCCGAGGCGGATGTTCGGATCATGGGCATCAGCGTCTCGGATCCCGTCACCATCACGGAATTCCAGCCGCCGACCCGGTTCGCCCTCTCCCACGACGGGATGTTCAAGGGCCGCGGCGTCATCGACCTGGAGGCCGGCGCGGATGGCACCACGACCATCGTGCGGTGGGATGAGACCCTGATCCCGCCGGTCCTGCCGAACCTGGGTGCAGCCATCGGCGCCCCGATCTTCTCGTCGGTCTTCCAGGCGGATCTCGAGCGCCTGCGCGACCTCGTCGAAGGCGAGACGACCGACCCGCTGCCGGCCTGAGTCGCCGCCCGATGCGCGTCCACCTGGTCGACGCCACCTATGAGCTGTTCCGGGCGCACTTCGCGCCGCGTCCGCCGGTGCTGGGCCGCGACGGGATCCCGTTGAGCGGCGTGTCCGGGCTGTGCGACCAGCTCCTGTTCCTGCTCCGCGAGCAGGGCGCGACGCACGTCGGGTGCGCCACGGACCGGGTCATCGAGTCGCTCCGCAACGACCTCTACCCGGGCTACAAGTCCTCGGCCGGGATGCCGCCCGAGCTGCTGGCCCAGTTCCCCATCGCCGAAGCCGCGATCGCGGCGCTCGGGCTGGTCCTGTGGCCGATGGTCGAGTTCGAGGCGGATGACGCGATCGCCGCGGCGGCCGTCCGGTTCGGCGCCGACGAGCGCGTCGAGCGGATCCTCATCTGCACGCCGGACAAGGACATGGCCCAACTCGTCCAGGACGACCGCGTGGTGCTGTGGGATCGCCGCCGGGACGTGACCTACGACGACGCCGGCGTCCGCGAGAAGTGGGGCGTGGCGCCGCCGTCCATCCCGGACTGGCTGGGCCTCGTCGGCGACTCGTCCGATGGCTTCCCCGGGCTGCCCGGCTGGGGCGCCAAGTCCGCCGCGGCGGTCCTCCTGCGCTACGGCCACTACGAGGACATCCCGCGCCAAGGCGTCGGCCTGGGAGGTCCCGGGCATCGGCGGCTCGCGGGCGATGGGCCTGGCGGCGACCCTGCGCGACCACTGGGACGAGGCGCTGCTGTACCGCGACCTCGCCCGCCTGCGCACGACGGACGATGGCGTCCCGATCCGCCAGACCGATGTCGAGGAACTGCGCTGGGACGGCGCGCCCGCGGGCCGAGTGGGAAGCGTTCTGCGAGGAATGGGGCCTCGACCGACTCCGGTCACGGCCCCATCGGTGGGCGTCCGAGGACTGATCCGAAGCTACGGCTCGATCGGCAGGCGCTGCCAGGTCGATCGAACTGATGATGCCGAACGCCGGGTCTTCGCGTCCGACGGTCGTCCGTTCCCCGGTCGAGAGATCGATCGCTTCGAACCACGGGTGCTGATCGGCCCAGGCAAGGAGCTGGGTTCCATCCGGCGAGATGAGCCTTCTGGAGATGTCCGCATCGACACCTAGGTCGAGTTGCGTCCGACCGTCGACCCCGGCAACGATGAGCGTCTGGTTGAGGCGTTCGAACACGATCCGGTCACCCTGGGGCAGGAAGACCGGGTCGATGTCCCAGGCCCCGAGCGGACTCGGAAGGGTCGTGTCCGAGAGCACCTCGCCGAGGGGACCGATCTCGGCGATGTGGATCTGCATGCCGTTGACGTCGGGGGCCTCAGGATGGACGGCCGTGGTCGGGTACGCGATCGTCGTTCCGTTCGGGCTGATCGCGACACCGCTCAGGAACATGGTGGCGTCGATGTCGGACCCAAGGTCCAGGTCGATGTGCGTCAGGTGGGATCCATCACGGTCGATCAAGTAGAGCGCCGGTATTCCCAGCGTCGTCGACGCCCGTGAAGAGGAGCTGATCGCCGTCCGGCCCCCGCCACTTGGGCTCAGACGCGTCCATACCGACGTCAAGGATCGTCGATGGTCCGCCGTCCGTAGGAACGATGGAGATGGACGACCGCTGCGGTTCATCTTGCGTGACCGAGGAGACGGCGATCGCTTCGCCATCGGGCGCCCACCGATACTCGAACATGGCCGTGAACGGTCCTGCGAGGCGTCGAGGGTCTGATCCGTCCGGGGCAGCGATCCACAATTCGCTCTGATCCTCGTCGACGGTGCGGGCAAAGGCCAACGTCGATCCGTCGTTCGAGAACTTCGGCCAATAGTCGTCCGTGTCGCCGTCGATCACCACCCTGGACGTGGTCATCAGTGTGTCGCGGATGAAGATGTCGCCTCCTTGACTGGTGGCGAGTCGGCCGTTCGCGGCGACACCGACGGGAAGCGGCTGCGCCCGACGCGGCAGCGGCGGTGACGTCACCTGGGCTGGCAGCAGGCCGGGGATGACCGCGGCACCGACGATGATGGCCAGCAAGAGGGCGAGCGAGCCCAGCGCCATCGCCGGACCGATACCTCCAAGCTTGACGCGATCGAGCGCCATGGCCTACGGGCCGTTGGCCAGGCGCTGCCACGTCATCGCATCGATCGTGGCTCCATCGGAGCGCTCGAGCGCGACGTCGCTCACCTGCCCGCTGGCGAGGTCGATCGACCGGTACGGGTCCGTCATCGTCGGCCGGAACAGCAGCTGGGTCCCGTCGGGCGAGATCTGTCGGCCATAAGCCGGTGCGGCACAGCACTCGAAGTCGACCACCTCCTGCGCCCGGCCTATCCCTACCATCGCCAGTGACCGGACATCAGCGCTTGTCGTCCGCTGGAACAGGAGACGATCACCCTGGGGCAGGAACTCCGGCTCGTTGTCGGAGATGCCCACGGCGTGCGGGACCACGATGTCGTCGAGCACCTCGCCCATCGGTCCGATCTCGACGACGTGGATCTGGAACCCCGGGCCGAGCGGACCATCGGGATCGTCGGGCAGGGATCCATAGGCGATGTGCCGGCCATCGGAGCTCAGTGAGAAGAAGAACAGGAAGATCGGTCGGGCTCCGCGCCAGCGATGATGTCGAGATCGATCCGCGTGAGCCCGGATCCGTCGCGGTCCACGAGGTAGAGCCCGGTCGTTCCGCTCGCATCGACGCCGAGGAAGAGGAGCTGTCGGCCATCCGGAGCGCGCCACCGAGGCTCCCACGCGGAGATGCCGACATCGAGGCGGCTCGGTGCTGCCCCGTCGGTCGGGACGATCGTGATCGTGCCCTGATCGCCGATCCCGGTCTGTACGGCGATCGCGTCTCCACTCGGGGACCAGGCGTATTCTTGAACGTGGTCACCGAACGGTCCCGCGAGGCGACGGGCTCCCGATCCATCCGGCGCCGCGATCCATAGGTCGACGTCGGCGTCGAAGTCGTATGGGCCGCCAAGCACGCGCAGGAACGCGAACCTGCTCCCATCGTTCGAGAAGCGCGGCTTGAAGTCGAGTGTCTCGCCGCCGATCAAGACCCGTGACATCGCTCGTCACGGTGTCATAGACGATGATGTCGTTCAGTTCGTTGGTGACGAGTCGCCCGTTTCCCGCAGGGCCGAACGGCGGCGGCAACTCGCGCCGCTGCGACCCCGCCAGGATGACTGCGCCGACGACGACGGCGACGAGGAGCAGCCCGAGCACCGCGACCATCCGGACCGGCACACGTGACCTGAGCCACGCCTGGAGCCGGCACGACCGGCGCCGGCAGCCACCAGTCGGGGATCCTCCAGGCGGCGCGGCGCCGCGTCCGAGCGGAGCGCGCAAGGACCTGGCCGAGCAGAGCCTCCGGCTCACGCGCCGGGGCGACCTCTGCCATGAAGGCCGAGAGCGCCCGGTCGAAGTCGTTGCTGGACGTCATGCCGGCCGTCCTTCCGTCTGCGTCGAGTCTCGGGTGTCCGCGTCGAGCGTGGCCCGCATCGACTGCGTCGCACGATGGAGTCGCGAACGCACGGTCCCCGGCGGGATCCCGAGCGCCGCGGCCGCCTCATCCAGCGATAGGCCCAGGTAGTAGTGAAGGACCAGCACGGTCCGCTGGTCGGGATCGAGACGTTCGAACCCACGGCCGATCTGGTCCCGATCCGCGAGACCGGCCGATGGGTCGGGTGCCAACGCATCGGCATCACCGATCTCCATCTCGATCGCCCAGCGACCCTTGCCGCGCCGGATCTCGCGATAGCAGGCGCGAACGAGGAGGCGGTGCAACCAGGCGTCGAAGCGATCTGGATCGCGGAGAGCGGAGAGATCGCGCCAGGCGGCGACGAGCGCCTCCTGCGTGGCGTCCTCGGCTCGATGGTCGTCGCGGAGGATCAGACGGGCGGCGGCATAGAGCCGGCCGATCGAGGCGCGCGCGAGCTCCGAGAAGGCCTCGTGATCGCCGGCCATCGCTCGTTCGACCAGGTCCCGCTGCATCGGGCCTCCGGATGTCGGTGTGACCGTTCGGCCCCACTCACACGGTATGTGCCGCGCGTCGGCCGTTCGGTTCCCGAAACGCTAGCGGGCGAGTGTCAGCAGCGTGTCATGGTGGACCGGCGGGGCCGCCAGGATGCCGATCGACTTCTGGGCGTGGGCCAGGTCGAACCACGGGCCGCCGTCCATCGAGGTGACCGTCGCCCCGCCGCGCTCGGCGATCAGGCCGGCCGCGGCGACATCCCAGGAGGACAGTCCGCCCTGCTGGATGAAGGCATCGAAGCGGCCGTTGGCGACGTACGCCAGGGCGAGCGCAGCCGAGCCCATCGAGCGCGGGATGCGGATCGCCTTGCGCACGTTCCGGGCCCGGGTCGTGGCGGTCCGGCCGTTGAGGGACATCGAGATGACGAAGTCGGACAGCCGGTCCTTGTCGGACGCGTGGATGGCCGCGCCGTTGAGCGTGGCCGGACCGTCGGCCGTGGCCGCGAACAGCTCGCGCCGGGTCGGATCCAGGATGACGCCGACCGCCGGCACCCCATCCACGACCAGCGCGATCGAGACGCAGAACACGGGCAGGCCGTTGGCGTAGTTCACGGTCCCGTCGAGCGGGTCGACGATCCAGACCCGACCCCGACCGGACATCGGCGCCTCGCCGGCGACCGCGTGGTGCTCGCCGGTCTCCTCGGCCAGGATGGCGTCGGTCGGGTAGCGAAGACGGATGGCGTCGAGGATGAGCGCCTCGGACTCGTGGTCGGCCTCGGTGACGACGTCGCGGGCGCTCTTGTAGTCGATCCGCTCGAGGCGCTCATAGCGGTCCATCAGGATCCCGCCGGCCTGGACCGCGAGGTCACCGGCGAACGAGAGGTCCGCCTTGAGGGACGTCACGGGGCGCTGCAGGACACGTCGAGTGTCCTGGCCTCGCTGCCGAACGCCGTGACGCGTTTCGTGAACGTCACGGACGCGCCGGGCTGGATCTGCGGGCTGAGCACGAAGCCACCCGCATTGCCGTTCCGATCGAGCGGATCGGTGACGCGGCAGGTCGTCTGGCCGGCATTGCTGCCGGCGTTCGTGACGGTCAGCGTGACGGCCAGCCCGTCACCCTCGGGGACGGCGCTCACGAACGTGCTCGGGAACGGTCCGACCCCGGACAGCGACAGCCGGCCGATGATCGCGAGCCCCACGACCGCGAGGATGATCGCGATCACGACGGTGCCGTGGACCTGCGACGCGGATGAGTCCTTCAAGCCGAGCGGGTTGCACCGTTCGCACAGGCCGACGTCGAGCGCCACGGGAGCCCCACACCGGACGCAGGCGTGCGTCTGGGTCGCCGGGGCCGGGTCGGTCGAGAGGGTCACGGTCCGATGGTGCCACGGATGGGCGACGAGAGCCTGCCGAGGCGCCTACCAGCGGTCGACGGCTCCGACCAGCGCATCGACGTCCTCGGTCGTCTTGGCGAGGACGATGACCTCGTCGGCGCCCGCCGCGTGCCAGCGATCCCACGTCTCGCGCGGCTCGGACACCCAGGGGCTATCGACGACGGTCGCCTCGCCCAGCCAGTCGCCCTGGAACCCGACGATGACGCGCTGATCCTCGCGCCGTCGCCCGGCGGCCTCGAGGGCCTCCAGGTACAGCGGCAGGTTCGCCTCGAAGTTCGTGTCGAAGGCGCTCCAGCCGTCGCCGATCCGCCCGGCCAATCGCGCCCCGGCCGGCGTCTCGCCGCCGATGACGATCGGTGGGGTCGGGACCGGGATCGGGTACGCCGCGGCGTCCACAGGGGTAGAACCGCGACTCGCGCGAAACCGGGCCGCCGGTCCACATCGCGCGCATCACGGCGATCGCCTCCTCCAGGCGGGCGACGCGTTCGGCCGGCTCGGGAAACGCCATGCCGTACGCGGCGTGCTCCTTCGGGGCCCCGCCGATGCCGATGCCAAGCACCAGCCGCCCGCCGCTCGCGATCTGCAGCGTGGAGGCCATCCGGGCGACCAGCGCCGGGTGGCGGTTCATGACGTTGAGCACGAACGGCCCACCGTCACGCGCGCGGTCTGGGCGGCGGCCATGGACAGGATCGTCCAGCCCTCGACCACCGGGACGGTCGGGTCGCCTTTGCCCATGAAGTGGTCCCAACTCCACAGGCCGCGATAGCCGGCCGCTTCCAGCCGACG
>CAVTWU010000019.1:0-17141 GCA_963738475.1 uncultured Chloroflexia bacterium
GGTGGTCCTGATCGGCGAGACGCTGTTCACCGTCGCGCTCTTCGTTCGGGGCCGCATGACCTGGACGCTGGCGACGATCAATGCCGCGTTGGGCGCGGCCTTCGCGCTGCCCGCCGTCTACCTGTGGTCCAACGACCTGCTCCTGAACCCGGCCCTCGTCGACCAGATCTCGGCCTCCACCGGCAGCACCTGGATCGGCGTCTCCGGCGCCATCACGATGACGGTCATCGTGGTGATCGTCGCCTGGGATGCCATCGACGGGTTCCGGAAAGCTCGCCGCGCGAGCGCGGTCTAGCCGTTCGAGGCGTGCGCCGTGGCGACGTCGCCGATGATCGCCGCGAGCTCCGGGGGCGCGACCACATCGGCCAGTGGCTGGTCGGCAGGTCGATCCAGGTGATGTCGCGCAGCTCGCCGATGCCGGCCAGGAACGCCCATTCGGGGTGCTCCCGCGCATACGTCCGGTAGTCCTCGGCGGTGTAGCCGGTCGCGATGATGGTGGACGGGATGTCGTTGCGAGCGTCGTTCGTGAACTCGTACGCCTCGCGCAGCAGGCTGGCCGGCACCGGGAGCGCCCGCTCGCGGAACGTGGCCAGCTGCTCCTCGCTGAGCCCGTCGAGGTTCTCCTCGGCCTGGACGTCCTCCCAGACCATCGGCTTCTCGACGCCTTCGAACTCGGGGTCTAGCGCGCCCTTGCCCGGCGCGGTATCGACGTAGACCATCGCCGCGATCCGCTCGGGGACCAGGTCGCTCGCGGCATACCCGGAGAACCCGGTCGCGCTGTGCACGGCCAGGACGACCGGCGAGTCCTTGGCGCTGACGGCCGCGACGATGGCGTCGATGTGATCGGCCAGGGAGATCGCGGAACGGTCCGTGTCGACGCGACTCGAGGCCGGGCAGGGTCAGCGCCGTCACGTCATGGCCGTCCGCACGCAACGTGGCCGCGACCTCGTCCCAGGCCCACGCGCCGAGCCAGAATCCGGGGACCAGGATGATCGGTGGCGTTCGCATCGGGCGCCTCCCTACTCGCTTGCCTCGAAGCCGAGCGACCCGCCATCGCTGAGGGCGATCGTCAGCCCGTCGGTGGAGATCGAGAACGTATCAGCCGTGGTCAGGGCGATGACGTACAGATCGGCATGCGAACCGTCGGGGCACGCCGTCCCGCTGCTCGCGCCCGGCGTGATCGTTAGATCGCCGGTCGCCGCGGCCGGGTTGGCCGTCATGTAGGTGCCGACGACGACATTGCAATCCGCCTGGGCGGCGAACGTGCCGTCGGCGAGGAACCGGATGGTGTACTTGCCCTGCTGATCCGCGGGGACGACGCCCTGGAACGGTGGGTTCGTCATGGAGATCGAGATCAGCGTCCAGGTGCCAGCGGTCAGGCCGGCCGCCGGTGGCGTGGGCGTCGGAGCGGCAGTCGGGGCCGGGGTCGGCGTCGGGGTCGCGGTCGGTGCCGGCGTGGGGGCCGGTGTCACACCGGCCGACGGTGCGGCACTCGGCACGGGGGTCGGGGTGGGCGTCGGGCTGGGTGTCGGCGTGGGTGTCGGTGATGCCGTGGGCGTGGGCGACGGCGTGGCGGCCGGGGCCGGGGTCGGCGTGGCCGGGCCCGGCGTCTCGTTCGGGGCGGCCTCGACGAAGGTCAAGGTCCCGGCGCCACTGAGCCCGATCGTCAGCTGGCCATCCACGACGGCATAGGTCGACGCGCGACTCAGGGCGTGGACGTAGAGCTCGCCGAGCGAGCCCTCGCCGCAGAACGCCATGGTCGACAGGCCGGGGGTGATGGTCAGCCCATCGGACCCACTGGTCGCGTACGAACCGGCCACCTGGTTGCAGTCGGCCGTGCCCGAGAACGTGCCGTCGTCGCCGAACGTGATGGTGTACCTGGCCTGGTCGGCTGCCGGGACGACACCCTGGAAGGCGGGCGCGGTCTCGGTATAGCCGATGAGCTTCCAGGGATGGCCGACGAGCGAGCTGCTACCGAGCCGCCGGAGCTGCCGGCGATGACGGCGACGATCACGACCAGGATGGCGGCCCCGACGGCGAGGGCGATGAGGACGGGCCGTTGCTGCATGCGGTCAAACTCCAGGTGGGACAGAAGACGGCAGTATGACGTCCCTCACATCGCCCGTTGAGCCGTGTCGAACGCCGCCGGGGCCGATCCCTACCCCGCGTCGATGACGCAGAAGCGATTGCCCTCGGGGTCGGCCAGGATCACGTAGTCGGCATCGGGCGGGCGCTTGTCCCAGTGCACCTCGGTCGCGCCGAGGGCGATGAGCCGCTCGACCTCGGCCGCCTGGTCCTCGGCATACAGGTCGAGATGGATGCGGGCGGGACCTGGACCGTGGACGGACCCGGTCCAGCGAGACGTTCGGCCCGACCCGTCCTTCGGGTGCAGAGGGCGAAGTCGCCGGCATCCGATCGGCGCGCGAGGTAGTCGAGCGCGCCGTCCAGAACGCTGCTGGCGCTCGAGATCGTCGACGCGGATGACGATGGAGCCGACACGGAGCACGACGAACTCTACCGTCGCGGCCCGGCGCGACCTGGCGACCGACGACGCGGCGTATGCTCCCGTCGAGAGTCACCAGCCGGAGGACACATCATGGCCAAGCGACGCCCAGGCCAAGTCGTCGCGTGCCGGGAGCCCCTCACGAGGCGGCGAGAGCGGCGGCTTCCTCGGTCAGCTCGGTCTGTATGAGACCGGATCCGCCTCGGTCGGTCCGTTCGGTATCGTGCTGGCGATCGGCCTGGCCGTCCTGACCTATCCGTTCTTCTGGCTCGTCCGGATGCTGCGTCGCCGCGTCAGCCGCTGAGGCGAGCCCTACCGATCGACCGGTTCGGCCCCGAGTCGGAAGTCGGAGTCGCCGGCGGTCACGAACCACTGGCTTCGGTCGAAGGCGGGCCGCTCCGCCTGGTCGCCCTGGTAGACCATGAACCGGAGCGGCGTGCCGGCCGACCGATCCATCGGCCCGCCCCGGTCGTCCGCCGCGACCCGGATGAACCCGGCCGCACGGAAGGCGAGGTCGAGACCCGGGCTCAGGGTCCGGCAGGTGATGGCCGTGGTGTCGCGCGCCTCGGGCAGGGCCGTGACGTGACCCAGCAGCGGCAGGACCCAGCGCGGGGAGGCCAGGTAGTCGACGATGGCCAGCATCTGGTGGTCGTGCCACGGCTCGACGCGGGTGACGACGTAGCCGCGGACCTTCCCACCGGCGACGAGGTAGTGGCGGGCGTCGTGACTCGGATCCGGGACGGCATCGAACCGCCACGACAGTGTCCGGTGGTCCCGGACGGCGATGACCGGGTAGCGCTTGCTGGCCGAGGCCCAGACGCGATCCACCCGCTCGTCGAACCGGTCGATCCGCTCGAGCCGGGTCCCCATCATCCGGGTGGCCAGCGACGACGCCAGCCTGCGTGACGGCCAGGGCCGGTCCGACGACCGCCGTCGCCGCCGCGGCCCGCGCGCCGTGCAGCCCGGCCTGGCGCACGCTCCAGCCGACATCGTGCGGGCGTACGTAGTTCGGGATGTCCCCGAGGTCGCGCCATCCGCCGCGCAGGTAGGCCCGATAGGCCGGCCTCGGAGATGCTCAGGGCGACGACCAGGCCGCGACTGCCGGTCATCGCCTCGGTCAGGGCGGGGCCGATCCCGCGCAGGCGCCACTCCGGCTCGACCATCAGGTCCACCGCCCACGCCGCATCGCGACAGCGCCTCGCCCTCCTTGAGGCGGAACGGGATGCTGCCCTGGCTCCCGACGATCGCGCCGTTCCGGCGGCAGATCCAGGCGGCCAGGTGCGCGTCGGGCGTCTCGGGATCGGCCGCCAGCCAGTCCAGCCAGGCCGGGTCGGCCTGCCGGGCGTCGGCCCCATGGTGACGCGCCTGGAAGGCGATCCAGTCGGCCCGATCCTCGGCCGTCAGCGGTGCCACGCCGACCCTGGCGCGGTCCGCGAACGACGGCATCAGCCGTCGGCCTGGGCCGGCCGGATGAGGAGCGCTTCCCCCGAACCGCGCGCTGCCGCGCGTCGCTTGCCGGCCATGTCGCGCAGCACGCGATCCACCTGGTCCAGGCTGAGGCCCATCCCCTCGGCGATCGCCTCGCGCGGAGACGTCGTGTTCCTGGGCGTAGAGCATGAGGTCCACCTGGCCGAGCGAGATCCCGAAGTAGAACTCCTCCTGGGTCTGGGGCAGGCTGTACGTATCCGTGCTCGGGACGGCCGACCGGATCGACTCGTCCACGCCGAGATGTGCCGCGAGCGCGAAGACCTGCGTCTTGTACAGGTGGGCGATCGGCTTGACGTCGGCCAGCCCGTCCCCGCCGCGCACGAAGAACCCGAGCGCGTACTCGAGGTGGTTCGGGGTCCCGAGGACCGCGTAGTTGCGGGTCTCGGCGTGGGTGTACTCGACGAGCTTGCGGACGCGCTGCTTCATGTTCGTCGCCGACACGACCTGGAGGTAGGCATCCGGCGGCATCCGGCGGGTCTGCTGTCCCCCATCGCCGTCGTCCACGACGAGGTTGAAGTACGGGACGCGATCGGTGTCCATGACCTCGCCGGCGAGCGCCACCTTCGCCCGGTAGCCGTCGGGCAGGTCCGGGAAGACGCGCCGCACGGCCTCGTCACGGCGACGGAAGCAGCCGAGGGCCTCCAGCGAGGCATCGATGTCCTCGAGGATGACCTCGACGCCAAGGCGCCGACCGTACGCGGCGGCCCGTTGGGTGGCGTCGTCCGGCGTGTCGCGATCCGGCATGAGCAGGGCGACGACGCGCTCGGACCCGAGGGCGCGGACCGCCAGCGCGATGCACAGCCCGGAGTCGATGCCGCCGCTCAGCCCGAGCACCAGGCCGCGTCGCTTGAGGTCGCCGACCTGCGCGCGCAGGGTGGCCGCGATCGTCGTCGCCTCGGCTTCGAGATCCAGGTCCAGGGCGGACGGGCCGAAGGCCGTCATCGAGCGACCGCGCTGACGAAGGGCTCGCCGTCGGGGTGTCGCTCCGCGATCCGCGGCGTCACGAGATCCAGTCGGGCGCGCGCTCGCGGCCGCCTCCGTCGCGAACGACTCGAGGAACCGCTCCCCCCACGCCTGCAGCGTCACCACCCCGATCAAGGCCATCTCCTCCCGTTCCCCCGGCATGCGTCCGGCTGCTTGCCGTCCGCGCGCCACGAGGTGACGGACCGCATCTTCATCCAGCAGGCCGATGCGTCTGATCGCCTCGTCTGACAGGAGCGACTCAATGTACGCGCTCGGAGCGGTGCCGAGAAGGGCGCTCGACATCGGCGCGCGGAATGGCTGCTTCGGCCGGTCCCAGATCTCACGAGGCAGGACCCGCGAGGCGGCGCGTCGGAGCACCACTTTGTCGTGGAGACCCAGCAGCTTGTGGCGGTCCGGCAGGGCCATCGCGAGCTCGACGACGTCCGGGTCCAGGAACGGATAGCGCAGCTCGACGCCATGGCCGAGGCCGACCCGATCGCCCTGCGCGGCGAGCAGGTACGACGACATGAACGTGTCGACCTCGATCGCCTGGGCGCGGGCCAGGGGCGACCACGACGCCCAGCCATCCGGCAGCTCCGCCTCGACCGCCCGGTACGACGCGTCCGCCGAGCCGGCCGCCTGGAGGTCCTTCGAGAGGACCCGGGTCGTCCAGGCGACGTTCTGCCAGCGCGGCAGGTGCGAGAAGAGCGGCGCGTCCGGCTGGTCCAGGCCCTGCCCGAAGAACGACTTCCAGAACGGGCTGCGGCGGGCCCGGTCCCGGCCGATCTCGGGGTGGATCCGCCCGAGGAGCGCCGGGCGCATCTCCGAGCGTCGGGTCCTGCGCCCAGAACCGGCGGACGCGGTCCTCCTTGAAGATCGAATAGCCCGCGAACCACTCGTCGGCGCCTTCGCCGGTCATCGCGACCTTGAACCCGGTCTCGCGGACGAGGCGGGAGAGCAGGAACATCGGCACGGGCGCCGTCCGCAGGAGCGGCTGCTCCGCGTGCCACACGACATCGGGCAACGCCGCCTGGATGTCGGCCGCGGTGACCATGACCTCGTGGTGCTGCGTGCCGAGGACCGCGGCCATCCGCCGTTGGGCGTCGGTCTCGTCGAACATCGGGTCGTCGAAGCGGATGCCGAACGTGTCGAGGCGACCCTCGTGGACCTGCCGCAGCAGGGCGGCGATGAACGACGAGTCGAGGCCGCCGCTCAGGTACGCCCCGACCGGCACGTCGGCCCGCAGGCGCAGTCGGACGGCGGTCTCCAGGCTGGCGGTCAGCCGGTCGGCGGCGGCGTCGAGCGACTCCTCCTCGGCCGCCTCGGGGGCGAGCCGGCCATCGCGCGCCGGCGGGAAGCGCATGGACCAGTAGCGCGACTCGGTCGGCCGCAGGTCCGCATCGAACCGCACCGCGGATCCGGGCCGGACCTGGCGGAGGCCCTTGAACACGGTGTCCGGTGCGCTCGGCGACCAGCGGATGAACGTATCGATGAGGCCCTGCGCATCCGGCGCCGGGGCGATCCGGCCGCCGGCGAAGATCGCCTTGGCCTCCGACGCGAAGACGACCGATCCGCCGACCTCCGCGTAGTGGAGCGGATGGATCCCGAGCGCGGTCCCGGACCAGCCACAGGTCGGCCGTCCGGCGATCCCACAGGGCGATCGCGAACTGGCCGTTGAGCAGCGACCAGGCATCCGGCCCGAACTGCTCGTAGGCGTGGACGATGACCTCGGAGTCGCTGCTCGTGGCGAACCGGTGGCCGCGGGCGATCAGGTCGGCGCGCAGCTCGACGTGGTTGAAGATCTCGCCGTTGTGGACCATCCAGACGTCGTGCTGCTCGTTGCACAGCGGCTGGAAGCCGCCCTCGATGTCCACGATCGACAGGCGCGTGCTGGCCAGGCCGATCCGCGGGCTCGACGTACAGCCCGTAGCCATCCGGACCGCGGTGCTGGAGCATCGCCGCCATCGAGACGATCTCGGACTCGGTCACGGCCGGCGCCGATCGGTCGGGCGTACGCCCCGCTGATGCCGCACATGGCCTACGCCAGCCCCGTCCGGCGGATCTTGCCGGACTCCGTCCGGGGTAGCGACTCGCGGATCTCGACGAAGCGCGGCACGAGGTGGCTCGGCAGCCGGGCCCGACAGTGCCGTCGGACGGTCGCCTCGTCCAGGACGGCGCCCGGACGCGGGACGACGAACGCCTTCACGGCCTGCCCATCGAGCTCGTGCGGCACGCCGATCACGACCGCCTCCGCGACCGTATCCAGCTCGTACAGGACACCCTCGATCTCGCGCGGCGCCACCTTCTCGCCGCGCGTCTTGAACACGTCGTCGGTCCGGCCGACGAAGTAGAGGAAGCCGTCGGCATCGGCCCTGAACTGGTCGCCCGTGTGCAGGACCCGGTCCTCGCCGAGCGGTCCCGGTCGCAGGGCCTCGGCCGTCTCGGCCGGCCGGCGCCAGTACCCCGGCATCACCGCCGGACCCCCGGACCACCAGCTCGCCGACCTCGCCCGGGCGCCGCGCGCTGGCCGTCCGGCAGCTGGACCCACGCCTCCATGTTCGGGATCGCCATCCCGACCGAGCCGGCCTTGTCGTGCAGCCGGGCCGGGTCCAGGTAGGACACGCGGGTGCACTCGGTCAGCCCGTACATGCAGAACAGGCTGGCGCTCGGGAAAGGCGCGCCTGCAGCCGCGGGATGTGCGGGACCGGCAGGTTCGCGGCGGCGTTGGTGAGGTAGCGGACCGACGACAGGTCCAGGTCGGCGAGATGGGGCAGGCCCAGGATCGCGGAGAACAGCGACGGGACGCCAGGCAGGCCGGTCACCCGATGCTCGACGATCCGCGCCATGACGTCCACCGGGAAGACGAACGAGCGCTCGACGAGGATCGAGTAGCCGACCTGCGCGCCGACCAGGACCTGCTGCATGCCGTACCCGAACGACATCGGCAGGATGCCGGCGACGACGTCGTCCGCGGTGTTCCCGAGGTAGCTCGGCGATCGACGCCGCGCTGCTGCGCAGGTTGCGATGGGTGAGCATCGCGCCCTTCGGCGTGCCGGTCGAGCCCGACGTGTAGATGATCGCCGCGAGGTCGGCATCGATCCGGCGCGGGCCTTCGTCGAGGGCGGTCGCCGACGGCTCGCTCGATGCCAGGGCGTCGAGGGTCAGGTCGCCTGCCTCGGTGCCGGTCCCATCCCAGACGACCGCCGACGACGGACTCGGAGGCGGCCACCGCCTCGCCGGCGACCGCGCGCATGCGTCGCGGCCGCGATGACCGCCCGGACCTCGCAATCGGACAGGACGAAGGCGAGCCGCTCCGCGGTGGTGTCCGGATTGAGCGCCACGACGACGCCGCCGGCCTTGAGGACGCCGAACAGGGACACGACGAACGCCGACGAGTTGGGCAGGACGATCGCGACGCGATCGCCGGCGCGGACCCCGAGTTCCCGCAGGCCGGCGGCGATCGCGCTGCTCCGAGCGTCGATGTCCGCGAACGTGCGAGCCTCGCCCTCCGCGATCAGGAAGGTCGAGTCGGGCGCCCGGCGAGCCCGCTCCTCGAGCAGTTCGTGGACGAGGTTCACCCGACGGCTCGGTCTCCCGTGCCGGCGGCCGCTTGCTTGCGGGCGACGAACCGGGCGATCCGCCCGACCGAGTCCAGGTTGGCGGCCGTCATGTCGTCGTCGTCGAGTTCGATGCCGAAGCGGACCTCGAGGTAGGTCGCCAGTTCGACGATGCCGGTCGAGTCGACCGTGCCGGATTCCAGCAGCGAGGCGTCGTCCGTCACGGAGCCGACGCCGAGCAGGAATTCATCGAGCAGGTAGACGCGCACGATGTCCGCGATCTCCGGCTCCGACAGGCGGGTCTCGATCCCTTCGTCTGAGGTCAACATCTCTCTCACAAGGTGGGCGGGGTCCGTATGGTACCGGTCCTGGTACCCCCGCGACTACGGGTCCGAGCACGTCTCTGGTGCGTCGGTGCCATCACACACCACAGGGCTCGCGCGTCACGAAACCGGTATCTGCGGCATCCTTCGGTCGTCGCCATACCCACCCTCGGAGTCCGTCCCTCTTGTCGTCTGCCTCTCGACCCCTGCCCGCCGGCCGTCCTCGACGGTCCGCCGGCCGCACCAGCCCCACCACCATCGGCTGGCTCGCCATCATCGGGTTCCTGTTCCTGACCGGTCTCGGCATCATCGGCGCCATCTTCACGGTGTCGGGCTACGTGTACCTCGCGTCGGACCTCAAGCCGCCCGAGACCCTCACCCAGATCCCGTTCGCGGAGCAGTCGATCATCTACGACCGCACGGGCACCATCGAACTGGCCCGCTTCGGCGAGGACCAGCGTGAGGTCGTCAGCGTTCGAGCAGATCCCGCCGATCCTGCTCGATGCGACGACCGCGGTCGAGGACAAGACCTTCTGGGAGAACGCCGGGTTCGATCCGGTCGCCATCATCGCGGCCGCGGTCGACTCGTTCCGCGGCAACAGCCGCGGCGCGTCGACGATCACCCAGCAGCTCGTCCGCAACCGGCTCCTCGATCCGGAGCTCGTGCAGGACCCGGACCGGACGATCGAGCGCAAGCTCAAGGAGATCATCCAGTCCATCCGCGTCACCCAGGCCTTCCCGGGCGAAGAGGGCAAGCAGGAGATCATCGCCGCCTACCTGAACCAGAACTACTACGGCAACCAGAGCTACGGCGTGAAGGCGGCCGTGGACTCGTACTTCGGGATCCCGCTCGCCGACCTGACCCCGGCCCAGGCCGCGATCATCGCCGGGCTGCCCAAGTCGCCATCCAACTACGACCTGGTCCGGAACGCCGTCGACCGCTGCACGGCCGAGGTCCCCGAAGGCGGCGAGTGCCCCACGGCCGCCACCGAGTCGTTCGTGCCCGCCGATACGACCGTCGTGGAGCGCCGGAACCTCATCCTGGGCCTGCTCGCCGAGGGCCGGACGCCGATGTCCGGCGACACCTACACGGCCGCCCAGTTCCGCGCCGCGACGAAGGACGAGGTGCTCCTCGCCCCGCAGACGACGCCGCGCTGGATCGCCCCGCACTTCGTGTGGGCGGTCCTCGACGAGCTCGCGGTCAAGCTGTGTGCGGGCGAGGCGACCTGCGACACGCTGGCCCAGGGCGGCCTGCGCGTCACGACGACCCTGGATACGAAGCTCCAGAAGGTGGCCGAGAAGTGGGTCAAGGCGGCCACGATCGTGCCCCACACCAAGGATCCGGCGGCCACGGCCAAGCGCCTCGGACTGCCCTACGAGCCGTGGATGGCCAACCTGCGCGACAAGAACCTGCGCAACGGGGCGCTCGTGGCGCAGGACTACCAGACCGGCGAGATCGTCGCGTACGTCGGCAGCGCCGACTACTACGCCCGGACGAGTCGCCCCGAGTTCCAGCCGCAGTACGACGTCGCCGGCAAGGGCTTCCGCCAGCCGGGCTCGGCGTTCAAGCCGTTCAACTACGCGGTCGGCATCGACGACGGCACCATCACGGCCGGCACGATGATCATGGACAGCGCGACCGACTTCGGCGGCGGGTTCTCGCCGGCCAACGCGGACCGCCTCGAGCGCGGCCCCGTGCGTGCCCGAAGCGCGCTCCAGTTCTCGCTCAACATCCCGTCGGTCAAGGTCGGCGCGGTCAACGGCACCGACCACGTCTTCGCCAAGGCCAAGGAATTCGGCATGACCTTCCAGACCGACACGACCGACGACGGCCTGACCCTCGCCCTCGGCGTCGCAGGAGGTCCGGCCGGTGGATCTGGCGTCCGCCTACGGGACCCTGGCGAACGGCGGCAAGGCCATCGGCCACACCACGATCCTGACCATCCAGGACACCGGGGGCAACGGACGTCGTCGATCCGTACGAGCCGCCGGCCGGCGTCCAGGTCGTCAGCCCGCAGGCCGCCTGGATCGTCACCGACATCCTCAACGGCAACACGGTCCGCAGCATCAACCCGTTCTGGGGCAAGTTCTCCATCACCGGTCCGGACGGCCGCCGGCCGGCGACGCTCAAGACCGGCACGAACAACGACACCAAGGACCTCAACGCCTACGGCTACATCGCCCCGCCGACGTCCGCCGGCCGGGCCGACGGCGCCTACGCCCTCGTCGTCGGTGCCTGGAACGGCAACAGCGACAACACCCGCGTGTCGACGGCGAGCGATCCGCTCTTCTCGATCGACGTCACGACCTACGTCTGGCAGGGCTTCATCAACGAGGCCACCGCCGACGTGGCCGGAGACGAACTTCAAGCGCCCGGCCGAGGGCCTCACCAAGGTCGCCATCGACCCGTTCACCGGGATGCTGGCCGACCCGGGCAAGGAGTCGGTCGAGGAGTGGTTCATCGTCGGGACCGAACCGAGAGACCGGCTCGCCCCGGACACCTGCGGCGTCGCCGTCCTCGAGGTCACCGGCATCGAGCGCGGCCACGACACCTGGCTGGAGGCGGACCGCGACTGGATCCGCCGCGCGGAGCGAGGGCCCGGCGTCGTCGGCGGACCGGACCGCACTCGAACGAGCTACTTCTACAACAACGGGTTCAAGCCATACGGATCGTCGTGGGGCGCGCTCGTCGTCAAGACGCTCCGGTTGCGGCGAACCCGGCCCATCGCCGACCTGCTACGTCCTGCCGACGCCGGATCCGAGCGGGGTGATCCCGTCGTTCGAGGTCCCGTCGCCGTCGGCTTCCGGGGAGGTCGCGGCACTCCCCTGCCCCACGCCGTCACCATCGCTGCCGTCCGAGTCCCCATCGGCGTCGCCGTCGCTCGAGCCGCCCACACCGACCCCGGATGTGACGCCGACCCCGACCCCGGAACCGACCCCGACGCCCTCGCCGACCCCGACGCCCGAACCGACACCGACCCCGACGCCCACGCCGTCGCCCTGACGTCGGCGGCTCCGGCCGGTCGGGGTTCCGCTAGCATCCCGGCGTGATCATCCGACTCGAAGGTGTCAGCGTCCGCCGGTCCGGCCGGACCATCCTCGGCCCACTCGATTGGTCCGTGAACGCCGGGGAGCGGTGGGTCGTCCTCGGCGCCAACGGGTCCGGCAAGTCCACGCTGCTCTCGGTCGTGGACATGAGCCTGTGGCCGACGACCGGCCGTGTCGAGGTCCTGGGCGAGCGCTACGGGCGGATCGACGTGCGCGAGCATCGGCGGCGGATCGGCCTCGCGGGGAGCGCGGTCGAGGGGTCGTTCCGCGACGACCTCGCGCCGACGGACCTGATCATGACCGCCCGCCACGCCGCCACCGAACCGTGGTGGCACGACTACACGGACGCGGACCGCGGGCGGGCACGAGACCTGGCCGTCCGATTCGGCCTGGGCGAGGTCATGGGGCACCCATTCGGGACCCTGTCGGCCGGCGAGCGACGACGGACGTCGATCGCCCGCGCACTGATGCCGGACCCGGAGCTCCTGCTGCTCGACGAGCCCACGACGAGCCTGGACCTGGGCGCGAGAGACCCTCCTGCTGGACCTGACGACGCTGGCCGAGGCGCCTGAGCCGGCCGCGATCGTCCTCGTCACCCACCATGTCGAGGAGATCCCGGCCGGCTTCGGGCACGCCCTGGTGCTCCGACACGGATCGATCGTCGCGAGCGGGCCCATGGCCGACGTCCTGACGGACGACGTCCTGTCGATCGCCTACGACCTGCCGATCCGGGTCGACCGTCGCGACGGGCGCGCGACGGCCCGCCTGCGACGCTGACGGCGGCGCTCTACGCCGCGGGATCGCGTTCGTACAGCCGGCGCGACCAGACGTAGCTGACGACCGCGATCAGGACGCACCAGCCGACGGCCAGCAGGCCGCTGTCGCCGATCGGGGTGCCCAGCAGGAGACCGCGAACGGTCTCGATCAAGGGCGTGAAGGGCTGGTTCTCGGCGAACCAGTCCAGGCCGCCCGGCATCGACTCGGTCGGCACGAAGGCACTGCTGAGGAAGGGCAGGAGCACCAGGAAGATCGGCAGGTTGCTCGCCGTCTCGACGCTCTTGGCGGACATCCCGAGGGCGACACAGAGCCACGAGACCGCCAGCGCCGACAGCGCCAGCAGCCCGGCGGCCGCGACCCACTCGACCGGCCCGGTGGTGACCCGGAACCCGATCAACACCGCGACGATCAGCACGATCACGATCGCCAGCATCGTCTGGATCACGCTGCCGACGACGTGACCGGTCAGGACGGAGACCCGAGCGATGTCCATCGTGCGGAACCGGGCGATGATGCCCTCGGTCATGTCCATCGCGACCGAGATCGCCGTGCCCTGTCCGGCGCTGACGACGGTGACCAGCAGGACGCCCGGGACCACATAGGCGATGTACTCGGAGCGACCACCGGCTTCCAGTCCGAGACCGGCGCCGAGCGTGCCGCCGAGCACGTACACGAACATGAGCAGCAAGATGACCGGCATGCCGGCGATGAACATCGTCAGCGAGGGATAGCGGCGCATCCGGCGGAGATTGCGCCGAAGCATGGTGGCGGTGTCGGTCAGGACGAGGGGAGACGCAGTCATCGGACGGTCGCTTTCTGGGTGTGGTCGCCGGTCAGCGACAGGAAGACGTCGTCGAGGTCGGGGGTCTGGAGCGAGATGGCGCCGACGTCGATCGAGTGGGTCTCGAGCTCATCGAGGAGGGTCCGCAGAGCGCCGACCCCGCCGTCGCTCGGGACCTGGAGGGTCAGCGACTCGTCGTCGCGCGTGGCGCCAGCGAAGGTCTGAGCCGCCCGGTCGAGTGCGTCCGTGTCGGCGAAGGCCAGCTCGACGTGGCCACCCGGCACGAGCCGCTTCAGCTCGTCGGGGGTGCCTTCGGCGACCAGGACGCCGTGGTCGAGGACGCCGATCCGATCGGCAAGGCGGTCCGCCTCCTCGAGGTACTGCGTCGTGAGCAGGATCGTCACGCCCCCCGCGACCAGTTCCTGGATCGTCTGCCACATGCCTCGTCGGCTGCGCGGGTCAAGCCCCGCGGTGGGTTCGTCGAGGAAGATGATCCGGGGATCGCCGATGAGGGTCATGGCCAGGTCCAGACGCCGGCGCATGCCGCCCGAGTAGGTCGAGACCGGCTTCTTCGCCGCCTCCACGAGATCGAATCGCTCGAGCAGCTCCTCGACGCGGCGGCGCCCGGCCGCCTTGCCGAGATGGCGCAGGTCCGCCATCAGCTGCAGGTTCTCCGCGCCGGTGAAGAGCCCGTCGACGGCCGAGAACTGGCCCGTGACGCCGATCAGTCCGCGGACCGCATCGGCCTCCGTGGCGATGTCGTGGCCGGCGATCCGCACCTCGCCGCCGTCGGCGGCGATCAGGGTGGACAGGATCCTGACCATGGTGGTCTTGCCGGCGCCGTTCGGGCCGAGGAGGGCGAAGACCGTCCCCTCGGCGACCGCGAGGTCGATGCCGTCCAGGACGACCTGCTTGCCGAAGGACTTGCGCAGCCCGGTCGCGCGGATCGCGATCGCGGTTCCGACAGCCGTCATGCCCGGCCTCCCACGAGGCCGGACTCGTGTCGGTCAGATGTCGAGGTCTTCCACGGTCGGCTGCTTGGTGAGGCCGGCGATCCGGTCGAAGAACGGCCTGGGGATCCGCTCGCGAAGCTCGTCGATCGTGTCCACGACCTCGAGGGTGGTCTCGGCCGGGATGCTGCCGTAGCTGACGTTGCCGATGCCCAGGTGGCCACGCCAACCGGCCGGCTTGCCCTCGGCATCCACCATGGAGTACTCCGCACTCCGTTCGACGTGGACGACGAACCGGCCCCGACGCCCGCGGTAGACCTTGTAGGTCTCGGGCCGGCTGTTCGGCGAGTCGACCCACTCACCCAGGAGGACGCCGGTGAACCGGACCTTCCGGCCGGGCTTGAGCCCGACCCGGACGGTGAACTCCTTGTACCCCTCCTGGCGGCCCTCCTCGACGTCGACGTAGCGACGGAGCGCCGCGGCGATCGCTGCGGAGAGGTTGCCGCCGGCGAGCTCCTGCGCTCGCTGATAGATGGACAGGTCTCCATCGGAGACGTAGATGGTCTTGTTCGGCACGTTGGCATCGTAACTCCGATCCGGCGACTAGGACGATACGTAGAAGTATACGCATACTCAGCGGCGATGCAAGGCCCGGGCAGGATCCTCCATCGATGACCGTGACGCGAAGGTCAGATGCCGCCGACGACGTGGGTGCGGTCGAGCTCGTCGACGCGTGTCGTCCCGAGCAGCGCCATCGCCTTGGCCGTCTCGAGTCGCAGGCCATCGGCGGCCGCTGACAGGCCCGCCTCGCCGCCGACGGCGAGCGCGTAGAGGAACGGGCGCCCGAGGAACACCGCCCGGGCTCCGACGGCCAGCGCCGTCACCACGTCGACCCCGTCGCGAACGCCGCTGTCGAGGTACACCTCCACCCGGTCGCCGACCGCATCCACGATCGGCCCGAGCGCATCGAGCGAGGCGATGGCCCGGTCGAGCTGCCGACCGCCATGGTTCGACACCCAGACCCCGGCGGCGCCGTGGTCGACCGCGAGCCGCGCATCGGCCGGGGTCAGGATCCCCTTGATGATCACGGGCAGGTCGGACCACGTTCGGATGCGGTCGATGTCGGCCCACGTGAGCGCGGCATCGATCAGGCCGGCGAGGAGCTCGCCCATGGGCTGGTCGTAGTCCACCTGTCCACTGAAGTTGCCGAACTCGCCGGGCGCCTCGAAGGCATTGACGAGGTCGCGTGGCCGATGGCCGTCACCTGGGACGTCCACGGTCACGACGAGCGCCACGTAGCCAGCCGCGGCCGCCCGCTCCACGTGGGAGCGCGCGATGCCCCGGTCCCGGTTCACGTACAGCTGGAACCAGCGCAGCGCGTCCGGTGCCGCCTCGGCGACCAATTCGATGGACCGGTTCGACAGCGTCGAGAGGACGAACGGCAGGCCACTGGCAGCCATCGCCCGGACGCTCGCCACCTCACCGTCCGGAGCCACGATGCCATGGAGCGCCGTGGGGGCGAACCCGAACGGTGCGGCGATCGGGGCCCCGAGGACGGTCGTTCCGGTGTCGACGCCGAAACATCGACCAGGACCCGCGGCAGCAGGCGCCGCGAGCGGAACGCGGCCTCGTTCGCGGCGACCGTCGTCTCGTCCCACCCGCCGCCGGCGATGTAGTCGAAGTCGGCGGGCGGCAGGACCTCGCGCGCCGCCGATTCGAGCGACGCCAGGCCGACATGTGGCCAGGGCCCTTCCATGCACGAAGCGTATCGGACGTCGACGATCCGGACGCGGCTGACATGCGAATGTCATGACAAGGAGGCACGATGCCCGCATGACGACGACATCCGCGGACCAGACGGCCAAGACGGCGCTCGTGGGCGGCGCGCAGCGCGTCCATCCGGACGTCCGCGCCGCGATCGGCGGCGCCGTGTCGGCCCTGGCCGCGCTGGGGGTCTCGGAACTGATCGCCGGGATCCTGCCCGGCGCGACATCGCTCGTCGCCGCCGTCGGCCAGGTCGTCATCGACCTCCAGCCGCCGGGCGCCAAGGACTTCGTCGTGGCCCTGTTCGGGACGAACGACAAGCTCGCCCTGGAGCTGTTCGTCGTCGCGGTCGGGACGCTCATCGGCGCGCTGCTTGGGCTCCTCGCGCGTCGGCGCTTCAACCTGGCGGCCCTCGGGTTCGCCAGCTTCGGCGTCCTCGGCTTCCTGGCGGCCCTGGGCGACCCGCTGGCCAACCCGGCGATCGTGGCCGTGTCCGCGGCGGTGTCGGTCGGCCTCGCCCTGTGGCTCCTCGGCTGGTTCGTCGGACCGAGGCCCGCCGGAACGGCTCCGGGCGTCGCCGTACCCATGCCGGACTGGTCGCGCCGGTCCTTCCTCCTGCGAACCGGAGCGGTCGGTGCGGGGGCGGTCATCGCCGGGATCGGTGGACGACAGCTCCTCGAACGCCAGCGCGTGGCCCCGGCGGCGCCGCCGCGGCCATCCCGCCCGCCTCCGAGCTGGCGCCGGCCCTGGCCGTCGGCGCGGAACTGGCCGGGTCGGTGCCGGACCTGACCCCGATCGTCATGCCCAACGAGCGCTTCTACCGCATCGATACGGCGCTCCTGACGCCGAGCGTCGACACGAGCGTCTGGACGCTGCGCATCCACGGGCTGGTCGATCGCGAGATCACCCTGACCTGGGACGAGCTGATCCCGCAACCGCTGTTCGAGCAGTACGTGACCATCGCCTGCGTCAGCAACGAGGTCGGGG
>CAVTWU010000020.1:0-112864 GCA_963738475.1 uncultured Chloroflexia bacterium
CGCGGGCCTACGGCGTGGGGCGGAGCCTGGCGTGGAGGCCGTTGGGGGCGTTGCCGCCGATCGCCAGCGTCACGTTGGTCCCGTCGGCGAGGACGGTGCGCAGGATCCCGTTCGAGTCATTGAAGACGATCGCCGAACCGTCCGGGAACCAGGTCGGCTTGATCGCCTCGCCACCCGCCGCCGCCAGGGCCGTCAGGGCCGTGAAGCCCGTCCCGTCCGGCTCGATCAGGTACAGGTCGCTCGGTCCATCGAATCCGACCTCCGCGATGGGCTTGGAGCACACGATGCGGTCGGTCACCCAGCTCCAGTCCGGGTTGTTGCACCGGTCGTCGGATGTCGTGATCTGGCGCGGCGCTGAGCCGGGCTCGGCAAGATCCAGGATCGACAGCGCGACCCCGGTCACCTCAGCGTCGACCGCCTGGGACGCGTTGGTGGTGAGTTCGAACACCAGGCGGGTCCCAGCGCCGGACCAACGCGGGGCGTAGATCGCCTGTCCGGCGGGTGCCGTGAACGCGATGCGCGTCTGGTTCGTGTCCAGGTCCAGGATCTCCAGGGTCGAAACGCCCGTCCCCCCAGCGTCGACCATCCTCTGGAACGCGATCGACCGGCCGTCAGGCGACCACGCCGGCTCGCCCACCCACCGACACGGACTCACGCAATCGATCAGCACCGCCGTGTCTTCGCCATCCGCGCCACCGATCCAGATGGCCGACGTGTCGGTCGAGAGGACCGTGAAGACCAGTCGATCGCCTGCCGGCGACCAGTCGGGATGCTCTTGCTCGCCACCCGGGATGAACGGGAACAAGGGATGTCGGCCGGTCCCATTCGGGCGGACGGCGTCGATGCGACCACTGCCGTCGGTGGCCATGTACGCGTACCAGGCCTCCCCGTCGCCGATGACCGAGCTCGTCGGCGGGAGCGAGGGCGTCGGCGAGGTGGCGGTCGACGGGCTCGGAACGACGACCGCCAGCGGATCCCGCCGAAGGAACTGGCCGCCGGGTCCAGCCACGAAGGCGAGGAGCGCCAGGAGCAATAGGCCAAGCACCAGGACCAGCCGAAGCGGACCGGTGTTCGGGAACGCCCATCGGCCAGCCGCCGCGGCGATCCGGTCCCATCGCGGCGGCTGCCACGTCCTCGATGCTCGGCGCCGTCGGAGCGCGCATCGCGTAGCGGCCGATGGCGTCGGACAGGCGCGTATCGAAGTCGACAGGGTCACGCATGGTCAAGGTCCATCCGAAGGTGATCGATCGCTCGAGCCAGGCGGCTGCGGACACCCGACGGCGAGCCGCCAAGGTGTGCCGCGATCTCGTTCGAGTCGAGTCCGGCGACGTAGCGGAGCGCGATGATCGCCCGGTCGTCCGGCTTGAGCCGATGCAGCGCGCGCTCCAGGTCGATCAAGCCGATCGTGTCGCCAGGATCGCCACGGCCATCCGAGACCTCGTCGACCACGGACAGGTCCAGCACGATGTGCCGGCGTCGGCGCCGGACGAGCTGGCGGGCCTCGTTGGCCGCGATCGAGACCAACCAGGCCCGGACCTGGCCCGGGTCCCGAAGGCCGCCGAGGCGCCGCCAGGCGATCGCCCAGGCCGACTGGACCGCGTCGCGGGTGACGTCGGGGTCACCGCAGACCACATACGCCACCTTGCCCATCGCCCCGTCGTAGGTCGACACGAGCCAGGTGAACGCCTCGCGATCACCGGCCATGGCGCGACGGACCACGGCGTCCCCGATCAGCCGTTCGTCGGTCGCGATGC
Organism: uncultured Chloroflexia bacterium; assembly: GCA_963738475.1. GTDB lineage: Bacteria > Chloroflexota > Limnocylindria > Limnocylindrales > CSP1-4 > SPCO01. Next base: position 1,755 of record CAVTWU010000020.1, read on the forward strand.
CGGTCACGAGAGGTAGATGCTCCACTGACACGAAGTGTCCCAGCCTCGCCTACGGGACGGGGCGATAACGAGGGTGCAGGCCAGGGTGGTCGCCGTCGGCGATCGCCGGCGCCTGACCCGTCCCGTCCACGGCGATCGTGGCCATCGAGCTGTCCGGCTGGACGAAGATGATGCGCGCCCCGTCCGGGAGCCAGGCAGGCTGCGGCGTCTGGCCATCCCGTGCCCCGACCGACGTGACGACCGTCCGGCCCGTGCCGTCCGGGCGCATCGTCACCAGGTCGCTCGGACCATCGAAGCCAGCGGGCGAGTTCGGCTGGGCGAAGACGATCAGGTCCGTCGCACTCCAATCCGGGCTGTTCGTGAGCTCGGCTACCTGCGTGATCTCGGCGAGTGTCGGCGTCGCCGTTGTCATGTCGACGATCGCCAGGGCGACCCCGACGAAGTCACTGTCGACGGCCGGGGTGGCGAACTTGACGACCTCCGTGACCACCTGTCGACCGTCAGGCGACCAGCGAGGTTGGAAGAAGGCTCGCGTGGAGGGCGCCGTGAGGACGACGCGACTGGTGCCAGTGGCGACATCGAGCAGCTCGAGCGTCGACGTCCCGATGCCATCCTTGGCGACCATCCGCTGGAAGATGAGGGATGTGCCATCCGGCGACCACGCGGCCTCGTCAGCCCACAGGCACGGATCCTGGCACTCGACCACCTTCTTCGTGTCCGACCCGTCCACATCGCCGATCCAGATCTCGTCCGTCTCACCGCGCACCGTGAACGACAGGCGGTCCCCCGTCGGGCGACCAGTCCGGGTGGAGTTGCTCGCCACCCGACACCATCGGAAACGCCATGTGCTCGCCGGTGCCGTCGGGCCGGACGAGGCGGATCCCGAAGTTCGCCTGGGAGGCGATCCACGACTCCCCAGGGAGCGGGACGTTCCCCAGTGATGGCACGGGCGACGGCGTCGCCGAGACGCTGGGGGTCGGACTTGCGGCCGCCGACGGAGCGGGAGTCGTCGGTGCCGGGCTCGGGGCTCCTGCTGCGCCGCAGGCCGCCACCAGCATGGCCAGGCTTCCCGTGATCGCGATCCGCGTGATCGAGCGACTGGTCCGTCGTGTCGTCATCTGATCCCCTCTCCACCGGGCGATGTCCGCCTATGGGAGTGAGATGTCCGCCAGGCTTCAAGTGTCCCAACCTCAGGTCCGACCAGTTGACGCATTGATACCGTGCGGTATCATCCATTCGATGCCGATGACCCTTCGACTCACGGCGGCCGAGACCGAGGCGCTGCGCGAGACCGCGCGTCGCGAGCACCGGTCCATGCAGGAGGTCGCGCGCACGGCGATCGACGAGTACGTCACGCGCCGGACACGACGCAGGAACGACCATCTCGAGGCGATCGTTCGAGAGGACGCCGAGCTCCTGCGCCGACTCGGGAGCATGTGACCGAGCACCTCGACCTTGATGACCTGCTCGCGGCGGCCGAGGCGACGCTCGGGCGGCCACCCGAGGTCCGGGACATCGGGATCCTGGAGGCGGCTGTGGCCCGGACCCGGGCGTCGGTCTATGGCGAGGACGCCTACCCGGACCTGGACACCAAGGCGGCTGCCCTGCTTCATTCGATCGTCACCGGCCATGCGCTGATCGACGGCAACAAGCGCCTCGGCTGGGTCAGCGTGCGCCTGTTCTACCGCCTCAACGACCGGGATCTGAGAGCGCCGGCCGATGGCGCCTTCGACTTGGTGGCGTCCATCGCGGCGGGGTCACGGCGGGATGTGCAGGAGATCGCCGCGCTGCTCCGCCCCTGGGTGGTGGATCGAGGCCTCGGCCGGTGGGGTGGCCAGGTGAAGGTCGACGCCGACTTCGACCAGACTGACGAGACCCTCATCGACGAGTTCGAATCGTGACCGATGTGACTGGGAGATCAGGCGTCTCTGGCTCCGCAAGGGACATGCTCACCGCCTGAAAGGAGGCCGCCATGGAGTTCCACGACGTCGTCATGAAGCGCCGGGCCGTGCGCCGGTTCGAGGAAGGCGGCGTGGATCGCGAGGTCATCGAGCGCATCGCCCGACTCGCCCAGCGGACGCCGTCGGCCGGGTTCAGCCAGGGCCAGCGGCTGGTCGTGGTCACGGACCAGCCGACGCGGGTGGAGGTCGCCCGGATCTTCGGCGAGGAGTGGTACCGCGAGGACTTCGGGCCGTGGGTCAGCGAGTGCGCGGCCCAGTTCATCCCGTGCATCAGCGAGGCCATCTACCACCGTCGCTACCAGGAGCCCGACAAGCTCGACGAGGACGGCAGCGAGTACGCCTGGCCGGTCCCCTACTGGTGGGTCGACATCGGCGCGACGATGCAGAACATCATGCTGGCGGCCGTGGACGAGGGCCTCGGTTGCGGGTTCATCGGCCCGAGCGAGGCCGACTCATTCGACGAGCTGCGCGCGTACCTCGGGATCCCGGACGAGTTCGTCCCGATCGGCGTGATGCCGGTCGGCAAGCCGCTGCCGGACGTCCGGTCACCCAGCCTCAAGCGCGGCTGGGTGCCGTTCGAGCAGTTCGCCCGCTGGGACCGCTGGGCCTGATCAGTTCCCGGCCAGCGATGACACGTCCACCCGTTCGAGCAACTCGGCGATGACCGCCTGACCAGCCACCGACGGATGGACGAAATCGGCCGGATTGACGAGGCCTTTGATCGACTTGGTCCCGTCGGGCCCGTTGAACGCGTGATGGATGTCGCCACAGACGAACCCGTGCCCGGTCGCCGCCTCGCAGTCCGCCTTGTTCCAGGCATCCATCGCCGACTGGAAGACGATGTAGGCGGCGGCCATCACATCCGGCTCCACGTCCGTGATGGTGCCGTCGCCACCTGGGTTGTCGCGGATGTTGTCGAACGAGCCGAGGTTGATGCGAACCTGTGGGCGGTTACCGGCGAGCTCCTCGATGCGTCCGTACACCGTGTCGAGTAGGTCGGCGTAGATGGCGACGGTCGCGTCGATGCACTCCTGGGTCATCGACAGGATGGCAGGCCAAATGTCGGCGTCCTTCAGGCTCTCAGCCGTATGGCACGGACGGTCGGGCGCCCAAGGTGGCGTGTCGTTGTAGCCGATCGACACGACGACGATGTCTGCCTGGGCTACAGCCTCCTGAACGGCCCGGTCCGTGTCGAGTAGGGCCTGGAGATCCTCGATCTGAGCGTTTGGTCGGGCCTCGTTTTGGAGTGTGACCGGCCGGCCGGTCAGCGTCTCGAGATACGTGGCGTACTGCTGATCGAACCCTTCGCACGACCCACATCCCATCTCCGGGATCGCGATCGAATCACCCAGGACGAGCAGGCGGAGCGCGTTCGAGGCGACCGAAGCCGACGCCTGAGGGGTCGCGGTTGGTACGGGTGCCGTCGCGACCTGCGGCGACGACGATCCCGTCGCTGCGCTCGGCGTGACCGGGCTTGCACATGCGGTGACAAGCAGAACGAACGATGCCAGGAAGATCGGGCGACGGGTCACTGGAATACCTCCGTGGTGGGTCCGGCTGGGTTCGAGCTGGTGCTCCGGACAGCCCCGTCCCAGTGCCCTGCGATGAGGACTCGCCCATCCGAGAGCGGGATCGCGATCGCGTGCATCCTCGGATGCAGCATCGGCGCGATCGACGTGAACTGACCGGTGGCCGGGTCGAAGACCTCGGCATCGGCGATCCCGTTCCCCGACCACGTGGCCGCGGAACCTCCGGGTTCTGTGGTGCCGCCGGCGATCAACACCCTGCCGTCTGGCAATGGAGCGGCCACGTGCAACCAGCGCGGCACGCGCATCCGCGATGTGACATGGAACGTGTTCGTCCGAGGGTCGAAGATCTCGGCGGTCGCCAGCAGGACGACGCCGCCGGAGGGATCGATGCCGCTATAGCCACCAGTCAGCAGCACCGTTCCGTCGGGCAGCGGCGTTGCTGTCCCACCTTGCCGTCCCGAGGTCATCGGCCCGGTCAGCGTGAACATGCCGGTCGTCGGATCCCAGATCTCCGCGTCGGAGTAGGGCTCCTCCCCGCCGTCGCCGCCGGTCACCAGGACCCGGCCGTCGGTCAAGAGCGTCGCCGTGTGACCAGATCGGGGCCGCAACATCGACCCGGTCGACGTGAACGTCCCTGTCGCCGGGTCGAAGATCTCGGCCCTGGCGATGGCGTAACCACCGTCAGGCGCGTTGAGTGAGCCGCCTGAGATCAGGACGCGACCGTCCAGCAGGGTCGTCGCACGAGCCAGGAATAGGCCCTCGACGAGGCGGCCGGTCGAATTGAACGTGTTCGACGCAGGATCGATAGATCTCGGCGATCCGTGCGTCGTCCTCACTCCCGCCCCCGGCGATGAGAACTCGCCCATCGAGCAGCGTCGCGATCGCTGCTCCATGGTGGCAGCTCAGGGGTGGACCGACCTCGATGGGCGTCGCGGCCGAAGGGTCGATCACCAAGGCGGGGCAAGCGACGAGCAGGGCGCGCCCGTCGGCCAGGCCGACTCCCGGCACGTACTCACCCGTGACCCCGCCGAGCGTGGGCCCAGGCACGAACTCCGAACGCAGTGGGTCCTTATGCTGGATCGGCTGGAGATCGACACCGGAGACTCCGCGGGCGACTTCGATCTGGTTCGCGCCATCCGGGTCCATCACCCACGCGTCGAAGCCTGCCGAAGACAACCGCAGGAACGTGATCCGACGGCCATCCGACGACCATCGTGGGCAGCGGTCGGAGGACGAGTCGGCGGTCAACCGCTTCTCGCCGATCCCGTCATCCCCGGTTCGGAAGATGCTTCGGTCGCCGTCGACGATTCGCTCGAACAGCACCACGGAACCGTCTCGGGACACGGCGTCGGATACGCATGTCGGCAGTTCGACGTCCTGGGCGACGATCCTCGCCGGCTGATACCCAAGGTTGAACAGCGCGCGCCCCTGGCACGCGGATCCTGTTGTCGAGCAGTCCGCCCAGCCGAACACGTCCCTCGTCAGCCGGAACCCGCTGTCCTCCCGGAGCCTGACACTCGGGTTCGAGTCCGTCAGAAGCAGCACCGTCGGGTTCAAGTCGGAGAAGGGGCTAGGGAAGGCGACGGAGCCACCTCCGGCGGAGCCACCTCCCTCGCCGGTCATCCGATCCATGGACCCTGTCCCGTCGGAGAAGTGCATATGGACGGTATCGGTCCCGGCCCAGGCGAAGGTGTCAAGCACGCCCGGGCCGGAGGGTTGCCCGAAGTCATGGACCAGCGTCCCATCGGCCTCGATCATGTGCAGACCGCGTTCACCGACGCGAACCAGCAGTCGATCGTCGTCATACGGTGACCAGTGGACCGACAGGGCCGTGTCGACTCGCCCAACCTCGGTCCCATCTGCCCGAAGGATGTGGACGGTGCCGAGTGTCCCCACGTCGGCATCGCGGACCGCCACGTAGCCGCCATCGAGGGACCATCTGGGATCGAAGAACGGGCCGTCATCCCGCACGACCCTTGGGTTCGAGCCGTCCGCATCGGCGAACTCGAGTCGGTCGGCGTACGCGACGGCAAGCACTCCGCCGAGTGGAGGCTGAGGCGTCACGAGACGCGACCCGAGCAGCACCAGGGTGCCGACCAGCGCCGCGGCCAGAAGTGCGACCAGGAGCGCGGGGCCGACGAGGCGGAACGCGTGGGGCCGAGGGCCGGCCACACCGCCGCGGGTGCCGTTCGAAGAGCGGGCGCCGACCCAGCCACTACCGAGGCCGGCCACCATGGCCGGACGCGGCTGGATCCCACGGGTCGAGGCGAGGACTCGGGCCAGTGGCTCGGGCGGTGGCGCGGCCATGGCGTCCGCCTGGAACCACGCGCTGAGGGTCCGGTCGAGGTCGTTCTGCGCGGTCATGCGATGGACTCCTTGCCGATCTCGGCGACGCGAGCATCGGCCTCGAGGGCCGCGCGAAGCGCGAGGTGGGCGCGATTGAGACGGGACTTGTAGGTCCCCATCGGGACATCGAGGACGGTGGCGGCGTCTGCGTCCGGCAGACCCAGGTAGTGGTGGACGACGAGGACCGCGCGATGCTCGACCGAGAGGCGCTGGAAGCCGCGCTCGAGCTGATCGCGGTCCGCGAGCGCGCTGGTCGAGTCGGCGACACCCGCCGGTTCGATGGCGTCGACGTGGATCTCGATCGGTCGGCGCTTCGCTCGTCGCAGCTCCTGATAGCAGGCGCGGACGACCAGCCGATTGAGCCACGCATCGAACCGTTCAGGATCGCGGACGGCCTTGATGTGGAGCCAGGCGGACGTGAGCGCCTCCTGGACCGCGTCGGAGGCGAGGTCCTCGCGACGGAGGATCAGCCGGGCCGTGCGATGGAGCCGGCCGTAGGCATCGGTCGCCAGCGACGCGAACGCGTCGTGGTCACCGGTGCTCGCGCGAAGGACAAGGTCTCGCTGCATGCGCGTCCAAGTGTGTGGCGACCTCAGTGGCCGCTGTCGACACTATGAGGCGAGATCCCGCGGCATCGTTCCATCTTCGTGACCGACCACGACGGCGCCGCGCGCAGCCGGACGTGCGTTCCCGTGACGTGGCTCGGACGGGCGGCGGGCGCAAGACCCGTCATGGCGTGGGTCGCATGTCCGGCCGTGACCCATGGATCGGCGTCTCTGGGAACACCGGCTCGCCGCCTGTCGGATCGACGAAGGCGACCTTGACGTCAACGACCGTCGCCTCTTTCCCATCGGGGCGACCGATCCCGACGGACACGAGGATCCGCGTGCCGTTCGGCGTCCACCGGGGCTCGGCGATGCGCATCAACCCGCCAACCGACGACGACGTCAGCTGGCGCTGACCGGTCCCGTCCGGCTTGATCAGATAGAGGTTCGACGCCTCGGCCGTGGTGTGCATGTTGCCCAGGTCATTCGTGTGCATCGACGAGCTCCGTCCCGTCCGGGCTCCAGCTTGGGTAGGACATCTTCGTGACTGAACGTCGTGAGGCGAGACGCCTCCCCTCCGGTCGCCGGCGACGGTGGCCACGAGCGAACCCACGATGAACTGGTCCGTCGGGTCCCAGTGGAGGATGCCGAACGCCAGACGATGAGCCGTCCGGCGACCAGCTGGGCGAGCCGTCGAGGTGCTCCGGCCAATGGACCGTGTACAGGCGCTTGATCGCCTTCGTGGCGAGGTCGTAGGTCGCGACCGACCCTTCCTTGCCCGCCGGATCCGGGTAGCAGATGACGGCCAGTCTGGATCCATCCGGAGACCAGGAGGGATGGAAGATCCCATCCGGGCACTGACCCTCGCCGTCAGTGAGGAGCGCTGCTCCGGAACCATCCGCGGCAGACGTCCAGATCGAGCCGTTCGGCGTCTTCGGGTCGCGAACGACGAAGGCCAGCCGGGCACCGTCGGGCGACCACGCTGGCGAGACATGCTCTCCCGGGATGTCTGTGATGATCGGATGGGCGTCGGACCCGTCGGGACGGGCCAGGAACAGGTCCTTGTGGTCCTGACCGGGGCGGTACCAGTTGTAGACGATCCACGGCTCGCCATCAAGGACGGCCATCGGGGTCGGGTGGGTGTCGGCGTGGGTGTCGGCGCGGGTGACGGCGGCGGGCTGGCTCGGAGGGACGCTCGCGATCGATGGGCTGACGACGGGGGCGATGGACGGAGCCGCAGCCGCTGGGCTGCAGGCACCCGCCACGATGGCGGCGAGGACGAAGACCGAGTGGATCCGGGCGCGTCGAACGAAGGTCATGACCAGACTCCTTGGGTCGGGGTTCGGCGACGAGGGCTACGACGATGAGCGGTGGCCTATGGCGTCGGTCTCAGCCGGGGCGCTGCCGCAGGCTACCGTGAGTGACGGGACCGGCGCCGATCCCGTTCCGGCGATGGACGCGGCGTCCCGGACCGCATCTCCGCCGCCCGCGACGATGCGACTGAACGTGATCCGCTCGCCATCGGGGGTCCAGGTGGGCTCGACGCATTGATCCCGCTCGTCCCGAAGTCGGTGAGGTTCCGGTAGCCCGGTCCCGTCCGCCTGGATGACGTGGAGATCGATCGTGACCGACCCCGACGTGGGCGCGGCCTGGAACACGATCCGGTCGTCGATCGGGTTCCAGTCCGGGTTCCGGACTTGCAGGTCCGGGAGAGGGATGACCCGTGGACTGTCACCGTCCGACCCGTCGGCTCGAACGATCGCGAGCGAGCTCGTGAGCGTCGTCGCCTCGGTGGCATCCGAGTAGGTCTCGATCGTGAAGACTATGTGGGTCCCGTCTGACGACCAGCGCGGGACTGTAGTAGGCGGTGGCGCCATCCGTCGTCTCGGCGACCACGCGGATGCTGCCGGTGGCGACGTCCAGGATCTCGATCGCACTCGGGCCCCAGGTCCGTGTCCCCGGCGCTGTCGAAGCGGATGTACGCGATCTGCGCTGCCGTCTCGCGACCAGGCCGGGTACGAGTGCTGCTGACAAGGCGCCTGGCAGTCCGTGACCTGTCGAGGGTTCGACCCATCGGCATCGGCGACCCAGATCTCGATGCGTTCGGCATCGGCGTGCGCGGTGTCCGGCGACCAGGTCTCGAACGCAAGCCGTGATCCGTCCGGCGACCAGTCCGGACGGTCACGATGCACCCCAGCGGCCGGCATCGGTCGGCTGGAGGATCTCGTGCGCGTCCGATCCATCCTCGCGGGCGAGGAACACGCCGCCGCCTGGCGCACGGCCGCTCGGGCATCGCGAACACGAACCAGGGCTCCCCCGGCAGGACGGCGAGCGAGGCTGGCGATGGCGACGCGGCGGGACTCGGCGACGGCTGCACGACGGCCGGCAGCTGCGGTCGGCCACCGGTCAGCAGCGACGCGCCCGACCACGGCGATCAGCAACGCGACGATGGCGAGCCAGACGACAGTCGGGACGACGCGTCGAGTCCGTGCCGATCCCGATCCTCGGGAGCGTCCACCTCGACCCGGATCCCAGCTTTCTGGGCGGCCGACGCCGAGATCGCCGCCGCATCGAACGGGCGAACGACGCCTGCGGTGTGCGCGCCGAGGCGCTCCGCGAGGCGATGTTCGAAGTCGAGTCGGTCAGTCATCGCGGAGCTCCGTTCGGAGGCGATCGAGCAGCCGAGCGAGGCGCGCTCGCGTACCCGAGGCGGACCGTCCGGTCGCGCGGGCGAGTTCGGTGGAGTCGAAGCCGGCGACGTAGCGCAGCGCGAGCAGGGCCCGGTCGTCCGGATCGAGCTTGGCCAGGGCGTTGGCGAGATCGAGGTCGGCGGTCCGGCCGGCGGGATCCGCGGCGCGCCTGGGCGTGCTCGGCCCCGGGCGAGACGGACAGCTCCACGACCGTACGCCGGCGCCGGCGGCGCAGGAGCTGGCGCGCCTCGTTGGCCGCCACGGACACCAGCCATGGCCGAAGCCGCTCCGGGTCCTTGAGCGTCCCCAGCTTCTTCCAGGCGATCGCCCAGGCCGACTGGACGGCTTCGTCGGCGAGGTCGAGGTCGCCGCAGATGACGTAGCAGACCCGGGTCATGTCCCCGTGGTGGGCCTGCACGATCCGGGCGAACGCGGCCTGGTCACCGCTCGCGGCGAGCGGGATCGCCCTCGCGAGCGTGTCATCCAGGTTGCCCGTCACCGACGTCATGCCCCACAGATGCTCGGGCATGGGTCAAGTGATTCATCCAAGGAGGCGCATCGCGCCCTTGACGGCGGTCGAGAGACCCTCGGGGTCGGATGCCCTTCAGGGTGTCGGGCGCAGCCGGCATGGCGTGCCGAACAGCCGACCGAACGCCGTGGCGGGCCGCAGCCCGCTGCCGTCCGCGTCGATGACGGCCATCATCGTCGGATCGGCGGCACCGAACGGTGCGACGGCGGTGAAGATGACCCCGGAGCCATCCGGGAGCCAGGTCGGCTGGACGGCGCGGGTCTCGCCGGGGCCGAAGTCGGTGAGGGCTGCCAGGCCCGCCCCATCCGGCGTGATCGTGTTCAGGTTGGACGGTCCATCGTCGAGCTCGCGCCACGGGCGCGTGGAGAAGACGATCAGGTCGCGGGTCGGGTGCCAGTCGGGGTAGGTGGCCCACATCTCGGGCGTCGTGAGTGGCGTGAACGCCGGCGTCTTCGCGTCCAGGTCCACGATGCCGATGACCGAGTCCACGATGTGGTCGTCCGCTCCGCCGGTCCAGGTCTGGTGCTCGAGCACGATCCGGCGGCCATCCGGCGACCAGCGCGGCCACAGGAACCCGTTGGGAGTGGGACCCTGCTCGGACAAGATCGTGGTGACTGACCCGGCCTCGAGGTCGAGCAGCGACAGGGTGGCCGGATTCGACCCTCCCCACGTGACGAACGCGAGCGTCCGCCCGTCCGGTGACCAGGCGGGGTCGTCCGAAACGAAGCAGGGCGCCACGCAGTCGAAGACGCGCCTCGCGTTGGCGCCGTCGGCGTCGCCCACCCAGAGGTCGCGGGTGAACTCGGCGCCGGGCGCGACCACCGGATCGTCCGCCGCGAACGCGAGTCGCGTGCCGTCCGGGCTCCAGTCCGGGTGCACCTGCCAGCCGTCCTTCGGGAGCTTGACGTCCGGGAACAGCCAGTGGTCGGCCGTGCCGTCGGTCCCGACGATCCGGATGCCGTTCGCCCCGTCCTGGGAGATCTGAGCGAGGTAGACGATCGATCCGGCCGCATCGCCGACGCTCGTCGTCGATGGAATGGCGCTGGGCGATGGGCTGGTCGCCGCCGACTCGACGGGAGCCGCGCCTGCGGGCGACGCCGTCGGCGCCGGCGTCACGGATGGCGCACTCGCGCTGCATCCGACGAGGGTCGCGAGCATGAACACGGTGGTGCCGGCGGCGAGGACACGAACCTGGCGCAATCTAGACTCCTTCGTTGGGTGGAAGGTGGCTGTGGCAGGTCAGAGATCGAGAAGCGCGGACGCGTGCCCTGGGATGACCGAGCCGAATGGAGCGGCCCCGGGGAAGTGTCGGCCTCATGGGTTCACCTGGATCACCGATGCGTGCTCGGTGGACTCACCGCCCGAGACGTTGCCGCCGGCGACCAGCACCGATCCATCGTCAAGCAGGGTGACCGACGACGCCGAGGCGACATTGCAGCCACCGATCCCAGGAAGGTCCCCGACGACCTCCGTCAGCCCGGACGTCGGGTCAACGATCGTGGCATCGATGACGTTGCAGTCCCCCTCATCCTGCAGAAGGAAGAAGACGCGCCCGTCTCGAAGCTGCACGGGTACACGCCCTGCCGGATTCCCGTCGAGCGATGCGACGACCGTGAAGCTCCCGACCGCAGGATCGAATTGCGTCAGGCCCCACTGGCCGATCGTGACCTCGATCGCGATCAGCACACTCCCGTCGGCCGACTTGATCGCCGGTCCGATCGGTCGTCCAGGAGAGATGAACGCGGGTCCGACCTTGACGGGCGCCGTCGAGGTCACCGAGCCAGATACCGGGTCGTAGAGGACGCCCGCAGCGTAGATGTCCGAGTCGCCGCTGCCCGTCGCCGGGTCGTAGCCGCCGACGATCAGGACTCGCCCATCGTCCAGGACCACGGCCGATGCGCCATGGCGGGCCAGCCTTGGGTCCGTCGGACCTGGCGCGAAGGTCCCCGTCGCCGGGTCGTATAGCTCGATGCTGGGTATCGCGCCTGGGCTGGAGTCCGACCCGCCGATGATCGCGACACGCCCATCCAGGAGCCTGACGGCCGCGTGCCCGTACCGCGGGGTCGCGAGGGACCCGACGGCGTCGAATTGGCCCGTCGCCGGATCGTAGACCTCGGCCGACGCCCGGGCGGCGTAGACCTCGTCTGTTTCGAGACCACCTACCACGAGGACCCGCCCGTCAGACAGCAAGGTGGAGGTGCTCTGTTGTACTTGATGTGCCATCGCGCCCGTCGGGGCGAAGGTGCCGGTCACTGGGTCGTAGATCTCGGCCTGGGCCGTGTCATCGGACGGATAGCCTGAGAACCCGCCGGTGATCAACACGCGGCCGTCGTCGAGGCGCGTCGCCGTGTGCCCGCTGCGATGGACGGTGAGAGCTGTCTCGCGGACCGTGAAGTCCGTCGCGGGAGGCGTCTCGGCCACTCGTCTGGCGCCGATCAGCGCGGCGGACGCGGCCAAGGCGAGGATCAGAAGCCCGACGAGCACCAGCATCACAGGCCGGCGGCTCTGGCCGAGCGACCATCGCCAGCTGATCCCGCGCCGGCGCCCGGCCGCGATCGTCCCCTCGGCGATCGCGTAGCGGTCGATCGGTCGGACGCCTGCCTCGGCGTACTCGCGGAGCTGGCCCGTCAGCAGGGCTCTCGAAGGTCATGTCAGTCATCGGCGAGCTCCGTTCGGAGGCGCTCGAGCAAGCGAGCCAGGCGGGAACGGACGCCTGACGGCGACATCCCGAGTTCGCGACCGATCTCGGTCGCATCGAAGCCGGCGACGTGGCGCAGGGCGAGCAGGGTGCGGTCCTCGGGCGAGAGCCGGCGCAGCGCGACGGCCAGATCGGTCAGGGCGGAGCGGGCCGCCGGATCGCCGTGCGACGAGCCGATGTCGGCGACCTCGATCTCGACGACCCGATGACGTCGCTGCCGGCGCATGACCTGCTTGACCTCGTTGGCGGCGATGGCCATGAGCCACGGCCGCAGCCGCTCCGGGTCGCGCAGGGAGCCGAGCTTGCGCCAGGCGATCGGCCAGGCGGCCTGGACCGCGTCCTGGGCCATGTCCTGGTCGCCGCAGATGACGTAGCAGATCCGGGCCATGTCGTCGTGATGGGCGCCCACGATGCGGGCGAGCGCATCCGCATCACCGGCCGCGGCATCCGCCACGGTCGATGCGGCGATGCCGCCGGGGATCGTCAGTTCACCCACCATGCCCCATAGATGTCACGGGAAGGGCGAAGTGTCCCACGAGGGGTCGACAGGATCGGCGCCGCGCCCTTGGGACCCTGGGATCGCTGGACTGATCACCCGCCGGCGAGCACCTCGAGGATCGCGTCGATCACGACGGTCGGCGCGTCGCTCTGGATGAAGTGCCCGCTGTCCGCGACCACGTCGAGGCGACCGGCCGTCGACGTGGCTGCCAGCGCCGCCTGGCCGTCGAACCACGCGGCCTTCCAGGCCACCCCGGCAGGCTCCGCAGGATCGGCCCAGGCATTCGGCGTCAGGCCCGCCTGCAGGACGATGAGCGGCGTGTCGCCGAACAGCGGGCTGTCCGCCGCGAGGGCGGCCCGGACCTCGGCCTCACTTGCCGCGATGGAGAGACCCTCGTCATTGTCGGGTGGGTCGACCAGGATCTCGGCGATGAAGTCGCGCATCCCCGTCAGCGCCGCGGACTCACCCGCTGTCGGGGGAGGCAGCGCGGCGACCCACGCGTCGGTCACGCCTGGGCCGCGCGGATCCACGAAGACCAGTCCGACGACCGCGTCCGGATGGGCGACGGTGTAGAGCGTCGTGACCCACGGACCCATGCTGTGGCTGACGAAGACATACGGCGCCTGGATCCCCGCGCGGTCGAGGAGCCTCGCCAGGTCGTCGGCGAGGTCCTGCGCCGTGCGCGGCGTGTCAGCCGGGTCGCTCGGACCTGCCCCGGCCCGCGCGTAGACGCATGCCCGGACGGTCTCGGCGACCGCCAGCTGGGTCGAGACCCAGGCCCCGGCGCCACCGCCCAGCCCGTGCTCGAAGACCACCGTAGGCTCGCCCGGCGCCGACTCGCCGAGGCACGACGCGTAGAGGGACCGCCCGCCGATGTCCACCATGTTCGTGGCCGAGATCCCGGGCGACGCCGGACGGTGGACGGGGATGCGGCCGGCGTGGATGCGGCAGGCGCCGATGGTGACAACGTGGCCGCCGGCGGCACCGACGCCGGCGAGGACTGGCTCGCCCCACACGCCGTGGACACGATCGCCGCGAGGAGCAAGGCGGTGGCACGGGTGATCCTGGCGAAGCCGCCAGCCGAGTGACCGATCATCGATCGACCTCCATCGAGTCCTGCGCGGAAGCCCAGGAGCGTCCCGATCCGCCGCGCCTACCGCTTCGGTGGCCAGTAGCCCTCGGGCGGATCGACCAGGTCCTTGCCCCACACCTCGGGCCCGCAGAAGATCGGCCGCGCCACCGGCCCCGGCAAGGCCCGCTCGTCCGTGGACCAGGCCCGCAGCGCGCCCGCCAGCCACGCGTCGATCTCCTCGAACTCGGTCCAGCGCTTGAACGGCCAGCCCGCGTCGAGGCAGATGTTGATGAGCGAGTGCTTGGCGAAGACGACGTCCGAGTAGCCGGCGGCATAGCGGTCCGACTCGCCGTCGCCGATGAACACGACCGCTCGGCCGGCCGCCTGGTGCTCCAGCACGCGGTTGCGCTTGCACGTCCCGCAGACGTGGCAGCGGGGATGGCCGTTCGGGTAGGCGATCGACGCGCCACGGTCCGCGAAGGTCGTGCGGGCCGTCACGACCGGCAACTCCCCCACCCCGAGCGCCTCGAGCGCCGGGCGGATGAAGAAGCCGAACCCGTCCGACACGACCTCGACCGGGATCCCCGCCGCCTGCGCCCGGCGCACGAACCCGACGAACCCGGGATCGTGCGGCTGGGCGGCCGCCGTCGCCAGCAGATCCGCCGGGTCCGCATCGACCTGGGCCATCTCCCAGGTCATGAGCCGGCGCGACCCCATCAGCCCGGCGTCGTAGGCGGCCGCCTCGGCCTCCCAGATCCCCGGCACGTGCTCGGCCATGACCGTATCCGACACGTCGGTCTGGGCGATCGTCCCGTCGTAGTCGACGAGGATGGCCAGCGGCGGCTCGCCGGGACGGAGCGGGCGGATCGGCGGCGCACTGCCGTCCGCGGCTTCGATGCCGCTCATGTGGATCGCACGGACTCGCAAGCCGGCCCATGCCCGGAAGTGTCCCACGCCGGAGGATGGCGACGCCCGCGATGATGACGACGCCGCCGAGGACCTGGCCGGGCCGGATCGGTTCGCCCAGGAAGATCGCCGCGAGGACGACGGCCATCGCCGGGACCAGCGACTGGAGCGCGGTGATCCGGGTGGGACCCGACGAGCTTGATGGCGTGGAAGATGACGACGTTCGCGACGCCCGCGGCCAACGTCCCCGAGTAGAGGATCGCCAGCACCGCCCCGATGAGCACGCCGCTCGCGATGGCCGCCTCCATCCCGCCGGCGATCCCGACGGTGCCCAACTGGGAGAGCCCGAACGGCGCGAGGAAGACCGTGCCGGCGACGACGGCCCAGGTCGTGGTCTTGAGCGGTGAGTGGCGCCGCAGGACGTTCGACCCGAAGGCCGTGTAGATCGCCCAGCACATCGCCGCCGCCAGGGTCAGGAGGTCGCCGATGAGCGACGCCGTGAGATCGAAACCGGGCCCGGATTCGATGACGACCGCCACGCCGACGAACGACAGCACCGCCCCGGCCAGGCGCAGTGGCGAGAGCGAGTCGGCCCCGGTCATCGCCGCCAGGACCGCGGTGAACACCGGGGTCGTCGCGATGAGCAGGGCGCTGTCGCCGGCCGAGATCGTCTGGATGCCGGTCGACCACAGGATCTGGTAGCACCCGAACCCGACCACGCCGAGGATGCAGATCCGGAGGAAGTCGCTGCGCGGGAGCGAGATGCTCCCCGTGCGCCAGCGAAGGAGCAGCAGCACGGTCGTGGACGCGACCAGGTAGCGCAGGAACGTGAAGCCGACGGGCGGCAGGATCTCGACCGCGCCCTTGACCACGATGAAGTTGCCGGCCCACAGGGCCATGACGACGAGCGCACCCAGCTCGGCCTGTCGCCGTTCGGCGGAGGTCGACCGGGTTCGAAGGGGCCCGGACAGCGAGACGCCCGCCGATGTCTCGGCGGGCGTTCCCGAAGCGCTGGGCCGGTCGGAGTCGATCAGACGCCTTCGCGGTCGAGTTCGAGGATCTCCTCGTCCTCCTCCTCGGTGACCTTCAGCCAGACGAACAGTCCGGCGAGGACGGCGAGCGGGATGACGATGAGCGCGCCGAGGGTGATCCCCAGGGCGACGGCGACGGTCTTGAGAGCCTTCACTTCTTGGCCTCCTTCTTGATCGGGGACGCGCAGGGCGGGGCCCTGGGTCACGAGGGATTCGATGTCTTCCTTGGTGAACTCCGACAGCTCGTGGTGGCTGCCCTGCTGGCCGGCCATGAGCAGGCGGACGACGAACGCGCCGCCCTGCTCGAAGAAGAAGACGTCCTTGGGCTTCTGCTCGTCCATGTAGCGGCCGAGGACCCGGAACGCCGTCTCGTAGTAGCCGGCCTCGTGGACCGGCGGCGGCGGCTCCTGGCCGCGCCGCGCGGCGGCCTCCTCCATGAACCGGGCGATGTCGTCGTCCAGGAAGGTCAGCGTCTCCTTGGACTGGCGTGCCCATCGAATCGGACCAGAGCTGATCGCCGCCGCCGGACGCGGTCACGAGGCCCTGCACGATGAATCCGTCCGGGGCCTCCATCAGGAGGACGTCCTTCATGGCGCGCTGGTCGAGGAACGCCCCGATGGAGCGAAACACTTCCTCGAAGTCCTGGCGCGGACTGCCTTCGTAGATCCGCATGCGGTTCCGGTCCTCCTGGGTCAGGATCCAGTGGTCCGGTCCAGCAACCCGCGATCGCGTGCGCGACGCTCACTGATCCGGAAGGTACTCGTTGCTGCGAGTGTAACGAGCGTCCCGGTGGCCAGCAATACGAGGACGGTGGTCGTGGTGTCCGGGGCCAACGACCCGGTGAGCTGCGTCCACAGGCTGTCGGTCCCACCGATGCCGTTCACGCCGCCCGGGAACATGGCCGTCCGGACGCCCTGGATCCACCACGTCAGCGGGTTGGCGAGGCCGATCGCCTGGAGCGCATCGGGCAGGACGGCCAGCGGGAAGACGGCGGCACTGACGAGGAACATCGCCCCGGCCAGCGCGTCCGGGTAGGACCACGACTCCTGGCGGGTCTGCAGGCAGACGGCGGCGAGCATGACGCCGATGGCCAGGATCGACACGAGCCCGAGCACCATGACGACGACGAGCCCGATCCAGTCGACCGCCGCAAGGTCGAACGGGACGCCCAGCAGGACGATCCCGAAGACGATGGTGATGACCGCGCCCATCGCCCCGACGGCGACCCGGGCCACGCCGCGACCGAGGAGGTGGACCAGGAAGTCGGCCGGGCTGACGTACGTGTACTTCAGCATCCGGTAGCGCTCGCGGTCATCCAGCACGGACCACGCCAGGCCGGCGATCCCGGCCAGCACGAGCGACCAGAGCGCGGACCCGACGACGACGAAGCTGCGGTATTCCGGCGCCGTCGGTGCCCGCGATGATCTGGAGCATCACGACGAGGATGAGCGCCGCCGAGATCGGCTTGGCGACCGAGTACACGAAGAACAGGAACGGGTCCGTCCAGTTCGCCTCCATCTGCCAGCCGAGGCTGACGGCGGCCCGGAACCCGCGCCACTCCGCGGCGCCGCCGGTATCGGACGTGCGCGACGGATCGAAGCCGCCCCACTCCGGGGAGGCGAGGCCCGGGATGACCGGGGGCGTCGGCCGCCGGCGTGGTCACTGCCATCGGAGGGACAGGCGGCCGTCGCGACGCGCCCGACGTTCGAGGCGCGGCGAGCATGACCCGCGCGGCCAGGATGAACCCGATCGACATCGCGATGAGGATGAGGATCTCCACCTCGACCGATGGCGTGCCGGCCGGGAACGGCGACCCGACGAACGCGAGTTGCCGCATCGCGTCCAGGCCGACGGCCAGCGGGATCGTCGCGATGGCCAGCGCCCCGATGAGCCCGAGGCTCATGACCGGGAAGTTCGAGCCCGGACACGAAGTAGACCGGCTCGACGAACAGCTGGTTGAGCTCGAACGCCTCGCGGCCCCACACCAGGTACAGGGCGGCCATGATCATCCCGAGCCCATACAGGGCGGCCAGCGTCAGCAGGAACACGGTCACCAGCAGGAACCACTGGTCCACCTCGAAGGTCACGCCGTACACGAGCGAGGCGACGACGAGGACGACGATGGCGCGAGTGGACGACATGACCATGCCGCCGAGCGCCATCCCGAACAGGATCGCCATGAAGCCCATCGGGGCGGCGAAGAACAGCTCCAGGTTGCCCTGCGCCTTCTCCCAGTAGAGCTGGCCGGCCATCATCCAGACGACGTTCAGCCAGAACGCGGTCAGCGCCCCGCCGAGGACGACGAAGCCGACGTACTGGGGCGGCGCCTGGAGCGCGCGGTAGACGAACACGAACGCCGACGTCGCGAGGAACGGCAGCAGGATCTCGAAGAAGACCCACGACGGCTCGCGGAGCATCCCGGAGATGCGCGGGTAGGCCCGCCCGCCGACCGAGCGGAGGTCGGTCATGACGATCTGGCGGCGCGTCCAGTCGGCCGCCGCCTGCGGGCTCTCCGTGGCACGGAACTCATAGAGCGACACGGTCAGGCGACCTCGGCCGTGACCGCGGTCCGCGACGTCGTCGGCGAACCCGCGACCGACCAGCTCGACGAAGACGTCCTCGAGCGACGGCTCGGACTTGCGCAGGGCCAGGATGTGCGAGCCCATGGCGCTCAGGGCGACGACGACGCCGCCCAGGACCCCGTCCTCCTCGAGGACGAGGTTCATCGCCACGGACTGGCGGTCCACCGGGCCCGTCGTCGTCGGACGCGGCCGCCGCGGACACGACCCCGGGGAGTGCCGCGAGGGCCGCCGGGCCGCCGTCGAGGTGGTCCACCTCCACGCGGAAGATCGACTCGCGCTGGACGAGCTTCTTGAGATCGGCCGGCGTGCCGATGGCGAGGATCCGGCCGTGGTCGACGATGGCGATCCGCTCGCACAGGTCATCCGCCTCGGCCATGTAGTGGGTGGTCAGCAGGACGGTCCGGCCCGGGACGGCGGCCTTCCAGGACGTCACGAGCTCACGGACGGCGCGGGCGGCCGCGACGTCGAGGCCCAACGTGGGTTCGTCGAGGAACAGGATCCACGGGTCGTTGAGCAGCCCGCGCGCGAAGTTCATCTTCTGGCGCTGGCCGGTGGACAGGGTGGACGACGCGCTGGAGCCGCTCCGGACCCATGCCGACGGCCTCGATCAGCTCGTCGACGCGACGCCAGCCGTCGGCGCGGGACAGGCCGTAGAACTGGCTGAACATCCAGAGCTGCTCGCGGACGTTCAGGATCCCGTAGCCGGACTGCTCGCCGCCGGCGACCATGTTCATGATCCGGCGGATCCGCTTGACGTCGTCGACGACATCGAAGCCGAAGATCCTCGCCGTCCCCTCCGATGGCAGGAGCAGGGTCGTGAGGATCTTGATGAGCGTGGTCTTGCCCGCGCCGTTCGGCCCGAGCAGGCCGAAGAACTCGCCCGGCGGGACCTCGAGGTCCACGCCGTCGAGCGCGACGACCGGGTTCGGCTTGACGTTGTAGGTGCGGCGCAGACCGCGCGCGGCGATGGCCGGCGGCCCCGATGAGACGGACATGGGTCCCCCACGGGTGGTTCGCTTCGGAAGGACGCGCAGCATACCACCGAGGCCACGCTTGGGAAGAGGGCCATCGAATGTCAGGAAGATGCCCATCGAACACGTGGACGACGCGATGGCATCGGTCGCGCGTGTCCCGGCTCGCTTCGCGCGGCCGCGTTCAGGGGGCCTTGGGCGGCCTCGGGATGAACCCGCTCGTCCGTCGGACGTAGTCGGCATAGCCGGGTCGTCGCTCGCCGATCGTCCGCTCCAGCAGGCCGGCCCCGGACACGCGGATGAGCAGGACCGACATCACGACGGGCCCGATCACCGTCCACCACGCGCCGGTCGCCGCAGCGATCAGGAACAGGCCCCACCAGACGAGGAAGTCGCCGAAGTAGTTCGGGTGGCGCGTGTAGCGCCAAAGCCCCCGATCCAGGACGCGGCCCTTGCTGTCCGGATCGCGCTTGAACCGGGCGAGCTGGAGGTCGCCGACGGTCTCGAAGGCCAGGCCGATCCCCCACAGGACCGTGCCGGCGATGACGAGCGGCGAGGCGAGGGGCACCCCGGCCGAACCCTGGATCCCGGCCTGGACCGGCAGGGACACGACCCACGCGAGCCCGGCCTGCAGGAGGAAGACCACGCCGAGGCTGATGAGCGGGAATCCGGCGCCGAAGCGCTCGCGCATCGCCACGATAGCGGAAGTCCTCGCCCTTGCCCCGGTTGCGCCAGCCGAGGTAGATCGACAGCCGCAGCCCCCAGATGGTGACGAGGATCGGCGAGCAGGATCCCGACGTCGGTGTATGGCCGGCACGGCGACGTGTCGCATGCCGGGCTCGACAGGAAGAACCACGTCGCGAACTGGGTCCAGGCGATCAGGACGAAGGCGGCGCCCCAGAACGGATCGACGATCGACGCGTCGTGGAGGACCAGCGAGACCAGCCACAGGACGACCATCAGCGCCACGACGGCGGCGAGGTTGACCAGGTACAGGTCCACGTCAGATCGTCGCGAGACTCGCCGCAAGGGCACCCGCGACCCGGGCGTCGTTGATGATCAGGGCGGTGTTCGTCCGGACGAATCGGCCCTTCGGTGATGACGGCGATCCGCTGGAGCAGCCAGGGCGTGACGGCCGGCCCCTCGACGCCGGCCGCGTCGGCCTCGCGGACGGCCTGCTCGACGACGGCGCGGGCCTCGTCCTCGGGGATGGCCAGATCCGCAGGCGGGGGCGTGCAGACGAGGACGCCGCCACCGATGTCGGACGCGAAGTGGAGCGCGACGAGCCGCGCGGCGGCCGCGATGTCCGGGACGGACGCCATCGCCCGGATCCCCGACGACCGCGAGTAGAAACCCGGCACATCCTCCTGGCCGACGGCGACCACCGGGACGCCGCGCGTCTCGAGGTACTCGAGCGTCGCCGGCACGTCCAGGATCGCCTTGGGTCCGGCGCAGACGACGGCGACCGCGGTCCGGCCGAGCTCTTCGAGGTCCGATGAGATGTCGAAGGATGCCGGCCGGGCCGCGCCCGGCCCGCCGAGCGCGCCGCGATGGACGCCGCCGATGCCGCCCGTGGCGAAGACCCGGATCCCGGCCGCCTCGGCCGCGATCATCGTGGCCGACACGGTCGTGGCCGCCCAGCCGCCCTCGGCCAGCGCGATCGCGAAGCTGGGTCGGGCGGCCTTGCGGACCGAGCCCTTCGGGGCCGTCGCGAGCGCCTCGAGCGCCGCCGCGTCCAGGCCGACGAGCACTCGGCCGTCGTGGATGGCGACCGTCGCCGGGACCGCACCGCTCTCGCGGACCGCCGCCTCGGACGCGCTGGCGACCTCGATGTTCTGCGGGTACGGCAGGCCGTGGCTGATGAGGGTGGATTCGAGCGCGACGACGGGCGTGCCGTCGCGCAGCGCGCTCGCGACCTCGGGGGCGATGCGCAGGCGGTCGGGTGTCATCGTGGCAAGCCTAGCCGGCTCGCGGGACCGCACCGAGCCGCCGCTACGCTGTGGCCGTGACCGAGCGCGCGCCGATGACACCCGCGGACATCCGGCGACAGGTCGTCCTCGACGAGCACGACATGGCCGCCGACGGCAGCCTCGCGGTCGTGGCTCGACGGATCATCCGGCGCGATCGGTACCGGACGCACCTGCTGGTCGTGCCCCTGGATCTCGGTCGCGGCGCCGGGCGCGAAGCCGCGCCACCAGCCGCCCGACGTCGCTGACCGGCGGGACCGTCCGCGACGGCTGGCCGCGCATCTCGCCCGGACGGCAGGCGCGTGGCGTTCATCCGCAGCCTGACCGACGACGAGGAGGCCGATCGCCCGCGCTGTGCGTCGTGCCGATCGACCGGTGGCCGGGTCCGCCGGTGCGCGCGACCGGCTTCGGGTCCGTCGAGCGAGGTGGCCTGGTCGCCGGACGGGCGCCGGCTGGCGTTCACCGCCGAGGTGGATCCGCCGCGGTTCCTGGTCGGCCCGGTGCCGCCCGTCGGCCGACGACCAGCCGCTCGACGAACCGGCGACACCTCGCCCGTCGGCCGGCGGATCACCCGGACGGACTGGCGCTGGGACGGCGTCGGCCACCTCGATCGCTGGTCGCACCTGTTCGTCATGGACGTCGCGGCCGGCGCCGATGCCCCGCCAGGTCACCTCGGGCGACTGGGGCGTGTCGGACATCGCGTGGAGCCCGGACGGCCGGACCGTCGCGTTCACGTCCGCGACCGCGGCCCGGAGCCGGACCTGCTGCCGCGCACGAGCGTCTGGGCCGTCGAGGTGGATGTCGCCGGTGCCGAGCCGCGCGAGGTCCTCGCTCCGGCCGGCTGGGCCAACCACGCCGCGTTCTCGCCGGACGGTGCGTGGATCGTGGCGATCGGCATCGACGAACCCGACGCCGCTCGACGACGTCAGTCCCGGGACTCTTCGTCGGGCCGGCCGACGGGACCGCGGCCACCGCGCCGCTCGCGCCGGACCTGGATCGGCCCATCGGCCAGTGGGCCGACACGGACCTGACCGGCTGGATGGTCTCGAGCCGCGCAGGACCGTTCTGGCCGACGCCGGACCGGATCGTGGCCACGGTCACCTGGACGCGGCCGGGCGCATCCGACGGCCTTCCACCTGCCGGCCAGGTCTTGACCGGTCCGGTCGACGACGTCGAGACGCTGGTCGATGGCGACATCGTGACCCACTCGCTGGCGGTCGCGACGAGCGGACCGGCGGCCGGCGCGATCAGCTGGCTGGGCACGGACGGGGTCCGCGCGATGGAGCTCTCCACCCGGCCGACGCCGACTCGACCGCGCCGACGTGCGGACGACGATCGGGTCCGCCTGGCAACGGCGCTACCCGATGCCGGTCATGACCCTGACCCAGGCGCCCGGCGCCGGCGGGCCCATCGAGACGTGGATCGCCTCCCCACCCGACGCCGCCGACGGCCCGATCGCCGACCGTCGTCGACGTCCACGGCGGGCCGCTCGGGCGCCTGGGCGCCGGCCCCGCACATCGAGGTCATCCTGCTCGTCGCCGCCGGCTACCGCGTCATCCTGCCGAACATCCGCGGATCCGCCTCGTACGGCCGCGACTGGATCCGGCCGCAGCTGGGCGACTGGGGCGGCGTCGATGCGGCCGACGTCCACGCGGCGCTCGATCACGTCATCGAGCTCGGGTCTGGCCGACACGGACCGCCTCGGTGTCCTCGGCCTGTCGTACGGCGGGTTCATGGTCAACTGGCTCGTCGGCACGACCGACCGTTTCGCGGCGGCCGTCTCGGAGAACGGCGTCACGAACCAGATCTCGGACTGGGCCAACTCCGACTCCGGTCCGGAGTACGACCGCTGCGTCGCTGCTGGGCGACCCGTTCACCCCCGAGGGCATCGAGAAGCTCTGGCGCCAGTCCCCGCTCCGCCACGTGGCCGCCATCCGGACGCCGCTGCTGATGCTCCAGGCCGAGGCGGACCTGCGCTGTCCGCCGCAGGACAACGAGCAGCTCTTCATCGCCCTGCGCAACCTCCGACGGACCGTGGAGTACGTCCTCTACCGAACGAGGCGCACGTCTACGGCAACGCCGGGCGCCCGGACCGGCGGATCGACCGCCAGACCCGGATGCTCGACTGGTTCGACCGCTACCTCCGCGGCTGAGCCCGGAGGTCCGGCGCGGCCGCCAGGCCACCCCCGCGCTGGACTCAGGCCCGCAACGCGTCCGTCGGTGGCGTGTTCGCGGCCCGCAGGGCCGGATAGAACCCGGCCAGCGCCCCGACCAGCGTCGCCGCGAGGACACCACCGACCAGCCCGGCGACCGGCAACGCGACGAGCCAACCCTGGCTCGTGGCATAGGCCGCGGCCACGGCCGACCCGAGCAGCGCGCCCACGACCCCGCCGACACCGGCCAGCAGGACGGCTTCCGCGAGGAACTGGCCGACGATGTGCCCGCGGGTCGCGCCGAGCGCGCGCCGAAGGCCGATCTCGTTCCGACGCTCCAGGACGGCCATCAACATCACGTTGGCGATGCCGAGCGCCCCGACGAGGACCGCCACGGCGCCCAGCCCCAGGAACAGGGTCGTGAACGCGGACGCGGCCGCGGCCCGGGCTTCGATGGCGTCCGACGGTCGGCTGACCTGGATCGCCTCCGGGTGCTCGGGGTCGGCCGTGGACGGCAGGACCGCGCGCACGTCGTCGATGAGCTCCGGGACCGCCCGGACGTAGATGGTCGATGGCGCTCCGTCGGATCCGAGCAGGTCTTCCGCGGCGTCCCGGCCGACGAGCGCCGAGCGGTCCAGCTCCGGGGCCAGCGGCAGCGACTCCATGATCCCGACGACGGCCCACCAGCGGTCCGCGATCCAGACCAGCCGCGGCTCGTCGAGGTCCGTGATGCCGAGTCGTTCGGCGGCGACGGACCCGAGGACGACCGCCGGGTATGCGCCGACGGCGTCGTCGATGAATCGCCCGGCCGCCAAGGTGCCGCCGAGCGCGTCGAGGAGGCCCGGATCGGTCGCCTGGACGGCGATGCCGCCGGTCTCCGCCTCGTCGATCCGGTCCGTCCGCCGGACCGTGGCACTCGTCTGCGACACGCTGGTCGCGGACTCCACCGGCCCGACCCGATCGATCATCCGCGTCGCGTCGGCGGGCAGCGCCGAGTCCGACCCGAGGAACGTCTGGCCGGCGGTCACGGTCAGCAGGTTCGACCCGATCCGGTCCAGTTCGGCGAGGAGGGTCGCCCGGCTCGATTCGGCGATGCCCAGGACGGCCAGCATGACCGCGATGCCGATGGCGATCCCGAGCGCCGTGAGCGTCGAGCGGAGCCGGCGCGAGAGCAGGCCGCGGGTCGCGATCCGCAGGATGTCGCCGGGCCCCAGCCGGCCGGACCGGAGCGACGGGGTCTTCCCGCCCGTCAGGTCGCCGGCCGGGGCGACGACGGCCGTCATGCCGCCACCGCCATGCGCTCGATCCGGCCGTCGCGCAGCTCGATCCGGCGCGGCAGGCTGGCCGCGATGTCCCGGTCGTGGGTGATGACGCAGATGGTCGTGCCGTCTTCGGCGTGGAGCTCGCGCAGGAGGGTCAGGATGGACGCCCCGGTCGCGCTGTCGAGGTTGCCGGTCGGCTCGTCGGCGAGGACGAGTTCGGGCCGACCGACGAGCGCCCGGGCGATGGCCACGCGCTGACGCTCGCCGCCGGACATCATCCCGGGCCGGTGCTGGAGCCGGTCGCCGAGACCCACGCGTTCGAGCGCGGCGACCGCCGCGCGCCGGCGATCCCTGGGCCGGACGCCGCGGTACAGCAGGCCGTCGGCGACGTTGTCGATGGCGCTCTCCCCGCCGAGCAGGAAGAACGACTGGAAGACGAACCCGATCCGCCACGCCCGCAGGGCGGACAGGTCCTTGTCGGACATCGCCGCGACGTCGTGTCCGGCGATCCGGACCGAGCCCTCGGTCGGGCGGTCCAGCGTCCCCAGCAGGTGGAGCAGCGTGGACTTCCCGGAGCCCGACGGCCCGACGATGCCGAGCAGCTCGCCGGCCTCGATGTGCAGGTCCACGCCCCGCAGCGCCTCGACCGGCGGATCGCCGGGGTAGCGCTTGACCACCCCGTGCAGCTCCGCGACGGCGGTCACGACGGCACCACGATCTCGTCGCCGACCGTCAGGTCGCCGCTGGACGGCGTGACCTCGACCCAGCCGTCCTGGAAGATGCCGGTCGTGACGCCGACGAGGTGGGTCGAGCCCGAGGCGTCCACGACCTCGACGGCATAGCCGCCTTCGAGGACCGCCAGCA
Organism: uncultured Chloroflexia bacterium; assembly: GCA_963738475.1. Classification (GTDB taxonomy): domain Bacteria; phylum Chloroflexota; class Limnocylindria; order Limnocylindrales; family CSP1-4; genus SPCO01. The sequence goes on from CAVTWU010000020.1 coordinate 27,360, forward strand.
GCGACGGCGATCGGCACGGCCATCACGTCGGCCCGCGACTCGCGGACGATGTGGACGGTCACCGGCGAGTTCGTGTAGGCCGCGGACGCGGCCGGGTCGTCCAGCCCGATCGTGACGGTGACCGTCGGGTCGGCCGGGTTGCCGAAGCTGTCCGTCGCTCCCTCGGCGACCGTGCCGATCTCGCGGACCGTGCCGGGCGTCTCGGTGCCGTCGGCCAGTTCGATGCTCACCGCGTCGCCGACCTTGACGATGTCCGTGCGGTCCGCGGCGAGGTCCACCGTGACGACCCGCTCGTCGGTCGTGCCGGACAGGATGGGCGTGCCCGGACCGACGCTGGAGCCGAGCTCGGCGGCCAGGGTCGTGACCCGGATCGCACCGGGCAGGAACACCATCTCGCCGAGGTCGACGACCCCGTCGACGGTCTGGCCGCTGGCCTTCTGCCAGCGCTTGACGGCCGCGGTCGTGTCGTCGTCCCACTCGTTGTCGATCTTGTCGCCCTTGCGGGTGTAGCCGAGGGCCTTGAGGTTCCGTTCGAGCTGGGTGATGTCGGCGCCGTTGTCGACGCCATCCTCGAGCGTCCGCCAGGCCGGCTTGGCGCCGTAGAGCAGGATCGGGCGGCGTCGGCCGTCGATCTCGTAGAGGCGGTCGCCGCGGGCGAGGACCGTCCCGCTGGCCGGCAGGGCCGTCACGGTCCCGCGAAGGTTGTTGACGACCTTGCGCTCACCGGCGTAGCCGAGGGTCCCGTCGAGATCCTCCCCGACGGTCATGGTCCGGCTGCTGACGGTCGCGGTCGACCGGGGCGCCGTGGACGCTGCCGGGTCCGCCGAGCCGTCGGCCGCCGAGGCCGACGCCGGCAGGAGGCCGGTCGCGAACGCGATGCCCGCCCCGCCGACGACGAGGACCAGTCCGAGCGCCCCCGCCCGGACCGCCGTGCGCCGCGTCACGGGGCCACCGGGGCCGTGCCGCCGCCGTTGATCGGTCCACCGCCGGGCCCGGCCCCGTCGACCGTCGGGCCGAAGTCGCCGAGGATCGACTGGCAGGCCTCCTGGGCCGCCTGGAACTCGGAGGACGACGGGTCGATGCCGCCCGGACCGCCGATCGAGATCGAGCCGCCACCACCGCTGAAGTCCGGGTCAGGGAAGTCGACGCCGTTGTCGCGCATGCACCCGGCGAACTCGATGAGCTTGTCCTGCATCTCCGGGTCGATCTCTCGCGGACCTTCGGCTGCGGCGCCCATGTACTGCCGGCAGGCCTCGAAGGCGGCCTGCATCTTGTCGGCATCGAGCCCGTCGCCACCGATCCGAACGGCGCCGCCGCCGCCCGCTGCCCGGATCCGGCATGTCGATGCCGTTCTCGCGCATGCAGCGGGCGAACTCGAGGCGCGCCGTCTCGGGATCGAGCGACGCGGATGGCGAGGCGGATGGGTCGGTCTCACCGGCACCTGGTGACTGGAGCGTGGCCACGCCGGACGGCGCGGCGCCACCGCTGCACGCAGCGACGGCCAGGATCAGGAGCAGGCCGGCGGCGCCGGCCCGAAGGCGTGCGAGGGTCATCGATCGGTCTCCACCGTGGGATGGGTTGATGACCGCATCGTCACGACCGACCCTGAAGGGGTGATGAAACGGGCCGCCCGGCTGGGCGATGGCCGCCCGAGCGTCAGCGGAGCGGCAGCCGGACCTCCAGGACCGCGCCGCCGTCCGGCGCGTTCGAGGCCGTGACGGAGCCGCCGTGGCGCTCGGCGATCCACGCCGCGATGCTCAGGCCCAGGCCCGTGCCCGCCGGGCGGCGCATCGGCGGCGCGCCAGAACCGGTCGAAGACGTGCGGCAGGTCCTCGGGGCGGAAGCCCGGGCCACGGTCGGTGACCCGGATCGACCCGGACCCGTCCACCGGATGCACCCCGACCGCGACCGTGGACCCCGCCGGGGCGTGGCGGACGGCGTTGTCGATGAGGATGGTGACGAGCTGGCGCAGCCGCGCCGGATCGCCCGTCGTCGGCACGGGTTCGGCGTCCACCTCGATGCGCACGTCGCGTCGTTCCGCGCCGGGGAGCAGGCCATCGGCCGCGTCGAGGGCGACGGCGGCCAGGTCGACCGGTCCCATCGCCAGTTCGACGACGCCCGAGTCCGTCCGCGCGAGCAGCAGCAGGTCGTCGACCATCGCGCGCATCCGGTCGACCTCGGTCTCGATGTCCTCGAGCGCGTGCCCGACCTCGGCGACCGGCTGGTCGGCGTTGCGCCGGAGATCCTCGACCGATCCGCGGACGACCGCCAGCGGCGTCCGCAACTCGTGCGAGGCATCGGCGGCGAACTCCCGCTGGCGACGCATCGCGTCGCGGATCGGCACGAGGGCACGGTCGGCGTACAGCCAGCCGACCGCGAGGGAGGCCGCGAGGACGGCCAGGCCGCCCACGAGCAGGACGGCCAGCAGCGTCGTGAGCGTCCGCAGCTCGGTCGTCCGGTCGCCGACGACCTGGATGACGTACGTGCCCTCCGGGCGGAGCACCGGCGTGGACAGGAGGCGGACCGGCGTCCCGTCGAGCTCCGTGGTGGTCACCGATTCGATGCCGACGCGCGCCTGGGCCAGCGCGTCGCCCTCCGGCAGGGCGACGCCGCCGAGCGAGATGGACGGACCGGCCGACACGCCACCCGACGGTCGGGCCCCAGATGACCGCGATCGTGCCGGAGGTCGGTCCGCCGATGACGATCCCCGGGCGCGGACGCGACGTCGACGATCCCGGTGCCGATCGGCCCGATGGGCAGGCGAGCCGCGAACTGGAGCCCCGCCCGCATGTCGGCCGGCGCGGGTGCGCAGCTGGTCCTCGGCCGAGGCCGCCAAGGACGTCGCCGCGAGCGCGTAGATGAGCGTGCCCAGGGTCAGCAGGACGACGAGCGTCGTGCCGCCGCTCCAGGCGAGCAGGCGCAGGCGGACGCGCCGGAGGAGTGCCTCGTCGTGGGTCATGCCTCGGCCATCCGGTAGCCGACGCCGCGGACCGTCTGGATCCGGGCCGCCCCGACCGGTCCGAGCTTGCGCCGGAGGAAGGTCACGAAGGCATCGACCGTATTGGGCGTCACCGCGACCCCGAACGGCCAGGCCATGTCGAGCAACTGGTCGCGGGTGAGGGCATGCCCGGGATGGCGCAGCAGGCACTCGAGCAGGGCGAACTCGCGCGGCGAGAGGTCCACGGGATCGCCGTCCACCGAGACGGAGCGGCGGGACTCGTCGAGCACGATCGGCCCGACCACGAGACGTCCGCCCAGCTCCGGCGCGGTCCCCGACACGCGCCGCAGGATCGCCCGCAGCCGAGCGACGAGCTCCTCGTAGGCGAACGGCTTGACCACGTAGTCGTCGGCGCCGGCGTCGAGCCCGTCCACGCGGTCGGTCAGCGAATCGCGCGCGGTGAGCATGAGGATCGGGATGGTCGACCCGGCCGCGCGCAGGCGCCGGGCGACCTCGAACCCGTCGATGCCGGGCAGCCCGACATCGAGGATGACCGCCTCGAAGCCCGGGTTCGCCTCGACCAGCGCGACGGCCTCGAGCCCGTCCGTCGCCAGGTCCACGACGTGCCGATCCGCCGTCAGCAGGCGCGTGAGCAGACGACCCAGGCGCGGGTCGTCTTCGACGACGAGGAGGTGCACGTCCTCCGTTCTAGGCGGCCGTTCCTGAAAGGACCATGAAAGCCCTCAGCCCAGGACCAGCTCCGGGCGGGGCGTCGACAGCTGCCGGGCCGCCGCGCGATGTCCGGCCAGGGCGGCCCGATGCAAGCGACGCCGGGGAGCGTCGACCGGTGGCCGGGGATCCGAGCCACGCGGCGAGGAACCCGGCATCGAACGCGTCGCCGGCGCCGGTCGTGTCGGTGGCCGCGAGGCGGGCGGTGGCCACCTCGAAGCGGACCGGCTCGGCATCGGTTCGGGCCATGACCGTCGCGCCCTTCGGTCCGCGCTTCACGACCGCGACACCGGCGTACTCGAGGAGGCCGACGACGGGGCGTCCGCCGAGGAGCGCCTCGGCCTCGGTGGCCGTCGTGAACAGGACGTCCGGCGCGATCCCGACGATGAGGTCGCGCGCCGCCCGCCGGCCACCGGCCAGGAGCGGCCCGATCGAGGCGAGGTCCAGGCTGACGAGCGCGCCGGCCGCGCGGGCGAGCTCGATCGCGCGCAGGCCGGAGTCGGCGAGTGGATCGCCGAGCAGCGAGTAGACGGTCAGGTGCAGCAGGTCCGCGCCCGCGAACCAGTCGGCCTTGAGGTCGGCCGGGCCGAGGCGCAGGGCGGCGCCGCGATCGGTCACGAAACTGCGTTCACCGCCGGGCGACACGACGACGCCGATCCGTCCCGTCCGCGCGCCGGTCACGCGGACGGCCCGCATCGTGACCCGGTCCGCCTCCATGGTCTTCACCAGCGCCCGTCCGGTGGCGTCGCGGCCGATCGCGGCGATCATGCTGCTCTGGGCACCGAGCCGGGCGAGCCAGCGCGCGGTCGTGGCCGCCGATCCACCCTGGACCAGCGCGACCGCGCCCGGTCACGTCCGTGCCGATGGCGATCGCCTCGGACGGGGCGAGGACGACATCCACGACGAGGTCGCCCAGGACGACGACCCGGGGACGTGCCGCGCCCGTGCCACGTCGATGCGGGCGCGACGGCCGGCGAGGGCGGTGCGGGTCGATGCGGACGTGGCGGTCGGATGGCCGGCATGTCTCGAGCATACCGGTCCCGGTGGAGCGCGGGGTCGGGTGTCGCGGGTCGCTGGACCTACAATGGCCGTCCACCTCCCGTGCCCACCCGGAGTGCCCACCGATGACCGTCTCGACCGACCTGGACCGCCTCGCGGTCGATACCATCCGCACGCTCTCGATCGACGGCGTCCAGCAGGCCAACTCCGGGCACCCGGGCGCACCGATGGGCGCGGCGCCGATGGCCTACGCCGTCTGGACGCGCTACCTGCGCCACGCGCCGACGCACCCGGACTGGCCGGATCGCGACCGGTTCGTCCTGTCGGCCGGCCACGCCAGCATGCTGCTGTACTCGCTGCTGCACCTGACCGGCTACGCGCGTGTCGCTCGACGACCTCAAGTCGTTCCGCCAGTGGGGCAGCATCACGCCGGGCCATCCGGAGTACGGGCTGACGCCGGGCGTCGAGGCCACGACCGGCCCGCTCGGCCAGGGGCTCACCAACGCCGTCGGGATGGCGATCGCCGAGCGGCGCCTGGCGGCCGAGTTCGACCGGGACGGCGCTGACGGGTCGATCGTCGATCACCGCACGTTCGTCATCGCGTCGGACGGCGACCTCCAGGAGGGCATCGCATCCGAGGCGGCGAGCCTGGCCGGGCACCTGCGGCCTGGGCCGGCTGATCGTGCTGTACGACGACAACCTCATCCAGCTCGACGGCCCGACGAAGATGGCCTGGTCGGAGGACGTGCCGGCGCGGTTCGATGCCTACGGCTGGCACACCCAGCGGGTCGCCGACGGCAACGACGTCGAGGCGATCTCGGCGGCCATCGATGCCGCCCTGGCCGACGACCGGCCGAGCCTCATCGCCGTCCGGACGCACATCGGCTTCGGCAGCCCGAACAAGCAGGACTCGCAGAAGGCGCACGGCGCGCCGCTCGGGCCGGACGAGGTCCGCCTGACCAAGGAGGCCTACGGCTGGGACCCGGACCGCACGTTCTACGTCCCGGACGAGGCGGCGGCCATCTTCCGGGCCGCGATCCCGGCCGGCGAGGCGCTCGTGGCCGAGTGGGAGGCCCGGTTCGAGGCCTACGCGCGCCGCGCATCCCGCCGAGGCCGCCGAGTTCCGGCGACGGATGGGCCGGACGCTCGCCGACGGCTGGGATGCGGACCTCAAGACGTACGAGACCGGCTCCGAGGTCGCGACGCGCAACGCCAGCCAGGAGGCGATCCAGTCGCTCGCGGCGCGCGTGCCGGAGCTGTTCGGCGGGGCGGCGGACCTGTCCGAGTCGAACCTGACCGACGTCAAGGGCGCCGGCGACTTCAGCGCCGAGACGGCCGGGCGGAACCTTCGCTTCGGCGTGCGCGAGCACGCGATGGGCGGGATCGCCAACGGGCTCGCGTATCACGGCGGGTTCATCCCGTATGTCGCCACGTTCCTGACCTTCAGCGACTACATGCGCGGGTCGGTGCGGCTCGCGTCGCTGTCCGGGCTGCACGCGATCTACGTCTGGACGCACGACTCGGTCGGCCTCGGCGAGGACGGGCCGACCCACCAGCCGGTCGAGCACTACGCGGCGCTCCGGGCGATCCCGAACCTGTGGTTCGTGCGGCCTGGCGATGCGAACGAGACGGCGGCCGCGTGGGCGCTGGCGGTCGAGCGGACCGACGGTCCGGTCGCGCTGGCGTTGACCCGCCAGAAGCTGCCGACGCTGCCCGGGACGCGATACCGGGGCACGGACCGGGGTCGCCCGGGGCGGGTACGTCCTGCGCGAGGCGAGCGGCGGGACGCCGGAGCTGATCATGCTCGGCACGGGCTCCGAACTGCAGCTCGCCTTCGCGGCCGCCGAGGCGCTGGAAGCCGAGGGCATCCCGACGCGCGTCGTGTCGCTCCCGTGCTGGGAGCGGTTCGAGGCCCAGGACCAGGCGTATCGCGACGCCGTCCTGCCACCGACCGTCCGTCGTCGGGTGAGCGTCGAGATCGGCGTCTCGATGGGCTGGGAGCGCTGGGTCGGCGACGAGGGCGCGATCATCGGGCTCGACCACTTCGGGGCGTCAGCGCCGGCCGGCACGATCTTCGAGCACTTCGGGTTCACCGCCGACCGCGTGACCGACGTCGCCCGGCGCGTCGTCCGGGACGGTCTGCGCGGCCGGATCCCGACGCTGGATGGCGGCCACTTCGGTGGTCATCCGACGATCGACGCGGGCGAAGCCGGCGTGGGTCGGACCGCAAGCTCGGACCCCGGCCACTCCTGATCCGCGCCCGAAGACCTCTCCCTGAAGCGACCTCGCGTGATGGTTTCGGACAAGCGGAACCATCTCCGACGCGTGGAGGCGACCGCTCGCCGCTGATGGCGACCTGGTCGCCGCCCGGGCGACCCGGTCAGCGCTGCGCCGTCAGCGGCTCGCGGTCCGGCGCCAGCGCCGGGCGACTCGCGCGATGGTCCCCGGCCACGCACGGCGTCCCGATCAGCGCTGCGCCGATCGCGGCCAGCGGCGTCCCGGCAGCGCTACGCCGTCGCCGGCCACGCGCGGGCGGCCCGCAGCGCAATGGCGTCCCCGGCTAGCGCGGGTGCGACCCTGGCGACTACGCCAGGCGAACCGAGCAGTCGCCAGCGACCGGTCGACGCGTTCACCTCCGCATGAGCGAGCCGTCGTCGGCGAGTTCGATCCGAAGCGGCCGCGCGACCTCCGTGCCGGCGAGCCAGGCAGTGATCGAGCCGTGCATCTTCCGATCGACGGAGTAGATCCAGACCCTGCCGTCGAGGGCCGCCCGCCGCCTCGACACGAGGCCGGCCGATCGGAGGAGCGACAGTTGCCGAGAGATCGCCGGTCGGCTCAGACGCAGCGTCGATGCGAGGCTTGAAGGGCGCTGCGGACAGAGTGCGATCTCGGCCAGGATGCGACGACGAGTCGGATCAGCCAGGAGCTCGATGCCTGGACCGTTTCGCTTGGGCATGTCGATCGACAGTCTGCCCGCCGGGCCTTCACCAGCGATCATCCGCAGCCGCCACTGACGACACCGACGCTGACGCCGATGCCACGCGCGGAGCTCGCAGCGCTGGATGGTTCCGCTTGGTCGACACCATTCTCAGGAACCCGCACCAGCAGGGCTTCGAAGGCTGACGGTCTCGCGGCGGCGCGGGGCGCCGTCGGGTGTCGAGTCACCGATGGTTCCGCTTGATCGAAACCATCTCGGAAGTCCGTTTCTGCGGGATGCGAATCCCTGAAGGCTCCGGCGTCGGGCGACCTCGGACCCGCTACGATGCCTGCGATGCGTGTCGCGTTCGCTGCCGATCATGCCGGTGCCGTGCTCAAGGGCGAGCTGCTCGCGCGGGTCGCGGCGGCCGGACTGGGCCACGAGCTGATCGACCTGGGCGGCGACGGCTCGGACCCGACCGACGACTACCCGGACTTCGCCGAGCGGCTCGGGCGGGCGATCCAGGCCGGTGACGCGGATCGCGGGATCCTCATCTGCGGCTCCGGGTGTCGGGGCATCCGTCGCGGCCAACAAGCTGACCGGCATCCGGTCCGCGGTATGCCACGACACGTACTCCGCCCACCAGGGCGTCGAGCACGACGACATGAACGTCCTCACCCTCGGCGCCCGGGTCATCGGTCCGGAGCCCGCCTTCGAGTGCGCCATCGCGTTCCTCGGCGCGTCGTTCAGCGGCGAGCCGCGCCATCAGCGCCGCCTGGACAAGGTCCTGCGCCTCGAGGCGGCCAGGGAGTAGTCGCCGCACCCGACCGCCTGAGACCAGGGCGCCGCCAGGCCGATGCGCGCTCGCACGAGGCTGCGCGGGACCATCGCCGCACGTGGACGTACCATGGCGCGACTCACGGCCCACGGGAGCGGGAGAGCCCGGGAACCGAGTGACCGACCGGGGCGTCTGCGCCCCACCCGTTGCGCAACATCGGAGGAACCGCGCTGATCCACTCGATCGGCCTGTGGCGCCCTGTCCTGCATCGCAGCCGCTCGGACCTGCCCGTCGTGGTCGCGGCGTGGTCCCTCCTCGTGTGCGCCATCACGCTCGTCGCCGCCGCCACGCTGTACGGCGAAACCGTCGCGACCGGCGGCCTGCGCCAGGCGCTCCTCGGCGCCCCGCCGACGGACCGCGCCATCCTCGTCGCGTCGACCGTGCTTCCGGGGCAGCTGGCCGACACCGACGCGATCGTCACGGACGAGCTGGACCGGACGCTCGTGACGGTCGGCGGGACCATCGCCCGCGTCGTGCGGTCCGGGTCGTTCGCGCCGGCCGGCTCGGACCGCGCCGACGGCTCGAAGCTCGTGGAGCTGGCCTCGTTCGAGGACATCGCCGATCACGCGACCCTCATCGACGGGGCGTGGGCGACGGCCGGGTCGGACCTCGGCGCCACCCTGTCCGAGGGGGCGGCCGTCGCCCTGGGTCTCGGGGTCGGCGACACGATGGACCTGACCAGCCGGACCGGCGAGGCGATCTCCACTCGCGTCGTGGTGACCGGCATCTGGCAGCCGGACCGCAGCGACCCGTACTGGCTCAGCGCGCCGCTGGACCTGGACGGCACGGTCACGACCGGCCGATTCACCACCCGCGGCCCGTTCGTCGTGGATCAGGCGGCGCTCCTCGCACTCGATCCGACCCGTGGGGCTGCGATGGAGTGGCGAGCCCTGCCCGACCTCGGCCGGCTCGCGACGGACGGCGTCAGCGACCTCCGGGAGCGGATCGACTCACTCGCCCCCCGCCTTGGGGCGGCCATGACCGGGGCGCGCGCCACGAGTGACGACGACGCTGCCCGCGACGCTCGGGCAGGTCGAGCGCTCGATCCTGGTCAGCCACAGCGGCATCACGCTGCTGACGATCCAGTTCGCCGTCCTGGCCGGGTACGCGATCGTGCTGGTCGCGGGCATGCTCCTGGAGCGGCGACGCTCGGACCTCGCCCTGATGCGGTCCCGTGGCGCCTCCACGGTCCACCTCGCGTTCATGGCCCTGACCGAGGCAGCGATCCTCGCGACGCTGGCCGGGCTGGTCGCCATCCCGCTGGCGGCCGCGATCGTGTTCACCCTCGGGACGATCGGCCCGCTGGCGGAGAGTGGCATCGGCGGCGCGGTGACGATCACGTCCACCGTCGTGACCGTCACGGTCGTGGCGGCCGTCGTGAGCGCCATCACCCTGACCATCCCCACCCTCGTCTCCGCCGTGAGCCCGTCGGCCGCGCGGGCCGCCGCGGCCCGACCGTCCGGGCGCGGGGCGGCGCAACGCCTCGGCCTCGACGTCGTCCTCGTCGTCGTCGCGATCATCGCGTTCTGGCAGCTCCGGATCTATGGCGCCCCGCTCACGACCAACGCCCGCGGCACGCTCGGCGTGGATCCGTTGCTCGTGGCCGCCCCGGCGATCGGCCTCCTGGCCGGTGCCGTCCTGGCGATCCGGATCGTCCCACGCCTGGCGCAGCTCGCCGAACGCGTCCTCGAACCGCGGCGCGGCCTCGTCCTGCCACTCACCGGGCAGCAGATCGCGCGTCGGCCGCTGCGCTACACCCGGACGGCCCTCCTCCTCATGCTGGCCGCCTCGCTCGGCACGTTCGCGGCGTCGTATGCCGCCACGTGGACCCGATCCCAGGCCGATCAGGCGGCCTACCGTGCCGGTGGCGACCTGCGCGTCGTCGCCTCCGACTACGCGTCCACGCCGGCCTGGGCGGTCGCTCCGTCGTATGCCTCGATCGAGGGCGTGACGGACGTGACGAGCGCCGTGACCGAGTCCGTCGACGTCGGCAGGGTCATCGTCGGCGGTCCGCTCGTGAGCCTCGATCCCGCCGCCGCCTCGCGCATCCTGACGTTCCCACCCGACGCCGCCGGCCAGGCGACACCGGACGCGCTGGCTCGCCTGGAGGCGGCCCGGACGCCGTCGGCGGCCGCGGCGATCCCGGGGGCGCCCCGCCGGCTGGCCGTCGTCCTCGACGCGGACGTCGCGACGGCTCCGGAGTCACCCGACCCCAGTCCGGTCCCCGACGCCTGGGCCGGGATCACGGTCCTGGTCGACGTGCTCGACGGGGACGGGCGCCTGCATCGGATCGAGGGTGACGCCGCCCGGTTCGCGGCCACCGATCAACGGGTCGAGATCCCGCTCACCTACCCGGTCGGCGCGACGACGGTGGCGATCCAGGGGCCGGTCCGCCTGGTCGGGATCGGGCTGCAGGTCGCCACGCCTGGGATCATCGGCGTGACCGGCACGGCCACCATCCGCGACGTGCTGACCAGCGATGACGAGACCGGAGACGCCTGGACGAGCCTCGGGTTCACCCCGGGCGACGGCTGGAGCTGGGTGCGCAGCGACCCGAATGGGGGCATCAGCGCGTCGCCCCCGACCGGCGACCCGGCGACGGTCGGCATCGTCGGACCCGGACCGGGTGGCGTGATCGGCGGGTCCGTGGCCGCCCGCCCGGTCGTCTTCCGCCTCTGGGCGCCGCCCCAGGGCGAGGATGGCATCCTCCCGGTCGTGGCCTCGACGTCGTTCCTCGAGGCGACCGGCGCAGCCGTCGGCGAGGACCTCGCGGCCCGGATCAGCGGGACCGGGGTCACGCTTCGCATCCTCGCCTCGGTCGACGCGTTCCCGACCGTCGACCCGGCGGAACCGTTCCTGATCGTCGACGGCGAGACGCGCGATCTCCACCGCCTCGACACCGTGGACCGCGTGCTGCCCGGGTCCGAGGCGTGGCTGTCGGTGGACCCGGCCAGGGCCGGAGCCGTCGAGGCGACCCTGTCCGCACGACCGTTCGAGGCGACCGAGGTCGTCGGGCGCGATGCGCTGACCGTCGCCCTGGCCACCGATCCGGTCCCGCTCGGCGTCATCGGCGTCCTCGGGCTCGGCTCCATGGCGGCGATGGCCTTCGCCGCGATCGGGTTCGTGGTCAGTGCCACGGTCTCGACCGGCGAGCGGCGCGGCGAGTTCGCGCTGCTGCGTGCCCTCGGCCTGTCCGACCGCCAGCTGTCGCTCTGGCTCGCCCTCGAGAACACGTTCCTGCTCGTCGTCGGGCTGGTGCTGGGATCCGCGCTGGGACTGCTGCTGTCGTGGCTCGTCCTGCCGTTCGTCACGGTCACCGGGACCGGGGCGGCGGCCGTGCCCGCCCCGGTCATCGTCATCCCGTGGGGCGCGATCGCGCCGATCTGGGCCCTCGCCGGCATCCTGCTCCTGGTGACCGTCTTCGCCGTCCGGCGCCAGCTCCCGTCGAACGCCATCGGTGGCGTCCTGCGCGCCGGGGACGGCTGAGATGGCCTGGCTGGTCGCCTCCCTTCGCCGCCTGCGCGACGAGCGATCGACGACGATCGCCCTGTTCGCCCTCGTGTTCACGACGGCGTTCGTGTTCGCGGTCACGCCCCGCCTGTTCGAGCGCATCGCCGACGACGCGGTCCGGACCCAGGTCCGCGAGGCGTCGTCGTTCGACCGCGACCTGCAACTGCTCCAGTCCCGCCGCATCGGGACCACGCGGGCGGATCAGCTCGCCCCGGTGGAGGCCGTCGGCGCGGACCTCCAGTCGAAGCTGCCGCCCTCGGTCGCCGGGCTCATCGAGGAGCGCAGCCTCATCGTCGACAGCCTCCGCTGGACGATCCTGTCCGAGACGACCGACCCGAGCTTCATGCGCTGGCGGATCCAGCCCGAGGTCGACGACCACCTGGCCTACGTCGAGGGCCGCCCGCCGACCGCGACGCTCCGGCGCATCGTCAGTCCGCTCGATCAGGCCGACCCGTCGCACGACGTCCCGGTCTTCGAGATCGCCCTGTCCCGCGCCTCGGCCGAGGCCATCGGCGCCACGCTCGGGTCGATCGTGCCCCTGACCCCCGATCCCACCGACCCGCTCGTCGGTCGAGGTGGGGCGGGCGATCTCGTCGTCGCGGGCGAGGTCGTGGGCCTGTTCGACGTCCCGGACACCGCCGATCCGTTCTGGATGGACGACACAGCCCTGGTCCAGCCGTCCTATCGCGGCCCGACCCTGCTGGCCCGCCTGGTCGACGTGCACGCGGTCCTGGCCGTCGACGCGTACCACGACCTGCTCGGCGAGACGAACGCCCGGGCCTACCCGGCCCGCTACACCTGGCGGTATCGGGTGGACCCGGAGCGACTCCAGGCGAGCACGACGCCGCGCCTGCTCGTGGACCTCCGGCGCCTCGACAGCACCTTCCAGTCGGCCGAGAACGCCGGTGGCGGGACGACGCTGCGGAGCGGGCTCCTGCCGCTGATGGAGACGTGGACCGTGCGCTGGGGCAGTGCCACGACGCTTCTTGGCGTCATCGCGGTCGGGCCGATCGTCGTGGCCCTCGCCGCCCTCGCGATGGTCGTGCTCCTGGTCGTCGCGCGTCGACGGCCCAGCCTGGAGCTGTCCCGGGGTCGAGGGGCCTCCACGAGCCAGATCATCGGCTCGTCGGCGGCGGAGGGCCTGCTCCTGACCCTGCCGGCTGCCGTCATCGCGATCGCCATCGCCATCGCCGTCGTCCCGACCGGATCGCCTCGGATCATCGGCCGTGGCCGCGTTCGCGGTCGCCCTGGCGGCGACGCTCCTGATCGTGCTGGCCATCGTGCCGACGGCCGTCGCCTCGCCGCGTGGTCCGGGCCGGGGGCCGACGGGCGCACCACGGACGTCCACGCGACGGCTGCTGCTCGAGGGCCTGGTCGTCGTCCTCGCGATCGGCGGGGCGTACCTCCTGCGCGAACGCGGCGTCGGCAGCGTCTCGAGCGTGGCCGACACCCCGGCAGCCGACCCACTCATCGCCGCGGTGCCGGCCCTCGCCGGCGTGGCCGCCGGGCTCATCCTCGTCCGGCTGCTGCCCCTGCCGGTCCGCGTGCTGGGGCGGCTCGCGGGCCACCGTCGCGACCTCGTGCCGGTCCTGGCGATGCGGCGCGCCGCCGGGGGCGGCAGTGCCGGCGCCGTCCTGCTCGTCCTGATGGCGGCCACGGCCATCGCCGCGTTCTCGCTGACCACCCTGCTGCACTTCGACCAGGCCGCCGACGACGTCGCGTGGCAGCAGGTCGGCGGGTCGTACCTGGTCACGGGCGGCGTCGCGGTCCTCCCGACCGACCTCGATCCCTCGACGTTCCCGGAGGTGGAGGCGAGCGCGGGCGCGTTCCGGGTCCGGGCCGTCCTCGAATCGCGTCGGCTGCCGCTGGACCTCGTGGCCGTCGACGTCGCCGACCTGGCACGGGTCGTGGATGGGACGCCGGCCGACCCGGACCTGCCGGAGGCGATGCGTCCGGACCGGGTCGATCCCGGCGCGCCGTTCCCGGTCATCGTGTCGTCGGCGTTCGCGGACGGGACCCAGGCGATGGCCGTCGGAGACACCTTCACGCTGCCGATCGAGGCCCGGACGCTCACCTTCCAGGTGGCCGAGATCCGATCTCGCTATCCGGGGATCGCCGGAGGGCATCCCGTTCGTGGTCGCCTCGCGCGACCAGCTCCGCGGCGATCGGACCGACGGGTTCCGCACGAACTCGATGTTCTACCTGCGGGCCGATGACGCACCGGAGACCGCGACCGCCATCCGCGACCACGTCCGGGACAGCGCCCCCTTCGCGGTCGTCGAGGGCCGGGCCGAGCGGACGGACGCCCTGCGCACGTCGCCGATCATCGATGCCATCGTGCTCGGCGTGGCGCTCGCTGGGCTCCTCGCCGCGGTGTACGCCGCCATCTCCATCTCGGCGGCCCTCGCCCTGGCCGGCACCGCGCAGGCGGTCGAGGTCGCTCACCTGCGGACGATGGGCCTGACCCGCCGAGAGGCATTCGGCCTCGTCATCGTCGAGCACGGCCCGATGATCGTCATCGGCTTCGTCGCGGGACTCGCCTTCGGGTTCGCCCTGTTCCGGGTCGTACAGCCGGGACTCGGGCTCGATACATTGGTGGGGTCCGACCTGGAGATCCCGGTGAGCCTGGGCCTCGACCAGCTCCTTGCCATCGCCCTGTTCGTCGTCGCCATCGCCGCCGCGGGCATCGGCCTGGGCGCGTTCCTGCAGCGCCGGGCGATCCCGGCCAGTGCCATCCGCCGAGGGTTCGAATGACCACGCCGACCAGCCCATCGCCCGGCGACCCGGCCATGCCGGCCATCGAGGACCTGCCCGGCTCGGCTCCGAGCCGTCGCTCGCGCCCACACCCGGCCGACGCCGGTCGGATCGTGTGCGAGGGCCTCGTCCGCATCTACAAGGTGGCGGACCTGGAGGTCGTCGCGCTCCAGGGCCTCGACCTCGTCGTCAGCTCGGGCGAGCTGATCGCCATCGTCGGGGCGTCGGGCAGCGGCAAGTCCACCCTCCTCAACATCCTGGGCGGCCTGGACGTGCCATCCGCCGGCCGGGCGCTCGTGGCCGGCCACGACCTGAGCAAGCTCAGCCGACGAGAGCGGACGGCGTACCGTCGCCGGACCGTCGGCATGGTCTGGCAGCAGACCGCGCGGAACCTGCTCCCGTACCTGTCGGCGGTCGAGAACGTCGAGCTGCCGATGATCCTCGACGGCGGGGACACCCGGCGGGCGCGGGCCTTGCAGCTGCTCGAGACGGTGGGCCTCGGGGACCGGGTCGACCACCGGCCGGACCGCCTCTCGGGCGGTGAGCAGCAGCGCGTGGCCATCGCCGTCGCGCTGGCCAACGAGCCGGACGTCCTGCTGGCGGACGAACCGACCGGCGAACTCGACAGCGTCACGGCTGCCGAGATCTTCGGCCTGCTGCGGCGGATCAACCATGAGCTCGGGACGACGGTCGTCATCGTGACCCACGACGCCCTGGTCTCGGAACAGGTCAGCCGAACGGTGGCCATCCGCGACGGCCGGACCAGCACCGAGACGGTCCGCCGCACGGAGCTCGCCGATGACGGCGAGCATCGCGTCGTGCACGAGGAATTCGCGGTCCTCGACAAGGCCGGCCGCCTGCAGCTGCCTCGCTCGCACGTCGAGGCGCTCGGGCTGGCCGACCGGGTCCGCCTCCGGCTGGAAGACGATCACGTCGAGATCTGGCCGGTCGACGGTCGACGCGACGGAGGCCGGTCGTGACCGAGACGCCGAGCGCGAGCGTTTCGACCGCCGGCGCGGCACCCGTCGTCGTGCGGACCGTGGACCTCGTGCGCGAGTACCCGTCGGGCGACACGACGATCCATGCCCTGCGCGGCGTGAACCTGGCCGTCGGCGAGGGGCGGCTGCTGGCCGTCCGGGGCCGGTCCGGGAGCGGCAAGACGACGTTGCTCAACCTGCTCGGCGGCCTGGACCGCCCGACATCGGGCGAGGTCATCCTCGACGGCGAGGCGCTCTCCGGGCTCGACGAGGCCGCCCTGGTCGAGGTCCGGCGCACGAAGATCGCGTTCATCTTCCAGGCGTTCGGGCTCATCCCGGTCCTGTCGGCCGCGGAGAACGTGGAGGTCCCGCTGCGCCTCGTGCGGACGGACCCGACCGAGCGGGCGCGGCGCGTCGCGGAGCTGCTCGAGCAGGTGGGTCTGGCCGAGCGGGCCCGCCATCGGCCGCATGAGCTCTCCGGCGGCGAACAACAGCGCGTCGCCATCGCGCGCGCGCTCGCGAACCGGCCGAAGCTCCTGCTCGCGGACGAGCCGACCGGGCAGCTGGACTCCGAGACGGGCCACCGGATCATGCAGATGCTCCGGGCCGTGGTGCAGGCGGACGGGATCACCGCCATCGTGGCGACCCACGACCCGCGGATGCTCGATGTCGCCGACGATGTCATCGAACTCCGGGACGGCGGCCTGGTCTCGCCCGGGTCCTGACCCGCGTACCATGGGCCTCCCACGGCAGGGAGCAGCCAGATCCCCGATCCGCGTCCATGAGACCGGCGTGAACCGGCCCGAACCGGCCGTTAACGGCGACCTGCCTATGCTTCGGAGACCACGATGACCGACCCGTCCACGACCGCCGTGAACCCGCCACGATTCGCGCTCGGCGACGGCCAGGCCGCGTTCGAAGCGGCGTGCGATCGAGCCCGTGACGAGTCGTGGGCGAACCGACTGTTCGACCGGGACACGACGCTCTGGTCGTCCGACCCCGAGGTCCAGGCCGCCATCGCGGACCGCCTCGGCTGGCTCGACGCGCCTGAGCACTTCACCGACCGGATCGCCGCGCTCGAAGGCTTCGGCGACGGGATCGTGGCCGCCGGGTTCACGACCGCGGTCGTGGCCGGGATGGGCGGCAGCAGCCTCGCTCCCGATGTCCTGCGTCGGACGTTCGGGTCCCAGGACGGGTATCTCGCCCTGCGGATCCTCGACTCGACCGATCCCGCCACGGTCTCGGCGACGACCGACGACCTGGACCCGCTGTACACGCTGACGGTCGTCGCATCCAAGTCCGGCACCACCACGGAGCCGAACGCGTTCCTGGCCGATGCGTGGACCCGCGCCGAAGCCGCGATGGCCGGCATCAAGCACCACCACTCGTACGACAACGGCGGCGCCACGATCGTCGCGGTCACGGATCCCGGTCGAGCCGTCGAGGCGCTCGCCCACTCCGACGACTTCCGCGAGGTCTTCCTGAACCCGCCCGACATCGGCGGCCGCTACTCCGCGCTGACCTACGTCGGGCTCGTCCCGGCGTCGCTCATCGGGCTCGACCTGGATGCGCTCCTCGCCTCGGCCAGCACGATGCTGGGCGCCTGCCGCCAGCCGGATCCGTCGGCCAATCCGGGCGTGTCGCTCGGCCTCGCGATCGGGACCCTGGCGAAGGATGGCCGCGACAAGCTGACCTTCCTCATCGATGACGAACTGGCCAGCCTCGGGGCATGGCTCGAGCAGCTCATCGCGGAGAGCACCGGCAAGGGCGGCAAGGGCATCGTGCCGGTCGACCTGGAGCCGCTCGGCGGCGTGGACGCGTACGGCCCGGACCGGGCCTTCGTCCGGATCTCCCTGGCCGACGGCACGGCCGGCGGACGGGACGCGCTCGCCACGGCCCTCGGCGAGGCCGGTCATCCGGTCATCCGGATCGCGGTCAGCGACCCGATCGACCTGGGTGCCGAGTTCGTCCGCTGGGAGGTCGCCACGGCGATCGCCGGCGCCGTGCTGGACATCGACCCGTTCGACCAGCCCAACGTCGAGGAGGCCAAGGAGCTGACCCGGACCGTCCTCGCCCGGCTCGAGGCCGGCGAGGATTCGGTCTACCCGACGACGGGTCCGATCGCGGAGGCGGACGGCCTGACCCTCTACGCCGATGCGACGGCGCGGGCGACCAACGGCCCGGGCGACCTCGTGGGCGAACTCGCCCGGCACCTGGCCCGCCGTCGGCGCGACGCGTACCTGTGCCTGCAGGCGTTCGTCGCGCCGTCGGCCGAAGCCGATGCGGCCATCGCGCGGATCCGCGCCCTCCTGCGCGACCGGACCCACCTGGCCACGACCGCCGGCTACGGTCCCCGCTTCCTGCACTCGACCGGCCAGCTCCACAAGGGCGGCACGCCGACCGGCTGGTTCCTCCAGCTGACGTCGGACCACCCGGTCGACCGCGAGATCCCCGGCTGGCCATACACCTTCGGCCAGCTCATCGACGCGCAGGCCGCCGGCGACTTCGCCGCGATCGAGTCGCACGGCCTGCCGATCCTGCGCGTCCACCTCGGCCACGACATCCCGGGCGGCCTGGCGACCCTCGAACGAGCGCTGGCTGCCGCCCTCGACAGCGCACCCCGCACGGAGGCTTGAACGACATGCGCATCGGGTTCATCGGTCTGGGCCGGATGGGGGCCAACATGGTCCGCCGCCTCATGCAGGATGGTCACGAGATCGTCGTCTACAACCGGACGCCGGAGAAGACGACCGAGATCGCCGGCGAGGGCGCCATCCCGTCGTACTCGATCGCCGAGCTCGTCTCGAAGCTGGAGAAGCCGCGCGCCGTGTGGGTCATGGTCCCGGCGGGCGACGCGACCGAAGCCCAGATCCACGAACTGCTGGAGCACCTGGAGCCGGGCGACACGATCATCGACGGCGGGAACACGAACTTCCACGACGACGTGCGCCGCCACACGGACCTTGCCGCGAAGGGCATCGGCTACGTCGACGCCGGCACCTCCGGCGGGATCTGGGGCCTGCAGGTGGGGTACTGCCTGATGGTCGGCGGCGACGAGACCGCGGTGAAGCCGCTCGAGCCCATCTTCACGTCCCTCGCCCCCAAGGACGGCTACCTCCACATCGGCGGCCCGGGCTCCGGGCACTACGTGAAGATGGTCCACAACGGCATCGAGTACGGCCTCATGCAGGCCTACGCCGAAGGCTTCGAGATCATGCACGCGAGCGACTACGACCTCGATCTCGCCGCCATCTCCGAGCTGTGGATGCAGGGCTCGGTCGTCCGGTCCTGGCTGCTCGAACTCGCCGGGCGGGCGTTCCGCGCCAACGGCCAGGATCTCGAGCACCTCAAGGGCTTCGTGGCGGACTCGGGCGAAGGTCGCTGGACCGTCCAGGAGGCCATCGACCACGACGTTCCCGCTCCGGTCATCACCCTGTCCCTGCTGACCCGGTTCCGGTCCCGCCAGGACGACTCGTACGGCGCGAAGGTCCTCGCCGCGCTGCGCAACGAGTTCGGCGGCCACGCGGTCAAGACGGACTAGGGACATGGCGGATCCGGCCCAGCCCTCGGCGCCGGCGCGGCACAAGGAGACGCCGCTGACGATGAAGGACCTGCGCCTCGCGCGCCAGGGCCGTCGTCCGTCGCGGGCCAAGCCGGCCGAGAACGTCCTGCGCGAGGGCCTGCGCCTGGAACGCGTCCCGGATCCCTCGATCGTCGTCCTGTTCGGGGCGACCGGCGACCTCGCCCATCGCAAGGTCATCCCGGCCATCTACCAGCTGTGGCGGACCAACCTCCTGCCCCACGAGTTCGTCCTGCTCGCGGTCGGCCGCCGGCCGTACGACGACGACTCGTTCCGGGCCGAGATCCGGAAGGCCCTCGAGACCCACAGCCGGGTGCTGCCCCTCGACGAGGACGCCTGGGCGTCGTTCGCCCAGCGGATCGTCGTACCAGCGCCTGGACTTCGACGACCCGGCCGGGTTCGACGGCCTGGCCGCGCGCCTGGCGGAGCTGGACGCCGAGCACGGGACGCGCGGCAACCACCTCTTCTATCTCGCCACCCAGCCGTCGCAGTTCGCCGAGATCGTCGGCGCAACTCGGACGGGTCGGGCTCGACCACGAGCGCCACGACAGCGGCTGGCGACGGGTCGTCATCGAGAAGCCGTTCGGCCACGACCTCGAGTCGGCGAAGAAGCTCAACCGCGACGTCGGGCGGGTCTTCCGCGAGTCGCAGGTCTATCGCATCGATCACTACCTGGGCAAGGAGACCGTCCGCAATCTCCTCGTCTTCCGGTTCGGGAACGGGATCTTCGAGCCGCTCTGGAATCGGCGCTACGTGGACCACGTCCAGATCACCGTGGCCGAGTCGATCGGCATCGAGAACCGTGGATCGTTCTACGAACAGACCGGCGCGTCGCGCGACGTCCTCCAGAACCACCTCCTCCAGCTGGTCAGCCTCATCGCGATGGAGCCGCCGGCGACCTTCGAGGCCAACGCGCTGCGCGACGAGAAGGTCAAGGTGCTGCGCGCGATCTCCGATGTCTCGACCGACCCGAAGCACGGCGAGGTCGTCCGCGGGCAGTACGGGCCCGGCTGGGTCGCCGCCACGCAGGTCCCGGGCTACCGCGAGGAGGAGGAGGTCGACCCCGAGTCCGAGACGGAGACGTTCGTCGCCGCCAAGCTCACCATCGACGACTGGCGCTGGTCCGGCGTCCCGTTCTACGTGCGGACCGGCAAGCGGCTGCCGAAGCGAGCGACCGAGATCGCCATCCAGTACCGCGAGGTCCCCCACCGCCTGTTCAAGGACGAGGGCGTCGAGCCCGATGCGAACCTGCTCGCCATCCGGATCCAGCCGGACGAGGGGATCATGCTGCGGTTCGGGGCGAAGGTCCCGGGGCTGGGGCTGGACGTCCGCTCGGTGACGATGGACTTCGGCTACGGCTCCGCGTTCAACGTGGACTCGCCCGATGCCTACGAGACGCTCATCCTCGATGCGCTCCAGGGCGATGCGTCGCTGTTCACCCGCGCCGACGAGGTCGAGGAGGCGTGGGGCATCGTCGATCCGATCGTCGAGTCGTGGGCGGCGTCGCCGGCCCCGGACTTCCCGAACTACGACGCCGGCACCTGGGGTCCGGCGGCGTCCGATGAACTGCTCGCCCGCGACGGCCGTCGCTGGCGGCGGTTCTAGGGGTCCGCGATGGCCGTCGCGTCCCCGCTCCGGATCGGCGAACCGGTCCTGCGCTGGTCCGCCCGCGCCCACAGCATCGCCGAGATCGAGCGCGAACTGGCCCGGATCTGGTCCGCGACGGACCTGACGACCGACATCGACGGGGAGCCCGGGCGATACGTCGCCGCCCGCTCGAGCGTGATGAACCTGGTCGTCATCGCCCGGCGGCCCGAGCTGGCCGAGCACTGCGCGGCCGCGATCCAGGCCCTGACCGGACGCCATCCGTCGCGCACGATGATCGTCTGCTCGGCCGATCCGGACGGTCCGTCGTGGCTGGACGCCCGGGTCGAGGCGCACTGCATCCTGCCGCGGGAAGGCTCGCCCGAGACCTGCGCCGAGATGATCCACGTGACGGCCGGCGGCGAGGCGGGACGCCATGTCGCCGCGATCGTCACGCCGCTCCTGATCCACGACCTGCCGGTCACCATCTGGTGGCCGGACGAGCCGCCGCTCCAGCTCAGCGCGACCCGCGACATGCTCGCCGAGGCCGATCGGCTGGTGGTGGACAGTTCGACCTGGAACGGGGACGGCCTCGGCCGGATCCGGGACCTGGCGGCCCTGGCCGAGTCGGGCCGGCTGACCGTCACGGACTTCGCGCTGGTCCGCCAGTCCCGCTGGCGCGAGGCGATCGCCTCGATCTTCGACGACCCCGAGTTCCTGCCGTACCTGCGCTCCCTGCGCCGGATCGCGGTCACCTACGGCACCCATGACGAGACCGGCACGTTCGGGTACACGAACCTGGTCAAGCCCGTCTACCACGCGGCCTGGCTCGCGTCGAGGCTCGGGCTGCATGTCGTCAAGCCGCTCGCCCCGATCACCGGCCCGGCCAAGCCATCGACCGGGCGGGTCATCCGCTCGACCGGTGCGGTCCAGAGTGCGGGCCGCGGCCTCGGGGCGACGCTGTCGGATGGCCGGGCGGAGGTGGCCGTCCTCGTTCGCCCGGTCCTGTCCAAGATGCCGGCCGGGACGACCTTGCGGGTGGAACTCCTCGCCGAGCGGCGCGGGTCCGAGCTCCGGGCCGACGTCACCGCCGAGGCCGAGACGGTCCATGTGCGGGTCTGGCAGGACGGGGTCGAGGCGCTCGATCGACACTTCCGGGCGCCGCGACGGACCGAAGTGGACCTGCTGGCCGAGGCCATCGAGGCCGGCGGTCGCGATCCGGTCGGTGTCGGGGCCCTGCGCTCGGCGGCCGCGCTGGCCGGGCCCGCCGGCGAGCCGGCCAAGGCCACACGCCGGGAGTCACGCGTGACCGAGCGCGAGCGGCGAGCCGCGGATCATCGTCGCGGACGAGGCGGACGTCGCCGACCTCACGGCCGACAGCATCGTCCGGGCCCTCGTCGGGGCGATCGACGCCCGGGGTGTCGCCCACTGGGCGACGACCGGCGGATCCACCCCGGCCCACGTCTACCGGTCCATGCTCCAGCCCGAACGGCGCGACCTCGTCGATTGGGCGGCGGTCCACGTGTGGTGGGGCGACGACCGGTTCGTGCCGCGCGACCACCCGCTGTCCAACGTGAAGGCCGTCGACGAGATCCTGCTCGATGCGACGACCGGCGTCTCGATCCCGGTCGAGCACCTCCACCCGTTCCGTGCCGCCGAGGCGATCGGCGACGGCCACGATGCGGCCTGGTGCGCGGCGGCCATGGCGGACGAACTGGCCCAGGACGGTCCGTCGAGCCCGGACGGCTGGCCGGTGTTCGACCTGGTGTTCCTCGGGGTCGGCGGCGACGGCCACCTGATGTCGGTCTTCCCGGGCTCCGCGGCGTTCGATGCCGAGGCCTGGGCGATGGCGATCCCGGCACCGACCCACATCGAGCCCCACGTCGAGCGGGTGACGATGCATCCGTCGGTCATCACGGCCGCCCGAGACGTCCTCGTGACCGTGACCGGGGCGTCCAAGGCGGAGGTGCTCGCCGACATCTTCGGCCCGGTCCACGAACCCCGCCGCTGGCCGGCCCAGGTCGCCCGGATCGAGCGGGCCACGTGGATCCTCGACCGCGAGGCCGCCGCTCGCCTCGCGCGATGACCGACGATCCGGCTGCGGGCGTCGCGGCACTCGTCGATCCGCCGGGCGACGCCCGACGACGCGCCCGGGGTCGCGGACGTCCTGCTCGACTCGTGGCGCGCGACCTACGACTTCCCGTCGGCCCACACCGATGCGGAGGTCCGTGGCTGGGTCGCCGGGACGCTCCTGCCCGACACCGAGTCGTGGGTGGCGGAGGACGCAGCCGGGACCGTCGTCGGCGTCCTGTCGCTGTCGGACACGATGGTCGACCAGCTCTACCTGGCGCCGGCCTGGATCGGCCGCGGGCTCGGATCGCGGCTGCTGTCCCTGGCCAAGGAGCGGCGGCCCGCCGGGCTGGACCTGTACACCTTCCAGGCGAACGCCCGGGCGCGCCGGTTCTACGAGCGTCACGGATTCGAGGTCGTCACCCTCGGCGACGGCAGCGGCAACGAGGAGCGCCAGCCGGATGTCCGCTACGCCTGGCGACCGGAGCCGCCCGAGCCGCATGGTCGTCGCGTCGCGCGACGGCACGCCGATCGCCGTCTTCCGGACGGGCGACCCGGGTGGCCGCACCGCTCGATCCTCGTCCACGGCACGACCGCGGACCACACGACGTTCCGTGCGATCGGCCCGCGCCTCGCCGACACCTACGATCTGTACGCCGTCGACCGGCGCGGACGCGGGGCCTCGGGCGACACGCCGCCCTACTCGATCGAGCGCGAGTTCGAGGACGTGGCCGCCGTCGCGGACGCGGTCGCGCTGGCGCGAGGCCGTTCGGTCGATGTCTTCGGTCACTCCTACGGCGGGCGGACGGCGCTCGGTGCGGCGCTCCTGACGGCGTCGATCGGACGGGTCGTCTGCTACGAGGGCGCCCCGTCCCCGCCGGGCGCCAGCTACCACCCGCCCGGCATCGAGGACGGCCTGCGGGCGCGCCTCGCCGCGGGCGACGACGACGGTGCGCTCGCCCTGTTCTTCACCGAGGTCGTCGGGATGTCGGCGGCCGACCTCGCCTCGTACCGGGCGAACCCGATCTGGCCCGTCCGGGCTGCCACCGCCGGGACGATCCTGCGCGAACTCGAGGCCGAAGAGGCGCCGGACGCCTCGCTCGAGGCTCTCGGCGGCGTCCGTCAGCCGGTCCTCCAGCTCCTGGGATCCGACAGCCTGCCGGTCTTCCACGAGGCCACCCACGCCCTGGACGACCGCCTCGCGGACGGCCGCATCGTCGTCATCGAGGGGGCTCGTCACGCCGCCCATCACACCCATCCGGACGCCGTGGTCAACGCCGTTCGGACCTTCCTGAGCTGACCGATGGCAGGGGTGTCCAGCCCGGTGGAAGGGCCACAGTACGTGCCATGGTCGCGCCGATTACCCTTGTCCCATGACTGACTGGCCGTTGCCGGAACCGCGGCCCTACTCCCCCGGCCTCGAGGGCGTCATCGCCGGTGAGTCCGCCCTGGGCTACGTCGACGGCGAGCACGGACGCCTCCTCTATCGCGGCTATCGGATCGGCGACCTCGTCGAGCACGGGACGTATCCGGCCGTCGCGAACCTGCTGTGGACGGGCGAGTGGGATCCATCGCACCGCATGGCGACCGCCCCGATCCCGGCCCCGGTCATGGCCGTCCTGCGCGCGTTGCCCGCGACGACCAAACCGATGGATGCCCTCCGGACCGCCGTCTCGGCCTGGGGCGCCACGCAGGAGCTGCCGTGGCCGCCGACCGTCGAGCACGCCCGGGCGCTCACCGCGTTCTCACCGTCCGCGCTGGCGGCCTTCGCCCGACTGCGCGCCGGCGAGGAGCCGGTCGAACCGGATCCCTCGCTCGATCTCGTCGAGGGCTTCCTCTACCAGCTGAAGGGCGTGCGCCCGGATCCGGCCACGGCACGAGCGCTCGACGCGTACTTCATCGTCGGCTCGGAGCACGGCTTCAACGCCTCGACGTTCACCGCCCGGGTCGTCATCTCGACGCGATCCGACATCGCGTCCGCCGTCGTCGCCGCGATCGGGACGATGAAGGGGCCACTGCACGGCGGCGCCCCGTCCGAGGTCGTGGACCAGCTGGCGCGCGTCGGCTCGGCCGAACACGCGGAGGCGTGGGTCCGCGAGGCCCTCGCCAACGGGGAGCGGTTGATGGGCTTCGGCCACCGCGTCTACCGGGCCTACGATCCGCGGGCCGCCGCCCTGCGCAAGGTGGCCGAGTCGATGCCCACCCGGCCGGACTGGCTGCAGCTGGCGATCGAGGTCGAGGACGTCTCGCTGCGGGTCCTGGCCGAGACGCACCCGGACCGTCCGCTCAAGACGAACGTCGAGTTCTACGCGGCGCCGGTCCTGATGGGCGTGGGCCTCACGCCGGACCTCTTCCCGGCGGCGTTCTCGCTGTCCCGCCACGCCGGCTGGACGGCCCATGCCCTCGAACAGGCCGCCGACAATCGACTCATCCGCCCGGACGTCAACTACGTCGGGTCCGACGAGCGCGACCTGCCCGCCTGATCGAGTCGCGCTCGAGCGTCGGTCGCCGCTAGAGCCAGCCCCGCCGACGGAAGTAGGCGACGAGCATGACCAGCAGGACCAGCATCAGCAGCATGATCCCGATGAACGCATACGGCTGACCCTCGCCGGGAAGCGGCACGTTCATGCCGAAGATGCTCGCGATGAGGGTCAGCGGCAGGAGCACGACGCTCGCCGCGGTCAGGATCCGGAACGAGTCGTTCAGCCGATGCGACAGGACGGCCTCGTTCGTGGACTCGAGGCCCTCGACGACCTCCTTGTAGTTCTCCAGGGTGTCCCAGATCCGCTCGGCGGCGTCCGAGATGTCGTCGAAGTAGATCTCGAGCTCTTCCTGCAGGTAGCGCTGCTTCGTGCGCTCCAGGTCGCGGAGCACGGCGCGCTGCGGGCGGACGATCTTGCGGAAGTTGATGATCTCCTGCTTCACCTCGGAGATGTCGCGGACGATCTCCGACGAGCGCCCCTCGAAGATCTCGTCCTCGATGCGCTCGAGCTTGAGGCCCACCTTGCGCAGCATGGGGAACGACGCGTCGACGGACGTGTCGACGATCTTGTAGAGCAGGTAGCCCGACCCCTTCGAGAAGGTGTCCTCGCGCAGGTCGTCCTTCTCGCGGTAGCGCTCGAACATCGCGGTCAGCGGCGGCAGCGGCACGTTCGGCAGCGTGATCAGGTAGTCCGGACCCATGAACAGGTCCAGCTCGGCCGTCAGGACGCGGGCGCTGTCCTTGTCGAACAGCGGGAAGTGCAGCACGATGAAGACGTAGTCGTCGTACTGGTCCAGCTTCGGTCGCTGGTTGCGCGAGTAGACGTCCTCGTAGTCGAGCGGGTGGAAGTCGAACTGCTCTTCCAGCCAGTCGCGGTCGGCCGAGCGGGGCGACTCGATGTGGATCCAGCGAAGGCCGGCGGCCTCGATGATGTCCGGCGTGGCGATGGCATCGGGCATGACCTCATCCGCGGACGTCGGGCGACGTCCGCGCGGGCGCGGCAGCGGTCGAGGCAGGGCGATGTTCGGCACGGCGCCATCCTACGTCACGGTGATGGAACGCCGTCATCCCGCCGATGACGTACAGTCACCCATGCACACGTACGTTGCACAGCAGCACCGCGACCGGGCTCCGGCTCTCGCGGTCGCCATACAAGCTCCGTCGGGACCATGACTGACCTGCCCACCCAGCTCACCATCCCTCGCGACCGCGCGGCCGATCTCGGCATCCCTGTCGTCGCGCCTGCCGTCGGCCGAGATCGTCGGCCTGGTGGTGGCCTTCTTCGTGTGGCTGATGATCGTCCTGCTGGCCCAGCCGTTCGGGCGGGCGTGGGGTACCGGGATGGAGGCGATCTCCTACTGGGCGAACCACCTGGACGCGCCGTACGCCCACTCCGACTGGACCAAGCCCGGCGCCTACGTCTACTCCCCGGCCTTCCTCCAGCTGGTCTCGCCGCTGGCCGCCCTGCCGTGGGGCGTGTTCATGGGCGTCTGGACCGCGATCATGCTCGTCGCCGTCCGGTACCTGACCGGCCCCCGGCTGTTCGCCCTCGGAGCGCTGCTCGCGGTCGTGGAACTGTCCGGCGGCAACATCTCGCTCCTGCTCGGCGACCGCGATGGTCGTCGGCTTCCGCTATCCGGCGGCCTGGGCCTTCGTGATCCTCACCAAGGTGACGCCCGGGCATCGGCCTGCTCTGGTTCGTCGTCCGCGGCGAGTGGCGCCAGCTGGGGATCGCCCTCGGTGCGACGGCCGCGGTGATCGCGGCCTCGTTCGTCCTCATGCCCGGCGCCTGGATCGAGTGGGTCCAGGTCCTCGTCCGGATCGCCGGTCGCGACGGGACGTGGGCGGCCGTGCCGATCCCGTTCATCGCCCGACTGCCGTTCGCGATCGCGATCGTCGTCTGGGGCGCCCGGACGAACCGCCGCTGGACGGTCCCGGTCGCGGGGATGCTCGCGCTGCCGGCCCTGTGGTACGGCGGCCTGAGCATGCTTCTGGCGGTCATCGTGCTGCGCGAGCAGGACGCCCAGGCGTCCGATCCGATCCCGGCCGAGCCGGCACTCCCCGTGCGGGGTGCGACGGCCTGACCCGGTCGCCGTCAGGCGCCGGCCGAGCACGGCCTGGCCAGCGGTCGCGCCGACCGAGTGCCACGATCGTCGCCGCCCCGAACACGAAGACGAGCGCACCCAGGACGAACGGGGCTGACACGCCGAGGATCGTGACGACGACGCCGGCCAGCGCCGGCCCGATCGTGCCCGCGAGGTACAGCGGCAGGTAGACCAGGTTCAGCGTGGCCGACCGCCGCTCGGGCGGGACCTCGGTCGCCAGCAGGCCGAAGATCATCGCGGAGACGGCGGCGGTGGACATCCCGAGCAGGACGGCCGCGGCGGCCAGGACCGGGATGGTGCTCGCGTTCGGCATGACGAGCAGGGCGACCGCACCGCCGAGGAGGGCGGCGATCAGCACGGTCCGGAACCCGATCCGGTCGCCCAGCGCCCCACCGAGCGGCGAGATGAGGGCACCCACGAGCGCGGCCGTCCCGGCGACCAGGGCGATCGACGAGGCGAGGCCCGGGCCGATCCCGACGATCTCCTCGACGAGGACCGGGATGTACGGCCGGGTCATCTGCGTCGCGAGGAACGCCAGCCCGAAGATGGCGAAGATCCGGCGCACGGCCGGGTCGCCCAGGACGCCCTTGACCGCACCGAACGCGAGCGAGAGCACCGGGCCTTCCGGGACGACCGTGGGTCGGACCTCCTGGGACCCGAAGGTCACGAGCAGGGCCGTGCCGATCGACAGCAGCGCCGACACGGCGAAGACGGCCGAGATGGACCAGCCGAGTCCGTCCACGATGAAGCCGCCGAGGGCCGGGCCGACGGCGAATCCGACCGGACCGGAGGCGCCGAAGATCGCGATCGTCACGCCCAGGCGGGCGAGCGGCGTCACGTCGCGGATGCCCGCCAGCATCACGCCGGTGTTCCCGAGCTGGAAGCCGATCAGGAGCATGGCCAGGGCGAGCTGCCACGGCTCCCGCGCCGCGGCCGCAAGGCCGAAGACGACCGCCTCGACGAGCGCGCTGCGGACGATGACCGCCTTGCGGCTGTACTTGTCCGCCCACACGCCCCACAGCGGGACCAGCGGCGCCCCGACGATGAAGATCAGGGAGCTGAACAGCCCGACGAACGCCAGGCGATCGTCGGGCGGGACGCCCATCTCGCGCAGGTAGACCGGCACGAAGGCGAAGATCTGGCTGACGCCGAGCCCTTCGACCATGGACACGATCCAGAACACGGCCACGAGGACGCGCCAGTCCTGCGTCGGGCGCGGGGTGGTCGGAGACACGGTCGGAGGGTAGCCGAACGGAGGATGGCGGGTCGGCGCGGTGCCGGCGGCGGCTGCGGCCGACGCGGCGCGCGGCGTGGCGCGGCTGCGGCGCGGCGCACACGAAAGCGCCCGAAGGAACTGTAGGAGCCGACCGTTCGACGGGTTCGGGGGCTTCGACAAGTCGCAGTCCCTGATCGCCGCCGGGTCCCTCGCCCATCAGCCTTGCGGCCGGCGGACCCGGTTCCCGGGACCGTTCCGAGGATCGCTCCCCGACTCGGTCTGGCTGGTTCTCACTGCCCCTTCGGGCAAGACGAAATGTACGTCCCGGGGGCATCGCACCACAACGGCCTTATCCACGAAGTTGCGGGACGGGTGCGCGAAGTTATCCCCGAGGTTGTGGGCGGTGTGGACGGTCTGTGGATAGTCCCGTCCCGCGTGGGTCGTCCTGGCGAGCGGCGGCGTAGGCGGCCAGCGCGCGTGCACGCGCCTCGGCGTGGTCGACGATCCGGACCGGGTAGTCCACGCCGAGGCGGACGCCGCACGCGTCAGCGACGTCCGGCGGCATCTCCCAGGGAGCGTGGATCCAGGGCGTCGGGACGGGCGCCAGCTCCGGGACCCAGCGGCGCACGTACGTGCCGTCCGGATCGTGGCGCCGGCCCTGGGTCACCGGGTTGAAGATGCGGAAGTAGGGCTGCGGGTCCGTGCCGGTCGAGGCGGACCACTGCCAGCCGCCGTTGTTGCTGGCCACGTCGCCATCCACCAGGTGACGCATGAAGTGCGCCTCGCCGACCCGCCAGTCCACCAGCAGGTCCTTGGTCAGGAACGTGGCGACGAGCATCCGCGCCCGGTTGTGCATCCAGCCCGAGGCGGCCAGCTGGCGCATCGCCGCGTCGATGATCGGGACGCCGGTCCGGCCCTGCCGCCACGCCTCGGCGCCGATCGTCGTCAGCGGACCACTCGATCCGGTCGAACTCGGGCCTGAACGACCGCGTCCGGATGTCCGGGCGGTGGAACAGGACGTGGGCGTAGAACTCGCGCCAGACGAGCTCGTTGACGAAGACGCGCCGCCCATCGCCGGTGCCCATGACCCGGTCCACGACCTCGTTCGGCGAGAGCAGGCCGAGGTGCAGATCCGCCGACAGCCTGGAGGTCCCCTCGGCGAGATCCAGCCGGTCGCGTGAGGCGGCATACGACTCGACACCGCGGTCGAGCCAGCGCTCGAGGCGGGCGCGAGCCGCGGTCTCGCCCGGCGTCGGCAGGCTGCCGGGGTCCAGGCGCAGACGCTCCCAGCCGGGGTCGGTGGGCTGCGCGGGATCGGATGACGGCGGAAGGATCCCCGGATCCACGCCATGTCCGGCCAGCGAGCCCGGGACCGGAAGGGTCGGTGGGCGTTCGAGGGCCTCCCACGCACGACGGAACGGCGAGTAGACGCTGAACGGACGCCCGTCGCGGGTCAGGACGGCCTCGGGCTCGTGGACCAGGTTGCCGCGCTTCGGATGGAAGGCGACCCCCGCCGTCGCCAGGCGCTCGACCACGCGCGCGTCGCGGGCTCGCCCGTATGGGGCATGGTCGCGCGAGACGTACACGTCGCCGGCCCCGGCGTCCGCGCAGACCGCGGCGACCACCTCGCCGGGATCGCCGGTCCGAACGACGAGCGGCGCGCCCAGCCGTGCCAGGTCGGCCGCCAGGGCTCGAACGGACTCCAGCAGGAACCAGGTCCGGGCCGGGCTGGCGAAACGCCCGTGCAGCAGGCGGGGATCCAGGACGAACAGGGGCACGACCCGATCGTGCCGGGCGACGGCGGCGGTCAGCGCCGGGTGGTCGTGCAGCCGAAGGTCGCGCCGGAACCAGACGATGGCGGTCGAAGTCATCGCCCTTCCTTCGCGCAGGAGCGGCCGGCGGACGGGTCACACGGAGTCGACGGGCGGTGCATCATCGGCCGATGCCCACTGCTGGTCCTTCCGGATCCGTCGCTGGTCGTGCTCATCGGTGCGGCCGGGTCCGGCAAGTCCACGTTCGCGGCGCGGCACTTCGCGCCGGACGAGATCCTGTCGTCCGATGCGCTCCGAGCCGCGATCTCGGGCGACGCCGCGGACCAGTCCGTCAACAAGGCCGCGTTCCGGGCCCTGCACGCCGCGCTGGACCGGCGGCTGCGGACCGGCCGGCTCACCGTGGTGGACGCCACGAACGTCACCCGCGAGGCACGCCGGGCGCTGCTGGACCGTGCCGCCGCGGCGGGCATCCCGGCGGTCGCGATCGTCCTGGACCTCGCGCCGGACCTCGTGCTGGCGCGCAACGCCGCCCGGCCGGACCGGGTCGTCCCGGAGACGTCGTCCGGCGCGCACCTGGACGCGGTCCGCGACGACTGGTGGACGACGGCGGCGCCTGCGAGCGCGGACGGCTTCGCGTCGCGATCGTCACATCCTGCGCGGACGCCGGCCGACGGTGCGAGGCGCTGGTCAGGATCCGGCGCGATGGCGTCGACCGCGGATGGCCGCGAGCTGACGACGCCGAGCCGACGCTAGCCGACGACCCGGCCGAACGGCCGCGCTCGCAGCTCCACCCAGATCCCGTTGGTCACGTAGACGTCGGCCCGCACGATGTCGAGGGCGGCCGCCTCGCTGTCCGCGCGGACGATGGCGATCGAACTCGAGACGTCGAGGAACGCGCCGATCTCGACGATGACCCCGCTCGCCTTGAGCGCCGCGGCGCGGGCGAGGTGCTCGGCGCGGAACGGGACGCGCGTCTCGGCGGCGTCGGGCGCATAGGTCGCCTCGATGAGCCAGACGGACTCCATGGCGGCGGCGGGGACGTCGGATGGGGTGGTCATGGCCGGCAGTCTACGCGGACCCGGCGGCGATCAGCGTCACCGCCGCGACGGCCATGACGATCCCGAGCGCGTGGACCCGGGTGACCCGTTCGCGCAGGATGACCGTGGCCAGGATGACGGTCGTCACCGGGTACAGCGACGACAGGACGGACGCGATGGCGAGCGACCCGGCCTGGGCCGACAGGATGTACGCGCCGTTGCCGGCCATGTCCAGGACCCCG
This sequence comes from uncultured Chloroflexia bacterium, assembly GCA_963738475.1. Lineage (GTDB taxonomy): Bacteria > Chloroflexota > Limnocylindria > Limnocylindrales > CSP1-4 > SPCO01. The sequence goes on from CAVTWU010000020.1 coordinate 59,110, forward strand.
ACGGCCAGGATCGCCAGGATGAGGTCGCGCGGCGGCTTCCAGGCCGAGCGCGTCACGACGATCAGGCCGCCGATCATGACCGCCTCGGTGAGGCGGACGAGCGGCGAGCGGGCCGAAGACGTGCCCGTCGCTCAGCTGGCCGATGCACACGCCGAACAGCCCGAAGCCGGTCCCGGCGACGAGCGCCAGCCCGAGGCCCGGCGAGCGGCCCGTCGTCGACGTCCTCGACCCGCGACACGAGCAGCACGGCGACGATCGCGATGGCCATGCCGACGAGGACGATCGGGGCCGGCAGGCCGTCGATGCGTGAACCCGACGATGACCGGGATGGTCGCCGCCAGGACGGCCGTCACCGGGGCCACGACCGCCATCCGACCGACCGCCAGCGCCCGGTACAGGCTGGCGATGCCGATCCCGCCGGCGATCCCGGCCGCGACGCTCCAGCCGAGGTCCGCCGACGGACGGCTGGGTCTCGCCGCGGAGCAGCGCCAGCCCGAACGCGATCGCCATCCCGACGAGCTGCGAGATGAACACGACCCCGAACACCGGCGCGCGTCGGCTGGCGAGGCCGCCGCCGAAGTCGCCCGCGCCCCACGATGCCGCCGAGATCAGGCCGAACGCGATCGCCCCCGCGCCGCCCGAGAGGAGGTCGATCAGGAGGTGGGCCCTGTCGCCGCGGCTCTCGTCCCGGGCCGTCGGGCCGGGCAGTTCGACGACCGCGTCGGCGGCGCTGTCGTACCGATCGGACGTGGTCATGTAGATGACCTGGAAGTCCGTCGCGATCGACTTGAGCAGGCCGCAGGGCTCGCTGCGCCCGCTCGTCGTCGAGGCTGACGAACGGATCGTCCATGAGCAGCGGCGGGCGCCGGTCGCCGGTGACGAGCCGGACGAGCCCGAGGCGAGCGGTCAGGTACACGAGGTCGAGCGTGCCCTGGCTCAGCGAGCTGACCTTGACCCAGTCGCCCTTCTCCGGGCGCCATGACCTCGATGTCGAGCGTCCGGTCGTCCACCCGGACGCGCCGGTAGCGGCCGTCGGTGACCGTCGCGAGGTCGCCGACCATGTGCTTCTCGAGGTAGCGGGTGACCGTCTTCATCGTCGCCCGCTCGGCATCGTCGATCGCGGCCAGGGTGGCGGCATAGACCCGCTGGCGGCGCTCGAGCGCGGCCATCTGCTCGCGCCAGGCGGCGAGCCGCTCGGCCTGGGCGGCGACCTGCTCGGCATCGACCGGGTTGGCCTCGACCCGGGCGCGGGCGTTGGCCTCGTCGTCGCGGGCGCGACTTCGAGGGCGGTCTCCTGGCCCTTGACCTCGACCTCGAGGCGCTCGCGCGCCCGCGGCTCCTTGGCGATCGGCCCGAGCGCTTCGAGCGCCGCCGACTTCTGTTCGATCTCGAGGGCGGCCGCATCGCGCGACGCGGGCAGCGCCTCGGGCGGCTGCTTGCCGACGAGGCCGTCGAGCTGCGCGGTGAGCCGGTCGATCGAGGCGACGTGGGCCTCCTCGCGCGGCCAGCAGCGTCCTCGGCGGCCGGCAGGTCCGGGAGCGCCAGCGACTCGAGCTGCTCGCGCCGTATCGGCCTCGAGCATGAGGAGCTCTTCCTCGAGGTCGGACCGTCCGCGCAGGCGCCGGTCGATCTCGACGTCCCGGAGCTGGGTCTCCATCTTGGAGCCGCGCCGCATGGCGAAGGCGATGACCGCCAGGACGAGGCCGACGCCGGCGATGACGAGGCCGATGATGAGCGGGATCGGCCCGAGGTCCACGATCTTCAGGCGTCGTCCCGGCGAAGGCCAGGGCCGCGATGACGACGCCCGAGGATGACCAGCGGGATGGACCAGCGTCCGGAGCGGCTGCCAGGCCGCCTCCGGGGCGACCTCGAACTGGACGTCCACCTCGCCGGACAGCATCGCCCGGAGCTCGCGCAGTCGGGTGTCGCTGACCCGCAGTCGCTCGACGACCTGGCGCAGGACCGGCAGCGGGTTGGGCGACGGGTGGGTCGTGGCGAGCTTGGCCAGCTCGTCGCTGACCTCGACCGCCTGGCGGAACCGCTCGTAGCGTTCCTTGGCGGCATCCCGTTCCGTGGCGAGCCGCTCGGCCTGGCGGGCCTTCTCGAGCATGGCGCGGCGCTCCGCGAGCGAGCCTTCCGCCTCGGCCCGTCGGTCGCGCGCCGACGACAGGCTGTCGCGGTCGCGCTCCAGCTGGGCCAGGGCGAGCTCGCCCTGCTCGACCGCGGCGCCGCGCCTGGGCGAGGGCCTGTTCGGCGATCTTGAGGCGGCCCGGGTTCTTGTCGCCGCGGGTCGTCAGGTCGTGGAGCGCCTTGTCCAGCTTCTTGCGGGCGTGGCTGGTCCCGCGGTCCGCGCCGCTGATCGACGCCTGCAGCCGGTCGCGCAGGGCGCTCTCGTCGCGGGCCAGGCCGGCGACCTCCATGTGGCGGACGGAGCCGGTCGAGCGGAAGAAGCCCTCGGTCGGGATGCCGGTCAGCTCGGCCAGGATCTGGTCGGCGAGGGCCGGGTCCGTGACGGACTGGCCGTCGTACTGGAGATCCACCGTGCCCTTGGACCCGGCGAACGTCTTCTCGAGCGTGCCCGAGCGAGTCCCGTCCTCCTCGTCCTGGTCGAACTCGATCGCGACGACCGTCTGGGCGCCCTCGGCCGCATCCCACGGCCGGAGCGACTCGAGGTCGCCGGCGGCGCTGGTGACGCGCCGGGTGATGGCCAGCTCGATGGCCCGCTGGATGGTCGACTTGCCGGCCTCGTTCGGCCCGCGGACGATCGTCAGGCCGGGCGCGAGGTCGATGTCGAGCTCGCGGTAGCGACGCAGGTTCTGGACCCGCAGCCGACGGATCCTCACAGCGAGACCTCGTGGCCGGCCAGGAGCAGCCGACCCAGGCGGAGCGCGTCGCGCAGCTCGGCCGCCTCGGCGGCCCGTTCCGTGGAGCCGGCGGCGGTCGCTTCCAGTTCGGCGATCCGGGCCTCCAGGTCGCGGATGAACGCGCCGGCGACCGTGTCGGGCGACGGCAGCGTGCCCTCGGTCAGGGCCGGCAGGGAGACGTCGCGGACGCGGGTCTTGAGGAACGACCGGGCGAGCGCGGCCTCGACCTCGTCCGTGTCGAGGTCGAGCTCATCCGGCCGGACGCCGACCAGCCGGACGTCCAGGACGAGGTCCGGGTCCGCCTTGGCGGACAGCGTCGCGATGAGCGCGGGCTGGCTGCCGACGGCGCTGGCGTCGAGCTCGAGCTTCTCGAACTTCGTCGCGCCGACCGATCGCTCGTCGACCTTCACGCGTGCGCGCTGGTCGGCGTCGAGTCGAGTTCGACCAGGAGGACCTTGCCGGCCCGATCCTGGTCCAGGGCGACCGCCTCGGGGGCGCCCGCGTAGGCGTAGGTGACCGTGCCGGCCTTGCCGGTCTGGGCCGAGTGCCAGTGGCCGAGGGCCAGGTAGTCCAGCCCGGTCGCGGCGATCTCGTCGGTCGTGATGACGACCTCGTCGCGCTCGGTCTTGCCCGGGATGGCGATGGAGCCGTGGACCAGGCCGATCCGCCAGGTCGCCGCGATGCCCTCGACGTCGCCGGTCAGGCCCAGGAGCGGGCTGTGCGGCGCCCGCTTCGTCGCGAAGACCGGGCCGTGGACGATCGCGTCGCAGGCGGCCAGGTGGACGTACGGCAGGTCCGGCCGCAGGAGCGGTCACGTAGTCGTCGTCCGGCGTGCTGCCGGACATCGCCTTGAGGTCGTACGCGCGGTAGATGGACGCGCGGTCGTAGACGTCGTGGGTGCCCGGGATGAGGACCGTCCGGATGCGCGCCTCGACCAGGCGGGTCAGCTCGGCGGCGACCCGCTCGACGGACCGGCGCGGCTGGACGTTGGAGTCGAACAGGTCGCCCGCGACGAGGAAGAGGTCCACCTTCTCGACGAGCGCGAGATCGACCGCACGGGCGAACGCCGCGAACTGTCGTTCGCGCTGGGCGGCAGCCTGCTCGCCGAGATCGTCGTGGCGCGCGCCCAGGTGGACGTCGGCGGTATGGATGATCCGTAGCATCCGGTCGGGGCTCGCCTCCTGGTCGGTCATGGTGCCGGACGACGTGACCGGGGCGTTCGTGCGAGCGAGGCGCCCCCATGACTCCTCGCTCGCCGCCCCGGATGTTCGGGGGTCATTGTGACAGGTACGGTGTCGCGGCGAGACCGCCCCGCGTGCCGGTCTCAGCCGATTTTCAGAAGTCGTTGTATCCTCCCGGCACTAAGAACCGGTGCGTCCCAACGACAGATCGCTGTCGGCACCTGGGACGCACCGATTCGCCGGCTTTCGGCGCGACCACGTGTCGCCCCATGTGCCGGCCCTTCCGTCCGAGGACGCTCCGCTAGCCGCCTACGCGCGCCCCAGAGGAGCTCCCGTGACCTACGCCGATCGATCCATCCAGTGCGTCGACTGTGGGATGGATTTCATCCACTCCGCCGCCGACCAGGAGTATTACGCCCTGAAGGGCTTCACCAGCGAGCCGAAGCGCTGCACCGGCTGCCGCGCCAGCCGTCGCGCCACCCGCGACGCGGGCTACGACGTCCGCGAGATCGGTGGCCCGCGCGGCTACGAGCGCAGCGACGAGCGCCCGACCCGCGAGTTCTTCGCGGTGGTCTGCTCCGAGTGCGGCAACCAGGCCCAGGTCCCGTTCAAGCCGCGCATGGACCGCCCGGTCTACTGCTCCGACTGCTTCCGGACCGTCAAGCCGGACTGACCCTTCGCGAGATCACGAGCCGCGCGCCGGGAGGGACGCGCGGATCGACGCTCTAGATCCGGAACGTGTCGCCCGCTCGATAGCGTTCCCGACGGTGGCCCCGCCAGACCGTCACCCGAGACCGGCCGTGGACCTGCCACGACGCCATCGCGGCCCACCGCCGCCGTCTCCTCATCGATCCCCAGCACCACCGAACCGCGCGGCGCCTGCAGCGCGATCAGCACGGACATCGGCTCCGGCCACGCGTCGTAGTGCGGGACGACCGACGCGCCCGGGACGAACCCCAGCCCGGACCGCCAGCGCAGCAGCCACGGCAGCGACCTTGATCCGGAACGCGAACGCGTTGCCGGCGAGGGCCATCGCCCCGGCCGAGCAGCCGGCGAGGGTCGCGCCCCGCTCGTGCGCCGCCGCGATCGCCCGACCGACCGCCGTCCCGTCGAGCGCCGCCAGCAGGTAGGCCGGCTTGCCGCCCGACAGGTAGATGAGGTCCGCCTCGCCGACCGCCTGGGCCGCGGCCGCGTCCTCGGCGCCGTCGCGGTCGCGCACCAGGACCGGTTCGACCTCCGCCCCGAGCGCCCCGAAGTGGGCGACGCCCATCGCCGCCCAGCGCATGAAGACCTCCTCGCCGTCGGGGAACGAGGCGGTCGGCAGGATGACGACGCGCGGCCGCGCGCGACCGGTCGCCGCGAGCAGGCGCTGGTCGAACTCGGCCATCGCGGGAAGGAACTCTCCGGCGCCGACGAGCGCCACGGGTCCGGGCATGGCGCGAGAGTCTACCCGGGAAGCTTGCGACGGCCCGTCGGGCGCTGCGACACTGGCCGTGCGTGACTTCCCGCCAGCGCTGGACCCTCGTCGCCACGGTCATCGGATCCGGCGCCGTCTTCCTCGACGGCACGATCGTCAACGTCGCCCTCAAGACGCATCGGCGAGGAGCTGCCCGGCCAGCGTCGTCAGCGTCCTCGAGGGCCAGAACTACGTCGTCAGCGGCTACCTCGCCGTCCTGGCCGCGCTGCTCATCCTGTCCGGCGGCCTGTCCGACCACTACGGCCGGCGGCGGATCTACACGCATCGGCCTCATCGGGTTCGCGGCGACCTCGGCGCTGTGCGGCCTCGCGCCGACGCTCGAGTGGCTGGTCGTCTTCCGGCTGCTCCAGGGTGCGGCCGGCGCGCTCCTGATCCCGGGGTCGCATCGCCCTCATCACCCATGCCTTCGAGGGCCCGGAGCGCGGCCGGGCGTTCGGGATCTGGGCCGCGTCCACGTCCGCCCTCATCGTCGCTCGGGCCGATCGTCGGCGGGCATCCTCGTCGACACGATCGGCTGGCGCGTCGCGTTCCTGGTCAACGTGCCGGTCCTGGCCGTGGCGCTGTGGGCGACCCGTGGCCATGTCGTGGAGTCGCGCGACACGGAGGCGACCGGCCGGTTCGACTGGCTCGGCGCGCTCGTCGCGGCGCTGGCCGTCGGCGGGCTGTCGTTCGGGCTCATCCGGGGCGAGGCCAAGGAGTGGCAGGACCCGGTCGGCCTGGGCGGCGCTCGGCGATCGGGGTCGTCTGCCTCATCGCCTTCCCGATCCTCATGGCCCGGCGCCCGAACCCGCTCGTGCCGCTCAGCCTGTTCCGCTCGCGAGCGTTCGCGTCGATCAACCTCGCGACGTTCTTCATCTACGGCGCGCTGTACGTGACGTTCCTCTACCAGGCCCTCGTCCTGCAGGGCGTCCTCGGCTACACGGCCCTCGCGGCCGGCGCCGTCGGCATCCCGAGCGGGCTCATGCTGTCGCTCCTGTCCACCCGGATCGGGACGGTCGCGGGCCGGATCGGGGCGCGGCCGGTTCCTCGTCGCCGGGCCCGCTGATCATGGCGCGCGGGCCTGCTCTGGTGGGCGCGCCTGCCGGCCGACTCGGCGCCGTGGCTGGCGACGCATCTCGGATCCGGCCACGCTCATCCCGCCGCCCGAGCGTCTTCGTCGACGTCCTGCCGGCGATCCTGCTGTTCGGGCTCGGGATCTCGTGCGTCGTCGCGCCGCTGACGACGACCCTGATGGGCTCGGTCTCGGGCCGCTTCTCGGGCGTCGCGTCGGCCATCAACAACTCGATCTCGCGGGTCGGCTCAGCCGCTGATGGGGGCCATCATCTTCATCGTCGTGAGCGCCACGTTCTACAGCGTCCTCGGGTCGCTGGTGCCGGGCCTGGACACCTCGCCTGCCGGACGTCCGGTCGCATGTTCCAGCCACTCAACCCGGCGCCGGCCGGCGCGACGGCGGCCGAGATCGCCGCGCAGCGCCAGGCGTCCATCGACGCCTTCCACGTCGCCGCGCTCATCAACGCCGGCCTGCTCGTGGTCGGGTGCCGCGATCTCGTTCGTCGGGCTGCGCGAGACGCGCCGCGACCGCGACGCCGGCGCCGCGCCGACCGAGCCGCCGAGCCGCCGAGCCGCCGGCGTCGACGGCGACCGACCGATGACCGCGCGACTGGGACGCCCGGACCTACGACCGGGTCGCCGACCCGATGACCCGCTGGGGCGACGACCGTCCTGGAGCGCCTGCCGCTCGACCGGCGACGAGCGCGTCCTGGACGCCGGCTGCGGGACCGGCCGCGTGACCGAGAGCGCTCGCGGAGCGCCTGCCGCGACGGCCACGTCGTCGCCCTCGACGGCTCGGCGGCGATGGTCGAGCGCGCGCGCGAGCGGCTCGCCCGCTTCGGCGACCGGGTCGAGTACCTCGTCGCGGACCTCGGGCCAGCCGCTCCCGCTCGACGAGCCGGTGGACGCGATCCTGTCGACCGCGACGTTCCACTGGGTCCCGGACCACGACGCGCTGTTCGCGCAACCTCGCCGCGGTCCTGCGGCCGGGCGGCTGGCTCGTCGCCCAGTGCGGCGGCGTCGGCAACATCGCCAACGATCCAGCGGGCGCTCGCCGGCGATCGGCGACGGCTGGCTCGGGACCGTCCACTTCGAGACGCCGCTCGACACGACCGCGCGCCTGGACGCGGCCGGCTTCGTCGACATCGAGTGCTGGCTGACGGACGAACCGACCCGCTTCGAGCCCGGCGAGCCGTTCGAGACCTACCTGCGGACGGTCGTCCTGGGCGCCCACCTCGAGCGGCTGCCGCCCGAGCGAGCACGACGCGTTCGTCCGCGCGGTCGCCGACGGCGTCGGCGAACCGGTCATCGACTACGTCCGCCTGAACATCGTCGCGAGGCGAGCCGTCAGTCGCTGACCCGGAACGCCGGCGCCGTGGCCCGGGATGACGATGTCGACGGCGGCCAGGACGCGCGCCCGCCCGGCCTCGATGGCCGCCTGGTCGTCGCCCAGCGGGTCGATCTCGGGCGTCCGGTCTTCCTTCCACCAGAGGTGGGTCATCGCGTAGACGCGCGTCGTCGGCCCGGACGATGAGCGAGGCGTCCTCGTCGGTGTGGCCGGGCGTCAGCCAGAGCGTCGAGTTCGGGGCGAGCTGGTAGCCGTCGCCGTCGTGGTCCAGCCACAGGTCGTCCTTGTAGCGAGCCCAGAAGTCGACGACCTCGGCGTTCGGGAAGAGCGCGATGTTGACCGTGTGGTCGGGGTGGTGGTGGCTCAGGAAGACGTGGGTCACGTCCTCCGGCGCGACGCCGTGGGCCGCGAGCGGGTCGAGGATGCGCGAGCGGTTCGCGACCATCCCGGGGTCCGCGACGATGAGCGCGTCGCCGTCCCGGACCAGGACGACGCTGCTGCCTACGCGATCGTTGGCGTAGCCGGCGTGGAGCAGGTGGACATCGGTCATCGGGCGATGCTACGCCCCGGGTATGCTCGGGCGGATGGAGTCTCATCACGCGGTCATCGCGGCGCTCGGCATGCGCCGCACCCGGAAGGCGGCTGGTTCGTCGAGACGTGGCGGGCGGAGCGCCGGACGGCGGCGGGCGACCGTCCGGGAGCGCGATCCTGTACCTGCTCGCCGCCGGCGAACGGTCGCACTGGCATCGCGTGGATGCCGCCGAGATCTGGCAGTGGTCGGCGGGCGAGGCGCTCGAGCTCGGATCTGGGCGGACGGCGACGAGGCGGTCGCGACGCCATCGGCTCGGCGGTGACGTCGACGGCCGGCGAGACGCCACAGGTCGTCGTCCCGGCCGGTGCCTGGCAGTCCGCCCGACCGCTCGGCGCGTGGACGCTCGTCGGCTGCATCGTGACGCCGGCGTTCGAGTACGACGGGTTCGAACTCGCGCCCGACGGGCTGGGAGCCGCCGGTCTGACGGGTCGAGCCCGGGCCGTCGCGTCGCACGGGATGGCCGGGCGCCGACCCGGCCGGCCTGTCATCCTCGCCCGGCAGCCCCGATCCCCCACCCCTGCACCGAGAGGCGCCCGATGACCGCTGACCAGCCCGCCGACCTCGTCCTGACCGGTGGCCGCATCGCCACGATGGATGCCGCCCGAAGCTGGGCGACGGCCGTCGCCGTGCGCGACGGACGGATCGTGGCCGTCGGGCCGGACTCGGCGGTCGCGGCGCACATCGGGCCGAGGACGCGGGTCATCGAGCTGCGCGGCCGGACCGTCACGCCCGGGCTTCGGCGACGCGCACGTCCATCCCGTCCACGGCGGCCTGGCCCGGCTGCGCTGCGAGCTGCACGACTCGCGCGGCCTGGACACGTACCTCGACATCGTCGCGACCTACGCGCGCGACCCACCCGGAGTGTCGCTGGATCCTGGGCGGCGGCTGGTCCATGGACGACTTCCCGGGCGGCGTCCCCAGCCGCGCCGACCTGGACCGCGTCGTCGCCCGGACCGGCCCGGTCTTCCTGACCAGCCGCGATGGCCACAGCGCCTGGGTCAACACGAAGGCGCTCGAGATCGCCGGGATCACCGCGACGACCCCCGAACCCGCCGACGGACGGTTCGACCGCGAGCCCGACGGGACCCCGGGCGGCGGCGTCCAGGAAGGCGCGCAGAGCCTCGATCGAGCAGTTCCTCCCCGACACGACCGGCGACGAACTGGTGGCGGCCCTGCGCGCTCGCCCAGACGTACCTCCACTCGCTCGGGATCACGACCTGGCAGGACGCGATCGTCACGCCCGAGACCGAGGAGCGCGCCTACGTCGACCCTGGCCGGGCGCGGTGAGCTGACCGCGAAGGTCGTCGGGGCGATGTGGTGGGAGCGCGGCCGCGGCGTCGAGCAGATCGACGAGCTGGTCGACCGGCGCGCCGGCACGGCCATCGGCAACTACCGCCCGACGAGCGTGAAGCTGATGATGGACGGCGTCCTGGAGAACTTCACCGGGACGATGCTCGATCCGTACCTCGGCGAGGACGGCGCCCCGACCGACAACCGCGGCATCAGCATGATCGACCCGGCCGTGCTCGCCGTCGCGCTGCCGCGGCTGGATGCGCTCGGGTTCCAGCCGCACTTCCACACGATCGGCGATCGTGCGGCGCGCGAGGCGCTCGATGCGGTCGAGGCCGCCCGGCGGGCCAACGGACCCAGCGACACGCGGCCGCACATCGCCCACATCCAGGTCATCCACCCGGACGACATCGGCCGGTTCCGCGAGCTCGGCGTCGTCGCCAACGCCCAGCCGTACTGGGCCTGCCACGAGGACCAGATGGACCACCTCGACGATCCCGTTCCTCGGGCCGGAGCGAGCGACCTGGCAGTACCCGTTCCGCTCGCTGCTGGACGTCCGGCGCGATGCTCGCGATGGGCTCGGACTGGAGCGTCTCCACGCCGGACCCGCTGGCCGAGATGGAGGTCGCGGTCAACCGGATCGCCGACTACCACCGCGGCGAGCAGCCGGCCTTCCTGCCGGACGAGCGGATCGGCCTGATGGACGCCCTGGCCGCGTTCACGATGGGCACGGCCTACGTGAACCACCAGGATCGCGACACGGGCTCCATCGAGGTCGGCAAGGCGGCCGACATCGCCGTCCTGGACCGCGACCTGTTCGACCGCGGCGCCGGCGCGATCGGCGAGGCCCGCTGCCTCGCGACGTTCGTGGACGGCGTGGCGGTGTACGAGGACGCCGCCCTCGAGGGCTGAGCGTCAGCCCGGAGCGCGGCAAGTCCTCCGGGCACGTCGATGTCGCGGAGCGTGTCGCGCCTCCGGGTCGATGGCGCGCCAGTCGGCCTCGGCGATCGTCGTCACCGCGAGCGCCTCGAGCAGGGCGCCGAGCCGCCGCTCGCCGGACTCGACCAGGCCTCGCGCGGCGCCGAGGGCGGCCTCGCGTCGGACCACGAGCGGGAGCTGCTGCGCTCGGGCGTCGACCTCGAGCGCGACGGCGCTCGCCGAGCCCTCGAGGCGCGCGAGCATCAGCCGCAGGACCTCGGGCGGAGCCACGGCATGTCCCCGCCGACGACGAGGACCGTGTCGTGGCGAACCGCCTCGAGCCCGGCCAGGACGCCGACCAGCGGGCCCTGGCCGGTCGCGGGGTCGTAGGCGACGCGAACGTCAGCCGGCAGCTCCGGTTCCGAACCAGGTGCGACGACCACGACGATGTCGTCGGCGACGGCCCGGACGGCCTCGATCGTGCGCCACAGCAGCGGCACGCCGTCGAGCGGCTCCGCCAGCTTGTCCCGCCCGAACCGCGTCGACCGCCCGCCGGCGAGGACGATCGCGCTGACGGTCACGGCGCAGGCGTCGGCGGCCGCCGGCCGACAGACCCGGATCAGCCGCCGCGGGCCGGGGCCGCGACGGCCTCGGAGTCGCCGGACTCGACGGGTAGATCTGGCCGCCTCGGCCAGGGCCTCGTCGCTGACCGGCAGCAGCTTGACCGTGCCGCCGAGCTCCGTCAGCTTCGCGTAGAGGACGTCGGCCTCATGCGGCTCGACCAGGACGCCGACCGCGGCCTTGCCGTCCTTGAGGTCGGCCCCGAGCTGCTCGCGGTTGTCGTCGGTGAGGCCGAGGCCCTTGTGTGTGCACCGCCCCGAGGACGCCACCGGCCACGACGCCGGCCGCCAGCCGACCGGCGTGGCCAGGGCCAGGACCAGGCCGATCCCCGCACCCTTGCCCACCGTGTGCTTGCCGAGCTTGTGGTCCTTGACCTTGCCCTGCTCGTCGAGGCACAGGACGCCGATCGCGTCGAGCTTCTCGTGCGCTGTCCTTGGCCCAGGCCTTGAGCGACTCGACCGCGGCATCGGCCGCCGCCTCGTCCGGGAAGATGGCCAGCACGATCTGCTTGTCGCTCATGTCGTCTCCTTCGGGTCACGCGCGCGTCGCGTCGTGTCGACAGTATGGGCGCTCGCGCCGGGTCAGGCCGTCGTCGCGGCGCCCTTCGCGGCCCGCCGAGCCGCCACGAGATCGAGCAGGATCGGCTGGACGATGAGCACGGTCGCCACCGACAGCACGATGAGCGCGATGACATCCATGTCGGCCTGGAGCATGAACGCGGTCAGCAGGATGACCATGAACGGCGCCTTGAACAGCACGGTCAGGAACCCGGCCATCAGCGCCGCGATGAGGACGTCCAGTCGAGCGCCCGGGAACAGCAGGCTCAGGGCCAGCGCGACCGACACGGCGGCGAAGATGCCCGGGAACGTCGGGCCGCCGAAGAACCCGCTCTTGAACGCCACCGCCAGGAGGGCGATCTTGAGGAGGGCGAGGCCGAGCAGACCGCCGGCGCCGTAGGCCGCCGGGTCCGCGACGAGCGTCTGGATCTGCGTCTCGCCGGAGAACATGACGATCGGGGCGAACACGCCGACGACGCTGAAGATGACGCCGCCGATCAGGGCCCGAAGCACGACCCGGTCGTCGAACCGGCCGAAGACCGCCGACGACACCCGGAACAGCACGCCCGCGATGATGGCGAGGACGAGGCCGACCAGGGCCAGGACGACCGCCAGGATGACGTCGACGAACGTCACCCCGGCCGGCTCGGGCAGCTGCAGGTAGTTGCCGAGCCCCGGGTACCCGACGCCGGTGAAGATGAGGAACCCGATCGCGCCGCCGATGAGGTTGGCCGGCAGCGTCGCGCCGGCGACCGTCTTGTCCTTGATGAGTTCGGTGCCGAGGACACCGGTGAACAGCGGGTTCGCGATCAGGCCGTTGTAGGCGCTGGCCACGGCCGAGAAGATGATCCGCGGCCGTCGCGCCGGCGGCACCTTGACGCCCGCGGAGTACGCCGCGCCGACCTGCGCGGCGATGCCGCCGATGCCGCCCTCGGGTCCCAGGACCGCGCCGGAGAACAGCGAGGCCAGCGGCATGACGATCGTGACCGGCAGCCGCCGCCAGTCGACACCCGCCGGATCGGCGAACAGGCTGTCCAGCGCAGACCCGTTGACGTTGTTGGGGGCCTGCAGGTACCGGTTCAACAGGCCCACGGCCAGCGAGAACGGCAGGCAGATCGCGGGGAAGAGCCACGGGTTCGCCGTGATGGCCCCGTTCTTCCAGAGCAGCTCGTTGCCCAGGTTGTAGATCGTCAGCCAGACCAGGACCGCGAGCGCCCCGAGGATCGCCACGACCACGACGTGCAGGTAGACGTGGTGGCGGCCCTCACCGGCCGGGGCGAGCTCCTCGTCCGGCGCGCCGGATCCGGTCACGGACGTCAGCGTGGCGGACGTATCGACGGGCGTGGCGGTCATGCGGATCGGGCTGGCATCCGCGCAGGGTACTGCACGCCGGAGCCCGCGTGAGCGCCGCGGGCGCAGCCCATCCGAGGCCGTTCGTCACGCTCGGACTGCTATCGTGGCGGCACCCCCGGCGGCTCCCGCGCCAAGCGGCAGCCGCGCTGGCTCGACACTGGAGTCCGACCGATGTCCCGGATCACCCTCGTCCTGGCGCTGGCCGCCAGTCTGCTCGTGGCGGCCTGCGGGTCGTCCACGCCGAGTGCCTCCACCGCTCCGGACGGCGCGGCGACCTGCGCCAACGCGGCCGCGCTCAAGACGTCCGTCGCGGCCCTCGACGCGATCGACGTGGCGACCGTGAGCAGCGCGGACCTCAAGGCCGCGATCGATGGCGTGGCCGCGGCGACGGACCAGCTCATCGAGAGCGCCCAGGCCGACATCGCCCAGCAACTCAGCGATCTCGAGGGCGCGGTGGGCGAACTGGAAGCCACCTACGAGGAGGCGAACGCCGGGACGATCGCGGATTCGTCCGTCCAGCTCGAGTCCGCCATCGCCGACATGAACGCGGCCGCGGCGATCATCGAGACGGAGCTCAAGCCGAGCTGTCCCTGACCTCCCGGTCCGGATGCTAGGCTGACGGCCCACCGACCCAGACAGCAGAGAGGTCCCGGATGCGCCGATTCGTGGTCGAAGTCCTCGTCGATGTCGTCATCCTGCTGGCGATCATCCTGCTCCTCGACTTCATCACGGTCCCCCAGCCGTTCCCGTTCGGGACGGAGTCGCGCGCCGATCGCCGCCCTCCGCGGGGCCGGCGCTCATCGGCTTCCTCACCTGGGCGGCCGTCCTGGTCCTGGTCAACCGGTTCGCGCGTCCGGTCCTGGTGGCCCTGACCGGCCGACTCCTGTTCTCGACGATGGGCTTGTTCGTCGTGATCATCAACGCCATCGCCATCTGGATCACCTCGATCATCGCCCCGATCAAGATCGCCACCGTCGCCCAGCCCACCATCCTCTGGGTCATCGTGGCGGCCGGCGCTGTACACGCTCCTCTCCACCGTTTGCCGACGCGGCCCTGGGCCTCAACCGACCGAACCTGGACCCGGAGCGCAATCGCGGCGATGTGGACGCTTCCTGGAGTAGCTGCCGACGCCCCGGCGCAACGCGATCCTCGAGAACCTGCGCCTGCAGCAGGTCTACAACACGATCTACTCGACCGCCTCGACATCGCGCCTGCGCGGATACGCCGCTCGGTCCGATCCGGCGCTGGTTCTCGCGCGTGGTCCTGGGCGAGGAGGACACGCTCGGCGGCGCCACCGGACCGGAACGGATCCGGCGCGATGCTCCAGCAGCTCGGGCCCGACCTACGTGAAGATCGGCCAGATGATGGCCAGCCGGAGCGACGTCCTGCCGCGCGGCCTGGATCGACGAGCTCGCCAAGCTCCAGAGCGAAGCCGCTCCGTTCGCCTGGGACGACGTCGCAGGCCATCGTGACGAAGGAGCTCGGCTCGGATCCGGAGGTGCTGTACGCGACCTTCGAGCACGAGCCGTTCGCCGCGGCGTCCACCGCCCAGGTCCATCGTGCGACGCTGCAGGACGGCACGATCGTCGCCGTCAAGGTCCAGCGACCGCGGATCCAGGCGAAGACGCAGGCGGACCTCGGCGTCATCGAGCAACTGGCCAAGGTCGCGGAGCAGCGGTTCGCCGTCGCGCGCAAGATCGGCCTCCAGGGCGATCGTCGCGGAGTTCGCGGCCGGCGTCCTGAAGGAGCTCGACTACCGCAACGAGGCCTACCACGCGAGGCGCCTCGCGGACGGGATGACCCGGTTCCCGGAGGTCCACGTCCCGCTGGTCTACGACGACCTGTCCGGTCAGCGCGTCATCACCATGGAGTTCGTCAAGGGCATCAAGATCTCCAAGGCCGACGAGCTCCGCGCGGCCGGCTTCGACACGACCGAGCTCGGGCACCGTCTTCATCCGCGCGATCATCAAGCAGGTCCTGATCGACGGCTTCTTCCACGGCGACCCGCACCCGGGCAACATCCTGGGCGACCCGGAGTCCAAGCAGATCATCTTCCTGGACCTCGGACTCGTCGGCCAGCTGAACTCGCAGCAGCGGGTGGACCTGCTCGGGCTCATCTACGCCATCAAGGAGATCGATATCCCGGGGATCGGCGACGGGCTGATGGCCCTCGGCAAGCCGACGTCCGCGTTCGACGAAGCCGGGTTCCGGGACGACATCGACCGCCTGGCTCGCCAGTACCTGATCTACGGCAAGGCGACGTCGCTGGGCGACGCCCTGGGCAGCTTCCTCGGCGCCGTGTTCGACAACGGCCTGCGCCTCGACAGCCAGCTGACGCTGGCGATGAAGGCGGTCATCCAGGCCGAGGAGACCGCGCGCGCCCTGTCGTTCGACATCGACCTGGGCGAGGCGGCGGTGACCGAGGCGCGCGCCGCGCTCCTCGAGAACTTCACGCCCGAGAAGATCTCGAAGCAGGTCCAGGGCAGCGCCGTCCGGATCGGCAAGGAGCTGGCCCGCCGCGTGCCGTCGATGGAGGGCGCCGCCCTCCAGTGGCTGGACATGTTCAACAAGGGCAAGATCGTCGTCGAGGTGGACACGAAGGGCCTCGAGAAGTCCATCGCGAGGATCAACGACATCGGCCGCCAGGCGACCGTCGGCGTCATCGTCGTCGGGCAGCTCATCGGGACGGCGATCGTGATGGCCATCCTGCTCCAGCCGGAGCTCGCCCAGTTCCAGGGCGTCGCCTACCTCGCGATGATCGCCTTCGCGGTCACCCTGGTCGTCAGCTTCATCGTCCTGTTCCGGGTCTTCCTCGGCCCCATCGAACCGCGACGACCGCTAGATCCCGACGTTCTGGGGCAGCAGGAACTCCACGACCAGGCCGACGCAGAACACGACGCCCGCGACGCGCCAGCATCGTCCAGCGGATCCACTGCGGCCGGAACCGGGGCGCGATCCCGGCGAACAGCAGGACGGACGCGAACAGGACCGCGGTCAGCACGAAGTTGTCGCTGATCTGGTTGTTCCACTGCGCCTCGGCCAGCGCGGCATCGGCCTGGGCGAACAGGTCGTCGGCGAGCACCTGCTCGGCGTTGACGTACTCCGGCTGGTCGAATGGCGTGCCTTCCGGCAGGCCTTCCGAGTCCAGCTCCGTGCCGAGTCGCCAGGCGGTGAACGCCGGCAGGAACTCCTCGCGGAACCGCTCGACGTAGAAGTCGGCCAGGCGATCGTCGCCGGTGGCCTTGGCATCGACCCAGGCGATGAACGTCTGGACGTCGATCTGGATCTGGCGCGAGGCGACCGTCCCGTGCCGGCCACTCTCCGCTCGAAGGGCGGCGGACTCGGCGTAGTTGTTGGCCTGTTCGCCGCTCCAGCGGGTCGCCTGGTAGGCGCCCCACGCGGACAGGACGGTGGCCAGGGCGAGCAGGATGGCCGCGACGACCTCGACGCGCTCCTCCGCCCAGATCTCGCGCGCGGTCGCCGCGAAGCCCTGCGCCGACTCGGCCAGCGACGCGTGCGCGTCGTGGGGCGGCGGGTCGTCAGGCGGCGGGCTCGCCGGCCACGGGCGTGGCTGGGGCCGGGTCCGTCACGCCTCGTCGGCCGGCTCGCGGGACAGGAACCCCATGATCACCTCCAACCCGACGACCAGCGCCAGCGCGAGGAGGGCGACCTCCGGGCCGACCGCGAGCCACAGGACGATGAAGCCGATCGCGAGCAGGCCGATCCGCTCGATGTGGACGCGATGCGTGCGAGCCGTCTCGGCCAGGGCTTCCTTCGATGGCGCCGCGCCGGCCACGGAAGCCGCGCCGGTGGACACGCCGCCGGCCGCCGAGGAGGCCGCACCCGAAGCCGCCCCGGAGGCGGCACCCACCGATCCGCGACAGCCAGGCCGGCCGACCGGCCAGGTAGGCGACGATGGCCAGGATGACCGTCGCGATCACGACGAGCATCGTCACGCTGCGGAGGTCGGCGAGGGTGGCCTGGGCGATCGCCCGCATCGCCTCGGCGAGGTCGCCCTGCTGGACGCCGGCGATGAGGAAGTCGCGCATGCCGTTGAGGGCGAGGCGGGCCAGCAGGAACGCGATGATCGTGCCGATCGCCAGGGCGAGGAACATCTTGCGACGGTCGGTCGCCAGGTACAGGGCCAGGGCGACGAGGACGATCGAGAGGACGATCAGCGCGATCACGATCAGGTCGAAGACCTTGACGACCGTCCTGGCCGTCTCCAGCTTCGACGCCTGCATCAGCTGGATCGGTCCCGAAGTCGGGCGGGAGGGTGATCCCGAGGGCGGCCTCGAGCTTGGTCGCCAGGGCCTCCGGCGCTTCCGGCGCGGACAGGTCCGGCAACGTCACCTCGGGCGGGATGATCCCCATCGACTGGAGTTCGGCGAGGGCGGTCCCGACGATCGGGAAGACGTTGATGTAGAGGTAGCCGTCGACGAGGGTCACGTTCTCGGTCTCGCCGCGCAGCAGGGCGACGACGCGCTCATGCGTGAACGAGACGGTCGTGAGCAGGGCCTGCTGGACGCGCGGGTCCGCCAGGGCGACCTGGAGCCGCTTCTCGATGGCCTCGCGCACGGCGTTGGTGATGGCGGGCGCGAGCACCTCCGCTCGATCCGGCAGCACCGCGGCGATGCGCGCCTCGACGTCGAGGGCGTCGACCACCTGGGTGCTGACCCGGGCGGCGAGGGGATCGATGACGGCCGGATCGCTGACGACGTTCGTCACGAGGGCGGTGAATCGGTCCGTCTTCAGGGCCACCTGATGGGTCCACACGGCCACCGTCGACAGCATGATCGTGATGCACGCGAGGAACAGGGCGACGAGCGCCAGGCCGCGTCGGCGGCGGCTCGCACGCGGGCGGTGCGAGTCCCCAGGCTCCATCGGCTTGAAGGCGGGCGTGACGGCGGCTTCGGCGGCCGGTTCGGGCGGGACGGCCGGTACGGCGGGGACGGCGTCGGTGGGGTCAGTCATCTCGGGTGGACCGCCTCTCGTGGGCTACGGGCGATGTCGCGCACCAGCATAGCGAGCGCGCGAGGTCGATCGGAGGCCGATCAGCCGAGGCCGGACAGGTCCCGCAGTTCGATCCGGCCGTCGTGGCTGTAGACATTGAAGCCGTCGTTGCGCAGGAACCCGATGAGCGTGACCCCGAGGCGCTCCGCCGTGGCGATGGCCAGGTCCGACGGTGCCGACACGGCGCACAGGATCGGGATCCCGGCGACGGCCGCCTTCTGCACGATCTCGAAGCTGACCCGCCCGGAGACCATCAGGATCCGGTCGTTGAGCGGCAGCGCGCCGGCCATGACCTGCGAGCCGATGACCTTGTCGAGGGCGTTGTGCCGCCCGACATCCTCGCGGATGGCGATCGAACTGGCCATCCGTGCTGAACAGCCCGGACGCGTGCAGGCCGCCGGTCTGGTCGAACGCGCGCTGGGCGGCCCGCAGCATGTCCGGCAGGGCGAGCACGACGGTCCGGCTGACGACCGGCCCCGGCGGGATCGGGTCGCACCGCAGGGCGACCTCGTCGATCGATGCCTTGCCGCAGATCCCGCAGGACGCGGTGGCGATGAAGTGCCGCTCCGCGACGGACGAGGCATCGAACGGGGTCGCGAGCCGCACGAGGATCGTGTCGTCGGGCTGGCTGAGGTCGCCGGGGTCGCCGGCCTGGGTCGAGAGCACCTCGGACCCGGAGATGAGGCCCTCGGTCCGGAGGAACCCGATCGCCAGCTCCGCTTCGTGGCCCGGGCGTCCGCATCGTCACCGCGACGGCGACCGGGTCCTGGCCGGGACCGGCCGCCCGGATCTCGAGCGGGGCCTCGCCGACGACGCGGTCGTCGCGGAACTCGAGCGACTCACCGCGGACCGCGACGACGCGCGCGTTCGCGATGTGCCGGATCGGAGGCAGGGTGTCGTCGTCGGTCACGTCCGGCACGTCGTCGCCTCCAGCTCGTTCCCGAATGCGGTCAGGGCGTCGCCTGCCGCGCTGGCCGCGTCCACCGCCGCCCCGAAGGCGGCCAGGCCGGCCAGGCCCGATCCCGCATCGGCCCAGGCGATGAACGCGTCCGCCGCGTCCGCGTAGGCGAACAGCATCGTATCGGCCGCGGCATGCGCGTCGGCGTAGCAGGCGGCCGGCGGATGCTCGCGCAGCCAGTCGTGCTCGGCGTCGGTGAAGTCGAGGATCTCGATCGCCGCGCGACGAACGGCCGGCAGGTCGGCTGCCTGGGCCGCGTCACCGAGCTGTCTGGTTCAGCGCCGTCACGGTGGCCCGGTCGTCGTTGACGCGGAGCAGGAACTCGGCGTACAGGAGCCGCGGGTCGCCGGTGGCGATGGGCCGCTTCGTCGGTGCCGGGGTGGGCGCCGGTGTGGGCGACGGCGGGGCGGACGTGGGAGGGGCGAGCGTCGGGGCAGCGGTCGGGATCGGGGTCGTCGGCGCGGTGGAGGTCGGTGCGAGCGACGCGCCCGACCCGAGGGACGGTGTGGGTCCGGGGACGCCGGCGACGTCCGCGTCTCGAGCGCGGACGAGCGCGGCCAGCACGATCACGATGACGAGCAGCAGCCCGATGGCCGCCGCCCAGCGCGTCCTGGACATGCCCGGCTGCCTACGAGCCCGTCTCGGGTGGCGTCGCGCCCGGGCCCGCCCGGCCCCGCACCGTCACGGTGTGACCGACGCGATCATCCGGCCCAGGACGTCGTCGCCGGCCAGGGCGATCGCCGCGGACTCGCCCGGCCACCACGCGTAGAACCAGCCGTTGGACGTGGTCGCGGTGATCTCGCGGCCGTCGTCGAGCTGGATCCGCACGGTCGCGATGGCCGGCCCGGTCCGTCCGGAGATGTCGCTGACGGTCCCGGTCTGGGAGCCGGAGGTCGAGCCCATCGCATCGACCATGATGCCGTCGGTTTCCGGGTGGTCGGTGACGGGCCCCTTGGTCGCGGATCCGGCCAGCCACGTCACCTTCCCGGACGCGTCGCCGGCCACCTGGCAGGAGGCGCGCGCATCGGGGCCGGCGAAGACGACGGTGTCGACGCCGTCACCGCGCTGGTCGTGCAGGACGACGGGCAGGCCACTGGCCTGGGGCGTGTTGGCCCGGCACTGATCTTCGGCGGCGTCGGCGAGCGACCGGTCGAGGCGCTCGAACGGCCCGGGCTGCCACGGTCCGAGGACCGCGGTGGACGGCGACGGGGTCTCGGGTGAGCCACATCCGGCGACGATGAGGGTCGATACGGTGAGGGTCACCCCGAGGATCCAGCGCATGATGGCGCCATCATAGGCGGGAGCCCGGATCAGGCGCGGACGCGCTCCCGGCCGGGGTCGTAGAAGGCCTCGGTCCGGACGGTCCCGGCGAGGGCCTGGCCGGTCTCCGCGAGGGTCACCGTGACCGCCGTCCCGTCCGTGGCGGCATCCGGGCGCGACATAGCCCATCGCCAGCGTGCGGCCGATGGCGTGCCCGATGTCCGAGGACGTCACCGAGCCGACCTGGGCGCCGTCGAGGGCGATCGTGTCGCCGGCCTTCGGCAGCGGGTCGCCGGCGCCAAGCTCGATGCCGACCAGCCGCCGGCTCACGCCCGCGTCACGCTGGCGCAGGAGCGCGTCGCGGCCGAGGAAGTCGCCCTTCTCGAAGCGGACGGTCCAGCCGAGCGACGCCTCGAGCGGGCTGGTCGTCTCGCTCAGGTCCAGGCCGTAGAGCGGGTACTTCTTCTCCATGCGCACGGACCGCAGGGCACCGAGACCGCATGGGACGATGCCGAACGGTTCGCCGGCGGCGAACGCGGCGTCCCACATCCCCTCGGCGTACTCGCGCGGGAAGAACAGCTCGTAGCCCAGCTCCCCCGAGTAGCCGGTCCGGGCGACCAGCGTCGGCACCTCGGCGACGACCCCGCGGGTGAACCGGTAGTACGGCAACGCCTCGGTCGAGAGGTCCAGGTCCGTCATCGCGGCGAGCGTCTCGCGCGAGCGCGGGCCCTGCAGCGACAGGAACGCGGTCCCCGACACGATGTTCGTGAGGTACGCCCGCAGACCGTCCGTGTGGTCACGGATCCAGGCATCGACGACATCGACCCGGGACGGGGTCGGGCACAGCCAGAAGTGGTCGGCGGCCAGCCGGTAGACGGTCAGGTCGTCGACCATCCCACCCTCGGCGTTGCACAGCGACGAGTACAGGACGCCGCCGTCGTCGACGCGGCGCGGGTCGTTGACCAGCAACCGGGACAGGAGGGCCTCGGCGTCGGGCCCCTTCAGGTCCAGGGCGCCCTGGTGGTAGACGTCGTAGACCCCGACCCGCTCGCGCGTCGCCTGGTGCTCCTCGGCCGTCGTCGTGAACTTGCAGCGCGGCGTCGTAGCCGATCCGATCGACGAGTTCGGCGCCGAGCGCCACGAGCTTGTGGTAGTACGGCGTGTGGCGGCGCGTCATGCGGCGGTCCCCTTGGGCGGGTCCTGGCGGGATGTGCGGTTCGATGGGCGGGATGTGCGGTCGGGCGAGTGTCGTCGCACGATGCGGGTCAACCGTGGGCGGTCCCACCGGATGGGACGCGTGGGGCGCGCGGCCGGTCCATCGGGTCGGGACCGTCGAGGACGGCGACCCCGAGCGCCTCCATCAGGCGACGCGACGACGCGGTGACGTCGGCGATGGCGGCTTCGAAGACGTCGGTGTTCCGCGCCGACGGTGTTCGGTAGCCGCTGATCTTGCGGACGTACTGGCGGGCGGCGGCCTCCAGTTCACCGGTCGTGGCCGCGGTCTCGGCCCGACGCAGGGTCTTGATGCTTCTGCACATGCCGCTACGGTAGCCCGCGTCCGCGGCGGGCGCCAGTCGGGTCAGCTGCCGGCGGCGAGCTTCCACTGGAGCGTGCCGGTCCGGCAGGCGTTGAGCCTCACGCACGCGCCGCCGGTCAGGTCCCACGACCGGCCCGACACGTACGGGCCGCGATCGACGACCGGCAGCGTCACGCTGCGGCCGTTGGCCGGGTTCCGGAACGTCACCAGGGTCCCGCACGCCAGGGTGCGGTGGGCGACACCGACGAGCGTCGTCGTGAGCGCCTTGCCGCAGGCCGTGCGCTTGCCGTAGAAGCCGGGCCCGTACCAGGAGATGTTCCGGTCCGTATGCCACACCTTCTTGGCGATCGACTCGGCCGTCGGCTGGGGCAGGGCGACCGGAACACGAGCCTGGGGTGGCTCGGTTCGCGTCGTCGGCTCGAACAAGGTCGAGTGCTGATCCAGGGTCCCGTCTGAAAGGGCCCCCGGATCGAGGGGCAGCGTCGTCATCTCCGGCCCGCGGACGGCAGGGGCCACCTCCACGCGTTGGAAGAGGTCCGGGGCCACTTGGTCAGCGGGGCTGGGGGCCCTCGATCCGACCGGTCCGGGGACGGCGACCGCGGCGAACAGGGCGATGAGCGCCATGCCCGCGACGACTCTTGTGCGTCGCACGTCAGGGGTACCTTAGCACTATCTGGTCCTGTCCGGGTATTTCGGCGCGACATGTGACCAAATCGAAACCCTGAAGGATCACGCCCCGATGCCCACCCGCACGGTCACGCTGGCCGGGCCGTTCGACCTGGCGCGAACGTTCGCTCCGCTCTCGCGCGGGTCTGGCGATCGGACCGCCCGAACGGGCCCCGGACGGGCCTGGCTGGCGCTTCGAACGGCCGACGGTGACGCCACCATCGCCCTGGCTCAGGACGGGGCGACCCTGCGCTGCGAGAGCCTGGGGAGCCGGGGCGGTGGCCCTGCTGGAGCGGGTCGACGACCTCATCGGGGTCGGCCCGGAGCCCGGGTCGCTCGACGGACCGTCTCCCGTGATCCGCGACCTCGCGCGGCGCTATCCGGGGATCCGCATCCCACGCACTCGCGCGGTCATGGCGCTCGCTCGTGCCGGCCATCCTCGAGCAGAAGGTCACCGGCACCGAAGCCAGGCGCGCATGGTTCGGCCTCGTCCGCGACCACGGGACGGATGCGCCCGGACCGCCGGACGCCCGGCTGCGCCTGCCGCCGCCGGATGCCGCGCTGGCCGCCCTCCCCTACTACGCCTACCACCCGTACGGCGTCGAACGCCGCCGCGCCGACCTCATCCGCCGGGCGGCCGGCCGTGGCGCCTGGTTCGAGGCGGCCGCGGACCTGACCCTCGACGACGCGCGAGCGAGACTCACGGCACTCCCCGGTCTCGGGCCGTGGACCGCGGCCGAGGTCGCGCGTGCGTGCGCTGGGCGATCCGGACGCCGTGAGCGTCGGCGACTTCCACCTGAAGAACCTGGTGTCATGGGCGCTCGCCGGCGAGCCCCGCGGCACGGATGACCGGATGCTGGAACTGCTGGCGCCATACGAGGGCCGGCGAGCCCACGTCGTTCGGCTGCTGGAACTCAGCGGGCTGCGGCCACCGAGCTACGGACCGCGGCTGACCCCGCGACGCTTCGAGACCGACTGAGACCCGAACCAGCCCGACCGAGCCCGACCGAGAGCGGTCAGGCGCCGCCGGCGCGCCAGTCGGTCACGGCCGCCGTGAATCGCGCCACGGTCTCCGGAGTACACGGGTCCAGCGCCACGATGAGGTGGTCGGTGCCGATGGCTCGCCACGCCTCGAAGCCCGCGGCCATCGCGGCGGGATCGTCGCCGTCGAGCGCCGGTGACGTGTCCGGCGTCTTGCCCGCCGGGAGCGCCGACTCGAACCGCACCGTGAGCCCGGCCGTGATCTCGAGCGTCGCCGGGTCGCGCTCGACCGCGACACAGGCAGCCGCCAGGTCCGCCCGGACGGTCTCGAATCGCTCGCTCGGCAGCCCGAACCAGGCCAGGTTCCAGGCGTCCGCGTGGCGCGCGGTCAGCTCCAGCATCCGGGGTCGCTTCGCCGCGATCAGGATCGGCAGGTCCGGGCGGGCGGGCGGCACGAGCACCGCGTCGCGCGCCTGGACCCACCGCCCGTCGAGGTCCGCCCGGCCCTCGCGGATGAGTCCGCGGATGACCGTCAGGGCTTCCTCGAACCGGCCCACCTTGTGGTCGGTCGGATAGCCGAAGGCCTCGTATTCCGGGTCGTGCCAGCCACACCCGATGCCCAGGATGAGGCGGCCGTCGCTGACGTGGTCCAGGGTCGCGGCCATCTTCGCGAGCAGGGCCGGGTTCCGGAAGCTGGTGCACATGACGATGGAGCCCAGCTGGACCCGCTGCGTCGCCTCGGCGAGCGCCGACATGATGGTCCAGCACTCGTGGATGCCGGTCGTGACGCCATCGAACCGGAAGAGCAGGTGATCGAACACCCAGATGGAGTCGAGACCGCCCGCCTCCGCCGCCAACGCCATCGACCGGATCGCCGGGTACGACGGGATCCGCCCATCGACGCCATCCTCTTCCGCGATGGGCAGCACGAGCCCGATCCGCATCGTCATCCGGAGCGGCTGGTCGGGAGGGGCCGACGAGAGTTCAGGTGTCGTTCCGGTCGAGCGACGCGCGCAACGCGGCGATCTCGGCCCGCTGGCCGGCGACTCAGACCGAAGGCCGGCCAATCGCCACGATCGATCGGATCCATGCGCGTCGCCGAGCGGCGATGCCGGGCGCCGCGCATCCGGGGCCGCCTCGACGGGTCGGGCGCCGATGACGAGACGAGCAGGCTCGCGAGGATGCTCGCGAGGGCGCCGATGATCCCGATGCCCGCGAACATGACGAAGACGCCGGTGAGGCGCCCCAGCATCGAGATCGGGTAGAAGTCGCCGTAGCCGACCGTCGTGATCGTGACGAGCCCCCACCAGATCGCTTCGCCGCCGGTCGTGATGTTCGCCCCCGGCGTCCGGCTCTCGAACTCGAGCACGAGGATGCTGCCGGTGCTGAGCACGATCCCGGCCAGCAGGATCGTGATGAACGTCGCGTACTGGCCGCGGTTCTTGAGCACGTCCAGGACGAGGTCCTTGCCGGCCTGGCCGCGCATCAGTCGGGTGATCCGGGCCAGTCGGCTGAGGCGAGCCAGGCGGAACAGCGCGGTGAACGGGATGAACCCGAAGGTGGGGATCGACCCGAGCAGGTCCAGCCAGCCCCGCTGGCCGATGAAGTACGCCCGCTTCGGCTTCGCGGCGCGCGAGGTTCATCGCGAAGTCGATCAGGAAGATGACGCAGACCGCGTTGTCGTACAGGGTCAGCAGGTCGCGCTCGGCCTGGGTGACCGGCAGGAGCAGCAGGACCATGATCACCAACGAGAAGATCGTCAGGACCAGGATGAAGATGTTGTAGGCGTTGCCGGCCTTGCGCAGCACCGGCGCGTCCGAGGTCATGACTGCGCGACCTCCATCGACTTCGGACCGCTCTCGGGCGCGGTCGCCACGAACCTACGTTCGAGGCGAGGCTACCATGCGGCGCTTCGCGCGATGGCCGGTCCGCGCGTGACTGGTCCGACGCGGCCCCGCGGGACGAACGGCGCAGATCGACGCAGAGCGTGCCGATGCATCCCCTATGATGCGCCGATGCAGTCAGGCCCCCTGAGCGAGTCCCAGCCGCATCGACCGCTGACCCCCGAGTGGCTGTCCTGGCTGGGTGCCGTCGGATGGCGGCTGCTGGCGACGATCGGCATCGTCCTCGTCTTCCTCTGGCTCTGTATCCAGCTATCGACGACGACCGCCTCGATCCTCGTCGCCGGCATCGTGGCGGCCACGTTCGCACCGTATGTGATGACGCTCCGTGCCCGCGGCTGGGGCCGATCCAAGGCGGCTGGTGTCGTGACGCTCGGGGCCATCCTGACCATCACGGCCATCGCCATCGTCATCGCCATCGCCTTCATCCCCCAGATCGCGTCGATGGTCACCAGCCTCCAGGCCGGTGTCGAGCGACTCCAGACCATCGCCGGTGACATCACGCTGCCACCGGAGTACGCCGCGATCGTCGGCAAGATCGTCGACGACATCCGCGCCTGGCTGACGGCCGAGGTCTCCGCCATCGCCAGTGTCGGGGCGATCGTCGTGACCGTCGCGATCCTCGCCGGGCTGCTGACCTTCTACCTCCTGCAGGATGGCGACAAGGCCTTCGCGTGGGCCGTCCCCGCGACCATGGGCTGGCGCCGTCAGCCCATCCGCGAAGCCGCCGTCGATGCGATGCAGCGCGTCGGTGGCTACCTCCGCGGCAGCGCGATCCTGGGAGCGGTCTACGGGGTCACGGACTTCGTCTTCCTGGTCCTGATCGGGCTGAGTGTCTCGCTCGCGGCGCCGCTGTCGGTCCTGGTGTTCATGGGCAACTTCATCCCGTATATCGGCGGGGCCGTGACGACGGTCATCCTGCTCCTGGTGACGCTCGGCACCCTCGGCAGCAATGCCGCCCTCATCCTGTTCGTGCTGATGGTCGTGCGGAACGTCATCGTCAGCAACCTGCTGCGACCGGTCGTCTACGGCAAGACCGTCGACCTGCACCCGGCGGTGATCCTGATGGTGCTGCCGGCCGGAGCGGCGATCGCGGGCATCTTCGGCCTGTTCGTCGCGATCCCCGTCGCGGCGGCGTTCGTCTCGATCTCCGGAGCCGTCGTGTCCGTCCTCCAGGAAGACGAACCGGCCCTTCGACAGTCGGGCGACGCGGAGGACGATCCGGAGATCCCGGTCTGGCTCGACCGGCTCGGCCAATGGAGCATCCGACTGCTCATCGTCGCCGCCCTGGGCGGGGTCACCCTGTACATCATCGGTCAGGTGCCCCTGGTCCTGGCGACCGCCACGATCGGGATCATCCTCGCCGCGACGTTCCGGCCGGCCGTCCTGGCGCTCACGAAGCGCGGCTGGCATCGCGGCCGGGCGGCCCTGGCGGTGACCGCGGGCGGCTGGGGCATCGCCCTCTTCATCGTCGTCGTGTCCATCGCCAGCCTGGCGGCGAATGCGACATCGCTCGTGGATACGACGACCGGCGGGGCGTCGAACATCAGCGATTCGGACCTCATGAAGACCATCGCCGGCCAGGTCGGGTCCGGCTTCATCGCGGCCCTCACGTCGGCGATCCAGGCGCTCGCCGGCCTGGCGGTGACCATGCTGCTCGGGGCCATCCTGACGTTCTACCTGCTGCGCGACGGGAGCAAGGGCTGGGCCTCGGTGACGCGACGCTTCCACGGCTGGCGCGGCGAGACCATCGACCTGGCCGGGCAGAAGGCGATCTCGATCCTCAGCGGCTACATGATCAGCACCGGCGTCCTGGCGGCCTTCGGGGCGGGCACCACGGCGATCATCATGTTCATCCTGGGCCTGCCGCTGATCCTGCCGATCATGCTCCTGTCGTTCATCCTGGGCTTCATCCCGTACATCGGCGGGGCGATCGGGACCCTCCTGGCCTTCCTCGTCGCCGTCAAGGTCGGGACGACCCAGGACATCGTGATCATGGGCATCTGGACGGTCGTCTTCAACATCGTCCAGGGCAGCTTCCTGGCCCCGATCGTCTACGGCAAGGCGGTCAGCCTGCACCCGGCGATCGTGCTCATCGCGATCCCGGCCGGCGGCCAGCTGGCGGGGATCATGGGCATGTTCCTCGGCGTGCCGATCCTCGGGATCGTGGCGGCCATCTGGCGCAGCATCATCGCCGTCATGAGCGACCGGGGCACCGCCCTGGCGATCGAGGGCCTGGGCAGACCGCCTGATCCGCCGCCCGAAGGACCGACGGCGCTGACGGACGGCTCGCCGGTCCCCGATGCCACGCCCGCGACCCCGGACCTGGCGGTCGATCCGAGCTAGGTCGGGCCGGCTCCGTCCACGACGACCTCGTGCCGGTAGAACGGGATCGGCTCCGGAGGGAGCGGCGTGGCCCCCAGGATGAGGTCCGCAGCCTTCTCGGCCAGCATCATCACCGGCGCATAGATGTTGCCGTTGGTCACGTACGGCATCGCCGAGGCGTCCACCACCCGCAGTCCGTCCAGCCCATGGACGCGCATCGTGAGCGGGTCGACCACGGACGCGTCGTCGATACCCATCCGGGCGGTGCACGACGGATGGAGCGCGGTCTCGGCGTCGCGGCGGACCCAGTCCAGGATCTCCTCGTCGGTCGCCACGGATGGACCGGGTGACGTCTCGCCACCGTTGTAGGCGTCCATCGCCGGCTGGGTGAGGATCGACCGGGCGACACGGACCGCCTCCACCCACTCGCGCTTGTCCTGATCGGTCGAGAGGTAGTTGAAGCGCAGTGCCGGGTGGACCCGCGGGTCCGTGCTCGTGACCTTGACCGAGCCACGCGCATCCGAGTACATCGGTCCGACGTGGACCTGGTAGCCGTGGCCGGCCGCGCCGGCGCTGCCGTCGTAGCGGATGGCGAGCGGCAGGAAGTGGAACATCAGGTTCGGGTACGCCACGTCCTCGTTGCTGCGCACGAACCCGCCACCCTCGAAGTGGTTGCTGGCGCCCGGACCGCTGCGCAGGAACAGCCACTGCGCCCCGATGAACGGCCGTCGCCACTTCTGGGTCGCGGCCGGCTGCATCGAGACCGGCTGGGTGCAGGCGTACTGGATATAGACCTCGAGGTGGTCCTGCAGGTGATCGCCGACACCCGGCAGGTCCGCGACCACCGGGATCCCGAGGGCGCCGAGGTCCGCCGCCGGCCCCACACCCGACAACTGGAGGAGCTGGGGCGTGTTGATCGCGCCGCCGGACAGGATGACCTCGCCGGCCATCGCCCGGTGGACCGTCGAGCCGCCGGTGGTGTACTCCACGCCGACCGCGCGCGCCCCCTCGAACAGGACCCGCGTGACGAACGCGCGGGTCTTCACGGTCAGGTTGCGGCGCTTGCCCATGATCGGGTGCAGGTACGCCCGAGCGGCGCTCAGCCGTCGGCCGCGATGGATGTTCCGATCGAACGGCGCGAACCCCTCCTGGCGGTAGCCGTTGACGTCGTCCGTCGCCGGGTAGCCGGCCTCCTGGGTCGCCGCGAAGAACGCCGTGAACAGCGGGTTGGTGGCCGGGCCCCGCTCGAGGACGAGCGGGCCATCGTGGCCACGCCACGGGTCGTCGGCCGCCGCGGCCAGGCACGTCTCCATCCGCTTGAAGTACGGCAGGCAGTGGGCGTAGTCCCACGTCTCCATGCCCGGATCGCCGGCCCAGCGCTCGTAGTCGAGCGGGTTGCCGCGCTGGAAGATCTGCCCGTTGATGCTCGACGACCCGCCCAGGACCTTGCCGCGGGCGTGGTAGATCCGGCGGCCGTTCATGAACGGCTCGGGCTCGGACTCGTACTTCCAGTCGTAATAGGGACTGCCGATGGGGAACGTCAGCGCCGACGGCATGTGGATGAACACGTCGAAGCGGTAGTCCGGACGACCGGCTTCGAGGACCAGCACCCGGTTCGACGGATCGGCCGACAGGCGGTTGCCGAGCGCGCTTCCGGCGGATCCGCCACCGACGATGACGAAGTCATGGCGGGTCTCGGTCATGACCGCGATGCTACCAGTGCGGCCTCGCCGAGACGTGCCCGGACCGCCCGATGCCTCATGGCCGGCCAGTACCACCGGGCCATACCTATCCCCACCCCTCGTCCCTAGGGTGATGGTCCGTTCGAACCACTCGAATGCCCTACCGAGGCGCCCACTCCATGCACGTCCGACGATCCCTCGCCGCCACGCTCGCGACCGGCGCGCTGCTCCTCACCGTCCTCGCCCCGGCGTCCGCCCTGGCGGCCACGACCGGCGTGGAGTGCGGCGTCATCAACGCGTACACCGCCCCCGATCCCCTCGGCCCGACGGATGGCAGCATCCAGTTCGGCTTCAGTGGACCGGTCGAGACGATCGCGGCCGCCGCCACGCTCGATCCCGCGGTCGAGGCGAACCTGGCCAACTACGTCGGCAACGGCTCGATCACCTGCGTGGACGTCACAGCCGACGGCGGCGGGATCATCACCGCGATGGCGTTCGCCTCCGGTGGCGTGATCTCCGGCCCGGTCACGTACGACTCGGTCAACGACGCCTACATCGTGGACGATCGCATCTTCGCGCCCGCCTCGCAGCTGGTCACCCAGCCGGAGCTCGTGCCGGTGCTCCTGGTGCCGTTCGAAGCGGGCGAGCCGCTGACGGTCGACCCTGACGATCGACACGGCGAGCGGCAATCTGGCCGGCATCTCGACGTTCTCGCAGGTCAGCGGGCCGGTCGCGTTCTCGAGGCGGCGACCTGCTCATCGACGGCGCGACCCTGCCGGCCGCGTTCCTGTCGGGCAACGCCCTCCTCGCCCTCCAGGTCGCGGACGGGACCGGCTCGGATGCCGACGTCGGGATCAACGGTGGCCTTGACACCAACACCGGCAACTTCGTGATCGCGCTCGGCGTCGACACCATCGGCTGCTCGACCGTCGACTCGCGAAGCTCGTCGGAGATCACGATCGACGGGGTCACGTTCGCGCTCGGCTCGGGCTCCACCGCCGTCGCCAGCCTCACGACCGGCGTCGAAGTGGGCGTGCGTCTCGACGTCGCGCCGACGACTCGATCACGATCAGCGAGGTGACCGTGCCCGGCTGCGGCAGCGTCGCCCCGGTCGCCCCGCCCGCGACCGACACGGATGCCGACACGTCCGAGCCGATGGCGGCCCTGGCGGACTTCTCGAGCATCCTGCTGCTCGGTCGCGGTCCTGGCCTGCTGGTATGCCGCCGCGGTCGCCATCCGGCGCCGCACGACCCGCCCGTCCCGGGACGACTGACCCGACCGAGCCTGGAGCCTAGCGATCGGCTCGGGCGTCAGCCACCGCACGCACGACCAGGCGGGCGCGATCCTCGATCGCGTCCGCCGACCCATCCCCGATGAGCCAGCTGCCCAGGCCGACCGCGACCGCTCCGGCGCGGATGTAGTCGCCGGCCGTCTCGGCGGTCACGCCACCGGTCGGCACGATCGGGATGTCCGGGAACGGGCCGCGGAGCTCGCGCAGGAACCCAGGTCCCACGACGGACGCGGGGAAGAGCTTCACGGCCGCCGCCCCGGCTCGCCAGCCCGCCAGGACCTCGCTCGGCGTGGCCGCCCCCGGGAACGCCGGGACGCCACGCGAGGCGGCCCAGGCGACGAGCGCTGGATCCGTGTGGGGCATGACCAGGAACGTCGCGCCGGCATCGATCGCCCGGCCGGCCGCCTCGATCGTCAGGACCGTGCCGGCGCCGATGGCCATCCCGGCCGGGGCCAGGCGGGCGGCGGCCTCGATCGCCCCGAGCGCCTCCGCTTCCGGCTCGTTGAGGGTGAGCTCGAAGGCGCCCACCCCACCCGCCGCCAGCCCGGCCGCGATCGCCGCGACCCGCGCGGCGCCGATCCGTCGACCGATGGCGACCACGCCGCCGGCGAGGAGCCCATCCGGGATCGCGGGCCGATCGCCGCCGTTCGGCCCGGTTCGGAGCCGGATCCTCCGGCGTCACGACCGGGCCCCCTCGCGCTCGTCCAGCGTCGCGTGCAGGACGCGCAGGAACGCGGCCCGCGATGCCTCCACGACGACGTGGACATTCGGCGGTCGCTCGGTGATGCCAAGGTGGTCCACGACCGTCTGACCGGCCGTGTACGACCCGCCGGTCTCGACCATGACGTTGAGCAGCCGCGTGTCGGTCGCGACGTCGTCATCGAGGGCGACCGCCATCGCGATCGGATCCGGCAGGTCGAACCCGTCCAGGCCGGTCTTCTCGGTCGCGAACGTGTCGACGACACCGTTGATGTCGATGACGAACGACCCCAGCGGACCGAGCGCCCGAAGCTCGGCGGCGTCGGCCTTCGTGATCGTCGCGTACTTGCGCGAGATGTCCCAGCCCACCTGGGTGATCCGGGCGCCCGAGCCGTACACGATGGCGGCCGCCTCGGGGTCCACCCAGATGTTGAACTCGGCGACGGCCGAGACGTTGCCGACCGCGTCCGCCGTCCCACCCATGATCACGATCTCGCGCAGGTGCGTCGCCAGCGATGGATCCCGGGTGAACGCGACCGCCACGTTCGTGAGTGGGCCAAGGGTGACGAGGGTGAGGGTGCCCGGCTCGGAGCGCCGGATCGTGTCCACGAGGACATCGACGGCGTCGCCGGGCGCCGGCACACGGCCCGACACCGGCAGGCCGATGTCGCCCATCCCGTCCTGGCCGTGCACGAACTGGGCGGTCTTCAGCGGGATGGCCAGGGGCGCGGCCCGACCGGCGTGGACCGGGACGTCCGCCCCGGCCAGCTCGACCGTGTAGAGCGCGTTCTGGACCGCCTGGTCGAGCGGCACGTTGCCGGCCACGACCGTGATCGCGAGGACCTCCACGCCCGGGTGGCGGAGGGCCATCAGCAGCGCGACGGCATCGTCGGACGCGGTGTCGGTGTCGATGAGGATCGGGCGTCTGGCGCGATGCATCGCAGCAACCTACCAGCTATCCTCCGGCCCATGGCGGACGTCGTGCTCCTGCTCTTCATCGGCGGGTACGTCAAGGGCGGCTGGAGCACCGGGTTCGTCCGTCGGCTGGCCGGTCTCGGCTTCATGGTCCTGGCGTTCGTCCTCGGCGCCTACCTGCGCCAGCCGGTCGGGAACCTGATCGCCGGGATCTTCCCGCAGATCCCGCCCGAGTACGCCGAGATGGTCGGCTACTCGATCGCCTTCACGGTCATCCTCGTCGGCGGCAACATCGTGACCGGGCCGGTCCTCTCGAGGGTCGCGGTCAACGGCGTGTCGCGCAAGCTCGACCAGTCGCTCGGCGCGGTCTTCGGCGGCATCGAGGCCGTCCTCATCATCTCCGCGGCCATCGTCATCCTGGACACGTACTTCGGCACGGCCGGCGCGCTCGGCCAGCAGGCCGGCCTGGGCTTCCTCAAGGACATCAGCCAGGCGCTGGACAGCTCGACGATCGGCCAGTTCCTGATCCACACGACGGTCCCGTTCGTCCTGGCGGTGCTCGGCCCGCTGCTGCCCAAGGACATCAGTACGCTCGTTCCCACGACGGGCCTGCCGGGGACCGGGATCCCGGGCCTTGGCGTCCCAGGCTTGCCGGTCCCGACGCCGTAGTCGGTCGCCCGGCGCGATGGCCCAGCCCGGGCCGGCGGTCACGGGCGGAACGTGACCCTCGGACCTATCGCCCGCCCGCGGCCGCGCCGATGCTTGGGTCAGGTGCGCGACGAACGTGCACCGTCGAGGTGACCCATGACCCAGCTGACCGCCTACTCGTTCGGCACTCGCGTGCCGGAAACCGTCGCCGACGTCCGACCACGCGTGGAGGCGGCTCTCAAGCTCGAAGGCTTCGGCGTCCTCACCGAGATCGACGTCCAGGCGACGCTCAAGCGCCGACTCGACGTGGATGGCTCGCCGTATCTCATCCTTGGCGCGTGCAACCCGACCCTGGCCCACCGGGCGCTCTCGGTCGATGCCTCCGTCGGGACCCTGCTGCCGTGCAACATCGTGCTACGGCAGGACGGCTCGGACACCATCGTCGAAGCGATGGACCCGATGGCCGCCCTCGGGCTGATCGACGATCCGGCGATCCAGCCGATCGCCATGGAGGCTCGCGAGCGCCTCGCGCGGGTCATCGCCAGCCTGGCGGTCGAGTCATGAGTATCAAGACCGCGTCCGTCACGCTCGCCGGCGACGGGCTCGGGCTGGTCGGCCGGACCGGCAGCGGTCATCGCATCCTGCTCGACGACACGGCCGGCGACACCGGCGCGCGGCCATCGGAGCTCGTCCCGCTCGCGCTGGCCGGCTGCACGGCCCTCGATGTCATCTCCATCCTGCGCAAGAAGCGCCAGGAGGTCACGCGGTACGAGGTCCGCGCCAGCGGGATCCAACGCGACGAGCCGCCCTCGGCCTTCACCCGGATCGACGTCGTCCACGAGGTCGACGGGCCATCGATCGACGTCGAGGCCGTCCGGCGCTCGATCGAACTGTCGGCGACGCGCTACTGCTCGGTCGGCGCCACGCTCTCGGCCGGCGAGGTGGAGATCCACCACTCGTACGTCGTCCGCTCGGGCGGGGCGGCGCCGGTCGCGGCTGATGTCGTCGTCCTCGGACCGGCGGGCCGGATGGAGGTCGTCGCCCCGGCCGTGGCGATCTGACCTGTCACGATGACGGCCTGATGCGACTCGATCGCGGCTGCTCGCCCGTTCGCCCTGCTCGCCCTGACCGTCGTCGGCCTGGTCGGTGGCCTGCTCTTCGCATGGGCCGACCAGCCGACCGCCGCCGCGTGGTGCTGGGCGATCCCGTCGGTCATCGTCGGCATCCGGCTGGCGTGGTCCATCGTCCGCGACCTGCTGGCCGGGAAGGCCGGCGTCGACGTCATCGCCGTGCTGGCGATCTCCGGCGCCGTGGCGCTCGGCGAGCTGTTCGCGGCGTCGGTCATCGCGGTCATGCTCGCGACCGGCGAGGCGCTGGAGGCCTATGCCGAGGGCCGGGCGCACCGCGAGCTCACCGCCCTCCTCGGACGCGCCCCGCAGGACGTGTCCCGCTATCGGGACGACGTCCTGGAGATCGTCCCGATCGGCGCCGGTCCAGGTCGGTGACCGCCTCCTCGTCCGCCCGGGCGAGGTGGTCCCGGTGGACGGCGTCATCCGCAGCGACGGGGCGACCCTCGACGAGTCCGCGCTGACCGGCGAGAGCCGCCAGGTGGATCGCGGAGATGGGCGATCCGGTCTCCTCCGGCGTGGTCAACGCCGGTGCCCCGTTCGACCTCCAGGCGATCGCCACCGCCGATGCGAGCACCTACGCCGGGATCGTCCGGCTCGTGGAGGAGGCGGGCCGGGCGAAGGCCCCGTTCGTCCGCCTGGCCGACCGCTACGCCCTGTACTTCGTGCCGCTGACCCTTGCCCTGGCCGCGGTTCGCGTGGCTCATCTCCGGCGACGCCACGCGCGCCCTGGCGGTGCTGGTCGTGGCGACCCCGTGTCCCCTGCTCCTCGCCGCGCCGATCGCCATCGTGGCCGGCATCTCCCGGTCGGCCCGACGCGGCATCATCGTCAAGGGCGGCGGACCGCTCGAGACGCTCGCCCGCGCCCGGGTCCTCCTGTTCGACAAGACCGGGACCCTGACCGCCGGCCGCCCACACCTCGCGACCGTCGAGGCCGTCGACGGCGACGCGGACGAGGTGCTGCGCCTGGCGGCGGCCCTGGAGCAGGCGTCGCCGCACGTCCTCGCCTCCGCCATCGTGCAGGCGGCGCGGAAGCGCGACCTGGACCTGCCGCTGCCGACCGATGTCGAGGAGACGCCCGGCGGTGGTGTGGCCGGCACGGTGGACGGGCGGGCGGTGGCGGTCGGGTCGGCCGCCTATGTCGCCGGGGACGGCGGCCTGCCGGGCTGGGTCCGCGACCTGCGCCGACGGTCCGTGATGGAAGGCTCCACGAACGTCTTCGTGCGCATCGATGGACGGGTCGCCGGCGCGCTCATCCTCGAGGACCCCATCCGGCCGGACACGCCGCGGGCCATCCGCAGCCTTCGCCGGGCCGGGTTCACCCGGATCGTCATGGTCACCGGCGACCACCACTCGGTGGCGGAGCTGGTCGGGTCGGCCATCGGCCTGGACGGCGTCCTGGCCGACCGGGCCCCGGCCGACAAGGTGGAGGCCGTGCGGACGGAGCGCGACATCGCCCGAGGACCGGTCGTGATGGTCGGCGACGGGATCAACGACGCCCCGGCGCTCGCCGTCGCGGACGTCGGCGTGGCCATGGGCGCCCGGGGCGCCACGGCGTCGTCCGAGGCGGCCGACGTCGTCATCACCGTGGACCGGCTGGACCGCCTGGCCGAGGCGGTCCTCATCGCCCGCCACTCGCGCTCCATCGCGCTCCAGAGCGTCGTGGCCGGGATGGGGATGTCGCTGGTGGCGATGGGCTTCGCGGCGTTCGGGCTGCTGCCGGTCGTCGCCGGCGCCATCCTGCAGGAGGCGATCGACGTCGCGGTCATCCTGAACGCGCTGCGCGCCCTGCGAGGCGGGCTGGAGCGGCCGATCGTCGTGCCCGGCTGGACGGACATCGGCGCCCGCCTGCTGGCCGAGCACCGCGCGCTGGCGCCCGGGATCGCCCGCCTGCGGCTCGTGGCCGACCGCCTCGACACGATGGACCCGGCCGAGGCGCGCGCCGCGCTGGGCGAGCTCCGGTCCTTCCTGGAGGACACCCTCGTCCCGCACGAGGAGGAGGAGGACCGCGAGGTCTATCCGCTCCTGTCGGCGGCGCTGGGGACCGACGATGCGATCTCCGCGCTCCACCGGACCCACACGGAGATCTTCCACCTCGTGCGGCTCCTCGGGCGCATCGTGGACGAGCTGGGCGCGGACGGACCGACGGCCGGACGACCGGACGGACCTCCAGCGCGCCCTGTACGGCCTCGACGCCATCGTGCGCCTGCACCAGGCGCAGGAGGAGGAGCTGTACGCGTCGATCGACGCGGAGGCGTCGGCGGCGCTGACCGTCCAGCCCGCCTGACCCGGCGCGCCGGACATGGAAGGACCCGGGTCCAGCGAGTGGACCCGGGTCCCGATCCGACGGTGGGTCGGTGCGGGGCTAGCCTGCGGCCGGCGGGGCCGGCGGAGCCGGCGGAGCGGCCGGCGGGGGCGTCGGGGTCGGCCATCGCCTGGGCGGCGGCCACGTTGGCGGCCTGCGCCTTCTCGACGGCGGCGCGCTGCTCCGGGGTGAGCAGGTCCATCTCGTGCTTCATGAACTGGTCCCGGACGCCCGGGTAGTTCAGGTACATGAAGAGGATGATCGAGATGAACATCGCCACGAACTCGGACTCGGCCGTGCCGTTGTTGCCGAGGATGGCGAAGAAGCTGAAGATCATCGTGAACAGCGCGATGTAGATGCCGAAGCTCCACGCGTAGGCGCGCATGTTCCAGAGGCCCATGGCCACCCAGAACCAGATCGCCGCGAGCAGGATCGCCCAGAGCGCCTGGCCCCACTGGGCGGACGGGAAGGCGACTTCGGTCCCGATGAACGTGAACTTGGCGATCCCCAGGAACACCAGGGTCCGCCAGATCTCGAAGAGCCCGGCGACGCCGGCCAACAGGGCCAGGATCGTGACTCCGATGGGTCGATGCATGTAGTGCGTGCCTCCCTCTGTGGTTTCCCTCGTCATCGAGGGCCCTCGACACGAGAGCATAGCGGCCCCGAGCACGCGCACAAGGGCCAACCGGCTCATTTCGCCACCCGGATCCGGAAACCGGGCGACGCTCGTCGTCGTATCGACGGGCAGGAGGACCTGCCATGCCACCCGTTCGACGCCGTACCGCTCTCGCACTGCATCATCCCGCTCGCGCTGGTCGTCGCGGCCTGTTCGAGCGGCGGCGGCACCGCCGCCTCAGCTGGCCCGGCGACGGGTGCGCCGTCGGTCGCTCCATCGTCGAGTGGCGGACGAGGGGCCGACTACGACTACGGCGGTGGGGCGGCGAGCCCGTCGACAGCCGCCTCGGTCGAACCATCCGCCGCCGCCGGGCTGGAGATCGGGACGGGGACGGGCGCCGCGGGGACGTACCTGACCGACCCGGACGGGATGACCCTGTACATCTTCACCAAGGACTCGGCGAACACGAGCGTTTGCACCGACACGTGCGCCGAGAACTGGCCGCCGCTGATCGTTCCCGCGGGGACGACCCCGGGCGTGGTCTCCGGGGTGACCGGGGCCCTCACGACGTTCGCGCGCGCGGACGGCTCGCTCCAGGTCGCGTACGACGGGAAGCCGCTCTACGCCTTCATCGGCGACAAGGCGGCGGGTGACACCAACGGGCAGGGCGTGAACGACGTGTGGTTCATCGCGGAACCGTGAGCCGCTCGCCGGCGCGGATCGCCACGTCCAGGCGGTTCGCCGGCGGGGCGAGCGGACAGCTCCACTTCGGGTCGTACGCACAGGACGGGTGATAGGCGTAGTTGAAGTCGACGATCAGGCGGCCATCGGCGCCACCCAGGTCGGCTCCCTTCACGGTGTCCAGCAGGTAGCGGCCGGCGCCGTACGTGTCCGTCCCGTTCGTCGCGTCCCGGAACGGCACGAACACGCCACCGCCGTAGACCGAGATCCAGTACACGTCGAGTGAGCCCACCGGCAGGACGATCCGCCCGATCCGTTCGAGCGCGAAGGCGTCGCCGGTCACGCTGAGTGCCTGGAGGCGTGCGCACCCGGCGCCTCGGTCGGCGGCGCGGGCTCCACGGCCACGTCGAACCGCAGCGCGGGGTCGTACGGCCAGTAGTGCAAGGCCGGCGAAGCCGGCTCGGTCGGCCGGCAGGATGGGCGTGTCCGGGTGGCGCGGCGAACAGGTCGTCCTTGGCCGCGCGGAACCGAGCCAGGGTGCCGGTCGGGTCCGCGTCGTTGGTGGCCCGGACGTCCCGATACAGCGCGGCCACCGTCCGTCGCCAGTCGAGCAGTGTCAGCGACATCGGCGTCACGCCTCCGGACCGACGGACTCGTCGGCGGGGACGGTCCCGGCGGAGTCATCGGCCTCAGCGGCGGCCCGCGATCGAGCGATCAGTCGGATGCCGGCAACAGCCATGAGATAGGTCGGCACGCCCGCAGCGCTCATCGGCAGCGCCACGATGAGCGCGGATCGGATCGCATCCGTCACCGCGTCGCCGCTCGACGAGACACCCTCGAAGACGCCGGCCGCCGCACCCGCGACGCCGAACCCGAGCGCCATGGTCACGGCCCCGATCCATGACCGGGAGGCGACGGCGGCCACCAACGAGATGGGGATCGCCGCGTAGACGACCAGGGCGAAGTAGCCGGTGTCGTCGTCCGGCAGGCCCACCGCACGCCCGAGCGGCGTCGCCAGCAACAGGGCCGCGGTCGCCCCGACCAGGCCGATCAGGAACGGCAGCCAGGCGCGGCGGCGGTCCGGGTCAGCCACGGCCGACGCGTCCCGCGCCCGGCCACGCGTCCGTCAGTCCGTCACTCGCGCATCAGCATGCCGGCGGCTTCTCGCTCGAGATCGACATACGGCTCACCGCTGACATCCACGGCGACGCGCCGGATCGTGCCGCCCGTGAACGCGTAGGGCCGTTCGCCCGGGTAGTCCTGCGTGACCGGGTCGCCGACATCGCGACCGACAGCCAGACCCTCGCCGGCGATCATGAACCCGCCCGGCTGGGTCTTGATCCGGCCTTCGCCCACCTTCGTCTCACCGTGGAAGAGCGACAGGACACCCTCGGCCACGGGCGATGGGCCGCTCCCCTCCTTCTCGAACGAAGCCGACAGGATGAGGTTCGTCCCGGTCGGCAGGTCCACCGTCGAGACGACCTTCTGCTCGAACATGCCGACGAAGCTGTTGACGTAGTGCAGCCGGCCGTCCTTGACGTAGAGCGAGTGACCGCCGAAGCGGGACCCCTGCGAGAACAGGACGCCCTGCGCCCCCGGTCCGGGGATGTCGACCAGGGCGCCGATCACGAACGAGCGCCCGCGGACGACCACCGACTGCGCCTCGGGGACCTCGGCGTGGTTCGGGAAGTAGACGAACCGGTCCCGTGGCGCCGCGAGCTGAGGCCGCGGTGCGATGAGGATCTCCAGCGCGGACCGGTCGTCGAGCGGGAACCCATCGTTGGCGCCGGCCTCGGCGTACCACAGGTTGACCATCTCGCGGAGCTTGTCCGGCTGCTCCGCGGCCAGGTCGTGGAGTTCGGAACGGTCCGTTTCGACGTGGTACAGCTCCCAGGTGTCGTCATTGAAGTGGCCCCATCCGGCGATGGTCGGATGGGTCGTGATGGCCTTCCATCCGTCGTGCCAGATGGCGCGCGACCCGAGCATCGAATAGAACTGCGTCTGCCGGGTGCCCGGCGCCGCGGCGTCGTCGAAGCTGTAGCGCATGCTCACGCCGTCGAAGTGGCTCTGCGTGTGCCCCTTGATCTTCTCCGGTGGGTCGATGCCGAGGACATCGAGGACGGTCGGGACGAGGTCGATCGCGTGGTGGTACTGGGTCCGGATCTCGCCCTTCGACGTGATCCCACCCGGCCACGAGATGATGCACGGGTCGCTCGTGCCACCGTCGAACTCGTAGCGCTTCCACATCTTGAACGGCGTGTTGAACGCCATCGCCCAGCCGTTCGGATAGTGGTTGTAGGTCTTCGGCCCACCCAGCTCGTCGATCATGGCGAGATTCGCCTTGATGTCGTCCGGGATGCCGTTGAAGAAGAGCATCTCGTTGACCGAACCGTCCGGTCCACCTTCACCGCTGGCGCCGTTGTCGGACACGACGATGATCAGCGTGTTGTCACGCTGGCCGGTCATGTCGAGGTACTCGAGGAGGCGGCCGACCTGGTCGTCGGCATGCGACAGGAATCCGGCGTAGACCTCGGCCATCCGGGCGAACAGCCGCTGCTCGTCGGCGGACAGCGTGTCCCACGGACGAGTCACATCGAGGGGCGGGAACGGCTTTCCGTCCGGACCGGTCCGGGTCTCGGATGTGCCGATCGGGTTGATCGGGGGCAGCTCCGTGTCGGCCGGGAGGAGGCCCATCGCCTTCTGGCGGGCGAGCGTCGCCTCGCGCATCGCCTCGTAGCCCATGTCGAACTGGCCCTTGTACTTGTCGGCCCAGGCCTTCGGCGCGTGATGCGGGGCGTGCGCGGCACCGGGTGCGTAGTACAGGAAGAACGGCTTGTCGGGCGCGACCGCCTTCGCATCCATGATGAACTCGATGGCCTTGTCGGTGATGTCCACACCGAAGTGGTAGCCCTCCTCGGGGGTCTTCGGCTGGTCGACCGGGTGGTTGTCGTAGGTGAGCTCCGGGAACCACTGGCTCGTCTCCGCGCCGAGGAAGCCGTAGAACCGCTCGAAGCCGCGGCCGGTCGGCCAGTTGCGTCGGGTGGAGGCCAGGTTCATCTCGACCGTCGGGCAGAGGTGCCACTTGCCGACGGCATACGTGTTCCAGCCGAGGTCGCCCAGGATCTCGGAGAGCATCCCGTTCTCGGGCGGGATCGTGCCGCTGGCGTTCGGGAAGCCGCTGGCCCCCTCGGTGATGCAGGCCATGCTGTTGCGGGTGTGATTGCGCCCCGTCAGCAGGCAGGACCGCGTGGGCGAACACAGGGCGGTCGTGTGCCACTGGGTGTAGCGCACGCCGTCGGCCGCGATCTTGTCGATGTTCGGCGTCGCGATCGGCCCGCCGTAGCACGACATCGCGCTGAAGCCGACGTCATCGAGGACGACGTAGATGACGTTCGGTGCGCCCGCAGGGGCCGCCGGGGCGACGAACGGCGCCCAGTCCTCCACCGAGTCCCGGATGTCGGTGTTGATCGTGCCCTTGAAGGTCGCGCTCATCGGTATCGATCCACTCCTGTCGACGATTCCTGGATGGGGTCGGGCGGGGTCAGTCGTTCAGGCCGAAGGCCGCCTTCACCTTCTCGGAGTTGAGGTAGAAGAGGATCACCAGCGGGACGATCATCGCGACGAACAGGTCGCCGAACTGCCAGCCGTTGATGTTCCCCCAGAACGCGGTGATGAGCGACAGGCCCACGACGATGACGCCGAAGACCCAGGCCCATGGCTTGAGGGACATGAACGCGCCACCCACGGCGAGCCACACGATGCCCATGATGAGGGTGCCCCAACCCGTGGCGGACACGTTGCTCCAGGCCTGCCCCGGCCCGAAGACCACGAAGCCCAGGATCCGGATGCCCTGGAGGATGTAGATGATGCCGGCCACCGAGGCCAGCACGCCGATGATCGTGATCCCCGCCGGGCGACGCATGTCCGGGCTGTCCATCGATCGACTCCTGTCGCGCGTCGCCCAGGCCGACGTGGCCCAGCGGTCGAGGTGCCGGACGCGCAGGCACGAGTATGGGCTGACCCAGGGTCCGCGCGTCAGGCGTGGTCGGAGCCGGTCAGATCAGCCCGAACCCACGGAGGGCCTTCACGAGGAACCACGCGCCGAAGACCAGACCGAGCACGATCTTCACGACCCGGCCGTTGCGCGCCAGGGCCTCCGAGATGCGCGGCAAGAGGGCGGCCGCGCGGTCGGGTGCGAGGTAGGCCAGGGCGACGAGGGAGAGATGGATGCTCTCGGCCGCGACGACGAATGCCAGGAACCAGAGGACCGATCCGGGGACGGCCGCGTCCGTTTCGGCGATGGCCGCGATCGCGGCCAGGGTGAACGCCCACAGCTTCGGGCTCAACCCGACGATGCCGATCCCGGCCTTGAGGG
This sequence comes from uncultured Chloroflexia bacterium, assembly GCA_963738475.1. Taxonomy (GTDB): domain Bacteria; phylum Chloroflexota; class Limnocylindria; order Limnocylindrales; family CSP1-4; genus SPCO01. The sequence continues at coordinate 101,341 of CAVTWU010000020.1, forward strand.
CCTGAGCGGCCGACAACGAACCGATCTTTGCCATCCAGGCGGGCGGCGGTTCGTCCTCGTCCGGTTCCTTCCGCCAGGCCCGGATCGCCCCGATCAGGAAGACGATGCCCGCCACGAGCAGCAAGGTCGAGACGATCGGGCCCGGACGCTGGGGGCCCTCGTCCGCGACCGCGGTCTCCAGGATGACGCCGAACACGAGCCCCTGCGCCAGGCGGACCAGGGTCATGCCCGCGACCCAGGCGGCCCCGGCGACCCGGCCGGCCCGCGACTGCAGCAGCAGGACCGTGACCGCGATCTGGACCGGCAGGACGGCACTGCCGACCATCAGGGGCAGGAGCGTCGTCCAGAGCATCGTCCATCGCTAGAGCGTAGCGGTCGCAGACAGGCCGAGGGGCTGCGGATACACTTCCGCCGATGAACAGTCGGGCGGTCACGTTCGGTGCCACCAGCTATCCGGTGATCCTGCCCAACATCCGCGACCCGCGCCTGCACGTGGCGTCCGTCGTCATCACGATCCACATCCTCGGCCAGGTCGGGCTCGGGTTCGCCGTGAGCGTGCCGCAGATCCTCGCGGCCATCCTGACCTGCGCCGTCATCGAGGTCACCCTGACCTTCCGCAAGAGCAAGGCCTTCGTGTGGCCTGCCAGCGCGATGCTCACAGGCAGCGGCGTCGCGCTCATCCTGCGCGTGGTCGGGACGCAGCCCGGCGACCACTGGACGACCTTCGGCTGGTACATCTTCGCCGGCGTGGCCGCCTTCTCCCTGGCGACGAAGTACCTCATCAAGTACCGCGGCACGCATGTCTTCAACCCGTCCAACATCGGGCTCGTCATCGCGTTCATCGTGCTCGGCAGCACGGTCGTCGAGCCGCTCGACTTCTGGTGGGCGCCGCTCAACGCCTGGATGATCGCGGCCTACGCGGTCATCATCACGGGCGGTTTGCTCATCACCCGGCGCCTGAAGCTGCTCGGCCTCGCCGCGATGTTCTGGGTCGCCCTGTCGATCGGCGTCGGACTGCTGGCCGGCTCCGGGCACTGCATGACGGCGCGCTGGGCGTTCGCCCCGGTCTGCGGCTTCGACTTCTGGCGCGTCATCGTGACCTCGCCGGAGGTCCTCATCTTCCTGTTCTTCATGATCACGGACCCGAAGACGACGCCGCTCGGGCGGATCGGACGGCTCGCGTTCGGGCTCCTCGTGGCGATCGCCAGCACGCTCCTCATGGCGCCACAGACCAACGAGTTCGATACGAAGGTGGCCCTGCTCGCCGGCCTCGTCGTCGTGTGCGCCGCTCGTCCACTCCTGGACCGGGTCGTGCCGGAACCCCGTTCCGCGGCGGACGATCTGGGTCGGTTCGCCCGACGCCTGGCCACCGGCGGACATGCCGGCGCGGGCCTCGTCCGCGGAGCCGGCCGGGTCGCGCTGATCGGCGCCTCCGTGCTCGTCCTCGGGGTCGGGATCGTGGCCGCCGGGTCACCGGCGCGCGGCGTCGTCGTGCCCGGCGCGGCCGACATCCTCGAACGCGTCCCCCACGACGTCGATCCGGCCACGTTCCCGACCATCACGCTCGAGGAGGGCGTGGCCGACTACGACCACGAGCTGGAGGGCGCCGGCGCGCGCGACCTCGTCCTGACCCTCGCCGAGAACCTCGAACTGGAGAACCAGGCCCTCCTGCGGGCCGATGGCGCGATCCTCACCGCGGTCGACCACGGCGATCGGCTCATCGAGATGCAGGGGCGGCTGGACGACGCGATCGCCAGCGGCTCGACGACGATCCACCGCTACCGGATCGACGACGTCGCGATCGCGCTGATCGTGCCGTTCGGTCGGCAGGACGGCCTGAGCCTGGGCCTCGATTCGACGGGCACGGTCGTCAAGGAGACGTACGACGCCGGGGGCACGCTGCAGTCCACCACGACCGAGCCGTTCGCCCAGACGTTCGTGATGCGCCAGGCGACCGGCTCACGCTGGCTGAACGTGGCCGTGCTGCCCCCGGGCGGCGGCCGCTAGCTCGTCCGGTCGCCGGGTCCGGCCGGAAGGATCCCGGGAGCGATCTTCCCGTCAGATGCTGTCCCGGTCGACACGTGGTGACAGGTTCCGGTCAGCTGAAGGCTGGGCCCAACAGATGACCGCCAGAGGCGACCAGAAGCAGAGCGCGGACGCTGTTCGAGTCACCCCCGATCGCCTCCTGATGGCCCCGGCGGCATCTGACCGAAGGATCGGCGGCGTCCACGACCTCGCGTGGTTGCCCAGCCGCGGGTCGGCCCATCCTGGATCCTGCCCCATACTGGCGCGGACCCGTTAGGACCCGGACGACAGGAGAGGCTGCGGATGGCACGCGACGAAGAGCGCCTGGAGCGCGCGATGGAACAGCCCATCGTGGGCGGCCTGCCCGAGGTCCCGGGGATCTCGGTGGCGATGCGGTTGAGCCCGGGTCTCGGCGTCCACCTGCGTGGCCTGGCCGACGAGCTGCTCGTCAACGACTTCCCGGGCGCGACGATCAGTCGCGCCGAGCGGGAGATGCTCGCGACCGCCACGTCCGCGGCGAACGACTGCTTCTTCTGCATGGACTCGCACGGTGCGTTCGCCACCGCCCTGCTGGAACGCGACGGCGACACCCCGCGGATCGCCGTCATCGAGACCATCAAGCTCGGATCGTCCGACGGCCTCGACGACAAGATGCGGGCCTTGATGCACATCGCGCGGACCGTGCAGCGCGCGCCGCTCGAGCTGACCGCCGCCGACGTCGAGGCTGCGACGGCGGCTGGTGCGACTGACGCCGACATCCAGCTCGCCGTCCTCATCGCGTCGGCCTTCTCGATGTACAACCGACTGGTGGACGGCCTTCGCGCCCGGACCGCACCGAACACGGAGGCGTATCGAGGCGTCGCCGCCGAGATCGCCGAGTACGGCTACAGCAACCGACCCCCAGCGACTCCGACGCAGGGCTAGGCGGCGGCGAGGTGCCGCGAGACACCACGAGGTGCCGCGGCCGGACCTCCCGCGTGTACCCACCTTGCTACTGTTAGGCGGTTCGAGCTCGGTCTCGAGTTCGCGGTCGAGCGATCGACCGTTACGACTAGATGAGGTCCGCTCATGATGGCGATCTTCGGCGCGCTGATCCCGCGCTTCGTTCTCCTCGTCGCCTGGTCGAACGACGCGACCTACTGGGCGCAGACCCTGTTCGGCGGACCCGTCCTGTTCCTCGGCGGCTTCCTGTTCTTCCCGTGGACGACCCTCATCTACGGCCTCGTGCAGACGCAACGGTCTCAGCATCCTGAACCTGATCTTCATCGGCGCGGCGTTCCTGATCGACCTCGGGACCTGGGGCATCGGCGCCTTCGCGACCAAGCAGAAGACCGACTCATACATGGGCTCGTAAGCGAAACCTGTTTCGCCCAGCCCGCATGACCGCGCGAGGGCGACTCGCTGCGGGCATCGTCGGATGCCTGACGCTTCTCGCCATCGGCTGGACCGGACTCCTCGTCCCGTCGCTCATCCGCTCGATCAAGGAGACGTTCGACCAGACCGATGCCGGGATCGGCGTCATCTACCTCGCGTATGCGCTGGCGTACGCGACGGCGTCGTTCGGTGGGGGTGCGCTGACCGAACGCCTGGGTCGTCGGCTGGTCCTGGGCGGCGCCGTGCTGATCCATGGCGCGGGCATCGCGGGCCTGGGGCTGGCGCCGACCTGGACCGTGTTCGTCGCGGCGGCGCTCGTCGCCGGCGCCGGTGCCGGCTGCCTGGACGGTGGCGCGAACGGCCTCGTCCTCGACGTCTATCGCGAGGGTCGGGGCCGGGCGATGAACCTGCTGCACGTGTCGTTCGCCGTCGGAGCCCTGGCGGCGCCGGTCACGATGGGGGCGCTCGTCGAGAGCGGCGTCCCGTGGCAGACCGTCGCGATCGGCACCGGCGCGGTCGTGTCGCTGCTGGCGATCGCGTACGCCGTCGTCCCGATGCCGAGTGGACGACGAGCGACGGCCGCCGATGGCGCACCCGAGACGGCGTCAGCGCCGACCCGGAGTCTCGGCACCACGCCTGCTGGCGGGTCCGCTCCTGCTGCTGGGGATCGCCATCGCGACGTACGTGGCCGCCGAGGTCGGCGTGTCGAACTGGCTCGTCCGGTTCCTGGAGCCGGCGCCGCTGACCACCGCGACGTTCGCGCTCTCGCTGTACTGGGCGGGCCTGACCGTCGGGCGCCTGCTGGCCTCGGCGGTGGCCGACCGGTTCGACCACCTGCTCTTCACGATCGCGTGCACGATCGCGATGGCGGCCCTGACTCGCGGTCGCGATCCTGGCGCCATCACTCCCACTCTCGATCGCCGCGTTCGGTCTCGCCGGGATCGCCTCGGGGCCGGTCTTCCCGATGATCGTCGCCCTCGGCGGCGAGCGCTATCCGGAGCGGTCGGCGGCGGTCGGCGGATCGCTCACCGGCATGGCCGTCGCGGGTTCGGTCGTCTATCCGCCGGCGATGGGCTTCCTGTCCGTGACCGTCGGGCTGACGGCGGCGATGCTCGGCACGGTCGTCATGGGCCTCGTGAGCGCGTTCGCGCTCCTCGCCTACGGGCGAGCGATCCCGCGTCAGGTCGCGGAGCCGGTCAGCCGGAGGTAGGCCGGGACGGGACCCTGGTCGGGCGCAGGCCATCTTCACGACGGATGGCACTCGCCGAAGCCTGGCACCGGAGTCACGCTGGTCAGGCGCGGAGGCAGTGACGCGCCGCTAGGGAGCCATGCCATGAAGGTCCTGATCGCCGTGTCGTCGAAGCACGGCAGCACCGCCGAGATCGCCGGGTCGATCGGCGCGACCATCCGTGAAGCCGGGATCGAGGTCGACGTCGTCGACGCCGAGCATGTCGAAGCCGTCCTCCCCTACGACGCGGTGATCGTCGGGAGCGCCCTGTACATGGGTCGCTGGATGGGGCCCGCGCGTGGCCTGATCAACCACTCCGCGGAGGCCCTCCGCGCCCGACCCGTCTGGCTGTTCTCCAGCGGTCCGCTCGGCGACATCGTCGATCCGGCCGACGCAGCGGAGGGGGTCAAGCTCATGGAGTTGGTCGGGGCCCGCGACCATCGCGTCTTCGCCGGAAAGGCGGACAAGGACGAGTCAGGCTTCTTCGAGCGCCGGATCCTGTCGATGGTCAAGGCGCCATACGGCGACCATCGCGACTGGACCGCCATCTACGCGTGGGCGGCATCGATCGCGCAGGAGTTGCTCGAACTGCCTGCCGAACCCGTTCGAGCGGAGACGGCCGAGCTGGTGCACTCGGCCTGACGCGTCGGCCTGCGGGTGCCGGGCGGGCCTGGAGCCTCACGGCGGCTCGGTTCGGCATGCGTTCGCCGTGCCGGACGGGTCCGCTCGGCAGTAGGCTGACAGCCGACATCCCCACCTGGAGACGATCCGTTGAGCGAGACCGCGCAGGCTGCGGCAAGGGCGGCCTTCGATCGCATCCTCGTCGACCCCACGCCCGCCGACGTGTGGCGGCTCCAGAGGGCCCTGCTCGTGATCGGCGGCGAGCCGGCGGCTCGGGCACGCGCGGTCGCGCGAGCGTTCCACTCGTGCCTTCGCAACCTGGAGAGCAAGTCGGCGTCGCGGTCGGCCAGCCGCTGGGGCGCCGTGCTCGGGACCGCGGCCGTCGCCAGCGTCAGCGTGGACGAGCTGGCCGACACGCGGGAGAGCGCCCTGAGCCGGCTGCTGCAGAGCGGCGTCCCGGCGATGCTCGAGGTCGGCTCCGCGATGAAGTCCGCGCAGGCCTGGGAGGTCGAGGCGGGCCTGATCTATGACGATCTGGCCTGGTTCCTCTACGACGAATTCTGGGACGTCTCCACGACCGCGCGGCCCGGGCTCTCCCCGTCCGAGCGCCGCGACCAGATCGACCTGCTCGTCGACCCGCTCCTGGACACCTCCATCGCCGACGCCGACCGAGCCGCCATCGCGGTCGATCTCTTCCGCGCGATCCTCGCGGCGCGACTGATCCCGCTCCTCGAAGCCAAGTAAGCCCGCGGCGCCCGAGCGCCGTGCCGGCTAGCCGCTGCGCCCCGAGAGGGACCGGCCCAGGCGAAAGGCCAGGAGCGGGTAGCCGATGTAGAACGCGGCCGCCACCGCGGTCCCGACGCCGTACGGGAGGACTCCGGCGCCGAGGTACGCCGAGAGGACGAACCAGGCGCCCAGCGCAAGGAACGCCACCGAGACCGGGCCGACTTGCTCTTCGAATGACAGCCCGCCCGTGACCAGCTGCCACTGCAGCGCCACGATGACGACGATGGCTGCGACCGCGACGAGGGCCGCGACCGTGACAAGACCGGCACGACGGGACCGAAGCAGCGCCGCCGTCGCCAGCACGCCGGGCAAGGCAAGCGCGTAGGCCACGAGGATCAACACATCGTTGATCCAGCCGAACGCTTGTCCAGCCGACGCGGCACCCAGGCCGAAGGCGAGGAACATCAGCGTGAGCAAGACCACTGCGATCGCCGCGACCGCGGAGCTCGCCAGCGAGGCGACGCCGGCGACGCGCAGCCAGAGCGTCCCGGCCGGTGGACGGGATGCCATCGATTGACTCCTCATGCGGTCCACCCTGGGTTGCCGACCGCGGCGACCCGGCCGTCGCGGATCGAACGCCGACCCAGGAGGGCATACGAGCCGAGCGTCCCGATGAAGGCCACAGCAAATCCGACGGGTGCCATCCGGCTCTCCATGCCGCGGGTCGCGATCCCGGCGGCGGTGGCGAGCAGGCCCATCCCGCCCGTGATCGCGAGGCCCGCGAACGGTCGCGACGCGGGTCGGACCACGCAGCCAGTCCGACCAGGACGAGCCAGCAACCGATGAGTGCCTGGCCACCGACGACGCCAAGCAAGCTCTCATCGAACGACATCCGTCGGGCGATGAGCAACGCCGTATACGCCGATGTCGTGCACGCGCCGATGACATTGAAGCCGACGCCGATCGTGAGGGCCACTGAGCGGGGGTTTCGCCGGGCGAGCCCCACGGCGATCGGCACCGTGCTCGCCGCGAGCGCGATCGCCGAGGCGTCGTTGATCGTCCCCCAAGGCTGGCCGACGGCGAAGAAGGCGGCCAGGCTCGCGGCGCCCGCGATGGTCATGCCCGCCGCCAGCTGCGCGGAACGTCGGCCGACGGTGTCAAGTGTCGGGTCGATGGTCACCACATCCTCCTGCCTCCTCGTCCGCCCATCAGAACGGCTTGGTCTCCATGAGCCAGGTGATCAGGACGATCCCGACGATCCCGATCGTCGCGCCTGCTGTCGGACGGGGATCGCGCAGGAGTCGGTCCAGCTCGGCGTCGTCGACCGGTTCAGCGAGCGTCCCGTACTTGTCGTCGCGCATCGTCGGCATGCACAGGCCGCGGCGGACCATCTGCAACGGGACCCCCACGAGCGGGTTCATCAGCAGGACGATGGCGACCAGGAGCCCGATCGAGGTCCACAGCCACCACTGGCCGTTGAACCACCACGCCGCGGCGACACCCACCAGGATGCCGCTGACGATGAGTGCCAGTCCGACCATCAACATCGGCGTGATGAACCCCTGGGACAACTCCAGCAGCGTGACCAGCTTCGCCCGGTCGCGTTCGCGTCGGATCCGCCACCAGACGCCCATCGAGATCCCGTGAACGGCCAGGAAGGCGAGGGCGCTCGTGACGTGCAGGACGAGCAACCAGGGGTAGAGTCCACTCCACGCCATCGATCGTCTCCCTCAAGGCACTCGCGGTTGGTGGCAGCACGCTATATTGACTGCATCAACAAGTCAATAGATTAATCTCGATAGCATGGAAGGAGCTCCGTGCCCCGCGCGTACAGCCTCGGCAAACGGGCAGAGCAGCAAGCCGATACGCGCCGGCGGATCATCGCCGCGGCGCTCGATCTCTACAAGGAGCAGGGCGTCTCGGCGACGACGATGCTCGACATCGCCCGGCGAGCCGACGTCGCTCCCGGGACGGTCGCTAACCACTTCGGGTCCGCCGCAGCGCTCGCGACTGAAGTCACCGGGGAGATCTTCGGGGAGTTGCGGATGCCGACGCCGGACCTCCTCGACGGAGTCGACGGGCTGCGCGATCGGGTCGATCTCCTCCCTCGGGAGCTGTCGGCGTTCTTCGATCGGAGTGAGTCGTGGTACCGCGCGTCGCAGCGGGAGGGCCCCGGTGTCTCATTCTGGGCCGATGCTGAGGCGAGCTTCTATCGGCAACTGGATGCCCTTGTGCGCGCGGCGCTCGGGCCCTTGTCCTCGGACGAGGACGCCGTGGCGGTGGTGATGACCGTGTTCGGTCGGTGGGTCATCGGCTCGCTCCAGGAGACCGGCCGGACGAGCGAGGGGGCCATGAGCCTCGTGTCCGACATGCTCGCTTCGTGGCTCGAGACGCGAACGCCACCCGATCCAGCGAGGGCAGGACCTGCGAGCTGAGTGAGGTTCTCTGATCGATCGTGGCCGGTCGCACTCATGGCTGCCGGCCGGCGCGACCGCTACGACATCAACCGGCGGGATCGTCGTGTCCGTCGGGCCCGGCGACCGCCATCGCCAGGACCTCGTCGCGGGTCGGGGTCATGTTGTGCAGCCGGCGGCCGTGCTCGTCGTCGCCTCCACGACGTCGTCCTCGGTCCCGGTCGTCTCCCAGCCGCAGGCGCAGCGGACCGTGATCGGTCTCGTCGTCCATCTGAGTCCTCCTTCAGCCGAGGTTCCGGAACGGCTCGGGGACGTAGCCCGCGAGCAGGATCGCGCCAGCCGGCCGGGAGCTCGGCGGCCACGACGGGTCGTCCTTCGCCAGCCAGGCCATGTGGCGCAGGCCGTGCTCGACGACCTGGCGTCGTCGCGATCTCGCGTGGGGCGGCGGTCGCCTCGCCGCGCGCCAGCTCGCTCCGCTCGATCGGCAGGCTGGCCATCGAGCCGACGAGGGCTCCGTCGATCACCACGACGAAGCTCAGGATCACCGCGTCGCGGTCGCGCCGCCACGAGGTCGAGTGGACGAGCAGGGGCTCGCCGACCACATCGCGAACGATCCGGGTCACGACCTCGACCGGGTGATCGGTCGGGCCGAGCTCGAGCAGCCACGGGGCCGGTCCGCACGGACCGGTCAGCTCGAGGTGGTCGCCGGCCAGCCAGACGACGAAGACCTCGGCCTGGACCGGGCCCTCGACATCGAAGCCGCCGGGCAAGCGTTGCATCGTAGGATGGTACGGCTCGACGCCGCGCGCGGGGCGACCCATGCCTGATCGATGCGGAGGCCGACATGAGTCTCGGACGTGCGCTCGTCGCGGTATCGATCGTCGTCTTCGCGGCGATCGGCTCGCATATCTCTTCGCGCCGGGCACGATGCTGTCCGTGGTCGGGATCCCCTCGACGGCCACGCTCGAGTTCCTGATGCGGACCGAGGGGGTGGCCCTGCTTGCGGGGGCTGGATTCCTGGCGGCCACGATCGACGCGAGGCCGACAGGCAGGCGGTCGTCCTGGCCAGCCTGGCGGCGTACTACGTCCTGAGCTCGATCGTGGACCTGATGGCGTACAGCGATGGCATCGTCGGGTCGCTGGCTGTCCCGAGCATCGCCGTCCGCCTTGCCGTTGGGGTGCTCTGCGTCGTGGCTGCCGCCATAGTGAGCCCCGATCAACCACATGGCAGTGACAGGCCCCTTCACATGGCCGTGGCTTCGTAGAGTCGGACGCTCGAACGTACGGGCAGCCCTCGAGCAGGGCCTCGGCCGCCTCGCGGCTCTCGGCCGAGATGATCGAGTAGCCGGTCGCGACCCATCCGACGCGGACAGCTCGCGCGATCCCGCGTGCGTCACCTCGAAGCCCTCCGGTGAACGGGTTGCCGCTGTCGACGAACCGATCGCCGACCTTGGCGAACCATGCCTGCCAGGCCTGCTGGATCTCGGGCTTCGGCTCCCACGTGTCGTGGAACAGCACCAGGAATTTCATCGGTCCTCCCTTCGATGGTCGGTCGCCGGTCAACGGACGCTCGTAGTTCTCGAGGGTCTCCTTCTCGGTCCCCCAGTAGGCATGGAACTCGCGGAGCCAGGCCTGGAGCGTCGAGGATGGCGGCGCGGTCGAGCGTCAGGAACGTGGTCCGACCCAGCTTGCGGCGCGTCACCAGGCCGGCGGCCTCGAGCACGTGGACGTGCTTGTTCATGGCCGGCAGCGACAGTCCGCGCGCCGCCGCGAGTCGGCTGATCGGGGATGGCTGCAGCCCAGCAGGTGCACGATCTCGCGCCGATGACCGTTGGCCAGGGCGGCGAACAGCCGGTCGAGATCCGTGCGGCAACGGTGGCTTCCCGTTGACAGTTCACCATGTGGTGAACTATCTAGCGCCGTCGATTCATGCAGCATTGCGCGAATGCGGCCTGCTCCCGACGCGTCGCAGCTTCAGTCGATCAGCCCGACACCGAACGGATCCGGTCCGTGCTCTTCGGGATGGCGTGCTCGACCCGCTGCCAGCCACCGTCGCGCCAGACCTCGTATTCGCGGAAGGCGCATGGGATCCCATGCGCGGTCAGCGGGTCGGGGCCGTCCATGAGCTGGAAGTGGAGGTGGGGAGCCGTCGAGTTGCCCGTGTGCCCGACCCGTCCGAGCACGTCGCCGACCCGCACCTGCTGGCCAGCCTCGACCGCCACGGAGCCGGTCGTCAGGTGGGCGAACCCGGCGTAGACGTCACCGCACCTGAGGATGACGTGGTTGCCCATGACGCGATGCAGGTGGTCCGGGGTCGGGCGGAACGTCAGGCCGTTCTTGAGGACGAGCCCGAGCTCCCGGACGGGGTGGATCCGGCTGCGCTCCTGGAGCCCATCGCGGGCCGCGACCACCTCCCCGTCGAGCGGGGCGTGGATCGGCTCGCCCCAGCCATGGCACTCGCGCGTGGGCACGCCGAGGAGCAGCGTCCGCAGGCCGCCGGCGGGGTGGTACCGCGAGCCCTTCCGCGGATCGAACCGGATGAGGTCGAACGCGTAGCGCTGGCCCAGCATGTCGGTGCCGTGGCTCGGGATCCGGCTCGCGGGGGTCTGCACGGCTATCCACTCGCCGCGCAGCGGGAAGTCGACGATGCGGGCGCCCTCAAGCTCGTCTTCGACCATGGGGACCTCGCTCACTCAGGCGTCGGCGGCCCGGCGCAGGCGCTCGAGCTCGCGCCGGAGGCGCTTGCTGGGCCGGCCCTCCCCACGCACGGGCATGATCTCCGGCCCGGCCTCCGGCACGACCGGCGGGCTGTGGTCCACGTAGCAGGTCGCGGCGACGGGGGCCCCGACACGCGACTCGATCGGCCGCACGACCTCGACGATGCGCTCGCGATCCGCGATGAGGGCCTCCACCCGATCGCCTGCGCGAACCTTCGTCGACGGCTTCGCCGGCGATCCATTCACGAGGACGTGGCCGCCCTCGCACAACCGGGTCGCAAGCGGGCGGGTCTTCACGAGGCGCACCGCGCACAGCCAGCGATCGATGCGCGTCTCGTCGGTAGCGCGGGGATCGGTCACGCGTCCTAGGATCGCACGACTTGCTCCGGCGTCGCGGCGGTCACGGCCGCTTGCCGTCG
>CAVTWU010000021.1:0-44154 GCA_963738475.1 uncultured Chloroflexia bacterium
GACGCATTGCTTGAGGATGCGCAGCTCGACCTGCGAGTAGTCCGCGGCCAGCAGCAGCTTGCCGGGCGGCGCCACGAACGCCCGCCGGATGCGCCGGCCCAGGGCCGTGCGGATCGGGATGTTCTGGAGGTTCGGATCGGTGCTCGACAGGCGCCCGGTGGCGGCCACCGCCTGCGAGTAGGTGGTGTGCAGCCGGCCGTCGCCGTCCACGCAGCGCGGGCAGGGCGTCGACGTAGGTGGACTTGAGCTTGGCGAGCTGGCGGTGCTCGAGGATCTGGCGCCACCACCGGGTGCTTGTCTGCGCAGCTCCTCGAGGACCGATGCATCGGTCGAGTCGCCGGTCTGCGTCCGCTTGGTGGCGGGCAGCCCCAGCTCGTCGAAGAGGATCTGCTCGAGCTGGCTGGGTGAACCGATGTTGAAGGGATGGCCGACCAGCCTCGGTAGATCCTTCCCTCCAGCGCGGCGAGCTGCCCGCGCGAACTCCTCGGCCATGGCGGCGAGCAGCGTCGCGGTCGATCTGGACGCCGGCCAGCTCCATCCGGGCCAGGACCGGGAGCAGCGGCATCTCGACCTCCCGGAAGAGGTTGGCCAGGCTGGACGTCGGCCATCTCGTCCTCGAGGGCGGCTTGGCCAGCAGGGCGGTCAGCGCCTCGGCCGCCGCTCGGCGGGCGACGATCGCCTCCTCGGCGCCGCTCTCCGCTGATACCGGCCGGGGCGGCAGTTCGGCCCCGAATCGCTGCGCGGCCAGGTCGTCGACGGGTCTGGGCCCGGAGCGCCGGGTTGAGCATGTACGACGCGACCGCGGTGTCGAACGCCGGCCCGCGCGAGCTCGATCCCGCGCCGCAGGAGCATGGTCCACAGCGGTTTCAGGTCGTGACCGATCAGCGGGCGATCGGCCCGGGCGAACCAGCGCGGCAGCCAGGCGTCGGCGTCTGCCGTCGGGCCGAGCGGCAGGTACCACGACTCCCGTCGCGGCCGGCCAAGGCGATGCCCAGCAGGGCGCGGCTCCAGGGGCGGCCCCCGCCCGGCCGCCGCGCCGAGGCCCACGTCCTCGCCATGGGCCGCCAGCCACGCCTCCAGCTCCACGCAGGTCGCGCCTCGCTGCGCGGGGATCCGCGGGTCGACGTGCTCGATCGCGCCCCGGGATCGACCAGCGTGGGCTGGACGGCGACTCGGGCGAGCCGGGGGCTCGGCCGCGGCCGCCGGACCGGCGGCGCGCGCCGCCGCCGCCGCCGAGCAGATCGAGCGACAGCTGGAGCCCGCCCTCCGTCTCGTCCTCCGGCGCTCGTGCCCGGTCGGCGCGATGGTCGACGGCGGCAGCCGGTCGATCAGCGAGCGGAACTCGAGCTCCCGGAAGCGCTGGGCCAGGGCGCGCCGGTCGTACCGGCCGGTGCGCGCCGCCTCGAGGTCGAGCTCGACGCGGCAGGTCGGTGACGATGCGGCCGACCTGGCGGCACATGAAGGCCTCGGCTCGCGATGCTCGGCCAGGCGCTCGCGGAGCTTGCCCTTCACCTCGTCCAGGCGCTCGTACATCGCGTCGAGCGGTCCCGAACTGCTGGAGGAGCGCGACCGCGGTCTTCTCCCCCACCCCGGGCACGCCGGGGAGGTTGTCCGAGGTGTCGCCCTTCAGCGCCTTGTAGTCGAGCATCTGGTCGGGCCGCAGGCCGTATCGCTCCTGCGACCTTGGCCCGTCGTAGATGACCGTGTTGGCCACGCCCATCCGGGTCGTGAGCAGCCGGATGTGCTCGTCCACGAGCTGGAGCCCGTCCAGGTCGCCGGACACGATGTAGACGTCGACCCCGGCCGCCGACGACTGGACGGCGAGGCTGCCGATCACGTCATCGGCCTCGTAGCCCTCCAGCTCGATGATCGGCATGCCCATCATCGCCACCAGCTCGCGCACGATCGGGAACTGCGCGCGCAGGTCGTCGGGCATCGAGGGTCGGCCGGCCTTGTAGTCCGGGTACGCGGCGAACCGGAACTGCGGGCTTGCCGAGGTCGAAGCTCACGATCGCGTAGTCCGGCTTCAGGTCCTGCATGCCGCGCAGGACGATGTTGAGGAAGCCGAAGATGGCGTTCACCAGCGTCCCGTTCGAGGTCGTCAGCGGGGTCTGCATCGTCGCGAAATAGCCCGGTAGACGATGCTCGGGCCGTCGATGAGCATGAGGACCGGTGGCCGATCGGCCATGGCCGGAGTCTAGACCGATGCGACGGGCCGCCTCCCGGGCGGGCCGCCGCCTAGAATCCGCAGGGATGCCGAGGGAGACGCCCGCCCGACCCGTACGCGGTCCTCGGCATCGCCCGCGAAGCGAGCCCGCAGCAGGTGGCGCTCGCCCATCGGCGCCTGGCCAAGCGCTTTCCACCCCGATCTCCATCCCGACGAGCAGGTGGCCGCGCAGATGCAGCTGCGTCAACGAGGCGTGGGCGATCCTGTCGTCCCGACCCGCCGCGCCGAGTACGACGCGGCTCACCCACCGCCGGGACGCCGAGCAGCGGTCACTGGGCTGCCTCCCGCGTCCGATCCGCCCGCCCAGCCGACCACGACCACGGACCTGGGCGTCGTGGCGGGCGACGGCAGCGGAGACGCGGGCCGCACCGAGGACGGTGCGTCAGCCCGGCGAGGTGCCGATCCCGCCGACCCGCCGGCCGCAGCCGCTGGAGAGCGCGCCGCGAACCTTCCGAGACTCGGGCTGGGCGGCACTGATCGTCGCGGTCGTCTTCCTGACGCTGCTGGCCGACGGCGGTGGTGTTCGGGAAAGCTCGCCTAGCCGGCGCGGGGGGCCAGGGAGAAGCGCAGGATCGCGGAGATCCCGAAGAGGCCGAAGCCGGCGATCAGGAGCGTCAGCCACGGCTGCTCGGCCGCGTCGCGATCCGTCTCGATGTCCCGGGCTCGCGCTCGGCACCGGCGCGGCGCGAATCCCCGCCGGTCTGGCTGCGCGGCGTCGTCGGTGCGGCCGGTAGGACTCGCCGTCGGTGGTCATGGCGGGACCTGCGGACGTGGGCGCCGCCGTTGTCCGCCGCGCGCCGGCGCCGTTCGAGGATTCCGCAGCGAAGCGTCGGCCGCCTTGCCGGCAAGCCCTCCGGCGAGGCCCGAGACGCCGACCGCGCCGACGAGCACCAACCCGGCGCCGGCCGCCATCGCCGGTGCGGCGAGGCGCGCGGAGCCACCCGATCGCGCCGGGAGCGGCGCGCGGCGGGCTCGGCGACGGGTGGAATGAGGCGGAGCGGGCGGGAGGGGGCGATGTCGGGGAGTTGCGCGAGCGCGTCGCGCAGGATGGCCAGCTCGTCGACGATGGGGCGGCAGCGCTCGCAGCTGCTAATGTGCGCGGCGAGCTCCCTGTCGGAGACGGCCTCGCGATCGGCGCTGGCGTAGGCGGCGAGCCGCTCGTCGTCGGGGTGCGTGCTGTGCTGCATGGTCATCGGTCCAGACGCGCCTCGTTCAGGAACAGTTCCCGGTGCTCGGCCATCAATTCGCGCAGCCGGAGGCGGCCGCGGTGGATGCGTGACTTGACCGTGCCGAGCGCGGATTCGGTGGCCGACGCCACCTCGCCGTAGTCCATGCCGTAGACGTCGCACAGCACGACCGCGGCGCGCTGGTCGTGGGGCAGCAGCCGCAGGGCGGCGTCGAGGTAGCGGTACAGCTCCGAGCGCCCGGCCTCCGCCTCGGGGTCGGCGGCGCCCAGGTCGGGCAGCTCCGCCTCGCCCTCCTCCGCATCGGGCAGGGCGGTGGTCGGCCGCCGCTGGGCCCGCCGCAGGATGTCGTAGCTGGCGTTGGCGGTGATGCGCAGCAGCCACGAGCGGAAGAGGCCGCCGCGGTACTTGGCGATCGCGTCGTAGGCGTGCACGAACGCGTCCTGGGCCGCATCGGCCGCCTGGTCGGGGTCGCCGAGCAGGCGCCAGGCGAGGCCGTAGCAGGCCGACTGGTAGTGCTCCATCAGCTGGGTGAAGCGCGGCCCGATCCCCCGCGCAGGCACGCGCCACCACCGCCTCCTCGTCGGGGAGCGGCGCGGTGCGTGAGCCCGGTCGGGCCGGGTCGGGGGCGGGCATGTGCTTCCTATCATCACACCGCCGCCGACGGACCGAATGGCACCGCAGTTCGGGACAAAGGCATCTCGGCCGAGCCGCGCGCTGTCGGGAGAGTGTTCGCGAAGGTCACGCATGGAAGGCCAGACCGATGAAGACGCAACCGCTCCCCGTCATCCGCTCCCCTCGCTGGATGATCGATCTCGTCAACCCCGTCGTGCTGCGCGTCGGCCTCTTTCCGGCGCTGACGGTGAAGGGACGGCGCAGCGGAACGCCCCATACCGTGCCGATCGGCGGGCCGTTCGAGTTCGAGGGCGCCCGCTACCTGGTCTCCGGGTCGCGGCGACACGTCATGGGCGCAGGAACCTGCGCGCGGCCGGGCGCGGGCGAGCTGCGCATGCACGGTCGCGTCGAGCCGTTCCACGCGGTCGAGGTGATCGGGTCGCAGCGTGAGCGCGTCATCGGCGCCTACCGGACGGCGTCGGCCGTTCGGTGACCGGGTTCTTTGCCGCGAATCCCCGACCCGGGCGATCATCCGGTCTTCCGGATCGAGCCCACGGAGGCGGGACCTCAGCGCCGCCTGAACGGCGCATCGGTTCACCGATCTCAACAATTTGTTGTCCGCGCGTTGCTTGCAAACCGGCGCGCGGCGACTACCTTGCTCATTGCGCCGACCTGACGCGGAAGAACCGTGACGCCTGGAGGAGTCCGAGTGGCGATCCTGCCGACCCGTGGGCGCGACCGTCGCGCCCTCCCGCCTGCCGCCGGCCGTGGCCGAGCGCGAGCGCTCGCCGCGATCGGCCTGCTGACCATGACGCTGGCCCTGGCCCCGACCGCGATCGCCGCCGGGCTGAGCCTGACGACGCCGTACCCCGCGGTCTCGGTCGCGCCCGGCTCGAAGGTGACCTTCTCGATCACCGTCTCCGCGAACGCCCAGCCAGCAGGTCGCGGTCTCGGTCAGCTGGTGCCCCGGCCGACTGGAAGGCGACCCTGCGCGGCGGCGGCTACGTCGTCAACGGGATCCAGACCGATGAGACCGGCAAGGCGACGCTGAGCCTCGAGGTCCAGGTGCCGGCCACCGCCACCGACGGCGTCGACGCACCTGACGGTGGCACGGGACTCGCCGGCGGGGTTCGTGCCGAGCTGCCGCTGGTCATCACCGTGAGCGCGGCGATGGCCGGCGACGTGACCCTGAGCAGCGACGTGCCGACCCTCCAGGGCGCGTCGGGCAGCACCTTCACCTTCAACCTGACCCTGACGCAACGACACGCGCCGAGGACCTGACCTACTCGGTGAACGCCCAGGGGCCCGACCGGCTGGACGGTCGAGGCCACCCTGACCGGCCAGTCGCAGGCCGCCAGCGCGATCGATCAAGGCCGGGCGACCTCCGGCGTCACGGTCAGCGCCAAGCCGCCGGCCGGCGTCCCGGCGGGCACTACGACATCCAGGTCGTGGCGATCGCCGGCGAGCGCAACGATCAACGCGCAGCTCTCCAGGTCGAGGTGACCGGCACGTACGACCTCGCCGCTCGACCACGCCGGACGGGCGCCTCAACGGGCACGGCGCCGCCGGCAGCGCGATCACCCAGCAGCGGTCATCGGCAACGAACTCGGGGACCCGCCGCTGAGCACGAACGTCAAGCTCACGGCCAGCGCGCCGACCGACTGGAAGGTCACGTTCAGACCAGGACACGATCGCCTCGCTCGCGGCCGGGAGCGACACGGTCACCGTGAACGCCCAGGTGAAGCCGTCGGGCGACGCGATCGCCGGCGACTACAACATCACGATCACGGCCACCGGCGACCAGTCCACCCGCGACTCGATGGAGATCCGGATCACGGTCGAGACCTCGCTGCTGTGGGGCGTCGTCGGGCATCGCGCTGATCGTCGCCGTCGCTGGCCGGCGTGTGGTGGGTCTTCCAGCGCTACGGCCGGCGGTAGCCCGATGACTCGGCCACCGACGCCGAGCCCGGCCGATCCGGCCTGCGCCCGACCGGTCATCCGGACGCGGGCCTGACCAAGCGCTACGGCGACCTGATCGCCGTCGACGCGCCTCGACCTCGAGGTCAGCCGCGGCGAGATCTTCGGCCTGCTCGGCCAGAACGGCGCCGGCAAGACGACCACGATCCTCATGCTGCTCGGGCTGACCGAGCCGACCGCGGGAGCGCGCGGGTCGTGGGGCTGGACCCGGCGCGCGACCCGCTCGAGGTGAAGCGGCGGGTCGGCTACCTGCCCGACTTCGGTCGGCTTCTACGGCGACATGACCGGCCGGCAGAACCTGCGCTACACGGCGCGGCTCAACGGGCTCGACCGGCGCGGAGGCCGAGGAGCACATCGACGAGCGTCGCTCGAGCAGGTGGGCCTGACCGACCGCGGCCGACACCCGACCGACACGTACTCGCGGGGCATGCTCCAGCGGCTCGGCATCGCCGACGCGCTGATCAAGGACCCCGAGATCCTGATCCTCGACGAGCCGACCGCCTCGATCGACCCGATCGGCGTGGTCGAGATCCTGGAGCTGCTCCGCGAGCTCGTGCGCGAGCGCGGCATGACGGTCCTCCTCTCCAGCCACCTGCTGGACCAGGTGCAGTCGGTCTGCGACCGGGTCGGGATCTTCGCCGCCGGGCGGCTCATCGGCCTGGGCACCGTGCCGAGCTCGCGACGAAGTTCGGCGACGGCGCCGCGCACCTCGAGGCGACGCTTCGAGGGCGGAGCAGCGCGGCCGGCGCGAACGGATCGGCCATCCTCGCGGCGATCCCGAGCGTCGAGCGGTCGAGCCCGGCGCGACCGCCGACGACCCGTGGAGCGCTGACCGTCCGCCCGGCCGACGCGGACGGCAGCGTTCGCGAGGCGGTCCTCGCCGCCGCCGCCGCGGCGAGCCTGGGGCTGACCGCCATCCGCTCGAGCTCGAGCCGTCGCTCGACGAGATCTACCGCGCCGCGCTCGCATCGGCCGGACTGCGTGGACCCGCAGCCGCCGAGCGATGGCGGCCGGGGCGCGGCATGACCGCCGCCGAGGCGACCGATGCCGGCGGACGCCGCCGCGAGCCGCCGCCTGCCCCGCTCCGGCTGGCTGGTGGTCGCCGCGCAAGGAGATCGCCGACCACGTCCTCAGCGTCCGCTTCTTCGTCCTGCTGATCGTGCTCGGCTGCCGCGGCGATCCCCCTCTTCTTCGCGTCCGAGCGCATCCGCTACGTGGCGTCGCAGATCGAGCGGCGCGCAGGCCGTCTTCCTCGTCGCTCTTCATCATCGGCCCCAGGACGTCTCGATCTTCGGGCTCGAGTCATTCGGCTTCGTCGGCATCGTCGCGCCGCTGCTCGGGGTCGCGTTCGCCTTCGACGCGGTGAACGGCGAGCGCGCCGAGGGGACCCTGCCGCGCCTGCTCTCCCAGCCGATCCACCGCGACGACGTGATCAACGGCAAGTTCGTCGCCGGCGCTGCGCGATCATCACGATCGTCCTGGTCGCGGTGGTCGGCGTCATCTCGGGCTTCGGGATCGTCCGGCTGGGGCATCGTGCCGAGCCTCGCCGAGGTCGTCCGGCTCCTGGCCTGGCTCGTCCTCCAGTGGTCTGGGTGAGCCTCTGGCTGGCGTTCGGCCTGCTGCTCTCGGTCGTCATCCGGCGCGCCGCGACGGCCGCCCTGGTCGGGTTCGGCGTCTGGCTCCTCGTCGCGATCTTCGGCCAGCTGATCGTGGGGCTGATCGCCGGGGTCGTGGCGCCGGTCGCCAGCGCCGACCGCGATCGACCAGGCGCTCTCGCTGACCGCGCTGTCCGAGACCATCCTCCGGCTCCTGCCGCTGACCCTCTTCCCGGAGGCGTCGCCGGTCCTCCTGAACCCGTCGCGTGACGACGGACTCGACGCCGGCGACGATCGGCCAGCTCCAGCAGGGGCAGCAGCAGGCCGAGGGCCAGCTCCTGTCGCTCGACCAGAGCCTGCTCCTGGTCTGGCCGCACGTCGTGGCGCTCGTCGCGATGACCGCGGTCTGCTTCGCGGTCGCGTACGTCAGGTTCATGCGCCAGGAGGTCCGCGCCTAGCCACGGCGCTGTCGGCGCAGGTACCATCAGGCCCGGCGCCGGAGTGGCGGAATCGGCAGACGCGCCGGACTCAAAATCCGGTGGGCGCAAGCTCGTGTGGGTTCGACTCCCACCTCCGGCACCACGCCTCGCATCGACCCGGACACAGCGGGACGGGGTGGAGGCGAACCTCCACCCCGTCCTTCAGGGAGTGCCGAGTCGCGGGCCTACCGGTTGCGGCGGGCCACGACCTTCACGTTGGTGTACGCGAGCGTCCCAAGGGAGCCAGCAGCACCATGCTGAAGAGGATCGGTCGGCAGCGGGTTCGGCCCGCTGCCGCCGAGGGCCGAGTTCGGAATGCTGCCAGCCGGCGTGCCGGTGCCAGCCTCGACCGTCTGCTCGGGAGAGTGCGAAACCTCGACCGTGTTGTCGTCGCAGGCCTCGACCGGCTCAGCCTGCTGGTCGACCGTCCCCTCTGCATCGGAGACGTTGGCGCTGACACAGGCCTCGTTGGAGGTCGTGGACTGCAGCGCAGTCGTGCAGCTGAAGGTCCACGTCTCGCCCGGGGCGAGGATGTCGTCGTCGTTGCCATCGCTTGACTGCAAGGCGACCGGCTCGCAGGCTGCGTCGTCGCTGCCCATCACCTGGTCCTTGACCACCACGTCGGTCAGGGACGTGTTGCCGGTGTTCTTCACCTCGTAGGTGTAGGTCACCTCGGTGCCGGGCTCGACGGTGTCGGCGGCGTCGTTGCTCTTGTGGACCTGGATACCGGGCTCGGGCTGAACGCAGAGCTCCGCGTTGCCGCTGAGGCTCGCCATCTTCTCGGGATCCGATGTCCATCGGACGTAGAGGGTCGACCCGCCACGCGCGGTCGTGAAGTCATGGTCGCCGGCCGATCCGGAAGTCGATCGTCGTCGAAGGGGGCGGTGGCGAAGTTGTCCCACGAGAGGTCGACCTTGTAAGTCGTCCTCGACCTCTGAAAGATTGATCGTCCATGCGAAGGAGTTCTCGTCGGGCGCGCAGTTCGCGCTCAAGGTCGGCGGCTGCCACGCCAGCGCGATGCCAGCCGTTGCGACGCGATGAGCGTCATCGCGGCGAGCGGGTGCCAGTAGCTTTCTCACGATATGCGGCCTCCCTGAAGCAATCGGTTGTGGATATGGATGATTCCTGACTGAAAGGTAGGACCCAGGTACTGGGCGCCACCAGTACCAGCGTACCACCGGCCATCGGTCTGCTGGCGTCTGGTGGGGTTAGGGTGGTGCACCGGGCACCATCGCATCCGCTAGCATCCGTTGCGGACGGCCCGTTGCGGGGTCGTCCAAAGGGCCGTCGGCGTTCTCACCGCCGGCGGCCGCCTGCGTGCTAGGCTCTGGCCCGATGAGCGGCGATACCGTCGAGTGCTTCAACTGCGGCCACGCCAACCCTGCGTGGGCGCAGGTCTGCCGCCAATGCGGGTTCGCGCTGGGGCCGGCGGGTCGCCCGTCCGGCGGACCGCGCGGCATCTTCCCGACCGATCAGGCCTCGCTCATCTCGATCGGCGCCATCCTCGGCGCGATCGTGCTGGCGATCGGGCTCGGCCTCTTCTTCGCGGGGCTCCTCCCGCCGGCCGCCAACGTGGCCGTCGAGACGCCGTCGCCGAGCCCAACCGCGACCCCGCTCCCCTCCATCTCGGTGGCGCCGAGCGTCGCGGGGAGCGCGGTCCCAGCGTCGCGGCGACGCCCGCCCTGCCGGGCACGATCACCTTCGGGACCGGCCTCAACTCGGACACCCGTCAGGTCACCAACCCGACCACCTCGTTCGTCGCGGGCACCGGCTTCGCCCACTCGATCAGCCTCACCCAGACCTTCGCCGTCAACACATCCAGGAGGAGATCACCCGCGTGTCGGACGGCAAGGTCGTTCAGGCGCGCGACAAGGGCACCGTCAATGTCACGCCCAGCGCCACCGATCGCCGGCTTCAAGGCGGGGGTCGACACGACGAAGCTGATCGCGGGCTGGGGGAAGGGCGAGTTCGTGATGCGCGTCTACCGCGGGGTGGACCTGCTCGCCGAGGGCCATTTCACCCTTCGAGGTAGTCCGAGCGGTCGGCTCGCCGTCGCGGCCGGCGATCTCGCCCCAGGCATCGGCGTAGAGGCGCGCGCGGACCGGCAGGTAGCCGGGGTACGCGATCCGTGCCGGCGCTCACGACGCTGGACTCCAGGGTGACGAGCGCCGATCCGATCGGTCGTCTCGACGAGCACCGCGCCGTTCGGATCGACCGCGATCGATCGGGCCGCCGATGAGCACCCCCTCCTCGGGATCCGGGCGGTTCACCGACAGGACGTAGCAGCCGCTCGTCAGGGCGTTGGCGCGGAAGACGATCTTCCAGCGCTGGTAGGTGCGCTCCTCGGTCGCCCGCGGGATCAGGACGGCCTCGCACGCCCTGCGCGCCGAGGAGGTGCGAGCCCTCCGGGCGGTTGGTGTCGCTGCAGACCTGGACGCCGATCGGCAGCCCGAAGGCGTCGATCCGGCTGCGGCGCTGCCGTGCCCGGCTCGTAGTGGCTCGTCTCCCAGAAGCCGGGCTCCTCGGGCAGGTGGAGCTTCTCGTAGGTCGCCGCCAGCTGCGCCGGCGCGGTCGAAGACCAGGGCGCGGCTCGTCCGGCGTCCGGTGTCGCGGTCGCGGTGGATGATCCCGCCCACCAGGCCGATCCCGCGCGGCGCGCGCGGCCGCGGCCATGGGCCGTCGCGCGTGGGCCGTCCATCGGCTCCGCGTCCTCGTCGTGCGGGTCCTTGGTGGCGGGGCGCCACGGGTTGAGCGGGATCTCGGGCAGGACCGCGACGTCGGCGCCGCGCTCGACGCACTCGTCGAGCGTCGTCCGAGGCGGCCGATGCCGTCGGGCTGCCAGAAGACCTCGCAGACGAGGGCGACGGTCAGGCGCCCGTCGGCCGCGTGGGGCTGCGTGTCATGCCAGTGGAGCTCTCCCCGAGGAATTCGCGGACCAGGTTCTGGAAGTGGTAGACGCCGTTCTCGCGCTTGGCGCGAGAAGCGGCCGGTGTCGTAGGCGCGCGAGCGCAGGCCGCGCTGGACCTGCTCGCACAGGACGATGTCCTCCTGCTGGATCTCGTCGGAGAAGGCGATCGTCTGCTGCATCGACTCCCAGCCCGGCCCCGTCCCGGGCTCGGCGAAGAACCACTCGAAGATGGTCAGCGTCCGGTCCGGGCCCAGCGGCAGGATGACGTTCGACGACAGGTTGTCCGGGTAGATGTTGAACATCGTGTTCGGGAAGAGCCAGTAGTAGAGGGCGTCCTCCTCGCCATCGGCCGTGCGCACGTAGCGCCGGTCGCGGCCGAGCTCCTCGCCCGGCTTCAGCTCGCGGATCGGGGCGTGCTGCTTGGAGTAGTAGCGGAAGCTCCTCGACCCGGTAGGCGTCGTAGTCGAGCTCGCGGAACAGCTGCGGGTGGGCGATCGGGCAGGTGGTAGCCCTCGAGGTAGTTGTCGACGTAGACCTTCCAGTTGCACTCGATCAGGTACTCGCGCCGCTCGACCAGCCGCATGCGCTCGACGTCGTAGCCGGCGCGCGCCACCTCGGCCGGGATGGCGCCCATCACCTCGGCCAGGGGCGGGGCGTCGTCGGATCGAGGTTGGCGAAGACGAACGGGCCCCAGCGGTCGACCCGCACCGGCAGCAGGCCGAAGTCCTCCTTGCGGAAGTCCTCGGTCTCCTCCATCTCCGGGCACGCGCGCAGCGTGCCGTCGAGGCCGTAGGTCCAGCCGTGGTAGCGGCACTGGAGCGACTTGCGGTTGCCCTTGGTCAGGGCGACCTGGCCGGCCCGATGGCGGCACACGTTGTAGAAGCCGCGCAGCTCGCCGTCGAGGCCGTGGGTGATGACGATCGGCTCGTCGAGGATCGGTCGCCGGCACGAAGTCGCCCGGCCGCGGCAGGTCGTCGGCGCGCGCCACCAGCTGCCAGGTGCGGCCGAAGACGCGCTCCTTCTCTCGCTCGAGGACGGCCGGGTCGAGGTAGAAGCGGGACGGCAGGGTCGATGCGCGAGCGAGGGGATGTGGTGCGGGGCTCACTCGGGCAGTGTACCGGCGTCCACGCCCGACCTCGACTTCCCCCCGGCGGCGGCGTAGGCTACCGCTCAATACGTGCGTGGTCGCACCCTCTTGGAGTCTGGGAGGACCCGAATGTCTCTCTTCATGCGCAGGGCTGCGATCGCACCCCTCGCCATCCTGCTTCTGCTGGCCGCGTGTCAGAGCAACGCCAGCCCATCGCCTTCGGCGGTGGCCTCGCAGCCGGCGTCCGCGGCGCCTTCCCTCGAAGCCTCCGTCGCGCCGACTCCGGTGGCCACGGTACCGGTGGAAGAGCTCACCGTCGCCGAACACCTGGTTGCGTGCATCGACATCCCGTATCCGCCGCTGGAGTTCTTCGACGACCAGGGCAACCCGACCGGCTCGGACATCGACATCGCGACCGAGATCGCACACCGGCTCGGCCTCGGGATCAGGATCGAGAATTCCGTGTTCGACACGATCATCGCGGCCGTCACCGGCGGGCAAGTGCGACATCATCGTCTCGGCCCAGAACATCACGACCGAGCGGCTCGGCGGCGGTCGACATGATCCCGTACTTCCAGGCCGGCCAGTCGTTCGTCGTGGCCAAGGGCAATCCCAAGGGGATCAACACCAGCTGACGACCTGTGCGGCAAGGCGGTCGCCGCCGAGACCGGCACGACCGAGGTCGACTACCTCAACGGGACCGGCGACTACAAGGGCCAGGGCCTGTCGAAGGCCTGCACCGACAAGGGCCTGGCCGCCATCGACGTCAAGGAGTTCCCGAAGGACACCGACGCGCTGCTCGCCCTGCTCGGGGGCCAGGTCGACGCCTACTTCGCCGACTCGCCGCCGGCGGCCTACTACACCGTCCAGCATCCCGACCAGTTCGAGCTGTCGGCGATCACCGCCGACTGCAGCCGATCAAGGCCGGGATCAGCGTCGCCAAGGACAAGACCGGGCTCGCGCGACGCCGTCAAGGCCGCCCTCCTGTCGATGGTCGCCGACGGGACATACTCGAGCATCCTCAAGAAGTACAGCGTCGAGGACGGCGCCGTCCACGGCCGAGCGACATCAAGTAACGGATCCGGCGTCGCAGCCGAGGCTGCTCGCGATGCGTCCTGGCGCGGCATCAGTCGACCGAGCCCGGCATCCGGCGGGCGAACTGCTCGCCGGATGCCTGCTCGTCGCCCTCGTCGTCGCCGGCTGCCAGGGCAGGCTCCTACCAGTACCACTGGAACATCTTCTTCGACTCGGTCTTCCGGCCGGACCGGCTTCATCCTGTCCGGCATCTGGCTGACCGTCTCGATCGCGGTCATCAGCCAGATCATCGGCGTGATCCTCGGCGTGTTCGGGGCGCTCGGCAAGCAGTCGAAGCGCCGCGCGATCCGCTGGCTGGCCGAACTTCTACGTCTGGATCTTCCGCGGCACCCCGCTGCTGGTGCAGATCAGCCTGCTCTACTTCGGGCTGAGCGTCGCCGGATCTACGGCTGGCCGGAGATCAACCTGTTCGGCTTCGCGATCCCGGGAGCGGTCCAGGCCGGGATCTTCGCCCTGGGCGTCAACGAGGGCGCCTACATGACCGAGATCGTGCGCGCCGGGATCATCTCGGTCGATCCGGGCCAGATGGAGGCGGCCAAGTCGCTGGGGATGACCTACCGGCAAGGCGATGCGCCGGATCGTCCTGCCCCAGGCCGCGCGGGTCATCATTCCGCCGCTCGGCAACGAGTTCAACAACATGCTCAAGACGACGTCCCTGCTCGTGATCATCAGCGTGCCCGAGCTGTACGTGATCTTCTCGCAGGAAGCAGGGCCAACTTCTTCGCCCCGTTCGAGCTCTTCCTCGCGGCCGCGGTCTGGTACCTGCTCCTGACGACGATCTGGGGCGTGATCCAGGCCTGGATCGAGCGCCGGCTGGGCGGGGCGCCGGCGGCGAGCAGGCCAGCCGAGCATGCGCGAGCGGCATGTTCGGCCTCGGGCGGGCGGTGACCGAGCATGGTCAGCGGCGGCGCTGATGACGCCGACGCGACCATCCTCGGCGCGATCGGCGGGCTGCCCCGAAGCCGCGTCCGAGGTCGTGGTCGAGGCGACGGACGTCCACAAGTGGTTCGGCCGGCTGCACGTCCTGAAGGGCGTCTCGCTGACCGTCAAGCGCCGGGAGGTGGTGGTCATCATCGGCCCGTCGGGCTCCGGCAAGACGACCTTCATCCGCTGCATCAACCACCTCGAGAGGATCCAGCAGGGCCGGATCTCCGTGAACGGCCACCTGATCGGCTATCGGGAGCGAGAACGGCAAGCTGGTCGAGGACAAGGAGAGCAACATCGCCGCGCAGCGCCAGGAGATCGGGATGGTCTTCCAGCGCTTCAACCTCTTCCCGCACATGACGGCGCTCGAGAACATCATCGAGGCGCCCGATCCAGGTGCGCGGGCATGACGGAGGACGAGGCGCGCGACGATGGGCCTCGCGCTGCTGACGCGGGTCGGCCTGGCCGCACAAGGCCGACGCCTATCCCGGCGCAGCTCTCGGGCGGGCAGCAGCAGCGGGTCGCCATCGCCCGGGCGCTGGCGATGAAGCCGGCCCTGATGCTCTTCGACGAGCCGACCAGCGCCCTCGATCCGGAGATGATCGGCGAGGTGCTGGAGGTCATGAAGGAGCTGGCGCGCGAGGGGATGACGATGATCGTCGTCAGCCACGAGATGGGCTTCGCCCGCGAGGTGGCCGACCGGATGGTGATGATGGACGACGGCCTGATCATCGAGGAGGGCACGCCCGAGCAGCTTCTTCAGCGCACCCGCGCACGAGCGGACGAAGGCCTTCCTCTCGAAGATCCTCTAGGGCTGGCGGCGGACCCCGTAGACCTGGGCGCGCGGCAGGCGTGCCGCCTCGTCCTGGGCCCGGACGCGTCCCTTCGCCGGCTGGAACGCGACCGGCGTGTCCTGCGGCTTGCCGCCCTCGCGGGCGATCAGCCAGCGCAGCCCGACCGCGGTCAGCTCCGCGCCGCCGGCGCGCCCCGGCTCGATGAAGGGGGCGACCACCATGCGCCGATGGTGCAGGCGCTCGACGGCGAGCTGCATGGCGACCGGGTCGACGCCAAGCTCCGCGGCGAGCGGGGCGAGGTCGAGCGCGCGGTTGGGGGTGGCTCGCAGGTAGCGCAGGATCGCGGCGTCGAGGTCGGCCCCGGTCGGCGGGCCGGCCTTCGGGGCGCGAGCCTGCGGGGCGCGCCTTCGCGGGCTTCGCGGGCTTCTTGACGGTCACGGCCGGCAGGATACCAGCCGCCCTAGGGCTCGACGGCCACGGCCAGCAGCGTGACCGCCAGCGGCAGTCCCGCGGCGCGTGCCAGCAGCTCGCCCAGCCCGTCGTCCCACTCGGCGTGGAGCGGCAGGCGCACCTGGCGCGTGGCGCCCGCCACCGGGATGTTGATCACCACCGGCAGCGAGCCCGGCCGGCCGCGGATGGCGGCGGTCAGCGACTCGATCGCCGGCAGCAGCTGCTCCAGCTCCACCTCGCCGGCAAAGCCGATCGAGATCGTGCCGTGCCCGCGCGGCGGCACCTCGCCCTCCGAGGCGATGGCGCGCACCGGGACCGCGTCGGTCGGGGCGGGCGGCTCGTCGCCCGGCTCGACGGGGCGGATCGGGATGGCGGCGGCCGAGGCGCTGACCGGGACCGCCACCGATGCCGTCGGCCGGCCCGGCGCCGCGCGGCAGCACGATCGGCGGGGTCCAGGCCGCGGGCTCGGCCGCGGGGATCGGCGCCGCGGCGTGCCCATTGCCCGTTGCCATTTCCATTGCCCCGACCACGACGAGGGGCGCGCCGCGGCGCCCGCGAGGCCGTCGCGCTCCGCGGCGAAGGCCGCCGGGCCCATCCGCAGCGCGTCGTCCCAGGCGTGACCGTCTCGCACAGCAGCTTCGCCTCTTCGTCGCGGCGGTCGACCCGGCCGGTGACCAGCACCACGGCGTCATCGGTCCAGGCGTTGGCGGTCTCGGTGAAGACCTTCGGGAAGACGACCACCTCGACGCTGCCCTGGAGGTCCTCGAGTGGTCGCACCAGCATGGTCGAGCCGGCGCGGGTGATCACCCGGCGGGTGCTCTGGATGATCCCGCCCAGCGTGACCGTGGCCTGGTCGCACTCCTCGGCCAGGTCGCCCGGTGTAGGCGGTCACGAAGTTCGGGCAGCAGGTCGGCGATGTCGCCCAGCGGATGCTCGGTGAGGTACAGGCCCAGCAGCTCCTTCTCCCAGCGCAGCCGCTCGCTGCGCGGGATCTCGTCGCCTGCTCGTCTCGACCGCCATCGCGTCGTCCGCCGTCGGCCGACCGCCATCGCGGCCATGGGCACCGCGAACAGGTCGAACAGGGTCGACTGGCCGGCGGCCACGTCCCGGTGGTGGCGCGCGCCGCGGATTCCAGCGCCGAGTCCAGCCGGTCGAGCAGCGCCGCCATGGGTCCCGAGCGAGGCCAGGGCGTTGACCTTGATCAGCGACTCCAGCACGCGCTTGTTGACTGCGCTGCGGGTCGACCCGGCGGCACAGGTCGTCGAGCGAGGCGAACGGGCCGGCACGTCGGATCTCCCGCGCTCGCGGGCCGCCACGATGGACTCGACCGCGCCTTCGCCCACGTTCTTCACGGCGGCCAGCCCGAACCGGATGGCCGCGTGCCGTCGGCATCGGTCTCGACCTCGAACAGCGCCTGCGAGCGCTGCACGTCCGGCGGGCGGACCTCGATCCCCAGCCGCCGGCACTCGGCCACCACCGCGGCCACCTTCTCGGCCCGCTCGCGGAAGCCGTTGAGCACCGCGGTCATGAACTCGACCGGGTAGTTGGCCTTCAGGTACGCGGTCTGGTAGGCGATGAGCCCGTAGCAGGTGGCGTGGGCCTTGTTGAAGCCGTAGCGGGCGAACGGCTCGAAGGCGGCGAAGACCTGGTCCACCACCGCCGGGCGGGATGCCCTTCTTCTTGGCGCCGGCCTTGAACTTGGCCTCGTGCTCGCGGAGGACCTTCCTTCTTCTTGCGGATCGCGTAGCACAGGTTGTCCGCCTCGGGACCGGTGTAGTCGGCCATGGCGATGGCCGCGGTCATGATGTCCTCCTGGTACACGAAGATCCCGTACGTGTCGTGGAGGGCCGGCTCGAGCGAGGGGTGGAGGTACGTCACCGCCTCGTCGCCGTGCTTGCGGCGGATGTAGGCCGGGATGTTGGCCATCGGGCCCGGGCCGGAAGAGGGCGACCATGGCCGCCAGGTCCTGCACCTCGGTCGGCTGCAGCTCCTTGACGTAGCGGCGCATCCCCGAGCCCTCGAGCTGGAAGATGCCGGTCGTCTCGCCCGGTGGAGAGCAGCTCGAAGGTCTTCGCGTCGTCGAGCGGCAGGCGTGTCGACGTCGATCTCCACGCCCCGGTGGCGGCGGATCAGCTCGACCGCATCGGCCAGGATGGTGAGGTTGATGAGGCCCAGGAAGTCGAACTTCAGCAGGCCCAGCGCCTCGCAGGCGTGCATCTCGAACTGGGTCATGGTCGTCTCGCCGTCGGTGGCCCGCTGGAGCGGCATGATCTCGGTCAGCGGCTCGCGGCTGATGACGATCCCCGCGGCATGGGTCGAGGCGTGGCGGGCCACCCCCTCCAGCTGGCGGGCGGCGCCGATCAGCTGCTCGACCCGCTCGTCGCCGGCCATCTGCTCGCGCAGCTGCGGGACTGGTCTCGACCGCGCGCTCGAGGCTGATGTTCAGCTCGTTGGGGACCGCCTTGGCCACCCGGTCCGCCTCGGCGTAGGTGAGGCCCATGGCCCGCGCCGACGTCGCGGATGGCGGCCTTGGCGCCCGAGCGTGCCGAAGGTGATGATCTGGGCCACCCGGTCGGCGCCGTACTTGTGGGTGACGTACTCGATGACCTCGTCCCGGCGGCTGTCCTGGAAGTCGATGTCGATGTCCGGCAGGGTCACCCGGTCGGGGTTCAGGAAGCGCTCGAACGGGCAGCCCGTAGGCCAGCGGGTCGACCGGCGTGATGCCGAGCGAGTAGGTCACGATGCTGCCCGGCGCCGATCCCCGGCAGGTGGTGAAGATCCCCTGCTCGCGGGCGAAGCGGGTGAAGTCGGCCACGATCAGGAAGTAGCCCGAGTACCCCATCCGGTCGATCATGCCCAGCTCGTACTCGAGGCGGTGGCGGATCTCGCGGGGTGACATCGCCGTAGCGCTCGGCGCAGGCCGCGCTCGCACTCGCGCGCGCAGCCAGCTCGTCGGCCGTCTCGCCATCGGGCACCGGGAAGTCCGGCAGCCGCAGCTGGTCGAACTCGAGCTGCAGGTCGACCATCTCGGCCACGCGCAGCGTGTTGTCCATGGCGTCGGGCAGCTCGCCGTTGAACAGGCGGCGCATCTCGGCCGGTGACTTCAGCGAAGAACTCGTTCGTGTCGAACCGCAGCCGGTCCGGGCGTGTCGAGGTTGGCGCCGGTCTGGATGCACAGCAGCAGGTCGTGCGCCTCGGCCTGCTCGGCAGGGTGTAGTGGGTGTCGTTGGTGGCGAGCAGCGGGATGTCCATCCCGCGCGCCAGCTCGACGAGCTGCTGGTTCAGGCGGGTCTGCTCGGGGACGCCGGGGTCCTGGATCTCGATGAAGTAGTTCCCGTCGCCCAGGATGGACCGATAGTCGTCGGCGACCTGCATGGCCGCCTGCTCGTTGCCCTCGGCCAGGCGCTGAGCACCTCTCCGCCCAGGCAGGCGCTGGTCGCGATCAGCCCCTCGCTGTGAGCGGCGAGCAGCTCGCTTGTCGATGCGCGGCTTGTAGTAGTAGCCGTCGAGGTGGGCCGTCGGTGACCAGCTTCAGCAGGTTGCGGTAGCCGGCCTGGTTCTTGGCCAGCAGGATCAGGTGGTACTAGTCGGCGTCGGCCTTGCCTTCCCGGTCGGTGTGGCTGCGCGGCGCGACGTACGCCTCGACGCCGATGATCGGCTTGACCCCGGCTCGGCCGCGGCCTGGTAGAAGGCGATGGCCCCGTACATCGCCCCGTGATCGGTGAGGGCCAGCGACCGGCATGCCGAGCTCGGCGCGCGCTGGTTCGTGAGCCCGGGAGCCGGGACAGGCCGTCGAGCAGGCTGAACTCGGAGTGGACGTGGAGGTGCGAAAAGTCTGGAGAGCTGGGGGTCGTCACGGAGGACCCATGGTAGCGGCGCGGGCGACGGGCCGAAGCGCCCCGGCTCCAAGACGGCATGAGCCCCTCGCGGATGGCTAGACTCGGCCTGCTAGTCGCCCCGGAGGCTCCATGCGATCGATCGAGATCGGTCTCGTGCTCCCGATGGAAGAAGTCCTTGGTCGACGGCTCGACCGCGCGCTGGGTCGAGATCCGCGAGCTCGCGATCCGGGCCGAGGAGATCGGGTTCGACACGGTCTGGATCGCCGGACGAGCTGTTGTGGCGCCCGCCCGACGGTGCAGATCGCAGGGCTGGTGGGAGTGCGTCGCGATGACCGGCGCCGTGGCCGCCGCGACCTCGCGGGTGAAGGTCGGCACGTGGGTCCTGTCCGCGCTCCACCGAAATCCCGGGATCACCGCGAAGGCCGTCGAGACGCTCGATGAGATCAGCGGGGGCCGCTTCGTGTTCGGCCTCGGCTCCGGGCATGCCGGTCGCCAGGCGCACGCCTTCGGGTTGCCCGAGGACCACGTCTCAGGGCCGGTTCGCAGGAGGCGGTCGAGATCATCGTCCCGCTCCTGCGGCAGGGTCGCGCGGACTTCGAGGGGACCTTCCACGCCGCCCGCGACCTGGAGCACCGACCGGTCGGTCCGCGGCCCGGCCGGATCCCGATCATGATCGGCGCCAAGGGTCCGAAGATGCTCCGCCTGGCCGCCCTGCATGCCGACATCTGGAGCTGGTACGTCGAGGAGCGGAGCGACCTCGCGGAGTTCGGGCCGCGGCTCGCGGCGCTCGAGGCGGCCTGCCTCGAGGTCGGCCGCGATCCCGCGACGATCGGCCGGTCGGCGGGCATCATCGTGGAGCCGACGTCGGTCACGGGCGCGGCTGAGGCGCTGGCGGTGCCCGTCCGCGGCTCGGCCGAGGAGATCGCCGACGCGATTCCGGGCCTTCCGCGCCGGGGGCTTCACGCAGCGTCGAGATCCTGCTCTGGCCGCCGCACGCTGGCCGCGCTCGAGGCGATGGCCCCGGTGCTCGAGCTGCTCGACGCCGACTGATCGCCTGGGACGCTGGCCGACCCGCGAGCACTTGACATTGTCGATATACAACCGTATGGTTGTATCAATGCAGGTCCACCCTCGACTTCGACTCGCGTCTTCGGCGCGCTGGCGGACGCCACCCGGCGCGACATCGTCCGCCGGGCGATCGACGGGCGAGGAGGGCGTCGCCGAGCTGGCCGGCCACTACCCCATGAGCTTCGCGGCGGTGCAGAAGCACGTCGCGGTGCTCGAGCGGGCCGGGCTGGTCACCAAGGAGCGCATCGGCCGCCGCAAGGTCGTCCGCACCAACGTCGAGGGGCTGCGCATGGCGCGCGCGCCTGCTCGACCGGTACGAGGAGCTGTGGCGCGGCCGGGTCGACCGCATGGCCGACCTCATCACCGACAGACGAAGGAGACACGACCGATGACCGTCACCGCCGTCCGAGAAGGACGCCGAAGCCCTGACCATGACCCTCGACGCCGAGTTCGACGCCTCGCCCGAGCGGGTCTGGCAGCTGTGGGCCGATCCGCGCCAGCTCGAGCGCTGGTGGGGCCCGCCGACCTACCCCGCCACCTTCACGCCGCACGACCTGCGCCCGGGCGGTCGCGTCGCGTACTACATGACCGGCCCCGAGGGCGACCAGCCGCACGGCTACTGGGAGATCGTCGAGGCCGACGCCGCCGCATCGCTCGTCTTCCGCGACGGCTTCGCCAACGAGGACGGCTCGCCGAACACCGACGTTCCGGTGACGACGCCCGCGTCACGCATCGAGGAGATCGGCGACGGGCCGCACGCGGATGTCGATCGAGAGCTCTTCCCGAGCACCGCAGGCGATGGAGCAGCTCCTGGCCATGGGCATGGAGGAGGGCCTGACCAGGCCGTCGGCCAGATCGACGCGATCCTGGCAGGACCCCCGTCGCGCAGGCTTGAGGAGAATCCGATGAGCACCAACCAGACCGAGCCGAAGACCCACACCCTGGACGTGCCGGGCGCCGTCCTGCCCTACGACGTCCGGCGCAACGATGCGAGCACCGAGCCGGTCCTGCTGCTGATCGGGTCGCCGATGGGCGCCGGCCGGATTCGGCACCCTGGCCGGGCACTTCACCGACCGCACGGTCGTGACCTACGACCCCCGCGGCGCGGGGCGCAGCAAGCGCACCGACGGCGCCACGCGAGACCACGCCCGACGAGCACGCCGACGACCTGCACCGGCTGATCTCGGCGCTGGACGCCGGGCCGGTGGACATCTTCGCCAGCAGCGGCGGCGCGGTCAACGCGCTGGCCCTGGTGGCCAGGCACCCGGAGCAGGTCCGGACGCTCGTCGCGCACGAGCCGCCGGCCGCCCAGGTGCTGCCGGACCGCGAGCCGGCGCTGGCCGCGTGCGCGGACATCCACGAGACCTACCAGCGCGGCGGGCTTCGGCCCGGCGATGGCGAAGTTCATCGCGCTCGTCAGCCACGAGGGCCCGATCCCGGCCGACTACGCCGACCAGCCCGGCTCCGGACCCCGCCATGTTCGGGCTGCCGACCGAGGACGACGGCTCCCGGGACGACCCGCTGCTCGGGCAGAACATCATCTCGTGCACCGGCTACCAGCCCGACTTCGACGCGCTGCGCGCGGCACCGACCCGCATCGTCATCGGCGTCGGCGCCGGAGTCCGGCCGGCGAGCTGGCGGGCCGCGCGGCCGTGGCCGTGGCCGAACGGCTCGGGACGCCGCCCGTCACCTTCCCGGGCGACCACGGCGGGTTCCTCGGCGGCGAATACGGCCAGACGGGCGAGCCGGACGCCTTCGCCGCCACGCTGCGCGAGGTCCTGACCACCGAGGGCTGACCTCGCGTCCTCACGGCTGGCAGTCGGTGCCCTCCGGCACGTACGATCTGGGCATGAAGGCCGTGGACAAGATCCTGGTGGTCACCGGCGCCGGTGCCGGCACGCGTCGGCCGCTGGGCCGATGATCGGCCTGTTCGGCCGTACCTCGCGCCCTACCGCGCCACGCTCGTGCTGGTGGTCGTCCTGCTGCTCGTCCAGGCGATCGCGAACCTGTACCTGCCCGAGCTCAACGCCGACATCATCAACAACGGCGTCGCCAAGGGCGACATCGACTACATCCTGCGGACCGGCGGCTTCATGCTGGTCGTCACGTTCGCGCTGATGATCGCCGCGATCATCGGCGTCTACTTCGAGCGCCAGGATCGCGATGGGCTTCGGGCGCGACGTCCGCAGCGGCGATCTTCCGCAAGGTCGAGACGTTCAGCCAGGTCGAGGTCAACCAGTTCGGCGCGGCCAGCCTGATCACCCGCAACACGAACGACGTCCAGCAGGTCCAGCAGGTCGTCCTGATGGCGCTGACCATGATGATCTCGGCGCCCGATCCTGATCGATCGGCGGCCTGATCATGGCGCTCCGCCAGGACGTGCCGCTGACCGGGATCCTGCTCGTGATCATCCCGATCATGGTCGCTGCTCATCGGCTTCGTGATGACGCCGGGCGATCCCGCTGTTCCAGGCGATGCAGATCAAGATCGACCGGATCAACCTCGTGATGCGCGAGACGCTCTCGGGCGTGCGCGTCATCCGGGCCTTCGTGCGCACCGAGCACGAGGAGGCGCGCTTCGACGAGGCGAGCCGCGACCTGATGGACACGGGCCTGCGCGTCAACCGGCTGTTCGCGATCACGATGCCCGGCGCTGATGGTGATCATGAACCTGACGCACCGTCGCGGTCCTGTGGCTGGGCGCCTACCGCGTGGACAGCGGCGAGATGCCGATCGGCAACCTGACCGCCTTCCTCCAGTACATCATCCAGATCCTGTTCGCGATCATGACCGCGGTGATCATGTTCGTCATGGTCCCGCGGGCCGCCGTCTCGGGCGGCCGGATCCAGCGAGGTGCTCGACACCGAGCCCTCGATCTGCGACCCGCCGACGCCCGATCTCGCCCGCGCGCACGCGGCCACGTCGAGTTCCGCGACGTCGAGTTCGGCTACCCGGGCGCCGAGGAGCCGGTCCTGCGCGGCATCTCGTTCGAGGCGAACCCGGGCGAGACGACGGCCATCGTCGGCTCCACGGGCAGCGGCAAGTCCACGCTGATCAACCTGCTGCCGCGCTTCTACGACGCGACCGGCGGCACGCGTCGCTGGTCGACGGCGTCGACGTCCGCGAGATGGACCGCCAGGACCTGTGGCGGCGGATCGGCATGGTCCCCCAGCGGGCGTTCCTGTTCGGCGGCACCGTCGCCAGCAACCTGCGCTACGGCGACGAGGACGCGACCGACGACGACCTGTGGCGCGCGCTCGAGATCGCCCAGGGCCGCGACTTCGTCGAGGAGATGGCCGGAGCGCCTCGAGGCGCCGATCACCCAGGGCGGCACCAACGTCTCGGGCGGCCAGCGCCAGCGCCTCGCGATCGCCCGCGCGCTCGTCCACGAGCCCGACATCTACGTCTTCGACGACAGCTTCTCCGCCCTCGACTTCCGGACCGACGCGCGCCTGCGCGCGGCGCTCGCGCGGGAGCTGGGCGACGCGACGGTGATCATCGTGGCCCAGCGCGTGGGGACGATCCTCCACGCCGACCGGATCGTCGTCCTCGAGGACGGCGGGGTCGCCGGCATCGGCACCCACGAGGAGCTGATGCGCGACCTGCGAGACCTACCGCGAGATCGTGCTGTCCCAGGTCACCGAGGAGGAGGTCGCATGAGCGGGCCGATGGGACGGCCGGGCGGCGGCGCAGCGGCCGGGCCCGGGCGGCCGGGCGGCGGGCCGGCCGCGGCCGGGCGGGCCCGGCGGCGGGCCGCCGCACATGGGCATGATGATGCCCGTCGCGAAGTCGAGGGACTTCCGGGCCTCGTTCCGGCGGCTGCTCGGCGAGCTGCGGCCCGAGCGGCTCGCTGGTCCTCGTCGTCATCGTGCTCGCCGTGGTCAGCGTCGTTCTTCGCGATCCTCGGCCCCAAGATCCTGGGCAACGCGACCAACGTCATCTTCGCGGGCGTCGTCGGCAACCAGCTGGGCGCGCCGGGCCTGACCGGCGTCCCGATGGACCAGGTCGTCGCCGGGCTGCGACGCCGCAGGGCCAGACCAACCAGGCCGACATGCTCGCGAGCATGCAACGTGGTCCCGGGCGAGGGCATCGACTTCGACGCCGCTCGCGCCGATCCTGGCGCTGCGTCGCCGTCGATCTACATCGCTGAGCTCGCTGTTCGCTGGGCGCCAGAGCTACATCATGGCCGGCGTCACCCAGCGGACCGTCTACCGGCTCCGGCAGCGGGTCGACGAGAAGCTCGGCCGGCTGCCGCTCGCCTACTTCGACCGCGAGTCCCGCGGCGACATCCTGTCCCGCGTCACCAACGACATCGACAACATCAGCCAGACGCTCCAGCAGAGCCTCACCCAGCTGATCACGTCGGTGCTGACCGTCGATCGGCGTGCTGATCATGATGCTCACGATCAGCCCGCTGCTCGCGCTCATCTCGCTGCTCGCCGTGCCCGCCTCGATGGTCGTGACCGTGCTCATCGCCACGCGCTCGCAGAAGCAGTTCGCCGCCCAGTGGGAGCGGACCGGGCACCCTCAACGGCCACATCGAGGAGATGCACACCGGCCACGCGATCGTGAAGCTGTTCGGGCGCCAGGAGGAGGCGATCGCCGAGTTCGACCGCGAGAACGAGGCGCTCTACCAGGCCAGCTACCGGGCGCAGTTCATCTCCGGGATGATCCAGCCGGCGATGACCTTCATCTCGAACCTCAACTACGTCGCGATCTGCCGTCATCGGCGGCGTCCAGGTGGCCAACGGCCAGATGAGCCTGGGCGACGTCCAGGCGTTCATCCAGTACTCGCGCCAGTTCACCTTCCCGATCATCCAGGCGGCCTCGATCGCCAACGTGCTCCAGTCCGCGGTGGCGTCGGCCGAGCGGGTGTTCGAGCTGCTCGACGAGGCCGAGGAGATCCCGGACCCGGTCGCGCCGGCCGATCCTCGCGGAGCCGGCCGCGGGCCGCGTGACCTTCGAGGACGTCGCGTTCCGCTACGCGCCGGACAAGCCGCTCATCGAGGACCTGGACCTGGTCGTGGAGCCCGGCCAGACCGTGGCCATCGTCGGGCCGACCGGCGCCGGCAAGACCACGCTCGTGAACCTGCTGATGCGCTTCTACGACGTGGACCGCGGGCGGATCACCGTCGACGGGATCGACACCCGGGAGCTGACGCGGGACAACCTGCGCCGGACGTTCGGGATGGTCCTCCAGGACGCGTGGCTGTTCAAGGGCACGATCCGCGAGAACATCGACCTACGGCGGCCGAGCGGCGAGGTGCCCGAGGAGCGCGTTCCACGAGGCGGTCGAGGCCGCCCACGTGGACCACTTCGTGCGGACGCTGCCCGACGGCTACGAGACCGTGCTCGACGACGACGCGACCAACGTCTCGGCCGGCGAGAAGCAGCTGCTGACGATCGCCCGGGCGTTCCTCGCCGACCCGCCGATCCTGATCCTGGACGAGGCGACCTCGTCGGTGGACACGCGGACCGAGGTGCTCATCCAGCGCGCGATGGCCCGGCTGATGCACGGCCGGACGTCGTTCGTGATCGCGCACCGGCTGTCCACGATCCGCGACGCGGACGTGATCCTGGTGATGAACGAGGGCCGGATCGTGGAGCAGGGCACGCACGAGGAGCTGCTCGCGAAGCGCGGCTTCTACCACGAGCTGTACGCGAGCCAGTTCGAGGAGGCGCTCGAGGGCGCTGCCTGAGGCGCCGGGGCCTCGAGCAGGTGACACGATCCGCCAGGAGTCGGCAACATACGCGCATGAACGTCATCGACTGGCTGCTCGACTCCGATCCCGCGATCCGCTGGCAGGTCATGCGAGACCTGACCGATGCGCCCCCCGAGGAGATCGCCGCCGAGCGCGCGAAGGTCGCCACGAAGGGCTGGGGTGCCCAGCTGCTCGCCGCCCAGCCGCCAGACGGCGTCTGGGCCGGTGGGGCCTACTTCCCCGAGTGGACGTCGACGACGCCGACGCTCTAGCTCCTGCGTCAGTTCGGCCTCGAGCCCAAGAGCCCGGAGGCTCGCCGCGCCCTGGCGCTCGTCCGCGCCAACGCGCGCTGGGAGTACGACGACCTCCCCTACTTCGGCGGCGAGGTCGAGCCGTGCATCAACGGCCAGGCGGTCGCCATCGGCGCGTACTTCGGCGAGAACATCGCGGCATCGTCGATCGGCTGCTGACCGAACAGATGGAGGACGGCGGCTGGAACTGCGAGCAGGAGAGGGGCTCGACGCGCGGGTCATTCGAGACAACGATCAACGTGCTCGAAGGGCTGCTCGAATACGAGCGCGCGACCGGCGCGAATCGCAGGTGACCGGCGCCCGCGCGCGTGGGCAGGAGTATCTCCTCGAGCGACACCTGCTCCGGCGCCTGTCGACCGGGGAGCTGGCGCAGCCCCGATGGCTCTACCTTGCGTTCCCCAACGGCTGGCACTACGACGACGTCCTGCGGGGGCTCGACTACCTGCGGGATGCCGCCGTCGCACCCGACGAGCGGGTCGCCGAAGCGGTCGACATCGTCGAGTCGAAGCGGGACGCCGATGGCCGCTGGCCGCTCGAGCACGCCCATCACGATGAGCTGCTCGTCGACTTCGGCGAGACCGAGGATCAGCCGAGCCGATGGATCACGCTCCGCGCGCTGCGCGTCCTGCGGTGGGCGGACGCCACCGGCTG
Source organism: uncultured Chloroflexia bacterium (assembly GCA_963738475.1). Lineage (GTDB taxonomy): Bacteria > Chloroflexota > Limnocylindria > Limnocylindrales > CSP1-4 > SPCO01. The sequence goes on from CAVTWU010000021.1 coordinate 26,906, forward strand.
ATGAACGGATGCACGCGACGCTCCGGCGTGAGCGACGTGCGCCGATGGCTCAACATTGGGTTCGGGGTTGATCAGCTCGAGGGAGGTTGTCGTGGAGAGCGCCCACCGGGTCATCGCCTACGCCGGGGTTGCGGCGGTGGCGGTCGGGGTTGTCTGGTCCCTGGCACTTGTGGCCCGGTCGCGTCCGGGCGGGAGCCTCTTCGAGCGCTACCAGCTCGTAGTCGTTGGGCTCTTTCTGGTGGGGGGCCTCGTCGGAGCCCTGCTCCTCCTGACCGGCCGAGGGCCCAAGGACAACCTTCACCTTCTCTACGCGGCGCTCGCGGTCGGCCTCATCCCGCTGGCGCGATCGTACGTCCCCGATGCGGGACGGCGGCGGGTCGTGGCGATCCTGCTCGCGTTCCTCGCTCTCGGCGGCATCGTGCTTCGACTCTTCGGCACCGGCTGACGCCAGGACCGGCTCGGTCGTCGGCGGCTCGGGGGAGATGGCCGAGCGGAGGCGGACGCCCCGCCCCTCGAGATGGGCGAGCACCCGGTCCAGGATGCCCGGCACCGCCCCCAGTCGCTCCCCTGGGTGCACGCCTGGGGTGTCGAACGTCCTCGACAGGATGAGCTCGGCGGCGGCCGTGCACGTGTAGCCGGTCGCGCGCGCCATGGAGGAGGTGCCGGTCGCCGGATCGGTTCGATCCAGCAGCTCGTACACGGCTTTGCGCTGCGCGCCGGTCTCTCGGTCGATCCCTCGAATGGTGACCCGCATGGCGGTGAACTCGGGCTCTCCGGGCCGCAGCGCCCATTGCTCGAACAACAGGCGGGAGGTCACCTCGCGGGGCACCATCCTCACCGCCTGCCCAGCGGCATCCACCGCGTCGATCGGCTCCTCGGAGAGCAGGCCGGCCTCGCGCAACGCCAGGGCCAGGTCGCGGTGACCCGGCCAGCGAAGGGTCTTCTCACGCATGTTCGGAATGTGGCTCATGGTGCGCAGGATCGAGCGCAGACCGTCCGTATTGAACGCTTCCAGGGTGCCGATGCCGGGAATCTCCACGAGCTCGGGCTGCGACAGCGCGGGCCGTACCACGACCCGCCCGTCCTCTTGCTGACGCGCCGGTCGCACGTACTCCTCGATCACGTCGGCGGGTGAGAAGGGCGCCTTGTAGCGCCACGGCAGGATCGGTTCCTGCGGGAGCCCACCCACCAGGCATTCGAACTCAGAGAGCTCCCAGATCCTGTCGTAGTGACCAAGGATCACGCCATCCAGCCCGGGCGCCACACCGATGTCCACGATCGCGCAGCTGCCCCGCGCGCACGCCAGGGCATCGAGCTCGAGCGCATCCTCCGGCCCGAAGGAGATGTCGGCCACCGCTACGCCAGTGTCGATCACGGCGTGCAGGGTTCGAAACCCGAGTCGGCCGGGGACCGCGGTCACCGCGAGGTCGAAACCACGAACCGCCGCCCCAATCGCCGCCGGATCGGTGACATCGAGCTCGGACGTGCGCAGCGGCCTGAAGGACTCCTGCGCCTCTGCATCCTGCTGCAACCGAGCGAGCGCGTCGCGACTCTGGTCGCATGCGACGACCTCGTGACGCCCCGCCAGGTCCAGCGCCATCGTGCGCCCGACCATGCCGACGCCGAGCACGATGACGCGGGCCATCAGGCGGAGCCGGCGAGCAGTGAATAGAAGGTGACCGCCGCGACCGACAGCTGGAGCAACAGGGCGAGACCGTAGGCGGTCAGCGAGACGAAGACGAGGGCATTCAGGCCGAAGAGGGCGGTCGCGGCGATCCCCGCGGCGACGGTGAGCTGAGCGGGACGGGCACTGAGGGCCCCGGCTCGGCTCATCTGCAGGAACCTCACCCCGATGACGAAGAGCAGATACGCGAAGACGAGCGCGCTCGCCAATACGAGCGTCGCTCGCGCGTCTCCGAGGGCCGGAAAGAGCACCGCGGGAAGCAGGCTCTCGAAGGTCACGTTGAAGCTCGTCGACACGATGGCCCGGAGCCGGATGCGATGTCCGGTCGTCCAATGCGACGCGTCCGGGGCAACCCCGGGTGCGATCGCGGCGAAGCCGGCCACGACCACGGCGACGGTGGCGATTCCGATCAGCAACGCCTCACCGGGCATGGGTCAGGCCCCGATCGTCGCGAATTCGCGAAGGAATCGACCCGTGACCTTGGCCGCGCGACGCATCAATTCGAGGCTGTAGCTCTCGTTCGGCGCATGGTTCCGGTTCTCGGCGTCACCGGCGCCGAGGCTCACCATCGGCAATCGATGCGGGGCACAGACCTGGTGCATCGGAGCCGTGCCGCCCATGCTGAACCAGCGGAGGGGTGACTCGTCGAAGATCCCTTCGTGCGCCCGCTCTGCCGCGTCGACGATCGGGTCACCGATCGGGGTCCAGTACGGGTGCTCTCCACGATGGATGGTGGTGGTCACATCGGTGAAGCCACGGCGATCGAGGTGAGCGCGCAAGCGTTCCTGGATGACGGCCGGATCCTGGTTCGGGATCAGGCGCATGTCGACGGCGTCCGGCGATGCCTCGGCAGGCGTGATGGTCTTGACGCCCGGATCGGTCCAGCCGGAGGCGATCCCGAGATGTTGCAGGTGGGCTGGAAGGTCTCGGCGACCTGCGCGGCAAACCCGGTCAGGCCGACCGACGAACTCCCGACCCCGTAGATCCGCTTGATCTCCATCCTCCTCGAACGGCAGCGTCCGCAGGTGGGCGAGCTCCCTTTCGGTCGGCGCCGCGACCTCGTCCAGGAAGCCGTCGATGCGTGATGCTGCCGTCGGGCCGGCGAAGGGTGGCAAGCGACTCCATCAGCCGCCACGCGGCGTTGGGGAACAGCTGAGCGCCCCCGAATGGGCGTCGAAGGCGAGCGTCCGGCAGACAGCTCGAGGTCGGCCATGCCGCGGACGCCGCAGAGGAGCTCCGGCCGCCCTTCAGGTCGACCCCGCCGCCCTCGATCAGGGCGCCGTCGACCCTCGGATCCCCGGCCGCTGGTCGACAGAGCGCGTCGAGGTGCTCGCTGCCGTACTCCTCCTCGCCCTCGACGAGGAAGCGGACCCGGCAGGGGAGCGGGCCGATCGTCGCGAGTAGGCCTCCACCGCCCAGATCCGGGGATCAGCTCGCCCTTGTTGTCGCTCGCGCCGCGCGCGTACAGGCGTCCGTCGCGGACCGCCGGCTCGTACGGCGGCGTCGTCCACAGGTCGAGCGGCACGGCCGGCTGGACGTCGTAGTGCTGGACGGCGATCAGGGTGCGCGGCCCGGTCCCGATCTCGCCGACGACGAGCGGCGGGACGCCCTCCTCGCGGAGGACGGTGACCTCGGCACCGGCCTGGCGAAGCCGCTGCTCGACCCGGTGGCGCCTCGGTCAAGCTCGGGAACGCGTCGGTCTCGCAGGGGATGCTGCAGAAGTCTGACGAGCTCCTCCACCCAGGCCGTCGAAGCGTGCGTCACAGAGACGGTCGAAATCGGTCAGTTCCCGTTCATCGGTTCCCCCGCCGGCGCCAGGATCGCGTACTCGCCGCCGTAGCGCACCTCGACAGTTGTTGAACAGGTTGAGCATGTTGATGTAGCCGATCAGGAAGGTCAGCTCGACCAGCTCCGGATCGGTGAACAGCTCCTTCAACTCCAGGCTCAGCGCCGCCGGGATGTGGTTGGAATCGGTCATTGCCGCGCGCGTGTACTCAATGGCGACTCGCTCGCGCGGCGCCAGCTGGTCGGGTCGGCAATCGACACCAGCGGCTCATCGACGATGTCTTCGATACGCACAAGGTCGCAGTGCGAGTTCGTGCAGAACTGGCAATCGTTGCGCTCCGAGGCCGTGATGATCACGAGCTCCTTGACGCGCCGCTCGAGCAGGCCGCCGGGTAGACGCAGTCGCCGAAACCCGCGAAGGCGCGCAGGATCTCCGGACGCAGGCACATCGCCTGGATCATCTCGACCGGCGGGCGGCCGCGCTCCCACAGGCCGCGGCTCTCGTCGAACGAGGGGTCGTCCTTGACCGCCTCGAATGCCGAGCGGATATTGCTCCGGACTGACGGTAGCAGCGCATCGACTACGCCTCCTCGGCCTTGGCACCCTTCAGCAACGCGTAGATCGCCATGGCGTGGCCGTGCCCGAGGGCGAGGGCGAAATCGGCCGGCTTCATGCCGGTCTTCGCCTCGATGTTCCGCAGGTAGCCCTGAAAGGTCACGCCGAGCTACTCGGCCGGTCGCCAGGGGCTCTGCAGCTGGAAGTAGTTGTTGTCCGGATCCCGCGAACGTGGCAATCAGCATGTCGTCACCGCCCGGTCCCGCCGGGTTGTACGGCTCTGCGCACGACGATCGCGCCGGCGGCCTTGAACCGCGCGAAGTCACCCGCGACATCGGCGCTCTCGACGTTCCAGAAGCAACCGGCCCGGCTGGGCGTTCTTGCCGCTGGACCTCGTCGTGCGGCCCGACGGCGATGAAGCCGCTGCCGATCTGCCACCCCGGCGTAGCCGCCCTCCTCCATGCCCGGCTTGCCGAAGAGCGGCGGAGTAGTACTCCACGAGGCGCTGCGGGTCTTCCGACCCGATCAGGATGTTGTTGAAGTTCACGGGGTCTCCTCACTGTGGCTCACCTGGTCGAGCCGATGATATGGCGTTGCTCCCTACCAGACCTCGCCGGGACGCCAGTCGACGGCGATCGGCAGGGTCAGGTCGAGCCCCGGCGGCGTCAGCGGCGTCAGGCGGACCATGATGTCGCCGTCCTCATCGGTCGAGCGAGCCAGGCGCCCGTCGCGCTCGCGATCCAGCTGGGACCCCGCCACACGACCCAGCCCAGACGCGCGTAGAAGGCATGGCTCCCCGTTCCGAGGGCGCCCAGCTCGTATCGCTCGTCGAGCATCGCGTCGATGACCTCCATGACCTGCGTGCCGAGGCCGCTCCGCTGGAGGTCCGGCGTCACGGCGACCGCCTCCACGTAGCCGGTGCACAGGGTGGCGTCGCCCGGATCAGCAGCCTGTCCATGATCGCGGCGTGCGCCACGATGCCTCGCTCGGGAAGCTCCGCCAGCACGTGAACGCCCGGACCGATGTTCTCCCAGTAGGTGCCCCAGGGCTCGTCGAAGGCCGCTTCGCACAGATCGGTGAGGGTTGCCCAGTCCGCGTCCGTGATGGACGATGAGGGGACGACCCGAATCCGGGCCGATGCCTCCACCTCGATCAGAGCCGCGCCGGAGGTGTCCGGCGGCGCGGGATGCTCGATCGGCTCGTCCGGACCGTCGAGCTGGAGCCCGTTGATGTGCGCGGGCTCGCTGCGGGCCTCCTCCTCGACCACGACCGCGGCCGACGGCCGCTTATGGAGGATCTGCTGCTCCAGGCCGGCCATGAAGCCGCCGATCGAGAGGGTCGCTCCCTTGAAGTTGGGAAGCGCCTCGCGCTCGCGTCCGGGCTTCGGCATGCGTGGAGCGTGGTGGCTGGCGACCCGCGAGTCAAGCGCCGCCGATCCTCTTCCCAGTCCGGACCTTCAGCCCCTCGGCTGACCCATTCGTAAGGTTGTGACCGGGGTACGTTCGAGGGATGCTCGGAGCGGTGCTGTTAAGCACCGTCTGGTCGTGCGGACGGCCATGGTGAACTCGCGGAGGGAGAATCGCGCTGACGAGCGCCAAGACCAAACACGGCGATGCGGCCAGGCACAGCCGGCGTGCACCGCCGGCTGCCTCGCCACTGGCGCTCGGGCGCCACGATCGACTGCTCGACGAGGTGGAGTCGGTCGCGCGGATCGGTTCGTACTCGCTCGACATCCGGCGGGACGCTGGGTGAGCTCGAAGGGCCTCGACGCGATCTTCGGGATCGATGCCGCGTTCGAGCGGTCGGTCGAGGGCTGGGCCTCGCTCATCCATCCGGCCGACCGCGAGGCGATGGTCGCCTACTTCGCCGACGAGGTGCTCGGTCGCGGCCGGCCGTTCGACCGGCAGTACCGGATCGTCCGCGCGGACACCGGCGAGGAACGCTGGGTCCACGGGCGCGGCGCGCTGGAGCTCGACGCGGTCCGGGCGACCGCGTGCGGATGTTCGGCACGATCGCGGACATCACGGATCAGCGGAGGGCGCAGGAGGCGCTCATCGCGTCCGAGCTCCGCTACGCGGCGATCTTCGAGGGCACGGCCGAAGCGATCCTCATCGCCGAGGTGGCGACGCAGCGCTTCCGGTGGGTGAATTCGGCCGCCTGCGCGCTGCTCGGCTACACCCGAGACGAGCTGCTCGGGCTGACGGTCCACGACATCCATCCCGCCGCAGGACCTGCCGGCGATCCTCGATCAGTTCCAGGCGATCGGCGGACGGGCGATCGACCGTGGCACGGTCGGTCCCCTGCCTGCGCAAGGACGGCACCGTGCTGCTCGCCGACATCAGGGCGTCGCGGCCGTCGTGGACGGGGTGCCTGCAACATCGGCTTCTTCACCGACGTCACCGAGCTCCGCCGAGCTCGAGGCTCCAGGATCGCAAGCTCGCCCAGGCGCGTCGACCAGACGAGCGAGGCGATCCTCATCACCGGCCCGACGGGCGAGATCGAGTACGCCAACCCCGCCTTCGAGCGGTTGAGCGGGCCTCGCGGCCCGAGCCGATCGACTCGGCGGCAATGCCGAGCGCCTTCGGCGAGCCTCGCGCATCCGGACCGGCCCGCGTACGGCAGACGATGCGGCGGACGCTCTCGGCCGGTGGATCGTGGAGCGGCGACGCTCGTCCATCCGCCGCCGTGACGGGACGGAGCGCGTCGCGGAGGCCTCGATCTCGCCGGTCCGCGACGCCGACGGCCCGGTCGTCGGGCTACGTCACCGTCGTGCGCGACGTGACCGACGAGCGCGCCCTGCGCAGCAGAGCGCGACGCGACTGGCCGCCGCGGTCGAGCAGACGTCCGACTCGGTGATCATCGCCGACCTCGCCGGAACGATCGAGTACGTCAACCCGGCCTTCGAGCGGGCGTCCGGCTACCGTCGTGACGAGGCGGTCGGGCAGAACCCGCGGATCCTCAAGAGCGGCCGCCAGTCGGCGGCCTTCTACGGGCGCTGTGGCGCCGGCTGACGCGCGGCCGGACCTGGACCGGGACGCTCGATCAACCGGCGCAAGGACGGCTCGCTCTACGAGGAGGAGGCGACGATCTCGCCGATCCGCGGCCCGGGCGGCGACGATCACCGGGTACGTCGCGGTCAAGCGCGACGTCACGGCGCTCCGGGCGGCGGAGTCCGGCCTCGCGCGCGAGTTCCGCGAACGTGCCCAGGTGGCCGCGGCCCTCGCCCGCCTCCAGCCCGGCGCGAGCGCCGAGGAGACGGCCGCCGCCATCTGCGACGAGCTCTGCGGGCTGCCCGGCATCGACGTCGCGGCGATCTTCGACTTCCTCGACCCGAAGCGGGCCGTCACCGCTCGCGGTGACCGGGCCCGACGGCCTGCCGGTGGCCCCTGGCCGGCCGTTGCCCGCCGCGCGCGCCGCGTACCTGTACGAGCGGGCGGCGCAGGGTCCGTGGGCCGAGGCGTGGCGGTCGCGGCCCGAGGACGGGCGCGTACGGCCAGGCGATGGCCGCAGCTCGGGATCAGGCGGTCGCCTACGCCCCGATCCGCAACGGCGAGCGGCCTGCTCGGCGTCGTCGCCGCCGGGACGCGCGACGAGGCGTACGCCCGCCATCTGATCGACCACCTCCCGGCCGTCGGCGAGTTCGCGGCGACCGCGGGCGCGCTGCTCAGCGGCCAGCTCGAACGGGGCCACCGGGACGCTCGGGTTCGGGAGCGCGTCCGGCGGGTCCTGGCGGAGCGGCGGTCTCAGCCCGGTCTTCCAGCCGATCGTGGCGCTCGCGTCGGGCGAGACCGTCGGCTACGAGGCGCTGACCCGGTTCGCCGACGGCACGCCGCCCGACGGCATGATCGCCGACGCGCACTCGGTGGGCCTCGGGTCCGAGCTCGAGGTCGCCTGCCTCGCGGCGGCGCTCGACGGCGGCCGAGGCCCTGCCCGCACGATGCCTGGCTCAGCCTGAACGCCTCGCCCGAGGTGATCCTCCACTCGAGCGAGCTTGCCGCGCTCCTCGCCGACCGGTCGCGACGGATCGTGCTCGAGGTGACCGAGCACGCCGAGATCGACGACTATCCGGCGGTCCGGCGGGGCGATCGCGGCGCTTCGGCCCGACTGTCAGCCTCGCCGTCGACGACGCGGGGGCGGGGTTCGCGAGCCTTCGCCACGTCGTCGAGCTGCGCGCCGCAGTTCCTCAAGGTCGACATCAGCCTCGTGCGCCACGTGGATCGCGACCTGACCCGCCAGGCGATGATCGCCGGCCTGCGGCACTTCGCCGGCGCGGGCCGGCTGCGAGGTCATCGCCGAGGGGATCGAGGAGCGGGCCGAGCTCGAGATGCTCCGCGAGCTCGGCGTCCCGCTCGGCCAGGGCTACTGCTCGGCGCGACCGAGCCCCTGGTAGTCGTCGTGGGCAGTGCGGCGCGACCATCCCGGCCACGGCAACCGCACGCCGCGAAGCGACCCCGCGCAGGGAAACCCCAGGCAAAGGTCGGCGTGCGCACGAGGAGCGGAACTAGCGGCACTCGCCGCGACCACGCGGGCTGCCAGGCAACCCGTCTCACCCCTCCGCCCCTGTACCATCGCACGCGTGAGCGACCCGTCCGAGCAGGTCCGACCGCTCCTCCGCACCCGCCAGGTTCGCGAATTCACCGACGAGCCGGTGGACGAGGCCGATCTCGCCGCCCTGGCCGATGTCGCCCGCTGGACGGGCAGCAGCCAGAACAGCCAGCCGTGGCGCTTCATCGTGGTGGGCGAGGTGGCCACGATCCGGAAGATCGCCGAGGCTGGCATGCCCCTCACCAGATCGCTCTCCAGCGCGATGGCGGCCATCGCCATCCTGTTCCGGACGAACCGAGCCGGGCCGTCGTGTACGCCTACGACGAGGGGCGCGTGGCAGAGCGAATCCTGATCGGCGCCGGCCTGCTGGGACTGGCCGCGGGGATCGCATGGGTCACCTCGGCGGCACGGGACACCGTCAAGACGGCGCTGGAGCTCCCGGACGGGTGGCGGGTCAGGACCGTCATGGCCATTGGTCATCCCAGCGAGGCCGGTTCGTCGCCCGAAGTTGCACGCCTGGCAAGGCTCGGCTGCCACGGGGCGAGGTGGTCTTCGATGAGCGCTGGCCGCACCCCCTTAGCGTGCGAAACTCCCCGCACCATCTGAAAGAGAGGCTCCAGCATGCAGTCAGGCTTCGGTTCAGTGTTCCAGCCCGGACTCGCGACCGGTCCGTCGCTGGCGGTCGAGCTGGTCTCGTCCCACCCCGGATCGGCGGATCGGTCAACCTCGGCGCCTATACCCGACTCTCCGACCTGCTGAACTTCCACGACGAGATCCTGACGGTGAAGGACGGAAAGGTCCTGAGTCGGACCGGGATCGCCACCGCGGACGGGGTCCGGAGCTCGACGTCCGCCTCGACACGCTGACGATCGTGATCGACCACTCCGACTACGTGCCGCCAGCCGACAGCGAGGCGGTCGAGAAGCGTGCCCACCGGATGCTGGTCGTCACCCAGGGCCACGTGATCACCGGCACGTTCTTCGTCTATCCCGGCGCGGAGCCGGTCGCGTACCTGCGCGCCCAGGAGCCGCGCTGGGTCCCGATCACCGACGTCCGCATTCGTTCCATGGTCGATCGCCGCATCAAGTTCTCAGCGGGCTTCGCGGTCTTGAACCGCAGGTCGGTGGTCGCGACCGCGGTCACCTGATCCGTTGCGGCTGATTTAGCGCACCTGCTAGGCTTGCCCCTCGCGTGAGTGCCTCACGCCGAGTCCGAGCATAGAGCCATTTGGAGGTCGATCGATCGTGCCATACCTGTCGATTGCGAGGCCAGTCTCTTCGAAGGGCGGCGAGCAGGTGCGCACCCATTCAGCCCGCACCGCAGGCTGGCTCCCGATCGGCTTGGCCAGCGGCGCGCTGGTCGCCCTGGCCCTTGGAGTCGCGTCGGCGACCATGGCGACGTCACCATCGCCATTCACCGTCGCCAGCGGCATCAACACCGTCACCTATTCGATTCCCACCCTTTCCCTCTCGGGCACTGCCACGACCATCGGGTCGCCGAATGGCGCCTGGCACGCCGCCATCGGCAGCAGTCGTTGGATCAACCCGACCGGGAATTGGTCCTACTCGAGCGCTCTGAACCGCACGACCAGGTACGAGTCCACGTTCGACCTCCCGGCCTTCTCCTCCGCGTCGATCACGGTCCAGGTGCTTGCGGATAACGCCGCGACCGTCTTCCTGAACGGGACCCAGATCGGCCAGCAGCCCCAGAGCGACTACCACCCGAACTACCAGGCTGTCTCGACCTTCACGTGGTCGACGACGTCGCTTCCGAATGGCTTCAACGTCGGGTCGAACACGCTGCGGATCGACAACAGGGACTTCGGGACCGCGAGTGGGATCGACTTCCTCGCGACCGTCACCTACGCCGCGCCGATTCCACTGACGGTGAGCTTCACCGCCAACGACAGGCAATACGACGGCATGACGACGCGACGCTCGCCTCGACCCCGCCGTGCACCCTCGTTGGCGTCCTGAGCGGCGACACCGTCACGTGCGTGGCCACCGGGGCCAGCGCGACCTTTGATACGAAGCACGCGGGGACCGGCAAGACCCTGACCGGCTCCGGATTCACGCTTGCAGGCGCCCAGGCCTGGAGATACACGATCACGTCCGCAGCGGGCACCGGCTCCATCAGCCGGGCCCCGCTCGACTTCAGCGCGGTCAGCGACTCGAAGGGCTACGACGGCACGACGGGCTCCTCCGCGACACCTACCGTCGGTGATGGCCAGGTCCAGACCGGCGACAGCGTGACCGGCCTCGCCCAGGACTTCGACTCTCGCAACGCCGGTGCCCGAACCCTGGCGGTCTCGACCTACTCCATCAACGACGGCAACGGCGGCAACAACTACGACCTGACGCTCCACGACGCGAGCGGCTCGATCAGCCAGGCTGCCGTCACCGTCACCGCGACCACCAACACGAAGGTGGCTGACGGCGGGACCAGCGCGGTCGCAACGCCGACCGTGACCTCGGGCACGGTCTTCCCGGGCGATGACACGACCGGCAGCTTCACCGAGACCTATGCCGATGCGGCGGCCGGCTATCCCAAGACCCTCAATCCGGCTGGTGTCGTGCATGACGGCAACGGCGGCCTCAACTACCTGTACACCTACGTCCCGGATACGACCGGGAGAATCCGACCAGGCCCGGTCGCCAGCCTGACCTTCACCGCCCAGCCGATCGACACCAAGACCGGCACGCCGATCTACGACACGTGCGTGGCTGGCGGCAGCCCGTGCGCGGCGTCCTCGGCACCGGTCCAGGTCACGGCCAGGGACCTCTACCTGAACCTGGCCGGCCCGGGCGCGCCCGGAGCCGACGGCACAACCGCCGCGATCTTCGTGGTGATCCAGAAGGACAACTGGGCCGGCGCAACACTCGGCCCGCTAGGCGGCACTCAGACGTTCAACGGCGTGGCGTCGTCGGCAACACGCTCACCATCCCGGGCAGCTTCACCGGGACCACCAGCCTCTTTGCCGTCGCGTCGGGACCGCCGTCGCCATCGACAACGAGCGCCAGCTTCCAGATCGTCAATGACCTGCAGCCCTGCACCGGCCTCACCTGCAGCAACCTGGCCGTAACGGGGCCACAGGCGACCTATGGCCGAATCGTTCCTGGCGGCTCGACGCTGGACGGCGTGACGCTCACGACCCAGTACCTTGCCAGCAGCGTGGCCAAGTGCATCGGCCAGGGCACCCAGGTCGGCGCGACGACCGACGTCAGCGTGCAGGGCTTCGGCGTGTCGAGCGCCCGACCGAAGTTCACCGTGGCGTTGATCATCCCCAAGGCGACGCTGCAGTCGCTCCACATCAGCAGCCGCAATGCGTCCAGCTTCAACATCTGCCTGGGCACGACCTGGCAGGGCGGAGGCGAAGCCACCGACGAACTCCACCGTCCCGGTCTGGAAGCAAAGGCAGATCAACAAGAACGTTCCTCTCCTTGCGCAGCCGGACACGGCACCAAGCCCAGACGTCTACTGGGGCTGGCTCCGGACTGCAGCCGATACCTGCCCTCCACCAATCCGTGCATCACGGAGAAGACCAAGGAGGCTCGACGAGCTGCAGGAGGCCCTCGGCCTGTCGAACGCCGCGTTCGCGGCCTTGGCTTCCACAATGGGGACCTGCGCGATCGGGTGGACCACGCAGGTCCCGTGGGACCGAAGGGTCTGTCTTCTAGAACGGAATGGCCGGCGCCTGGACGATCTTGAGCGTATCGAACAGGCGCCTACGCTCCTCTTCCAGCCCCTCCGCGCCTCTCCCGTGCCAGCAGCTGAGGAGGATCAGGGCGTCGAGGGTGAGGGCGGTCTCGTAGCGATCGTCGCGCTCGCGCGCTGCCCCGAGCCGCAAGGTTGAGCGATGCCTCGGCGTCGTCGAACCTGCCCCATCTCGACGAGGGCAAGGCCGCGGAGTCGGTTGAGCGCTGGCGTCACCAACGACCCGCCATCCGTGCCCGAGGCGAGCACGAACGCGGCATCGATCGCGGGAATGGCCTGGGCGGTCTCCCCCGCCAGGACAAGCATGTCGGCGATCTTCACGTCGGTGGTGAGGACCTCTCCGTGGTTGCCGCCACGCAGCAGGTCCGCGCGAGCCGACTCCAGCAATCGGGCGTGCCGAGTCGAAGTCGCCACGCCGGGCGGCAGATCTTCCGAGCTCGGCTTCGCCGACGCCGCGTCGGTCTCGGCACCCGATGCGCGCCAGATCCGCAACACCTCGCGGAACAACGGCTCGGCCTCGTCAAGGCGGCCCTGGTCGCACAGGATCTCCGCTGATGTTGTACTTCGCGATGCTGAAGCTCTCGCCCGATCGCCCGTCGGCGGCCAACAGTGCTCGAGCGCCCGCTCATAGAGCTCCCGGGATTCGTCCCATCGGGAGCGGGCTTGGCGAAAACGGGCCCAAGGTTGTTCAGGGTCGTCGCCTGGCTTCCAGATGTCGCCCGAACTGCTCGGAAATCTCGCAGGGCGGACCTTTGGTGAATAGGTGGCCTGTCTCGATCTCGACCGCTCTCGGTCAACGCGAGGTCGAGGACTGGAACGCCTGCGCAAGCCGTCGTTGGCATGGGCTCTCGCGCGTCTCGCGGCTCCGCGGCTGCACCATTCGATGCATCGTCGACGCGTCGGTTCTGCGAGATATCGCAGGGTACCAGTCGGTCACCACCGTAGAGCCTCGCTCTGGTGGCCGGCGGCGCCACGGCCGCGGCGACACCGGCGAGCAACGGCCAGTGCACGCGAGAGGTTCGCAGGCTCAGGGCCTGCGGGGAAGCGGCCGTGCCTGCGCAGCGAGCATCGCCTGCTTCACGGCGAGCGCCGCTGCCCGGCTCGGGCTCCGGCTCGAGCAGGCGTCGGGCGGCCTTCGAGCTCGCGTGTCGGCCGCACCGAACTCGCCGAGCCGATAGCTGCGCATCGCTCGACAGCTCGTACGAGGCTCGCAAGCTCGGCCGTGACCCCGTCGCGTCGCCGGCGGCCGGCGGGTGAGCACCTTCTCGAGAAGCGCGTCGCGTTCGAGGTTCGCGTAGATCGCCGAGCGCGCGATCCGCCTGCGATGCGCGCGAGTACTGCCATGCCTTGTCCCAGCGCTGCGCCTCGTGGAAATGCAGGGCCAGGGTGCCGATCTCCTCGTCGAGGCGAAGTGCCCGGCGGTCGCCTCGATCGCCTCGCCGACTCGGGCGTGCAGAGCTCGCGCCGCCGTCGGTACGGAAGCCCCTCGTAGGCCGCGTCGCGGACGAGCGTGTTCCGGAAGCGGAGGGCTCACCGCTCGGCTCGGCCTTGACCAGGCCGACGAGCCGTGCCCGACGTCGACATCCAGGTCGACGTCCTCGCGCAGGCCACCGCGGCCAACAGGGTCGGGTCGAAGCTCGGGCCGAGGACCGCGGCATAGCGCAGGATCGTCCGGTCCGTCGGGTGAGAGCCGGTCGATGTCGCCGGCGATCAGCGACTCGACCGAGTCCGGCAGCGCCTCCACGCGTCCCGCTCCCGGGAACCGCGTCGAGCAGCTCGAACAGGAACAGCGCGTTGCCGCCCGAGCGCCGCGCGATCTCGTCGACGTCGTGCGGCTGGAGCGGGTCGTCCTCCGTCGCCAGGTCCACGATGGCGATCATGCGCGTCACCGGACAACGGGCAGCAGGCACACGATGAGTCGTGCGGCTCGCGTCATCGTCGGTCGACGCCCAGAGCGCCGCGGATCACCGCTGGCCACCAGGACACTGCCGATCTCCGCGGTGGCCCGCCCGAGCCGCAAGAGCAGGTCCCGGCGACGCCTCGTCGAGGAAGTCCCCATCCTCGATCACGAGGATGGTCGGCGTCCCGTCAAGGGTCGTCCCGCAGGAACTGCGACATCACCTCGGCCAGGCGCTCCCGAAGGAAGCGCTGGTCGAGCGCGCGCGTCTCCGGCGTGTCGGCGCAGTTCCATGCCGAGGGGGATCCGAGCAGCGGGACCCACGGGCACGAGGCCCGGATCGGCGCGCTCGACCACCTCGCCGCAGCCGGCGCGCGACCGCGTCCGATCGGCGCATGGTCGAGCTCGAGGGGACGTCGCGCAGGATGGCCGGATCGGGAAGTACGGCGTCGAGGCCTCGTACTCCTCGCAGCGGCAAGGAACACCGTGAAGTCGCTGTGACCGGGCGAACACCTCCTGGACGAGGCGTGTCTTGCCGATGCCGGCCTCACCGGCGATCTCGACCAGCCGGCCCTGCCCTTGTGCGAGCCCGGTCCACGGCATCCAGCACGGCGCGGAGGTCGCGCGTCCCGCCCACGAGCGGCATCCCGCCGTGATGCGACTCTCTCGTCCCGGTGGCCTCGCCCGACGATCGATGCCCGCACCGGCTCGGACTTTCCCTTCGCCGCGAACGGCTCGATGGGGGTCGTGGCGAAGAGCGTGCGCGAGCGGTTCGAGCACGATCTCCGTCGACAGGATCTGGCCCGCTTGCGCCTTGCTCATCACCCGGGCCGCAGTGTTGATGGCGTCGCCGAAGACGCGGTAGGCGCGTCGGTACGGCGGCCCGAAGTCGCCGGTAAAGACCTTGCCCGGTGTTGACTCCGACGCGCATCGGGACGACGCCCGGCGCGTCCATGATCTCGCGTAGCGTTCGGAGCATTCGCTCCTCGTCGTGCCCGGTGCTGGACGGCGCGCCGGCGGTCAGGAGCGCCTTGATACTCGACTTGCCGACATCGGTCTCGTAGAACGGCACCTCGTAGCGCAGCGCGGCTTCCTGGATGCGTGCGGATGCGCTCGTCGAGCGCCTCCCCCAACCCCTCCGGCCCAAGCTCCTCGAGCAGCCGGTCGGTGTCCATCAGGTCGATGAAGGCAGCCGTGATGGTCCGGTGCTCGGGCTCGCTCTTCTTGAGCAGCACGTGTGCGCGCGCGGCGACGGGGATGCACGACGGGATGTCGAGGCCGCTGACGTCGCCAACGTCCCCCGCGCGCTGCCGCGCGACGTCGGGCGGCGCGGCCAGGAGGACGACGCCCCTTTCGCCGGGCCGACGCACGAGGGATCGAGGCAGCGCGGCGAGGGTTGGGCTGAGCCCGATCTCTCCGGCGTCGGCGATCGCCTCCATCTGAAGCGTCTCGCTCATGGCGGGGCCGGCGATCAGCAGCTCCCGGTGCACGCTGCCGGTCATGAAGAAGTGGAACCTTCCGGTACCGATCCCCACCGACATCCGCAGCGTCAGCGAGCCGCCGGACAGGTGGAGCCGCCCGACGCGATCGATGGTTCGCTGCATCTCCCACGCGGCACGGCACGCGCGCGCCTCGTGCCCCGGGCCGTCGAAGAGCAGGAGGAGCGCGTCGCCACCCCACTTCAGCAGGCCGGCGCCCCAGTCGTAGGCCTCGTCGAGGAGCGCCTTGAAGATGTCGTCGAGCGTGTCCCGCATCAGCTCGGCGCCGATCTTGCCCTTCTTGGCAAGACGCTCGGTCAGGGCCGTAAAGCCTGAGATGTCCACGAAGACCACGGTCGCCTCGAGCTCCCGGTGGAGGGCGTCGGGCGTCGTGCGCATCCAGTCGATGACGAGCCGTGGCACGTACGGCCTGAGCAGCTCCGAGTCGCCGCCGCTCCCCGGGGCTGCCCCACGGACGACCGTCTGCTCCATCAGCCTGCTCTCCACCTGGGACCGACCGCGTGACTATAGGGCCTCCGCCCGCCGGGCCCGACAGTGCGCGAGCCGTGTACCATCCGCGCCGATGACGCACGACTACACCACCATCAGCGCGAGGCCGTTCGCCGCGCGGCCGAGCGTCCTCGCAGATGCCGATGCCCTGATCGCGAGCGCGGCGGCGAGCGTCGACGCGCCGTCCTTCGACGCGACCATGCGACCGATCGAGCTGGCCGGCGCGGCAGCCACCACGGGATATGGCGTGTCGGCGTTCATGAACTACGTCCACCCCGAAGCGGATGTCCGCGACGCGGGCCGGACAGCCGAGGAGCAGATCGCCAAGTGGAACGTGGGGCTCCCCTTCCGCGAGGACCTGTACCGCGCCGTCAAGGCCTTCTCCGAGACGGCGGAGGCGGCCGCGCTGGAGGGGCAGCAGAAGCGCCTCCTCGAGTTCTGGATGCGCGACTTTCGCCGCGCCGGACAGGGCCTCCCGCCCGAGCAGAAGGCCGAGCTCGAGTCGCTCCGCAACCGCCTCGTCGAGCTCGAGGTCGCATTCGCCCGCAACATCAACGAGGACCAGGAGGGCATCGAGGTCACGCGCGAGGGCCTGGCAGGGCTCCCCGACGAGTACGTCGAGCGGCTCGAGCCGGGTGCCGAGCCGGGCACCTACAAGGTCGGCATCAAGGGCCCCGAGCTGGTCCCCTTCCTGGCGCAGGCGCGTGACCGTCGCTTGCGCGAGAAGCTCTTCCGCCGCAACTGGACATCGGCCGCCACGGCCAACCGGCCGATCCTCGAGGAGGCGCTCGAGACCCGGCGCCGAATCGGGCAGCTCTTCGGGATGCCGACCTGGGCGAACTACGCGCTCGAGGTCAAGATGGCCGGCACGCCCGAGCGGGTCGAGGAGTTCTACGCGGAGATCGTGCCGCCGCTGCGTGCCGCCGCCGAGCGCGAGGTGGCGAAGCTCCACGAGCGGGCGGAGCGCGACGGGGTGATCGGTCCATTGCAGGCCTGGGACTGGACCTACTACGACAACCAGCAGTCGCGCGAGGAGCACGGCGTCGACCAGAACGAGGTGAGCCAGTACCTGTCCGACGAT
>CAVTWU010000022.1:0-19667 GCA_963738475.1 uncultured Chloroflexia bacterium
CGGCGTTCATCCGCTCGAAGGTCGGCATCCTGCGCGACCTGTTCCTGCCGGTCTCGGTCATCGGCGGCTTCCTGGCGCTGCTCATCGGCCCGCAGGTCATGGGCGAACTGACCGGCGGCCGGTCGCTCGTCTCGGCCGAGGTGGCCGCCATCTGGTCGCGGTTCCCATCGCTGCTGATCAACGTCATCTTCGCGGCGCTCATGCTCGGCAAGACGCTGCCGTCGATCCGCGGCCTGTGGGCGGCCTCGAGCGGTCACGTGATGCTCGGCTACGGCCTGTCGTTCGGGCAGTACGCCTTCGGGTCGCTGCTCGCGATCACGGTCCTGGTGCCGATCCTGGGCCTGGCCCCGGAGAGCGCCGCGCTCCTGGAGGTGGCCTTCACCGGCGGGCACGGGACGGCCGCGGGCCTGTCGGGCACGTTCGAGGAGCTCGGCGTCGGGTACATGACGGACCTGGCCCTCGGCCTCGCGACCATCGGCCTCGTCGCCGGGATCATCGTCGGCTCGTTGCTGGTCCGCTGGGCGATCGCCTCGCCGCGCTTCAGCATCGCCCGCGAGGAGCAGCTGTCGCGCGCCGACGACCGGGACCCGGGTCGCCTGGCCGCCTATGACCGTCGAGGCAAGCCGACCCAGCCACGGTCGCGGGCGACCGCGCCCGGCCGCCGGCGCTGCCGAGGATCGCGGCATCTCGCCGCTGACGATCACGGTCATCGCGATCGGCCTGTCCATCCTGGTCGGCTGGGCGCTCCTCGAGGGCCTGCGGGCGATCGAACGGGCCCTGACCGGCGACGACGCGATCATGGGCCTCATGCCGCTGTTCCCGATGACGATCATCGGCGGGATGCTGGTCCAGCTGGCGGCCACGAGGCTCGGCGTCGCTTCGATGATCGATCGGTCGAGCGTCAACCAGGTCTCGGGCCTGTCCCTGGACGTCCTCATCCTGACCGCCGTCGGCACGATGTCGCTCGCGGCCCTGAGCGCCAACCTCGGTGCCCTCGTGCTCATGAGCGCGACGGCCATCGCCTGGAGCGTGGCGAGCGTCGTCCTCCTGGCGCACCGCATGTTCCGCGAACGCTGGTTCGAGAACTCGATGGGCGACTTCGGCCAGTCCATGGGCACGATCGCGACGGGCTTCATGCTCATGGACATGGCCGATCCGAAGCACGTCACCGGCGCGACGACGTCGTTCGGCTACAAGCAGCTGCTGTTCGAGCCGTTCGTCGGTGGCGGCCTCATCACGGCGATGGCCGTGCCGTTCATCCACACCTTCGGGGCCGGCGCGATGCTGGTCGTCTCGACCATCGCGACCGTCGTCGTCTTCGCGATCGGCTTCCGGCTGGCCCGCGCCACGCCCGCTTCGACTCGCACCTAGGCGACCGGGCGCTCCTGCCAGACGCGGTCGAGGACGGTCACGAGGGCATCGGTCGGCTGCGCTCCGCTGATCCCGTACGTCCGGTCGATGACGAAGAACGGGACGCCCTGGATCCCGAGTCCGGCGGCCAGGCGCTCGTCCTCCCGGACCCGATCCGCGTAGGCGTCGGACGCCAGCATCTCGATCGTCTCGGCCGCATCGAGGCCGACCTCGAGGCCGACCGACGCCAGCGCGTCGACATCGAAGATCGACCGACCTTCGGCGAAGTTCGCGCGGTACAGGGCGGCCACCGTCTCGTCGCCCAGACCGCGCTCTGCCCCGTACGCGACGAGCCGATGCGCATCGAACGTATTGCCATGGAGTCGATCGACGCGGTAGGCCAGCCCGACCTCGGCGGTCAGGTCGGTCAGCCGCTGCTCACCGGCCAGGACCCGATCGGTCGATCCGAACTTCGCGGCGAGGTGGTCCAGCACCGGCGCCGTCTCGCCCCTCGGCGTCGTCGGGTCGAGCTCGAACGCGCGATGGGCGACCACGACGGCCTCGCCGTGTTCGAACTGCTCGATCGCCGCCATGAACCGGGCCCGCCCGAGGTAGCACCACGGGCAGACGAGGTCGCTCCAGATCTCGACCTGGATCGGGGCAGTGGGGGCCATGGCGGCATCGTACACGGGTCGTTGTGAAAGCAACGAACGCGGCGGCCGGCGGGAAGGTTTGGTAGGGTGGGACCCATGATGCGGACCGGCCGGACCGTTCCCCTCCGGCGCCTGATGCTCACCATGGGGCTGCTGGCGGTCATCGGTGCGGTCGTGCCGGTGCCCCCTGTCGCCGCCGCGACGGACCGTCTCCCGGACCTCCGCGTCGCCCCGATCTCCGACTTCCACCTCGTCTCGTCCGGCGGGCGCCGCCTGCTGCGTTTCACCGGGGTGATGTGGAACAACGGGGCCGGCCCACTCGAGTCCCGCTCGAATCGCACCAGCTCCTCGTCCCCGACCTGGACCGTCGACCAGATCATCTACGACAGCGCCGGCGGGTCGCGGCGGGTCCGGACGGGCGCGGGGATGCAGTACGCCGGGGACGGCCACGACCACTGGCACGTCCGCTCGATGATGACCTACCACCTGTGGGGCTCCCAGGGGACCCTTCGCTCCTCCAAGATCGGCTTCTGCTTCTTCGACACGGACCGGATCAAGGGCAGCCTGGCGCGCTCGCCCACGTCGCGCGTGTACCTGCAGTCCATGTGCGGGCGGAAGGCGTCGACGAGCACCCGCAACGGGATCTCCGTCGGCTGGGGCGACAAGTACCCCTGGAACTTCGCCTACCAGTGGATCGACATCACCGGCATGCCCGCCGGCACCTACACGCTGCGCAGTGCCGTGGACCTGTACCGCAACTTCACCGAGTCGTCCGATACGAACAACTGCGCCTGGGTGCGGATCCGGATCAAGGCGAGCGGGTCCGCGGTCACGGTCGTGGAGCGCGGCCAGACGTGCATCACCGACAAGACGGGCTCGCCGTACGCCGAGGACATCGCCTGGGCCAAGGAGGCCGGCATCAGCAACGGCTGCGATGCGGACATGTTCTGCACCAACAACCCGGTCTCGCGCGGCCTTGCGGCCCTGTTCATCGCGCGGGCGTTCGACCTGCCGGCCGCCACGACGGACCACTTCACCGACGACGAGTCGAGCCCGTACGAGGCGGACATCGACCGACTGGCCGAGGCCGGATTCGCGCCGCGCTGCGCCGTCGGTCGCTACTGCCCGGACAAGCCGCTGACCCGGGCGCTCGCCGCGTACATCCTGGACCGGGCCCTGGCCCTGCCGGCCGCGACCGACGACTACTTCGACGACGACACGGGATCCACGTTCGAGGGACCGATCAACCGGGTCGTGGAGGCCGGGGATCATCACCGGCTGCGGCACCGCGAACGTACTGCTTGTCAGGAAGCGTCAACCGCGGTCAACTCATGTCCATGCTCCATCGAGGACTCGTCCCAGCCCCGTAGCAGGAGACCCAGCCGATGCGCGACCCACGACGCCACCTCCGTCCCCGGATCGTCTCGCTCCTCGTCCTGAGCGTCCTGCTCCTGTCGCTGGTCGTGCCGGCGACGACGGCCGCGGCGTTCAAGATCTCGCTGGCCCGGATCACCTCGGGCCTGTCGTCTCCGACGCAGATCACGAACGCGGGTGACGGGACGGGTCGGCTGTTCGTCGTCGAGAAGCGCGGCACGATCCGGGTCATCGAGGGCGGCGTCCTGAAGGCCGGCTACTTCATGGACATCCGCTCGATCGTCTCGGAGACCGGTGAGCGGGGACTGCTGGGTCTCGCCTTCCACCCCGACTTCAAGACGAATCGCCAGTTGTTCGTCTACTACACGAACAACGGCGGCGACATCGTCCTCTCGCGCTACACGACGAATGTCGCTCGGACGAATGTCGATGAGTCGCTCCCGCGACCCCTGCTCGTCATCGAGCACAGCGCCCAGACGAACCACAATGGCGGCGCCCTGGCGTTCGGTCCGAGCGGCAACCTGTTCATCGGCGTCGGGGACGGCGGCGGCAGCGGGGATCCGAACAACAACGCGCAGAAGAAGACGACCCTGCTCGGCAAGATCCTGCGGATCAACGTGGACGGCACCGGGTCCGGGCCGTACGACCGCTACTCGATCCCGGCAGGCAACCCGTATGCCGGCGCGACCGCCGGCCTCGACGAGATCTGGGACATCGGCCTGCGCAATCCGTGGCGGATCTCGTTCGATCGAGGGACCGGCAAGCTGTTCATCGCGGATGTCGGCCAGAACCGGTACGAGGAGATCAACCGCGAGGAGGCGACCTTCGGTGGCGGCCGGAACTACGGCTGGAGCGCGATGGAAGGCAAGCACTGCTACAAGGCATCGCGCTGCCCGATGGCCGGCGACACCCTGCCGGTCGCCGAGTACTCGCACAGTGGCGGCAACTGCTCCATCACCGGCGGGTATGTCTATCGCGGGACGCTCCAGTCCGCCTTCCGCGGCTACTACGTCTTCGCCGACTACTGCAGCGGTCGGATCTGGACCATGGCCCATGCGGGTTCGACGCTCGCGCTGCGCGCGGACACATCGGTGAACATCACGTCGTTCGGGGAGGGCGAAACGGGCGAGATCTACGCGGTGACCTCGTCCGGCTACGTCTACCGGGTCAAGGCGACCTGAGGCCGAGCGGGTCGATCCACATGACCAGCCAGCCCGAGACTCGCCCACCCTTCGACGCCCCGGCCCGGTCGTATCCGCAGGACTGGATCGCGGACCACCTCGCCGAGGAGCGGCGGACGAGTTCGCTGCTCGGCGAGATCCGCGAGGTGGTCTTCGGCGCCCAGGATGGCCTCGTCTCGACCCTCGCCGTCGTGGCGACCGTGGCGGGCGCTTCCGGCGACAGCTACACCGTGATCGTGGCCGGCATCGCGACCGCCCTGGCCGGCATGTTCAGCATGGCGGCGGGCGAGTACATCGGCAGCAAGAGCCAGCGCGAGATCTTCGACGCCCAGGTCGCCGAGGAGCGCCACGAAGTGGTCGAGCGCCCCGGTGAAGCCGAAGCCGAGGTCGCCTTCATGCTCGCCGAGGAGGGGCTCGGGGACGAGGATGCCGCTCGGATCGCCGAGATCATGGCCCGCCATCCGGAGGTCCTCCTGCGGACCATGGTGTCGCGCGAGCTGGGTATCCAGGTGGATGCCGAGCATGGCGGCGTCCTCCGCGGTGCCCTGTTCATGGGCGCGGCGTTCGGTCTCGGGGCGGTCGTGCCGATCCTGCCGTTCCTGTTCCTGCCCATCGAGGTGGCGTTGCCGGCGGCCGTGATGCTGACCGGGATCGTCCTGTTCGCCGTCGGGGTCATCAAGACCCGCTGGACCCGACGCTCGCCCATCACGTCCGGCCTCGAAGTGCTCGGCCTGGCGGCGTTCGCCGGGATCGCCGGCTACCTCTTCGGGACCCTGCTGCCGCAGTTGCTCGGGGTCGCGGGCATCTCCGGCTAGGTCTCGCCCGGCGACAGGGCCCACCAGTGCCAGGTCATCGAGGCCGTCAGCGGCTCACCAGGGAGGACCACCCGCGGCGCGAGGTGGACGGCGTCCGGTGGCCCGGTCTGCGGCTCGACGCAGATGGCGTGCTCCGGCTCGGTGTAGACGACCCAGTGGTCGCAGGTCGAGGCGACCTCCAGGGCGAATCGGTCCGGCCAGACCAGCCGTGGGGGCGAGGCGACGGCCGTGAAGCAGTCGTCCCACGGGCCGGCCGACGGGGCCACGAGGCGGCCGGTCGGCAGGGCATCCGGTCCGCGCTCGTACATCTGCCCAGGTTCGAACTGCAGCCGGGCGGGTTCCGAGGCCGGCATCGGCCGGTCCGGGGTACCGACCAGGGAGCGGCGGAACCACGGGTGCCAGCCGATCGTGGCGGGCATCGGTTCGTCCGCCTCCAGCGTCATCGAGACCTTGAGGCCGCCGCGTCCGACGACGAACCGCTGGGTGACGCGTCCCGCGAACGGCCAGTCCGGCCCCAGGTCGATGGTGAGGCGCCCCTCGTCCTCGACCGTCCACGGTCGATCCAGGACGGTCCCGTGGATCGCGTGCGGCGGCATGGTCAGCGGCAGGTCCACGTCCCGACCGGCGAACGAGAACCGTCCCTCGCGGATCCGGCCCGCGTACGGCGCCATCGGGTAGCAGCCCCACATGATCGGACCATAGCCCTCGGTCACGAGCAGCTCCGAGCCGTGGACGACGAGCGACGTCATCCGCCCGCCGGCCGCCGGGTCGACGACGAGTCGGGCGGTCGTCGACTCGAGCACGAGCGGAGCGCGGGGGAGCGGCATGGCAGGCCGAAGGGTACGGCATCGTTCGGGGCCGATGTGACCCGCCTCCGGTGCTACCATCGCGGCCCTGCCATGACGAACGCCGCCACCGCCCCCGGTCGCCCCCGATGACGACCGCCCGGGACCGCCCGCCCGAGGAGGCCGCCGAGGACACGTCCTTCGCCCGCGGCCTGCGCCTGCTCCTGGCCGTGGCGGACCGCGGCGAGGTCCGTGCGGACGAGCTGGGCGCGGCGCTCGAGATGCCCGTCTCCACGGTCTACCGGTACCTGCGCACCCTGGTCGAGTTCGGGTTCGTCGATCGGACCGGCGGGACGTTCCGCCTCGGACCGAAGCTCCTCATCGGGACCGGCGCGAACGTCAGCAGCCAGCAGTTGATCGGCCACGCCGACCCGGTCCTGCGCCGCCTCGTGGCCGAGACCGGTGAGACCGCCATCGTCGTCCGCCGCATCGGGCTGGCCTCGGTCTGCATGCACGCCATCGAGACCCACGAGCCGCTTCGGGCGACCTACGACATCGGCTCCATGAGTCCGCTGTACGCCGGGGCACCCGCGCGCGTCCTGCTGGCGTTCGCGCCGCCGGAGATCCTGGCCGAGGTCCTGCTCGGCGACCTGGACCCATTGACGCCGGCCACCCTCGACGAGGAAGGACTGCGCGCGAGCCTCGGGCACATCGTCCTGACCGGCCTCGCCACCAGTCACGGTGAGCGGATCCCCGGGACCGTCGCCCTGGCGGCGCCGGTGTTCCGCGAGGACGGGATCGTCGGTGCGATCGCCGTGGTCGGACCCGAGTCGCGCTGCGATGCGGCCTGGGAAGCGCGTGCGGCCCGGGCGCTCCACGAGGCGGCCAGCACGCTCAACGCGGCCCTGGCCGAGGACCGAACGCTGTGATGGATGACGAATCTCTCATCATCCGGCTGACATCTGTCTCATGACGTGGTAATCCAGCGCGTGATGCCCTATGCTCCAGCCCGATGGACGCAGGACGACGCTCCGCATTCGAGCGACTCGAGCCGGTCTCCGACCGGTATGCGACCTTGCCCGTGGACCAGGCGTTCACCTGGGCGGCCTGCCTCGATGAGGTGGGCTCCGGCGACTGGTACATGGTCGCGTTCCGGTCCGTCCGTCGGCCCGACGCCGACGAGGCCCGGCTCTGTCTGTACGACGACTGGGCGCACGAGGAAGCCATGAGCGCCGACGGCTTCGTCCACTACTTCAAGGGCCCCACGTCCAGTGACGGATCGTGCATGTCGTTCTGCCTGTGGTCCGACCGGGCGGCGGCCCGAGCGGCGGCGGGTCGGCCGCGCCATGCCGAGGCGGCGGCGCTCGCCCTCGAGATGTACGCCCGCTACGACCTCGAGTTCCACCGGGTGACCAAGCGCGACGGCGGGGCGTTCACCTTCGAGCCGTACGACGCGCCACCGTCCCCCCGGTTCGCCCCCGGCTTCGCCACTTCCTGATCGGCCGGATCGGCATCCTCGCCTCCGTCCGCCGGCTGGCCCCCGGCCTCCTGCTGGTCATCGCCATCGGGGCCGTCGCGCGTGCCTCCACGACGCTCATCCCGTCGATCGTCGCAGAAGTCACCATCGCGCTGGTCATCGGGGCGATCGTCGCTGCGCTCGCCGGCCCTGTCCGGCTGGCCCCGTTCCTGCCCGGCATCACGTTCGCCGCCGGACCGGTGCTGCGGGCCGGGATCGTCCTGCTGGGCGCGCGCCTCAGTCTCGGCGAGATCGCGCGGATCGGCGGCCCGGCGCTGGGCACGATCGTCGTGACGATGGCCGCGTCCCTCGCGCTCGTCCTGTTGCTCGCGCGGCTGGTCAAGGTGGAGCACCGGCTGGCGGTCCTGCTCGCGGTCGGTTCGGCCGTCTGCGGCAACACGGCGATCGTGGCGACGGCGCCGGTCATCGGGGCCCGGCCGCGCGAGGTCGCCTACGCGGTCGCGACGATCACCCTGTTCGGCACCCTGGCCGTCCTCCTCTATCCGGCCATCGGGCATCTCGTGGGCCTGCCACAGGGCTCGTTCGGCCTGTGGGCCGGCGTCGCCGTCCATGACACGAGCCAGGTGGTCGCGGCAGGTGCCGCCTACGGGCCGGAGGCGCTCGACGTCGCGACGGTCGTGAAGCTCATCCGCAACGCCCTGATGGCGCCGCTCCTCATCCTCATCGCCTGGGGCTGGACGACGTACGGCGACGCGGATGACCCGTCGGCGCCACGGACGAAGCCGACCCTGCGTCGCGCGTTCCCGCCCTTCGTGCTCGGATTCCTGGCGCTGGCGGCGCTGCGCTCGATCGGTGTCATCGGTCCGGACCTCGCGGACGCCTTCGATACGGTCGCCCGCGCCTGCATCCTCGTGGCGCTCGCCGGGATCGGGGCGTCCACCCGGTTCCGCGAGTTGCGCGAGACGAGCTGGCGACCGCTCGCGATCGGTCTCGGTGTGGCGATCATCGTCGGCCTCGGGAGTCTCGCGGCCATCAGCATCCTGGGGCTCGGGGCCGGCCTCGGGTAAGGACCACGGCGCTGGCGGCGTTCGGAGCGGACGGCGTTCGGAGCGGACCTGGACCGGAAGGGCTGACCGGTCGGCGCCCCAGCCGCCGACCTCGGAGAAACCGGCGATCGCTCCCCAGCCGCGCACTCGTCAGGGCGACCCACCACCTAGGCGACGGCGTTGAGCGTGCATCTGGGTCGAGACCATGTCGGCGACCCGGCAGCGGCCCGCCCCAGGATCATCTGCCAGAAGACCGATGACGAGGGCCCGCCTGAGGATCGCTTGCCGGTTTCGACCCGGCGCGACGACGAGGTCTCGACCGCTGGATCGACCAGCCGCAAGCCGCTCGGGCCGGATGAGGCGGCCTGCTATCGTGACCCTCGTGGAGGCCAGCCTGCTCACCCCGCCGCCGAACGTCGACGTGCCCGTCGGCAGCCTCGAGGCGCGCTGGCTGGGGCGCGTGGGGTACGACGACGCCCATGCCTTGCAGAAGCGGCTCGTGGCGGCTCGGGTGGACGGCGAGATCCCGGATCAGCTCCTGCTGCTCGAGCACCCGCCGGTCCTGACCCTCGGCCGGCACTCGGACCCGGCCCACATCCTCGCGACGCCCGACGAGCTGGCCAGGCGCGGCATCGGTGTCCACCGGATCGAGCGCGGCGGCGAGGTCACGTATCACGGTCCGGGCCAGCTGGTGGCCTACCCGATCATCGCCATCGCCGAGCGCGGCCTGCTGCTGCGGCCGCTCGTCCGCGCGCTCGAGGCCGCCCTCGTGGAGACCTGCGCCGCGTTCGGGGTCCAGGCCGCTCGCCGCGACGGTCACCCCGGCTGCTGGTGCGACCCGGACGGCGCCGCTCCCCGCAAGATCGGGGCGTTGGGGTTGCGCGTGGAACGGGGCGTGACGTACCACGGCATCGCGCTCAACGTGAGCGTGGACCTGGCCGACTTCGACCTCATCGACCCGTGCGGCATGCCCGGCGTCGCCTCCACGTCCATCGACGCCGAACGGGCCGCGCCCGGCGCCGACGTGCCACCCCCGACCACGGCTTCCGTCGAACGGGCCGCACGGGCCTTCGCCCCGGCGTTCGCCACGGCGATCGGCGCGACGCTCGCCTGGCCGGAGGCCTGAGGCCGGTGGCCGCCGGACTGTTCGAGCTGCGCAAGGACCCGATCACCGGCTGGTGGGTGGCCACGATGGTCGATCGCGCGTTCCACCGGGACCGGTTCGCGCTGGCGGCCGAGTCGGTCGACGACCACCTGTTCGGGTGCGCCAACTGTTCGGCGCCGGGCGGCGACGGCGTCCGGGTCCGGATGCTCCGCGACTACGCCTTCCACGTGGTCGGCACCGGCGACGAGGCCCGTGAGCTGGATCGCGGGCTGGCCCAGATCGCCCTGTCGCAGGCCCGGGCGACCGGTTCGTGGCGGACCATCGTGGCCCCGCCCGAGGAACATCGGGCGCTGCATGCCGTCGGCAACGACCTGATCGAGCAGCTCCTGACCGGCGCCCGCGACGCCCTGGTCGACGCTCGGTCGATCGGCCAGACCGACTACCTCCAGGTCGTCCAGAACTGGGGAGCCCAGGCGGGCGCCCGCACGAACCACCTCTGCCTGGACCTGTACGACCTGCCCCAGATCCCGCATCGCATCGGCGAGGAGCTCGGCGGCGCCGCCCGGTTCGTCATCCGCGAAGGGGAGTGCCCGTTCTGCCGGCTCGTCCGGGAAGAGTCGCGCCGACCCGACCGGCTCGTCTGGGAGGACCACGCGAACGTGGCGTTCGCGCCGTATGCCTCGCGCTCGCCGTTCGAGACCTGGATCGTGCCACGCCGTCACGAGGCGGACTTCGGACTCGCCACGACCGTCGACGTGGCCTCCACCGCGGAGGCGCTCCGCCAGGTCCTCGCCAGGCTCGCCGCGAGCCTGGACGGGCCGCCGTACAACCTCGTCCTCCACACCGCGCCCCTCAAGGAGCGGGTGGACGCCACGTACCACTGGCATTGGGAGATCCACCCGCGCCTGCGCGAGATCGCCGGCCTCGAGCTGGGAACCGGGCTGCCGGTGAATCCCGTCTCGCCGGAAGACGCGGTGGAGGAACTCCTTGGACGGACGAACGGAGCGCTGGGCGGGACCGGATGACCGCGAACGCCGGCGTCGGGGGACGGCGTCACACCAGCGAGGGGTCCGGCGTCTTTGGGCCATCGAGTGCGCGCTGCCCATCGACCGCGCTCCACGTCCCAGCCCGTCCGGAGTCCCCGTGGCCGTCGACCGACCCTTCGCAGACCTTCGCTCAGCCCTCCCCGCTGTCCGCCCCACCACCCGTGGGCCGCGTCCGATGAGCGGGACCTGGGATCGGGACGAGGCCGCCTCGTTCGTCGAGACGCTGTTCGCGAAGCACGAGCGCGAGATCTTCGCCTACCTCCTGCGCATGATGCGCGACCCGGAAGTCGCCGCCGACATGACCCAGGACGCGTTCATCAAGGCCTACAAGAACTACGACACGCTCGAGAAGCCCGAGAACGCCCGGGCATGGCTGTACCAGATCGCCCATCGCGTGGCGCTCGATGAGATCCGCCGGCGCAAGATCGTCCGCTTCTTCCCGTGGACCGGCGAATCGCGCGGGGCGGCGCCATCGGCGGAGCACCTGGTCATGGACGCGAACCTGTCGGGCGACATGCAGCGCGCCCTCTCGAAGATGCCGGAGCGCCAGCGGGCCGCCCTGCTGCTGGCCGAGGTGCACGACCTCACGGGCGTCGAACTCGCGGCCGCGCTCGGCGTCAGCCACGTCGCCGCCCGCGCCCTGCTGACTCGAGCCCGCGAGAGTCTCCGCCAGGCACTCGCGGTCGAACGCGCCGCGGATGCCGCCGCCGAGGCGGCCGCGGACGCCGCCGCGGATGCCGCGACGGGGACCCGACACGGTGGATCCATGGAGCCTCGATCGTGAGCCGGCTGGGCCGCGTCCGCCGGCGCGCTGATCACTGGGCGACGCCGCACGACCGGGCGAAGTCCCGCGCCGCCGAGCGCCTGGACGGTCCGCTGGGTCTGACCGAGGCCGCCTGGCTCGATGAGCACCTCGCCGGCTGCGAGCCGTGTCTTACCGCGGCCCAGGGCTACGAAGCGGATCGCCTCTCCCTCCGCGCGCTGCGCGACACCCCACCCGAGCCGCCACGCGACCTGTGGGCGCGCACCTCCGCTGCGATCGAGCACGAAGCCGCCGGTCATCGCCGAGCCACCACGGGGTCGCGCCGGTCGTCGCCATTGGCGCAGTGGACCGCCGTCGCCGGGATCGCCGTGGTCGGTCTCGTCGTGGGCACGTCCTTCCTGCAGGGTGGCTGGCTGGACGTCCCGGCGGGAACGACCCACGGCCTGGACGGATCCGGGGTCGCGGTCATCACCCCGCCGACCGCCACGGACATCGCGGTCATCCCGGGCGCCACGCCGATGACGGTGAACGCCGGCAAGGTGGGCTGGTTCGATGTCGGCGCCGATGGGTCCTACGCCTACAACATCGCCAGGGTGGACGAGGTCTGCGCCCAGGCCGATCGTTCCAACTGCGCCGCCCTCGATAACGGCACGGGCCGGCAGGTGGCGCTCTCCTCCGCCCCCAAGTCGATCATCACGTCGCCGTCCACCGGCCAGGCCATCGTGGTCGGGTCCGACGGTTCGGGCGGCAACGACGTCTTCGTCGTCGCACTCCCCGGCGACCCGGACGCGACGCCGACGCCGGCTCCGACCGACACGCCCGCCCCGACCGACACGCCGGCACCGACCGACACGCCGGCACCGACGTCGAGCCCGATCGCGACGGCGACCCCCGAGTCCACGGGATCGCCCGATCCTTCGACCGTCCCGCCGTCCGATCCTCCCAGCCCGACTCCCTCGCCGACCGAGGCTGCGAGCCCCAGCCCGGAGCTGACCCCGTCGCCCACCGCTGCTGCCCTCGCGATCGTCAGCGACGTGACCGTGGTCGGCGACTCCGCGGCCTTCTCGCCGGATGGGGCCTGGTTCGCCTTCACCGCGCGACCCGCCGACGGCTCGGCCGGCCCCGACATCTATCTCTGGCGCGTCGGCGACGCCCAGGCCCAGGCCGTCACGACGGACCACCGCAGCGCCTTCGCCTCGTGGGCCGGCGGCCTCGCCATCGGCAGCCGGCCGGACCCGGCCTTCGGGCCCATCGTCGACGGTCTCGCCTCGCCGGCCCCGGACGTCGACCCGCTCACGTTCGCCATCGATCCGGCCACCGGCGTCGAGACCCCGCTGGCGATCCGCGGCTGGCGGCCGGCCGTCGCCCCGACCGGCGATCGCGCGGTCGTCTGGAAGGGCTCCGTCAGCGTCAGCGAGGACGGCACCACGGTGACGCCGGCCGTCGGTGGGCTCGTCGTGGCCGACTGGTCGCCGGACGCCGACGAGGTCGTGCCGACCGGTTCGGCCGCCGGTAGCGGTCCGTTCGCCGACTTCACGGTCCGCTGGGACGAGAGCGGCACCTGGCTCGCCGTCTGGCTGGCCGACCTGACCGACCCGACCGTCGGTCGCCTGAGCCTGCTCCACATCGACGCGGCGACCGGCGAGATCGACCGGCCGGAGGCCGGCCCGCAGGACGTCCCGGCCCTGCCTGGGTTCTCGATCGAGGACGGGCGCCTGGCCTGGGCGACCCCGCCGAGCCAGGACGGCGAAGGCAGTCGCGTCCAGATCGTCGCGTGGACCGCGGACGGCGTGGGCAGCATCGAGAGCGCACCCGGCCAGGAGGTCGTGGTCGTCCGCTGAGCGACGGGGACGCGATCTCGTCGCCGGTCTTCCCGGCTGACCTGCAGCGCGCGACAGTGGCGTGCAGAGCGGGGCACTGCGTACTAGCATTCAGCGCCTATCGTGCGACCCAGCAGGTTGGTCGTAGGGTCGGTGCTCATCGCCGCCCTCGCCCTGGTCGCGCTTCCCGGCCTAGCCGGTTCCCGAGCCCCCAGCTCGGAGGAGCCGCTCCCGGTCAGCGCATTCCAGTCGCTCCCTGACCCAGCGAACGGCACTCGATCGGCTCCGTCGATCGGACCGCTCGACGACGCGTACCGCTCGAACGGCGCGGTGACCCACGCGGACGTGTTCATCGAACCCGGCGTCGCCCCCGAGTTCACGGGTCCGACCAAGCGCCACGCGGTCGACCAGCCGGAGTCTGGTGCGGGGACGGCGCAGAAGCCTCCGAAGTACACGCTCACCGGTGCCGCCACGTTCTACGACCACGGCACGACGGCCATGCGCCTGCCGCGCGGCACGATCGTCGTCATCTGCGGGGACGGCGGCTGCATCGAGCGCGTGGTCACGGACTACGGGCCGACCCGGACGGATCGGATCGTGGATCTCTATCGCCCGGACTTCTTCGCGATCTGCGGCTGCGCTTCCTGGTCCGGCACGACGACGGTCACCGTCTCCGTCTACTAGCCGGCCCTCGCCTCGGGGTGCCCGTTCGCGCTATCCTTGCCATCGACCCTTCACTACGGCCCCGTGAGGCCGTCCCTGAGGCCCTGCGAGGCCGGGAAGGAGCGATGAGCGGCCGCCAGATCATGACCGCGGACGAGATCCGTCGGGCGACCACGCGTCTGTCCCACGAGATCGTCGAGAAGCAGGCCGGCACGGCCGGGCTGATGCTCATCGGCATCCAGCGTCGCGGTGTCCCGCTGGCTCGGCGCATCGCCGCCGCCATCCTCGAGCACGAGGGTGTCGAGATCCCGGTCGGTGCCCTCGACATCACGTTCTACCGCGACGACCTGTCGCTCGTCGCCCAGCAGCCCATCGTCAAGGGCACGGAGCTGCCCGAGGGCATCGACGGCCGCACGATCATCCTCGTGGACGACGTCCTGTACACCGGTCGGACGATCCGGGCCGCGATGGACGCGCTGGTCGACTTCGGGCGACCCCAGGCGATCCGGCTGGCCGTGCTCGTGGACCGCGGCCACCGGGAGCTGCCGATCCGGGCGGACCACGTCGGCAAGAACGTCCCGACGTCGCGCGAGGAGTCGGTGCGCGTCCATCTCGAGGAGACCGACGGCGTCGACGAGGTCGAGATCGAGCGCGTCGCGGTCGAGAGCGAGTCCGGCGTCAGCGCGGGCGAGCCCGTCCGGTGAGCGTGACCGTCGATCCCGGCGCCGATGCCGTGGACGCGATGGTCCCTTCGGTCGACGTAGCTCCCGAGACCCAGCAGAGCGGCTGGGCGCATCGCCACCTGCTCGATGTCGATGGCTTGTCCGCATCGGACCTTGAGCTCGTCATGCGTACGACCGACGCGATGCGCGAGGTCCTGACCCGACCCATCGCCAAGGTCCCGGCCCTGCGCGGGCGCCAGGTGACGATCCTGTTCTACGAGGCCTCGACCCGGACGCGCGTGTCGTTCGAGGTCGCCGCCAAGAACCTGTCGGCCGACGTCGTGAACATCGCCGCGGCGTCCTCGTCGGTCTCGAAGGGCGAGTCGCTGGTGGACACCGTTCGGACGGTCGAGGCGCTCGGGGCGCACATGCTGGTGATGCGCCACTCGGTCTCCGGCGCGCCGTATCTCGCGGCCGAGACGTTCGGCGGGTCCGTCCTCAACGGCGGCGACGGCTGGCACGCCCACCCGACCCAGGCGTTGCTGGACCTCTACACGATGCGCGAGCGGCTCGGCGGGTCCGTTGACGGGCCGGAAGATCGTCATCCTGGGCGACCTGCTCCACTCGCGGGTGGCTCGCTCCAACATCTGGACCCTGACCGCAGCCGGGGCCGACCTGTGGCTGTGCGGTCCGGC
The DNA here is from genome assembly GCA_963738475.1 of uncultured Chloroflexia bacterium. Lineage (GTDB taxonomy): Bacteria > Chloroflexota > Limnocylindria > Limnocylindrales > CSP1-4 > SPCO01. The sequence goes on from CAVTWU010000022.1 coordinate 15,436, forward strand.
GACGCTCGTCCGCGGGTTCGAGGCCTGGGCCGGTCGGGGAGCGGCCGCCGGGCGTCGGTTCCACGTGACGACGAACGTCGACGAGGCGTTGCGCGACGCCGACGTCGTCATGGCGCTGCGGATCCAGCGCGAGCGGATGGCTGCGGGGCTATTGCCGTCGCTGCGGGAGTACGCGGCGCGGTATGGGTTGACGGCGGCCCGGCTGGGGCTCGCCAAGCCGGGGGCGTTGGTCATGCACCCGGGTCCGATGAACGAGGGCGTGGAGATCGCCGCGGACGTCGCCGCCGGCGCCCAATCGGTCATCACGGACCAGGTCACGAACGGTGTCGCCGTCCGGATGGCATTGCTCTACCTGCTGGCCGGGACGCATGGGGCGGGGCACCACCCGGCGTCGACCGCGTGACGGACCTGGAGATCAGCCGGGCCTGGATCGTCGATCCGGCTGGCGGGCCGCGAGGGGCCGGGCGAGATCGTCGTCCGCGACGGGATCCTCGAAGCGCTGACATGGCTGGACGGCGCCGATGCCGATGGCGTGACCGCCGACGGGATCGTCGTCGCGCCCGGGTTCACGGACCTGCACACGCACCTGCGCGAGCCCGGCAACGAGGATGCCGAGACCGTCGCGAGCGGGCTGGCGGCGGCGGCGCACGGCGGGTTCACGACGGTCTGCGCGATGCCGAACACGACGCCGACGCTGGATGAGCCGGGCGTGCTGGCGGCGGTTCGAGCCGCCGCCGTGGCCTCCGGGTCGCCGGTCGAGCTGCTGGCGATCGGGGCGGTCACGGCCGGACGGGGAGGGGAACGTCTCGCGGCCCTCGGGGAGCTGGCGGACGCGGGGGTCATCGGCTTCTCGGACGACGGGTCGCCGGTCCGGTCCGCCACGATCCTGCGGGCGGCGCTGGCGTACGCCGGGGCCCTGGGGCTGCCGATCATCGATCACCCAGAGGATGCGTCGCAGACCGAGGGCGCCGAGGCGAACGACGGGTTCGTGGCGACCGTGCTGGGGTTGCGCGGCTGGCCGGCCGGAGCCGAGGCGTCGGCAGTCGGGCGCGATCTGGCCGTCCTTGCGGATGTCGTTCGCGACGAGCCGGGGGCACGGTTGCACCTGACGCATCTCTCCACGGGAGAGGCGCTTGACCTGGTCCGTCGCGCGAAGGCGGCCGGCCTGCCCGTCACCTGCGACGTGACGCCGCATCACCTTGCCCTGACGGACGAATGGGTCGCCGGCGCGCGGCGCTGGGCCTGGGAGGCGAGCGGGCGATCCGTGGGCGGACGGCGCGCTGGTCGCCGGACCGTATGCCACGGCCACGCGGGTCAATCCGCCACTCCGGGCGCCGGAGGATGCGGCGGCCTGCCTGGCGGCCCTCCTGGACGGCACAGCCGATGCGATCGCCACGGACCACGCCCCGCACACCGAGGTGGACAAGGCGGTCGAATACGGCCAGGCGGCGAACGGCATCAGCGGCATCGAGACAGCGCTCGGGCTGGCACTCGCCGCCGTGGACGCCGGGCGTCTGCCGCTCGCACAGGCGATCGCGGCACTCACCGTCGGTCCCGCCGCGGTGCTGGGCTCGCGCGCGTCGCGATCGGCCGGCTTCGAGGTCGGTTCTCCTAGCCGATCTGGTCGTCTTCGATCGTTCGGAGCGCTGGACGGTCACGACCGACATCGCTCCTGTCGAAGGGCAAGAACTCGCCGCTGCTCGGGATGGAGTTGAGCGGCCGGGTCCTGTTCACGCTCGCCGGCGGCCGGCTCGCCTACGAGGCGCCCGAGGCCTGACCCGAAGCTCAGTCGAGGATCGGTACCTTCACGATGTCGGTCGTCGGGACATCGACGGTGCCGGAGAAGTCCAGGACGAGTTCTCGACCGACGCCCATGGCATCGCAATCCGTTTGCGGACCCGTATCGAGGGTGATCGTCTGAAGATCCGGGGCGACCGTGACGACCACGTGGCTGTCGCACACGCCTCCCGCCCAGGACAGATGGACCCGGCCGGGGAACCCCGGCTCGGCATATGCCATGCCCACAAGGCCGAAGAAGGGGTCCATGGACCCCTTCTCCTGCGCAGCGATCAGCCGGCCGGAGTGGTCGATCACGGCGACCTCCACAGGGTCGTCGCCACCGACCTCGCTGGTGAGGCGGACCAGGACCGATCCCTCCGGGGGCCACACAGAGCCTTCTGGCGGCTCCGGAGCCGGGGTCGGCGACTCGATGATCGGACCTCCGACCTGGACCGGCCCATCGGCGGTCATCTCCCAGATCATGTCGGTACCGTCGCGAACCGCGTAGGTGACGGCCCGCCCTCCTTCCAGGACCCGAACGACCCAGGCGACCGGGATCGCGACCATCCGCCCAGGCCCGTGCCCACTCCACAACTCGGGCTCGATCCAACGGATGTTGGCGTCGTCCGCCGTCACCACAGACAGGACTGGCGAGTCCGTCGTCTCCCGCGCCACGATCGCCAGGATCTCGTCCAGCGTGGATCGGACCGGCGTGCCGTCAACCGAGATCGCGTCACTGAGCGGCTGCTCGACGCCATCGACCCATGCGACCCGATCGACCACGAAGCGATCGCGGCACTCGGCTTGCTCTGCGGCCGGACACAGCTCGGCGCGCCGATCGTCGAAATGGCCGACGAAGACGACCGCGACCGGGACCGACTCCCCGACGGCGGGCTGGGACGGCACCCACTGGCGATCGATCCCGTCCAAGTCGGGGTTGAGGCCGGGCCCGTCTGGCGGCTTCATCGTCTCTGAGTTCGCGGTTCGGTGGAAGAGCGCTTCGGGCGCCTCGGTCATCCAGACCATCGAGTCTGGGCAACGCAGCTGGATCGGACTGGTCAACTCGCCCGGGTACGGACAGGGGATCGGACCGATCGGCGTGAACCAGCCGGACACCGCCAACTCTCGATCGTCCACACCACCGTCCCGGACCGCCAGGGCGTCGGAGACGGTGACGACGTCCATCCCTTGGACGGACGCCGGGACATCTGCGCCGGTCGCAGGCACTGGCGTGGTGCCGGGAGTACTCGGGTCAGCGGTGCTCGTTGCCCCCGACGACGATGCGACGGGCGCGCCGGCTGGTCGAAGGAGCATCGAACCCACAACGGCCGCCGAGACCGCGACCACGAGGACGGCGGCGACCGATCCAGCCCACGTCTTGGCGTCGCCTCGGCGGCTGCGCGACTGATCAGGCGTCACCCCGGCGATGGCGTCTTGGATCGATCTCGCGACCCCGTCGGGTGCAGGTCCGTCGAAGCGATCGTGGAAGGCCACCGCCAGGCGGTCGTCGTCCCACCCCGGCTGGCTCATCGCGCGTCGCTTTCGGCTGTCAGGGCGGCCTGCAGCGACCGCCGCGCGGTGTGCAGCCGCGACTTGACCGTCCCGACCGGGATCTCGAGGATCGCCGCGATCTCGGCGACCCCGTAGCCCTCCAGGTGGTGAAGCACCAGGAGCTCACGTTGATCTAGCGGCAGGCGATCCAATGCCACACCGAGCCGGTCTGCGTCCGTCCGGTCGGTCGGTCGTCGGTCGGCGACGACGGCAAGCGCCGCGACATCGCCGGACGGGATCTCGCGGACCCGGCGCCGAGCCCGAGCTCGCAGCGTCATGCGAGCCGAGTTGACCGCGATCCGCTGAAGCCAGGCGTCGAATCTCGCGACGTCCCGGAGCCGGCGGACCTGTCGCCAGGCGGCAACGAACGTCTCCTGCGTGGCATCGCGGGCGTCCGCCTCATCGCCGGTGATGGCGAACGAGACGCGATAGACGGCATCGATCCGGGCGTGCATGAGCTCCTCGAACGCCTCGAGGTCACCGCGGCTGGCTCGGTCGACGAGCGACCGGTCTGGCTCGGGTTGGATCGGCTCCCTCCTGTCGCGTTCGACCACTTGATGCCGGTCGCCGCCGCCAGGTTCAGTCCGGTGGCGAGGTGAGGTCGTCGGTCGTGTCTGGTGCCAGGAGCCTGAGCTCGGTGCGGAAGGCGGCGTCAGCCTGCGCGCTCAGGATCCGTCGGACGAACCAGCTGCTCGAAACCATCCGGCGCCGATGATCGACTGGTTCGAGCGATGCGACACGGCGGCCATCCACGGTGATCACGATCGAGTCGCCGGCCTCGACCCGCGCCAGGATCGCGCCCGTCCGATCTCGAAGCTCCTGCCAGGTCACCGTCACCATCGAGCGACTCTAGCGCATGCCGTCGGTCGGACAGTGGAACTGACGACTCCATGAGGTTCACC
>CAVTWU010000023.1:0-6559 GCA_963738475.1 uncultured Chloroflexia bacterium
GACGGCTTCGCCGACCCGGCGGTCGACTTCCCGCGCTCGCCCAGCTGCATCTCGACGGGCGCCTGCCGGTGGAGCGCCTCATCGACCGGCGGATCGCGCTCGACGAGCTGGAGCCCGCCTTCGATCGCCTGCGCGCCGGCGACGGACTGCGCCAGGTCATCGTCTTCGACTGAGCCCGGTCAGCGCCGGGGCCGGGCGGACGCCGCCGGACGCTGCGGGCCGGGTTCGTTGCGGAGGCGGCCATCGGCGAGGTTGGCCTCGAGGCGGGCCAGGATCTTGTCGGCGCGGGCCTGCTTGATCGTGCCGGCGGCCACCGCGGCATCCAGCTTGGCCTTCACGGGCGCCAGGGCGGCGGCCGTGACCGTCGCGTAGGGCACGCCCTTGGCCGCCGCGATCTGCTTGAGGTCCTTGCCGCTCTTCAGCTCGGCGCGGAGTTCGGCCGTGGTCATGCCCAGAGCCTTGGCGGCGGCATCGACACCGTCCTTGCACCACGCCGGCGGCCGGGCGAGCCTGCCCGATCCGGTCGGCGAACTTCGGGCAGCCACCGACCTGTGGCATCCTTGAGCCGGGCCGCGAGGCGATCCGCCTGGGCCTGGGTGATGTCACCGGCCGCGAGGGCAGCGGCGATCGTGGCTTGCGGCGGCCTTCGTGGCGGCCGGGGCGAGGGCGCGATCGCTCGACACCGAGCGCCGCGGCATAGGCGTCGAGGAACGACTCGCAGTACTTGCCGGCGGTCTCCGCCGCGACCGCCCCGACAGGCTCCGCAGACGCCGCCGCCACGGTCTGGGCGCCCCCGGTGTCCGGCGTCGCCGCGCTCGAGACAGGCGGCATGGTGTTCGCGGCGACGGACCCGATGATGGTGCCGCCGATGACCGCGGCGACGATGAGAGCGGTGCCGAACCCGGCGATCCTGAGCGTGGACATCGTGTCGTTCCCCAGCGTGATGATCGGTCGGCGACCCGAGCCGGGCCGCGTCGATGCGCTCACATTCGCCGACCGCCGTGAAGAACGTGTGTGGCGCCGAGCAACCCTCTTCACGACTCCTTGACACGGCTCCGGCTAGGATGCCCCGGATGAGCGCGCCTGCCCGCATCCTCGTGGTCGAGGACGAACCACGTCTCGGCGAACTGCTCCGCCTGTATCTCGAGCGCGACGGCTACGCGGTCACGGTCGTGCGCGACGGCCGGTCGGCGATCGACGAGGTGGATGCGACGCCCGTGGATCTGGTCGTGCTGGACCTGATGCTCCCCGGCGTCGGCGGTGAGGCGGTCCTGGCCGCCATCCGCGACCGCGGCGATACGCCCGTCCTCATCGCCTCGGCGAAGCGCAGCGACCAGGAACGCATCGCCGGTCTGCGCATGGGCGCCGACGACTACCTGGCCAAGCCGTACAACCCGCACGAACTGACCGCCCGGGTGGCCGCCGTCCTGCGCCGCAGTCGCGGTTCGCGCGACGGCACCCTCGGTGCCGGGCTCTCGACCGCCTCGGACGGCCCCGACGTCAACGAGGACGCGCTCTCCTTCGATGCCGGACGCCTCGTGGTCGAGCCGGGCAGCCGCCGCTATCGACTCCGAACGCGCGCCGACGCCACCGTGTCCGACGCCGACGACCCGGCCGACTCGGCGACCCCCACCGCCCTCCCCGCCGAAGGCCGCCTGACGCCCGGCGAACTCGGGCTGCTGTCCGCCCTCGCTCGCCGACCCGGCGCCGTCCTGACCCGCGACCAGCTCCTGAGCGCCGTCACGCGCCGCCCCGACGAGGTCTACGACCGGGTCGTCGACGTCCACGTCGCGAACCTGCGGCGCAAACTGGGCGACGATGCCGCCGATCCATGGTTGATCGAGACGATCCCGCAGACGGGCTACCGACTGGTGGCGACGCTGGATCCGGCGTGACCCCGCCGGCAGACGGTCGCGGCGGCCGGGGGCCGCTCGGGCCATCGGTCGCTGGCGTGGCGTCTCGGACTGCTCCTCGGGATCGCGGTCGTCGCCGTCCTCCTGCTGGTCGGGATCGTCGTGAACCGGGTCGTCAGCGAGCGCTACGAGACCCTCCTGACCAACCAGCAGCAGCAGCGCCTCGATGACGCTGCCGAGACCCTCAGCGACCGGATGGGTCGGAACGTGGCGAATGCCCGGATCCAGGCCATCGCCCTTCGGCTGGCCAACAACCTGGGCGGTGAGATCCGGATCGTGTCGGTCGACGGCACCACCCTCGCTGCCTACGGCAAGGTCCCCGACGGCGACACCGCCGCCTACAGCTCCCCGATCGTGGTGGACGGACAGGTCGTCGCGACCCTGGAGGCGACCCTCCCCAGCCGGGCCGCCGACCGCGCGTTCCTGCCGCTGTTCAACGTGACCCTCATCGTGGCCGGCATCGTCAGCGTGCTCGGGATCGTGCTCGTGTCGGCATCGATCGCGGCGCGGATGACCCGGCCCCTGCGCGACGTGGCCTCTGCGGCCCGGCGGCTGGAAGCGGGCGATTCGAGCGCCCGGGCGACTGGCGGCGACGACCTCGAATCGAGTGAGCTCGCCGACGCATTCAATGCGATGGCCGACCGGCTCGAGCGCTCCGAGATGCTCCGGCGCCGGGCCGCCAGCGACATCGCCCACGACCTCGCCACGCCGGCCACGGTCCTCGAGTCGCAGCTCCAGGCGATGATCGACGGCGTCGTCCCGACGGACCTGGCCGGGCTGGAGGCGGCGCGATCCGCGGCGGCCGCCCTCGGTGGGGTCGTGGCCGACATCGACGACCTCGCGCGCGCCGAAGCCGCGCCGCTGCAGGTGAGACCGGAGGCGGTCGACATCGCGGCGACGATCGCGGACATCGGCCTGGCCCTCGATGGCGTCCGGCGCAGCCGGGACGTCCGCCTCGTCCTGGTGGCCCCGGACGGGATGGTCGCCTGGGCGGATCCGGGTCACCTCGCCAGGGCCCTGCGCAACGTCGTGGCCAATGCCCTCGCCCATAGCCCGGCGGGCGGCACCGTGACCGTGACGGCATCGGCGGGGGCGGGTCTGATCTCGGTGCGCGTCGCGGACCAGGGCCCGGGCATCGCCGAAGCGGATCTGCCCCACGTCTTCGAACGCTTCTATCGAGCCGATACCGCCCGTGCCACCGATCCCGTCACGGGACGCCCGACCGGTCTGGGCCTGGGGCTGACCATCGCGCGCGAGCTGCTCGCGGCCAGCGGCGGGCGGATCGAGGTGGAACGGACCGGGACGGACGGCACCACCTTCCTTGTGGAGGTGCCGGAGGCTCAGCGGAAGAGCATCCCCCGGACGTAGACCTTGTTCGGGCTGAGGCCGGTCGGGATGAAGGTGGCGCTGAAGGTCGTGCTCTGGCCGGCCCCGAGGGTCGTCTTCCCGACGCTGGCCCTCGCCGCATCCAGGACGTTGCCGCGGTCGTCGTACAGCGTCACCGCGACCCAGACCGTCGTGACCGACGTCGTGTAGCGGTTCTTCACCGTCCCGGCGACCTTCCAGTGATCGCCGGCATCCGGGCCATTGGTGGTCGTCGTTGGCGTCGGGGCGCCGATCGATCGCGTGGTGGCTGCGGAACTGACGCTGAACGTCGCATGGTGGAACCCGGCCGGCAGTGACCCGACGATCCGGAACGGTGCCCGGCTGGCGGGCACCATGTAGGTCAGGTCGGCGTAGGCCGTGCGCGTGCTGAGCAGCACGTTCGAGGCGTTGTAGAGCTTGGCCGTGACCTTGGTCGACCCGACCGTCTTCGTGGTGTTGTTGTAGAGCTCACCGACGAGGCGCAGCGTTGCTGCCCTCGACCCGGTTGATCGACGACATCACGTGGACCGAGTTCAGCATCTTGCGGATGAGCACGAGATGCGGTGGCGTCGAGCCCGTGCCGCTGCCCGTGAGCCGCACGGCGTACGTCCCGGCGGGCAGGCTTCGGATGATCTCCTCCGCGCCGTTGGCGGCTCGATCCGAGGTCTGGAGCAGGGTCGAGCAGTTCTGATACAGGTCCAGCTTGCCGCCCGTCGTCAGGTCGCCCAGGGCCAGGCGCATCCGGGTCGTGCTGGTGAGCTTGAAGCGGTACCAGTCCGAGTCGTTCGTCTTGGAGAAGGACCCGAACGTCCACGCTCCCGCCGGGTTCGTCGCGGCCGGGGAGCCGGCGCACGTATCGGACCGATCGACCGTGCTGGTCAGGGTGTAGACCGCGGTCACGGTCGTCGCGCCCTGCACGACCGGGACGGCGTGGGTGAGGTCCGTGCTGTCGTCGTCGGACCAGTGGTCGAACGTGTAGATCCCCTCGCCGACGGTGCCGGTCTCCGGTGCGGTGACGCTGATCGTCGAGCCGACGATGCCCGTCGTCGCGGGCACGGTGATCGGGATCCCGACCGGGCTGCTGACGGCCGACACGGTCCCGGACTTCGGGTAGATCTCGACCAGGTCGGTCGCGGTGAGGCCACGCGAGTCGGTCACGGTGACCCGCAACCGGAGGTGCGACGGGTACTCGTGGTCGGGCCCGTCGATGGTCCCCGACTTCACGCCCGACGCCTCGGTGATGATGTGGGTGTGGCAGTCCGATGGGCAGTGCTGCATGTCGATCGACCACTCGAACGCCGACGCGGGCAGGGTCCCGTCCTGGGGGTCCGTGCCGGTCGCCGAGAAGGCGATCGACTGGCCGACCTGCCACGTCAGCGACGACGCCGGGGTGTCGATGTTGACGCTCGGTGGCGAGTTGCCGGGCGAGATGGTCCGGGTCGTCGTCCCGCTCACGCTGGCGGTGTTGGTCACCTGGAGGCCGACGACCACGTCCACGCTCGCGGCGTAGGACCGCGAGCTCGTGACGCCTGTGTCGTCGTCGTACTGGCCGTCGCCGTCCAGATCCCAGGCGTACGTGAGCGGGAGGCCATTGCTGTCGCTCGAGGCGCTCGCGTTGAAGTTGACCATGAGCGGTGTGGCGCCGTAGCTCGGCGTGGCGGTGAACGAGGCCACCGGCGGCACGTTCGTCCCGTAGTAGTGGATCTTGCGGACCTCGCCCAGGTCGTAGTCGGCGTAGATGAGGTCGCCGGCGGGCGTGACGGACAGGAACACCGCCCCGCCGTCGAGCAGCGGATCGGTGCCCGGCCGGTTCAGGTTGGCGAAGCGGATGCGGCCGGCGACATCCGGCTGGCCGCCGGTGCCGGCGGGCATGAACCAGATGCAGCTGCGGGTGTAGTCGGTGAAGAACAGGCCGTTGTCATAGCTGGACGGATACGGACTCGAGGCCGGCAGGAACGCCAGGCCGGCGATCGACGAACTGCCGGTCCCGCAGCCGTCACCCGACACGATCGAGGCCGAGTGGGCGTACGTGTAGTACGGCGCGGTCACGCTCGCTCCAGACAGGGTGTCGCACAGATCGAGGCCCAGGTTGTCGTAGAACGCGAGCACGCCGTTGCCTTCGTAGCAGGGCCAGCCGAAGTTCACCGGTGCGGCCGTCGGATCCGGCACGCGGTTGATCTCCTCCCACGTGAGGAACCCGACGTCACCGACCCACACGTCATCGGTCCCGGGCTTGATCGTGAACCGGTACGGATTGCGCAGGCCGTAGGCGATGATCTTGCGGGCGTTGGCGCTGCTGCTGCCGATGTTGCCGTTGGTCGGCCAGGCCGCACCCGTGTCCGGATCGACTCGCAGGATGGCGCCGGCTAGGCCGGTCGGGTCGCCCGTCGTCCGGATGTCCTGGCTGCGCAGGGCGCCGCCCTCGGCCGTCGGGGGGGTCGGGCTGCTGCCGCCCGGGTCGCCGCACGGATTGATCGGCGTGACCGGGCTGCTGGTATTCGGATTCGTCCCGCCGAGCTGGCCGTAGTCAGGCGTGCCGCTGTTGAAACTGGCGCCGTCGCCCGCCGACACGTACAGGGCGCCTTCCGGCCCGAACATCAGGCTGCCCATCGAGTGGCTCGGGAACTGCTGGCACCAGTCCTCGATGAGGACGTCCTCGCCGCCGCTCATCACGCCGCCGGACGAGGTCAGCTTGGACAGCCGGCCGGAGATGACGCAGCCGTCGGTCGTGCCTCCCGGCGGGTTCGTGCAGCGATCGGTGTACGGATTGACCGCATCGGACGGCCAGCGCGGCGCCGCGGAGCCGCTGCCCAGGATGTGGTTGTAGGCGTACAGGACGTAGACGTACGGCCGTCCGGTCGTATAGCCCGGGTCCACCGCCAGCCCCATCATCCCGCGGTCCCAGTAGTTGTGGACGTTGACGTTGAGGTCGGCGAAGAGCGTGGGCGTGGTGTCCGTCAGGCTGTCGAAGCGCTGGATCGTGCCGCGCTTCTCGGCGACGAAGACGTGGCCATTCGGGGCGAAGGCGACGGACATCGGGTGGTCCAGACCGGACCAGACCGCCTCATCGGCGAACCCGGCGGGAACGGAGGCACCGACCGCGGCGACCGGGGTCGCGCTGACGGGCAGCAAGGTGGCGACGATGAGGAGCGCCCCGACGAGCGAGAGGGGGCGCCGAGAACGGTGCATCAGTCGATCAGATTCCCCGAGGATGAGTACGTCGGTACCATCGGGCACCGGACGAATTCCGTCAACGAGCCCACCCCGGAAGCGTTGCCGAG
>CAVTWU010000024.1:0-445848 GCA_963738475.1 uncultured Chloroflexia bacterium
CAGCACGAACAGCGCGACGAGGGCGATGACCTGCGCGAAGAACGGACCGAGCGCGAGCGGGAAGAGCAGCACGACGGCGAGTGTGAGGATTGCCAGCGGACCGACAACGAGGCGCCGCTGGGCGGTCGGGAGGGCATCCACGCGCTGCTTGGGCTTGGTCGCCCGGACGAGGGCCACGATGGCGAACGTCCCGACGAACACGACGACGGCACCGACCGGCTTCAGTCCCTCTGCCCCGAAGACGGTCCTGGCCAGCGCGGCCAACGCCGGGAAGTCGAGCATCGGCGTGCGCAGCAGGCCGGCGAACAGGCCGAAGAAGACCAGCATGCTGAGGCTCCACAGGAGCGGATCCGCGCCCCGGTCGGGAGCCCGATCACGACCCCGGCAAGCGCTCCGGTGATGGCCCCGACGACGATCGGGAACCAGGCGCCGGCGGTGCCCATCCCGTTCGTCAGCAGGTGATACAGGTCCGGCGAGGCATTCAGGAAGACAGCCCGCAGATCCACGACCGAGCCGACGAGGACCAGTCCGGTCAGGAAGGCTCCCATGATCGCGCCGACGAGGGAACCGGCCACCACAGCGCGTGGCCACGAGTCGCGGATGAAGGATCGTGCTGCGACGTAGGCGCCGCCGCCGAATGCAATCAGCAGGGCCGTCTGGCCGACGAGATGACCCCGACGATGAGTGGCCGCTCGTTGAAGACCGGCACGATGCCGACGAGGCACAGGTAGATCGCGACCCAGCCGCCGATGACACCGGTCCGGATGATGGTTCGCGGGTGCCACCTGGAGGCGGCGGACACGTCGCCCATCGAGTCGGATGGCTGCATCGTGGTGGCGCTCATGCCCGGCTCCTCGTCACGCGCTCACCCAGGATGCCCGACGGTCGGAACACCAGCACCAGGACGAGCATCGTGAAGGCGACCACGTCCTTGAGTTGGTTGGTCGCCGGGACGCCGAATCCCGTCAGGAACAGGGTCGGCCCGATGGCCTCGATCAGGCCCAGGAACAGGCCGCCGAGCAGGGCGCCGGGGACATTGCCGATCCCGCCAAGCACCGCCGCGGTGAAGGCCTTGATGCCGGGGACGATGCCCATGAACCAGGTCACCTGGACGAACGCGAGGCCATACAGCACGCCGGCCGCGGCGGCCATGGCGGCCCCGATGACGAACGTCAGCACGATCGCCCGGTTGACGTCGATGCCCATCAGCGCCGCCGTGCCCTTGTCCTCCGAGACGGCCCGGATCGCCGTGCCGGTCTCGCGACCGCATCACGAACAGGTACAGGCCGGTCATCATGGCCAGCGAGGCGACCACCACCAGGACATCCACCCAGCGCATGCTGAGGAGCGGGATGGGCGCCGGTTCCTTCAGGAAGGCGAGGGTCGGGTACGCGTAGATCCCCGATCCGAAGAAGCCGCGGAACGTGTACTGCAGGAAGAGCGATGCGCCGATGGCGCTGATGAGCGGGACCAGGCGTCGGGGAGTTCCGCAGCGGTCGGTAGGCGACGCGCTCGACACCGACGGCGATGAGGACCGAGACGGCCATCGCCACAAGGATGGCGATGGCGATGGCGATGAGGCTGGTGCCCACGTTAGGACAGCATGCCCACCTGGGCCAGGGCGACAGGCGCGAAGTAGCCGCGCGAAGGCTCCCGACCATGAAGATCTCGCCGTGGGCGAAGTTGATCATGCGCAGGATGCCGTAGACCATCGTGTAGCCCAGGGCGATCATCGCGTAGATGCGAGCCCTGCGTCAGGCCGGCGCCCACGAGTTCGAACCAGTCGGACGCCGTGTAGGTGCCGCTGAGGAGGGTCAGGATGGACCCGAGCACCACCACCACGATGATGACGGCACGGAACGCGAACATGAAGACGTCGATCGCGACGTCCGTCAACCGGTCCAGCTTGCGGGCGTTCAACTGGCGGTCTCCGTCAGGTGACGGCTAAGGAGCAGGGACGAGCGGGCGGTGCTCACTCGTCCCTGCGGATCGATCGCTCTCTCAGCGAGAGAAGGGGATGGGACCTACTTCGGCCAGATCGGCGTGGACGGCATCTTCAGCGCGTCGACGTCGGCCTGGGTGATCTGGTACACGGCGATGACCGGTGCGCCGCAGTCCCCGGTGGGGGTGCAGCTCAGGGTTCCGGTCAGGCCCGCGAAGTCCTTGGTCGCGAAGATGGCGTCCCGGAGGGCGCCCTTCGGGATCTTGAGCGATCCGTCTGCATTCTCGATGGTGACCTTTTCGAGCGCCGCGAAGAGCATCTCCGTGGCGTCGTAGGCCTGGGCATGGAACGCGCTCAGCGGATCGCCGCCGAACTCGGCCTTGCGCTTCTCGAGGAAGCCGGCGTAGTCACCGGTGAAGGCCGAGAAGTTCGGGCTCGTCTGGTAGTGACCGACCGCGGCCGCACCGGCGGCCTTGAGGAAGTCCTTGGAGTAGTGGCCGTCCGCGCCCATGGTCTTGACATTTTCAAGGCCACTGGTGCTCGGGATCTGGGACTTGAGGAAGCCGGCCTCGGCGATGAACAGCGGCATGTAGATGAGCTCGGGCGCACCCGCAGCCATCGTCTTGAGCGTCGTGCTCATGTCCGTGGTGCCCTTGGCGATGGCCTCTTCGGCGACGATCTCGCCACCGAGTGCCTTGAACTCCGTCGCGAAGACGCCGGCGAGGGCTTCGGCGTAGCCGCTGCCGTCGTGGATCGTCGCGGCCTTCTTGATGCCGAGCTCGTTGAACGCATACTCAGCCGCGACCTTGCCCTGGAGGCTGTCGTTGTGCGCCGTCCGGGCGTAGCCCGCGTACGTCGCGTCGCGATCCTCGGCAGTGAGCGCCGGGCGCGTGTTCGACGGCGAGATCGTCGTCAGGCCGGCTTCGGTGATGGTCTTGATGCCACCGACGACTTCGTCGGAGCAGGCCGAGCCGATGAGCCCGACGATGGTGCTGTCCGCCGCGAGCTTGGTCGCCGCAGTCGCGCCACCCTCGGGGTGCACAGACCGTCTTCGGTCGTCAGCTGGATGTCGTGACCCTTGAACTGGCCGATATCGTTGACGGCGATCTCGACGCCCTGCTTGGAGTCCTCGCCCAGGGACGCATCGGCCCCCGACAGGACGCCCCAGTAGGCGATGTGGACCGGCTCCCCGGCCGGGACGTCGACGTAGCCAAGGGATCCTCGACCATCGCGTCGCTCGGTGCGGCACTCGCCGCCTCGCTCGGTGCGGCACTCGCCGCACCGCTGGGGGCAGTCGATGCCCCGCTGCTGCTGCACGCCGCGAACGCCAGGATGCTGACGGCCGCGAGCGCACTCAACTTGTACAGTTTCATCCAGTCTCCTCCAAATATCACCGGTCGAATCCATCCGGCCCCGTACCGGCCACGGTGACTCGTCCGGGCCGTACGCCATTTCGTCCGAAGTCGCGGCCCTCCCTCCGGGGCAGCGATCACGGTGCGAACGGTGCGTGACGGTCCTGTCACGAGGTCCATGGCGAGCGGCGCGAAGATGGTCGCCGAAGCGATGCCGTATATTACCCACCGGCGATCCGATTGCAACAGGTCGTTGGCCGCACCCGTCAGCGCGTCGCGAGCGTCAGATCGTTCGCCGCCGACGAGGGGACCGCGGGCCTCGGCTGCATCTCGATCGAGTTCCGATCGAGGTGAGTGGATCGCCGGCCCTGCGAGGTAGACCCGTCGGCGTGGAGTACCAGGTCCGAGCAGCCCGTGTCACGGACATCGACCGCATCGTCGCCCTGCGTGACGATGGTGGTCCGGTGGACGGTGGCCAGAGCCCGCTGGGAGCCGCGGACCTCCTGCGCCAGCTTGTCTATCTCCCGCAGGCCAGTGTCGTCGTCGCCGAGACGCAGCGGCAGATCGTGGGTGGGGCCGTCCTCGCCCTGCGGCCGTCGGTCCTCTCCGGCGGCTTCGTCGGGACCATCGACCTCCTGGTCGTCGATCCCGGTCACGATGTCGATCGCGTCACCGAGGCCCTCGTCGAGGAGTTGCTTCGGTCGGCCAGCAACAAGGGCTGCGCTGTCGTGGAGACGGCCCGGCCGGACGATCCGATGGAGCGGACGCGACTGGAACGACTGGGATTCGGAGACGCCGGACCCCGACTACAACGAACCGTGACCGCGGCGGGAGCCGCCGCGCGTCGCCCCTCATGACCGCCTGGCCGAGCAGCGTGTTCGCGCCGGTCCGGCGGATCCACTAGACACCAAGGAGTATCTGTGAGCAAGAACGTCGCCGTCTTCGTAGACGTGGCGAACATCTTCTATGCGGCCAAGGCCGCCGGCGTGGACATCGACTACGTCACGCTGCTCAAGTCGGCCACCGCCGGGCGGGACCTCGTGCGTGCATATGCGTACACAGGCCTCGATCCCGACAATGAGAACCAGCGCAACTTCCACGACTTCCTGCGTCGCAGCAACTACAAGGTCGTGAGCAAGGACATCCGCAAGTACGGCGACGGCAAGATCAAAGCGAACCTGGACATCGAGCTGGTCGTCGACATGATGAAGACCGCTCGAAACCTGGACATCGCGATCGTCGTCTCGGGTGACGGGGACTTCGCGCCCGCCATCCGCGCGGTCCAGGAGCAGGGTGTCCGCGTCGAGGTCATCAGCTTCCGCGGCAATACCAGCTCCGACCTGATCGAGGTCGCGGACCTCTTCACCGACATCGTCCAGCTCGCCCGCGTCGAGAAGGGCTCACGCTCCGGGCGCCGCGTCTCGGGTGATGGCGAGGACCTGTCCATGACCGAGGTGCCGGACAAGCTGACCGAGGGGACCGGCGCCGGTCGGGGTCGTGGCCGAGGTCGTGGCCGCGGACGGACGGACGAGCCGGAGCCGGCCGCTGCCAGTCCGGGCAACCGTGGTGGGCGAACCCGCACTCGGACCGGCGGAAGCGCCGTGCCCGTCGCGGCCATGGGTGGCATGGTCGCGATGCCCGGCGAGCGCCTGGCGCGACTCCCGGGCGGCCTGACCGAGGCCGATCTGGCCGCGGCCGAGGTGTTCACGCTCGAGGATCTCGAGGATGCCGGCGGCGATGTCATCGAGGGCACCGTTGCGGCCCGCCCCGCGTCGAGCGAGCTCGAGACCGACGGCGAGGATGGTCTGCGCCGCCGACGCCGCCGGGGCGGGCGCGGCCGAGGTCGCGGGCGCGGCCGAGGCGATGGGACGGATGGGGATCAGGCCGATGCCGAGGTCCAGCCGATCGCCGCAGCCGAGGTCCGGACGCCGGCCGAGGTCCGGGCGCCGTCCGAGGACGATCTCGACATCGACGGGACGTCGACGACGACCAGGACGAGATCGCGGCTGCGCCGCGCGCTCCCAAGGCGACTCCGTTCGGTTCCGTCTGGGATTCCCAGATCGGCACGCCACCCGCGGCCTCCGCGGCGGGGCGAGCTCCGATCGTCGATGACGAGGACTTCGACGAGCCCGAGATCCCCGAGTACCTGATCGCCGAGCAACGTCGTGGCCCGGCCCGTCAGGGTGGGGGTGGCGGGGCCGGTCGCGGTCCGCGAGGCGGGCGCGCCGCCTACCAGTCCGCCATCGAGCGCGAGCGATACGGGGGCGGGGGAGGCGGTCGCAGTGGCGGGGGCGGCGGTCGAAGTGGCGGCATCAACCGCTATCCGGACGTCAGCGCCCGGACGACTCCGGCTCGCGAGCAGGCGCAGCGTGACTCCGGCGGAGGGTACGGTCGCCGCGACCAGGCTCCCGTGGCTCCGCGCAGTTCCGGCGAATGGTCGGAGGTCCCGCCAGAGCTCGAGGAGCAGCTGCGTGCACAGCTCGCCCAGGCACCATCGAAGGCGCCCGCGCGATCGACCGCACCCGCAAGCCGGGCAACGGGCGACGTCGTCGACGCTGACATCGCGGCGGCACCGGACGCACCCGAGGCCAAGCCGAAGCGGGCATCCACCCGCAAGCCGGCTGCCGCGAAGGCCGCTCCGGCCGCCGCACGCCGCTCCGGCCGATGCCGCGCCCGCCCCGGACGCCGAGGCCAAGCCGAAGCGGGCATCCACCCGCAAGCCGGCTGCCGCGAAGGCCGCTCCGGCCGATGCCGCACCCGCACCGGCTGACATCGCGGCGGCACCGGACGCACCCGAGGCCAAGCCGAAGCGGGCGTCCACCCGCAAGCCGGCTGCCGCGAAGGCCGCTCCGGCCGATGCCGCGCCCGCCCCGGACGCCGAGGCCAAGCCGAAGCGGGCGTCCACCCGCAAGCCGGCCGCGTCGGACCCTGCCTGACGGTCGTGGACCGGGCTCGGACTCGAGGCCACGCTGCCGCGCTCGCGGTGGTCGGGGCGATGGTCCGGGGCCCGGCTCCCCACGCCGTGCTGCTGTCCGGGCAGGGTGGGGTCGGCAAGACGACCCTCGCCCTTGACCTGGCCGCCGGCCTGCTGTGCACGGCGGAGGACCCGGCTGAGCGGCCTTGCCGTGTCTGTCGGGGTTGCCGCATGGTCGACCACGGCGGGCACCCGGATCTCCACCTGCTCGCGCCGGAGGGAGCCGGGGCCCAGATCGTGATCGGTGGGCGTGACGCGAAGGCCCGCGGGATCCGCGATCTCACCGAGGACCTGGCGCTCATGCCGATGGAGGGCGGGGCCCGCGTCGCCGTGATCGCGGCTGCCCATCGGATGAACGAGGACGCCCAAGGGGCTTTGCTCAAGACGCTCGAGGAGCCCCCCGCCCGCGTCACCATCATCCTGTGCGCGGACGAGGAAGAGCGACTCCTGCCGACCGTGCGCTCGCGCTGCGCCCGGATCCGGCTCGGTCGTGTGGGCGCACGCGACGTCGAGGAGATCCTGGTCGCGCAGGGGATCGTGGATCGGCCGTTGGCCGGGCGTCTCGCGAGGCTGTCAGGCGGCCGACCTGGCATCGCGCTGGCCTACGCTCGGTCGCCCGAGGCGATCCGAGCCCGCGGCGAGCTCGCTCGTCGGTTCCTCGACCTGCTCGAGGCGTCGGCAGGCGTCCGCCTCGCGGCGATCAGGGACGCGACGCCGACCGCGCTGGCGCTGATCGACGCGCTCGATGCCGCTTCCGTGGCCACAGCGGTGTCGTCCGGGGCGCCCGCCCCTGGTCGCCCGGCGCCCGGCGCCGGTCGAGACCGAGGTCGGTCGGTCGCTGCCGGACGGACCGCTGGCGCGAGGATCGTCGGCAGCGATCCCGGCACCGAAGAGGCGGCCGGCGACGAAGACCTGACCGATGACGCCCCATCGAAGGCCGTACCGGCCGCCCGACGCCGCCGTGCGGCCGAGGCCCTGCTCACCGTCTGGATGGACGTGACGAGGGATCTCGCCCTGGTGACCGCGAACGGCTCGACGTCCGTCCGCGACCCGGACCTGCTCGACGAGTTGGCGACGGCGTCCGGCCAGCTGTCGCGAGACGCGGCCGTGGCCTTCCTGTCGCGCCTCACCCGCGGCGCCGAGCTCATCGCCGGGAACGTCTCACCTGAGCTGGTCCTCGATTCGCTCGTGCTGGCCTGGCCGCATCGCCGAGCAGCGTGATGGACGAGACCCTCGAAGCCGTCGTCCACGGACGCGTGCAAGGTGTCGGGTTCCGCTACTTCGCGCAGCGCGAGGCCACCGCGCTCGGACTGACCGGTTGGGTCGCCAACCAGCCCGATGGGTCGGTCCGTTGTGTGGCCGTCGGCCCACGGGCCGTCGTGGAGGCATTCGTCGAGCGCTTGCGCGAAGGCCCTCCCTCGGCGTTCGTGGACCGAGTCGAACTCAGCTGGCGGCCCGGGCCGATCGGGTCGTACGCCTCGTTCGGCGTACGGAGTGGTGCGCATCGCGGGGACTGACCTGGAAGCGCCCGGCGAAGCATCGCTCATCCATTCGCCGGGATGGGACCGGACGGGTGGGCTATTCCCACCACGACCGTCCGCGGCCATCCTGACGAGGATGGACCCGAACTCTCTCGCCGAGGAGTTGCCTGCGCTGTATCGCGCGATCCTGGATCGTGTCGCCGTGCTGGAAGCGGACGGCCGCCGCCCGGAGGCGGCCCGGATACGGGCCGAGGCGACGCGCATCTACTCGCGCGCCTGGGATGGGCGGGCTCGACATCGGCTCGCGTCCCTGCTGGAGCGAAGCCTCCAGCCCACAGCGGGGCACCGCGTCGGTAGTCCTCGCTACGGTCGACATCGCGGCCGCCGGCCACGCCAGGGGTCTGTCGTCATCTCCTGATCCCGGCGATGCCCGCGATCGGATCCCGACCCGTACCCTAGGCACATGACGGGCTCCACCCTCCACGACGCGCTGGCCCCGGCGCTCGACGCCTATGAGCGCCTCGGGCTGCTCGGCGAGGAGATCGAGGACGAGTGGTCCTACGTGACCGAACTGGTCGCGGCCTGGCGAGATCGCCTCGAGGCGCTCGATGCCACACGTGGTGCGGAGGAGTCCATGGCGGCCGGACCCGCGATCTCCCGGGCCATCGAGGAGATCGATCTGATCGCGGATCCGCACCGCGCCATCGACTGGCTCTCGACGTTCCCGCAGGTCGTCCTGCTGGCAGCCGGGGAACGGCCATGAGGTTCCAGGACGCGGCGAAGGACGCCCGAACGGTCGTGTATGCGGGCATCCAGGCGGACCCGCTGGTGGGCACGGCGGCGACATTGCTCGCCGACGCCACCGGGGCCCAGCGAGTCATGGCCCGGGCCGTGATGAATGGGGAGACACTCGATCCAGCCGGTTGGCGAACGGTCTTCCCGACCCTCTTCTCCGATGACATGGCCGAGCCGCCGACGCCCGCCGATCGGGCCCGGTCCGAGGCGATCCTGGCGTGCTCGCTGCAGGTGGCGGATCGCGGCGATGAGATCCGCAACCAACTCCGCGGGGCCATCGTCGAGGCGCTGACCGAGCGCCTCCTGGCGAGACGCGTCGGCGCCGCGACCGTGCGGCGTGAGCGCCGGATCCTGTTCGATGGCGTCCGCGCGGAGATCCACCCGTACGACGTCACCGTGGAGCGCGACGGTGCGGCCGAGGCCTACGACTGCAAGTGGGGTGCCCGCGGGATCAACGCGGATGTGCTGAACCAGCTCGACGATGCCAGAAGCCATGCAGATGATGAGGATCAGCGGCTGGCGGTGGCCCTCGTCATCTTCGATGCGCGGCTGTCCTGCGACGTCCGACTCGCTCGACAGACAGCCCCGACCGTCGGGATCGGCCTCGTCAGCCTGGAGTCGCTGGACGGCCTGGCCGGCCCCACGTGACCGGACCGGATGCCCGGATCTGCTCGGTCGAGTTCCGGGTCAGGTTCGACGAGGCCGGACCGGACGGTCTCCTGCGCACGTCGAGCCTGCTGCGCTACGCCCAGGATCTCGCCTCGTACCATTCCGCGGAGCGCGGGTTCGATCGGTCGTGGTACGCGGAGCGGGGCCTGGCCTGGCTGGCCCGGACGGCGACCGTCGCGATCCTCGCCCCGATCGCGCACGGATCGTCGATGACCGGTACGACCCAGGTGGTCGGCGAGCGCCGGGTCTGGGCGCGACGGCGGACGGACTTCGTCGATGACGCGGGGCAGGTGGTGGCGTGGACCCACGTGGACTGGGTCCTGGCGGACGCGCGCGGCGCACCCACCCGGATCCCGCCCGAATTCGAGATCGCGTTCGGGACGCCGCGGGCGACCTTCCAGCTCGGACGCGTCGAGCTCGGGCGGCCGCCGGCCCAGGCGATCGCGACCGACTTCACGGTCCGTCCGCAGGAGCTTGACCCGATGGACCACGTCAACAACGCCGTCTACGCCGACTGGATCGATGAGGCGATCCTGGGAGCTGGAGACGAGGCGATCGTTCGACGGATCCCACGGCTCATGCGGCTGGAATACGCGCGATCGGCCGAGCCGGGCGCCGCGCTTTCGGCCGCGGTCTGGCAGGACGACAGCGGATGGAGTTACCGCCTGATCGACGGCACCGGCGGCGACCTCCTGCGGGCGAGGTTGGAGTCGCCGCCCGTCTGAGCCGCGCCACCTGGGACGTTCGTACTGTGGTTGACCGGGACGTGCATCGGCGCACCAGGCTTCACGCAATGTGGTGCACCCTCGAACCGGACCCTCGGTGACGAACGCGTCATGGCGATCCCAGGACCTTCGGCGCACGCTCCGCCCACGGATGACACCGCCGATGCGGGTCGCCGACGCCTCAGGAGCCCATCTGCCGATGCCATCGACGCGAACGCCACGGATCCGGGCCCGCCTTGCCGGGCCATCGGGATTGGCTGCTGCGCTGGTACTCGGTGCCGCCGGTCCCGCGAGCGCGTCCGTCCATCGGGCGGCAGTCGCCGGTCCGGGTCCGGGATGGGCGACGAACGCTGTCGCCACGACCGACTCGGCAGTGAACGCGGTGGCCGTCCTGGGAGCCTGTGGCGTGGCCGGGTTCGTCCTACTGGTCCTCGGCCGGCGCAAGACCCACGATGATCCGCCCCCGGCCGCTCCATCCCCGCCGGACCTCGAGGCGATGATGTCCGCGGTCAGGTCCGCGGGAGGGGCCGGTCGAGGGCGCGCAGGCGTCGACGGGTCTCGATCCGGCCGCTTCCCTGCCGGCACGACGACGGGTGGTGGCGCACCCGCCCCGGTCTGGGTCAAACGCCTCAATGACCAGGCTCCACCGCCGCCTGAGCCGTCGCGCGTCACGGACGGTGCGTACCGCGGCTAGCCCTGGCCCTCATCCCCGGACACGACCATGACCGCTGACCGGCAGGTCGCCGAGCGGTCGAACAGCGCCGGCCATCGCCCATCGGCTCCAGCCGGGTATCCTCCGCCAGGTGAGCTCCAGTCCCCCGATCGCATTGACCGATGAGCAGGCGGACGGCCTGGCCGGCGGCCGCGGCCTCGGGGTCCAGCGAGCGATGCAGATCATCGTGGCGCTGGCCCGGGCGTCCGGAGCCCCCTACCTCATCCCGGTGAGCCGCGCCCACGTTGATGGGGTCCTGTACCACGGGCAGGCGAGCCTGGACTTCGTCGAGTGGCTGACCTCGGCAGAGGCACGGGTGGCGGTGCCGACGACGCTCAACGTCGCGCTCCTGGACCTCCTCCATCCGTGGCTGTTCCGTGGCGACGCTGCCGAGGCGGCGGCCGGCCGTCGGCTCGTGGATGGGTACCTTGAGCTTGGGTGCCTCCCCACGATGACGTGCGCGCCGTACCAGGCGCTGGACCGGCCCGGTCTCGGCGAGGACGTGGCCTGGGCGGAGTCGAATGCGATCGTGTTCGTGAACTCGGTCCTGGGCGCACGGACCGCGCGATACGGCGACTTCAGCGACATCGCCGCGGCGATCGCCGGGTCTGTGCCGTACGCGGGTCTGCACCGGCCCGAGGCACGGCTGGCCCGCCTGATCGTGGAACTCGACCCCGATACGACCGGCTACCTGACGGATGAGGCGGACGTGGGCGCGCTGGGCCTCGTGGTCGGCGAACTCGCCGCAGGGCGGGTCCCGGCCATCGTGGGACTCCCGCAGGATACGACCGAGGACGCGCTCAAGGCGCTCGGCGCGGCCGCGGCGTCTTCCGGGTCCGTGGCCATGTTCCACGCGGTCGGCGTCACGCCCGAGGCACCCACCCTCGAGGCCGCCACCGCATCAGACCGAGAACCGGCTCGGTCAACGGTCAACGCCGCGGACCTGCGCCGGGCGGCTGCCAGCCTGGCGACCGCTCCGGACGGTCCGATCGACGCGGTCGCGTTGGGCACCCCCCACTTCTCGGTGACCGAGTTCGAGCGCCTTCACGCGTACCTTGGCGAGACCACCGGGCCCGTGCAGGTCGAGTTCACGGTCTCCACTTCGCGAGCCGTTCTCGGGGAGATCAAGGCCCGCGGCTGGCTCGAGGACCTCGATGCGGCCGGCGTGACGGTCGTGGCCGACACGTGCACGTACGTCAGCCGGATCCTGCGCGATCCGAGCGGGATCACGATGACGAACTCCGCCAAGTGGGCGTTCTATGCGCCGGCCAACATGGATGCCCGGGTGATCTACGGGTCGCTCCGCGACTGCGTCGAATCGGCCATGGCCGGGACCGTCGTCAGGACGAGATCGTGACCGGCACGCTGATGGCCACCGTCCTTGTCCCCGGGCGGGCGTCCGGCCCGGTCCTCGCCCTGGCGCACCCGCTGAGCCTGTGGGGCGGCGTGGACCCCGCATCCGGGACGATCGTGGAGCCGAGCCACCCCGATCATGGGAAGGGCGTCGCCGGCCGGATCCTGGCGATGCCGGCCTCGCGCGGGTCCAGTTCATCGAGTTCCGTCCTGGCAGAGCTCCTGCGTGGTGGCGTCGGTCCGCTCGGGATCATCCTCGGCGAGCCGGACGAGATCCTCGTCGTGGGGGCGATCGTCGCCCGCGAACTGTACGGAACCGTCTGCCCGGTAGTGCTGCTCGACCGAGACGATCTCGCCCGGATCGGAGCGTGGACGTCGATGACGATCGAGCTCGACGGCACCCTCAGCGGAGCGTGAGGCGGGGTCTTCCCGTGCAAGGCCGGATACGCCGTGTGGCGGGCGATTTCATGACACTTGGCCGTTGTGCCGGGGCATCGCGCCGCCCAGGGTTGAGTGGGAGCAGGGGATCGACTCTGACTCCTCAGTAAAGGAGTCCACCATGGACAAGATCCTTGTTGCGTACGACGGCACCGAGCAGTCGAAGCGGGCGCTACACACGGCAGCCACGCTCGGCAAGGCCTTCAGCGCGACCATCGGCGTCGTGAGTGTCGTCCCGCGTCATCCGGGTCGCTCGCCGGTCGATCCGTGGGATGACGGTCAGGTCCACGCGGATGAACTCATCGAAGCCCGTGAGCTGCTTCGGGCCGAAGGCCTCGAGGCCGAGCTGCTCGAGCCGATGGGCGACCCCGCGCTGATGATCGAGCGGATGGCGGAGCGTGGCGGCTACGACACGGTCGTCGTCGGCACCCGCGACCTCAGCTCGATCGACCGGTTGCTCCAGGGCAGCGTTTCCGAGCACGTGGCCACGCACGCCAACGCCACGGTCGTCGTGGCGCGCTGATCGACCGACCAACGGCTGCACCGATACCGCCCGCGACCTGCCGGTCGCGGGCGGTGTCTCACGCCAGGGCTGTCAGGCTGAACGTCCCGCCGGGCAGGGCCGACTGACACTGGGGGCGCCGCGGCCCGGGTCGTTACGGTGACATCGATGGACCCTCAGCGTCACCTGTTCCGGTTCGCCCTGACGCGACCGCAGCGGACGGCCTCGGCCTTCGCGTTCGACGGATCGACCCGACGGACTCGGCCGAGGTCGAGCGGTTCTACGCCGCGCTCTCCGACGAGAGCCGTCGGACCCGCTTCTTCGCCGTCGGGGCCGGGCTCAGTCATCAGCAGTCCGTGTCGTTCTGCACGCCCGACCACGACCACCGGGAGGGCTTCGTCGCGGTCGTCCCCGAGACGGAGACAGGGACCGAGCGGATCATCGGCCATCTCTGCCTGGAGCCCGCGGGCGCCCACGTCGCCGAGGTCGCGATCGCCGTCGCCGATGGCTACCAGCATCGCGGGATCGGCCGTCGGCTCATGGATGCCGGGGTCGAGTGGGCGCGGTTCGAGGGGTTCACCGCCCTGACCGCCACGACCTATATGGGCAACGCGCCGATCCACCGCCTGCTGACCGGCCTCGGCCTGCCGACCCACACCACGGATGCCGGCTCCGGCACCGAGGACATCACGATCGAGTTGAACGGCCCGGTCGTCCCGGCCTGACTCGTCAGGGATCGGCGGGTCGATCCGCCATGGCATGGATCAGGTCGGTCGCCGACAGCACGCCGACCGGTGACTCGCCGTCGTCGTCGACCACGACCAGGCGATGGACGTGGTGCGACTCCATCAGGCGGGCGGCCTCGTCGATCCGGGTGTCGACGGTCACCGTCAGGACCGGCTGGCTCATGATGTGGCGGGCGCTGAGGCGCGACCGATCGGCCCACAGCTCCTCGGTGGCCCGGACGCGCAGGAGGTCGGTCTGGCTGACGACGCCGACGAGGTAGCCGTTCCAGTCCACGACCGGCACGCCGCTGATCCCGGAGCGATCCAGCACGTCGGCGACCTCGGTGACGGACGTGTCTGGCCAGACGACGATCGGGTCGGGCGACATCAGGTCACCGACCGTCGGCCCGCCCGGGTCGCGGCTCATCGGCCGTCGTCCGCTGGTTCCGACGGGCTCAACAGTCGTCGCACGCGTCCGCGATCTCGCGGATCAGGTCGCTCTCGGAGATGACCCCGATCGGCGCCTGCTCCCCGTCCACCACGATGAGCCGATGGACTCCGGCGGCCGTCATCTGGCGGGCGGCGTCGTCCAGCGAAGCCGTCCCATCGATGGTCTGTGCCGGCCAGGTCATCAGGTCGCGAACGATCAGCCCGTGCCAGCCCGTCCACGGGATCGAGGCTCCCTGGAGCCGGATGAGGTCCGTCTGACTGATGACCCCCACCAGCCGGTCATCGGCGTCGACGACCGGCAGCCCGCTGATCTGGTACCCGGAAAGCAGCTCGGCGACACCGGCGATCGCCTCTTCCTCCGAGATGACGACAGGCGAGACCGTCATCACGCTTTCGACGGTCGGCCCGGCAGTTCGCACAGACATCACACCCACCTCCCAGGGGTGAATCCTTCAGGCCTCGGCCACCGTCGTGACGTCGCCTTCGTCGGCCTCCTCCGCGATGGTATGGACGACATCGGTCAGTGATAGCACGCCGATCGGCAGCGTATCGTCGCGATCATCGACCACGACCAGTCGATGGATATGCAGGCGCTCCATCTTCTGGACCGCGAGCGCGATCGGTGCCGAGCGGTGGACGGTCACGGCCGGATGGGTCATGAGGTGGCGGACGGCGAGTCCTGACCAATTCGACCACAAGTACTCGGTGGCCCGCGCACGGGCGAGATCCGTCTGGGACAGGACGCCGACCAGCGACCCGGAGCCATCGACGACCGGGAGTCCGCTGATCCGGTGGTGGTCCAGCAGCTGAGCCGCCTCGGTCAGCGACGCGTCGAACCGGATCACGATCGGCGCGAGCGCCATGGCATCGCCGACCAACGGGGCTCGCTGGCTGGTCGTCATCGGGGGCTCCTTCCTGGGGCACGCAGGTAGCCGTGATGGGTCACAAGAGCGGGGCGTGGCCCTCCCGGGCCATGCCCACAGGCTGGACTGGCAGTCGGCCGGTCGGGAGGGGCGAGGGACCCCAAAAAGTGGGCCGAATGGCCCACATCGCCTGCCGGCGCGATGGCGCAGACTTGGGACCATGCGGATCGTCACCCCCCAGGAGGCCGTCGAGGGCATCACCTCCGGCCAGCAGGTCTATCTCCATTGCGCCGCCGCGACACCCTCGGTCCTGCTGGATGCGCTCGTCGCTCGGGCACCGGAACTCCGGGACGTCGGCGTCGTCCACCTCCACTGCGAGGGTCCCGGACCGCACCTGGCGCCGGAGATGGCCGCCCACTTCCGCCACCGGGCGCTGTTCATCGGGCCGAATGCCCGGGCCGCCGTGAACGAGGGCCGCGCGGACTACGTGCCGGTCTTCCTGTCCGACGTGCCCCGGCTGTTCGATTCGGGGGCGCTGCCGCTCGACGCGGTCTTCGTCAACGCCACGCCGCCGGATTCCCACGGCTTCTGCTCGCTCGGGCACGTCGGTCGAGGCGATGCACGCCGCGATCCGGGCCGCGAAGACGGTGATCGTCCAGCTCAATCGGTCGATGCCGCGAACGCTCGGCGAGAGCTTCATCCACGTCGACGACATCGACCTGGCGGTCGAGGTAGACCAGCTGCCGTACGAGCACTCGATCGGCGCGATCGGCGACGTCGAGCGACGGATCGGCGAGAACGTCGCCGAGCTGATCCCGGACGGCGCCACCCTCCAGCTCGGTATCGGGGCGATCCCATCGGCCGTGGCCCTGGCCCTCGGCGACAAGCGCGACCTGGGGATCCACACGGAGATGTTCACCGACGCCATCGTCGACCTGGTCGAGGCGGGGGTCGTCACCGGTACCCGCAAGGAGCGCAACCGCGGCAAGATCGTGACCGCGTTCATGATGGGGACCCGCCGTCTGTACGACTTCGTGAACGACAACCCGATGGTCGAGATGCGCTCGGTCGACTTCACCAACGACACCCACGTCATCCGCTCGTTCAGCCGGATGATGGCCATCAACTCGGCCATCGAGGTGGACCTGACCGGCCAGGTGGTCGCCGACTCCATCGGTCACCGGATGTACAGCGGCGTCGGTGGTCAGATGGACTTCATCCGCGGTGCGGCCCTGGCCGAGGAAGGCCGGGCGATCATCGCCCTTCCCTCGACCGCGGCCGGCGGCACACGGTCCCGGATCACCGCGACCCTGGCGCCAGGAGCGGGCGTCGTCACGACGCGCGCCCACGTCCGGACGGTGGTCACCGAGTGGGGCATCGCAGAGCTGTTCGGGAAGAGCGTCGCCGAACGCGCCCTGGCGCTCATCGACATCGCCCACCCGGACTTCCGCGATCGGCTGCGTGCGGAGGCGCACGCCACGCACGAGATCTGAGCGGCCGAAACGTGAACGGCGCGGCCCCGGTGTGACCCGGGAACCGCGCCGATCGGGCGCTGGGAAGGGATCAGCGCCGGTTCATACGCGGCCCTTCGGGACCGTGTGCCAGTACGTCTTGTTGAACACGATCTTGCCGAGGTGCCAGAGCTGGTTCGGCTTCGGCGGCTTCGGCGGGTGGTCATAGTCGAACTGGAGGAGGGTCCCCTTCCCGTCGCCGATCTCGAAGAAGCACATGACCTTGCCTTCGTAGTCGGCATGCTTGCCGGCCGGGGCGCGACCCAGGATGGCGGCGCTGATCCGTTCGGCCACGACCGGAGCCTCGAAGTGCGCCGTGGAGCCCGCCTTCGAGAGCGGCAGGTCCGTGGCATCGCCGAGGGCGTAGACGTTCAGGTGGTCGCCGACCAGCAGGGTGTGCCGATCGGTCGGCAGCCAGCCGCCGGGGGCAGGCGCGAGGCCCGGAGTCCATCAGGAACTGCTGGCCCTTGTGCGGCGGCACCAGGATGAGCAGGTCGTACGGCAGCTCCTCGCCCTCGAGGCTGAGGACCTGCTTCGCGGCCGGATCGATCGCCTCGACGTTGAAGAAGGTGTGGAGCTCGATGTGCTTGGTCTCGAGGATCGGCGTGGCCATCTCGGACACGCTCTCGATGGTGAACGCTCGGCCGATCGGCGAGCAGAAGTGCATCTCCGATGCGTCGCGCAGGCCGCGTTCGCGGAGCTCTGCCTCGATGAGGAAGGCGACCTCGAGCGGCGCCGGCGGGCACTTGTAGGGCATGCCGGCGATGCCGATGACGATCCGGCCGCCGGTGAACGCGTCGAGAGCCACCCGCAGCCTGGCTGCGGCCTCGGCGCTGTAGAAGTGGTGCGCTTCGGTCTCGAAGTGCTCGATCGCCTCGGGGACGATGCGCGAGCCGGTCGCCAGCACAAGGTGGTCGTAGCCGAGCGCCATGCCGTCGGTCAGGGTGACCAGCTGCCGTGTCGCATCGACCCGGTCCACTTCGCCCACGACGAGCGTCACGCGCTTGTCGAGGAGCGACCGCTCTGGGCGGCTGAGGTTCGAGGCTTGTTCGCCGCCCATCGCGATGTACATGAAGCCGGGCTGATAGACGTGCTGGCCGGTCGCGTCGACGACGACGATCTCGACCTCGCCGCGATCGATGCGGGCTCGCAGCTTCTTGACCAGGAGGTTGGCGGTGAGGGTTCCCCCGACACCGCCACCCAGGATGAGGATCCGTTTCATGGCTGGGCTACCGGAGCTTCTCGACGATGATCTCGTCGTAGCCGTCCCGGGTCTCGAGCGCGACCAGCCGATGGCCGGCCTTCTCGATCCACTTGGGGATGTCGGTCTTGGAGCCCTTGTCCGAGGAGTAGACGGCGATGACGTCGCCGACCTGGCCTTCACGGATGGCCCGGATGAGTTCCATCAGCGGTCCCGGGCAGAAGCTGCCGCGGGCGTCGACGGTGCGAGTGATGGTGACGGTGGTGTCGGTCATGGCGGTGAGAGCCCTTCCTTGGATGAGCGACGGTTCCTAGATGAACAGCGGGGTGGAGTCGCCGGTCAGCAGGCCGATGACGGTGGCGGCACCGGCGGGCTCGCTCATGCCCTCGATCATGTCCTCGGGCTTGAGCCCGAACATGTCCATGGTCATCTGGCAGGGGATGAACTCGACGCCGAGCGCCTGGGCGGCTTCGAGGAGCTCCTTCGGGCTGGCGACGCCGTACTGCTTGGCGAGCTTGCGCATCATCCACGGGCCCATGCCCAGGAAGTTCATCTTGGACAGCTTGCGATGGCTGACGCCCGGGCGCTGCATCCCCGACATCATCTTCTGCATGATGTTGTCGCCGGTGATGCGCTTCTCGTCCTTGACGAAGACCTGGAGGCCCCAGAACGTCACGAAGACGCGGGTCTTGACGCCCATCGCGGCGCTCGTGGAGGCGAGGATCATCGTCGCCCAGACCTTCTCGAGCTCGCCGCTGTAGGCGATGATCAGGAAGTCCTTGGTCTTGACGTCACCATCGTCGGCCAGGGCCGGCACGGTGGTCTCGGTGACTTCCGGCCATCCGTCGGCGGCGGCGATCGCCTCGGCCAGCGGATCGAACTTGGTGGTCGCCTCGGTCTTGCTTCGGTCTCGGTGGTCATCGTGGTCCTCACTTCCGGCGGATGACGAAGCGGTAGACCGCGCCATCCGATGTCTGCTCGACGAGTTCGTTGCCCGTCGCCTTGCACCATGCCGCGACGTCCTTGATGGAGCCGGCGTCGGTCGCCAGGAGTTCCACGGCGGCACCGGACGGGATGGCCTTGACGGCCTGGGCGGTCTTGACGATCGGCATCGGGCACGACAGCCCGCGGGCGTCGATCGACTGGCTGATCTCGACGACTGGCATGGGAGACTCCTTTCTCGATGTTGGTCACTAGATGAAGACGATCTGGCCCTCGCCGGCGTTGAGGTAGAAGGCGGTCACGCCCTCCACCCCGTCCACGAGCGGGTCAAGGTCGGCATGTTCGAGCTTGAGCAGGTCCATCGACAGCGAGCAGGCCTGGATGTCCACCTCGCCCAGGTCCTTGGCCTGGCGAAGCGTGTCCGCCCAGCTCGCCTGTCCGGCCGCAGCCAGGTCGTCGACGGCGGCGCGACCGGCCGGGCCGGCCTCCGGCGCCAGGCCGTGGTCGAGGGCGATCCGGTCGGCACGGAACGACATCCAGCGCCCAGTACTGCAGGAAGATGTTGACCGGCTTCCCGAGCGCGGCGGCGCCGGCGGTCAGGACCGCGGCAGCCTGCAGCTTGTCGTCCGTGCCGGAGAAGAGGACCAGGTTCAGCGGTTGCTCCATGGGGCCACCTCGTGGGAATGGTTGACGGGTCGATCGTGGCAGGCGGCGGCGGTCGCGCCGGTGAGGCCGGCGAGGCGCCCGTAGCGGCGCTCCAGGACGCGGCGCACGATGCCGCAGGCGACCACGATCTCCGGGTCGGCCAGGCGATAGCGGACCTCGCGGCCATCGCGCTCGGCTTCCACCACGCCGGCCGATCGCATCACCGCGAGGTGCTGCGAGGCATTGGGCTGGCTGATGCCGAGCTCGGTCGCCAGGGAGGCGACGCCGGTGGGTCCGATGGCCAGGCGGTGGAGGATCTCCAGCCGTCGCGGGTTTGCGAGCGTCTTCAGGAATTCGGCCTGGAGTTCGTCGATCTCGTCCATGTGCTGATCATCGACATATGCGCACGTGCGCAATAGTGCCCACTGGCCTGTCCGGACGGGCCGGTCGGCCCATCGCTGCCCGACGGCTGTTCCCGTGACCGAAGTGACGCGCATGTCGGTCGCTCCGACTGGCCGGCTGACGTCTCGCCGGTACCATGCCCTCGTGGAAACGGCACCGTCGATCCTCGAACTGGGCCTCCTGTTCCTCGCGGCCGTTGCATTCGGCTGGACGGCCCGGCGACTCGGGCTGCCTGCGGTCGTCGGCTACCTCGTGCTCGGGCTCGTGGTCTCGCCCTTCACGCCCGGCTACGTCGCCGATCGGGCCCAGCTCCAGTTGCTCGCCGACGTGGGCGTCGTCCTCCTGCTGTTCGAGGTCGGTATCGAGGTCGACCTCGGCCGTCTCCGCCGCGAGCAACGCGGGCTCATGTGGGTGTCGCCGCTCCAGGTGGTCCTGACGACCGCCATCGGGGGGATCGCCGCCTGGATGGCCGGTCTCGCTCCGATCCCCGCTGCTCTCGTCGGACTCTCGGTCGCGCTCTCCTCGTCGGTCGTCATCGTGAACATCACCCGCAGCCGTCGCCGGACGACCGACCGACCGACCGAGTCGGCGCTCCTCGGCTGGAGCGTCCTCCAGGACGTGACGGGCGTGGCGATCGCGGTCGTGCTCCTCGCGGCTCTCGGGCCGACGACCGGCCGATCGGTGCCACGCTGCTGGGGCTCCTCGCGTTCGGCGGGCTCGCCGCCGCGACCGCCGTGGTCCTGCCTCGCATCCTTCACGCCCTCCGCGACCAGCATGACCTCTTCCTCATCACTTCGGTCGCGTCGGGCCTTGCCCTCGCGGGGATCGGCGCCGTGGTCTTCGGGGTCCCGCTCGCGCTCGCGGCGTTCGTCGGCGGCCTGGCGATCACCGAGAGCCCGGTTGCCGCCGAGGCGCGACGACGGCTCCTCCCGTTCCGCGATCTGTTCGCCGTTCTCTTCTTCGTCGCGATCGGGACGCTCGTCGACCCGGTCGACCTTGGGCGCGGCCTGCCCTGGCTGGGGCTCCTCCTCGGCCTGGTCGTCGTCGCCAAGGTCGGGGTCGCCTTCATCCTCGCACGGCTCGCTCGGTCACCGATCGGCCGCTCCAGATCGCTGTCGGGCTGGGCCAGATGGGCGAGTTCAGCTTCGTGCTCGCATCGGCGCTCGTCGCGGCCGGATCCATCGGTGGGGATGTCTACGTCGCGTTGATCGCAGCGGTCGCGATCAGCATCGCTGCGAGTACCGTACTCGTCCGGCTCGTGCCGGTCGGTTCGTCCGGTGTGGCAAGTGTTGGCTGACAGTACCCGGACGAACAAGGATGACCAACCGCCAGGCAGCGCCGGCGTCCGCCTGACGTCATAGC
Source organism: uncultured Chloroflexia bacterium (assembly GCA_963738475.1). GTDB lineage: Bacteria > Chloroflexota > Limnocylindria > Limnocylindrales > CSP1-4 > SPCO01. Next base: position 21,045 of record CAVTWU010000024.1, read on the forward strand.
TACCCTCACACCGATCGGGAGAGCGCCATGTCAGAGCCATCCACGAAGTCACCGTTCCTTCCGCCGCGCTGGGTCGTCCGCAGCGCGTGGGCGATCCACCGGGCCATCTACTCGGTCAGCGGTGGCCGGCGTGGCCTGCGGAGTCCGACGGCCGACCGCTGGGGCATGATGCGGCTGCGGACGGTCGGGCGTCGCACGGGTGAGGAGCGGACAGCCATCCTCGGCTACTTCGAGGACGGTCCAGACCTGGTCACGATGGCCATGAACGGGTGGGCCGATGCCGAGCCCGCCTGGTGGCTCAACCTCCAGTCGCAGCCGGACACGATCGTCGAGCTGAAGGACGGCCCCCGCGTCGTCCGCGCCCATGCCGCGAACCCGGACGAGCGGCCGCGCCTGTGGGCCAGGTGGGCCACCTACGACAAGGGCCTCGATGATTATGCGACCCGGCGGTCCGGCGAGACCGCGGTCGTCATCCTGTCGCCCCGACCCGGGGCACCGGACTCGAGGTCCGACGCACGCAGGCGATGGCCCGTCACGCACGTCAGTGTCCGGCCGTGTCCCGGAGTCGGTCGAGACCGTCGAGGATCAGGTCCAGACCGAACTCGAAGTCGACCGGGACGCCGTGCGGGGCGGTCGTCACCATCTCGGCCATCGCGAGGAGGTTCGGATATTCGCCCGCGGGCAGACCTCGCGCGAAGCTCGCCGCCGCCTCCGGAGCGTCATCGACGTCGAACGGCCAGGCCAGCTCCTGGAGCACGAAGCCATAGGTGTGGCTGTCCAGTGCCATGACCGCCCGAATGACCATCGGCATCGTGAACCCTGCGCCCGAGAGGGCGCCGATCACCGCGTCCAGGAAGCGCAGCCTCGCGGGACCGGCGTTGACGCGCGACTCGATGAGGCTGCTGGCCCAGGGGTGACGCAGGAGGACCTGGTGGGCCGAGATCGCACTCCGCCGGATGGCCGTCTTCCAGTCGGCATCGACGGAAGGCACCTCGAAGTCGCTCGTGACGAGGTCGGCCATGCCGTCGAGGATGTCGTCCTTGTTGGCCACGTGCTTGTACAGCGACATCGCCTCGACCCGGAGCACCTGGCCGAGCTTGCGCATCGAGACCGACTCGAGGCCACCTTCGTCCGCCAGGCGGATGGCCGCCCGCAGGACCCGGTCCCGGCTGAGCGGCTTGCGTCGGCGGGCCGCGGCTCGAGTCGGGCGGCGTCTGCGGCTTCGTCATCCGGTCCTCTCCTGGCACTTGACAGGCTTACGGTGTAGTCATAGCATACGCCGTAGGCTTACAGTGTAGCGGACTGACTGATCACCGCGACCAAGGAGGCACCGATGCTGATCCAACTGGCGACCCTCGCTGGCACCCTGGTCGTAGGACTCGCGGCGATCGCGCTCGCGTACGTCGTGGGGATGCGCGTGAAGTCCCCGCTCGTCCTCGGGCCGCTCATCCGGCTCCAGCGAGCGGTCATCAACCCGAAGCAGATGCGATCGGCGGGCATGCCCGGAGCGTACGCGTCCGTGATCCGGCATCGCGGCCGGACCTCGGGCCGACCGTACGAGACGCCCGTCGGGGTGGTGGCCACCGACGACGGGTTCGTGATCGCACTCGTGTACGGGTCAAGGACGAACTGGCTGCAGAACGTGCTGGCGAGCGGGTCCGCCACCATCGTCCACGAGGGGCAGACCTACGAGGTCGACCAGCCGGAGATCGTCCCGATGCAGGCGGTCGAGGCCCGGTTCACGGCCGGCGATCAGCGAGGCTTCCGCTTGCTCGGCGTCGACAGGGCACTTCGGGTTCGCCGGGTAGAGCCGGTAGAGATCGGAGCGCGGTTCACCGAGGTCTCCATGAAGCTACCAGCGGGCGCGACGTCAGGCGGCTGAGCCGGGTCTGGGATCGCAGCCCCAGGAGGGATGCATGAAGGCGATCGTCAATCACGAGTACGGCCCACCCAGTGTTCTCCAGCTCGAGGACGTCGATACGCCGGCCCCACGGGGCGGTGAGGTGCTGGTGCGAGTCCTCGCGGCTGCGGTCAATCCCGGTGACTGGGACGTGATGCACGGAACGCCATACGTCCTTCGACTCGCGACTGGACTCCGCAGGCCAAGGAACAAGGTTCTTGGCCTCGCGATCGCCGGGCGGGTCGAAGCGGTCGGCAGCGACGTGTCGGCCTTCGCGCCCGGTGATGAGGTCTACGCCGAGATCGGCAAGGGAGGCTTCGCCGAGTACGCCTGCGTGCCGCGAAGACGCACTGGCGCCGAAGCCCTCCAACCTGACGTTCGAGCAGGCGGCGGCGGTACCGGTGGCGGGGGTCACCGCCCTGCAGGCGCTCCGCGACATCGGACAGGTTCAGCCAGGTCAGAAGGTCCTGATCAATGGTGCGTCCGGAGGCGTGGGCACGTTCGCCGTGCAGATCGCCAAGACCTTCGGAGCAGACGTGACCGGCGTATGCAGCACGACGAACGTGGACCTGGTTCGTTCGATCGGCGCCGACCATGTGATCGACTACACCCAGGAGGACTTCACCAGGAATGGGCAGCAGTACGACCTGATCCTGGACAACGTGGGGAACCGGACATTGTCGGAGCTCAGGCGGGCCCTGACTCCCAAGGGCATGCTCATCCCCAACAGCAACAAGGGCAGCGGTCGTTGGCTGGGAGGCTTCCTGCGCCGCGCGGTCCAGGCGCTCGTGGTGTCACCGTTCGTGCCCCAGAGGCTCCGCCCGTTTGCAGCCACCGCCAAGCGTGAGGACCTGGTGGTGCTGACGGGACTCATCGAGTCCGGAAAGGTCACCCCGGTCATCGACCGAACGTATCCGCTGAACGAGGTCGCCGAGGCCCTGAGCTACTACGGGGCCGGGCACGCCCGAGGAAAAGTCATCATCACGATGAGGCAGAACGAGGCCCAGGAACGAGGCGACTGAGATGGCGGATGTGAGGACCATCCTCTCCGGGTTGTGGGTGGCCGTGATGCTGACCTACCTCCTGGGGGATGTCCTGCGCCTGTTCGCCGGCGACGTGACGCCGGGCGAGATCGGGGGCCGAAAAGCGAGCCAGGGGATGTGGCTGGGGATCGCCGTGATCATGCTGATCCCGATCATCATGGTCGTCCTGTCCCTGACGTTGCCGTATCCCGCGATCGGCTGGGTCAGCATCGTCGTGGCAGTGCTCGTCGTCGTCTTCAATCTCGCTCGGCTTGCCGTACAAAGGCCTCTACGACAACTTCCTGATCATCGTGAGCTTCGTCTTCAACGCATTGATCGTCTGGTACGCCTGGACGTGGGTCTCCTCGGCTGCCTGAGCCGGTGGCTCGAGGTCGCGATCGCCACGAGGTCAACGTGACGACATGGCTCGCGACGCTGGCCAAGATCGCTGCGCGGCCTCGTTCGCGCGGCCGGCCCCGCGTTTCGTTCAGCCGCTTGGAGAGAAGCACTGCGAGGTTGACAGCGGCCGTCGGGAGGTAGGCGAACGCGGGATCGACCCCTATCCGGGCGTCCCGTCCCGCTCTCGCCGGTCCCGATCCGGATGCGTGGAGAAGACAGCCACGACGGGCTGGCCCAGCTCGCGAAGGTCGTTCGCGAGGCAGGCCATCTCGTCGCTGGTGATCCCGGGGTCGATGAGCAGCACGCCGGCCCGGCCCTGCACGACGACCGTGTTGTTCTGGAGCAGCTCGCTCTGGTGGACCCGCACGCCATCCGCGACCCGCTTCAGCAAGGGGCCTGCTCCGGGGTCGACGACGTCACGGGCGTCCCTCGCTCGCGTCCAGCGTGGCGAGCAGCTCGTCCAGCTGGTCGAGCTGCTCGGGCAACCCGCCCGTCGATCCCGGAAGCGAGGGCCTCGTCGAGCGCATCCTTCGAGGGATAGAGGTCGTGCACGACCAGCAGCGTCTTGTCCGCCTGGTCCTCGAAGGTCACCGTGGTCACGGCTCGCGCCCGCATCACCTTCGTCATTGGTCCAGACGAGGCGCGAGTGCGGTGTCACTTCGAGATACGTCCCGAAGAACGCCATGGGCTCCGGAGACGCCTCGAACACGAACCGGTACTGGCCCCCGACGCGGACATCCGCCTCCAACGACAGAAGGGTCACGCCAAACGACTTCGGGACCCACCAGCGCTTGAGGAGTTCGGGCTGGGTCCACGCCTGGTACACGATGCGCGCCGGGCCGTTGACGATCCGCGTGACGACGAGCTCACGCTCGGACGTCCGTTCCACCGTCGTGCGGTCCTTCGTGCCGGTGGGCTCGTGCTACTTCTTGCGTCCATCGACCAGCTCCTTCCGTTTCAGTTCCTCGACGACTTGGTCCAACTCGTCGAAGCGTGCGTCCCATAGCTCGCGGTAGCTCTCGATCCACGCCGTCTCTTCCTCGAGTCGACGCCGGCCGAGCCTGCACGTCCGCACACGCCCGACCTTCTCCGTGGTGACGAGGTCGGCCTGCTCCAGGACGCGGACGTGCTTCCGCATGCCCGTGAGGGTCATGTGGAACTGCTCGGCCAGATCCGTGATCGACGCGTCGGAACGTCCGAGCTGCTCGAGGACGCCACGCCGGGTGGCGTCCGACAGCGCCGCGAACGAGGCATCGAGTCCAGCGTGCTGATAGTGAACCATGTGGTTCAGTATCTACGACCTAGACGGCGTGCGCAAGGTGGCGGCTGAGCCGTGGAATACTGAGCCATGCCCGTCCGCACGGTCATCGAACACGGGCCCAAGGACAAGCGGTCGGTGGCCTTCAGCCTCGACTGGCCAGGGTGGAGTCGGGGCGCGAAGAGCGCCGAGCTCGCCCTGGAGACGCTCGAGTCCTATCGGGAGCGCTACCGGCCGGTCGCGGACCTCGCCGGGATGGCACGCGAGTTCGACGCCGCCGGGCCCCTCGAGATCGTGGAGGACCGGGTCGGAACCGGTTCGACCGACTTCTGGGGCATCTCCTTCTCGCCCTCTTCGACCGAGCACGGGCCGATGGGCGAGGCGGAGTTCGAGCGCGGGATCACGCTCCTGCGGGCCTGCTGGGCGTTCTTCGACGGCGTCGCGGCGCGGGTCTCGCCGGAGATGCGCAAGGGCCCGCGCGGCGGAGGACGCGACCGCGACCGGATCATCCGCCACACCATCCGCACCGAGAGCGAGGACTTCGCGAAGCAGGTCGGGTTGCGGATCCCGGAGGAGGCGGCGCTGACGCCCGGAGGGACTGCGGCAGCATCGGGAGACCTACGTCGCGGCGATGCGCGCCTACAACGCCGGGGAGGTCGAGCGGCGCATGCGGTCGTGGACCCTGCCGTTCCTCATCCGACACTCCGCCTTCCACACGCTCGACCATGCGTGGGAGATGGAGGACAAGGACCTCTCCGCCGAGGACGGGGCCTGACCCTTCAGTTCGGGTGCGCACGCTGGCGCCGGAGCGCTTCCGAAGCCGATGACAGCGACCGTCCCAGGCGGAACGCCAACAGGGGGTAGCCGACGTAGAGCGTTGCCAACAGGCCGATCCCGACGCCATACCCGACACGGTCCTTGCCCACATACGCAGAGAGCACGAACCAGGTGCCGAGCGTGAGGAACACGACCGAGACCGGGCCGATCTGTTGCTCGAAGGTCAGCGCTCCGGTGACCAGCTGCCACTGGAGGGCGCAGATGACGGCGATGGAGGCGACCGCGACAAGCGACCCGACCAGGACAAGACCGGGCCGGCGGGAGCGAAGCAGCAGCGCGGTGGCGAGGACGCCGGGCAACGCGAGCGAGTAGGGCCGGCTCGGTGCGCACCGCTCGCCTCCACTCGCGGTGCTTGTGGGGGACGGCATCAAGCGGGCCACATCGGTCGATCGACCGATGACCACCAGGCTTCGGACTCTCACGATCTCGGGACTGCAAACCTGTTGCAGCCTGCAGGAGGTCAACGTCATGCATCCGACCCGTCTCGTCCGGACTCCCTGGCCCGCGTTCGTGGTCTCGATCGCGGCCCTGCTCGTGGCTTCGACCGGCCTGGCCACGGCAACGTCGAACAGCAACGACACGATCAGCGCGTGTGCCAACAAGAAGACCGGCGAGCTCCGGGCGATCCGCGTATCGGAGCACTGCACGACCAAGGAGTCGCTCCTTACCTGGAACGTGCAAGGCCCGAAAGGAGCTCCCGGCCCTGTCGGTCCCGGGGGGCCAACGGGTGCGACCGGCACTACGGGTCAACCCGGTCCCGCTGGTGAACCCGGTCCCCGAGGTGAACCCGGTCCCGCCGGTGAACCCGGTCCGACGGGTGCGCCGGGCCTGAAGGGCGACCGCGGGCCGGCCGGCACAGCGGTGTCGATCTACATCCGAGTCGGCGCCGGATTCGGGGATCGGCCAACGTGTCGTGCGACGACGGCGACGTCGCGACCGGCGGGGGCGCGAGCGCGACTGGCTCGACCCTCGAAGCGTCGTACCCGCTGTCGAACGAGACCGGGCCATGGGGCTGGGCCGCCTTCGCGCGTGGCGGTGACTACGTGGCCGTCTACGTCATCTGTGCCGACATTACCAAGTAGGCGGGGCGGACACGATCGCCGTCTTGCTGCGAGAGCATGTTGCAGTGGCGCGCCCGACAGTGTCTGGGTTCACGACATAGGAAGGTGACAGGCGACTGGTGAGTCGAGACACGCGTGACAGTCGGGTGCATGTCGAAGGATCAGCCTGGCCCACGCCCGTCGGCGGGTCCTGGCCATCGTCGATGAGGCCGAGGTCACGGTCGTCGCGCTCGACACCGGCGAGATCCTCTCGACCCACCGGATCGAGCCAGCCAAGGGCTACTGGCGCAACACGCGACGAGACCCCGGCCGATGGCCGGGGTCTCCAGCGACTGACTGACTCACATGTCCCGACTCATGTGACTCATATGTCGCGACTCATGACATTGGCGCGCCCGACAGGACTCGAACCTGCGACCTTTGGGTCCGGAACCCAACGCTCTATCCACTGAGCTACAGGCGCGCGAGGGCGAAAGGATACAGGACCGGCGATCGGGCACTGCTCACCGGTGGCCTCGGATCATTCCTTCGGTCCACTGGCGAGGGTAAGGAAACGGCCCGCCCGGTGAGGGCGGGCCGCGCGATCCGAAGATCAGGCTGCGGCGTGCACCTTGGCGGCGCGCGGGCCCTTCGGGCTCTGCTCGACATCGAACTCGACCTTCTCGCCGCCGATGAGGCGCTCGAAGACGAGTGAGGAATCGAGGCTGTCGCGGTGGAAGAAGTATTCCTTCTCATCCTCCGCGCTGATGAAGCCGAAGCCGCGATCGGCGACGACCTTCTTGATGGTACCGGTGGTCACAGTGACCTCCAACACTTCCCGAACAGCGATGGCTGAACGCACGGTCCGTTCGAAAAGGGGGTCGACCAGGCGGAGCATCGGCGCGCATTGCGTCGATGCCTTGACCTTAGCACATGCCATGTTCGAGGCCGGGCCCGCTCCTCTGCGAACCCGGCCTCGTGGATACGCCGCCGAAGCGGCCTCAGGCGAGCAGGGCGGCGACGACCGCGTCCACGTCCTTCTTCTCGGGTACGACGATCAGCGTGCTGACCATGCCGAACATCCCGTCCGTCCCTTCGACGTGCGGGAGGATGTGGCAGTGGAACGCCCACACGCCGAGACGGTCCGCCGTGATGACGGCGTCCCAGCGCTCTCCCGGGTTCACGCCGAGGGTGTCGGCCTTGAACCCGGCCGTGCCGAGCGGGATGCCGTCGCGGGCGACGACGTCCATCGCGAAGCCGTGGCTATGCCACGGATGCATCATCGAGCCCTCGTTCATGAACCGGATCAGGACCTTCTCGCCCTGCGCCGCGAGGACCGGCACCGTGGCCGGGAAGCCGTGGCCGTTGATGGTGAACCCGCCCAGCGTGTCGTTCGAGATCCAGATGTACTCCCGGTCGTACTCGGCCTGCGGCTTCGGGGGATCGACGATGAACGCACCCAGCAGGCCACGGCCGACCTGCTCGGTCGCATTGTGGTGCGAGTGGTACATCAGCGAACCCGGGTTCACCGCCACGAAGTCATAGGCGTACTCCTCGCCCGGGACGATCGGCAGCTGGGTGACGAACGGGACGCCGTCCTGGAAGAAGTCGTCGAACTCCACGCCGTGGAAGTGGACCCCGGTGGTCTCGTTCAGGTTGTTCTTGAAGATCGCGCGAACCTTGTCGCCCTGGTTCACGCGGATCGTCGGGCCGGGCCACTGGCCGTTGTACCCCAGCGCCTTGACCGACGGCATCAGCTCGTCGATGCGCCAGTCCATCTCGTCGATCGTCAGGTTGAAGACCTTGACGTCACCATCGAGCGTGGGCTCGAGCGGCGCCAGGGCGTCGGTCAGGACGAGGTTGGGGACCTGCACGAAGGCGGGCTTCATGCCCAGTTCCGGGTAGCCGTCCTCGACGCCCAGGATCGTGGCGAGCTTGGCGACCACGGGCGCCGGGTAGACGGCCGGAAGGGCCTTCACCAGGTCGCCGAGGTAGCGCCGCACCTTGTTACGGGCCTCGACGTCGTGCGACTCCAGCCCGGCGGGATCGTTCCGGTCGCAGCCGAAGCGGACGGCGACGGCGCCGCGCTCGGGGCCATCGACATGCTGGCATCGGCGCTGGGTGCGGCGCTCGCGACCGCGCTCGCCGCGGCGCTGGCCGCAGCGGACGCCGATGGTGCCGCGGACGGTATGCCTGGACCGAACGTCCAGCCGGGTGCCGCGGCCGGCGCGCAGGCTGCGATGCCGGCGGCGATCAGGCCGCCGCCGGCGATCGCGGCGCCGCGGAGGAACCGCCGGCGTGACAGGGATGGGTCATCGAGGAGCGGGAGGTGCAGGTCATCCTGCGGCTGCGTATCCATGACGCGAACCATACGGTCCCCGGGCCAGTCGCGTGATGTGACCTGTGGCACCTATCGCCCGGGCCGAACTTCACCCGATGGGCGGATCAGCCGCCCTGGGCCAGCAACGACAGGATGACGTCCACATCCGCGCTGCCCAGGACCCCCTGGTACTTCGCCCGGACGATGCCGTCGCCATCCACGATGAAGATCCAGGGCATCGATCCGACACCCCACGGCGCCGCGCCCGACGCCCCAGGCCTCGCGCCGGGTCCGTGAGTCGCGGATCGGCGATCGATCCCTCGATGACGGGCTCGTAGGTCACGACGTCGTAGCGGTACGGCTCGAGGTGGATGAACGGCGTTTCCGGCCACCGATCGACCAGCCGCTTGGCGAGGAGCACGGCCTTCCCGCAGGCCGGTGTCACCTTGAACTGGACGGAGTCGACGACGAGGACGAACGGCTTCCCGGCCGCGAGGGCATCGGTCGTGGACGTCGCCGAGAGCCGCGGGTCAGGGACCGCGGTCCGTGGTGACCCACGTCAGGTCGCCACCGAAGTCGGCTGCCGTCGGCGTGCGGACGGTCGGTGCCGGCTGGCCGAGCGACGCGGATCCGCCCGGGTCGAGGGCATTGACCACGGCGATGCCGTTGCGCGTCGTGCCGTCCGTCCCGACAGCCTCGATGGCGACCTGCCAGCGGCCCGGGGTCGGGATGTCCAGGGTCGGGACATACGAGATGGCCGGTGTCGCCCTCTGGCGTGACCCCGGTCGCGGTAACCGGCTGGTCCGACCGGCGCCCCGTTCGCGTCCAGGAGCTGGGCGGTGACGCGCAGGCCCGGATCGTCCACCCGTTTGCCGGCGCCGTCGAAGAGCGACAGGATGACCGGGCTCGCTCCACCGGCCCAGACGGAGCTCGAGACCACGCGCGGCCACAGATCGATGGCCGTCGGTGCGGTGCTCGGCGCGATCGCGGGCGCTGGCGACGGCGCGGCGCTGGACGGCGCGGTGCCTGGCGTGGTCGCGGCGACGTCGCGAAGCACCGCCGTCATCGTCTCGGGCTCCGTCCCGAACGGGAACCGCGCCCGGAGCTGGCCGGCGGCGTCCACCAGGAAGACATCTGCCGTGTGCGACATCGAGTAGGCCGCCGGATCGGCCTCCTCGACCTTGGCGTAGCGGACGCCCCAGTCATCCGCCGCGGCCTTGACTTCGGCGGGCGTGCCGGTGATGGCCGTGAACCCGGTAGGCATGAACCGGACGAACTCGGCCAGCCAGGGGATCGTGTCCCGCTCCGGATCCACGCTGACGAAGACGGCCCGGGCGTCCTTGCCGTAGGCGTCGATCGCCTGACCGACCGCTCCGATCGTCGCCGGGCAGACGTCGGGGCAATGGGTGTACCCGAAGAACACGAGGACAGGGACCCCACGGAGCGCGGCGAGCGATGCCGGCAGCCCATTCGGCCCGGTCAGCTCGAGCGCCGGCGCCGGCCCGACGACCGGCTCGAGGAATGAGGCGAGGTCCACCGAAGCGGCGGGTGTCGAGGGCGTCGCTCGAGGCAGCCGGGCTGGCCGCGGCTCCACCAGCCGGCGCGCCGGCACCGGGCGCGGCTCCGACACCCGCCGGCCCGGCGGCGTCGGCCAGGAGCCTGACGAGCATGAGCACGACCATGACGACACCGAGGACGGCCACGAGCCGGAAGCCACCATCGAGGCTGGTGTTCGGCTCGTCTGCCTGACCTGGGACCGTCTGGCGGTGGGCCATGTCAGCCGGCCTTGACCTCGGCCTGGACGACGACGTCGCCGGCCTTCTCGAAGGTCAGCGTGATATCGACCATCTCGCCGACGGCCGGCATGTCGGTGACGCCCATGAGCATGAGGTGATACCCACCCGGCTCCAGCGTGACACGGTGGCGCCCGGCCGCGACATCGATGCGAATCGACCGGGTGCATCGCCATCATGCCGCTGGCATCGGCCATCGTCTCGTGGATCTCGACCGACGTCGCGATCGGGCTGCGACGCGCCGATCGAGCGCATCGGCCTCGCTGCCGGGGTTGGTGATCACGAGGTAGCCGGCCGCAGGCCGATCCGCGCCCATCGGTGGACGGACCCAGGCGTCGGACACGATGGGTGTGGCGGCGGAGGCGCCGGCGGAGGCTCCGCCGGAGCTGGAGCTGCAGGCGGCGACGATCAGCAGGGCGGCGGACGCGAGCACGAGGAGCGTCCAGGTTCGAGGCATGCGCATGTGACTCTCCGAGTAGCGGGAAGGTGGTCTCCAGCCTATCCGGTCCCGCCTGCCGGCTGACAGGTCCATCCGGCCCGTGCCACGAGTCCGCCTGGCCCGCCTCGCGATCCCGTCGTGGCCATCTGATGGGACCGTCGATCGATCAGAAAAGCCGAGGCCGGCCCCCGAAGGAACCGGCCTCGATGCTGTCCCGGTGAAGGAGTCCGCCGAAACGAACGCTTCTGCCACGCGGTAAAGGCATCTATCACGTCGGCTGCACCGACTACCCTGACCCTACCTACCCATGACCTTGCCGCTGGGGCAGCGTTGGCTGAACTAACAGCTCCGCCATCCTACCTCAGCAGGGGCCGTTTTCCAAGGGTTTTGACAGACTTCTCGGTGTAAATTCCTTAACCTTCGGCGCGCGTCGTGGATGGTCACCGACGTCATCGCGACCGGCGAATCGGGCAGATCGCTGCTGTTCCGGGGCGCCGTGGCGATCGCATCGACCACGTCGAGGCCCTTGGTCACCTGGCCGAACAGGGTGTAGTTCTTCGGCAGCTTGCCGGTCAGGTCCTGGTGGCAGATGAAGAACTGGCTGCCGTTGGTGTTGGGGCCGGAGTTGGCCATCGCGAGCGCGCCTCGCAGGTAGTCGCCCTGGACCTTCTCGTCCTCGAACTTGTAGCCCGGCCCGCCCGTGCCGACCCGGCTCTTCTGGAGGTCCGACTTCTTGCCGTACTGCCCGTCGCCGCCCTGGATGACGAAGCCCGGGATGCAGCGGTGGAAGATGACGTCGTCGTAGTAGCCCTTGCGGGCGAGCGTGGCGAAGTTGGCGGCGGCCTTCGGAGCGCTCTCGTCGTACAGCTCGATCTCGATGTCGCCGATCTCGGTGGCGATGGTGGCGCTGGTCATGGGCTGGGTCTCCTTCTCTTTGGGCTAGGGGGTTGGTGACGGTGGCGGTGGTGATCGGGACGGGTTCGGGCCGGAGTTCCGCCGCGCCCGCTGTTCGGCGCAGCGATCGCGTCCCGACTTCCATCCCGGACGTGACGTCGCCGATGATCTGGTAGGTGTTGTGGTAGGCCAGCACGTCGGTCGGCCCCATCGTCCAGCACGATGAAGAACTGGGAGTCCACGCTAGTTCGGCTGGTCCGTCCGCGCCATCGCCACCGTGCCGCGCCGGTACGTTGCGGTGACGGGCTCGTCCTTGATCGCGTAGCCGGGCGCCGGACCCGGTCGGTCGGCCACCGCCCTGGATGACGAAGGCGTCCCGTGCACGAGGCCGCGATGGAAGACGCGTCCCATCGTAGAAGCCGCACGAAGCAAGGGCGACGAAGTTGCCGGCGGCGATCGGTGACAGATCGGCTTGGACGAGGATGACGATTGGCCCTTGTCCCGTGTCAAGCGTCACCTGGCGGGTCTGGCCGGCGGGGAGTGGGTCCGGCTGACTCGTCGGACAGTCGATGGCCGCGGCGGCACTGGGAACCGGGGTCGCGGCAGGACTTGGGCTGGGCTTGGGCTGGTGCTCGCGCCTGCGCTGCAAGCGGCGACGGTCAGCGCCATCGAAAGGGTCAGCGAGGGGCGTCGCCAGGCGGCGGAAGGGAGCGGTGATCACGCTGCTGTCTCCATTGCGGTCTTGTAGTCGATGGCGCCCGAGAGGAGGGCCTCTCCAAGGATCAGCCCGGCCACGCCCGTATCGCGCAGTCGGCCGATACCGTCGAGGTCTCGGACCCCGCCGGCTACCAGGAAGTCCACATCGTACGTGCGAACGAGTTCGGACACCCGCGACAGGTCCGGTTCGGCACCACCGTGCGACAGCACGAAGCGGCCCACGCCGGCACCGACCAGCTCGCCGACCAGCGCATCCACGCTCCGTCGGTGGATCGGCCCGGTGCCACGGGAATGCGGCCAGTCGCTCCGGGCGTGGGTCCAGTCCCACTGCCAGCCAGTCTCCGGCCACGTCAGGCAGGCCCGCAGCTCGTCCGGACGGTCGGCGATGGCCGTCGTGAGGACGACGCGGGTGGCGCCGGCCGCGAAGGCGAGTCGGATGCCGTCCGCGGAGTCCACGCCGCCCGCGAGTTGGAGGGGCACGCCGACTCGCGCGGCGATCCGCCCGACGGCCTCGAGATTCGCGGGCGCACCCGCGCGGGCGCCGTCGAAGTCGACCAGGTGGATGACCCTGGCGCCCATGGCCACGAAGCGATCGGCGATCCGCTCAGGCCGGTCCGTGGGTGCGCCGATCCCGGCTGCCGCGCCGGGCCAGAAGACGGTCCGGGAGCGGCCGGCTTCAAGGTCGATCGCCGGGATGATCAGCATGTGCGTCGATCAGGCGCGGAGCGCGCCGTCGGCCCGGTCGTCGCCCGCCAGGAGCCGCCGATGGAAGCTGATGGGGAGTGAGCCGTTGCGCATCAGCGCGTCGTGGAAGCCCTTCAGGCTGAACGCGGACCCGAGGCGGCGTCGCTCGTCCGCCCGCAGGTTGAGCAGCAACGTGCGCCCGAGGAGGTACGACAACGGATACGTGGGCCGATACGTGTACCACTCGACTTCCGCGCGGGCGTTGGATCGCTGGAAGCCGGTCTGCTCCTGGAGGAAGTCGGTGGCCTCGTCCACGCTCAGCTCGCCGCGATGCATGCGCACGTCCAGGATGATCCGGCAGGCTCGCCAGATCGCGTCGGTGTGCAGCACGAGCCGGAAGCGCGCGTCGTCGTCGAAGCCGTGCTCGCGCATCATCAACTCCGTGTACATCCCCCAGCCCTCGACGAATTCCGGGGCCTCCGTCAGCAGCCGGGTGAGCGACGGGTTACGGCGCGCGATGTCCAGTTGGAGGTGATGGCCGGGGTACGCCTCGTGGATGCTGGTGTTGCTGATCGACGCGTAGTTGTGTTCCTTCATCGCGTCCGGGTCGTTTCGGACGGACGGGGTGATCATGTAGATGCCGACCGGGTCGGCGTCGAACGGCGCCGGCCGGTTGTACGCCGCGAACGGGAGGACCTTGCGCAGGTACTGCGGTGTCGGGATGACGTCGACACGTTCGTCCGGCGGGACCGAGATCAGGTCATGCTCGATGAGGTGCTGGCGGGCCCGCAGCATGGCGTGGCGGTAGGCGTCCAGGGCGCTCTCGAAGTCGGCGGGTCCGTCCGCCTTGACCCGATCGATGACGGTCTGCTCGTCCCCGTCCGGATCGATCTCACGAGCGGCTGCCACACGGCCTTCGTGTTCCTCCGCGAGTCGCTCCCAGCCGAGGGCCAGGATCGTGTCGGCATCGAGGCCATCGAACGCGCGTAGGCTGACGAGCGAGTCGTGTCGCTCGCGACCCAGGGGCCAGTCGTCGCTGCCGTCGGCGAGGGTGCCCTGCAGCCACGACCCGTGCAGGTCCACGGCGACCTTGGCGGCTTCGGCAGCCCGCGAGAGCCGACGCTGATCCGTCGTCGGGAGGACCCCGTCGCCCGCGGCGACCAGCTCATCGAAGAGGACCGGCATCTCCTCGGCCGTCTCGATCGCCATCGCCTGCCAGATCCGGACCTGTGGCGCCGTCGCGCGCGACTTGCTCTCCTCGAGATAGGCCGGCACTCCCTCCAGGCGGCCCGTGATCGCGGCGAGTCGCTCCGCAAGCGGGACGTGGTCCCTGGAGAAGAGGAGGAACAGGCCGTCGCCGATGGTATCGAGGGCGAGCGAGCGACGCTCCCACGTTCGGACCTCGTCCAGGTCAAAGACAGAGCGCCTGAGGTTGTGCAGCTCGAGGTCGTGCTCGAAGCGCGCGGCGGGGGACAACGCGGCGGGCTCGATGGCCTCGATCGCGGTGAGATGTGCGCGCTCATCGGCGAGCTCCTGCTCCACGGCGTCGCGGGTGCCCTCCCCGAGCACGTCGTCCTGGTCGTGGATGCCGACGGCCGTCGACAGGATCGGGTCGTCCGCCAGCAGGCGACGGAATCGACCCTCGACCAGATCGTAGAACTGATCGTCCGAAGGCCCCGGGACGGCCGCTGGGGTGGGACGCGGGAGCGTAGGCGGGAGCTGGTCGGTCACGATCGGGACGGTCGAGAGCTCGTATCGGCCAGGACGGCCCGGACTGCCGCGATCGTGATCTCGATGTCGGCCTCCGTGATGCCGTAGTGGGTCGCTGCCCGGACCTGACCGTGTGGATACTCCACCATCAGCACGTTCCGTGCCCGAAGGGCTTCCAGGAACTCGCCACGATCCCGGTCGACCTTGAACAGGACGAAGTTCGTCGCGACGCGGGCTGGATCCAGGGGTCCGGGGGCCGGCTGCGCCGTTCCCCCGGCGCTGGAGATGCCTTCCATCCCACTGAGCGCCTCCGCCAGCCGGCGCGCATGGGCGTGATCGTCGGCCAGCCGCTGGACCGTACCGTCCTTCCCATCGGACAGGGCGACGAGGCCGGCCGCCGCGAGGATCCCCGCCTGGCGCATCCCGCCGCCCACCAGCTTGCGACCGCGGCGCGCTCGCCAGATGAAGTCGCGACTGCCGACGACGACAGAGCCGACGGGGCAGGCGAGTCCCTTGGACAGGCAGAACGTGACCGAGTCAGCCGGTTCGGCGAGGTCGCGCGGGGTGACGCCGAGGGCGACGACCGCATTCCAGAAGCGCGCGCCATCGATGTGCATCGGGACGCCGTGGGAGCGCGCGATGGCGGCGACCTCACGCGTGTAGGCGGGAGTGAGCGGCTGCCCCATCGAGTGGGCATGGGTGTTCTCGATGGTGATCAGGCCGGTGATGGGCTCGTGGGCATCGGTCGGGTCGCGAAAGGCGTCTGCGATCTCTGCCGGGTCCATCGTGCCGTCCGGGCGATCGGCCAGTGCCCGGATGCTCGTGCCGACGATGACGGCGTGTCCGGCCGCCTCGTCGAGGACGACATGGTGCTCCCGTCCGGCGATCGTCTCCTGGCCGCGAGCCAGGTGCGCCAGCTGGGCGACGAGGTTGCCCATCGTGCCCGAGGCCACGAACAGGCCGGCTTCCTTGCCGAGCAACTCGGCGGCGCGCTCCTCGAGCGCGTTGACCGTCGGGTCGTCACCGAAGACGTCGTCACCGAGCTCCGCATCCGCCATGGCGCGGCGCATCGCCGGTGTCGGGTGCGTGACGGTGTCACTGCGAAGGTCGATGAGGGTCATGGTCGACGAGTATAGGAGCGGCGGCGACAAGCACGAGCGCACCTGCTATGCTCCGCCCTCGTCACGACTGGACCCGTGGTGTAGCGGCCCAACATGCCAGCCTGTCACGCTGGAGATCGCCGGTTCGAATCCGGTCGGGTCCGCCATCAACGCATTTCCCTACGCCCCGTCCGCCCGCCCGGACGGGGCGTTCCTTCATCTTCTGTCAGACTCCCGAACGTGAAACGCGCCCCCCTGCTTGTCGTCCTGGGCCTCCTCGCCATCGCGCTGGTGGTGCCCGTTGCCGGTGGCGAGATCCTGTTCGGCGCTGGTGGGGGCGCCCGCGCCTCCTCGCCACCGATCGCGGCTCGCCCGTCTGCCTCCGCGGCGGCGTCTGCCGGCGATAGCAGCCCAAGCGGCGCGCCCGCCGCAGCTCCGCCGGCCGCCACGACGACACCCACAGAGGAACCGGTCGCGCCATCCCCCGACCCTGAGCTCGCCGCCATCCCGATCGTGCCCGTCACCCAGTTCCGTGCCACGTTCAGCAGCACGACCCGCAAGGAAGTGGAAGCCGTCCTGGCCGGGACCAGCAAGCGCTACGAGGCGCTGGAGCTTGTCGCGTCGGAGGCGGATGCGATCCTGGCGGAACTGGGCGTGGACCGCCCGACCGATGCGACGCACCTGATCGAGGCGAAGGATGCTTCGACCCTGAGCGCGGACATGGCCGCCCATCGGAAGCGGCTCGCCTTCCTGCGCGCCGACGCGGTCGGGCCGTCCGTCCGGGCGCTGGCCTGGGGGAAGGACGCGCTGTTCGGCATCGATCGCGTCAGGGACATCGCCGACTGGCCGTTGACCGCGGAGCTGCCGGCCACGACAGATGCCGCGGCGTTCGACCCGGCCTCCACCTGGACGCTGTTCGCCGGGGGCGACATCATGCTCGACCGGGGCGTGTACGAGACGCTGGTCGTCAAGGGCAAGGGCGCGGACTTCCCGTTCGATGGCGGGACCGCGGACATCACGGGCCGCTGCAAGGACTGTTCGGCATTCGGGTGGGATCTGCCGTACACGAAGCGGACGGGCAACGCCGGTGCCTTCCGGGAGCTCATCTCGGGTGCCGATATCGCCATCGCCAACTTCGAGAACCCGGCTCCCAACGACCCGAGCTGGCACACCAAGGGGACCGTGTTCTCGGCCGAACCGGCCCTGGTGGACGGCCTGGTGGACGCCGGCCTGGACTACGTCTCCCTCGCGAACAACCACATCCGCGATGCCGGCGGGCAGGGGATCCTCCAGACGATCAAGAACCTCACCAAGCGTGGCCTGAAGGTCTCGGGCGCCGGCAAGGACCTCAAGGCCGCGCGGAAGCCCGCGATCATGGACGGCGGGCGGTGTCAAGGTGGCGATCCTGGCGTACGACGCGATCGCCGGCTACTACCACGCGACGTCGACGAAGATCGGCAGCGCGCCGCTCAAGGCGACCTACGTCAAGCAGGACGTAAAGGCCGCGCGGAAGGCCGGCGCGGACGTGGTCATCGTCTTCCCGCACTGGGGAACGGAGTACGACCCGACGCCGTTCGCGTCCCAGCAGAAGCTGGCCAGGATGGCTCTCGACAGCGGCGCCGACATGGTCATCGGCAACCACGCCCACTGGGCCGCCGCGATGGAGGTCTACAAGGGCAAGCAGATCTGGTACGCACTGGGCAACTTCGTGTTCGACCAGACCTGGTCGGAACCCACGATGGAAGGGATCACGCTCGAGCTGACCTTCCGTGGCAAGGATCTGGTCCAGGCGCATATGCGGCCGCACATCATCCTGGACAAGGCGCAGCCCAACTTCCTGGACCCGGCCGGCGATGGCAAGGTCGTCATGGGCCAGGTCTACTCGGCCTCGAAGGGGCTCCTGCCCTGGTGATGCGCGGCTGACGACCCGTCAGGCGATCCCGGCGAACAGGTCCGTCTCGGGAATGGTCGACCTGACTCGTGATTCGCGAAGGACGTAGGCCTCTTGCGACCAGCCCTCGCGCCATCCGTCGAGGCCGATGAGCATGAACGGGCTCTCGTCGCTGATCTGGGTCACATGCTCGTGGATCGCGGCCCACTTCGCGTCTACCGGCGCGCCGGAGACGTCCACCCAGGTCGTGACCTGCTCGTCCGGGACGAGCATCTTCGCGGCGAACGCCTCGAACTCGGCGATCTGCTCCGGCGTCGCGTCGTCCGGCGGCTGCCAGAACGACTTCTGGCCGAGCTCCGCGAGCCTCCGCTCCATCGCTTCGCGGACCGATGCGGGGATCGCCTGCTCGTAGAGCTTGGACGGCGCCCAGGGGGCGAACCCGCCCTCGGCCTCGACCGGGCCGGTGCCACCGTAGGCCGGGGCGAGCTGCTCCGGGTACCAGGCCGGATCGCCGGCCCGCTCGAACGCGCCGACCGCCACGAGGTGGGTCCGGATGTGGTCCGGGTGCCCATAGCCGCCGAAGTCGTTGTAGGTCGTCATGACGTCCGGCTGGTAGCGGCGCACGAACCAGACGAGTCGCCCGACGGCCTCGTCGAGGTCCGCCTGCCAGAAGGTCCGCGGGTCGCGGTTGCCCGGCCGGCCCATCATGTCGGAGTCGTGGTAGCCGAGGTTCTCCCACTCGGTGACGCCCAGGACGGCCATCGCCCGCTCCAGCTCGCCAGCCCGGATCTCGCCAAGGCGCCGGTGGTTCTCGGGCGTGTCCATGTCGGGCACGACGATGTCGCCCATCTCCCCTCGGGTGCAGGTGATCAGGACGACTCGATGGCCGGCCGCGACGGCCTTGGCCATGGCTCCGCCGGTCCCGATCGTCTCGTCGTCCGGGTGGGCGTGGACCGTCATCAGGGTGGGCCGGTGCGGGATCGGGTCGGTGGTCGCCTCGGCGGCGGCGGGCTGGTCGCTCATCTGCGGGATGCTAGCGCGAATGGCGGATCGCGACCCGGAGCGACAGCGGGGACCGTGGCGCTACCATCGCGTCATGGCCGATCGATCGCTCACCCCGGGCCCGCTCGCCCCGGGTCCCCTCGCCGGCCTGACCGTCGTCGATTGCTCCACTGTCCTGGCCGGACCCTACTGCACGATGCTGCTCGGCGACCTCGGCGCGGACGTCATCAAGGTGGAGCCGCCGGAGGGCGACGGCACGCGCGGATGGGGCCCACCCTGGATAGGGTCGGAGGCGGACGGGACCCGGACTGCGGCGTACTACCTCGCCGTGAACCGCAACAAACGCTCGATCCGCCTGGACCTCAAGACCTCCGATGGCGCCGAGGTCCTGCGCCGTCTCCTGGCGAGCGGCGACGTCCTGGTCGAGAACTTCCGGACCGGCGGCCTGGCGCGGCTGGGGTTCGGCGACGATGAACTCGAACACCTCAACCCGGCCCTCGTCCACCTCGCGATCTCCGGCTATGGACCGGATGGCCCGGCCGCGGACCGGCCCGGCTACGACTTCGTCATCCAGGCATCCAGTGGCCTGATGTCCATCACCGGTCCGGCCGTTGAGGACGGCGGCGGCCCGACCAAGGTGGGCGTCGCCATCAGCGATGTCATGACCGGGATGCTTGGCGCGGTCAGCGTGCTCGCGTCGCTGCTCGCGCGCGATCGGACGGGCGGTCCGGCATCGGGTCTTGGCCAACGCATCGACGTCTCACTGCTGGCCTCCACGCTCGCGGCCCTCGTCAACCAGGCGCAGAACGCCTTCGTCACGGGCGTCGCTCCCGGTCGGCGGGGGAACGCTCACCCGAACATCGTCCCGTACGAGACGTTCGCGACGAGCGATGGCGAGATCGCCGTCGCAGTCGGGTCCGAGCGCCAGTGGCCGCGGCTGTGCGTCGCCCTGGGCCTGCCGGCGCTCGCCGACGATCCGCGGTTCGCGACCAACGGGGATCGGGTGGAGCGACGCGCCGAGCTGCGACCGACCCTCGCCGAACGATTCGAGGAGCGTTCATCGGCCGAGTGGCTGGCGATCCTCGAGGCGAGCGGGGTCCCGGCCGGCCCGATCAACGATGTCGTTGCGGCCTTTGCGTCGCCCGAGGCGATCGCCCGCGGGATGACGGTCGAGATGGAGCACCCGGCCTGGGGGATCATCCGCCAGGTGGGCGTGCCGTTCGAGTTCTCGGCAACGCCGGCCACGATCCGGACGCCGCCGCCGCTCCTGGGTCAGGACACGGCCGAGATCCTCGCGGAGCTCGGCTACTCGCCGGTCGAGGTCAGGGCGCTTCGGGAGGCGAAGGTCGTCTGAGCCAGGGTCTGGCTAGAGCTCGCGCCGACGGAACGACCAGGCCGCGAGCCCCAGGGCGACCACGATGAGGACGACGGTCGAGACCACCGGGATCAACACATCTCCCGCCTCCATCGGGAGCCCGGCCGCCAGCGCGATCGCGGGCTCGGCCAGTCCGCCAGGGACGGATCTCGAGACGTTCGGGATCGCCGACGCGATCGACAGCACGAGCAGCGCGGCGAACCCGATGCCGGCCGCCGCCGCTGTCGAGCCCGTCGCGACGCTGCCGAGGAAGGTGATCGCCGCCCACGCACACAGGCCCAGCCAGGCCAGCCCGGCGAGGGCGACCCAGCCGGCGATGGCCGGTGGCTCGAACAGGATGGCCGTGTAGAACCAGCCCAGCGAGACGGCCACGGCGGTCGAGAGTCCCAGTACGGCGGCGATGGCGACCACCTTCGAGGCGAGGAAGGCGCCGCGGGTGGCGGTCTTGGACAGGACGAACGCCGCTGTTCCCCGGTCCAGCTCGCCGGACACGGCGCCCATCGCCAGGAGGATCGCGGCGAACGCGCCGAACTGGGCCAGGTTCTTCCAGAGCTGGTCGATCGCGTCCGATGCCACCGGCGTCGGGATCGCCCCGATCGGGAACTGGTCGCCACCGGCCGCCTTGATGATCTCCGGCAGGAACTTCGCGAGCAGTGGCGAGGTCAACCCGACGAGCACGAACAACCCGCCGATGATCGGCAAGCGCAGGGTCCGCCACGACTCGAGCAGCTCCTTGCGGACGAGGACGCCGAGACCGGCCATCACGCGTCCCTCCCGACCAGTCGGAGGAAGACATCCTCGAGCGACGGTCGCGCGCGCTCGAACGAGGCCAGGCGGACGCCCTCCGCGACGACGACCGGCAGGAGGTCCCTCGACGCGACTTCCGCATCGGTGACCGAGACGACCAGCTCGCCGCCGTCCTCGGTGACCCGGTCCACCCAGGCGACGGTGCGCAGACGTTGGGCGAGGGCCGCCGTGGCTGCGGCCTGCCCGGGTTCAGGATCCAGCCTGTAGAGCGGGAGCGCGTATCGCCCGAGGAGATCGTCGAGGGTGCCCTCGGTCACGAGCCGCCCGTGATCGAGGATCCCCACCCGGTCGCAGATACGCTCGACATCGGCGAGCACGTGCGTGGAGAAGATGATGGTCGCCCGCTCGCGCAGCTCGGCGATGAGTGCGAGCAGGTCGCGGCGGCCTTCCGGGTCCAGCGAGCTCACGGGCTCATCGAGGATCAGCAGGCTGGGTTCGGCCACCAGCGCCTGGGCGATCCCGACACGCTGGCGCATCCCGCCCGAGTACCCGCCGATCCGCCGGTTTGCGGCGTCGGTCAGGCCGACCCGTGCCAGCGCTTCGGCCGCGCGCGACCGGGCGGCGCTCGTGCCGAGTCCCTGGAGCCGGCCCGCCAGCTCGACGAGTTCGCGACCGGTCATCCAGGAGTAGTAACGGGGATCCTGGTCCAGCACGCCCACCGCTCGCCGAGCGCCGGGGTCGCGCGGGTCCACGGTGACCCCGTCGATCGCGGCCGAGCCGGACGTGGCGGCGGCCAGCCCGGTGATCAGGCGAAGCGTCGTGGTCTTGCCCGCGCCGTTGGGCCCCAGCAGGCCGAACACGGAGCCCGCCGGGACATCGAGATCGAGGCCGTCCACGGCAACGACCCCGTGGTCGCCGCCGAAGCGCTTGGTCAGCCCGCGGCAGGCGACCCCGACCCCGCTCATCGCTCCTCGCGTCCGACGGCGAGGTAGATCAGCGGGCCCAGCATCCCGACGAAGACGATGATGAGGCCCCACATGAGCCGGCTGTCACCGCGAACCTTGCGCTCCGGGCGGAGCAGGTCCCACAGCGCGAAGAGCATCAGCCCGATCTCGATCGCGATGACCGGGAGCAGGAGCAGGACGAGCTGGGTGTCATTCATCGGCTCGATCCTATGCGGCGAAAGGCGATCCCTCGGACGATCGTACCGCCACCAAGGATGCATGGCTGCACCTGTGCGCCAGGGTGCGGATGGCGCCCTGCTAGACTCGTGCCGCCCGAACGGAACCGGGTCTGCACGAGGAGACTTTCCTGATGACCGACGACCGCGAGCGCTGGGCGCTGATCCTGGGCGGCTCGTCCGGGATGGGCGAGGCGACTGCGCTGACGCTCGCCGACAACGGCTACCAGATCATCGGGATCCATCTGGACTTCCGGGCGGCGCTGGACCACGTCGAAGAGGTCAAGGCGGCCATCGAGGCGAAGGGCGTCGAGGCGCTGTACATCAACATGAACGCGGCCGATGACGAGAAGCGCGCCGCGGCCATCGAGACCATCCGCGCGCGCTTCGCCGCGTCCGTGGCGCAGGGCCGCCACCCGTACATCCGGGTCGTGATGCATTCGCTGGCGTTCGGCTCCCTCGTCCCGTTCCTCAGCGACGATCCCAAGCTCGCCGTGGACCGCAAGAAGATGGAGATGACCCAGGACGTGATGGCCAACAGCCTCGTCTACTGGGTCCAGGATCTCCTCCGAGCCGGGTTCCTGGAGCGTGGTTCGAAGATCTATTCGATGACATCCGAGGGCTCCTCGAAGGTCGTGCCCTCGTACGGCGTCGTGTCGTCGGCCAAGGCGGCGCTCGAATCGCACACGCGCCAGCTGGCCATGGAGCTGGCCCGGCTCGGGACGGGCGTGACGGCCAACACGATCCGAGCCGGGGTGACGATGACCCCGGCGCTGATGAAGATCCCGGAGCGCGACGAGATCATCGCAGCGACGTTGCGACGGAACCCGACCGGACGGATGACCACCACCAAGGACGTCGCCGACGCGATCCTCGCCCTGTCCGGCGAGGGCACCGAGTTCATCAACGGCGAGATCATCGGGGTCGACGGCGGCGAGTTCATCACGGGCTCCTAGGGGTCGCGCCTAGCCGCCGGGATCATCCTCGGCGGCCACCCAGACGGTCCGCCAGCGGGCATCGGCGGTCATCTCGAGCGATCCATCCTCGGCGACCCACCAGGCGGCCAGGCCGCGCGAGCGAGCCTCATGGGCGATCGCCGCACGCCCGGCGACGAACAGTACCTTGGACCAGACCTCGGCCCATGCAGGGTCCGGGCCCGCGACGGTCACCGACAGCAGTCCGCCATCGGCCGGCTCGCCGGTGCGCGGGTCCAGGAGGTGATGGACGTCGCGGCCGTCGACCGACCAGCGATGGACCCGGATCGACGATGTCGCCACGGCGCCGATCCATCACCGCGATGACGGCGAGATGCTCGGTCGTCTCGGTCGGGTCCTCGATACCGATGAGCCACGGTTCGCCGGTCGGGTCCAGCCCGCGGGCGACGAGATCGCCCCCTGCTTCGAGCAGGAAGTCGGCCACACCGTCGCGCTCCAGCTCGGATGCCGCCCAGCGCAGGGCGAGGCCCTTGCCGATCCCGCCGAGATCCACCGGACGAGCGATCGAAACGCCGTCCCGTCCGAACCGGTCCGCGACGCGACGCTCGGTGGTGGGAGCGGGTCCAGACGGGAGGGCCGCGCCGCGATACCCGAGGCGCTCGAGATCCGCGAGGACACGAGGATCGAACCGCCCGTCGGTGATGCGATGGGCGCGGTCCGCGGCAGCGAGCGCGGAACGGAGGCGGGGGGACGGCCGGCTGACCACGTCCGATCCGGCGAGTCGGTTGAGGGTCGTCAGTTCGCTCGTCTCGCGGAAACGCGACATCGCCTGCTCGGAGATCTCGACCGACGCGACGACCGCAGCCCAGATCCGCGGTCCGATGGGGTCGGCCACCGCGGCGTCGGCCACCGCGGCGTCGGCCACCGCGACGCCCGATGCGCTTCGGCCAAGCGTCAGCCGTAACGGGGATCCCATCGCCCGACCCTCGAACGGGACGCTCGGATCGCTCGCCGGCACCGTCATGCCGCCAAGCATGTCACCCGCCGGAGGCACCCGTTGACGCTGTCACGCGAGGCTTGGAGCTCGTGGATGTCACCGAGCGGGAGACCCGCGGGAGGCTCACTCGAGCCGGCAGCGCTCGAGCGGCACCACTGACCTTTGCCATCCGGCCCGCATACGCCTCGAGTGACGTGTCGAGTGCTGTCAGGTCGGTGGTGAGTTCGGCGAAGTACGCCGCCGATCCGGCGTAGGTCGTCCTCGAGCGCGCGATGTCGGCCTCCAGCAGATCGTGGCCGTCCGAGATCCGGGCCGCCGCCTCCAGGGAGGGGGCTCGGGCCAGCATCAGTGCCTGGTCGGCGCTCGATTGGAGAGCCGTGGTGCCGGCGAGGCTGATGGCATAGGCGGCCGTAGAGGCGCCGACGAGGACGGCGATGTGGACCGGCAGCCGCCGCTCAGTCATCGTCATCAGCTTCGCGCTCGTCCTCGGCCGGCCGCGCGACCGTCGACGTCCGGGTCGCCTGGGCCGTGACTCGCGTCGCCGATGCTGCCGCCACCCGGATCGACTTCTGGAGCGTCGCCAGCTTCTTCTTGGCCGCCTTGAGGTCCTTCTCGAGGTCCTTGGCGTGCTTGGTGTCCGCGGCGATCCGGGCCTGGGCGGCCTCGAGCGCCGTCGACAGCTCTTCGGTGTTCCCCGACAGGGCGCGAAGCTGCAGCTGCAGGTCGGCCGACCGGGCCTGCTCGACCTGGAGCTTCGACTCGATCGTCGTTCACCGAGACCGGCGTGACCGACAGCGGCGCGGCGGTCGCGGTCCATGCGGCGGCCGCCTGGATCGCGGCGAATCCCAGGATGAGTGCGGCGAGCGCCCCCGCCAGCGTGAGCGATCGGCGGATGCGGAGCGAGCTGACGTTCATCGGTCGTGGACCTCCGTGCGAGACGTGTCGAACGTGGGCCGACCCTTGCGGGACGCCCAGTAGCGATAGGCGCCGGCGGCGACGACCGCCAGGCCGGTTGCGACGTACATGCCGCGCAGCGCGTCCGAGTCCGTGCCGGCCAGGATCCCGTGCAGCCAGGCGAGGACGAACACAAGGAGCGACAGGCGATGGATGACCAGCCACACGCCCGACGGCAGCAGCTTGGTATAGCGCGCAGTGAGCGCGGTCAGCAGGAAGGCGTACAGGGCCAGGGTCCCGAGTGCGACCGGCGAGGCGCGATAGCTGGACAGCCCCGGGATGAACGATCCGGCGATCCCGACACCCGCGTATGGGTCGAGGATCAGGCTCACGATGTGGACGCCCAGGAAGGCGATGACGAACACCCAGGCGTGGTCGTGCCACGGGAAGATCAGCTTCGAGAGCTTCCAGGTGGACTTGTTCGTCGGGTGCGACAGGACCAGGCCGACGCAGATCTGGAATGTCAGCAGCAGGAGCGTGACGATCCCGGTCGCACGGGCGGCCAACCAGATCCGCATCTGCGCCTGCCGGTCCGAGGTCGCGGGTGCGATCTGATCCGTCGCGTAGATCACGATGAGCGCGATGACCGCTGCAAGGATGATCGTCATCCGGCCGGTCAGGCGGAAGGACCGGCTCGCGCGCGATGGCGCCGGTGTGGCGATGGGTCCGACGATGGGTCCGATGGACATGCGTGCTCCCCGACTGCTGGCATGGGACGCCTACTCCACCGAGACAGCCGGAAGCGAAAAGGTTTCAGGCCGGTTCGCGGGCCGCTCCCCGATCAACGGACCCCGGATCGCTAGAGGCCGACCGCCCCGACCGCGACCGAGAACACGTAGATCGCGAGCGCGCCACCGACCGTCGCAACCACGATCCAGCGCGACCGGTCGCGCCGATGTGCTTCGGGCAGCAGTTCCGCGGCGCCGACGTAGAGGAAGAACCCGGCGAAGAAGGCGAGGAGGGCGCCAAGGGCTTGATCGGGGATCTGGATCAGCGTTCCGAGTAGCACGCCGGCGATGGGGGCGATGGCGACGAGTGTCAACCAGCGATACGCGATCTCTCGCGGCACCCGGCCCGCCAGCAGGAAGCTCACGACGCCGATGCCGTCGCTGAATCGATGGACGATGACGACGACGGCGATCACGACGGCCGTCCCGCCTCCGACGGCGAGACCTGCCGCCAGGGCCACGCCGTCGAGGAAGCTGTGGATGCCCATCCCCACGGCGCCGGCCACGCCGACGTGCTGGTGGGTCGCCTCGAAGTGATCGAGCTCGGCGGCCGTCTCGTGCCCGACGTGGAGCGACGTCAGCTTGTCGATGGCGTAGAAGGCCAGGAACCCGATCGCCGTCCACAGCATCGCCGTCGCCAGCGATCCCAGGTACGCCACCGACTCGGGGATGAGGTCGAAGAACGCCGCGCCGATCCGGATGCCGGCACCGATCGCGATGATGACGCCGACATAGCGGACCGCACGGAGTGCGAGCCAACCCCCGGCGAACGCCGAGAGGAAGGCGCCGACCGAGACGATCAGTGCGGCCGCAGGCATCAGGATGCCTCCGCCGCCACGCAGGCCGGGCACAGGCCGAACAGTTCCAACCGGTGCTCGTCCACCCGATACCCTGTTCGCCGGGCGATGGCGGCGACGACCGCGCGAAGGCCGGCGTCCGCGATCTCGTCCGTTCGCCCACAGCCGGAGCAGACCACGTGGTGGTGATGCGTGGGCTCACAGCCGACATAGGCGTGCTCCCCGGACGGCAGATCGAGCCGCTCGACGGCGCCGATGTCCTCCAGGATCTCGAGCGTTCGGAAGATCGTGGCTCGGCCGACACCAAGCCGGCGTGCGCGGGCAGCCTCGACGAGGCTGGCGGCCGTGAAGTGGCGATCCTGCTCTGCGATGAGCGCGGCAACGGACCGGCGCGGCTCCGTCAGACGGTAGCCGGCGCGATCGAGAGCGGTCATGACAGGAGTGGGGTCGCCCATGGCGGAACCGTACCACAAGTGAGACACAGTCTCAATTGGAGTCGGCGGACCCAGGGTTCGGTCGGCTCGCGGCGAGCGTGACGGAGCCGACGAGGAGGAAGAGCGCGACCACGAGGTCGGCGGCGAGCACGATCGCGCCAGCCGCCGCGATCGCATCGATGTCCGCGGCCGACCCCACCGCCAGCATGACGACGCCGCCGTTCCACGACGCGACGCGAGCCGTCCCCGAACGGCCGAGCCGGCGGCGTTGCGCGGCGTGCGCGACCGGATCGCCCGGGCCGATCGCCGGCACGAGGTGGGTCCACGCGCCCATCAGGACCTGGGCGATCCAGCCCAGGACGAGAGGGACGCCGATCGCGGTGACCGACCAGGCGGCCGGCGCGGCCCCCAGCCGCAGGATCCCGCAGGCGGCGACCGACGTGGCCACGAGGAGCCAGACCGGCGCCAGCGAACAGGCTGAGACTCGTGAACCGGTGCCAGCCCTGGTCGCTCGTCCATCGGCCGCGGTCGCGCTGGACCTCGATCGCATGAGCGACGAGTGCCGCGCTCCCGACGAGTTCGCTGACCGCCCCGATCCGCGCGACGGCATCCAACCCGCCGGCGAACCCGATCGCGACCAGCGGGGCACCGGCCATCAGGCCGACCAGGGCGACCTTCCCGGTCCGCCGCGGACGGATCCGGGTGCCCGCGACCGTCGGCGCAAGGTGGAGCAAGGTCGCCGCGACGACGAGAGACAGGAACCCGAAGACGTTGAGCCAGGCGTGGGCGGGCTTCAGGCTCGCCCAGTTCGAGGCGACGGGCCCCCAGCCGGCGACCAGTGCCGTCGCCAGGCCGACACCGATGGCGACCTGGGCGAGGGCGATGCCGTACGCCCACAACACGAGCCCGGACCGATGCCCGAGCGCCCCACGGAGCGGAAGGAATACCGCGACGGCGGTGAGGCCGAGACCGCCGAGATAGGCGCAGCCGCCGAGGACTGCGACGCCGACGCTGCCACGTGAGGCCCCGATCACCACGGCAAGGGCGCCGCCGGCCACGAGGCAGATGGCGCCGATCCGGATGCCTCGAGTCGCCGGCGCGACCTGGGTCAGGGCTGCGGTGAAGAACGGCAGGACGGAGGCGATGGCCGTCCCGGCCGCGCCGGCCAGGACGAGGTGGAGGCTCGGCCAGGTGTTCGCGCCACCTTGCGCGATGGCCAGTCCGGCCGAGACCGCGCCCGCCACGAGGAATCCGGCGGCGATCAGCACGCCGCCGAGTGCGGCTCGCCGATCGTCTGCCCGCCGGATCGTTCGGCTACCGGGCGACCCCACCATCGGCAAGGGTCGCACGGCCGCAGGATCGCCCTAGTTCAGCGGATCGCCATCGCCGGCCTGGACCAGGCCGAGAGCGCCGCGTCCGACGAAGTTGAACGCGTGCGTGACGATGGGATAGAGGCCGTCCTCGGCCGTCGTGAATTCGACGATCCCGCCCTGGGCAGGCGAGAGGTCCATCGCCTGCGAGCCCCAGTTGCCCTCGTTGCCCTTCACGAGCTTGATGCCTTCCTTGGTGACGGTGTCGAAGATCGTCCCGACGATGTGGAACGAGCTGTCGATGCTCGGGTCCGGCATCCAGGACGAAGATCCGGACGCGCTCACCGGTCTCGACCTTGAGCGGGGCGTCCATATACTGGTTGGCGACACCGTTGAACACGACGAAGTCCGGGGCCGGAGCGCCGGCGGACGCCTTCTCCAGGCTGGTGATGTCGCCCTGTGGGCCGAGATACCACTCGCTCTGGACGAGGGCGAACTCCTTGTCGACCTTGGGCAGGCCGCCCTTCGGCTCGACGATGACCATGCCGTACATCCCGTTGGCGATGTGGTGCAGCGCCGGCGAAGTCCCGCAGTGGTACATCCAGACGCCGGCGTAGTCCGCGGTCCACTCGTACAGCTTCTCCTCGCCCGGGGTCGATCGAGGTCATCTCGTCATTCCAGGCGACCTGGCTGGCGTGGAAGTCGATGGAGTGGGGCAGCTTGTTGGTGGCCGGGTTCTTCAGGTGGACGCGGATCTTGTCGCCGACGGTGACCCGGATGACCGGGCCGGGCACGGTGCCGCCGAACGTCCAGACCGCCTGCACGAAGCCCTTGGCGACGGTCATCTCCGATCTCGGTGATGACCAGGTCGATGTCGTGGACTTCGCCTTCGGGCAGGCGCTCCGGGGCGGTCGCGTCATAGGTGACTGGCGCCGGGGCGTTCGGGTCGGCGGCAACGTCACCGGACGGTGCCGGCCCACCGTGGTCATCACCACCAGCGGCGGCGGCGCCCTTCACCGAGATCGTGCCGGTCATCCCGGCCGCTGCGTGGCCCGGGACGGAGCAGATGAACGCGATCCCGGCCTCGGGCACGTCGACCTCGACGCTCCCCGTCGCACCGCCGGCCACGGGGCCTGTGGTGGCACCGTCCGGGAAGGTGAGGTCGTGGATGACCGCGCCGGTATTCGTCAGCTTGATCTCGTAGCGGCCGGGTGCGTCCACGGTGAGGTCCTTGGGCGTGAACCCGAGGTCGAACGCATCGATCGTCAGCGTGCCGGCGACCGCCGTCGGGGCCCCGGGGCTGGCCGGAGCGGAGGATGGCGCAGTCGAGGCGGCCGGGGCCTCAGGCGAGGCGGCCGCGGCGGGCGGGTACGTCCATGTCGGGGCCCCAGCGCTGCTGCACGCCGTCGCGACGAGCAGCGCACCGAGCACGATGGTTGGGAGCAGACGGCGCATCGAGGTTCCTCCGCAGCTGATTGAAAGACATACTAACTTGGTATGTGAATACTCGGCAAGATGGTCGAGGTGCGCCAATGAGCCGTTCGGCCCTGCGGCACGGGCCGGTCGGCCCGACCGCTCAGGGGGTCCGAGCGGCCAGCTCCTCCAGGCTGGTGCTTGCAAGCCGCTCGTCAAGCGCACCGCGGGCCTCGTCGAAGACGTCGTGGACGGCACAGCGGCCGTCGAGGCCGCACGGGATCCCACGCAGGACGCAGCGGCGCGCGTCGTCCTCCGGGTCGGCGGCGGCGAGGACATCGAGCAGGGTGATCTCACTCGCCGGGCGGGCCAGCCGGTAGCCTCCGGCCCGTCCCGTGCGGGCCTCGACCAGGCCCGCTTCCCCGAGGTCCCGCATCACGCGAGGCAGGAACCGCTGCGGCATGGACATCGATCCGCTGATCCGCGCGACGCTGAGCCACGCCTCTGGGTCGGCACGAGCGAGCGCGAGCATCGCCCGGACGGCGTAGTCGCCCTGCTTCGTGAACGTCAGTCGCATGCCACCAGTATCCCCGACCCGCGCTGGAGCGTACCGAACGTACGACCGCGAGCGGGACCATCGGGCTGGTATCGAACATAGCGCTCCCCTCCAGACTCGACCGATGGCCATCAACAGCGCGCTGCGCAGGTTCGGCAGGCCTCGCGGCGGCTCGGAGTCGACGCCACAGCCGGAGCCGATCGCCGTCGGCGAAGTGGAGGCGCCCGGTCTTCGACTGTCCGCGCTGCAGGCGACCCCTCGCCGTCGGGGCCACGATCTGTCCGGGTTGCGGGACCCGCCTGCTGTTTGGTGTCCAGGCGCGCCTGGCCATCACGTTCATGGCCGCCGGACTTGCCATCGGCGTGCTCCTCGGCGGTGGTGCGGTCTTCGTTGCACGGCCGGACCAGGCGAGCGAGCTCGGCGGCGCCGGTCCGGGGGCCGGGGCCTCCAACGTCGCTCGGGGCGAGCCCCAGCCCCTCCTGGCTGCGGCCTGCGGACGTCGGGATCCCGTCCGGGGCCGTCTCGGCGCTGCGCCAGGCGGCCATCCTGGACGCGCGCTTCGTGGCGCACGCCAGGGAACTGAAGGCCATCCTCAAGCGCAAGGGCAGCGAGGGCATCGATGTCGCGCGCGTCCTTCGGGCGCTGAACTCGGATGCGGCGTTCGGCGTGGATCTGGCGCCGGCGATCGCGCCGTGGCCAGAGGCCGCCAAGCTGTCGCGCGATCTCGGATCGTTCTACCAGGCGGTGCGCGACGCGTCGCAGCGCGGCCTGCGGGCGTCGTTGTCCGACAGGTCGGCCTATCGCGCGGCCGGCAAGCGGATGTCCGCGCTGCTGGCCAGAGCTCCCCGCCCTCGATGCTGCCGCTGCGCGGATCGTGACCGACGCCGGGCTGGCCCCGCTCGTCGAGCCGGTCCCCTCGGCGTCCGCCGCCCCGTAGCCGGTCAGCTCCACGTAGGCCTCACCGCCGACCGGGATCCCGCCGCGCGTGGCCGTGACGACCTGCGACCCTTCCCAGTAGATGACGCCCGTCGTCGCGCGCGTGTCCAGTTCCTGGCCGGCGACGGTCGGTTCGAGCGCGATCGTCAGGTCCTCGCCCGGGAGCTCGATCGACCAGCCGGCCGGGTAGTCGGCGCCCGTCAGCGGGCTGCGCCAGCGATCGGTGACGGTGACGGTGAACGCGTCCCGATCGAGATGGCGGACCGTTCCGTCCGGCTCGACGAGCGTGCCGTACACGAGCGGGTAGCTCCCATCGGCGTCGCGGACGAGCGACAGGGTCAGGTCCGTGCCGTCGTCCAGGTTGACGGCGAACCAGTCCCAGCCGCCGCCACCGACAGAGATGAAGTCGCCCCACTGGTGGTCGAACCACGCGGCGCCATCCACGGCGAGTGGCTGACCGTCCACGGTGAGGGTGCCGGTCGCCGTCATCGCCGTCCGCGAGTAGTAGTACGAGCCGCCGGCCGTCCCGAAGTCGATCCAGCCATCGCGGTCATGCAGGGCCGGCGGCTTCGTCGCCACCAGCGCCAGGTCCAGCCCGAGGCCGCCCGGGCTGCCGGCTGCGGCCGCTTCGTCCGGGGCCAGCGCGGCGACCAGACGATCCGTGCCGCCCGATCCGGCCATGGTCCACGCCGGTCGCCCGTACGTGGCCGGGTCGGACGGATCGACGCCGGAGAGGGCCAGGTCGAAGCCGGTCGGCTCGCCGTCGGGCCCGCGCGGCGATCGATCCACCGCGGCGCCGATCTCGAGTCGCTGGCTGTACAGGAACCGGTCGCCGCCCTCGTCGGTCACGGCCAGATGCGAGACCCACGAGGTCGGGAATGAGCCGCGCTCGGCGCGGAAGATGACGTATTCGAAGCCGTAGCGGTCGCCGTTCGCGGCGCGCAGGTGGCCGGTGTAGTACCACCACTCGGTCAGCCGGTCGTGCGGGCCGTCGTCCCGGGGCAGGACCACGGGGACGGGATCGGCGACGGGGACCGGCGCTGTGGTGGGGGCCGGGAGCGGACGGGCGGGGGACCGCGGCGTTGGCCAGGATCGGCGGCCCGCCGGAGCAACCGGCCACGGCGACGATGACGACGACGGACCAGCGGCCACGACGACGCCGAGGCGCGCCTTCATGGCCGCAGCGCCGCTTCCACGTCGGCCTCGGCCGCCGGCAGTCGCCCCGCCACGACCCGCCCCAGCCAGACCGGCATCCACCAGTTCCACTTGCCGAGCAATCGCATCGTGGCCGGCACGAGGAGCGCCCGGACCACGGTCGCATCGAGCGCGATGGCGATGGCCATCCCGATGCCGAGTGCCTTGATCAGGACGATGTCGGCGAAGGCGAACGAGCCGGCCACGACCACCACGACGAGCGCCGCCGACGTCACGATCCGGCCGCTCCGCTCGAGGCCGCGGGCGACGGCTTCGATGTTGTCGCCGGTCCGGTCCCAGACCTCCTTCATCCGTGAGAGGAGGAAGACCTCGTAGTCCATGGACAGGCCGAACAGGACGCAGAACAGGATGACGGGCTGGGTGGTCTCCACGTACCCGAGCGGCTGGAAGCCCGAGGACCGATGACAGGTTCCCGTCCTGGAAGATCCAGACCAGGGCGCCGAAGCTGGCCACGATGGACAGCGTGTTCATGACCAGCGCCTTGGCCGGCAGGATGACCGAGCGCAGGAGCACGAACAGGACCAGGTAGGTCGTGACGATGATGAACAGGGCGGTCCGCGGGAAGTCCGCCGCGACCCGGTCCACGACGTCGGTGACATCCGCCGCACCGCCGCCCACCAGGACGGTCACGCCGGGCGGCGGCCGCCAGGGGTCCGGTCGGATCGCGCAGGGCTTCGACGAGCGCCTTGCCCTCGTCCCGGTTGGGTCCGTAGGGCGTGTAGATGGTGAGCGCCGTCAGGTCGGCCTTCGTGGTCGCCGCGAGCGCCGTGGCCACGTACCGGTCGCGCGGGCCGTTGGGGTCGCCGTACAGCAGGGCGTACTGGCCGAGCGTCAGGCGCGGATCGACGTCCACCAGGCTGTCCACCCGGGTGACGCTGGGGTCTGCGGCCAGTCGCCGCGAGTAGTCGTAGAGCGCGGCCAGGTTCTCCGGCGAGGTCGCCGGGCCGGTCGTGCGGGCGGCGATGACGATCGGCGCGAATTCGCCTTCGCCGAACTCGCGCTGGAGCCGATCGAAGGCGACCCGCGACGGGACCGACGCCGGCAGGATCGTGGCGTCCGGGGCGTTGAACCGGACATGCAGGAAGGGCCAGCCGAGGAGCAGCAGGAAGGCCAGCGTCGGGATGAGGACCGCGATCGGGTGGCGCATGACCCGCCGAGCGAGGCGGGACCATGGCCCGTCCGGCTCCGGGGCGACGGTCACCTTGCGGATGGCCAGTCGATCCACGCGCGTGCCCAGGATCGTCAGGACGGCGGGCAGCAGGGTGAGCGCCGCCGCTCCCGCGAACCCGACCACGATCGCCCCCGCGATGCCGACCGAGCGCAGGATCATGAACTCGAACAGGATCAGGCCAAGCAGTCCGAGCAGGACGGTCACGGCACTGAAGAAGACGGCCCGCCCGGCCGTCGCCACGGTGACCCGGACGGCATCGGCGACCTGGGTCGGGCTGTCCGCTGCGGATCGCCAGCTCCTCGCGGAATCGGCTGGTCATCAACAGGGAGTAGTCGACGCCCAGGCCCAGTCCGAGCAGCGTCGCCAGGTTGAGCACGAAGATGCTCATCGGCGTGGCCGAGGCGACGACGTAGATGGCCGCCAGCGACACGATGACGGCCGATCCCCCGACGACGAGCGGGATGCCGGCCGCGACGACGGACCCGAAGACGACCACCAGGGCGAGCGCCGCCAGCGGCAGCGAGATCAGCTCGCTGCGCTGGAGGTCCGCCTCGGACACGGACTGGACGTCGCCGTAGAACGCCGGGCCACCCGCCAGCGCGACCTCGAGGCCGGGCGCCTCCCGGAGGCGCTCGCGCAGGATCGGCAGGGCTTCCGGCGAATCGTCCGGCGGCAGGTCCAGGAGGACGACGTCGTACGCGGTGTGGCGATCGGCCGAGACCTGGCGCGGCGACAGCGCGTGCGAGATGACGCGGGCCACGTGCGGTGCCGTCGCGACGTCGCGGATCGCCTCGGCGGCGGCGACCTCGAACTCCGGCGTGCCGGCCTGCAGCGTGGGGCTGCTGAAGACGATGACCAGGCCACTCGGCGGGAGGCCCAGCTCGCCTTCGAGGAGCGACTTCGCTCGCGCCGACTCGAGATCGTCCAGGATGAAGCCGCCCGCCCGAAGCGCCCCCGGGACCTGCGGCGCCAGGGGAAGTGCCGCAAGCAGCAGGATCGCCCAGGCGCCCACCACCCACCATGCCCGACGCACGATGAACCGGCCGAGGACTTCGAAGGGGTTCACGTCAATGGTTCGGGCGTGCAGCCGGGGTGGATGGCGGCGCGAGCGGTGGCGGCAGGTGGCGGGGCAAGCGGGTGGAGCGTCGACATCGGTCCGGTCATCGTAGTCGTGAATGCCCGGAGTGGCCTTCGCGCACGCTGGCGTCACGCGTCCTGCCCGCGTCGTTGGTCACGCGTGCATGTGGTGACCATTTGGACCAACGTGACGCGGTTCCGTGGTCGATGCGTGCACCCCATGCACCGAAGGCTAGGATCGAGCTCGAGGCCAGCTGCACGGGGCCCTTCCCTGGTCGGCGAGGTGCATGTGGTGCACAGCGTGGCGAAGGTCGCCGCGCCTGCTTGGCGCCGATGTCGGTGCACGGCGCCGAATGGCCATCGGGCCGAGAGCCGGGCCACGGGCGCCGAGTGCGAGCGCCCGGGCCGCGACTCGGGCCCGTCGCGGCACCCTCGTCATCTGCTAGCATCCCGCCCATGCAGCTGTTCCTGATCGCCTTCCAGCAGCCGATCCCGTTCGGGATCTCGGCTGCCGTCGTGATCCTGATGATCTGGATCATGCTGCGATCGGCCATGGTCGCCGAGGGCGGGTCCACCTGGGTCAAGAAGATCACGAACCCGAACGCCAAGTTCCTGTTCGCGTTCCTGTTCATCGGCTGGGCGATCGTGTTCGGGATCGGCCTTCAGCTCGTGCCGCACACCGGCGCCAACTCGCCATACGGCGGGATCGGCCTGATCGCCCTGTTCTCGGGCTTCTTCATCATGATGGGCTTCCTCTGGGCCGTCATCGGCGAGTGACGCTCACCGCCTGACCGCGGCCTGCCCGTCAGGCGGTCGGCGCCTCGGCCGGCACTCGCGCCTCCGCAGCCGGCGCTCGAGCTCTGCGCCCTGATGCCGGTCCTTGACTCTCCGCCGGCAGCGACGCCTCTTCCGGCAGCAGCGCCTTCACGACATCCCGTGCGTGGTAGGACTGGCGCTCCGGCGTGATGTACTCGAGGATGCAGGCGATGTCGTCGCCCGACGTGAGCATCGGCAGTTCCTCGTAGCCGTCCGGGCGGCGCTGGCCCATCCCGATGTTGGTCACGAGCGCGTTGCACAGGCACTTGCGCCCGACCGTGTCCTCGATCTTGCCGCCCTTCTTGAGGTAGTCCTCCACGGGCTCGCTGGGGCAGCGATAGTCGAGCCGTCCGTCGGGCCGGAGATAGGCCCGACGCAGGTAGCCCAGGTCGCACAGTCGAGGCCGCTCTTCGTACGCGGACTCCTCGGAGAGCGAGCCGTCCATCACCGCCACCTTGAACGGGAAGCCGGTCGGCGAGGCGACTGGGTCCGTGTAGACGTCCGCCTTGCCCTCGACGAGGCTGGCCAGGAACCTGGCTCGCAGTTCCGGAGCCAGCCCGGATTCCTCGCAGAACGCGAAGGCGGTCCCCACCTGGACTCCGTGCGCGCCGGCGGCGAGGGCGTCCGCGAATCGCTCGCGGCTGCCATAGGCACCGGCCAGCCAGAACGGCTTGCCGAACGCCTTCATCTGCTCCAGATCCACCACGTCGCGCTCGCCGTAGACCGGTTCGCCGCGCTCGTTCAGCTGCAGCTGCCCGCGCGGCGGGGCGTTGTGTCCGCCGGCGATCGGGCCTTCCACGATGAAGCCGTCGATGCCATCGGGCGACTTGCGCAGGAGCGCCTTGGCCAGCGTCGCCGCGGAGACGATCGGCAGGAACTTGCGGTCGTCGCAGGTCCGGCTCACCCACGCCGAACCCGATCGCCTGGGGATCGAAGGTCAGCTCGAACTTCTCACCCTTGGTGCCGAGGACGTCCAGCGAGATCGTCGCCTCGTGATGTCGGCTGAGCAGATCCAGCGCAGCGGGGATCTCGATCGGGATCCCGGCGCCCGATGATGACCACGTCGACGTCGGCCAGCATCGCGCCGTAGAGGCTGGGGAGCGTCGGGAACTGGATCTTCTCGAGGTAGTTGATCCCGACGACGCCGTCGTGGCCCTCCTTCGCCAGGAACACCTCGACGAAGTTCGCCAGGACGATGAGGCCCTGTCGCTCCGGGTTCAGCTTGGCTCGAAGCATCGGGGCCAGCTTGTAGCGCCGGGTCCCGGCGGCCTCGCCACCGTCGTCGCCGTCGGCTTCGCCGTCCTCGCTCGCAGATGTCGCGGCACCTGCCGGCGATCCCTCGACCCGCAGGTAGCGATCCAGCGCGGCCTGCGCGATGTCCTGCCTCGGGAAGGCTGCGATCGCCCGCCGGTAGTCGCCGTTCGGGTCGCCGTCCCAGAGCCTGCGCACCATGATCGAGTCGAGGGCGGTGCCGGACACGACCCCGAGCTGCCCCAGCGAGGACACCTCGTGCGCGAGGCCCCAGCTGGAGATGCCGGCGCCCATCCCGCCCTGGATCAGTCGTGGAAGCACAGTCGAATCCGCTCCGAGCCTCGAGCCCGACGGGCCCCTCGAGCGAGACTGTAGCACCGTCCGCCGATCGGGAAGATCGTCGGGTTCCGGCCGGCCGGCATCCGGAAAACGGGCCGCTTGGCCATGGCGCGCATCCGGCGACGCACGCAGGATCGGAGTCTGGAGATCGCCGCCGTCGGGCGGCCGGGCAGACGGAGGCTTGACGATGGCGCTCGTGATCGATGGCCTGACGAAGCGATTCGGTGACGTCCAGGCCCTCGACGGCGTGACCTTCTCCGTCGAGCCAGGCGGGATCTGCGGCTTCCTCGGCGCGAACGGAGCCGGCAAGACCACGACGATGCGGATCGTGCTGGGCTTCCTCCGACCGGACGCCGGGACGGTGACCTCGGACGGGCGGGACGCGCGATCGTGGCCGCGCCGGACGTGGGGCTACATGCCGGAGGAACGCGGGCTCTACCTGCGGATGCCGGTCATCGATCAGCTCGTGTTCTTCGGATCGCTGTACGGGCTGCCGCGCCGCGACGTCCGAGCCGTCGCGCTCGACTGGCTGGCCCGGTTCCGGATCGCCGACCTGGCCGACCGAAAGGCCGAGAGCCTCTCGAAGGGCAACCAGCAGAAGGTCCAGTTCATCGCGACCGTCCTCCACGACCCGGACGTGCTGCTGATGGACGAGCCATTCGTGGGGCTCGATCCCATCAACGTCGCGCTGCTCAAGGAGGCGCTTCCTCGGGCTTCGCGACCAGGGCAAGACGCTGGTCTTCAGCACGCACCAGCTCGACCAGGCCGAGGAGCTGTGCGACTCGGTGGCGATCATCGACCACGGTCGGGTCGTGGCGGCGGGACCGACGCGCGACATCAAGCGTTCGACCGGCCACCAGGTCGTCCGAGTGGCGACCGCCAACGCCGACGACCTCGCCTGGCTCCGGTCCCTGCCGCACGTGACGGTCACGCGCCCGGGCGAGGACTACACGGAGGTCCGGGTGGATGCCGGGTTCGACCCGCAGGCGGTCCTGCGGGCCGCCATCGCCGAGGGTGGCGACGTGCTCCGCTTCGAGGTCGCCGACCCGTCACTCGAAGAGGTCTTCGTCGAGCGCGTCGGCGCCCTCGACGTCGAGGAGCGGACGCTGGCCGCTCCGGAGGTCCGGTCATGACCAGCTTGCGCAACATCGGGGCCGTCGCTCGGCGCGAGTACACCGTCCGGGTCCGGACGCGGAGCTTCGTCATCGGGACGGTCTTCCTCATCCTGGCGGTGCTCGCGATCGCGTTCGCCCCGATCATCGTTCGCCGGATCGACCAGACGTACCAGCAGCGGATCGCGGTCCACGTCGCTGCGGCGGACCTTCAGGGCGATCCCGTCGCGACGTTGACGGCCCTGCTCAACGCGTCGACCGACACCGGCACGACCGAGACCTCCGACACCACGCCGGACTTCGTGGTCAGCGTCGTCCCCGACCTCGCGGCGGCCCGGCAGGCGGTCGGCGACGGCGAGTACGCCGCGGCGCTCGAGATCGATCGTACGACGGCCGGCGACGTGGACTTCACGCTGTACACCAACGACAACGCGACAGGTCGGACGGCCGCACTCATCCGGCAGGCCTCGACGGCGATCGCGATCGGCGACCGGCTGGCCCGCGCCGGGGTCGATCCGGCCGACCAGGCCGGTCTGTTCGCCCCGGCCACGTTCGGCGTCGAGTGGCCGGACCCGGCGCGGAGCGGACCCGACGCGCGGGACGAACGAGATGGCGCAGCAGGACATGCTCTCGTTCGGGATGACGATCCTGATCTTCCTGATGATCGTCATGTACGGCACCTGGGTGGCGACCAGCGTCGTCGAGGAGAAGTCGTCGCGGGTGATGGAGGTCATCCTCAACGCGGCCACGCCGTTCCAGCTCCTGGCCGGCAAGGTGCTGGGCGTGGGCGCGATCGCGCTGACCCAGTACGTGGCGCTGCTGGCGGCGGGCGCGGTGGCCCTGGTGGCCCAGGGCCCGGTCGCGACCGCCATCCTCGGCGAGACCGGTGGCTCCGCGGCGATCCCGGCAGGCCTCACGATCGAGTTCCTCGTGCTGTTCGGCATCTACGGCGCGCTCGGGTTCCTGCTGTTCGCCGTCCTGTATGCGGCCGCCGGATCGCTCGTCTCGCGCCAGGAGGACGTCAACGCCGTCGTCATGCCGATGACCCTGTTCGCCACCGCGGGGTACATGGTGGGCGTGTACGCCGCGATGGGCCTGCTCGACATCAAGGCCGGCTGGATGGTCGTGCTGTCGCAGGTCCCGCTCGTCAGCCCGTTCATGATGCTCGGCCGGATCACGACGGGCGAGGCGGCGGCCTGGGAGATCGTGCTCTCGATCTCGCTGCTGGTCGTGTCGATCCTCGGCGCCCTGTGGCTGGCCTCGCGGATCTACGCCGCCGGCGTCCTGCTGTACGGGCAGCGGCCGGGCGTGCGGTCCATCCTGCGGCTGGTCCGCTCCGGGTCGTGATCGGCGGGGCGTGAGGGCGGTGGCGTGACACCGGTGCGCGGCGGCGCCTGTGGACCGCCCATCCCGCCCGCGCTATCATTCGCGGACTTGCAGACTGCATAGACTTTATGCGTCGCAGCCCGGAGGTCGCCGACGTGGACGCCCAGGAGATCAAGACCGCCGTCGCCCACCAGGACGCGGCTCGAGCCGTGGCCGAGGCGCCGTTCGTCAATCGCTTCGATCCCGCCGGGGCGCTGGGACCGGACGGCCGACCCGCCGTCAGCCGCCGCGCCGCGATCTGGGCAGACGTCCCCGATGAGCAGTGGAACGACTGGCGCTGGCAGCTCAGCCACCGCGTCAACGACCTGGCCGAGATCGAGCAGATCCTGAACCTGACCGAGTCGGAGCGCGAGGGCCTGTCCGTCCCCGATCGGTTCCGCGTCGACATCACGCCGTACTTCATCAGCCTGATCGACCCGAACGACCCGAACGACCCGATCCGCCTGCAGGTCATCCCGACCGCGGAGGAGCACGGTGCGTTCACCGGGATGATGGAGGACTCGCTCGCCGAGGACCGCCACTCCCCGGTCCCGGGCCTCGTCCACCGCTACCCGGACCGCGTCCTGATGCTGGTCACGACCCAGTGCGCGTCGTACTGCCGCTACTGCACGCGGTCGCGGATCGTGGGCGACCCGACCCAGAACTTCAACAGCCGCGACCACGAGGCACAGCTGGAGTACCTGCGCCGGACCCCGCAGGTCCGCGACGTGCTCATCTCCGGCGGCGACGGCCTGACCCTGGCGCCGAAGCTGTTCGAGAAGATCCTGCGCGGCCTGCGCGAGATCCCGCACATCGAGATCATCCGGATCGGCTCGCGCGTTCCGGTGTTCATGCCGCAGCGCATCGATGACGAGCTGTGCGAGATGCTGCAGAAGTACCACCCGCTGTGGATCAACCTGCACTTCAACCACCCGAACGAGATCACGCCCGAGGTCTCGCGAGCCGTCGACAAGCTGACCAAGGCCGGGCTGCCGGTCGGCAACCAGAGCGTGCTGCT
Organism: uncultured Chloroflexia bacterium; assembly: GCA_963738475.1. Lineage (GTDB taxonomy): Bacteria > Chloroflexota > Limnocylindria > Limnocylindrales > CSP1-4 > SPCO01. Next base: position 61,777 of record CAVTWU010000024.1, read on the forward strand.
CGCCGGCGTCAACGACTGCGTCCACATCCAGCGCAACCTGGTCCACAAGCTGGTCGCCAACCGGATCCGGCCGTACTACCTGTACCAGTGCGACCTGGTGGAGGGCTCGGGCCACTTCCGGACGCCGGTCGGCAAGGGCCTCGAGATCATGGAGGGTCTGCGCGGGCACACCTCCGGGTACGCGGTGCCCACCTACGTCATCGATGCGCCCGGTGGCGGCGGCAAGATCCCGGTCATGCCCAACTACCTGATCAGCTACAGCGATCACAAGGTGGTGCTGCGCAACTACGAGGGCTACATCACCACGTACGAGGAGCCGCCGACCTACCAGCAGCACGACAAGGCGGCCTGCCTCTACTGCCAGAACGAGCGCCCGGAACCCGGCCAGTCCGGCGTCCTGGGCCTGCTCCAGGGCGAGCGGATGTGGATCGAGCCGAAGGGATTCGAGGACACGCACTCGCGCGGCAACACCGAGGCGCACCGCCTCCAGGACCCGTCCAAGTGGGTCCCGTTCGGCGTCGGGGCGATCGAAGGCCGGGCCGGCGAGGCACTCCCGGTCCTGGAAGCCGGGGACGTGGCCCCGACGACCGCTCCGATCGCGGACTACGCTCCCGGCGAGGAGCCGCGTCCCCGCGAAGGCGAGCCCACAGCCGCCGCCCACGGGGAGCTGCTCTAGTCGGCGCCGGGCCCCGGCGCTAGACTGCCGGCCTGATGACCAAGAAGAAGCAGTCGATCGGGACGTCGATCGGCAGCGCGCTCGTCGGCTTCGATTACGCGATCTTCAGGACCGGCAAGCCGCCGGCGGAGCAGGTCGAGAGTGCGAAGCCTGCCAGACCGGTCCCGGCCGACGGGGGCGGGACGCTCACGATCAGCCTGCCGGAGGACGGCCCGCTCGAGTCGGCGGGCGACGGCCCGGCCGCGACAGGGCCTGACCGAACCTAGGGGGTCTCGCCCAGCCGGATCCGGCTCAGTTCGATCGCCTTGGCGAGCTGCGGGTCGGAGAGGGACTTCACCTCTGTCGGTGTCAGGTCCCGGATCGCGTCCGGCAGGAGCGGCTGGACGTCGCTCGCTCGCTCCACGATCACGTCCGGCGTGATGCCGTTGTGCCAGATCTGGCGTCCCTTGGGGGTCAGCCACTCGACCGTGCCGATGCGGAGGGCGGAGCCGTCGGACAGCGCGAACTCACCCAGGACCGTGCCGGTCCCGTACGTCGTCACGCCGACGATCTGCGCTCGGCCTGCATCCTGCAGGGCGCCGGACACGATCTCCGACGAGCTCGCGGTGTTGCCGTCAACGAGCACGACGAGCGGGATGTCCTGGGCGATCCCGCCTTCGGTCACGTTCTGGGGCGTCTCCTTGCCGTCCGCGTCACGATCGATGTAGACGACACCGCCCTTGAGGAACTGGCTGGCGATACCCACCGCTTCGTTGACGTAGCCACCGGGGTTGCCCCGGAGGTCCAGGATCAAGGCCGTCGGCGCCGGCCGCCTTGATCTCCTTGAGGGCCGAAACGACGGCGTCCGTCGAACCGCTCGAGAACTGGTCCAGGTAGAGCTGGGCGGTCTTGGTGCCCGGCACCATCGTCCAGCTGACCGGCTCGAGGGCGACGTCGGCGCGGGTGATGTCGTAGGTCCGCTCCGGACCCGTGCCGTCTGCCTGCACGGTGATCTTGACGTTCGTCCCGGCCACGCCGCGGACTTCGGTGAGGACCGTGTCCATCTCGCGGCCTTCGGTCGCCTTGCCGTCGACGCTGACGATCACGTCGCCGGCCTTGACCCCGGCCTTCTCGGCCGGGCTGTTCGGGAACACGCTGACCACGCGGGGGCGGCCATCCTCGGCCGGTTCGACGCGCACGCCGATCCCGACGTAGGAGCCCGACAGGGCGTCGGCCCGGGCGGCTCGCTCTTCCGGGGTCATGAACGAGGTGTGGCCCGTGTCGCCGACCGACTCGGTCAGACCCTTGATCGCCCCGTAGATGAGGGCCTTGTCGTCGAGATCGGCGCGGCCCACGTATTGCGTGTGGATCTGGTCCCAGGCCTCCTGGATGAGGCTGAGGTCGCCGGAGCTGGGGTTCGGGGCGGTCGCACCGTTGCCGCCCGTGATGGACGGCGCAAGCTGGCCGACCCCGATCCCAACCGTGAACGTCGCCACGAGCACGAGGCCAACGAGCGCTCGCCGGCCCCACGATCGGCGTCCGCGACCCCCCGCCGGAGACGTCGGAACCTGGGAGGGACCGGTCACGACAGAAGTCGCAGCCGGCGGTTCGGCGTCGGTGGTCGGGAAGGCCGGGATCCGTTCGGGGTCCGAAGAGGTCATCAACATCTCGTGTCGTGGCGACGAACAGACGGCCCGCAAGCGGGCTGTCGCCGGACATCATGACCGGCCACGGCCAGCATGTCGCACCCGCGTTCCAGAAGCGATATCGGGAAGGTGAAGGTTCGTTGACCCTCGGGGTATCGCGTGGCCAGTCGGATCGGGCCCCTGGAGGCCGGCCGAAGTTGGCGAGCCGGGGGCTCGAGTGGTAGGCTTCGCCAATCCCTAGTGAACTAGTCGGAGATGACCGACCCCGTGACTGACGTTCTCATCGCGACCATCGGACTCGGCCCGTTGCGGCCCGCGCCCGCCGGCCTGCCTGACCCGGGGATCACGCCGCCGACGATCGCCGAGACCGGCGATCCGTTCACCGCGGTCCGGGTCATCGATCTGCTCGCCCGGGTGGAGCGCGGTCGCCCGGTCCGCCTCGCGGACATCGTCGGATCGGCTCAATGCGACGTACCTGGACTGGCTGTTCAGCGTCGCGGTCGTCGCCGACGTGGCGCTCCAGCTCCAGGCCAACTGGATGACCGACTACCGGAACAGCTCCGGGATCGTCGTCGAGGACGGCCCGTCCGGGCCGACCCTGACGATCGAGGACTCGAGCCGGGTGGACCCATGGATCGTCCGCCAGGCCGCCCGCGAGGCTGCCGCGTGTACCGAGCGGCTGGCCGAGTTCAGCCGCCGCGACCGACCGTCGTCCGGCGACTGACCCTCACCCCCAGCCGCGACCCCCAGCGCATCCATCACGCCGTCTCACCGACCACCCCTCGAAGGACGCACACCATGAGCCAACTCGGATACGCCAACGACGACGCCCTCGTCGACGCGGACTGGGCGCAGGCCCACCTGACGGACCCGTCCGTCCGATTCGTCGAGGTCGACGTGGACACGACCAGCTACGAGCAGAGCCACCTGCCGGGCGCGATCGCCTGGAACTGGACCAGCCAGCTGTCGGACGGCGATCCGCCGCGACATCGCCAGCCGCGAGGAGTTCAGCGCGCTGCTGTCGGCGTCGGGCATCGGGCCGGACACGACGATCGTGCTGTACGGCGACAACAACAACTGGTTCGCCGCCTGGGCCTACTGGCAGCTCAAGCTGTACGGCCACGCGGACGTCCGGATCCTCAACGGCGGGCGCAAGTTCTGGCTGGACAACGGCCTGCCGCTGTCCGTGGACGAGCCCGCCTACGCCGCCACCGGCTACGAGCTGCCGCGAGCCGGACTTCGCCCTGCGCGCGTTCCGCGACGACATCCTGCCGCGGCTCGGCGACCCGGGCCTGGCCCTCGTCGACGTCCGCTCGCCGGCCGAGTACAACGGCGAGATCATCGCGCCTCCCGGGCATGAGCGAGACCGCCCAGCGCGCCGGCCACATCCCGGGTGCCGCGTCCATCCCGTGGGCCCAGACGGTCCGCGAGGACGGCACGTTCAAGAGCGCCGAGGACCTCGCCACGCTGTACGAGGCCAAGGGCATCACCGCCGACAAGGACGTCATCGCCTACTGCCGGATCGGCGAGCGCTCCAGCCACAGCTGGTTCGTCCTGCACGAGCTGCTCGGCTACAAGCGGGTCCGCAACTACGACGGCTCGTGGACCGAGTACGGCAGCCTGATCGGCGTCCCGATCGAGAAGCCGGCACCGGTCGCCGCGGGCTGAACCCAGCCCGGGTCGGGGTTCCGCCTAGCGCGGGCCCCGGCCGTAGCGGGCCATGACCTCGAGCAGGCGGTCGTGCGGCAGGGCGTGGGCCGTGATGCCGTCCCGGCCGACCGTCGTCTGCGCCGCGACGAGCGCGTTGACGATCGCCTCCTCGGTGGCTTCGATGGCGCCGTCGAACAGCGCGTCGATGCGCCGTCGCCGACCGCCGTGACGTCGTAGGTCGTCGGGCGTCGGTCGGTCCTCGAGCTCGTAGCGGCAGTCGATTGCCGGTCGCGAAGGCGATGAACAGGTCGCCGCTCGTGTGCCCGCCCGTGCCGCCGACCCGGGCGATCCCGAGTCCGGCCCGCTGGGCGAGCCGCTCGCACTGGTGGGGGAGCAGCGGCGCGTCAGTGGCCAGGACGACGATGATCGAGCCCGAGCCTTCGGGTGGCGTCGACCCGAGCGCGGATCGCCTCTGACTGGTCGTACGGACTGGGTACTCGGTCGCGGCCGAGGTCGCTCGCCGACCGGGACGCCGTCGACCCGGAGCCACTCGCGCTTGCCGTAGTTCGCCTGGACCAGGGCGCCGACCGTGTAGCCGCCGACGCTCCGTCCGGGATGACCCGCGACGCCGTCCCGATCCCGCCCTTGAACTCGTGGCAGACCATGCCGGTCCCGCCGCCGACGCCGCCCTCGGCGACCGGACCGTCGCTCGCCGCGTCCAGCGCGGCGCGCAGGTGCTCGGCACGGACGTGGAACCCGTTCATGTCGTTGAGGTAGCCGTCGTAGGTCTCGCCGACGACCGGCAGGGACCACCAGGCGTCAGCGCCCTCGTCCGCGTCCTCGCGGATCTCGACGGAGGCGGCGACGAGCGCGTCGCGGACGACGCCGACGCTGTGGGTGTTGGTGATCGCGATCGGCGTCGTCGAGCATCCCGGACTCGCGGACCCACTCCAGGCCGGTCAGCTCGCCGTTGCCGTTGAGCCGATGGCAGCCGGCGAAGACCGGTTCGCGCCAGGCGTCGACGCCGCGCGGCGACGACGACGGTGACGCCGGTCCGGATCGGGCCCTGGCCGACGACCAGCGGTCCGTCGCCCGAGATGAGCGTCGTGTGGCCGACGCGAACGCCCGCGACGTCCGTGATGGCGTTGAGCGGCCCGGGCCGGCCACGCCCGATGACGATGCCGAGGTCGCGTGCACGCATCCGCGGATGCTAGCGGCGGCGGCGCGCTCGACCGGACGGCGGCGCCCGGCGGCGCTTCGCGGGGAGGTCGCCGTATCATCCGCGGGTGATCCCAAGGCCAGACCACGCGACACGACCGCCACGACCGACGTGAACGCCACGCTCCGGCTGCGCCGGCTGCCGGACCGGGTCGCGGCCGCTCGCCCGATCGACGTCGCCGAGGCGTTCCGCGACCTGCCCGGCCTGGCCCTGCTCGAGAGCGCCCGGCCCGGTCGCAACGCCCGCTGGACGTACCTGACGGCCGACCCGATCGCCGTCCTGGAGTCCCCGGCGGCCGGACCCGACCCGTTCGCCGTGGCGCGGAGCCTGGTCGGCCGGCTGGATCCGACACCCGTCGTGGCCGCCGACGCGCCACGGTTCCTGGGCGGCCTGGTGGGGTTCCTCGGCTACGACCTGGGCGGCACCCTGGAGCGCCTGCCGGCGATCGCGGCGCCGGACCAGGACCTGCCGCCGCTCCGCCTCGCGCTGCACGACTGGGTGGTCGCCTGGGATCGGCGGACCGGGTCCGCCTGGCTCGGCGGACGCGCGCTTGACGGCGACGGCCACCGACTCGCCCGCCGCCTGGACGAGGTCCACGCTCGACTGACGTCGTCAGCGAGCCCGTCTGCTGACGCGGACCGCATCGGGACGGAGCTCCCGCCGCACGCTCGCCTTTCGGTCCGGCCTGGACCGGGCGCCGTACGAGGCCGGCGTGCGAGTCCGTTCGCGAGCACATCGCGCGCGGCGACATCTACCAGGCCAACCTGACCCGCCGGCTGGAGACGCCGTTCGAAGGCGACCCGTGGGAGCTCTACCGGCGCCTGCGCACGGGCGATCCGTCGCTCTTCTCGGCGTACCTCGACCTGGGCGCCGGGCCGCTGAGCGGGCGGCCGCGGGCGCTCCTGTCCGCCTCGCCGGAACCGTTCCTGTCGGTGGACGCCGGACGGCGTCGTCAAGACGGACCCGATCAAGGGGACGCGGCCGCGCGGGCGCACGCGCGACGAGGACCGAGCCCTGGCCCGCGAGCTGCTGGGCAGCGCCAAGGACCGTGCCGAGAACGTGATGATCGTGGACGTGCTGCGCAACGACCTCGGCCGTGTCTGTCGACCGGGGAGCGTCCGCGTCCCGCGCCTCTGCCGGCTGGAGCGGACCGCCGCCGTCCAGCACCTCGTGTCCACCGTGACCGGCGTCCTGGCCGACGGCAACGACGCCTTCGACCTGCTGGCCGCCTCGTTCCCCGGCGGGTCGATCACCGGCGCGCCCAAGATCCGGGCGATGGAGATCCTCGAGGAGCTGGAGCCGGTCAGGCGCGGCCCGTACACCGGCGCGCTCGGCTGGGTCGGACCGGACGGCGCGATGCAGACCAGCATCATCATCCGGACCTTCGTCGCCGATGGGCGCCGCCTGACCCTCCACGTCGGCGGCGGCATCACCTAGCGGAGCGACCCGGCGGCCGAGTGGGACGAGACGGTCGCCAAGGCCCGCGGACCGCTGAGCGCCATCGGCGGCGTGGAGGCCGTCGAGTGACGCGGACCGCGGTTCGCCTGGGTGGATGGGCGGCTGCTGCCGGCCGACGAGCCGCACCTGTCCGCCTTCGATCGCGGGTTCCAGCTGGGTGACGGCATCTTCGAGACCCTGCGCGCCCAGGGCGGCCGGCCGACCGAGCTGACCGAGCACCTGGCGCGCCTCGAGCGCTCGGCGGACGGGATGGAGATCGCGCTGCCGGCGGACATCGAAGCCCTCGTGGCCGAGGGACTCGCGGCGCTGCTGGAGGCCGAGGGGCTGGGCGGTCCCGATGGCGATGCCTCGATCCGGATCACCGTCAGCCGCGGCGCGTTTCGTGGTCGCGGGATCCTGCCGCCCGACGAAGCCGTGCCGCCGACCATCGTCATCCAGGCCTGGCCGGTGGCACCGCTCCCGTCCCGCGTGCTCGATGAGGGCCTGCACCTGGCGACATCGGCCGTCCGGCGCGATCCGCTGAGCCCGCTGGCGGCCCTCAAGACGACGTCCCGCGCGGAGTACGTCTACGCGCGGCTGGAGGCGCGCCGGGCCGGGGCGGACGACGCCCTGTTCCTCACGGTGGACGATCGGTTGTCCGAGGCGACGAGCGCCAATCTGTTCCTGGTCCGGACGGCGGCCGACGGGATCGAGGAGCTGGCCACGCCGTCGCTCGACTGCGCCATCCTGGCCGGCACGACCCGCTCGTGGCTGCTGGGCTGGGCCGGGCGCGTGGGCCTGCGGCCGGTCGAAGGGCACCTGAGCCGCGCGGACCTCGCCGCCGCCGACGAGGCGTTCCTGTGCTCGAGCGTCGCCGGGGTCCTGCCGGTGACCCGCTTCGATGGCGCCCCGATCGGGACCGGGATGCCCGGACCGTGGACGCGGCGGGCGCGGGCGGATCGCGAATCGATGATCCGCGGCGAGGACGCCCGATGACCCGCGACGAGCTGATCGCCGCGACGCGCCAGCTCATCGACGAGGGCGCGCGGCTCGAGGCAGCCCCGTCGCTCCCGTCGCTCCAGATGTGGCTGCAGCGCTCCGACGACGTGCTGGCGACGGCGTGGGGGAGCATGGACCGCTACCACCTCGCGTGGCTGCTCGTCGGCAAGCCCAAGGCGATCGTGCGCGGGCCGCCCGATGACGCCGGACGAGGAGGCGGCCTACGTTCGCGAGGTCGCCGAGCAGAAGACGGCGGCGCTGCGGATGAGCCTGGATGCCGTCGAGCGCCAGGGGATGCCGTTCGTCGGCGAGACCGGCGGGCCCGGGCTGGGGGAGGGCGGGCCCGTCCCGGACCGCGCACCGGATCGCGGCCTCGATCGTGCGCCGGATCGAGCCGGCCTGCCCGTGGACCCGGCCCTTGCCGAGCGCCTGGCCGAAGCCCGTCGTCTCGCCGAGGCGCATCTCGACCACGACGCTCCCCGCGCGCCGCGCCCGGAACGGATGCAGCGATGACCCTGGCCATGGGCGGCACCCGAACCGTCCCGGCGCCCGACCCGATCGCCCGCGACTACATCCTGCTGGCGCTCCGGCTCGACCAGCACATCCCGGGGCTCGTGGACGGCTACTTCGGCCCGGCCGACCTCAAGGCCCAGGTGGACATGGAGCAGCTTCGATCGCCGTCCCGGCTTCGCGATGACGCCGCCGCCCTCCGGGCTCGACTCCCGGCCGAAGTCGTCGAACCCGATCGGCTCGACTGGCTGGACGCGCAGCTCACCTCGCTCGAGACGCAGGCGGCGGTCCTCGGTGGCGAGGTGTACCCGTACCTGGAGCAGGTGTCGCGCTACTTCGCGTTCCAGCCGCCGCGACGCGCCGACGAGGACTTCGCCGAGGCCGCGGCCCGGATCGACGACCTGCTGCCGGGCGATGGGTCGCTCGCGGACCGTCTGGCCGCCTGGGACGAGCGGCTCGTGATCGGCGTCGACCGGCTGCCGGGCGTCGTCGACTGGCTGGTCGCGCGCTACCGCGAGCGAGCCGCCGGGCTGTTCGGCCTGCCCGACGGCGAGGACCTGCGGGTCTCGCTGGTCACCGATCAGCCATGGTCCGGCTACAACTGGTTCGACGGGGGCCTCCGGTCGCGGGTGGACCTCAACACGGACCTGCCCGTCCGCGCCACGGACCTGGTCCACGTCGTCGCGCACGAGACCTACCCCGGCCACCACCTGGAGCACGCCTGGAAGGAGGCGGACCTGGTGGATGCGCGCGGCCGGATGGAGGCCTCCATCCTGCTGATCAACACCCCCGAGTGCCTCATCAGCGAGGGACTGGCGGACGTGGGCGTCGGGTTCGTCGCTCCGGAAGACGAGCTGGTCGAACTGCTCATCGAGATCTTCGAGCTCGGCGGTCTGGATGCCGGCCGGGATCCGGCGATGGCGCGCGACACCGCCGAACGGTCCGTCGCGTTGATGACGCCCCGCCGTGCCCTGATCCCGATCCGCGGCAACGCGGCGATCCTTCGCCACGCGGACGGACGGTCGCACGACGAGGTCCTGGACTACCTCGTCTCGGTCGGGCGCTTCACGCCGGCCGTGGCCGCCAAGCGCCTCGAGTTCATCGAGCACCCGCTCTGGCGCACCTACGTCTTCGTCTACGCCGAGGGCGAGGCGCTCCTGCAGCGCTGGCTCGGGGCCGTGTCGCCGGCCGATCGCCCGGCTCGCTTCGAGCGCCTGCTCCACGAGCAGCTCACGCCCGGCGCGATCCTTCGCGAATCAGCCGCCGGCTGACGGCTCGTCCAGGTCCAGCACGAAGACGACGCGATCCTCGCCCGGGTAGTCGTGGTCGATGTGGGCCGGGATCCCGTAGACCGGCTCGAAGCCGGGTCCGTCGGTCGCACGGAACCCCCGCGCCCGATGGAACCCGATCGATGTCCGGTTGCCGGGCCAGGTGATGGCGTGGACGTATCTGACGCCACGCGCCCGGACGTCGGCGGTGAACCGCTCGTACAGCGCCGCCCCGAGGCCGGACCGTCGATGGTTCGGACTCACCGCGACCATGTGGATGTAGGCCGTGTCCGGGTGATCCGGGCTCACGAACCCGACGAGGAACCCGACAGGCAGGCCGGCAGCGTCCTCGACCAGCCACGACGTCCCGCTGAAGTGCTCGAACCACAGCCTGGGCAGGTAGTCGTGCAGCTTCCGGCCGCCCCACCACTCGTCCACGAGGGTCACCACCGCCGGATGGTCGGCATCGGTCGGTCGGCGGAAGGTCAGACCGTCGGTCATCGCGAGCTCCAGGCCGCGACCAGCGGCGCCACGATCAGTTGCGCGAGGACGATCGGCCCGAAGGTCTGGGCGAGGTAATCGAGGGTTGCAGGACGCCGCCTTCGGTTCGCGCGAACAGCCACAGGCCGATCTGACCGAGGACGACCGCGGCCACGGCGATCCCGACCGCGAGCCACCGGCGCGTCGGGCCCTGGATCGTGCCGGCCGAACCCAGCCGGAGCGCGACGGCGATGGCCCAGCCCCCGGCCGCAGCCACGACGACCAGGCCCGCCGAGATCAGGAGGACGCCGCCCATGACCGTGATCGGCGAGGGCCACCGCGATCGCCACGATGGCGGCGAACGCGACCCCGCGGCCGGGCGAGCCGGTCGCCTGCTTCGCCCCGCTCGATGCTGCCGCGGCGGTCTCCGGCGCACGATAGCGATCGGATGGCGGCCGGCTCAGGCGGCGCTCGCCGGGCTCGGGCGGCGGTGAGGTCGGCGGCTCGGGCGTCGGCAAGGGAGGCCGCTCGCCGGTGCGGTCGGCGGTGCGCTCGCCGGTGCTGGGTTCGGGGCGTCCATCGGTCGCATCGTAGCCGAGCCATCGGGCCGTGGCGTGTCGCGCGGCCGGCTCGCCCGGGCGTGGCACCGCCTCGTGCCGCACGCTAGACTCCGGGACATGAGCCATCCGTCCCTTGGCGTGCCGCCCCGTGACATGACCGCCGGCCTGCCGGCCGCCGCCGAGCGGATCCGCGCCGCGAGCGGGCGCATCGCGGGCCGCGCCCTCGAGGTCGCCCTGGCCGAGACGCACGACCATGCGCGAGCGCTACGACGAGGTCGGCCAGCGCCAGCTCCTCCGCGACACCGAGCTGCTGGTCGAACGCGTCGCCCTGTCCGTGGCCTCGGGCGATCCGTACTTCACCCGTGCCTACGCCGACATGGTGTCGCCGCTCTACCGGCGTCGGCAGGTGCCGCTCGATGACCTCATCGCCCTGTGCGACGGCATCCGATCCGCGCTTCCAACGGTCCTCGTCCCGGACGAACTGGGTCCGGCAGACGTGGCGCTGGACGAGGCGATCGAGGTCTTCAGATGGCACCGCCGCCTCGCCGGCGATGGGCGCAAGAAGAATGCCTTCCTTCAGCTCCTGTACAAGGGCGCATGAGCGATGACCATCAAATGGGTCCAGCAGGATCCGCTGGTGCTCAACGGTGAGCCGTTCTGTTACGGCTCCCGCCTGACCGTTCGGCAGCTCCTGGAGTTGCGGGCCAACGGCTACGACCTGACCCGAGTGCTCAACGATCACCCGGAACTGCGCGTTGTCGGGATCGCCGCGGCCTACACGTACGCCGCCGAGCATCGCGAACGCTACGCCGACTTCTTCGAGGCGGACGGGTCGCTGGCCGGTCCCGGCTACACGGAAGCGGAGGCGGCCGGCCTCCCCGCGCAGTACCGGGGCGCGGGCATCGTGGTGAAGGCCGCCGGAGTCGCGTCGACCTAGGGTCGGGTCGGGTCGCGGTTCGCGTGCCGGCCCGGGCCCCGACCGCCGAGCTGCTGCCCGGCCGCCGAGCGGTGCCCGATGGGGCCACATGGCCACAGGTTTGCCCATATGCGCGTGGAGCGAGCCGTATCGCCGAACCGACGCGGAGGTATGCGCATAGGCAATCCCACACGCTCATATGGGGCCGCTTTCGCCCCCGAATCGCTCGATCCCAGCGTCAGCGGGCCCGGGACCCGAGCGAATGCTCGTGCGCCGCGCATATGGGAGAACCGTCGGGGTCTGCCATGAGGCTCACGCTCCGGAGTGATCCACGAGGGGCTGCCGCGCGAACCGGTGGTACCCTCCCCGGACACAGCGGAGACCCGAATGACCGACAGCACGATCGACACCGAAGTCACAGCCCCGACCACGCCGGCTCCGGCCGGGGCGCCATCGACGGCGCCAGCCAGCGACGCCACGGACGGCGCCGCCGCCGTGGCCGACGCCCCGGCCTTCGACGCTGAGCGGCGCGCCACCGAGCTCGCGATCCTGGATGCCCTGCGGAGCGTCGTGGACCCGGAGATCGGGATGAACGTGGTCGAGCTGGCCCTGATCCGCCAGATCATCCTCGGGCCGGATTCGACCGAGGTGAAGATGATCCTGACCACGCCGTTCTGCCCCTACGCCGGGATCGATGATCGCCCAGGTCAAGGAGGCCGCGGAAACGGTCGTGGAACACGACGTCAAGGTGACGCTGCTCGCCGAGCGCTGGGATCCGCGCGACGCGGGCCTGATGTGGTGACGTCCGCGTGACCCCCGGTGCGGACCGCCCCGGCGACCCGCCAGCGCCCGGCGCGACCTCGCCCGGTTTCGATTCCGCCGTGGCGACCGGCAAGGGAGACACCGGCACCACCGGGCTCCTGTTCGGCGGCGAGCGGATCCGGAAGGACGACCTCCGGACGGAGGCCTATGGCACGATCGACGAGGCAGTCGCGGCCCTTGGCCTGGCTCGCGCGGCCTGCCTGGGCACGGACCGCGGACCCCGTAGAACCCGCAGGACCCGCGGACCCGGCGAGCCCCATCGCACGTATCGCCACCACGATCCTCGCGGATCCAACGGGACCTGTTCGTGGCAGCCGCCGAACTCGCCACCAACCCGGATGCCTGGGACCGCCAGGTCGAAGGGCGGACCCGCGTCTCGATGGCGATGGTGACGGGTATGGACGAGCTGCTACGGGAGCTGGAAGGCGGCATCGTGATGCCGCGCGAGTTCGTGGTGCCGGGCGAGACCCAGGTCAGCGCCGCCCTGGAGGTCGCCCGTACGATCCTTCGCCGCGCGGAGCGCCGCGCCGTGGCGCTCGACGCTCTCGGACTGGTGCCTGGACCCCATCTGCTACCGTATCTGAACCGGACCGCGGACCTGTTGTGGGTCCTCGCCCGGGCGGCCGAACAGGCCGAGACCCGAGCGTCAACACCCGCCCGGCTTCGCGAGGGGCCGGATCGATCGATCGACAAGGAGCCATCGAAGCCATGATGAACCAGCCGAACCAGACGCCCTACGCGTCTCCCTCGACTGTCGGCGTCAAGCCGGACGCCCGGCTCTCGAGCGCATTCCTCACCCAGGCATTCGCCTGGATGTTCGCTGGACTCCTGCTGACAGCCGTCGTCAGCGCTGCCGTGACGACCAGCGAGCAGGCCCTCAAGTTCGCCTCGGACTACCTGTTGCTGATCATCATCGCGCAGCTGGCCCTGGTGGTCGTCATCTCCGGCGCCATCAACAAGATCAGTGCCACGGTCGCCCTCGGGCTCTTCTTCGTCTACGCGGCGTCGGTCGGACTGAGCGTCGGCCTGATCGTCTACGGCTACACCTCGGCATCGGTCGCCCAGGCCTTCCTGAGCGCCAGCGCGATGTTCGGTGGCGCGGCCATCTACGGCGCCGTCACGAAGCGCTCGCTGGCCGGGATGCGCGGCATGCTCACGATGGGTCTCATCGGCCTGGTCGCGGCCATGATCATCAACATCTTCCTCAAGAGTGACGCGATGAACTGGATCATCTCGATCGCGGGCATCGGGATCTTCACCGCCCTCACGGCGTATGACGTCCAGCGCATCCAGGCCGGGGACCTCGCGGCGCGTCTCGGGTCCATGGAGAAGGCGGCCGTCATCGGTGCGCTCAGCCTCTACCTGAACTTCCTCAACATGTTCCTGTTCTTCCTGCGCCTGATGGGCGGGCGGAGCTAACCCGCTCCCCGGCCGGCCAGCCGGCCGGCCGCGCCACACGGATCGCGGCGCGGCCCGGCAACGGAATACACCTGGAACGGACCACGGGCGCGGAATCTCGATGTGCGGACGCGCCACCAGCGTGGCATGCTCCCTCCAACGTGGGTGCTGGCGTTATTTCTTGCCCAGCCCACGGGCAATGGAGGATCAGCTGATATGGCTGACGAAACCGCCGCCCCCCGTAGTCGCCGAGCACTCCTGACCGCTGCCGCCGGTGCAGCCGGCGCCATCGCCGCCTCGGCTGTCCTGCCGTTGACGGCCGCCGCCGCCGACCCGAACGACGTGGTGATGGGCCAGGACAACGCCACGACCGCCACGACGTCCGTCACGAACGCCACGGCCGACAGCATCGCATTGGGCGGCAACGGCGCCGGGATCGGTTACGGAGTCGAGGGCACCAGCGCCGGCGGGGCAGGCGTGTCGGGCTGGAGCGTCTCCGCCCCAGGTGCGCCGTTCATGCCCGAATTCACCGCCTACACGGGCGTCTTCGGCTCGTCACCGACAGCCCCGATCGAGTCGGGGACCTTCGGAGCCGGCGTCTGGGGCGATAGCGAGGACACGGGCGTCTATGGCTCCGGGGATACCGGCGTCCAGGGCTTCGGCCAGAGCGCCGGCGTCTACGGCTACGGTGGCGTCGGTGTCGTCGGTGAGAGTGCCACGACCTCGGCCGGCGTCCTGGCCATCGGGCAGTCCGCCACGGACCTGGGCCTGGAGGTCATGGGCAAGGTCAAGTTCAGCCGGTCCGGCCGGGCCACGCTCGGCAGCGGCAAGTCCAGCATCAAGGTCACGCTGGCCGGGGTCTCGTCAGGCAGTCGCGTCTTCGCGGTCCTGCACAGCAACCGGGCTGGGCGTTGGATCCAGTCGGTGGTCCCGGTCACCGGCTCCTTCACGATCTACCTGAACGGGACCGTGTCCTCGTCCACGTACATCGCCTGGTTCGTGCTGAACTGAGATGGCAGACCGCAATGCCGCCCGACGATATCGGGCCATCTCGACCGTCACCGTCGATATCGACGCCCTGAGGGCGTCGGCGAGGGATCACCGGTCCAGCCGCGTCGTTCGACCCGTCGCGGCCCCGCGATCGATCCAGGCGCACGCCGAGGCCGTCGGTCGCGGCGAGCCATCGACCTCGCCATTCCAGGTCCGGGGCTACTCCAAGTCCTGACCCGCCGCTAGCCGATCAGGAGCTGCTCGACCGATCCGATCACGAGGTCGGCGAGCGGCTCCAGGTCCGCCCGAGCACCTACGCCGGTCAGGACCCCCACGACCAGACCGGCGCCCGCAGCGCGGCCCATCCGCAGGTCGGCCGGCGCATCCCCGACGACGGCCGTCCGGACCGGATCCACGCCAACGACCGCGCAGACCCGCAGGACCATGTCCGGGGCGGGCTTGACCGGGACGCCGTCGTCGGCGCACACGGTCGCGTCCACCAGGGCTTCCACGCCGAGCGACACCAGCGTCCGCTCGGTCGGCTCCCGATCGTCGCTCGTGGCGACGGCGATCCGTCGCCCGCCCGCCCGCAGATCCGTGAACAGTGGCCGAAGATCCGCGAGGGGCTGCGCCGTCGCTTCCGGATCGGGCGCATGCCAGGCCTCGTCCATCGCGGCCGCCGCGTCGGCCTCCGATGAGCCACCGGCGATCAGCAGGGCCTGGGTCGTCTCGCGGAGACGGGCCATCGGGGTAGCGGCCAGTCCGCCATGCGGCGCGACCGAGCCGGTCGCCGCATCGAAACCGAGCATCGCATAGAGCGGCGAGCGGACGTCGCGCTCGACCGCGCGGGACAGGCGATCGGCGATCTCGAGCGCCCAGTCGCGCCACATCGAATCGAACCCGATCAGCGTCCCGTCCTTGTCGAAGACGACCAGATCGATCCCGTCGAGCCGATCGGTCACACCTCGGCGCCGACCTCGGCCGGGACCGGGACCGGCACACCCACCGACCCGGTGAGCATGAAGCAGGCCTCGGGCTGGAACGAGACGGTGACGGTCGCACCGACCGCCGGCAGGGCGAGGTTCGGGTCGTTGAACGTATCGAGGAAGATCTCGCGGGCGATCCCGCTGTCTCCGGCAGGCAAGCTCAGGCGCATCCGGACGATCGACCCGAGGAAACCGATGTCCGCGAGCGTACCGATGAGGCGGTTGTCGCCGGCCGCGCCGTCGCCGAGTTCGATGCCTTCCGGGCGGAGGGCGAGTGTGATCCGATCGCCGGCCCTGGCGTCGGTGAGGGCCCTGGCGGTGCGGATCTCCTGGCCACCCACGGCCACGCGGCCCGCTCCGGGATCGATCACTCCGGCCTCCACGAGGTTGAGCGTGCCCACGAACGAGGCCACGAAGGCGGTGGACGGGAAGTTGTAGATCTCGGACGGGGTGCCGATCTGCTCCACGTGCCCCTCGCTCATCACGACGACCCGGTCGGACATCGACAGTGCTTCTTCCTGATCGTGGGTGACGTAGACGGTGGTGATGCCCAACTGGCGCTGGATGGACCGGATCTCCTTGCGCAGGACGATCCGGATCTTCGCGTCCAGGGCGGACAACGGCTCGTCCAGGAGGAGGACCTGCGGTTCGATGGCGAGGGCACGGGCGAGCGCGACGCGCTGCTGCTGGCCGCCCGACATCTGCCACGGGTAGCGATCGGCGCGGCCCTCGAGGTGCATCAGCGCGATCAACTCGTCGACGCGCCGGGTGATCTCCGCCTTGGGACGCTTGCGAACCTTCAACCCGAAGCCGATGTTCTCAGCGACGTTCATGTTCGGGAACAGGGCGTACGACTGGAAGACCATCCCGACGTTTCGCTGGTTCGGCGCTCGGTACGTGATGTCCACGCCATCCACCGTGATCGCCCCGGCCGTCGGCTTCTCGAACCCGGCGATCATCCGCAGGGTCGTGGTCTTGCCACACCCGGATGGCCCCAGGAACGACACGAACTCCCCTCGCGCGGCACTCAGGTTGAAGTCGTCCACGGCGATCACCCCGCCGGGGAAGTGCTTCTGGATGCCGGTCAGTTCCAGGAAGGTCATCGTGTCGTGTCTCCTAGCGCGCGCCGGTGACCGTGACCCGGCTCCGCGAGCCGCGTCCGAGCAAGGCGATGAAACCCATGGCGATCCAGGTCAGGGCGAAGCTGATGAGGGCCACCGCGGCCTGTTCATAGGGCTTGGTGCTACCGAGGTTCGCGAGATACGGTCCGAACGCCGGCCGGGCGAGGAACAGGGCCATCGTGAACTCGCCGACGACGATCGCCAGGGTCAGGAACGCGCCACTCAGGAGCGCCACCCGCAGGTTCGGCAGGATCACGAAGAAGAGGATCCGGAACCAGCCGGCCCCCAGGCTCTGGGCCGCCTCGGTCAGGCTCTGGACATCCATGGACCGCAGACCCGTGTCGACCGCGCGATACATGTAGGGGAACGACAGCACGACGTATCCACATACGAGGAGCGCCGTGCTCCCGATGCTCGTCCAGGTGAAGGGCAACGGCGGGTGGCTGTAGGTGCTGATGAGACCGAAGACGAGCACGACCGGCGGGATGACGAACGGCATCAGGGTGACGAACTCGACGAACGGACGCGCCCGCGGCATCCGGAGCCGGACCCAGAAGGCGGTCGGGACCATCAGCCCGATGCTGACCGCGATCGTGATGATCCCGACGACGAACGAGTAACCGAGACTCGCGTAGAACTTCGGGTCCTGGAGCACGCCGGTGTAGGCCGAGAACAGCGGGATCGACTTCATCGAGAACGTGAACGTCCCGAGGAGCGGCAGGAAGAAGTAGAGGACGCCCGCCCAGAAGATGAGCCACCAGGCGAATCGCAGCGGCGACTTCCGCCCCTTCTTGGGCGCGTCCGGGGCATGGACATGCGTGGCCTCGACGCCCTGGCCGAGTCGGCTGGTGCCGCGAGCTGCGGTCATCGGAGCCAGCGCTCCGAGCGCCGCTGCAGGAACTGGTAGGCGATCAGGGTCATGGCCAGGATCCCGACCATGCCCATCGCCAGCGCGTACCCGGCGCCGACGTTGTGCAGGACGTCGCCGGTCAGTTGATTGCCGATGAGGATCGTCACGATGTTGATGAAGCCACCGGTCAGCTGGTAGGCGGTCGCCTGCGCGCCGAACGCGTTGCCGAACAACAGGATCATCGCGCCGAGCAGGGACGGCATCAGGACGGGCAGGGCGACGTAGCGCCAGAACTGCCAGGTCTGGGCACCCATGTTCTCCGACGCCTCCCGCCACTCCACCTTCAGGCCGTCGATGGCCGGGGCGATGATCAGGATCATCAGTGGCAGCTGGAAGTAGAAGTAGACGATCTCCAGGCCCAGCTTGGAGTACAGCGAGAACCCGCTGGAGTACGGATCGATGCCGAGCCCGGCAAGGAGGCCGGTCAACAGGCCAGCCCGCCCGATCGTGAAGATGAAGGCCAGGGCGAGCGGCACCCCTGCGAAGTTGGAGGCCACGCCGGAGAAGGTCATGAGTCCGCTGCGGAAGCGGCTCGGGCCCGCGGAGATCACCGCATAGGCCATCAGGAAGCCGAAGATGCCACCGGCGAGGGCCGTGACAAGGCTGATCTCGATGCTCGTCTTGTAGGCGTTGAGAGGGACCTCATCGGTCAGGCCGGCGTAGTTCTGCAGGGTGAACTGGCCGGTCGAGTCAAGGAAGCTGCCAACGACCAGGTAGAACGTCGGGATGAGCAGGAACAGGGTCGAGAAGATGAGGAATGGGACGAGGCCCAGCCAGGTCAGGCTGAAACGGCGACGCCCAGGGCGCGCCATCGGCGCGCCCTGGGCGTTCACTGGCATCGCGGTGCCGGTCACCGCAAACCTCGTCTGCTGACCGAGGGACTCGGTCCTACTTGACGGTCACGCCGACGGTGGTCGGCCAGCCCGCTGTGATGGCCGTCGTGGCCGCGGTGATCTGGTCGAGGGTCGGAAGGACGGCCCCGGTCGTGTCCGGAAGCTTGGCGGCCAGGTCGGCCGGGATCACGTTCGCGGCCTTCATGGCCTCGTAGCGGATCGGGTTGCAGTAGCCCTTCAGCCAGGCGAGCTGACCCTCGTCGGAGTACAGGTACTCCATCCAGAGCTGGGCCGCATTCGGATGCGGTGCGTACGCGCTGATCGCCTGGACGTACATGCCACCGAAGCGGCCGTCCGTCGGAACGGCGACTTCGACTGCCGGGTTGCCGGCGAGCGAGTCCTTGTCGGCAAGACCGTTGTAGGTCCAGGTGATGCGGATCGGGGTCTCACCGGAGGCCACGGTCGCGGTCTTGGCGATGACCGGCACGAAGTTGCCGGAGTCATTGAGCTGCTTGAAGAAGTCCAGGCCGGGCTGGACGTTGTCCAGCGACCCGCCGTTGGCGAGCGCTGCGGCCCACACGGCGGAGATGGCCTGGTTGGACTGGGTCGGGTCGCCGGACAGCGCGACCTGGCCCTTGTACTCGGGCTTGAGCAGGTCGGCCCAGTTCTGCGGGACGTTCTTCACGGCAGCGGTGTTCGTCTCGAACGACAGGACGCCGTAGTAGTCGCCGTACCAGTAGCCGTCCTTGTCCTTGGCCGTATCAGGGATGTCGTCCCAGGTCTGGACCTTGTATGGCGTGATGAGCTTGTCCGTCACGGCCTGCGGGCCGAAGGACAGGCCGACGTCGATGACGTCCGGTGCCTGTGGGCCCGGGTTCGTCGTGTTGGCCTTGATCGCGTCGATCTCCTGGGCGGAGCTGCCGTCCGGGTTCAGCTCATTGATCGGGATCCCGTACTTGGCAGTGAATCCGGCGAGCGCCTCGCCGTAGTTGCACCAGTTGTGCGGCAGGGCGATGGTGGTCAGGCCACCCTCCGCCTTGGCCGCCTTGATGAGGTCGTCCATGTTGGACGTGCTGCTGGACAGCGCGGCAGTGCTACCGCTGCCGGAGCAGGCCGCGAACACGAATGCCCCCGCGACCATGAGACCCGCCAGGCGGGCCACGGAACGATGCGTCGACAAGGTCGATCCTCCAATGTGCCTTGATTGTTGATCCCTCGCTGACGCGAGGGCCGTCGGTCCCTCCTCGGCCCGACCGCGCACGCGCAACCATACGCCACGGCGTCGCGCCATGGGACCGGGTTTGTCAACGGTCGCGGGCGCTTGTTTCCGGGACATCAACAAGTCGCGGCGATCCGTGCCCGCGGAATCCGAACGGCGGCGGGTCAGAGGACCCGCCGCCGGCTCGGTGCGAGGCTCGGTGAGCCTTACGGCATCCAGGCCTTCCAGGTGGCCTCGTTGTCGGCGATCCACTTCGCGGCCGCTTCCTCCGCGCTCATCCCCTTGTTGGCGATGTAGTCGGCGACGGTGTTCTGGTCGTCATTACTCCAGCTGAAGTTCTTGATCAGCGGTCGCGGCGTCCGCGTTGGCCGTCGCGAACTCGGTCCGGATGGCCTTGTTCAGGGTGTACGGCGGGTAGTCGCAGGCGACCGTCTTCGGGTCTGCGTCGCAGCCATCCGTGTAGGCCGGGAAGTCGACCTTCACGAGCTTGGTCTCGGCGAACAGCCACTGCGGCGTGTAGAAGTAGCCGATCAGCGGCGTCTTGTCCTTGGCGGCCTGCTGGAACGACGTCACGCTGGCTGCCTCGCTGCCGCTGTAGACGGCCTTGTAGTCCAGCTCCAGGTTCGTGATGAGCGCCTCGTCGTTGGTGACGAAGGTCGGGTCGCTGGCCAGGAACTGGCCCTTGTCGCCGGACTCGGACGTCTTGAACATGGACGCGTACTTGTTGAGGTTCTCCCAGTTCGTGATGTCCGGATACTCGGTGGCCATCCACTCCGGGACGTACCAGCCGATGATCCCGGTCACGCCATTCGGGCCCGGCGTCCTCGGCGACCTTCTTGTCCTCGAAGTAGAGCTTCTCGAGATCCGGGTGGCCCCAGTTCTCCAGGATCGCATCGACTTCACCGGTGTCGAAGCCCTGCCAGGCGACCTCTTCGGCCAGGGTGGGGGTCTCGACCGTGTAGCCGATCGTCTCCGAGCAGGTTCTTCACGACGGCGACGTTCGCCTCCGCGCCGACCCACTCATTGATGGCGATCTTGACGGTGCCCTTGCTGGCGACCGACGCCGACGCGCCGCTTCCGCCCGAACACGCCGCGAGGACCATGCCCGCGACGGCGAACACGGCAAGCAGCCGCGCCGATCCGGTTCGTTTCATCCTGCGATCTCCTCCTCTACGACCGGTCGCCACGCCTGGCGCCGGATCCTGGAGCGACCCGTGGCGACGGCGCGCTCATCTTCGATCGTGGTGTCTCCGTCCAGCTCAGGCGCCCTCCCTGACGTCTTCCGGCCGGCGCCCCCCGACACCTTGGGTGATGCGGTCCAGCATGATACCCAGCACGACGATGGCCAGCCCCGCCGCCAGGCCCTTGCCGAAGTCCTCGCGCTGGGCGAACCCGGCGATGACGTCGTAGCCCAGGGCTCCCGCCCCCACGAGCGCTCCGACCACGACCATCGCGAGGACCAGGACGATCCCCTGGTTCGCGGCCAGGAGCAGCGCGTGCCGGGACAGCGGCAGCTGGACCTTCCAGAGCAGCTGGCGCTCGGTCGAGCCGGCCGCGGTGGCCGCCTCCATGATCGTCGGCGAGACCTCGCGGATCCCGGCGTCCACCAGCCGGATGACGGCGGGTGCGGCGTAGATGATCGACGCCACGATGGCCGTGAACCGGCTGGCCCCGAACAGCGCGACGGCCGGGATCAGGTAGACGAACGCCGGCATCGTCTGGGCCATGTCCAGGGTGGGCCGGATCGCCGTGCGGAAGCGGTCACTGCGCGCCGACAGGATCCCGGTCACGAGCCCGATGGCGAGGGTGATGGTCGTCGCGACGAGGACGGTCGTCAGCGTCTGCATCCCGTGCTCCCAGAGTGACAGCGCCGCAAGCAGGATCAGGCACGATGCCGCGATCCCGGCCGAGCGGAGGCCGGAGATGAACCAGGCGAGGGCGAACACGGCGCCGATGACCAGCCACGCCGGCGCGCTCGTGAGGACCCCCTCGAGCGGATTCAGGAAGCCGTAGCTGAAGATGTCGCGGATCGTGCCGGTGATCCCGGTCAGGTTGGAGCGGATCCAATCGACCCCGGCGTTGATCGGCTCGAGGAACGAGATCCGCAGGCCCTCCGGGAAGACCGTCGGGTCGGGCAGCAGCCGGGCCAGGACGATCGCCGCGATCACGACGCCGAGGGCGCCCCAGACGATCCAGTGCCGCCGAGGGCCCGACTCGGCCGGTCGGTAGCGCGGGTCCATCCAGACGCCGGCCCGATCGGTCAGGCGATCGAGCACGATGGCCAGGATGACGATCGCCAGTCCCGCGTCGAAGGCGGCCCCGACGTCCACCGCGTGGACCGCGCGGAGGATGTCCGCACCCAGGCCGGGCGCGCCGATGAGGGCGGTGATGACCACCATCGAGAGGGCCATCATGATCGTCTGGTTGACGCCGATGCCGATCGTCCGGCGCGCCAGGGGCAGCTGGACCTTGGTCAGCACCTGCCAGCGCGTGGAGCCGAGCGACACGGCCGCTTCGACCGTGGTCGCCCCGACGCCGCGGATCCCGAGCGCGGTGATGCGGATGGCCGGCGGGATCGCGTAGATCAGCGTCGCGATCGTCGCCGACGGGCCGCCGATCAGGAAGAGCAGCGTCATCGGGGCGAGGTAGGCGAACGTCGGCATGATCTGCATGACGTCCAGGATCGGGCTCAGGAAGCCGGCGACCCGCTTGCTCCGGCCGGCGATGATCCCCAGCGGGATGCCGATGACGAGCGACAGGACGACGGCGGCCAGGACGAGTCCCAGGGTGGCGATGCTGGACTCCCACAGGCCCAGGACGCCGAGCGAGGCGAACCCGGCCACCGCCAGGATGGCCAGCCGCCAGCCGCCGAAGATCAGGCCGAGCGCCCCGGACACGGCCAGGATCCCCGGCCAGCCGAGCAGGGCGAGGACCGCGTCGATGGCGTTGACCAGGGTGTCGATCGCGACCCGGATCGGGTCGAAGACATAGGTGAACAGCGGGCTTGTGGTGCGGTTCGCATCCACCCAGTCACGGATCCCGTTGAGGACCCCGAAGACGGGTGCGCTCTCGTCGTGCGGCAGCGTCCACTGGTTCTGGAACAGCAGGTAGAGGACCACGATCACGGCGACCGCGATGAGGCCGAGCACCCGGCGAGTGGTGCGCTGGTCCAGGCGACTCGCCGCTCGCGGAAGGGAGACGGCGGTCATCGTTCGTCCTCGACGACGCCCGCGATCGCGGTGAGGATCTGGGCGCGATCCACGACGCCGAGCAGCGTCTCCCCGTCCATCACCCGGATCGGCTTGTCCGTCGCGGCGGCAACGTGGATCGACGTCCGGATGAGCGTGTCGGACGAGAACGTCGGGCCGTCCAGGGCGTCTTCGGGGGTCGGGTCGCGCATGATCCAGCGCAGGGTCAGGACATGGGACTTGGGGACGTCACGGACGAAGTCGGCCACGTAGTCATCGGCTGGAGCCCCGACCAGTTCCTCGGGTCGCCCGGCCTGGACGACCGCCCCGTCGCGCATGATCACGATGTGGTCGCCCAGCTTCAGCGCCTCCGCCAGGTCGTGGGTGATGAAGACCATCGTCTTGCCCATCTCGTCGTGCAGGCGCAGCACCTCGTTCTGCATGTCCCGCCGGATGAGCGGGTCGAGTGCGCTGAACGGTTCGTCGAAGAACATGACCTCCGGGTCCACCGCGAGCGCTCGGGCCAGGCCGACGCGCTGCTGCATCCCGCCCGACAGCTGGTCCGGGTAGCTGTTGGCGTGGCCCTTGAGCCCGACCAGGTCGATCATCGCCTGGGCCTTCTCGTGACGGGACGCCTTGCTCTCGCCGCGGATCTCCAGCGGGTAGGCGACGTTGTCGATGACGCGCCGGTGCGGCAGCAGGCCGAAGTGCTGGAAGACCATCGAGAAACGCCGGCGTCGCAGCTCGCGCAGTCGCTCGTCATCGGCCTTGCGGATGTCCTCCCCGTCCAGCAGGACCTCACCTGCCGTCGGCTCGATCAGGCGCGTGATGCAGCGCACCAGGGTGGACTTGCCGCTCCCGGACAGGCCCATCACGACGAAGATCTCACCGGGCTTGACGTCGAACGAGACGTCCCGGATGGCGATCATCGAGCCGGTCTTGGCCTGGAGTTCCTCGCGCGACAGGTCCGCATCCGGCGTGCCGAGGATCTTCTGCTCGGCGGGCCCGAAGATCTTCCAGAGGTGCTTGACGGAGATCGTCGACTTCGTGGCGTCCCGGTCCAGCCCGGTCGGCGTGTCCAACGCCTGCGTCGCGACCTCGGTCATGCCGCCATCCTTCCTGCGCTGCGGAGTGGCTCCAGCGTGGCCGCCGGATCGATCGCGACACGGACGGTTCGCGCATGGTACGCCGCGTCGTCGCTCACCGGAAGGGCGGTCGGGGCGGTCGGGGCGTTCAGTCGCCGAACCAGCCGGACGGTCCGGGTGCGGTGTTCTGCCAGATGTGCTTGGCCTCGCGGTACTCGTCGAGGCCGGTCATGCCCAGCTCGCGGCCGATGCCCGATTGCTTGAAGCCGCCCCACTCGGCCTGCGGCAGGTACGTGTTGTAGTCGTTGATCCAGACCGTGCCGTGGCGAAGGCGTCCGGCGACCCGCTGTGCCCGGCTCGCATCGGCGGTCCAGACGGCGCCGGCCAGCCCGTACGTCGTGTCGTTGCCGAGGGCGATCGCCTCCTCCTCGGTCGAGAAGCGCTCGATCGGTCAGGACCGGCCCGAAGACCTCCTGCTGGACGATCTGCATCGTCGTCGTGCAGTCGGCGAAGACGGTCGGCCGGTAGTAGAAGCCGTCCTGGAGCCCTGGCTCGGTCGGTCGGTGGCCGCCGGCGACGAGCCGGGCGCCCTCCGCGATCGCGCTCGCGACGTGGGCCTCCACCTTGGCTCGGTGCTCGGCGCTGATGAGCGCGCCGGTCTCGGTCGCCTCGTCCG
The DNA here is from genome assembly GCA_963738475.1 of uncultured Chloroflexia bacterium. Taxonomy (GTDB): domain Bacteria; phylum Chloroflexota; class Limnocylindria; order Limnocylindrales; family CSP1-4; genus SPCO01. The sequence goes on from CAVTWU010000024.1 coordinate 86,345, forward strand.
TCCCGGCGCCAAGCCGGATCAGGTCCGCGCGCCGCGCGATCTCGGCGACGAACCGGTCGTAGATCTCGTCCTGGACGATCGCCCGGCAGCCGGCCGAGCAGACCTGGCCGGAGTGGGTGAAGGCCGCGGTCAGGGCGTTGTCCACGGCCGTCTCGAAGTCGCTGTCGGCGAAGATGATGTTGGGGCTCTTGCCGCCGAGCTCCAGGGCGACGCGCTTGACGTTGACCGCGGCGCCGCGCATGAGCGACCGTCCGGCCGTCAGGCCGCCGGTCAGCGAGACCATGTCCACGTCCGGGCTGTCGGCGAGGGCCTGACCCACTCGCTCGCCCGGCCCGAGGATCAGGTTGACCACGCCGGCCGGCGTGCCTGCCTCTTCCAGCAACTTGGTCAGGTGGATCGCGGTCAGTGGCGTGACCTGGGCCGGCTTCATGACGACGGTGTTCCCCGCGGCCAGGGCGGGCGCCACCTTCCAGCTCAGCTGCAGCAGCGGGTAGTTCCACGGGGCGATCAGCCCGCACACCCCGATCGGCTCGTGGACGATGCGCGACAGGGCGGTGGGCGTGCTCGGGTCCACGAGCCGCCCGAGCTCCTTGTCGGCGAGCTGGGCGTAGTAGCGGAAGACCCGGGCGACATCGGCCATGTCCCAGCGGCTCTCGCGCATCGCCTTGCCGGTGTTGAGCGTCTCGAGCCGGGCCATCTCCTCCTGGTCGCGGTCGATCAGGTCGGCGACGCGGTCGAGGATCGCCGAGCGCTCGCTGGTCGGGCGTGCGCGGCCACTCGGTCGTGTCGAAGGCGCGTCGGGCGGCGGCGATCGCGGCCTGGACCTGCTCGTCGGTCGCGACGTCCACCTCGGTCACGAGCGAGGCGTCGGACGGGTTGATGACGCGGACTGCGTGGCGCCGTCGGCGGAGGCGACCCACTGGCCGTCGATGTAGAGGCTGGACACGTTCACCTCGTCACTGTTCGGGCCGCAGGATGGCGGGGTCCGCCAGGGTGGTCAACGGCACGTTGCGGGCAGCGCGCCTGGCCACGCAACGGGGCGCGGGCGCGCGCCCACCAGGCGCGCTTTCGCGATGAACGAGCGCGGTCATCGTGCGAAACCGTCGGGACGTGCAGTCTGGTCATCGATCCACGAGGCGCTCGTTCGGGGACGTGCGCCTGACAGGCGCGCCCAGGACCCCTGGGCGAGCGGCCATGTGTTCGGGTTCATCGCCGAGATGCCGGGCGAGGAGAGCTGCCGAACCCCGTCGGCGGCGTGATCCGTTCAGCCGCAGCCCTGAGTTCGGCGATGAGGGCCGGGATGTCCTCGTCACTCAGCCGGGTCAGCGGGATGTTCAAGCCCAGCGCCGCCACGCAGGCGCCGCCGGCGTCGAAGACCGGGACCGCCAGGGCACCCGCCTCCACGTGCAGTTCGCCCCGATTCACGGCCCAGCCCTGGCGGCGGGTCTCGTCGACGACACCGCGGAGGACCGCCGGATCGGTGATCGTCGACGGGCGTGTACGGCTCGAGCGGGCTCCCGAGGTACGCCTCCAGGTCGCGCTCCGACATGGCCGCCAGGAGGACCTTGCCCGCGGCCACGGCATGGAGCCTGGCGCGCTGGCCGCTGCGGGTGAAGGCCCGAACCTCGTTGGTGCCGTCGAGCTTGTCGATGAAGACCACGCTGTCGCCATCGAGGATCGCAAGGTCGGCGCTCTCGCCGGTGGAGGCGACGAGATCCGACATCACCCGCCGCGCCTCGGCGCGAACGTCGAACGTGTCGAGGACCCGAACGCCGAGTTCGAACAGCGGCACGCCCAGGCGATACAGGTGGCTGGCCATCGTCCTGGTGAAGCCAGCCGACGCGCTCGAGCGATCTGGCCAGCCGCCATCCGGTGCTTCGATCCACGTCGAGGGCGGCACTCAATTCGGTCGCGCTGACCCAGCCCCGGCCGGCCACGAACTCCAGGGCCGCCGCGATCCGCTCCACGCCGCGGTGGGTGCCCTCCGGGTTTCGTCCCGCCTGCGTCACGCCGCGGGCTCCGGGACGATGCATGATCGGGCGGTCGCGCTTGACGGATTGCTGTAGGCTTCGAGCATCTCGTTTCGATGGTAGCACCACCGTTGCGAAGAACGCAACACACGACACGGCCCGGCTGCCCCGGTCTGGCAGCGGAGGAAGGTTGAGATGAGCGAGTTCCCGACACGAGCGAAGGTGGTCATCATCGGTGCCGGCATCGTCGGCAACAGCGTCGCGTACCACCTCGCGAACCTGGGCTGGAAGGACATCCTCCTGATCGACAAGGGCCCGCTGCCGAACCCCGGCGGCTCGACGGGCCACGCCTCGAACTTCCTGTTCCTGGTGGACCACAACAAGGAGATGGCCGAGCTCACCCTCGAGAGCGCCCGCCAGTACCGCGAGTGGGGCGTCTACACGGAGTGCGGCGGCATCGAGGTCGCCCGGACCGAGACCCGCATGAACGAGCTGCGCCGGCGGATGGACTCGTCCAAGAACTGGGGCATCCCGTCGAGCCTGGTCACGCCGGCCGAGATCAAGGAGCTCGTCCCGTTCATCGACGAATCGATCCTCGTGGGCGGCTTCCACACGCCCGGGGTCGGCGTCTGCGACTCCCTCCAGTTCGGGACGCTGTGCCGCGAGAAGGCCGAGGCGATGGGCGCCCTGACGGTGTTCGCCAGCACCGAGGTGAGCGCGCTGGGCGTCGAGGGCGGCCGCATCCGGCGCGTCGAGACGAGCCGCGGCACCGTGGAGGCCGAGTACGTCGTCATCGCCTGCGGCGTCTGGGCGCCGCTGATCGCGGAGATGGCCGGCGCGTACATCCCGCTGACGCCCGCCGTCCACCAGATGATCGACGTGGGCCCCGTGCCGCGCTTCGAGACCACCTCGCGGGCCATCGAGTTCCCGATCGTGCGCGACATGGACGTGCTCATGTACGAGCGCCAGGACGGCATCGGCCTCGAGATCGGCTCATACGCGCATCGCTCGATCCTGCACGACCCGGAGGAGATCCCCTCGCTCGAGGACGCGGCGCTCTCGCCGACCGAGTTCCCCTTCACCCAGGACGACTTCGACCCCCAGATGGAGGACGCGCTCGCGCTGATGCCCGAGATCGTCGGCGACGAGTCGGTCGGCGTGAAGTACGCGATCAACGGCCTCATCGCGCTGACACCGGACGGCATGCCGCTCCTGGGCGAGACGCCCGAGGTCAAGGGCCTCTGGTCCGCCGCGGCCGTCTGGGTCAAGGAGGGCCCCGCGGTCGGCAAGAGCATCGCCGAGTGGATGATCCACGGCGAGCCGGAGATCGACTGCAACCAGTCGGACATCAGCCGCTTCCACGCCCACCAGAAGACCCGCCAGCACACGAAGGCCCGCGCGTTCGAGGCGTTCCCCAAGACGTACGGCATCGTCCACCCGGCCGAGCAGTACCTGTCGGACCGGCCCGCTCCGCAAGTCGCCGATGCACGAGTGGCATGTCGAGCACGAGGGCGAGTTCTTCGAGGTCGCGGGCTGGGAGCGCCCGCAGTGGTTCAACACCAACGCCGGTCTCGTCGAGCAGTACGGCGTGCAGACCCGCCCCAACGAGTGGGACGCCCGCTGGTGGTCGCCGATCATCAACGCCGAGCACCTCGCGATGCGCGAGGCGGCCGGCATCTTCGACCTGTCGGCGTTCGCGATCTTCGACATCGTCGGCCCGGGCGCCCTGGCCGGCGCGCAGTCCGTGGCGATGCGCCAGATGGACGTCGCCGGTGGGCCGCGTCGTCTACACGCCCATCCTGTCGCAGGAGGGCGGCTTCAAGAGCGACCTCACGATCATGCGCCTGGCGGACGACGTCTTCCGCGTGGTCACCGGCGGCGCCCACGGCATGAGCGACCTCAAGTGGTTCAGGGACCACCTGCCGGCCGACGCGGCCATCGTGGACCTCACGACGGCCTACACCACGATCGGCGTCTGGGGCCCGAAGGCCCGCGACATCATCGCGTCGGTGACCCGCGCGGACCTGTCGAACGAGGCGTTCAAGTTCGGGACCTGCCGCACCATCGAGATCGGCTCGCAGCTCGTGCTGGCGTCGCGGATCTCGTACGTCGGCGACCTGGGCTGGGAGCTGTACGTGCCGATGGAGCAGGGCCGCCGCCTGTGGGACGAGCTGTGGGCCGCCGGCCGGCCGCACGGGCTGACGGCCTGCGGCATGGGGGTCTACGGCACGACCGGCCGCATCGAGAAGGGTTACCGCGCGTACGGCGCCGAGCTGGACGCCGACTACAACGTCGTCGAGGCCGACATGGCTCCCGTGAAGGTCAAGGCCCAGGACTTCGTCGGCAAGGCGGCCGTCCTTCGCCACCTGGCCGAGGCGCCGGCCGCGAAGCTGTGCACCCTGGTCGTGGATGACCACGTCTCCTCGAGCGGAGAGCGGCGCTACATGCTCGGGCGCCAGCCGATCGTCCTCGAGGACGGCTCGACGCTCGTGGACGCCAGGGGTCGCCGCTCGTATGCGACGTCGGCGGGGGCAAGCCCCTCGACGGGCAAGCACGTGCTGCTCGCCTACCTGCCACCCGAGCAAGCCGTGGAGGGCAACCGGCTGTTCGTCGAGTACTTCGCCGAGCGGTACCCGGTGACCGTGGCCGTGGTCGGGGCGCGGCCGCTGTTCGACCCCGAGAACCTGCGCATCCGGGCCTGACGATGAAGGTCCTCGTCTGCATCAAGCGCGTCCCCGCCGTCGCCGGGCGGATCACCCTCACCGAGGATGACCGCGCGATCGACATCAAGTACCTGGGCTTCGCGATCGGCCCGCACGAGGAGTGCGCGGTCGAGGCGGCGGTCCAGCTCGTCGAGGCGCACGGCGGCGAGTCCGTGGTCCTCACCCTCGGACCGGCCGAGGCCCTCGAGCAGCTTCGCGACGCGATGGCGATCGGCGTCTCGCGGGCGATCCACCTCGTCGCGGACGGGGACGAATGGGACCCGGAGTCCACGGCCTCGGCGATCGTCGATGCCATCCGCGCGGACGAGGCCGAGAGCGGGCCGTTCGACCTGCTCCTGTTCGGCAACGAGTCCGGCGACACCGGCGGCTACCAGGTCGCGGTCCGCGTCGGCCGGGCGCTCGGGCGGCCGGTCCTGGTCGGCCTCAAGGGCCTGAGCGTCGCGGACGGTGTCGTGCGCGGCGAGCAGGTGGTCCCCGGTGGGCGCGATGTCTACGAAGTCGGGCTTCCGGCGATCGCCGGCGTCCTCGAGGGCCTTAACCTGCCGCGGTACCCCTCGGTGCCGGGTCGCATCCGGGCCAAGAGCAAGCCCGTGGCGACCTCCGAACCCGGCTCGGCCGGACCAGCGACTCGCGATGCTCCGACTGGTCGTGCCCGAGGGCGCGGCCAAGCAGGTGACGATCCTCGGCAACGGCGCCTCGGCGGCGGCTGCCACGGTCGACATGCTCGATAGCGCGGGGGTGCTCTAGATGGGACCCGTGCTCGTCCTCGCCACCACGGCCGACGGCGCCATCGACCGCGTGTCGTTGCAGGCGCTGACCCTCGGCTGCTCGCTCGCCGCCGGCGGGCCGGTCCACGTGCTGCTCATCGGCGACGAGTCGCTCGCAGCGGAGCTCGGCGGCTACGGCGCCACGCAAGTCCACGTGGCGAGCCACCCGTCGCTCACGTCGTTCGCGCCCGATGCGATGGCCAGGATCGTCGATGACCTGGCAGTGAGCCTCGGGTCCGATGTGGTCGTCGGCGCCGGGACGGAGGCCGGCAACACCGTGATGGCCCGCGCGGCCGCACGGGCCGGACTCCCGTTCGCCGCGAACTGCATCGCCGCGACCCCGGGCGATCCGCTCACGGTCACTCGGCTCCGGTGGGGCGGCAGTCTCCTCGAAGAGGCGGCCATCCATGCCGACCGGGCCATGCTGACCGTGGCACCGCACGTCGTCACCGCGGCGCCGACCGGCGGCTCCGCGACCGTGGAGGTGTTCACGCCGCAGCTCGATGACGCCGATCTCGCCGTGCGCGTGGTGGACCGGATCCCGGCTGCCGCCGCCGGCGTATCGCTGGCCGAGGCCAAGGTCGTCGTCACCGGTGGGCGCGGCGCCGGCTCGGCGCAGGGCTTTGCGCCCATCGTGGAGCTGGCCGAGCTCCTGGGTGGGGCCGTGGGATGCTCGCGGGCCGTGACGATCTCGGGCTGGCGTCCGCACACCGAGCAGGTGGGCCAGACGGGGACCAAGATCGCCCCCGACGTGTACATCCTTGCGGGTGTGAGCGGCGCGACCCAGCACATGGCCGGCTGCAAGGGCGCCAAGCTGATCCTCGCCATCAACAAGGACGCCGAGGCCCCGGTCATGTCGGCCGCCGACTACGCGGTGATCGGCGATCTGCACGAGGTGCTCCCAGCGATCAATGCGGAGATCCGTCGCAGGCGCGGCTAGGTGGAGACGCATCCCGAGGATCGACGATCCCTCGTCTCGACGCTGATCGCCCTGGTCGTCGTGGCTCTTGCGCTCAGGCCCCAGGTCATCGCGCTCGGCCCGCTTGGAGCGATGATCCAGGTCGACCTCGGCGTGTCCCATGGCGTCGTCGGCTTGCTGAGCGCGATCCCCGTCCTGTGTATGGGGATCTTCGCGCCCCTCGGTCCGCGAGCGGCTCGGCGCTTCGGCGCGCGCAATGCGATGGCCGTCTCGGTCGCCCTCATCGTCGCCTTCGGCGTGCTGCGGGTCGTCGCCCCGTCGCCTTTGCTCCTTCTTGTACTCACGTTCGGCGTCGGCATCGGGATGGGCCTGTCCGGTCCGATCCTCGCGATGACCGTGCGCCGACACCTGCCAAGCCATCCCGCCCTCGGGACCGGGGCGTACGCGACCGGCCTCGTGGTCGGCGCGGCCGTGGCGGCCGCACTCGTGGTATCGGTTGCGGGACCCTCTCACGATTGGCGTCTTGCCATGGGGCTCGTCTCACTGGCTGGCCTCGGCTCGCTCGTGACCTGGCTGCTCCTCGCCCCGCGCGACCTGCGGGTGGACGGGGAGGTCGCCCCGGCCCACATCGCGTGGTCGCACCCAGCCGGCTGGGTGCTCGGCCTGGTCTTCGGGCTCCAGTCGGTGATCTTCTACGGCGTGGCAGCGTGGCTGGCGGCCGTCTACCTTGACCGAGGCTGGACCGAAACCGCTGCCGCCCAGCTCGTGACCATCGTCCTCGGCGTCGGGTTTCTCGTCACCGTGGCCGTGCCCCTGGTCGCCGATCGGGTAGGAACGCGTCGCGGCCAGTTGATCGCCTCGGCGGGGGCGACCTTCGTCGGGCTCGCCGGCTTTGCCCTGGTCCCGGATCTCGCCGTGCCATGGGCGATCCTGGTCGGTCTCGGCACGGGCGCCATCTTCCCGCTCGTCCTGACCCTGCCGGTGGACGCCGGGGGCTCGCCGGCGGACGTCGCGGCCACGGCCGCGCGGATGCTCCTGATCGGCTACGTCCTCTCGGCGGCCGGCCCGTTCGTGTTGGGCATGGCGCGCGACGTGACCGGCGACTTCGCCACGAGCCTGTGGCTGCTCGTCGGCCTGTCGGCGTTGCTCGTGATCATGTCGGCCGTCATCACGCCGGAGCGGCTGCACCGGATCGGGATGACCCGGCACGCCTGAGGAGCCGGCGGGCCGGTGTCCGCTCGGCCCGCCAGCCCGCCGGCCTTCAGCCGGCGTGGCGCAAGCTTGCGGCGATGTGTGCCGCGGTCGCGACGACCTTCTCGGCGATCGCTCGTTCGGTGCCGGGCGTCGGGAAGCGATACGACGGACCGTGCACATGGAGTGCCGCGACCACCTCGCCGTCCGAGTCTGCGATCGGCGCCGCGACGGAGCTGATCCCCTCGTCGAGCTCTTCGCGCGCCCAGGTGTAGCCGTCGCGGCGGATCGCTCGCAGCCGCTCCAGCAGGGCGTCGCCGGTCACGATCGTGTGCGCCGTGAAGCGCTCCATCGGCTTGCCGAGGTAGCGCTGGAGCGAGGAGGGCGGACGGAACGCCAGCAACACCTGTCCGGACGAGACGGCGTGGAGTGGGATCCGCGACCCGGTCCAGTCACGGATGGAGACCGGGTTGGGCGTATCCACCTGGTCGACGTAGTGGGCGAAGTCGCCGTCGGGGATCGCCAGGCCGGCCGCCTCGCCGACGTCGGCGGCCAGGGTCTCCAGGGACGGTCTGGCCAGCGTCGCCAGTGAGCGGGTCGGCATGACGCCCGAGGCGAGCGTCGCCAGGCGTGGTCCGAGTCGGTAGGCGGTGTCGCCCGGGACCTGCTCGACGACGCCCTCGCGCGCCAGCGATGCCAGGATGCGCGCGGCCGTGGACTTGGGCAGATCCGCCCGCTCGGCCACCTCGGTGACACCGATCGGCCCGTTCGCGAGCGTGCCGAGTACGGCGAAGGCCCGCTCTATGGACTGGACTCTGGACATCGGACTCCCGCTCGGCTAAATTCGCCGTCAGGCGGAGTTCCATCATACGGCACGGTTCCACATCGTGGAACACCCAGCACATGAAGGCAGGTATCGGGTATGACCCAGGACGAGTACGCGGAGATCGATCTCGCGGCGCTGTCCGATGACGAGCTGACCGAGCAGATGCACAACGATCTCTACGACGGCATGGCCGCCGAGATCGCGGAAGGCACCAACATCCTGCTCGGGCGTGGCTGGACACCCACGAAGGTCCTCGACGACGCCCTCGTCGCGGGCATGAAGATCGTCGGGATCGACTTCCGCGACGGCATCCTGTTCGTGCCCGAGGTCCTGCTGGCGGCGAATGCGATGAAGTCCGGGATGGCGATCCTGCGGCCGCTCCTCGCGGAGACCGGGGCGGAGCCGGTCGGCAAGGTCGTCATCGGCACGGTCAAGGGCGACATCCACGACATCGGCAAGAACCTGGTCGGGATGATGCTGGAAGGTGCCGGCTTCGAAGTCGTCGACCTCGGCATCAACACCGATGCGGACAAGTTCATCGCCGCACTGGAACTCCACAAGCCGGACATCCTGGGCATGTCGGCGCTGCTGACCACGACGATGCCGTACATGAAGGTCGTCATCCAGACGCTCAAGGACCGGGGGATGCGCGACGACTACATCGTGCTGGTGGGTGGTGCGCCGCTCAACGAGGAGTTCGGTGCGGCCGTCGGGGCGGACGCCTACTGTCGCGATGCCGGTGTGGCCGCCGAGACCGCGCGCCGGCTCATCGACGAGCGCCGCGCCAGTGCGGCCTGACCCGGCCGATCCACCCGCCGCTCCCGCGGCCGACCGGCCGACGCGCCACGACCCGCGGCCGACCGGCCCGACGCGCCGCGCGTCCTGATCATCGGCTGCGGCGCCCTGGCGCGCGAGTTGCTCGCCCTGACGCGAGACCTGCCCGGCGTCGAGGTCACCTGCGTGGACGCCCGCCTGCACATGCGACCCGAGCGGATCGCCGACGCCGTGTCCGCCCGGATCGAAGGAGCTCGCCGCGATCATGGACCGGACCTCCGCATCTTCGTGGCCTACGCGGATTGCGGCACGCGCGGCGCGCTGGACGAGGTGCTCGCGACGGCCGGCGTGGAGCGCATCGAAGGCGCCCACTGCTTCGAGTTCTATGCGGGCGCGGAGACGTACGCGGCGCTCCAGGACCAGGAGCCGGGCACGTTCTACCTGACCGACTTCCTGGCCCGCCAGTTCGAGACCCTGATCATCGCCGGCCTGGGCCTGGACCGGCACCCCGAGCTGAAGGATGCCTACTTCGGGAACTACACCCGGCTCATCTATCTCGCCCAGTCCGACGATCCGGATCTCACGCTCAAGGCCCAGGCCGCCGCCGTCCGACTCGGTCTGGCCTTCGAGTACCGCGCGACCGGGTACGGCGAACTCACGACATCCATCCGAACCGCTGCAGGAGCTGCCTGACATGCCCATGCTCTCCGTCATCTGGTGGCGCGACATCCCGGCCCAGGTCGTGGCCAGGGAGGGACGCCGCTCGAGCAAGACCGTCCTCCATCAGCGCTTCCAGGTCGCCATCGACAAGGCAGCCAACCGGGCCGGCTTGCGCGCCTACAACGACTACATCGCCGAGTGGCACAAGACCCAGCGCGAGTGTGGCGAGGACATCGAGGCCGAAGTCAAGGCCGAGACCGAGCGCCTGGAGGCGGAGTACTCGAAGCACCACCTGGCCGAACTCATCCAGTCGGGGGGAGTCGCCGGGGGACCGGCCTTGCCGCCCGCCACCACATCGGAGACCGCACCGTCATGACCGAGACCATCCTCAGTTCCGCGACCCGCGAGGTCGTGCTGGGCTTCGATCGCCCGTTCGTCATCATCGGCGAGCGGATCAACCCCACCGGTCGCAAGCTGCTGGCCGAAGAGATGAAGGCCGGTGACTTCAGCCGGGTCGAGCGCGACGTCATCGCCCAGGTCGAGGCGGGCGCCCACATGCTGGATGTCAACGCGGGGATCCCGCTGGCCGACGAGCCGGCGATCCTGGCCCATACCATCCGCCTCGTCCAGAGCCTGACCGACCTGCCGCTGTCGATCGATTCGTCGATCGTCGAAGCGCTCGAGGCCGGTCTCGCGGCGTACGTCGGCAAGGCGCTCGTGAACTCGGTCACTGGCGAGGAGGAGCGCCTCGAGCGCGTCCTGCCGCTGATCAGGAAGTACGGCGCGGCGGTCGTGGCCATCAGCAACGACGACACCGGCATCAGCGAGGACCCGGACGTCCGCTACGCCGTCGCGAAGAAGATCGTGGAGCGAGCCGCCGACTACGGCATCCCGCGCAGCGACATCGTGGTGGATCCGCTGGTCATGCCGATCGGGGCGATGCGCACGGCCGGTCGCCAGGTGTTCGCGCTCGTCGGCCGGCTGCGCGACGAACTGAAGGTCAACTCGACCTGTGGCGCGTCCAACGTCAGCTTCGGGCTGCCGAACCGTGAAGGGATCAACGCCGCGTTCCTGCCGATGGCGATCGCGTCCGGGATGACCTCCGCCATCACCAACCCGATGCAGCCGGACCTCAAGCGGGCCGTGATGGCGGCCGACGTCCTGATGGGCAACGACGCGGATTGCGGTCGCTGGATCACGGCGAACCGTCCGCCGATGGCGGAGGGCGAGGTCAGTCGTCGCCGGGTGAACGCGCGCGCCACGCCGGCCGCCGTCTAGGCACCCGCCCGTGGCCACCGATCCGCAGATCATCTTCACGCCGTCCGGGCGGCGCGGGACCGTGCCCGTCGGGACGACCGTGCTCGATGCCGCCAGGACGCTGGGCGTGGACATCGATTCGGTCTGCGGTGGTCGGGGCATCTGCGGGCGTTGCCAGGTGACGCCGGCCGTCGGCTCGTTCGCCAAGCACGGGATCACGTCGTCGGCCGATCACCTGTCGGCGTTCGCCGAGCTTGAGAGCACCTACCGGTCCGACAAGGGGCTCGCCTCGGACCGCCGCCTGTCCTGCACCGCGACGGTCTGCGGCGACCTGCTGATCGACGTCCCGCCCGAGAGCCAGGTCCACCGCCAGGTGGTCCGCAAGGACCTCGACGTGCGCGACTTCACCGTCGATCCGGTCGTGCGCCTCCACTACGTCGAGGTCGTCCTGCCGGAGCTCGCGTCGCCATCGGGCGACCTGGCCCGGCTGTTCGAGTCGCTCGAGCGCGAATGGGGGCTCACGGACCTGCAAGCGGACCTGCACGTCGTGCGCGCGCTCCAGCCGGCGCTCGAGGCCGGGAAGTACCGGGTGACCGTGGCGGTCCACAAGGGCCGCGACGTCATCGCCATCTGGCCGGGCTTCCACGACACGATCTACGGCGTGGCGATCGACATCGGCTCGACCACGATCGCCGGCCACCTCGCGAACCTGGCCGATGGGTCCGTGCTGGCCAGTGCCGGCGTCATGAACCCGCAGATCCGCTTCGGCGAGGACCTGATGAGCCGCGTCTCGTACGCGATGATGCATCCCGAGGGCGCCGAGGAGATGACGAAGGCGGTCCGCAAGGCACTGGACGGCCTGCTGGCGACACTCGCGAACCGGGCCGGGATCAAGCGCGCGGCGATCCTGGAACTGGCTCTCGTCGGCAACCCGATCATGCATCACCTCCTGCTCGGCATCGACCCGACGCCCCTCGGCAGTGCGCCGTTCGCGCTGGCCACCGATCGGGCGGTCGAGACGACGACGGCGGAACTCGGCATCCGGGCGCACCCGGGCGCCCGCGTCTACGTCCTGCCGTGCATCGCCGGCCACGTCGGCGCCGACACGGCCGGCGATGATCCTGGCCGAGGAGCCGCAGAACGCCGAGCGGATGACGCTGCTGGTGGACGTCGGCACGAACGCGGAGATCGTGCTGGGCGATCGGCGGCGGCTGCTGGCCGCATCCAGTCCGACCGGCCCGGCCTTCGAGGGTGCCCAGATCAGTGGCGGGCAGCGCGCCGCGCCCGGCGCCATCGAACGCGTCCGCATCGACCGGACGACCCTGGAGCCGCGCTTCCGGGTCATCGGCGTCGAGCCGTGGTCCGACGCGCCGGACTTCGCCGGGGCCGTCGGCGAGACCGGCGTCACCGGGATCTGCGGCTCGGGCATCATCGAGGTCGTGGCCGAGCTGTTCCTCGCCGGGGTCATCACCGAGGACGGCGTCATCGATGGGTCGCTGGCCGCCCGATCGGCGCGGATCGTCGGGGAGGGGCGCACCTTCAGCTACGTGCTCAGCGACGGCGTCGGCGGCAGCCCGCGGATCGCCATCACCCAGGGCGACGTGCGCGCGATCCAGCTGGCCAAGGCCGCCCTCTACGCCGGCGTCCGCCTGCTGATGGACCAGCTCGAGATCGAGACGGTGGACGACATCCGCCTGGCCGGCGCGTTCGGCAGCCAGATCGATACGACCCACGCGATGGTGCTTGGCCTCATCCCAGACTGCGAGCTGGCCAACGTCCGCTCGGCAGGCAACGCGGCCGGGACCGGGGCGCTCATCGCGCTGCTGTCGGCGGCGGCCCGGGCGGAGATCGAGGCGGTCGTGCGCCAGGTGGAGAAGGTCGAGACGGCCGTGGAGCCGCGCTTCCAGGCCCACTTCGTGTCGGCGCTGGCATTCCCGCACAAGACCGCCGACTTCCCGAACCTGGCACGGGTCGTGCCGCTGCCGCCGCGCAAGGCTGTAGCCGGCGGGACGACTCGGACCGACGAACGCAACGAACGACGACGACGCCGACCGGTCGCGGCCGGCACCACGGAGGACGGCTAGATGGACGAGATCGCACCGCGCCGCAGCGGCGGTCGAGCGGCCCGGCAGGCGGCGCGCCTGGCCAGCCACGCCGAGCACATCCCGTTCCTCACGCGGATGCTCGCCCCGTTCGAGGTCCTCGACGAGGAGGGCCTCTCGCTCATCGAGCACAACGCGGACACGATCCTCCAGGAGGTCGGCCTGGACTTCCGGGGCGACCCGGATGCGCTGCGCCTGCTGCGCGACGCGGGAGCCTCCGTGGACGGTGAGCGGGTCCGCTTCCCGCGCGGGATGTGCCGGCAGATCGTCCAGGCGACGCGCACCGCGGCAGTTCACCCAGTACGCGCGCAACCCCGAGCGGAGCGTCGAGATCGGCGGGATGCACACCGTCTTCGCTCCGAACTACGGCTCGCCGTTCGTGCGCGACCTGGACGGCGGCCGTCGCTACGGCACGATCGAGGACTTCCGCAACCTGGTCAAGCTGGCCTACGTCTCGCCCCACCTCCACCACTCGGGTGGGACCGTGTGCGAGCCGGTGGACGTGCCGGTCAACAAGCGCCACCTGGACATGGTCTATTCGCACATCCGCTACAGCGACAAGCCGTTCATGGGCTCCGTCACGGCCCCGCAGCGAGCCCAGCGACACGGTCGAGATGGCCCGCCTCACGTTCGGCGCGGAGTATCTCGAGGACCACGCGGTCATCCTCAGTCTCATCAACGCGAGTTCGCCGCTGGTCTGGGACGCGTCCATGCTGGGGGCCGCGCGCGCCTATGCCGAGGCCAACCAGGCGACCTTGATCACCCCGTTCATCCTGGCCGGTGCGATGGCGCCGGTGACCGCGGCCGGCGTATGCGCCCAGACCCTGGCCGAGTCGCTCGCCGGGATGACCTTCGTCCAGCTGGTCCGGCCGGGCGCGCCGGTCGTCCTCGGCTCGTTCGCCAGCTCCATGTCCATGCAGTCCGGCGCCCCGACGTTCGGGACCCCGGAGCCCGCGCTGGTGCTGTACGCGATGGCCGCGCTGGCACGCCGCCTCGGCGTGCCGTTCCGTTCCGGCGGCTCGCTGTGCGCCTCCAAGATCGCCGATGCGCAGGCCGCCTACGAGTCGGCGGCCACTCTCCAGCCCACCGTGCTGGCCGGCGTCAACTTCGTCCTCCACGCGGCCGGCTGGCTGGAAGGCGGGCTGACCGTCGGCTACGAGAAGTTCATCATGGACGCGGACCAGTGCGGGATGATGGGCGTGTTCGTGAACGGCGTGGACCTGTCTGCCAACGGCCAGGCGCTGGACGCGATCCTGACGAACGAGCCCGGCACGCACTACCTCGGCAGCGGCCACACGCTGGCCAACTTCGAGAGCGCGTTCTACCGGAGCGAGATCGCCGACAACAACAGCTTCGAGCAGTGGCTGGAGGACGGTTCCCTGGACGCGACCCAGCGCGCCAATGCCATCTGGAAGCGGCAGCTCGCGGAGTACGAGGCCCCGCCGCTGGATGCCGCCGTCGATGAGGCGCTGCTGGACTTCATCGCCCGGACGAAGGCGTCGATGCCGGACTCCGAGGTCTGATGGCGACCCTGACGCGACGGCCTCGCTGACGCGGCCTCGACGGCAGCGCTGGCCGCCGCCCTCGAGGACCCGATCTTCGAGCTCCTGCCGCTCAAGAACGCGCTGGACCAGTCCCGCACCTGCCCGCGGCGCGACTGGTGTCGGTCACGGCCTCGCCCGCCAAGGGGATCGACGCAACGGTCGACTGGGCCGACCAGCCTCCAGGCCGATGGGTTTCGGGCGATCCCGCATCTCTCGGCGCGGATGATCCGCGGATCGGGCCAAGCTTGTCGGAGTTGCTGGCCTGGCACGAGGGGCCGGCGTGACCCGGGCCTTCGTGGTGGGTGGCGACGCCAAGGAGCCGGGCGAGTATCCGCGACGGTCTGTCGCTGCTCGGGCGATGGCCGAGATCGGTCACCCGTTCGACGAGATCGGATGCGGGCGCTACCCGCAGGGCCACGCCGTTCATCCCGGACGCCGCGCTGGCGCAGGCGCTCATCGACAAGGCCGCGTTCGCCAGCTACATGACGACCCAGCTCTGCTTCGACACGAAGGCGATCGCGACCTGGCGTCCGCGCCGGCGGGCGGAGGGGTTCGACGCTGCCGGTCCATCTCGGGGTGCCCGGCGTCTGCCGAGCCGCAGCGAGCTGCTGTCGATCAGCGGCCCGCATCGGGGTCGCGGACACGCAGCGGTTCCTGATCAAGAACACGCGCTTCATCGCCCGGCCTGATCCGAGTCCGGCGGCTTCTACCGGCCGACGGGTTGCTCGAGGGGCTCGCCCCGCTGCTCGCCGATCCGGCGGCCGGGGTCACCGGACTTCCACCTGTACACGTTCAACGCGGTCGACGTCACCGATGAGTGGCGGACGGGCTACCTGGATCGGCTTCGGATGCCCGCCCCGGTCTGATCATCACAAGCCACACGGGACATGAGAGTGGTGACCAGGCGCACCGCCAAGTCCTTGCTCATCCGGGCCGACTGGGGCACTATGCGCCCACAACCGAAGAACTTCTTATCAAGAGTGGCGGAGGGACCGGCCCGTTGAAGCCACGACAACCTACCGACGTCGAGTCGGCAAGGTGCCAAGTCCGGGCAGGTCCGCCTGCACGATAAGGGAACTCCCTTCGAGACCCTTCCGAGCAGGAAGGGTCTTCCGTTTCCCGGACTCACCCGACCCGCACGGCTATGCCCGCGTCTCGAGCGATAGGCGAGGACCGATGAGCCAAAGACTATGTCGACCGACCGGCCCGCCGCGCCAGCGCTTTCGGAGTCGCCTCGCCGGCTCGCCCGATCCTGGTCGACGGCGGGATGGGCACGCTCCTGTTCAGCCGAGGCGTTCCCCAGCGAGCCTGTCTCGAGGAGCTCGTCACGAGTCATCCGGAGATGGTCGGGGCCGCCCACCGTGAGTATCTCGAGGCGGGCGCCGAGCTGATCGAGACGCTGTCGTTCGGGGCCAATCGCCAGCGGCTGGCGGCCTGGGGCCTGGAGGCGGCAAGTCGGCAAGCTCAACCGGCGCGCCGCGCAGCTCGCCCGTGAGGCCCGTGAGGTGAGCGGCCGCGATGCGCTGGTCGGCGGTTCCGTCGGACCGCTCGGTCCGCCGAGTCGCGGGCTGTCCGAGATCTCGGACGCAGCCGCGCCGGGCCGCCTTCCGCGAGCAGATCGAGGGCCTGCTCGAGGGCGGCGCTGACATGATCGTCCTCGAGACCTTCTCGGACCTCGAGCAGCTGCTGCTCGCCGTCGACGAGGCGCGCCGCGCGTCGGACGTCCCGATCATCGCGTCGCTGACCTTCGGCGAGGAGCTCGTCCTTGCCGATGGCAGCGAGCCCGCAAGCGGCCGCCGCAGGCCCTGGCGCTGGCGGGCGCTGATGCGCATCGGGGTCAACTGCGGAGCCGGGCCGGCGGCGTGCCTCGATGCCCTCGAGGCGATGGGCGCCTCGGCCGATGGCGACCCGGCACGGTCGATCATGCCGAACGCCGGGCTTGTCGCAGCGACTCGAGGGTCGCTTCGTCTACGCGGCCAGCCCGGAGTACTTCGGGACGGTGACGCCGCGCCTGCTGGCCGCCGGCGCCCGGATCGTCGGCGGCTGCTGCGGCACGACGCCCGAGCACATCGCCGCGATGCGGGCGGCCCTTGACGCGCTCGCATCGCCGCAGAGCAGGGCACCGTTGCCGGCCTCGCGGCCGTGCCCGCGATACCACCCACGGACGCTGCACCGTCCAGGATCTCCAGCGGTCGGCAACGGATGTCGGTCGCCGAGCGTTCGACGGGTCCGTCAGTCGCCGGCGACGCCGCCGCCGCCGACCCGACTGGCGGAGCTCCTCGCCGCCGGCCGAGTTCGTCGTCTCGGTCGAGATCGACCCGCCGCGGAGCATCCGGATCGAGCGGACGATCGAGGCCGCCCGGCTCCTGCGCGATGCCGGCGTCGACCTCGTCAACGTCTCCGACTCGGCGATGGCCCGGGTCCGGATGAGCGCCCTGTCGGTCGCCTTCGGGATCCAGCACGATCTCGACCTCGAGTGCCTCGTCCATTGCACGACGCGGGACCGGAACCTGATGGCGCTCGAGTCGGAGCTGCTCGGCGCCCACGCCCTCGGCGTGCGCAACATCATCGCGCTGACCGGCGACCCGCCACGGATCGGCGATTATCCGACCGGGACCGGCGTCTGGGACATCGATTCGATCGGACTGATCGAGATCCTCGCTCGGCTCAACCTCGCCGAGGATCCGGCTGGCGCGTCGATCGGCCAGCGTGCCGGCTTCACGATCGCCTGCGCGCTCGACTCGACCGCCGCCGATGCGACGACCGAGTGGGACCGGCTCGAGCGGAAGCTCGAGGCCGGGGCGCACCTGGTCATGACCCAGCCGCTCTACTCCGTCGAGCAGGTCGAGACGATGCTCGCGCGAGGCCCGCCGGCGGTTCGGGCCCGGCGGCCTGCCCGTCCCGATCCTCCTCGGCGTCCTGCCGCTCGTGTCGACCCGTCACGCCGAGTTCCTCCACAACGAGGTGCCCGGGATCACGATCCCCGACGAGGCGCGCGCGGCGATGCGGGCTGCCGGCGAGCGCGGCTCGGAGGTCGGCATCGAGATGGCCGATCGGCTCCTGACCGCGATGGAGGGCGAGGTCGCCGGGACCTACATCATGCCGAGCTTCGGGCGCTACGAGCAGTGCGCCGAGCTCGTCCGTCGGATCCGGCACGTCACCCGATGAAGCCGAACCGAGCGAGCCCGGCGGCCGTCGCGAGTGAGGCCGACGCCGTGACCAGCCTCCCAGTCCGGCGCATCGGCGCGGCTGGTTCGGCCGCCCGTTCGATCGCGCCTCGCGCCTGGCCGCCCTGCCGGACATCCTGCGCGAGCGGATCCTCGTCCTCGACGGCGCGATGGGGACGATGCTCCAGGCCTACCGGTTCACCGAGGCCGATTCCGCGGCGAGCGGTTCCGCGACCACCCGCGCGACCTGCGCGGCAACAGCGACGTGCTGTGCCTGACCCAGCCGGCCGCGGTCAGCGGCGATCCATGCCGGCTATCTGGACGCCGGGGCGGATGTCATCAGCACGAACTCGTTCACCGCGACCCGGATCGCCCAGGCCGACTACGGCTTCGATCCGGCGACCGTCCGCGACCTCAACGTGGCCGCCGCCCGGCTCGCTCGCGATGCCGCCGACGCCGCCGAGCGGGCGCAGCCCGATCGCCCGCGGTTCGTGGCCGGCTCGCTCGGCCCGACCAACCGGACCGCCTCGATGAGCTCCGACGTCGGCGATCCGGCCGCCCGCAGCGTCACCTGGGACGGAGCTCGAGGTCGCCTATCGGGAGTCGGCCGCCGGGCTGATCGAGGGCGGCGCCGACATCCTCCTCATCGAGACGATCTTCGACACGCTCAACGCGAAGGCGGCGATCGCCGCGGTCCAGTCGCTGTTCGACGAGATCGGCGAGCGGCTGCCGCTGATCATCTCGGGGACCATCGTCGACGCGTCCGGCCGGACGCTGTCCGGCCAGACGGTCGAGGCGTTCTGGCACAGCATCCGCCACGCCGACCCGTTGATCGTCGGGCTCAACTGCGCGCTCGGGCCGAAGCAGCTGCGCGAGCACCTCGACGTCCTGTCGCGGGTCGCCGACCGGCCGGTCTCGGCCTACCCGAACGCCGGCCTGCCGAACGAGCTCGGCGGCTACGACGAGACGCCCGAGGAGATGGCCGAGGCGATCCGGCGAGTGGGCCGAGCACGGCCTGCTCAACGTCGCCGGCAGCTGCTGCGGGTCGACCCCGGCCCACGTCGCCGCGATCGCCGCGGCCGTCGCCGGCCTGCCGCCGCGCCAGATCCCGGAGCCGACCGGCGACGACCCGCCTGTCCGGCCTCGAGCCGCTCGTCATCCCGCCGCCGGGCAACGCCTTCGTCAACGTCGGCGAGCGGACCAACGTGACCGGCTCGCGCAAGTTCGCCCGGCTCGTCGCCGCCGGCGCCGAGGACGAGGCGGTCGACATCGCCCGCGAGCAGGTCGCCAACGGCGCCCAGCTCATCGACGTGAACATGGACGAGGCGATGCTCGACGGCGTCGCCGCGATGACCCGCTTCCTGCGCCGGATCGCCGCCGAGCCGGACATCGCCACGGTCCCGGTCATGGTCGACAGCTCGAAGTGGTCGGTCATCGAGGCCGGGCTCCAGCAGCTCCAGGGCAAGGGCGTCGTCAACTCGATCTCGCTCAAGGAGGGCGAGGACGGAGTTCCTGCGCCAGGCCCGTCTCTGCCGGCGCTACGGCGCGGCCGTCGTGGTCATGGCCTTCGACGAGCAGGGCCAGGCCGAGTCGGTCGAGCGGCGCGTCGCCGTCCTGCGGCGGGCCTACGACCTGCTGACCGAGCGTCGTCGGGTTCCAGCCCGAGGACATCATCCTCGACGCGAACATCTTCGCGATCGCGACCGGGATGGAGGAGCACAACGACTACGCCGTCTCGTTCATCGAGGCCGTCCGGCGGCTGAAGCGGGAGTTCCCCGGGACGCGGACCTCGGGCGGCGTGTCGAACGTCTCGTTCGCGTTCCGCGGCAACGACCGCGTCCGCGAGGCGATCCACTCGGTCTTCCTCTACCACGCCATCGCGGCCGGCCTGGACATGGCCATCGTCAACGCCGGCGTCCTGCCGATCTACGACGACATCGAGCCGGAGCTGCGCGAGCGGGTCGAGGACGTCGTCCTCAACCGCCGGCCCGACGCGACCGAGCGCCTGCTCGAGCTGGCCGGGCGCTACGCCGGCGAGAGCGGGATGGAGCGAGCCGCCGAGGACCTGGCCTGGCGCGAGCGGCCGGTCGACGAGCGCCTGACCCACGCCCTGGTCGCCGGCATCGACGCGTACATCGTCGAGGACACCGAGGAGGCCCGGCTCGCGGCGGCTCGCCCGCTCGACGTCATCGAGGGCCCGCTGATGGCCGGGATGAACGTCGTCGGCGACCTGTTCGGGGCCGGCCGGATGTTCCTGCCGCAGGTGGTCAAGAGCGCCCGGGTCATGAAGAAGGCCGTCGCGGTCCTCATCCCGTACCTCGAGGCGGAGCGCGCCGGCACGGGCCGGCGCTCCGGGACGATCGTCACCGCGACGGTCAAGGGCGACGTCCACGACATCGGCAAGAACATCGTCGGGCGTCGTCCTCGGCTGCAACGACTACGAGGTCGTCGACCTGGGCGTGATGGTCCCGGCCGCGCGGATCCTGGAGAAGGCGATCGAGATCGACGCCGACCTGATCGGGTTGTCCGGGCTGATCACGCCGTCGCTCGACGAGATGACCCACGTCGCGTCGGAGATGGAGCGCCAGGGGTTCACGATCCCGCTGCTCATCGGCGGCGCGACGACGTCGCGGACCCACACCGCGGTCAAGATCGCGCCGGCCTACTCGGGGCCGGTCGTCCACGTCCTCGACGCGTCGCGGGCGGTCGGCGTGGCCGGCTCGCTCGTCCAGGCCGATCGGCGCGACGCGTTCGTCGCCGGGATCCGCGACGAGTACGAGACGGTCCGGCGTGAGCGGGCCGGGCAGCGGGCCAAGGAGCAGCGCCTGACCGTGGCCGAGGCCCGCGCCAACCGCGTCCCGATCGACTGGTCGGCGGTCGACGCCGCCGCGCCCGACATTCCTCGGGCCGCGGACGTTCGCCGACTATCCGCTCGCCGAGCTCGTCGACTTCATCGACTGGACGCCGTTCTTCGCGACCTGGGAGATGCGCGGCGCCTACCCGGCGATCCTCGACGATCCGCGACTCGGCGCGGCGGCGCGCGACCTCCATCGCGACGCGCTCGCCCTGCTCGAGCGGCTCGTCGGTGAGGGGCGGCTGAAGGCGGACGCGGTCGTCGGCTTCTGGCCGGCCAACAGCGTCGACGTGCGACGACATCGCCGTCTGGCGCGACGAGGAACGCCGAGACGTGCGGGCGACGTTCCGGACCCTCCGCCAGCAGATGGCCAAGCCCGACGGCCGGCCGAACGTCGCCCTGGCCGACTTCGTCGCGCCCGCCGAGACCGGCCTGGCCGACTTCATCGGCGCCTTCGCGGTCACGACCGGGCACGGCCTCGACGAGATCGTCGCCGAGTTCGAGGCGGCCAACGACGACTACTCGGCGATCCTCGCCAAGGCCCTCGCCGATCGGCTGGCCGAGGCCTTCGCCGAGCGGCTCCACGAGCGCGTCCGACGCGAGCTGTGGGGCTACGCGCCCGACGAGGCGCTCTCGAACGCGGACCTGATCGCCGAGCGCTACCAGGGCATCCGGCCCGCGCCGGGCTACCCGGCCTGCCCCGACCACACCGAGAAGGGGACGCTCTTCGAGCTGCTCGAGGCGGAGTCGCGGGCCGGCATCCGGCTGACCGAATCGTTCGCGATGTGGCCGGGCGCGGCGGTCTCCGGCTACTACCTGTGGAACCCGGCCAGCCACTACTTCGGGGTCGGCCGGATCGGTCGCGACCAGCTGGCCGACTACGCCGCCCGGAAGGGCGTCCCGCTCGCCGAGGCGGAGCGCTGGCTGGCCCCGAACCTGGCCGACGAGGGCTAGGCCCGGTCCGGAGAGTCGAGATCCGGGCTGCGAGGCTGCGCGTTTCCTGCCGCGCTCCTGACCAGCCGATACTCGCCGAGGGGAAGAGTCGATGTCGAAACCGGACCGAGGCGCGCTTCTGATCGCATTGGCCGGGTTCCCGGCGCGCCTTGCCGCGGCCTCGACCGTCCGAACCCCGATCCCGCCCGGCGAGTGGGGCCCGGCCGAGGTCGTCCGCCACCTCATCGCCGTGGAGCGGGAGGTCTGGCAGGCGCGACTCGCCCAGCTCGCAGCCGAGGACGACCCGCACTGGACGTGGACCGAGCCCGGCCTGGAGCCAGGGCTGGAGGGAGCGCCGCTCGACGCGATCGTCGCAGCGTTCGCCGGCGTTCGCGCCGAGACCGTCGCCACGATCCGCGCCCTCGATGACGACGGCTGGGCCCGGTCCGGGACGCACGCCACTACGGCGTGCTCGACGTCGTCGGGCTGCTGCGCATCGCCGTCGACCACGACGCGGACCATCTCCGGGGGATCGACCCCACCGGCTGATCCGGTCGCGCCCCGCGGCTGACGCTGTCGTGCGTCCGCGCACCGCTTCTGTCGTCGGCGGTGGTGCGGTCCGGTGTGGTTCGGTCCACTTCGGTTGGGTCCGGTGACGTCACCGGACCGGACGAAAGTACTTGTCGCGACCAGGACCCCGCGGCATGCTGCGAACACAGCAGACGAGGGCTCCTGGACCGACCGACACCGATTTCCACCACCGAGCGCGACGTCGATCGTCCGGCCGTCACGGGCCGGACGACTCGACTCCCGCCCGGGTTCGCTGCCTCCCCATTCATGACGCCGCCCCCCCGAGCGGCGTTGCGACCGGGGCGCTCCATGTGAATGGGGTGCCTCGGTCGTTTCCGTTTCGACCGGTCCGGGGCGAGGGCTGCGCCGTCGCGGTTCGTCGCTCCGGATCGCGGGAGCCTGGGTTCTGCTCAGAGCCCGAGATTCTGGCGAGTTCGGCGTCCAAGGGGTCGTCCTGTCTGCTCAGAGCCAGTGAAGGTGCACGAATCGGGGGCCTCCTGCTCCCTCCGCTTGCTCAGAGCCCGCACTCGCGCCTGATCGAGCCCTCTATCGTCGGGTCCTCGGGCTCTGAGCATGTCAACGGGTCATCCGCCAGCGGAGTCTGTCGGATCCTCGGGCTCTGAGCAGATATGGCCGCCCTTGCGGATCCGCCGCCTCTGCAGATATGGCCGCCCTTGCGGATGCCGCTGCCCTTGCAGGCATCGCCGGCGTTTGCCGGTCGACATAGGTCAAAGCTTTCGATGCGGCATGGTCTCCGCCGGAGACACGATCCGCGTCTACGTGCCCGTACAGCAGGCGCTCGGGCGCGCACGATTGACCAGCCACCGGCCGCCGCGTAAGCTTCATATCCGACGAAATCACTCGGATATTCGAGGACCCCTCTCCTGACCCTGACCACTCCGGCCGCCACGACCACCCCGACGACCCCGCGGGCGACCTTCCACGGCAGCGGCGCCATCGCCTTCAGCACGAAGGGCGAGTACGGCGTGCGCCTGATGGTCCAGCTCGGGCGTCACTTCGGGACCGGTCCGGCCTCGCTCGCCGAGATCGCGGCGGAGGAGGACCTGCCCCGCGCCTACCTCGAGCAGCTCGTCGTGAGCCTGCGCGAAGCGGGTCTCGTCGTGAGCACGCGCGGCGCCCACGGCGGCTACGAGCTCGCCCGCCCGCCCGAGGACGATCACGATGGGCGAGGTCCTGCGCGCGCTCGAAGGCCCGATCGCCCCGATGATCTGCGCCAGCGACGACCCCGACCACTCGAACGCCTGCGGCCGCTCGTCCGGCTGCACCGTCAACGTCCTGTGGGTCCGCGTCCGCGATGCCGTCGCCGGCGCGCTCGATTCGATGACCCTGGCGGACCTCGTCCCGCCGCCCGCCACGCCGCCGCTCATCCAGCCGACCCCTCTGCATGGAGCCTTGACCCCCTCGTGACCACCGACACCGATCAGCACCTCGTCATCCGCGGCCTCCGGGTCGCCCCGGTCGCCAGCCCCGAGACGGAGATCCTGCAGGGGATCGACCTGACCGTCGGCAAGGGCGAGGTCCACGCGATCATGGGCCCCAACGGCAGCGGCAAGACGACCCTCGCCTACGCCCTGATGGGCCACCCCGCCTACATCGATCAAGGGCGGCGAGGTCATCTGGAAGGGCCGCGACCTGCTCGCCCTGTCGCCGGACAAGCGCGTCGCGGCTGGGCATGTTCCTCGCCTTCCAGTACCCGACCGCGATCCCCGGCCTGAGCGTGGCCAGCTTCATCCGGTCCGCCCTCAACGCCAAGCTGCAGGGCATCGACAAGGACCCGAACATCGACCCGACCGACGCCATCAAGGGCGGCATCTCCATGCGCGACTTCCGCAACAAGATGCGCGAGAAGATGGCGCTCCTGCACATGGACGAGGCGTTCGCCTCGCGCTACGTCAACGACGGGTTCTAGCGGCGGCGAGAAGAAGCGCCTGGAGATGCTCCAGATGGCCGTCCTGGAGCCGGAGATGGCGATCCTCGACGAGACGGACTCCGGGCTCGACATCGATGCGCTGCGGATCGTCGCCGAGGGCGTCAACGCGATGCTCAACCCGAACATGGGCGTCCTGCTGATCACCCACTACCAGCGCCTGCTCAACTACATCACCCCGGACGTCGTCCACGTGCTGGCCCAGGGCCGGATCGTGAAGACCGGCGGCAAGGACCTCGCGCTCCGCCTCGAGGACGAGGGCTACGGGCCGATCCTGCGCGAGGCCGGCCTCTCCCCGGACGTGCCCGATGAGGCCCTGCGCGTTCCGCTGGGGCCGGCCGGCGCCGACCTGGACCCCGTCCCGCGGAGGTCGCCCGCTAGCCCGGGCCCCACGCCATGACGCTGACGTCCGTGCCGAAGTCCGAGCCAGCCAGGGCGCTGGATCCGCACGCGATCCGGGCGGACTTCCCGATCCTCCAGCAGGAGATCAACGGACATCCGTTCGTCTACCTCGACTCGGCGTCCACCAGCCAGAAGCCCAG
This sequence comes from uncultured Chloroflexia bacterium, assembly GCA_963738475.1. Lineage (GTDB taxonomy): Bacteria > Chloroflexota > Limnocylindria > Limnocylindrales > CSP1-4 > SPCO01. The sequence goes on from CAVTWU010000024.1 coordinate 111,092, forward strand.
CGTCGTCATCGATGCGATGGCGGACTACTACCGCGAGTACAACGCCAACGTCCACCGCGGGATCTACACGATCGGCGAGCAGGCGACGGCCGCTTACGAGGAGGCTCGAGCGCGGGTCGCGCGCTTCATCAACGCCCCCGACGCGCATGAGATCGTCTTCACCCGCAACGCGACCGAGGCGATCAACCTCGTCGCGTACTCATGGGGCCGGCGCAACATCGGCCGCGGCGACGCGATCGTCCTGACCGAGATGGAGCATCACGCCAACCTCGTCCCGTGGCAGCTCCTGGTCCAGGAGAAGGACGGCGACCTGGAGTTCATCCCGATCACGGATGACGGGATCCTGCGGCTGGACGTCTTCGAGGTCCTGCTACGGCTCAAGCCCAAGCTGGTCGCGTTCACCCACGTCAGCAACACGCTCGGGACCATCAACCCGGTCCGCGAGATGGTGGAGCATGGCCCACGCCGCCGGCGCGCTCGTGCTGGTGGACGGGGCGCAGGCCGTACCGCACGTGCCGGTGGACGTCCAGGAGCTGGGCTGCGACTTCTACGCCTTCAGCGGCCACAAGATGCTGGCCCCGATGGGCTCGGGCGCGCTGTGGGCCCGTCGCGAACTGCTCGAGGCCATGCCGCCGTTCCTGTCCGGTGGCGAGATGATCCGCGAGGTCCACCTGCGGCGGAGCGAGTTCAACGAGATCCCCTGGAAGTTCGAGGCGGGCACGCCGGCCGTCGGTGACGCGATCGGGCTGGGTGTCGCCGCGGAGTACCTGGCCGGCCTCGGCATGGACGCCGTGCGCGAGCACGAGCGCGACCTGGTCGCCTACGCGCTCACGACCCTGGCCGCGAACGTACCGGACATCGAGCTGTACGGGCCGGCCGCCGACCTGCGAGGCGGTGTCGTGCCGTTCAACCTGCCGGACGTCCACCCGCACGACGTGGCCCAGATCCTGGACCGGTTCGGGATCGCCGTTCGGGCCGGCCACCACTGCACGATGCCGCTCCACGAGCGCCTGGACCTGGCGGCGACAGCCCGCGCCAGTTTCAACGTCTACTCGACGCACGAGGACATCGATGCCCTCGTCGCCGGCCTCCTCGAGGTCCAGCGCGTCTTCAACGGCTGAGGCGACCTGGTCTCAGCCGGGGGCGAGCGACCGCCACATGTCGAGCGCCCACTGCCAGTCGCCGGCATCGTCGAATTCGATACGGATCGCCGCGCCGGAGCCGGGTACCGCCGAGTAGCCATCGAGGACGGCGATCTCCAGCCCGGAGCTCGGGTCCGTCGTGATCTTCGGCCCGTCCTACGAGCTCGCCCGCGCGGTGGGTGAGGGCCTCGTCGCCGAGATCGGCCGCGAACTGGTTGACGAAGGCCTGGGCGCTCATCGAACCGGTCGGCACGGCCGCCAGCGTGATCTGCCGGCCGGGTCCGCCGCCCCACCACTCCTCGGCCGAACGCCGTTCCGCGAAGTCCCCAGGCACGGTCAGGCTCCAGCCCTCGTGGGTGATTCGCACCGGCGCCCGTCGGTAGCCGATCGAGACCGCCGGCGCCGACAGGGAACTCGATCGAGCGATGACCTGGCGGGCCATTGCGTCATCGAAGCCGCCGTAGGACACGACCTCCGCCCACGCGTGCCACGGGTACGGCAGGTCGGGCTCCATCGGGTAAGCCTTTGCGAGGAGGTGGTGGACGTCCTGCAACAGGGCCTTCTCGCCATCGATCGCCGGACGTCGCCAGCGGACCTCCGTCCACATGAGCGCGAGCGCGCGATTGAGCAGGTAACGCGGGTCGGGGGCATCGGCCCACCATGGCGCGATGTCGATCGCGATACGTGGATCGGCGATGGCGGCCGCCAGCCACGTCTCGTCGCGCGGTCCCAGCGCGGTCGCGATCGCGCCTTCGAAGGTGAAGCGCGTGCCGTCGGGCAGCCCGAGCTGGCTGCGGGCGCCGAGACGAAGCGCGTCGCGCGCCTGGCCGAGCACGGGACCGAGCCACCCCAGGTAGGCACGCTCGACGACCGGACGCTCAGCGAAGGCGAACTGATCTGCCTCGTCGGGCGACCATTCGATGCCGGCGTCGTCGGCCATCCGTCCGAGGACCTGTCCGAGGAAGCGGTGATAGCCGGGGCCGGCTGCGGCCGTCTCGGCGCTGACCGTCACGCGCCCGATGTCCGAGGCCGTCATGACGATCGCGGGGGCGGCCGGATGCAACGAAGCGGTGAGGCGGGCCTCGCCTTCGCCAGGCGTGTCATGGTGGACGTGGCGGAGGTACTCGCCGTAGTCCGCCTGGAGCCAGGTTGCGACGCCCGCGAGCAGGCGATCGCCGGCCGGCATCCGCGGGATCAACCCGCGCCTGGACGCCTGGCCGTCGATCTGGATCGAGTGAGGAAGCTGGATCTGGGTGGCCACCGGACCCGGACGATACGCCGACGCGCTCCCGTTGGGTCCCACCGTTTCGTACCGGCTCGTGTCGCCAACGGTCACGCGCAATCCCGACCTCGGTGGTCGGGATTGGACATTCGCGATATAGTCGCAAGTCGAATGGACGACCTCTACCGCGACTACATCCTCGAGCACTACCGACGGCCCCACAACTTCGGGGTCGTTGAGGACGCCGACGCCTCGTATGAGGGCGCCAACCCGCTGTGCGGCGACCGGATCACGCTGATGATCGGGGTCAAGGACGGGATCGTGGATCGGGTCGGGTTCACGGGCCGCGGCTGCGCCATCAGCCAGGCCAGCGCCTCGCTGTTGACCGACGAGATCAAGGGCAAGCCGCTGGCCGAGGTCGCGGGCATCCGCGCGGACGACCTGCTGGACCTGCTCGGCATCGATATCAGCCCGGCTCGACTCAAGTGCGCGATGCTCAGCCACGACAGCCTCCAGCACGTCCTCGCCGACCTTGGAGCGACTGCGGAGACCCCCGCAGCCACCGAGGCCGGCGCATGACAGCCCGGATCGAGCGCCGCTGCAGGTGTCGCAAGCCGGCCTGAGCCGGCACGACAACGATCTCGGGCGGCAAGTCCGCCCGGGCCCTTCCGTCGAATGGACGAGTAGACCCGTCCAACCGCCCTGGTATCCGCCCGATACCAGCCCGTCGATCATCGGAGCCCCACCAGCCCCATGCCGAAGTCCTATGCGGACCTCCTTCGCGAGGCCCGCGCCCAGATCAGGGAAGTCAGTGTCCAGGAGGTCGACGCCCTGCCAGCCGGCGCCGCCACCATCGTGGACGTCCGCGAGGCGTCCGAATGGGAGCAGGGCTACCTGCCCGGCGCGACCCACATCTCCAAGAGCTACATCGAGCAGCAGATCGAGGGCGTCGCTCCCCTCCGCGACCAGCCGATCGTCCTCTACTGCGCGGGTGGCGTGCGCTCGCTGTTCGCCGCGCAGACCCTCGCCGAGATGGGCTACACGGACGTCGCGTCCATGAGCGGCGGGTTCCAGGGCTGGAAGGGCGCCGGGCTCGAGTTCGTCACCCCGGTCGTCCTGACCGCCGAGCAGAAGCAGCGCTACAGCCGCCACCTGCTGATCCCCGAGGTCGGCACGGCCGGCCAGGCGAAGCTGCTGGGCTCGAAGGCGCTTCTCATCGGGGCGGGCGGGCTCGGTTCGCCCGCGTCGCTCTACCTGGCCGCCGCCGGGGTCGGGACCATCGGCATCGTCGACTTCGACGTGGTGGACCTGAGCAACCTGCAGCGCCAGATCGTCCACACCAACGACCGGGTGGGGGAGCGCAAGGTCGAATCCGCGCGCAAGTCTCTCAACGCGCTGAACCCGGACGTGAAGGTGGTCGCCCACGAGGAGATGCTGGGACCGGACAATGTCGAGCGGCTCATCGCCGGGTATGACGTCATCCTCGACGGCACCGACACCTTCGAGACGCGCTACACGCTCAACGACGCGGCGGTCGCGGCTGGCATCCCGGTCGTCCACGCCAGCGTGTTCCGGTTCGAGGGCCAGCTCACGACCTTCGTCCCGTACGAGGGCCCGTGCTACCGCTGCCTGTATCCGACCCCACCGCCGCCGGAGCTCGCACCCGGCTGCTCCGTGGCGGGCGTCCTGGGCGTCGTGCCCGGGATCCTCGGCCTGCTCCAGGCGAACGAGGCGCTCAAGGTCCTACTCGGGATCGGCGAGACGCTGTCCGGTCGGCTGCTGCTCTTCGATGCCCTCGAGACCGAGTTCACCGAGCTCAAGCTCCGCCGCGATCCGAACTGCCCGGTCTGCAGCGATGCGGCCGTCGAGGCACGCGCGGCTGGGCGACCGTTGGCGACTGCCGCGGTGGGTGGCGGTGCACCGTTCCTGCTCGGAGGGACCGGGTTCGGGGCGGCCCTCGGGTCCGCGGTCACCGGCGCCGGCGAGGCCAGGGCATGAGCACGGTCTTCATCCCGTCCGTCCTGCGTGCCAACGTGGGCGGCGTCAAGTCGCTGGAGGTGCCGGGCGACTCGATCCGGGCCGTGGTGACCACGCTGGTGGAGGAGCATCCGGCCCTCGGCTCCCAGCTCCTCACGCCGGACGGCGACCTGAACCGGTTCGTCAACGTGTACGTCAACGGGCAGGACGTTCGGTACCTCGCCGGGCTGGAGACACCGGTCGCCTCGAGCGACGAAGTGCGTCTCCTGCCCGCGATGGCAGGCGGATGACCGTGGCGGTCCTGCGGCCGCTCGACGATCACGAGCACCATCATGCGCACGCGCACGACGCGCTCGAGCCGCACGGCGGGCGATACGACAACATCCTCGACGCGATCGGGTACACGCCGCTCGTCGAGATCCCGCGAATGTCGCCGAACCCGGACGTCCGCATCTTCGCCAAGCTGGAGATGCTCAACCCGACGGGCTCCGTGAAGGACCGCGTCGCCAAGTACCTGATCGAGGACCTCGAGGCGCGCGGCCTGCTCCACGAGGATTCGATCATCCTGGAGCCGACGTCCGGCAACACCGGGATCGCGCTCGCGATGATCGGCCGGCGCAAGGGCTACCGCGTGGCGCTGGTCATGCCGGACAACGTCACCAACGAGCGACGCCAGATGGCTGCGCTGTTCGGGGCGGAGGTCATCGATTCGCCCGGGATCGCTCGGCTCGAACGGGGCGATCGCCCTGGCCAAGCACCTCGTCAGCAAGGACGAGCGGTTCGTCATGCCGTACCAGTACGGGAACCCGGCGAACGCACTCGCCCACTACGAGACGACCGGTCCGGAGATCCTGGCCGACTGCCCGGAGATCGACGTGTTCGTGGCGGGGCTCGGGACGTCTGGCACGCTGATGGGCGTGTCGCGCTACCTGCGCGAGCGGAAGCCGGGCGTGCGGGTGGTGGCGGCCGAGCCACTCCCCGGGGAACTGGTCCAGGGTCTGCGGTCGCTGGAGGAAGGCTTCGTTCCCGAGATCTTCCAGCCCGAGTTGCTGGACGCCAAGTACCTGGTCTCGAACCGCGATGCCATCGCAGCCCTGCGGGACCTCGTGTTCAAGGAGGGGATCTTCGCCGGGCCATCGTGTGGGGCCGTGCTGGTGGCGGCGGCCCGCGAGGCACAGACGATGGATCACGGCACGATCGTCGCGCTGTTGCCGGACGGCGGCTGGAAGTACCTCTCGGCCGGCACGTTCTCCACCGACCTGGATGACATGGAAGAGGCCCTCGAGGGCGGCGTCAACTGGTGGTGAGCGGACCCTCAGCGGTAGCCCTGTCCGTGGACATCCGCGACGCGATCGTCACGCACGCTCGCGCCGAGTACCCGAACGAGGCCTGCGGCCTGATCGTCGGTGACAAGCCGGCGGCGGATGGTGGCGTCGCTCTCCGCTTCGAGCCGACGCGCAACAAGGCCGCCTCGCCCTACCGCTACGAGATCCATCCGGAGGACCTGCTGCGCCTCGACGATCGAGACCGACGACGCGGACGAGGTCTTCTGGGGGATCGTCCACTCCCACACGCATACACCGGCCGTGCCGTCGCCGACGGACGTCGGACTCGCCTTCTACCCGGAGGCGCTCTACCTGCTTGTCTCGCTCAGCGACGATGAGGCCGATGCCGTCACGGGCCAGCCGAGCCTGCGGGCCTGGCGGATCCTGGGCGGTGAGGTCGCCGAGGTCGCGCTGACGTGAGGCCTACGCCGACGTGAGGTCGCGCCTCGCGGCCGCCTTGGCCATCCTGGCCGGCGTGCTCGCGGTCGCCATCGGGACCGCGCTGGGCCTGACCCCGGCCTTCCTCGAGGCCATCGTGGACCCGCCGTCGATCGTTCGAGCCGCCTTGATCGGTGGGTCCGTCGCCGTCGGGATCGTGCTGCTCACGCGCGGCCTGGTCGCGCTGAGCGCCGGCGAGGCGGACATCCGCCGGCTCATCCGTGGCGTGCGACTGGCCTTTCTCGCCGTGGCGGCCTTCGCGGCGGCCGCCGGTTGGGCCGTGGCCAGTCCGCTACCGCTCGTCGTCGCCCTGATCATCGCCGGGATCGACGTGGTCGAGACCTCCTTCATGCTCCTGGTGGTGGGGGGTCCACCACCCGACCCTCGCGCATGACGACGACGCGATCGAACCATCGCGCGGCAAACGAGGCGTCGTGGGTGATCGCGACGACCGTCCGCCCGGCGGCCTGCATCGCCCGGACGATCCGACCGATGCGCTCGACGCCCTCGGGGTCCTGACCGGTGGTCGGCTCGTCCAGGACGAGGATCGCCGGATCCATCGCGAGGACCCCGGCCAGCGTGACGAGCTTGCGCCGCGACCTGTCCAGGTCGTAGGGGTTCACGTCGCGCTCGCCCGTCAGGCCTGTCAACGTGAGGGCGGCCTCGACGAGGGCCGCTGTGTCGACCGACGTATGCCCCATCTGCCGTGGACCGAAGCTCACCTCGCGACCGACCGACCGCTCGAAGAGCTGATCGCCTGGGTCCTGGAACGCGAAGCCGACTGCCCTGGCGAGTCGATGGACCGGCATGCCGTCTGTCGAAACGCCGTCCAGCAGCACGCGGCCAGCAGCCGGGCGGATGAGGCCGTTGAGGTGCTTCGCCAGCGTCGTCTTGCCCGATCCGTTGTCGCCAACGATGGCGACGGCCTCCCCGGCGTGCACCCCGAGCGAGACGTCCCGCAGGGCCTCGACGCCGTCCGGGTAGCGGTAGCTGACGTGTTCGATGGCCACCGCTGCACCGGCGCGCCCAGGGCCGGCCGTCCAGACGAGCGGCTCGACGACTGTCGGCGGGTGCAGCGTCCCGGCTGCGGCCAGGGCGCTCGCCGGGACGTCGTCGGCGATGACGCGGCCGCCTTCGAGGACGACGATCCGTCCGCTTCGGCGCAGCACGACCGGGTCGTGCTCGACGCACAGGATCGTCCTCCCGGCCGTGGACAGGCCGTCCAGCAGGTCTGCGACCGCGGCCGTCCCGGTCGGGTCGAGTTCAGCCGTCGGCTCATCGAGGACGAGCACATCCGGCCCCATCGCGACGATGCCGGCGATCGCGACCCGTTGCTGCTCGCCGCCCGACAGGGACCCTGGCTCACGGTCGGCCAGGTGCACGATCCCGAGGTCCGCCATGACGGCGTCGATCCGTCCATCCATCTCGGAGCGGGGGACACCCAGGTTCTCCAGCCCGAACGCGAGTTCCTCGCGGACCGTGAGCTTGGATCCGGACAGCTGCTCCGCCGGTGCCGAGAAGACGATCCCGACCCGGCCGAGCAGGTCCGCGGGGGCTGCGGTGAGGGCATCATGTCCGTCAACGAGCACCCGGCCGGCCACCGAGGCACGCACCACCCTTGGGAGGAGTCCCACCACCGCGAGCGCCAGTGTCGACTTGCCGGCACCGGTCCGCCCCGTGATACCCAGGCGCTCGCCCGGCTCCACGCCGAGTGACAGGTCCGCCAGTGCTGCATCCGGGCGGCCCGCGTAGCGGACCGTGAGCCCCTCGATGGTGACGCTCACCGGATGACGCCCGTGACCACCGCGCCGACCATCGCCACCATGGCGAGGGCAAGGCCCAGTCGCAGGAGCCGATCCATCCCGGAGTCCCGGACGACTCGATAGGCCGTCCGGCCGGGACGCGCGCCGAACCCACGGGACTCCAGGGCCAAGGTGCGCTCGCGTACGTCCACCAGGGCGCCGAGCAGGACGGGGGCCACCAGCGGGATCAGGACCCGGACCCGCCGCCAGGGGGACCCACCCAGGATCAGTCCGCGGGCCTGCTGCGCGGCCAGGATCCCACCGGCGCGCGCCTGCATCCGGGGGACCAGCTGGACCGCCGAAAGGATCACGAACGCGATCCGATGGCTCACGCCGCGCTCGACCAGTGTCTCCAGCAGGTCGTCGGGGAGCGTCGAGAACAGGAACAGGGCGGCGGCCATGTAGGTGACGAGCAGCCGGCCGGCGGACACGAGCCCGAAGGTGAGCCCCTCGCGCGTGATCGCGAACGGGCCGGCCTGCGCCACCACGTCATGGCCGCCCGGGAAGAACAGGGCGTTGACGACGAGGATCGACACAACGAGGGCCGCCGGGATCCGAAGCGACCGGATCACGGCTCCTGCGAGTCGGGCCGACGCGGCACCGACGGCGAGGGCGACCGCCAGCGCCAGGAGGCTCGCCGCCGGCAACAGGAACGCCGCGAAGAGGATGAACAGGACGGCCAGGGACTTCGTCAGCGGATGGCGTCGATGCAGCCAGCTCGTCCCCGCGACGTAGTAGCCGGATGCGGCAGCCCTCACTCGGCGACGGTCAGTTCACCGCGGCTGAACATCGTCCGGGTCGTGACCGGCAACGAGGTCAGCACCACGAAGACGATCGTGTAGCTGATCGTCTTGTCGAGTGGGTCGCTCGTGAGGCCCTGGGCGAAGGCGGACTGGAACACGCTGAGCCCCAGCGTCCGGAAGAGCGCGACGAGCGCGTCCGTCCCGCCGCCGGTGACGCCGCCGAAGACGCCGGCCGCGATCGGGGCGGCGATGAGGGCGGCCACGACACCCGTCGTGAATCCACCGACCCAGACCGGGAAGAAGCGGGCATGTTCGCCACGTCGGGCCCAGGACATCACGACGATCCCCATGGCCAGCGCCACGCCGGCTGCCACGACGAGACCGAGGGGATCGGGCAGCGCCACGCCGCTCAGGTTCGCCGCCAGCCGGAATGCCCCCTCGTCGGCGCTCGGATCGATGCCGGTGACGGTCGAGAAGTAGCCGGTCGGTGCGAAGAGCAGACGGATCACCGCGAAGACCAGGGCAGCCGCCGAGATCGCCGTTGCGGCGACGAGGTACGTCCGCGTCCGGGGGTCGTCCTCGCGCAGGCGGAAGATCGTGCGACCGCTCGACCAGGCGGTGCCGACACCGACGAGGGCGATCGTGACGCCGACCGCCACGAATCGGACCTGCGAGCCCTGGTCGTTCGGATCGAATCCCAGCCCGATCGTGTTCTGGACGACGAGAAGCGCGACCGCGGCGGCGCCGATCCCGAGCGCCAGGGCCAGGAATCCTCCGATCCGCGAGTCGTCGGATCGAAGCCGGAAGACGCCGCGGCTCGCCCAGAACCCGGCCATCAGGCCGATGGTCGCCGCTACCGGCGCGAAGAACGCCGTGGCCGGGCCGGCGCCACCGGGGATCGGCAGGATGGACCAGACGAGGTTGGAGAGCAGGCCGGTCAGCGCGCCCGCCCACGGACCGGCGAGGGCTCCCACCAGCACGGTCCCCACCGAGTCGAGGTACAGCGGGAGGCGCAGGGCCACGGTCAGCGAACCGACGGCGATATTGATCGCGATGGCGACGGCCATCAGGCTCAGCACCGCGGTGGACAGGTCGCGAGAGCGCCGGGCGACCATGGCCAGGAGGCCGATCGCGACCACGATAGCGAGGAGGTAGGCCAGCTGGACGGGCGCCACGCAGGGGGTCGTGGCCCCTTCGACACAGACGGTCAGCCAGTCCATCGAGTCAGCCTGCCGCGGCCGAGCGGTCGGCGGCGAGGCGACCTACCCGCTCGATCAGGCGCTCCAGGAACTCGGGCACGTCCGCCGTGACGGCCACGTCCAGGTTCGGCGCCTTGCCGGTCAGGTGTCGTCGATCCGCCACGGTCATCCCGGTCGTCAGTTCGCCGCTCGTCTCGACGTCGACGAACAGCGCCTCGGTCGTCACGAGCGTCCGGTCGAGCGCGGCCGCGACGGCCAGGGGGTCGTGGATGAACGCGCCGTAGAAGCCGTCGTATCGGGCGTGGAACTCCATGTAGAAGCGCAGCGCGTCGGCCACGAACCGGATGGTCGGGTCGCTCGCCACGGATCGGGTCGCGATCATCGGATCCTCGCCGCGCTCCAGGGCGATCGAGTCGTCCGGTCGGCTGCCCGCGCGTCGTGCCAGGCGGACGACGTGCTCCGGCAGGATCCGTGCCCCCTCGGTGACATCGAGGCCCATCGCCAGCGGTCGGGCGATCGTCGGATCGTCGGCGCGCGCGTCCGCCCAGGCACGGAACACGAGCTTTGCGGCATCGGGGTCGCAATGGATGTTCCATTCGGTCGTCGGAGTCGTGTTGCCGGGGACCCCGAAGGCTCCTCCCATCAGCGTGTAGCCGCGCAGGAGCCGGGGCAGTGCCGGTTCCCGTTCAAGGGCCACCGCCAGGTTGGTCAGTGGTCCAAGCGTGACCAGCTCGATCTCGCCCGGCCGGCGGCGGGCCTCCTCGACGATGAGGTCCACCCCGTGCCGATCGCTCGACGGGCGGGCAGGGGTCGGCAGTTCGGCATACCCGATCCCGCGCGGGCCGTGGGTCTCCGGGGTGGTCTCCAGCGGTCGGACCAGTGGCACCTCCCGCCCGAGAGCAACCTCGACGTCCGTCCGCCCGGCGAGTTCCAGGACGGCGAGGGTGTTCAGCGCGACCTGTCGCGCCTCGGCGTTGCCCGACACGCAGGTGACCGCCACGAGCTCGACGTCCGGCGAGGCGGCGGCGTACAGCAGCGCCAGGCTGTCGTCGATCCCGGTGTCGACGTCCAGCAGGAGCGCGATCGGGCGCGGTCATGTCCCGATGCTAGCCGAGTGCCTCGACCACGCGAGCCACGACCTCGTCCGGGGTCAGCTCGTCGACATCGATCACGACGGTCGCCATGGCCTCGAGGCCCGGTCCGCGCTCGACCATCTGCCGGGCCAGCAGCGCATCCGGCGTATCCCCGAATGTCGGCCGATGCTCGCCGTTCGCGCCGAAGCGCGCCCCCACGACGTCGGGTCGGGCGCGCAGCCAGACGACGGGCGCAGCCGCGGCGGCGAGCGCTTCGCGGCAGGTCTCGTCGTCGACGATGCTGGCGGCTGCCCCGATGACCGTCGGGCCCGGCGCGCCCAGCGCATCGAGCAACTCCCTGGCCTCGATCGCATGCATCGCGTCGACCCCGTCGCGGTCGCCAAGCTCCCTGACGGTCAGGCCGGTCGCGGCCCGGATCTCGACATCGGAGTCCCGGAATGGCCGACCGAGGTGGGCCGCCAGGGCGACGCCGGTCGTCGTCTTGCCGACGCCCATCAGCCCGACGAGGACGACGTGACGTGTCGAATCGCCGACCTCGTGCATGGGTCGCAGTCTATACACTCGCCCAGTGACCCAGCCGGACCACCCACTCCCCCCGATCGGGCCCTACGTGCGCAAGCCAGCGAAGGTGCTGCCGTGGGATCCGCAGATCCCAGATCGTGGCGGACGCCGTCGTGTCCCTCGTTGCCGGACTGCGGCCGGACCTGGTCGTCGAGCACATCGGGAGCACGGCCGTGCCGGGACTGCCCGGCAAGGGGATCGTGGACCTGGTCATCGCCACGGACCCGGATGACATCCCGGGCGTAACGGCCATGCTCCTGGAACTCGGGTTCGGGCCGCAGCCGGGCCCCAACCCGTTCCCGTCGACCCGACCCATGCTCGTGGGCTCGATGGCCGTCGAGGATGTGTCGTTCAGGATCCACCTCCACGTCCAGCCACGAGGCGACGAGCTCGTCCGCGATCTCGCCTTCCGGGATGCGCTGCGGGCGGACCCGGCCCTGGTCGCCGCCTACGCCGAGCTCAAGACCGAGATCGTCTCCGGTGGGTTCCAGGAAGGGCTCCAATACACGTACCGCAAGCAGGCGTGGATCGCCGACGTCCATCGCCGGATCGGCGTGCCGCGCCCGCCGCTGGGTCCGCCGGCCGTGATCGGCATCCTCGGCGGCGGCCAGCTGGGGCGGATGCTCGCCCTTGCGGCACGCGCGATGGGGTACCGCGTGGCGATCCTGGATCCCGACCCGGACTGCCCGGCGGCGGCCGTGGCGGACCAGGTGATCCTCGGCTCCTATGACGACGTCGGGGCGGCACTTCGTCTCGCCGATGTCTCGAACGTGATCACGTACGAGCTGGAGCACGTGTCGGCGGATGTCGTGTCGGCATTGGAGCGTCGCCGGCCCGTCCGCCCCGGTCGGTACCCGCTCGTGAGCACGCAGGACCGCATCGCCGAGCGGCGGTTCATCGAGAGCGTCGGCGGACAGGTCGCGCCGTGGCGCGAAGTGCGCACGCTGGCCCAGCTGCGGGCCGCCGCCGTCGATCTTGGGTTCCCGCTTCGGCTCAAGGCAGCCACGGGCGGCTACGACGGACGGAGCCAGCTCCGCATCGCCACCGCAGCCGATCTGGACGATGCGCTGGGGCGGCTCGGTCGCCCGGCCGGCAGCCAGCTGCTCGTCGAACGCGAGCTGGTGTTCCAGGCCGAACTCTCGGTCGTCCTGGCTCGCGGCCTGAACGGCGAGACGGCGGTCTACCCGGTCGCTCGCAACGTCCACGACGACGGGATCCTCGTCGAATCGGTCGCGCCCGCTGACATCCCGGACGACGTCGCCGCGCGAGCGACCCAGGTCTGCTGGGACCTCGCCATCGCGATGGGCCTGTGCGGCACCCTCACCGCCGAGCTGTTCTGGCTCGATGACGGCTCGATCGTCGTCAACGAACTGGCCCCCCGGGTCCACAACTCCGGCCACTGGACGCTCGACGGGGCGGAGACCTCGCAGTTCGAGCAGCACATCCGGGCGATCACCGGCCTGGGCCTTGGATCGCCCGCCGTCCTCGCACCGACCGCGGTCGTCAATCTGCTCGGGACCGGTGCGGCGCGTGAGGCACGCCTCCTGGGGATCGGCAAGGCCCTCGCCGATCCGTCGATCCATCTCCACCTGTACGACAAGCGGCGAGTCTTCGACCGTCGCAAGATGGGCCACCTGAGCGCCGTCGGACCGGACGCCAAGCTGGCGCTGGATCGTGCGCGGGCGGCCCTGGCGGCACTGAGCTGGGAGGACGAGCCATGAGCGCGTCGACCGGGGACGACCGGCCGGTCGTCGGGGTCGTCGGCGGCAGTCGTTCCGACTTCCCGACGCTGCAGGACGCGGTCGCCATCCTCGACGAGCTGGGGATCCCGTCCGAGCTGAAGGTCGTGTCCGCTCATCGCACCCCGGATCGCCTGTTCCGATATGCCGAGGAAGCCGCCGATCGCGGGATCCGCGTCATCGTCGCGGGAGCCGGCGGGGCGGCGCATCTGCCCGGGATGCTCGCCGCGAAGACGATCCTGCCGGTCATCGGCGTGCCGATCCCGACCAGGCACCTCGGCGGCCTGGACTCGCTGCTGTCCATCGTCCAGATGCCACGCGGCGTACCGGTCGCCACGGTCGCCATCGGGAACGCCACCAATGCCGGTCTCCTGGCGGCGGCCATCCTGGCCATCTCGGACCCTGCGTTGTCCGCGCGGCTTGTCGCGTGGCGCGCCCGCCAGACGCAGACGGTGCTGGACGACCCGTCCAACGCCGAGGGCTCGCTCCCGAGCTAGCCGGCTTAGCCGACCGTGACGGTCCGCTCGTCGTTCCCGCGCACCAGCACGATGTCGAACGGGGTCTTCGATGAGCCGAGCGCCTCGAACAGGTCATCGGCATCGGTGACGGGCTTGCCGCCGGCCGAGACGATCAGGTCGCCCGCATCGATGCCGGCCGCGTCGGCGAGGCTGTCGTCCTCGACACCGCGGACGAGGACGCCGTCACGTTCGGGGAGCCCGACTGCGCGACGCATCCGCCGGGCGACGTGCGCCGGCGCGACCGCCACGCCGAGCCGCGTGGGCTCGGGCGACTCGCCGCGACCCAGGGCTTCGATCCGCTCGCGAAGCGCGGCGTCCGCGGGGAGGGCCAGGTAGAAGCCCTCGCCGATCCGGTTGGTGTTGATCCCGACCAGGTTGCCGGCCTGCGTCCACGAGGGCGCCGCCGGACGAGCCAGGCGCCAGGGGAGCGGTGTGCTCGATGCTGCCGCTGATCCGCCGACCACCCGGGCCGCGGAATGAGCGAGCCACCGCGGAGACCAGCCCGAAGGTCACACGCGTCCCGCCACCGTGGCTGGCCGCGGCCCCGAAGACCGCGGTGCCGAGGGTCAGCGCCTCCCCATCGCCCCACGTGAGTGGGATCGCGCCGGTCGTGTCGACGCTCACGACGGCCAGATCGCCGTCGCGATCCACGCCGGTGACGGCCCCGCGTGCGTGGCGGCCGTCGGCGAACGTGACGGTGACCTCGTCGCCGCGCAGGTTGTGGGCGTTGGTCAGGACCTTGCCCTCGGCGATCACGATGCCGGAGCCGCGATCGCCGCGACCGATCCCGACGATGGACGACCCAACGCCCTCGGCGATGGTGGTGACGGCTGTCTGGAGTTCGTCGATGACACTCATCGGTTCCTGTACCTCTGAAGCCCGGTTCGCGTGGTCGCGGGAGTCGTGAGCCACTTGTGACTTGCAATCTACTACTAACAGCGGTTCGTGACAAGCCCCGGGCGCGCGCCTACCATCGACCCGATGGCTCGACCGACCGCTGCGCCCCGCCACGACCCCGCTGGAGGCGGCACTCGAGCGGGTCGGCGACCGCTGGAGCCTCCTGCTCGTGGAAGCCCTGCTGGATGGACCGCGGCGCTTCAACGAGCTCGGCGAGGTCGTGACCGGGATCGCCCCGAACATCCTCTCGGATCGGTTGCGGCGCCTGGAGCGAGGACGGATCGTCGTCGCGACGCCGTACCAGGAGCGACCGCAGCGCATGTCGTACGCGCTGACCGCTGATGGACGAGACCTGGCGTCGGCGTTGCGACTGCTGGCCGACTGGGGGGCCCGGACCGGTGGCGATCCCGAACCGATCCGCCACGGCACCTGCGGGACGCCACTCGAAACGCGCTGGTTCTGCCCGACCTGCGAGATCGCGGTGGATGACCCGGACGCGGACGAGTCCCGGAGCCTCTGATGGCGAACCCGCGCGCCAAGGTCCGCGCGAGCGCGGCGGAGGCCCTGGACGGGCTGCTGTCACGACGGGATGCGGATCGCGGCCGGCGGGTTCGGCCTGTGCGGGATCCCGGAGAACCTCATCGCGGCGGTCGTGGCAAGCGGCGTCACGGACCTGACGATCATCGGCAACAACGCCGGCGTGGACGACTTCGGCATGGGGTTGCTCCTGCCCGGTCGGCAGGTCCGCCGGATCGTCGCGTCGTACGTCGGCGAGAACCGGGAGTTCGAGCGCCAGGCGCTGGCGGGCGAGATCGAGCTGGAGCTGGTCCCGCAGGGCACGCTCGCCGAGCGCCTCCGAGCCGGCGGCGCCGGGATCCCGGGGTTCTACACGCGGACGGGCTACGCGACCAGCCTCGCCGAGGGCAAGGATGTGCGCGCGTTCGGCGGGCGCGAGTACGTCCTCGAGGAGGGCATCCGCGCCGACCTCTCGTTGGTGAAGGCGTGGAAGGGCGACACCGCCGGCAACCTCGTCTATCGCAAGACCGCGCGTAACTTCAACCCGATGATCGCGGCGTGCGGCGACGTCACCGTTGCCGAGGTGGAGCACCTCGTCGAGGTCGGCGAGCTGGATCCGGACGAGATCGACACGCCGGGCATCTACGTCGATCGGATCGTGGCCGGCGCTCGGTACGAAGGCCGCATCGAGTTCCGAACGGTTTCGAGCCCAGGCGCCGCGGCGGCTCAGTCCGCGGCCGTCTCGCCGACCCGCGACCTGATGGCGCGCCGGGCGGCGCAGGAGCTGCGCGACGGCGACTACGTCAACCTCGGGATCGGCATCCCGACGCTGGTCGCCAACCACATCCCCGACGGCATCGAGGTCGTCCTGCAGTCCGAGAACGGCATGCTCGGGATCGGGCCGTTCCCGACTCGACGACGAGGTGGACCCGGATCTCATCAACGCCGGCAAGCAGACGGTCACGGCCATCCCGGGCGCCAGCTTCTTCTCGAGCGCCGACTCGTTCGCGATGATCCGCGGCGGCCACATCGACATCGCCATCCTCGGCGGCCTGGAAGTCGCGGAGAACGGCGACCTCGCCAACTGGATGGTGCCGGGCAAGATGGTCAAGGGCCCGGGCGGCGCGATGGACCTCGTGTCGGGCGTCGGCCGGGTCATCGTCCTGATGGATCACAACGCCAAGGACGGCAGCCCCAAGATCCTGCCCGAGTGCACGCTGCCGATCACCGGCCGCGCGGTCGTCAACAAGATCATCACGGACCTGTGCGTCTTCGAGGTCGTCCCGGGCGAGGGGCTGGTGCTCGTCGAGCTGCATCCGGGCGTGACCGAGGATGAGGTCCGTGCGCGGACCGGCTGCGGCTTCCGGGTGGCGCTGGACCAAGCCTGACGCCCGGCTCGGGGCACGGCATCCCGCTACACTCGATATCGATGGACGACGAACGCTGGGAACCCGGGATGCCCGTGCTGGACCGCCAGGCGGTGCCGGAGCCGGCATCGCGCGCGCCGCAGGTCACGGGCGCCCTGCCGCCCAGCCTCCAGGGCCTGCCTCCTCGCTCCGTTCCCGAGACCGCCCCGACCCCGCTCCAGCGCCACTACATCAACCTGAGCGTCATCGTGCTCATCTGCGGCGCGATCGCGATCACCGCCCTGGAGCTTGGGCGCGCCGCTGGGCAGTCCACTGGTCAAGCTGTGCGTCCTCATCGCGACACCGCTGCTGCTCTCACGACCGCGGATGCCGTCCTGCGCATCTGGCGCTCGGCATGGGCATGGATGCCGGTCGACCGGGGCAAGGGGCTGTTCCGTCTGGCGTGGGTGGCGGTCAGCGTGGTCGGCCTGACGGCCCTGCTCCTGGCGGCGGCCGTGGTCTTGCTGGCATGACCGACATGGATCCGTTCGAACGCGGACCCGGACGGTCGATCAACGGACCTCGAGAGTGGCCTCGGCGTGCCCCACTGGATCGCATCCAGCCTCAACTTCTGCTCACGATGCGGCTCGTCGCTGCAGTTCGGCATGGTCGACGGCGAGGACCGCGAGCGTCTGGCCTGCCCCGATTGCGGCCACATCGTGTACGTGAACCCGCGCCTCGTGGTGACCGTCTTCCCGATCACCGAGACCGGCGAGATCGTCCTCATCCGGCGCGGCATCGAGCCCGGCAAGGGCTGGTGGGCCCAGCCCGGCGGCTTCCTCGAAGTCGACGAGACGGTCAATCAGGCTGCCATCCGCGAGACCTGGGAGGAGACCGGCCTGCTCGTCGAGCCGGGCGAGATCATCGGGCTCTACACGCGTCTGGAGGCGGCAGTCGTGACGCTGGCGTTCGAGGCGCGCATCGTCGGTGGCATCGCAGCGCCGACCCCGGAGGCGACCGAGGTCCAGGCGTTCGCCCCCGAGGACATCCCGTGGTCGGGCATCGCGTTCTCGACGACGACCTGGGCCCTTCGCGATTGGCTGCTGCCGCCGCCCGGACTTGGCCCGACGAGCCGGCGGCAGCGCGGGCCGTGGCCCCGGGTGACCTCGGTCGGAACGAGTGCGTGAGCGGGCCGACACGCTCGCCGGTCGAGGCCACGGGCGTCTCGGGACGCTGACGCGCCGCCGCCTCAGGTCAGGTCGATGAAGACGTTCTTCGTCTCCGTGTACAGGTCCAGCGCGCCCATCCCGAGCTCCCGCCCGATGCCGGACATCTTGTAGCCACCGAACGGCGCCTCGGTGTGGACGGAGCTGTTCGAGTTGACGCTGATGACGCCGGCCTGGAGTGCCTTCGCGGCACGCAGCGCCTTGCCGATGTCGCGACTCCAGATCGAGCCCGGACAGGCCGTACGGCGTCGCGTTCGCGAGGCGGAGCGCCTCCTCTTCGGTGTCGAACGGGATGATCGAGACGACCGGTCCGAAGATCTCCTCGCGCGCGATGCGCATGTCGTTCGACACGCCATCGAACACGGTCGGCATGAGGTAGGCGCCACCGGCGAGCGCCGGATCCGTGGGCGCCTCGCCGCCGACCACGAGCGTCGCGCCCTCGCCAAGGCCGATCTCGATGTAGTCGCTTGACTCGGTCGCGCTGCTTGAAGCTGACGAGCGTCCCCATCTCGGTCGCCTCGTCCGCCGGGTCGCCGACCTTGACGTTCAGGGTGGCCGCCGCGAACAGCTCCACGACCCGCTCCTGCACGGACCGCTCCACGAGGATCCGGCTGCGCGCGCAGCAGTCCTGGCCGGTGTTGTCGAAGACCGAATACGGCGACTCGCGCGCGAACTTCTCGAGGTCCGCGTCGGCGAACACGATGTTGGGGCTCTTGCCGCCAAGCTCCAGGGAGATCTTCTTCACGTTGCCCGACGCCAGCCGCATGATCTCCTGGCCGGTCGTGGTCTCGCCGGTGAAGGCGACCTTGCCGATGCCCGGATGGGCCGCGATCGACGCGCCGGCCGTCCCGCCCGGACCGGTCACCACGTTCAGGACGCCCGCCGGGATCCCCGCTTCCAGCGCCAGCTCCCCGAGCCGCAGCGCCGTCAACGGGGAGTAGCTGGCGGGCTTGAGGATCGCGGTGTTGCCGGCGGCCAGCGCCGGGGCGACCTTCCACGAGGCCATCAGCAGCGGGAAGTTCCAGGGCACGATGAGCCCCACCACGCCGATCGGCTCGCGCAGGGTCAGGTCCAGGCCCGGCTTCGAGACCGGGATCGTCTGGCCGAAGATCTTGTTGGCGGCCCCCGCGTAGTAGTCGAACACGAGGCTGGCGCCGGTGATCTCGCCGCGCGCGCCGCTGATCGGCTTGCCGACGTTCCGGCTCTCGAGCTGGGCCAGCTCCTCGGTGTGGTCCTTGATGAGCGCCGCGAACTTCGCGAGCGTCCGACCGCGCTTGCCGGCGGCCCAGTTCGCCCAGCCCTTGCGATCCTCGAACGCCTTCTGGGCGGCCGCGACCGCGCGGTCCACGTCCTCTCGCCCGCCGAGCGGCGCCGTCGCGATGACCTGCCATCCGCCGGGTTGACGACGTCGAACGTCTGCCCGTCCGCGGCATCCACCGTCTCGCCGCCGATGACCATCTGAGTCGTGCGCACGCCGGAGCGGGTGTCGGTCGTCATCGGAGGAACCTCACGGGTCGGGGGTGGTCGGGACCTCGATGATACGCCCGGAGCGCCCGCGAACGGGCCGGATGGCCCTCATGCCGGACGCCCCGGGACGCTAGCATCCGCTCGTGATGACCGCCCTCCTCCAGGTGTTCCGCGGATCGCACGTCCGGCTCTGGCTGGCGGGGGTCCTTGCGATCGCCGTCATCGGCACGGCGGGCTACCTGGCGATGGGTTGGCCGATCGGCGACGCCGCCTACATGACCGGCATCACCCTGACGACCGTCGGCTACAAGGAGGTCCGCGAGCTCGATGGGCTCGGACGCCTGTGGACCGTCATCGTCGCGGTCGCGGGGATCGGCATCATCTTCGGAACGGTCGGGATCGTCGCGGAGGCGGTCCTGTCAGAGGCGGTCAGCGGACGACGGGAGGCCAAACGGATGACGCAGACGATCGACGGGCTGCAGGGACCACCTCATCCTGTGCGGGTACGGCCGGGTGGGATCCACCGTGGCGCGGGAGCTCGACCACGTCCACGAGCGGTTCGTCGTGGTCGACATCAACCCGGCGTCGCTGGCCGAAGCTCGCGCCGACGGCCATCTGGTCGTGATGGGCGACGCCACGACCGATGCGGTGCTGCGCGAGGCCGGCGTCGAGCGGGCGCGCGGACTCATCACGACGATCGATTCGGACGCGAACAACGTGTACGTGACGCTGTCCGCCCGGTCCATCAACCCGGCCCTGTTCGTCGTGGCCCGGGCGAACCAGGAGGGATCCGAAGCGAAGCTCCTCCAGGCGGGGGCGAAGCGGGTCGTGTCACCGTACACGCGGGCCGGGCGCCAGATCGCGGAGCTGGCCGTCCGCCCCGGCGTCGCCGACTTCATCGACTTCGCGCTGTCCCACGGCGAGCCGACGTTCTCGATGGAGGGGGTGGCCGTGCGCGCCGGCGGACCGCTGGTCGGCCAGACCGTCGGGCGCGCTGCGCGACCGGCGGCATCTTCTCGCTGGCGATCGTCCGTGGCGACCGGGACTACGAACCGAACCCCGCCGCCGATCGGGTCCTGGCTGGCCGGCGAGAACCTCATCGTGTCCGGCTCCGCCGACATCCTGCGCGAGTTGCGCGAACGCGCCTGACGGGAGGCTCAGGCGTCGGCTCGGCCGCGTCCGGGACGGCGATGATCGCGGTCGGCTGCTCGGGGATCTCCACGAGCGCGCTCGGCGCGGCCGGCACCAGGGCCGATCCTTCGCGCTGCGTCCGCGATCGAGACGGCCGGCGGAGCCTCGGCGGCCACGATCGCCGCGCCGATGATGCCCGCGTCGTTGCGCAGGTCGGCGGCCACCACCGGGCAGCGGACCGTCGAGCCGCGGGATGAACTTGTCGCCGTTCTTGCTGACGCCGCCGCCCAGGATGATCAGCGTCGGCCAGATCAGCTTGTCGATCCGATCGAGGTGCTCGTCGAGGTCCAGCGCCCAGGCCTTCCAGCCCAGCCCGCGGCGCGTCCGCGCGGCGGATGCGGAGCGCCATTCGGCCGGCTTGCCGCGGATCTCCATCGTCCCGAACTCGACGTTGGGCACCAGCATGCCGTCGATGAACACGCCCGACCCGACGCCGGTGCCGAGCGTCAGGAAGACGACCGTGCCCGTGCTTGTCGCGCCCGACGCCGAAGCGCATCTCGGCGATCCCGGCCGCGTCGGCGTCGTTGATGATGCGTGATCGGGTGCCCGGTGGTCTTGGCCAGGCGCTCCACGACCGGAAAGCCGATCCACTTCGGGTCGATGTTGCTGGCCGTCTTGGCGGTGCCGTCCATCGTCACGACCGGGAGCCCGACGCCGACCGGCGTGTTCTGGTCCAGGCCGCTGCTCTTCGCCAGGCGCTTCACGAGCCGGGTCACGGAGGCGAGGACGCGATCCGGCGTGGCCGGCTTGCGGCGTCGCGACCCGAAGGCGGGCCGACCGGAAGCGGCCGGCCTCCACGTCCACGACCGCCGCCTTGATGCCGCTCCCGCCCACGTCCACCCCGATGGCGATGCGGCCGCTCGCCATCGCCGGATCGTCCGTCCGCCATCAGAAGTAGTTGACGCTGATGCCGCCGTCGACGACGAGCGACGCGCCGTTCGTCCAGCGCGATTCGTCCGACGCCAGGTAGACGGCCATGTGGACGATCTCCTCGGGCTTGCCGAACCGGCCGGTCGGGTTGCGCGCCAGGCGAAGCTGCTTGGCGGCCTCGTCCTTGAGCAGCCAGTCCATCAGCAGCGGCGTCTCGACGGGCCCCGGGCAGATGGCATTGGTCCGGATCCCCTGCGGGCCGAACTGGACGGCCAGGCTGCGGGTCAGCGCCAGGACCGCGCCCTTGGAGGCGGTGTAGGCGTCCTGCGGCACGCTGCAGCCCAGGATGGCCACGAAGCTCGCGATGTTGATGATCGAGCCGCCGCCCGCCTCGACCATCGCCGGGATGGCGTACTTGCAGCCGAGGAAGACGCCGCGGACGTTGACGGCCATGACCGCGTCCCACGTCGCCACGTCCGTGTCGGTGACCGAGTGGTCCGCCTCGGGCATGATCCCGGCGTTGTTGTAGAGGCAATCGAGCCGGCCGTAGGTCGCGACGGCGTGGTCGACCATCGCCTTCGCGTCGGCCTCCTTCGAGACATCGACCTTGACGAAGGTCGCCTCGCCGCCGCCCGCCCGGACCAGGGCCGACCGTCTCCTCGCCGGCCGCCTCGCTGAACTCGGCGACGACGACCCTGGCGCCCTCGGCGGCGAACATCTGGGCCGCGACGCGGCCCATCCCGCTGCCCGCGCCGGTGATGATCGTGACCTTGTCCTGCGAGTCGCATGGCACTCCCTCTTCTCACCGTGAGACGTGCAGCGTAGCGCCGACCGGCGCGGACGTTGCGTCCGTCCGGGCGCGGTCGAGCGGCTACTCTGGACGCGACGCGCGGCCGCCCGGCAGCGCGCGATGTATCCCGCAGCGGAGGCGACTCGATGGCGACCCGGACGACCTGATCGCCGCGGTCACAGGCGGACGACGCCAGCCCGCGTCGCAGAGCTCGTGGCGGCGGATCCGACGCTCGCCAACGCCCGCGATGCGGCACGGCGTCTCGGCGATCATGCTGTCGCGCTACCGGTTCGACCGAGCCGTGACCGACGCCCTGCTCGTCGGCCGATCCCGACCTGGACGTCTTCGAGGCCGCGGTCCTCGGCTACGCCGACTCGCGCTCGAGGAGGACCTCGCCGGGCACCCGGAGCGCGCCACCGCGTTCTCGGCGGACGGGTTCACGGCGCTCCACCTCGCCGCGTTCTTCGGCAAGGCCGAGGCTGCCCGGATCCTGCTCGACGCGCGGCGCTCGGGTCGACGTGCTACGGGCGGAACGACCTCGCGAACCAGCCGCTGCACGCCGCCGCCGCCGGACGGCACCTCGAGGTCTGCCGCGTCCTGCTGACGGCCGGTGCGGACGTGGATGCGACCAGCACGGCGGCTTCAGCGCCGCTCCACGCGGCCGCCCAGCACGGCGACGTCGAGCTGGCGGAGCTGTTCCTGTCGGCCGGCGCCGATCCAGCCGCGCGACGCCGACGACGGTCCGCGAGGACCTCGCCGACGCCGCCGGCCACCCGGATCTCGCGGCCCGGCTGCGCGAGGTCGCCGCCCGCTGACGCGTCAGCGAGAGGCGCGCTCCGCGAGCAGTGCCGCGCGCACGTCGGTGAACTGGGATCGCAGTCCGCCACCCGGTCCGCGAGATCGGGCACGACCCCGGTCCGCCCGTCCGCCTCGAGTGACCGCAGGCCTCCGCGAGCGCAGCGGCGCCGACGTTGGCACTGCTCGACTTGAGGCTGTGCGCCGGGCGCACGAGGGCCTCGGCATCGCCGATACGTCCGTCGTCATCGGGGCCGCGACAGCGCAGGTCCGGCTGGGCGCCTACTGGGATCCTCCTCGGGGTGGTCAAGGTGGGCGCTTGGCCCGCTCACGCGCTCGACGGAGATGGCAGCGCCAGCCTGGCCCGACCGACTCGTTGCCGCAGCCAGGCGGCCCATCGACGGCCGATGGGACTTTCGTACGGTCGGCGGCAGCGTCGATCCGGTTCATAGTCCGGTGCACGAACGCACGCAGGAGGATCCATCACGCGAACCGTGACCAGCACCGAGTCGGCGCGACCTGGGCGCGTCCACGCCGCTCGAGATCCACCGGCTCGCCCTCCGCGGCTTCGCGATCGCGTACGCGGTCGCGCTCGCCAGCCTGGCTTCGCGGGGGTGCATCGGCGGCCAACCTTGCCCTGGATCTGCTCGCTGCGTCGTCGATCGGCGTCGCCCTGGGGGCCGCCCTGGTCCAGCTCACCGCCGGATGGCACGCCAGCTCAGCGAGATCGAGGAGGACCGGACCGGCCTCCAGCACGCATACGATCGGGCACGGCTCGATTCGCTCCTGGACGGCCTGACCGGGCTCGGCAATCACCGGGCATTCCAGGAGGCGCTGGACGAGGAGATCGCCACCGCCCGCGACGACGGGGCTGCCGCTGGCGCTGCTGATGATCGACGTGGACGACCTCAAGCAGACCAACGATCGGGACGGGCACGTCGCCGGCGATGAGGTCCTGCGCGCGGTCGGCCGGATCATCCGCTCCAACCTGCGCCGCTCGGATCGCGCCTTCCGGATCGGCGGCGACGAGTTCGCGGTCCTGCTCCCCGGTTGCGACCTGGACGGTGGAGAGGCGATCGGGCGCCACCTGCTGGCTGCCGCCCTCGGCGGCAACCACGGATCGAGCGGCGCGTTCTCCTGACCATCGGGCTACCGCCTTTCCCGGGGTCCAGCTCCGGCCGCCAGCAACTGATCATCCAGGCCGACGCCGCGCTGTACGCCGGCAAGCGCCACGGCCGGACGACGGTGGAACGGTTCGACCCCAAGCGCCACGGTGTCGCGAACGACGAGCGATCGCTCGCCGAGCTCGCGCTGGCCGTCGAGCGGGTCGCCGAGGGTGGGCTGCCTGCGGGCCGTCTACCAGCCGATCGTCTCGCTCGCAGCCGGCAAGGTCGTCGGGTTCGAGGGTCTCGTCCGGCTCGTCCGACGGACGCCGGGTTCCCGGATCCGACGAGCCTGTTCATGGCCGCCGAGGCCACCAACCGGACCATCGACCTCGACGTGGTCTGCGCCCGAACCGTCCTGGCCGGAGCCGGCGCGCTGGGCACCGACGCCTACATCGCCATCAACGTGTCGCCGCGGACCCTCGAATCGGATGCGTTCAGCCCCTGGAGATCGTGGCGCTCGCGCGACGCCACGGGATCACGCCGACCCAGCTCGTCGTGGAGCTCACCGAGCGCGAGGCGGTCGAGGACCTGCTCGAAGCTGCAGGCGGCGGTCGCGACGCTGCGTCGCCACGGGGTCCGCATCGCGATCGACGATGTCGGCGCCGGGAATGCCGGCCTCCGCCTGCTGAGCGAGGTCGATTTCGACATCATGAAGATCGACCTGTCGCTCGTTCGCGCCGGCGCCCACCACGCGCCGTCGGAGGCCGTCCTTCGGGCGCTCGGGGCCGTGGCTCGCCAGCGCGGGCGGTCGATCGTCGCGGAAGGGATCGAGACGTCGGACCTCCTGGAGGCGGTCCTGGAGCTGCGGTTCGACGCGGGCCAGGGCTACCTGCTCGGGCGGCCGCTCCCGCAGCTGGTCCATGACCCGGTGGCCCTGTTCGAGCTCATGGCGGCCGCCGAGGATCCGGCCGCGGGTCGCCTGAGCGACGGGGTCTCAGCCTCGCTCGAGGTAGCGCTCGCGATCCCACGGGTGGACGACCGAGTCGTACGTCTCCTGCTCGACGCGGGCCGCGTTCAGGTAGTGGTCGACGACGTCCTGGCCGAAGATCTCCACGGCGGCCTCGGATCGCTCGAGCTCCCAGATCGCCTCGTACAGCGCTCGCGGCATCCGCTGGACGCCGGTCGCGAGGTAGCCGTTGCCCTTGAACTCGGGGTCCAGCGGCAGCTCGTGCTCGATGCCGTACAGCCCGGCGCCGATCATCGCCGCGTAGGTCAGGTACGCGTTCATGTCGCCGCCCGGGAAGCGGTCCTCGACGTGCAGCGCCGTCACCGCGCCCGACGAGCCGGAAGCCGGTCGTGCGGTTGTCGCGGCCCCAGACCACGTTGACCGGCGCCCACGACAGCGACGCGTAGCGCTTGTACGAGTTGATGAACGGGGCGATGAACACGGCCAGCTCGCGCGACAGCGCCATCATCCCGGCCATGAAGTGCTGGCCGACCTGCGACAGCCCGTACGGGCCGGCCGGCTCGCCCTCGGCGGCGTGCCATCAGCGGCGTGTCCTTGACGATGTCCCACAGGCTCATGTGGAGGTGGCCGGACGAGCCGGTCCAGTGATGGTCCGGCTTGGCCATGAACGTGATGCCCCAGCCGTTGAGGTAGGCGATCTCCTTGGCGCCGTGCTTGAAGACGACGCTCCGGTCGGCCGATTCGAGGACGTGGTCGTAGCGGATGTTGACCTCGTGCTGGCCGTTGGCCGCCTCGCCCTTGCTGAACTCGATGGGCACGTTGGCGGCGGTCATCTGGTTGCGCAGCAGGCGGTGCAGCGGCTCGGCCTTGGTCGCCTGCAGGAGGTGGTAGTCCTCGTTGTAGTGGCCGAACGTGCGCGGGACCGGCCAGCCGCGCTCGGCGAGGTCCTCCCAGGAGTCCTTCAGCACGTAGAACTCGAACTCCGAGCCGGCCTTCAGCGGCGAAGCCCATGCTCCGCGGCCAGGGCGACCTGGCGCTTGAGGATGGTCCGTGGCGAGATCGGGATCTCCTGCCCGGTCTCCTCGTCGACCGCGTCGGCGAGGACCATGGCCGTCCCGGGCAGCCACGGCAGGACCCGCAGCTGGTCCCAGATCGGCTCGGCGATCCAGTCGCCGTAGCCGGTCTCCCAGTTCATGAGCTTGAAGCCCTCGGGCGTGTTCATCTCCATGTCCGTGCCCAGCAGGTACGTGCAGAAGTGGGCGCCGTGGTCGATGACGCCGTCGAGGAACGCCTGGCCCTGGACGCGCTTGCCCATGAGCCGGCCCTGCATGTCCGTGATGGCCACGATCGAGCGTGTCGATCTGCCCGTCGCGGACCATCGTCCTCCAGCTCGACGAGCTTGGGGTGCTTCGTCGTGGCCGTGGTCGCTCATCGGGTCAGGCTCCTCGTCGGGTGAGTGGGGTGCGAGGGCCGGCCCGTGCCGGGCCGGCCTTCCGATACGGATGCGCCTCGATTCAGGCGGTCGTCGCTCCGAGCTCGCCGGCGGCGCGCTCGAACTCCTTCTCGATCTCGCTGAGTTCCGCCTCGGTGCCCTGGCGGTGCGGTCCGACGAAGCGGGTCCGAGCCCAGGCGAGGTAGTAGATCGGCAGCAGGACGAGGAAGCCCGACGACCGTGGCCAGCGCGGCCGGGTTGAGCGCGAACGGATAGAGGAACAGCGGGGTGATCAGCGATGATCCAGATCACGGAGATGACCGCGAACGGCTTGCTCAGGCCGCCCAGGCTCCAGGTCCGCTCGGCGCGCCACGACTGGTCGCCCCGCAGGCCCGAGGCAGATGCACAGCCCGTAGGCCCAGTACAGCAGGACGGTGCTCACGCCGGTGACGCCGGCGATGACGAAGAACGGATCGCCGCCGAGGGCCTTGGTCAGGACGTAGATCAGGGCGATCAGCAGCCAGCTCGCGACCGATGATGGCGATCGACCGAGTTGGACGGGGTGCGGTAGCGCGTGGCTGACCTTCTTGAGCCAGCGGCTGCCCGGGACCCCGTCATCGCGGCTGAACGCGAAGAGCATCCGGCCGGCCGAGGCGATCGACGAGAAGCCGCAGAACGTCATGGCGACCGCGATCCCGACCGCCAGCAGGCCGCCGAGCTGGTCGAGGCCGGTGCCGAGGTTGGCGCCGAGGATGTAGGCGACGCCGCCGCCGCCGGTGCTGTTGGCGAGGACGTCCTCCGGGCTGGTCATCTTGAGGGTCAGGGCGACCAGGACGATGTAGCCGAAGATGGCGGACACGGCGACCGACAGGAAGACGCCCCAGGCCGAGGCCGTCCGAGCCTGGACGGTCTCCTCGGCCACGTGGGCCGAGGCGTCGTAGCCGGTGTACGTCCATTGCGACTGGAGCAGGCTCAGGGCGAACGCGCCGGCGATCCCGAATGGGATGATCGTCGCGATCCCGGCGCCGTCAGCTGTCGTGCCTGCCGGCGCGACCTGGAACAGGAAGTCGATCGGGTGGATCGGCTGCGATCCGAGGGCGAACAGCGACACGGCGATCGCGATGACGAAGCCGATGTGCCACCAGACCGAGATGTCGTTCATCAGGGCCACGATCCGCGTGCCGGCGATGTTGAACCCGATCTCGATGAGGATCAGCACGCCGGTCAGCCAGATCGCGTTGGTCAGCCCAGCGGTCTCGGCGTTCGGGTCGAAGCCGAAGAGCGGCTGCAGGAGCGTGGCGCCGAGGTAGAACGCCGCGGCGTAGTTGATGCCGGCGACGATCGAGACCTGGCCGCCCAGGTTGAGCCAGGCGGTCCACCAGCCCCAGTTCTTGTTGCGCAGGCGGCTGGCCCAGTAGTAGAGGCCGCCGGCTGTCGGGTAGGCCGACGCGAGCTCGGCCATCGACGCGGCGATGATCAGCGTGAAGACGGTCACCAGCGGCCAGCCGAGCCCGACGGCACCCGGCCCGCCGAGGCTGAGGCCGTAGTTGTAGAGGATGACCGCGCCGGTCAGGATGCTGATGATGCTGAAGCTGATGGCGAAGTTGCTGAAGCCGCCCATCGAGCGGTAGAGCTCCTGCGCGTACCCGAGCCTGTGCAGGTCGGCGATGTCCTGTTTGATGACGTCTTCGCGGGACTTGGCCTGTGTCATCGATTCCTCCCTCACTCGAACCTGATCGCCCGATCGGGCGATGGGTCGGATCGGCCTCCCTCAAGACCGACCCGTGTGCGGCGGCCGCGACCCATCGGGTGCGCCGCGCGCGAACGCGGGGATGTGCGGGGACGACTGGAGTGGTGGTGCTGCATGGGCAGCCGCGGAGCAGTCGGACATGTCCGCTGCCGATCGGTCGCTGGGACCTCCTCTCCCCACCGCTGACCGTCGATCCGCGAGTACACCCGACCGGTGTCGACTCGGGCCCGACACGATGGCCGGACTATACGCGCTCTCCGGAGGCGTCAAGGCCCCACGGGTCAGTAGAGCATCGTTGTCCCGCTGGGGAAGACGAACTCGAAGGCCGATGGTGGCAGGGGGGCGTCCGGCGCCAGGTCCGTGACCTCGGCGGCACGGGCGACGATGCCGCCGATCGTCTCGATCAGGCGAACGATCACGCCGGTCTCCCGGTCCACGCCGATCGACAGCTGGAAGTCGGGGCGATCGCCGGCGAGCTCCATCGTCCGAGGGTGGTCGCAGGTGAGCAGGATCGCCTCGCGTCCCGCGATCAGGTCCGTGCCGGTCACCGCGCACGGCCCGGTGGCAAGCACGTTCTGGCAGAACCCCGCCGGGATGGACGAACGTGTCCGGCAGGGTCTCCGCAGGCAGTGACGTCACCGGCTCGTAGACCATCGAGGCGCCCGGGAAGTCCTGGTCGTCCAGGCCGCGCGGCCGGTTCCGCGCCGGTCGCTGCGTCCCGAGCGTGTGCGAACTGGAGTAGGTCCGGACAAGTTCGCCGTCGGAGATCCAGATCTCGTACGGGCCGCCGACCTGCGCGCCCGGCAGGCTCGTGGTGACCCTGGCCGAGCCGGGGTGGCGGAGCAGCGACGTCGAGGGTCGTCGTGGCCTCGCCGCGCGCCGTCCAGGTCCGATCCGCGATCCGCATCCGCAGGGTCGCGAAGCGGGTCTCGGCATCGCGCATGAAGTCGAACAGCTCGCCGACGGTGGGCAGGCCGGCCGGCAGTGCGGCGACCTCCGCGACGCGCCGGCCATCCACCGGCACGGGCAGGGCAGCGGCGCGATCCCAGAGACGGGTGGAGGTCATCGCCGGATCGTACCAAAGCGGATCGCGGATCGGGTGGGCCCGGCGGAGCCGGCCGTGTCAGCCGCGGGCCACGCCGAGGAGCCGGAGCCGGAGGGTCAGCCGCCGGCAGGGTCCGCCGCCGAGCCCGGGTTCGGTCATCGCGGCCGGGTCGAGCAGCCGGTCGAGGTCGGCCGGGTCCATCCCGCGCTCGAGGGCCAGCTCGCGGATCGTCCGTGCCGCTCTTGAAGGCCTCCTTGGCGAGCTTCGCGGCCTCGTCGTAGCCGATCACCGGCGCCAGCGCCGTGGCGAGCATCAGGCCCTGCTCGACGAGTGCCGGGCCACGGTCCGTGGCGCGTCAGGCCCTCGATGCAGCGGGCGCTGAAGTTGGCAGCTCGCCGCCGCCAGGAGCGAGATCGACTCGAGCAGCGCGACGGCCGTCACCGGCAGCATCACGTTGAGCTCGAGGAAGCTCCCGGTCTGGCCGAAGGCGACCGTCGCATCGTTGCCGACGACCCGGGCGACGACCATCGTCAGGCTCTCGACCATGACCGGGTTCACCTTGCCCGGCATGATGCTGGAACCGGGCTGCGTCTCGGGCAGGGCCAGCTCCGCGATGCCGGCCCGCGGGCCCATGCCCATCAGCCGGACGTCCGAGGCGATCTTCCAGAGGCTGAGGGCGATCGTCCGGATGGCGCCGTGGGCGGCGATCGCGGCGTCGAGGGTCGCCTGGGCGTGGAAGTGGTTCGACGTCTCGCGGACGGTCAGCCCGGTCAGCGACGACAGCCGGGCGCAGGCGCGGAACGCGTACTCGGGATGGGCGTTGATGCCGGTCCCGACGGCGGTCCCGCCGAGCGGGACGCTCAGCAGCTCGACCTGGGCGGTCCGGGCGCGCCGGAGCGACTCCTCGACCTGGCCGGCGTAGCCGCGGAACTCCTGGCCGAGGCGGATCGGCGTCGCGTCCTGGAGATGCGTCCGGCCCGTCTTGACGACCGGCCAGAGCTCCTGCTCCTTGGCGACCAGCGCCGTGTGGAGGCGCTCGAGGGCGGGCAGCAGCTCCTCCTCGATCGCCATCGCCGCCGACAGCTGGAGCGCCGTCGGGATCACGTCGTTGCTGCTCTGGCAGCGATTGACCTCGTCGTTCGGGTGGACCGTGCGTCCGTCCCCGAGCCGGGCGGCTGCGAGGTGGGCGACGACCTCGTTCATGTTCGTGTTCGTCGAGGTGCCGGACCCGGTCTGGTAGACGTCGATCGGGAACTGGTCGTCGTGGGCGCCGTCGGCGACCGTCTGCGGCTGCCGCCGGCGATGGCGGCGGCGACATCGGGTCCGAGCAGGCCCAGCTCGGCGTTCGTCTCGGCGGCGGCCAGCTTGATCAGGGCGAGCGCCCGGATGAACCGGCGCGGGAAGCCGCTGGCCGGAGATCGGGAAGTTCAGGACCGCCCGCTGGGTGGACGCGCCGTACAGCGCGTCGGCCGGGACGTCCATCTCGCCCATCGAGTCGCGCTCGATGCGGGTGGTCGGCCGGGGGGTGTCGGTCATGGGCTGATTGTAGGCGTCGGACGGTCGGGTCCGGCGGGTCGCTCCGAAGGGCCATCGCGTCTAGACTCGGCCGGATGAACACCGAGCCGGGCATCGAGCCCGAGACCTTCCGTCGCGTGATGGGCCACTTCGTGACCGGCGTCACGGTCGTGACGGCGCTCGATGGCGATCGGCCGTTCGGGATCACCGTGAACGCGCTCAGTTCCGTCTCGCTCGAGCCGCCGCTGGTGGTGATCGCACTCGACCGTCGCCGCTTCCTGACGCCGATCGTGCGCGCCTCCGGTCGCTACGGCGTGAACATCCTGTCGGAGGACCAGCAGGCGCTCTCCGATTGCTTCGCCGGGGCGCCGGTCGAACCGGGCCGCGAGGCGTTCTGCGGCGCTGCCTGGCATCCGGGTGTGACGGGCGTGCCGCTGCTCGACGGCGCCATCGCGACGCTCGAGTGCACGGTCGTCGAGTCCTTCTCGGTCGGCGACCACGACCTGTTCATCGGTCGCGTCGAAGCGCTCGCAGAACGAGACCCATCACCCGATGCCGCTGCTGTACTACCGGCGCCGCTACCTGCGCATCGAACGCTCGGCCACGGCCGAGGTGGAAGGAAGCCGGAGGTCTAGCGGATGCCATCGGTGCGCGCCAACGGGCTCGACATCGGCTACGACGTGACCGGCGCCGGGCCGCCGCTCGTCCTCCTCCACGGCGCGACCTCGTCGGCCGCCGAGGACTTCGCAGCCCAGATCCCGTCCATGAGCAAGGCCTTCCGCCTGTACATGCCCGATGCCCGCGGGCACGGCCGGACGCGCTGGGACGCGGCCGACGGGTTCTCGCAGGCGTGGCTCGCGGCGGACCTCGCGGCTTTCGTCGATGCCGTCGGCCTGACCACCTTCCACCTGCTCGGCTTCTCGATGGGGGCGATGACCGCGATGGGCTACGCGGCCAGGGACTCCAGCCGACTGCGGACGCTGGTGATCGTCGGGATCACGCCGCAGCGCGAGCCGCGTGCGACCATCGCCCGCCGCTTGATGGACCCGGAGCGGATCATGCGCGACGATCCCGTGCTGGGCGGGCCAGCTGTCCGCACGACACGATCCGGTGCAGGGGCAGGGGGCTTGGCAGCGGCTGCTGCCCGCCATCACGACCGAGATCGCCAGCCAGCCGCTGCTGTCGCCGCGCGAGCTGCACGCCATCGATGCCCCGACGATGGTGGTCTGCGGCGACCGTGACCCGTTCGTCCCGGTCGACCATGGCTGGGGTCTGATGCGCCAGATCCCGCACGCGCGGCTGTTCGTCGTGCCGGACTGTGGTCACGAGGTCATGTCCCGGCAGCCGGCGCTGTTCAACGCCGCGATGACCGGGTTCTATCGTTCGACCGAAGCCGCGGCTCGGGCTCGAGCCAAGGAGGTATCCGGATGACGACGCTGCTCGCCCTCTATCGTCGACCCGACGGCGGCCCGGAGGCACTCGCCGAGTTCGAGCGCCGCTACCGTGCCGAGCACCTGCCGCTGGTGGCGGGCACGCCAGGCCTGCGGTCCACGACCGTCCAGCGCGTGGCCGGCGCCCTGGGTGGCGAGACGGACCTCGTCCTGGTCACCGCGATGACGTTCGACGATCGAGCGGCGCTGGACGCCGGCCTGGCGTCCGATGCGATGCGCGCCGCCGGGAGGAACCTGCGCGAGATCGCGCCGGGCCTGGCCACGATGCTGGTCCTGGAAGAGGACGGCGCGCTGTCCGCGGCGGGCGCACCGAACGCCAGGTAGCAAGCCGAACGCTGGCCGGTCTCGCGTCGACGCCGCTCCGGCGCCCGGGACGGGGTGGATACTGTCGAGGTGCCAGCCCCAGACGAAACCGCCCAGCGCTACATCCAGGTCGCGTTCCCGGCTGCGGCCGCCGCCTCGATGGCGCCCGCCGAGACGGTGTCCGGTGTCGCGCTCGTCACGCATCGACCGCCCGGCGTCGCTCAACGCGCTCAGCTTCGACCTGCTGCGCGAGCTGGCGACGGCCCTCGAGGCGCTCGATGCGCGATCCGGCCTGCCGGGCGATCGTGCTGACCGGAGCCGGGAGCCGTGCATTCGCCGCGGGCGCCGACATCCGTGAGCTCGTCGGGCAGACCGCGGCGTCCCTGTCGAGCGGCGATGACTTCGATGCGTGGGGCCGGATCGATGCGATCGGGCTGCCGCTCATCGCGGCCGTCCGGGGCTTCGCCCTTGGAGGCGGGTGCGAACTGGCGATGGCCTGCGACATGCTGATCGCCGGCGACGATGCGCAGTTCGGCCAGGTGGAGATCAAGATCGGGGTCATCCCGGGAGCCGGCGGCACCCAGCGGCTGACCCGCGCGATCGGAGCGGCCCGGGCGATGGAGCTGATCCTCACCGGACGGACGATGGGCGCCGATGAGGCGTTTGCGGCCGGCCTGGTGACCCGTGTCGTGCCGGCCGCGGCGACCGTGGATGCTGCCCTGGAACTGGCTGCCCGGATCGCCGCGATGCCGCCGCTCGCGGTCCGGGCGGCGAAGCAGGCAGTTCGCAGCGCGGCCGAACTGCCGTTGACCCATGGTCTTGCGGCCGAACGTCAGGCATTCTTCGCATTGTTCGACTCGGATGACCAGCGCGAAGGCATGACGCGCCTTCATCGAGAAGCGCCCGGCCGTCTGGTCCGGGAGCTGATCGCCAGGGACCCAGGGAGGAGCAGGGATGGAGCGAGACCCGTTCGGCGGCAGCGATGTCGGCCGCGACCACGAACGCGATCTTGGCGACGAGCCGCCGACCTCATTCCGCGACGCCGCCCCGGATTACCTCGCGCCGCTCGAGGAGGGCGGTGTCGTCAGCGGCCACATCCCCGCTCCCGAGGCGACGGTCTCGGCTGCCGACTCACCCGAGCACGACTGGGCGCGCGCCCGCGACCTGATCTATCCGGCCTTCCGGCCGGTCGGGACGCAGGGCCTGTCGGTCGAGGGGATGGACCGCGACACGCTCGTCTCGACCAACGTCAGCCACGCCCAGCCCATCCTCGATGTCGGGCCGGCCGGCCTGCCGGTCGTCTACACGCTCGATGCGGGGGCGTTCGACGTCGTGATCAACGGCGACCACCTGCTGTCGTGGGGCGTCGGTCCAGCCGAGATCCAGGACGCGGCCCTGGCCAATCTCGCGCGCTGGTCCGCCGCTGCGCCGTGGACGGAAGAGGTATCGGGTGACCGGCGGCTCGTGAGTTCGGACACCGGCGACGGCTGGGATGCCGCGCGCATCATGCTGCCGGACGTCGTGGACCATCTCGTGGCGGAGCTCGGCCCGCATGGCCGGATCCTGGTCGGGGTCCCGGAGCGCCATCTGCTGACCGCCGGCTCGCTTCGCCCGGGCGACGACGACTTTGCCGCCTTGTTCGCCGACTTCATCGTCGAGCACTCCGGAGGCGCCGACGAGCCGATCGATCGGCGCGTCTTCGAGCTCGTGGACGGGCGGCTGGTCGAGTTCGTCGGCGCGCCGCAGGCCTGAGGCCTGTTCGTCCGATGGCGGACATCCGTCTCGAGATCGCCGACGAGGTCGCGACGATCACCCTGGACCGGCCGGACGCGCTCAACGCGCTGACCGTCGCCATGAAGGTGGAGCTGCTCGCCGCGTTGCGGGCCGTCGGGCAAGGACCGCTGCCGTGCGGGCCGTCGTGCTGACCGGTGCCGGCCGGGCGTTCTGCGCCGGCCAGGACCTCAAGGAGCGGCTCCAGCCCGATGCGGCTCCGCTGGCGGTCGAGCTGCGCGAGCGCTACAACCCGATCATCCGGGCGATGCGCGCCATGGACCAGCCGATCGTCGGGGCCGTGAACGGCGTCGCGGCAGGCGCCGGCGCCTCGCTGGCTCTGGCCTGCGACCTGCGTATCGCCGCCGAGGGCGCCAGCTTCGCCCTGGCCTTCGGGCGGATCGGCCTCGTGCCGGACAGCGGTGCGACGTGGTTCCTGCCGAGGCTGGTCGGCCCGGCCAAGGCGGCCGAGATGGCGCTGCTCAACGAGCCGATGTCGGCCGTCGATGCCGAGCGGTTCGGGCTGGTCGCGAGGGTCGTCCCGGTGGAGGCCGTGGTGGACGAGGCTCGAGCGATGGCGCTGCGGCTGGCGGCGCTCGCGCCGCGTGCGCTGGCCCTGACGAAGCACGCCCTGGACCGGACGTGGGCGATCAACCTGGACACGGCCATGGACGACGAGGCCTACCGCCAGGGGATCGTCGGGGCCACCTCTGATCATGAGGAGGGCCTCGCCGCCTTCCTCGAGAAGCGGCCACCTCGGTTCACCGGGGAGTAGCGGTCAAGCGGTTCCGAGGAGTCGGTGGTCCCAGACGCCGGTCCGAGCGATGGTTTCGACCATGCGAAACGACCGCCGCGAGGCGGATCCGATCCGAGCGTCACGGGAGGCCGGGTCAGATCGTTCCGCTTGTCCGGAACCATCCGCGAATCGGCTTCCTGGGCACCCCGCTCCTACCCCACTTGACGCGGACCGCGTCAAAACCCTAGGCTCCGCCCCTAACAAGCGTTCGTTAGGAGGCGTAAGCGCGTGGTCGAGACCGCCCGTCGCCGCGAGATCGAGGATGTCGCCAGCTCTCTCTTCCGCGAGCGTGGCTATGCGGGCACGAGCGTCCGCGACATCGCCAGAGCGCTCGACATCCAGGGCGCGAGCCTGTACGCCCACGTCGCTTCGAAGCAGGACGTTCTGCGCACGATCGTCGAGCGCATGGCGTCGCGCCTGGAGGAGGCAGCCGACGAGGCTCTGAAGTCGATCGATAGCGCGTCGGCCACCGAACCGGCGACCCGCCTGGCGGCACTGGTGCGGGCTCACGTCGGCGTGGTCACGGACGACCTCGAGCGAGCGACGGTCTTCGTACATGAGTGGCGTTCGCTCGATGCCGACAGCCGTGCGCGGATGGCCAGGCGCCGCGACGCCTACGAGCGCCGGTTCCGGTCGATCGTCTCCGACGGCGTCGAGTCGGGGGCCTTCGCCGCCGTCGACGCGACCGCCGCCGCGGCCTTCATCCTCACGGCGCTCAACGGTCTCGTCGCCTGGTACCGACCGGACGGTCGTCTGCGCCCCGGCCAGGTCGCCGATGCCTACGCCGATCTTGCCGTTCGCGCCGCCACGGGCCCGGAGGTGCTGGCATGACCGACCCGCTGGCGCTCGAGCCGATCCTCTCGCCGACGCGAGCGATCGCGCCCGACGTTCAACGACGATGACCTGTCGCCCGACGATCGTCACGCTTCCTTCGAGGCGCACGTCACGACCGGCGGCAAGGTCGAGCCCACGGACTGGATGCCGGATGACTACCGATCCGCCGTCCTGCGGTTCGTCGAGATGCACGCGAACAGCGAGCTGATGGGCGTCCTTCCGGAGCGCGAGTGGCTGATGCGCGCTCCCACCCTGCGTCGGAAGCTGGCGCTGACCGCCAAGGTCCAGGACGAGGTGGGCCACGCGCAGCTCCTGTACCGAGTGGCCGAGGACCTCGGCAAATCGCGTGAGGCGATGTTCGACGACCTCCTGGCCGGCCGGACCAAGTTCCACAACGTCTTCCACTACCCGACCGTGGGCTGGGCCGACGTCGGGATGATCGCGTGGCTCGTGGATGGCGCGGCGATCGTCGCCCAGCAGGCCCTGCGCGACAGCAGTTACGCGCCGTACGCCCGGACGATGCGCAAGATCTGCTGGGAGGAGTCCGTCCACATCATGCATGGGCGCGATGTCGTGGTGACGATGGCGATCGGGACGGCGCTGCAGCGAGCCGCCATCCAGGACGCGCTCGATCGCTGGTGGGGGCCGTTGATGCAGATGCACGGTCCACGGTCGCCCCGCGAGACCGATCGCGACCTCCACTGGCGGATCAAGGCCAAGACATCGGAGGAGTTGCGCCAGGAGTTCCTGTCCATCTACGTGCCGCGCATCCGGGAGCTCGGCCTGGTCATCCCGGATGCCGATCTGGCCTGGGACGAGGCGTCCGGCCTGTGGCGGTACGGCGAGCCGGACTGGGACGAGCTGCGGACGGTCGTCACCAATCACGGCCCGATGTCGCAGGCGCGGCTGGACTTCCGGCGGGTCACCCGGGAGGAGACGCGCTGGGTCCGCGAGGCGATCCTGGGCGTCCCGGCGGCCGCATGACCGACCTGACGGCCCCGGCCGACGCTCCCACGCTCGAGCCGTGGGAGGTCTTTCGCCAGGAGAAGGATGGCGACCCGATGCGACACGGCGGCAGCGTCATGGCGCCCGATGCCGAGCTCGCCGTCCACTACGCGCGCGAGCTGTTCGGCCGGCGCCAGGAGAGCGTTCGCCTGTGGGTCGTTCGTCGATCGGACATCGTGGACCTGGCCGATCCGGATCTGCTCCAGCCGCCGCTGGACCGCTCGTTCAAGAAGCCCGGAGGCTACGTCATGCGCGACAAGCTGGCCGCGGCGCGCGAGCAGATCAGGCGTGGCCAAGCCGAAGGCACGCCCAGGATGAGCGACCGCGGCTCTCCCGGACATCGCGCTCGCCCATCTGCTCGGATCGATGGCCGATGACGAGTTCGTGATCGGCTTCAGCGACTCGGAATGGACGGGTATCGCGCCGCTCCTCGAGGAGGACGTGGCGATGAGCTCGCTCGCCCAGGACGAGATCGGGCATGCCGCGGCCCTGTACGGCCTGCTGGGCGAGCTGACGGGCACGGACCCGGATGTCCTCGCCTACGACCGCGAACCCGCCGAGTACCGCCACTGCCGCCTGCTCGATCACGGGCGCGGCGACTGGGCCATGACGATCGCCCGGCGCTACCTGTACGAGACGGCGGATGCGGTCCGCCTGGAGGCGCTGGTCGGCGGGTCCTGGGCCCCGCTGGCGGACCTCTCCGGGAAGCTCGTGCGCGAGGAGCGCTATCACCTGATGCACGTGAATGCCTGGTTCGGGCGGCTGGCCGGCACCCGCGGCGAGCCCCGCGACCGGTTACTGGCCGCGCTGGACGTCCTGGCGCCGGACGCGGCCACGGTGTTCACGCCGCTCCCCGGCGAGGGCGCACTCATCGAGGCCGGGCATCCTGGGCGCGCCGATGACCGAGCTGGAGGCTCGCTGGCGCGAGTCCATCGCGCCGGCGTTCGAAGCGCACCGCATCCCGATCACTGCCGCCGGCGACCGACCGGGCGCGCGGACGCCAGGATCACGGGACCGAGTTCGACTGGCTCTGGGGCGAGTTCAACGCCGTCCGACGGAGCGATCCAGGGGCGGCCTGGTGAGCGAGGCCGGGATCCAGGTCGGCATCGCCCGAACCCGGGCCGGGGCCGTCGCCGGGGTCGTCTCGGACGCACTCCCGGTCGACGAGACGGCGGTCCGGCTCGCGCTGGCCGAGGTCATGGACCCCGAACTGCCGGTCGTCTCGATCGTCGATCTGGGCATCGTCCATCGCGTGGCGGTTCGTCCCGATGGCATCGACGTGACCGTCCTGCCGACGTTCGTCGGTTGCCCCGCGCTCGAGATCATCCGGGCGGCGATCGCCGATCGACTGGCCGCCTTCGGCCTCCCGGTCCGACGTGCAGGCTACCTTCGACGTCCCGTGGACATCGGATCGGATCATCGCCGGCCGGCCTGGACGCGCTCGCCCGCGTCGGGATCGCCCCGCCGGGTCCCCAGCGACGCGGTCCGCTGCCCGCTGTGCGCCTCGCCGGACGTCGTGATGGACAGCCTGTTCGGGCCGACGCAATGCCGCTCGCTCTACTACTGCCGAGCCTGCCGCCAGCCGTTCGAAGCCATCAAGCCGGTCTGACGTGGGTCCGGACATCGGCACGGTCGGGGTCGTCGGCGCGGGCACGATGGGCGCCGGCATCGCGCAGGTGGCGCTGGAGGCGGGCCACCAGGTCAGGCTCCACGACCAGTCGCTCGGCGCACTCGAAGCGGCGGCCGGCTCGCATCAACGACGGGCTCGCTCGACGGGCAGCCACGACCGGCCGAGGCCTCGACCTGGGTCGCTGGATGCCAGGATCGACTCGGCTTCGCGTTCGCCCTGGAGGAGCTGGCGAGCGTATCGGACCTCGTCATCGAGGCCGCCATCGAGGAGCTCGATGCCAAGCAGGCGATCTTCCGAACGCTGGCTGCCCAGGCACCGAGCCACGCGATCCTGGCGACCAACACGAGCGCGCTGTCCGTGACCGCCATCGCGGCCGCTACCACCTGCCCGGAGCGCGTGCTCGGCCTCCACTTCTTCAACCCGGCGCCGGTCATGCGCCTGGTGGAGGTCGTGGCGACGGCGACAGCGGATCCCGCGGTCGTGGACGGAGCGACCGGACCTCATGACCGCCTGGGGCAAGACGCCGGTCCGTTGCGCCGACTCCCCGGGCTTCATCGTCAACCGGGTGAACCGGCCGTTCACGATCGAAGCCCTTCGGATGCTCGAGGCCGGGGACGCCGGCTGCCACTCGATCGACGTGGCCATGCGCGAGGCCGGCTTCCCGATGGGTCCGTTCGAGCTGATGGACCTCGTCGGCATCGACGTCAACCTGGCCGCCGCCCGCGGGGTGTGGGACGGCCTCGGGCGACCGGAGCGGCTCCGGCCGTCTGCCGATCCAGGAGGAGCTGGTCGCAGGCGGCCATCTCGGGCGCAAGATCCGGGCGCGGGTTCTACCTGTACGACGATGCCGGGCGCGTCGATCGGCCCGGCTCACGTGCCCGTCCGCCCTGCCCCGGGCCAGCCCGCCAGGATGACAGCGACCGCGATCGCCGAGCGGATCCGCGACGCGATCGATGCCGAGGCGCGACTCGCGGTGGCAGCCGGCGTCGCCACCCCGTCCGATATCGAACTGGCGCTGGAGCTCGGGGCCGGCCACCCGCCGCGGACGGGCCCGCGTACGATAGCGACATGATCCGAGACAGCCACCGGCCGCTTCGCGAAGCGTGGATCGTCGAGGCGGTCCGCACGCCGATCGGGCGCTACGGCGGAGCGCTCGCGGGGGTCCGGCCGGACGATCTGGCGGCCGCCGTGCTGCGGGCGGTCGTCGATCGGGCCGGCGTCGATCCGGCCCTCGTGGAGGACGTGATCCTTGGCTGCGCCAACCAGGCCGGGGAGGACAACCGGGACGTGGCCCGGATGGCGCTGCTCATCGCCGGGTTCCCGATCGAAGTGGGCGGGCTGACGGTGAACCGCCTGTGCGGGTCCGGCCTGCAGGCCATCAACTCCGGCGCTCACGCGATCTCGGTCGGCGACGGCGACGTCTTCATCGGCGGCGGTGTCGAATCGATGTCCCGCGCGCCGTACGTCCAGCTCAAGGCGGAGTCCGCGTACGAGCGCGGTGACCGGCGCGCTCGTGGACACGACGCTCG
Source organism: uncultured Chloroflexia bacterium (assembly GCA_963738475.1). Classification (GTDB taxonomy): domain Bacteria; phylum Chloroflexota; class Limnocylindria; order Limnocylindrales; family CSP1-4; genus SPCO01. The sequence goes on from CAVTWU010000024.1 coordinate 151,083, forward strand.
GCTGGCGATTCGTGAACCCGCGTCTCGCGGCGCAGCACCACCCGTACTCGATGGGCGAGACCGCCGAGAACGTCGCAGAGCGCTGGGGCATCTCCCGCGAGCGCCAGGACGCCTTCGCCCTCGAGAGCCAGCGCCGAACGGCGGCCGCCATGGACGCCGGCCGATTCGACGATCAGCTCGTGCCCGATCTCGATCCCGCAGAAGAAGGGCGATCCCGTCGTCGTGACGCGCGATGAGCATCCGCGCGCCGAAACGACTGCTGAAGCGCTCGCGAAGCTGCGTCCGGCGTTCGCGAAGGAGGGCGGTTCCGTCACGGCGGGCAACAGCTCCGGGCATCAACGACGGCGCCTCGGCGGTACTCCTGGTGGAGGCCGATCGAGCCGTCGCGCTCGGGTTGAAGCCGATGGCGCGCATCGTGTCGACGGCGATCGCCGGCGTGGACCCCGCCGTCATGGGGATCGGGCCGGTGCCGGCGTCGCGCAAGGCGCTGGATCGGGCCGGCATCGGGGTGGCGGACCTCGACCTCATCGAGCTGAACGAGGCGTTCGCCTCGCAGGGGCTGGCGACGATGGATGAGCTGGGTCTCGACCCGGCCCGGGTCAACGTCAACGGTGGGGCGATCGCGCTCGGGCACCCACTCGGCATGAGCGGCGGCCGCCTGATCACGATGCTCGCCCACGAACTGCGCCGGACCGGCGGTCGGTATGGACTCGCTACGATGTGCATCGGGGTCGGCCAGGGTATCGCGACCGTCATCGAACGCATCGACGACTGACGACGCGCTGAGCGAGCGCCTTCATGGCGGGTGCCGGCACGATTTCGGCGCGACCGCTTGTCGAAACCCGTTGACGTGCGTACGATGTGCGCCAACCCAAGGAGGACGTACCTGACATGATCGAACAGCAGTCCACGGTGGTTTCGCTGACTGACGCCGCGGCCCTCAAACTCCGCGATCTCACCAAGGACGAGACCAACCCGGAGATCGGGCTGCGCGTGTACGTCTACTCCGGCGGGTGCTCCGGCTTCCGCTACGGGATGATGCTCGAAGATGCCCCCACGCCCGAGGATCGCGTCCTCGAGGCCAGCGGTATCAAGGTCTACGTGGACGGCCAGAGCGTCGACCTCCTCCAGGGCGCGCAGATCGACTACGTGGATACCCTGATGGGCGCCGGTTTCACCGTGAACAACCCCAATGCGGTGTCAGCCTGCGGCTGCGGATCGAGCTTCCGCACGGCGGATGACGGTGGATCGCCGAAGGGATGCTCGAACTGATCTGACCAACGCGCGAGATCGGAAGCCGCCGGGGAACCGGCGGCTTCGTCGTTTCCGGCCGACGACGGTCTGACATCCGGAAGACCATCGGCCGGTGGCCATCCGGACCCTTGGGCCATGGGTCGCCTGGTGCGCAGGGGCGACGCTTCGCCCCGGATGACTCGCCTCATGCTCCCGGGCCTGCGGCTCTGGTCGGCCTATGTCGCCATCGGAGCGCTGGCACTCGTCCTACACGCTGCGCTCGAGACCGGCAGCCTGCAGCAGAGCTGGTTCTACGACGTCATCGGTGCGTCGGCGATCGCAGTCGCGATCGTAGGCATCATCCGCAACGCTCCCGATCGCCGAATGCCGTGGGTCCTCATGGTGCTCGGGCAGGCCCTGTTCGTGGCGGGCGACGTCCTGTGGAACTGGTACGCCATGCTCGGCGAGGAGCCGTTCCCGTCCCTGGCCGACCTCCTGTACCTCGCCGGCTACCCGTTCGTCGCAGCCGGCCTCTTCCTGCTCATCCGCCGCCGGATCGGTGGCGGTGATCGCGGCGGCGTGCTCGATGCGGCCATCCTGACGACCGCGCTCGCCATCCTGTCCTGGACCTTCGTCATCCAGCCGCAGATGGGCGGCAGCCACCTCGATCCGCTCGCCCTCGGCATCACCCTGGCCTATCCCCTCATGGACCTGCTCCTGATCGGCGTCGCGATGGGCCTGCTGACCACCCCTGGAGCGCGGACCACGTCGTTCCGGCTGCTGGCTGGGTCGCTCCTGGCGCTGGTCATCGCCGATCACGTCTACGCGGTCCAGAACCTCGACGGCAGCTACGTGGCCGGTGGCCCGGTGGATACGATCTACCTCATCGCGTACCTGGCCTTCGGGGCGGCCGTCCTGCACCCGTCCATGCGCCGGCTGACCGATCCGCACCCGGTCGCCGTCACCTGGCTCGGGCCGGTCCGGATGGTCGGACTCGCCGTCGCGATGATCACCGGACCGCTGCTCGTGACGCTGGGTCCGGATTCGGAGGCGGGCCTGACCGTCGTGGCAGTGGCGACGGCGATCCTGTCGCTCCTCGTCCTGGCCCGCCTCGCCGGCCTCGTCGGCTTGCTTGAGCGGGACGTGGATCAGCGGCGGAAGCTGGAGGCACAACTCAGCTACCAGGCGTTCCATGATCCGCTGACGGGCCTTGTCAATCGTCGCCGGTTCGTCGATCAGGCCGAGGCCGCCCTCAAGGCACGGGTCCGGCCGGGTTCGGTCGCGGCCCTGTTCCTGGACCTGGACGACTTCAAGACGGTGAACGACAACCTCGGGCACGCCGCCGGTGATGAGTTGCTGGTCACCGTCGCCGAGCGGATGCGAGCCAGCCTCCGGGCGACGGATGTCGCGGCGCGCCTGGGTGGTGACGAGTTCGGCGTGCTCCTGTTCGAAGTGCCGAGCGTGGCGTTCGCGCAGACCGTCGCCGGCCGACTGCTGGCGTCTGCTCAAGGAGCCGCTGTGCGTGGCCGGGCAACTGGTCGACGTAGGGGCAAGCATCGGCATCGCGATGGACACGGAAGCCATGCGCGGTGTCGATGACCTCCTGAGCGATGCCGACGTCGCGATGTACCAGGCCAAGGCGCAGGGAAAGGGCCGGTCCCAGGTCTTCGCGGGCGCGGCCGACCGATCCGACGTGCCTGAACGAGCCTGGAGCGAACCTCGCACGACCCGCCGACCGGTCGCCGGCCTGCCGCGCTTGGAGCCTGGCGCAGGCTGACGGCGCACGGGGCGCGGCGAGGGCCAGCCCGTTCGTACTGGCACCGCTAGACTCGGCGGCCATGACCTCGATGTCCGATCCCGCGCGCGCCTCCGCGCTCGAGCAGGCCGATGCCGTCGCCGATCGGTTCCTGGCGGGACGCAAGATCCCGGGCATCGTCTACGGCGTCGTCCTCGCCGGTGAGCTGATCCACGTTCGCGGCATCGGAACGTTGCGCATCGGTGAGGACGTGACCCCCGACGCCGACAGCGTGTTCCGCATCGCGTCCATGACCAAGAGCTTCACGGCGGCGACGATCCTCCTGCTGCGCGATGACGGACGGCTCGGCCTGGACGACTCGGTCGCACGGCATGTCCCGGAACTGGTGGACCTGCGCGGTCCGACCGCCGATTTACCCGCGCTCACGCTGCGGCATCTCCTGACGATGTCCGCCGGGTTCCCGACGGACGACCCGTGGGGCGATCGCCAGCAGGGGCTGGATCTCGAGCGTTTCGCGGAGCTGCTCCGTTCCGGTCCGACCTTCGCGTGGACTCCGGGCACGCGCTTCGACTACTCCAACCTGGGGTATGGGATCCTCGGCCGGGTCATCTCCAACGTCGCCGGACGCGAGTATCGCGATGTCGTCGAGGAGCGACTGCTTGGGCCGCTCGGTATGGCCGCAACGACGTTCCAGCTTGAGGCCGTCCCAGCGGACCGGCTCGCCCAGGGGTACCTGTGGCGGGACGAGGCATACGTCACGGAACCTTTCGACCCGTATGGGGCGCTGGCATCCATGGGTGGCATCTACACCTCCGTCCGGGACCTGGCCCGCTGGATCGGTGGCTTCACCGATGCGTTCCCTCCGCGCGACGACCCGGAGGGTGGGCACCCGCTGTGTCGGGCCTCACGACGCGAGATGCAGCAGGGCCACAGGTCCATCCCGCCGTCCATCGCCGGCGGGACTCCGGACGGGATGATCGAGTTCGAGTCGAGTGGCTACGGGTATGGCCTGTTCGTGTACGAGGATCTGCGGTACGGCCGCATCGTCGGCCACTCAGGCGGCTACCCGGGGTTCGGGTCGAACATGCGCTGGCAGCCGGCCTCAGGACTCGGCGTGGTGGTCCTGATGAACCATCGATATGGACCCGCCACGCTTCTCGCCGATGCATTGCTGCGGTCGGTCCTGGCGTCTGGACCGGCAGTGTCCACACCGCGACGCCTGGTCGCCGCACCGGCACTGCAGGCAGCTCGCCGCGCGGTCGAGACCCTGCTCGCCGAGTGGGACGACGCGCTCGCTGCCGACACCTTCGCGATGAACGTGGATCTCGACGAACCGGTGGCCCGCCGGCGAACCGAGATCGAGCGACTTCGTACGCTCCACGGCCGTCTCGTGGCGGACCCGGACGAGCCCGAGACCCTCCTGTCCAGCCTCGATCTGAGCTGGTGGATGCGCGGTGAGCGAGGCCGGGTCAAGGTGGCTGTCCTGATGTCGCCCGAACCGCGGCCCCGGATCCAGGACCTCGCGCTCACCTCCGTGCCGGAACCGTCGGCCGAGGCGAGTTCCGCCGCCGACCGGATCGTCGTGGCACTCTCCAACGGAGCGGCGGGACCGTTGTCGGAGGCGGCCGGCCTGGCGCTTGCCGCAGTGGTGGACCGGGACGCGCTGGAGCGTTCGGCGCGCGCGGCTGCGGTCCGGTTCGCGCCGCTCCGCCTCGGACCGGTCGTCGCCAGTAGTGAGGTGTCGTCCACCTGGCGCGTGCTGGGTGATCGAGGTGAGCTGACTTTGCGGATCGACCGGGACCAGACGACCGGCGAGGTGACCGTCGTGGAGTTGAAGACGGTCGCGCTCGAGTTGCCGAACCACGCCGACTGAAGGCTATCTCGGCCGCCCGGGCTAGACTCAGGATCGCATGGAGATCCCACTCTTCCCGCTCCACACCGTGCTCTGCCCGGGCATCGTCCTGCCGCTCCACATCTTCGAGGAGCGCTACCGCGCGTTGGTCCGCCACTGCCTGGACACCGGCCTGCCGTTCGGGGTCGTCCTGATCCGCGACGGTCGCGAGGTCGGTCAAGGCGCCGCCTCCACCCTGGCTGGCGTCGGGGCATTCGCCGAGATCCGACGAGCCGGACGGTACCCGGACGGCCGATTCGACCTCCTCGCCGCCGCGACTGGGCGGTTCGCCATCGAATCGGTCGACACGATGAAGGCGCCGTACCTCGTGGCCGATGTGACTCCCCTCGACGACGAGGTCGGTGACGAGCCGCGCGCCGAACGCCTGTCCGCCGCCGCGATCCGCCGCTTCGTCCGCTACCTGGAGCTGATGCGGGCGCGAGACGGCGAGACGACGGAGAGCCTCGACATCCAGGTCGAGCTGGATGCTCCCGATGCGGTCGTGGAGGCCGAGGGTGACGACGATGACGCGCTTGCGGAGATCCTGGCTGACGTCGATGACCTTGGCGATGACGGTGACGATGGCGACGACGACGTGGCCACCGAGCTGACCATCCCGGACGATCCGACGGTGCTGTCGTACCTGCTGTCAGGGATCGTCCAGGTGGAGTTGCCGCGCCGCCAGCGGCTCCTGGAGGCCGAGACCACCGAGGAGCGACTGCAGGAGTTGGTCGCGCTGCTGGACCGCGAGATCCTCCTGCTGGGCGAACGTCTTCGCTACTTCGCGCCGGACCCCCGCACGCTTGGTGGGCAGGTCAGGAGCTGAGGCTCGCGACCGGCGGTCCCGATCGCGTCAGTCCAGGTGATCGGCCTCATCCGCTGGCCGTTCCTGGTCCCGTAACTCGTCCGCCGCTATGTGGACCGGCGACGACACCGTCGGTCCGAACGAGTCCACGGGCTGGTCCGTGTCGGAGAAGCTGGTCCCGATCGCCTACGTCGGGTGGTCGGCCTGGCTATCGTCCTCGGGATCGCTGCGATCCTGTAGGGGGGGCGGGCGAGGTTCAGCCCGCCGGGGCGAGGTCGTAGATCGTGGTCCCGCCGATCGTGATCGGCGTGCCGTTGGCGGTGATCCAGGCGGTCACGTCGCTGTTGCCACGGCCGCCGGGCATCCCGCCACCGTCGCCACCGACGATCGCGTATCGAACCTGGCCGGAGGCGACATACGCCTGGAACTCGGCGAGGGTGGGGGACGCGTCGCCGCCGTTGAAGCCGCCCATCGTCATGACCGGCAGCCCGGTCGCGAGCTGGATCGGGGCTGCCGAACCCGATCCGCTGACCGCCACGATCCACGTGGCACCCCCCTGGTTGGCGACGAGGTAGTCCAGGACGTCCTGTCCCACCGCTGCACCGCGCGGTCCGCCGCCATCGCCAAGGGCCGGGCCACCGAAGCCGAGTGTGCCCTGGCCGCCGAAGCCACCCTGCCCATCGCCCGCCTGCCCGTCGGGTCGGCCGGGGGACCCGACGCCACCAAAGCTGCCACGGCCGCCATCGCCGAAGGCTTCGGAGCCTGGGACCGTCGGTCCGGCCGACGGGTCACCGCCGCTCAGCGCCGATCCCATCGTGTCGTACGCATACGCCGTCGGCCCGACCAGCAGGGCGGCAACGGCGAGGACCATGCCGGCGATGGCGAGTCGGCCATGGACGAGCCGGGACGGGAGGGCGATCAGCAGGCCCGTCGCCATACCCACGACCAGGACCACCGCGCCGAGGCCCGTCGCGAAGTCGGGCGTACGCGCCAGGAGGGCCCAGGCCCAGATGGCCGAAGCTGCGATCACGCCGCCGAGGACGACACCGCCGACCCAGGTCCGGGAGCGGAGCTGCCACAACTCCGCGGTGCCGGCACCGACGAGGGCCGCGATGGCCGGTGCCAGGACCACCGCGTAGTACGTGTGGACGATGCCGGACATCAGGCTGAACACGAGTCCGGTCACGACCAGCCACGAGCCCCACAACAGGTAGCCGGTCAGTGCTCGGTCCGTGCGTCCGGCGCGTCGCCGGAGCCACAGGCCGGAAACGAGGGCGATCAGGGCGAATGGCAGGAGCCAGCTGATCTGCCCGCCGAACTCGGCGTTGAACAGCCGGAGCAGAGCCGGCGTCGCCGCTGAAGTTGGCGCCGATCCCGCCGCCAGGACCGCCGCCGATCCCGAGGCCACCTCCCACCGCCGCGCCGGCTCCCGGCCCGGACCCGCCGAAGATCCGACCGAGGCCGTCATAGCCGAGCAGGAGTTGGAGCGCCGAATCGGTCGTGCTGCCACCGATGAACGGTCGGTCCGCGGTCGGGATGAGTTCGACGATCGCCACCCACCAACCGCTCGAGATGACGACCGTGGCGAAGGCGACCAGTAGTCCACGGACCCGGTGGACGAGGCCGCCAGGCGCGGCGACCAGGTAGGTGAGCGCGAAGGCCGGCAGGACGAGGTACGCCTGCAGGTACTTGGTCAGGAAGCCCAGGCCGACCAGCGAAGCCGCCAGGACGACCCACCGGAGGCGGTCGGTCTCGATCGCCTGCAGCAGGGCCGCCGCCGCGCCGACCAGGAGGAGCGTCAGGAGCGCGTCCGGGTTGTCGTAGCGGAAGATCAGGACGGCGGCCGGGGTGAGGGCCATGACGAGGCCGGCGATCGTCGCCGCCGCGGGCCCGAATGACCGCCGCACCGCCCAGTACAGCACGACCACCGTGGCCACCCCAGCCACCGCCTGCGGCAGGAGGATGCTCCACGAGCTGAGCCCGAAGAGGCGTACCGACAGGCCCATCAACATCGTGGATAGCGGTGGCTTGTCGATCGTGATGAAGTTCGAGGCATCGAGCGAGCCGAAGAACCAGGCCGTCCAGCTCTGGCTCGCGGCCTGCGCGGCCATCGCGTAGTAGGTATTGGCCCAGCCGCTGATCGTGAGGTCCCATACATAGAGCACGGTTGCCAGCAGCATGACCGCGAGGAAGGCCGGACGGATCCACGTCGCCTGCTCGGCCGGCCCGAACAGGAGTGTGGTCAGCTGGCCACGAACCTGGCCGTCCTGTTCGAGGTCTACCTGGACCTGGGGTCGGGTGATCGCAGTCATGAGGGAACCGTCGCGGGTGACGCTGAGAACCCGCTGAGATTCCGTCGTCAGCCGATGCCCACGGCGGCCAGTTCTTCGGGGGTCGCGCCGAGCGTCCAGACGTCGATGTCGTCGACGACGGTGAAGCCCATGGACTCGTACAGCGGCCGACCGGCCGGTGTCGCCCAGAACACGATGGCTTCGGCGGGATCGCCCCATCGCGAGGCGTCCGCGAGCGCCTGCGTGAGCACCGCTCGGGCGGCCCCGCGTCGGCGATGGCGGGGCGGGGTCATCATGTCGAACACGCCGAGGCATCGTCCGACGCGGGTCACGAAGACACAGCTCACGGGATCGTCGCCATCCCACGCGATCCAGCAACCGACATCGGATCGGCTCAGGAGTTCGGGCCCGTGCGTCTGTGCCTCGAGAGGGTCGGCATACCCGTGGGCCTCCGCCAGGATCAGCCGAACGCCGGCAAGGTCCTCCTCGGAGTCGACCGGCCGTACCCGGAACGCGTGTGGCACGGCGACCGGGACCTTCGGCGCATGGAACATGGCCTCACGTTCCGGTGTCGCTTCGAACCCGCCGGCAAGGAGCTCGTTGGACACGTCGTCACGCACGGTGGACGAGACGCCGAGGAGGCATGGGATGTCCGCTTCGAGCACCATCTCGACCACGGCCCGTGCGGTCATGCGCGCCGTCGGCGTCGCCGAAGAAAGCGCCGCCTGGTGAGGTCGCAGCGTACGGGCCCTGCGAAGAGGCGAGGAGGAGCGCATCCGTGTAGGCGCGGAACGCATGTCGCAGGTCGTCACTGGCGTCAGCTGCGGAGGCGCCAGCAGCGGCCGCAGGATGGCCTCGGCTCGTCGGGTCACGGCACGCGGCGGCGTCACCGGCGAACGCGACGACCCAGCGGACGAAGGGATGCGCGACACCGCGGAAGAAGGCCGCGTTCGCTCGGCTACCGCCCGGGCGATGTCTACGACGATCAGCCGGACGAGGAGGCCGGGAACGTTTCTCCGGATCGATCGTCGGGCCTCGGCGCTCGCCCATTGGCCGAACGTCAACCAGTTGGCATCGGTCCGGCCGACGAGCGCCGCGACCGCCTCGGATAGTGCGTGGTAGCCGCGGGTGATGGCCGCGTTCCGCTGCAGGACATCGCCCATCGCCAAGATCCGCCAGAGCCCGGCGGGATCCAGGATCGGGACGCGGCGCGTCCATCACGCCAGCAGGATACGCGACCGGGCGTCCACCGGCGCCGAGCGCGCGCGGCGCCTACTCGCTGAAGCGCTCCTCCTGCCAGGGGTCGGCGTCGTTGTTGTAGCCGTAGCGCTCCCAGAAGCCGAGCTGGTCGTGGTCCAGGAACTCGAGGCCGCGGATCCACTTGCTGCTCTTCCAGAAGTACTTCTTCGGGATCAGGAGGCGGAGCGGGTAGCCGTGCTCCAGGTCCAGGGGCTTGCCATCGAACGTGTCGGCCAGCAGGACGTCGTCGTCGTCGAGGACCGACAGCGGCGTGTTGGCCGTGTAGCCCTGCTCGGCGTGCGAGACGACGTGGGTGGCGCTCGGGCGGACGCCGGCCAGCTCCAGGATGGCCTGGATCGGGACGCCCTCCCAGGTCGTGTCCAGCTTGGTCCAGCGGGTCACGCAGTGGATATCCGTGTGGACCGTCTTGCGGGGCAGCTCCTTGAACTGCGCCCAGGTCAGCGAGAACGGCGAATCCACCTCGCCGTGGACCTTGAAGTCCCAGGTCGCGAGGTCGGTGTGGGGGACCGATCCGTAGTGGAGGACGGGGAACTTGTCCGTCCGGTACTGGCCGGGTGGGGTGCGCGCGGCCAGCGCCGGGTCCTGCTCGCCTTTGCCAAATAGTCGTTCGTACATGGGGCCCTCGAGATTCCGATGGTGGCTGGGGCATCGTCGCACACCGTCGATGACATCCCCATGACGGGCGGCCCTCGCGTGGCGGCGGATGGCGCGCCCTGAGGTACGCTTCCGCGCGTGCATCCCTCCCCAGCCCCGTCAGGCTCGACCGCGCCGTCCTCCGTGGACCCGCGCGTCGTCATCGTCATGCCCGCCTACAACGCGGCCAGAACGCTGGAACGAACGTACGCCGACATCCCGCACGACCTGGTCCACCGCATCATCCTCGTGGACGACGTGTCGAAGGACGAGACGGTCGAGATCGCCCGCCAGCTGGGGCTGGACGTGATCATCCACGCCCAGAATCGCGGGTATGGCGGCAACCAGAAGACCTGCTACGACGCGGCGCTGGAGGCCGGCGCGGACGTCGTGGTCATGCTCCACCCGGACTACCAGTACGACGCGACTCGGATCCCGGACCTGGTCGCGCCGATCCTGGCCGGCGAGCGTGACCTGATGCTCGGCAGCCGGTTCCTGGGCGACCCGCTGGCCGGCGGGATGCCACGCTGGAAGTACGTCGCGAACCGGTTCCTGACCGGCGTCGAGAACCTCGCGTTCGGCCTGCGCCTGTCCGAGTACCACACCGGCCTGCGCGCCTACAGCCGGCACCTGCTCGAGACGATCCCGTACGCGCACAACAGCGACGACTTCGTGTTCGACCAGGAGCTCATCGCCCAGGTCGTGGCGGCGGGGATGCGCGAGCGGGTCGGCGAGATCGGGGTCCCGACGCGGTACTTCGAGGAAGCCAGCTCCGTCGGGTTCAAGCGCAGCGTCGTGTACGGGCTGTCCACGCTGCGGGTGGTCCTGCGCTACCTGCTCCATCGCACCAGCCTGCGGCCGTCCCACAAGCTCCGGGCCCGCCGCCCGGTCGACTGAGCCGCCCGAGATGAGGATCGGTCGACGCCCGCTGGCCCGGGCAGTGCTCGGGATCGCGATCAGCCTGGTCGCCAGCTGGCTCGTCCTGCGCTCCGTGGACCTCGCCGCGGCGGCCGACGTCCTGCGGACGGCGATCCCGGCCTGGATCGCGGTCATGTTCGTGACAGTCTTCCTGGACGTCGGCGCGCGCGGCGGCCGCTGGCGGGTCCTGCTGGCCCCGATCGCGGCCCTCCCATACCGGCGCGTCCTCGGCTACACGTACATCGGCTACCTCGCCAACAACGTCCTGCCGGCGCGACTCGGCGAGCTGGTCCGCAGCCACTCCCTCGGCGAGAAGGAGGGCATCGCCCGCACGACCGTCCTGGGGACGGTCGTCGTCGAGCGGGTCGTGGACACGGTCGTCGTGGTGGCGATCGCGGCGATCGCCGTCCTCGTCCTGAGCGTCCGCGGGGTGATGACGGACGCGGTGCTGATCGGGCTCGCGTTCGCGGCGCTGCTGGTCATCGGGCTGGGGATCGGCATCGTGGCCCACCGCCTGCCGGGCGCGGAGCGGGTTGCCGCCTACGTCGAGCGCTGGCCGCGAGTCGATGGCGCTCGGCCGGATGTTGCGCGAGGGTCTGGCGGTCGTCTCGCGCCCGCGCATCCTGGCCGGCGCGCTGGCCCTCAGCGCCGTCGCGTGGTCCGCATCCATCGTGCACGTTCCTGGCCGCCGGCCAGGCGGTCGGCATCGAGTTGACGGTGGCCCAGGGCGCCCTGCTGTGCAGCGGCGTGGCGCTGGCCACGATCGTGCCGTCCGGCCCGGGCTACTTCGGCACGTTCGAGTTGACCGCGGTCGGGATCGCCGCTGTTCGGGATCGACCCGACGCGGCGTTCGCGATGGCCCTTCTCGTCCACGTCATGATCCTGACCGTCACATCCATCGGCGGGATCGTGGCGTACCTGGCACTCCGACACGTGACGCCGCCAGTGACCGCGGCTGACGCTCAAACCGCGGCCGCCGCCGATTCGATGGGGACCTCGCCCGGCTGACTCGCCGGCATGAGGGCGCGAGAGGATCGCGCTGGTGTTCCACGATGTGGCGACGTACCATAACGTGGGTCTGGAGCCAACCCTAAGGAGCGAACGATGACCACGCCGGATGTCGAGCACGCCGGATCGCGCCGTGGGCGGTCGGTACGTCAGGCCGAGCGCCTCGCCCGGGGCCTCGAGTCGTTGCCGTACCTCACCCGGACGCTCGCGCCGGTGGAGGTCATCTCGGCCGAGGGCCTGGAGCAGATCGAGCACAACGCGGACACGCTGCTCGAGCAGGTGGGCATCGAGATCGGCAACTACCCGGAGGCGATCGAGATCTTCCGGGGCGCCGGCGCCGACGTGGACGGCAACCGCGTCCGCTTCCCGCGCGGGATGTGCCGCCAGATCGTCACGGCGACCGCCCCGAGGGTGTTCACCCAGCGGGCCCGGAATCCGGCCCGGAACGTGGTCATCGGCGACCCCCACATGGTGCTCGTGCCCACGTACGGGTCGCCGTTCATCCACAACCTCGATGACGGCCGGCGCTACGCCACGATCGAGGACTTCCGCAACTTCGTGAAGCTGACCTATGCGAACCAGACCCTCCACCACGGTGGCGGGACGCTATGCGAGCCCGTCGACCTACCGGTCAACAAGCGCCATCTCGAGATGGTCTACAGCCACATCCGCTACACGGACAAGGCGTTCATGGGCTCGGTCACGCATCCGAGCCGCGCCCAGGACTCCGTGGACATGGTGAAGATCCTGTTCGGCGACGAGATCGTCGAGCGCGAGCACGTGATCATGGGCCTGGCCAACGCCAACTCGCCGATGGCGTGGGACTACAACATGCTCGGCTCGGCCAAGGTCTATGCCGAGAACAACCAGATCATGCTCATCACGCCGTTCATCCTCGGCGGCGCGATGGCGCCGGTGACGGTCGCCGCGGCCGCCACCCAGACCCTGGCGGAGGCGCTCGCCGGGATGGCGTTCTGCCAGATCGTCCGGCCCGGCGCGCCGGTCATCTTCGGTTCGTTCGCGTCGTCGATGTCGATGCAGTCGGGCGCCCCGACGTTCGGCACGCCGGAGCCGCAGCTCATCCTGTTCGTCCTCGCCGCGCTCGCCCGGCGGCTCGGCGTCCCGTTCCGCAGCGGCGGCAACTTCACCGCGTCCAAGGTGCCGGACTACCAGGCCGCCTACGAGAGCGCGATCAGCTACATGGCGACGATGCAGGCCGGCGTCAACTTCAACCTCCACACCGCGGGCTGGCTGGAGGGCGGCCTGGCCATCGGCTACGAGAAGTTCATCCTGGACGCCGATCAGGCGTCCATGACCCAGGCCTACATCGCCGGCGTGGACCTGAGCGAGAACGGGCTGGCGCTCCAGGCGATGCTGGACGGCGGCCGGGCCAGCACTTCCTGGGCTCGCCGCACACGCTGGCCAACTTCGAGAACGCCTTCTGGCGCTCCGAGATCTCCAACAACGACAGCTTCGAGCAATGGGAGATGGAGGGTCGCGCGACGCCGCCGCTGCGGGCCAACGCGCGCTGGAAGCGGACGCTCGCCGAGTACGAGGCGCCGCCGCTGGACGAAGGCATCCACGAGGCGATCGTGGACTGGATGGACCGACGGAAGGCGAGCTTCCCGGACTCGGACGTCTGAGCCGATGTACGTGATCCAGTCCATCGAGCGCGCCTTCGGGATCCTGCGGGCCCTCGTCGGTCGGCCCCGCCCGGATCTCCGACCTGGCGGAGGTCGGTGGACCTCCGAAGTCGACGGTCGCCCGCATGCTCTACACGCTCGAGCAGGTCGGGGCCGTCGCTCGGGTGGACGGGTCGACGGAGTACCGGATCGGCGACGGGCTCGGGCAGCTCGCCGCACCGCTCGACATGACGGCATCCCTGGTCGTGTCGATCAAGCCGCACCTGGCGCAGCTTGCCTCGACCCTGGGAGAGGCGGCCGGGTTCAGCGTGCCCGAGGGGTATGCGATGCACTACCTGGACCAGGTCGACAGCCCACGCCCCATCCAGGTCCGGGACTACTCGGGCTCACTGGCGCCGCTGCACCTTGCTTCGGCCGGCCTGTGCGTGATGGCGAGCTGGCCCGAGGCGGAACTTGCTCGCTACCTGTCGCGGCCACTGGAGCGGAACACGCCGCAGAGCGTCGTGGACCCGGAGGCCATCCGGCGCCGGCTGGTGGGCATCCGCGAGTCGGGCTACGCCTGGGTCCACGAGGAGTTCGCCGAAGGCCTCAGCTCGGTCGCCGCCCCGATCGCACGGGCCTCGCGGGGTCGTGGTCGGGGCGATCACGGTCCACGGTCCGACCTACCGATTCCCGGGCGATGCCGACCCGGCCCGGATCGGCTAGCTGGTCGTGGCACGCGCGGCCAGGTTCTCGGCGAGCCGGAGCGCGGCATGACCACGTCGCCGGCTCGGACCCGCTCCTGCAGCCGTTCCAGCTGCGGCATCTCACGCTCCGCAACCGGATCATGAGCACCAGCCATGAGCCGGCCTACGCGGAGGATGGCAAGCCGAAGCTGCGCTACCAGCTCTATCACGAGGAGAAGGCGAAGGGCGGGATCGCGCTGTCCATGTTCGGCGGGTCGACCAACGTCGCGCCCGACTCGCCGCCGGTCTTCGGCCAGCTGTACGCCGGCGACGACGACATCATCCCGTGGTTCCAGCAGCTGGCCGACCGGATGCACGCCCACGGCGCGGCGACCATGGTCCAGCTCACCCACATGGGGCGGCGCACCGTCTGGGACGACGGCGACTGGCTGCCGACGATCTCGGCCTCGTCGGTCCGCGAACCTGCCCACCGGAGCTTCCCGAAGGCGATGGAGGAGGCCGACATCCGGCGGGTCGTCGCGCGCCTTTGGGGCGGCGGCCCGGCGCTGCAAGGAAGGCGGGCTCGACGGGCTGGAGCTCGAGGCCTACGGCCACCTCATCGACCAGTTCTGGTCGCCGCTCGTCAACAAGCGCGCGGACCGCTACGGCGGCTCGCTCGACGAACCGGATGCGCTTCTCGATCGAGGTCCTCGAGGCGATCCGGCGCGCCGTCGGCGACGACTTCATCGTCGGTATCCGGATGGTCGGCGGCGAGGACGTGCCGGGCGGCCTGACCGAGGCCGACGGCGTCGAGATCGCGACGACCCTGGCCCGGACCGGGACGATCGACTTCATCAACATCGTCAAGGGCTCCATCGCCACGGACGAGGCGATCTCCCACGTGATCCCGGGGATGGGCACGCCGTTCGGGCCGGCGCTCCAGTTCGCCGGGCGCTTCCGCGAGCGGGTGGACCTGCCGATCTTCCACGCCGCCCGGATCGCCGACGTCGCGACGGCGCGCTACGCCATCAGCGAGGGGCTGCTGGACATGGTCGGGATGATGCGGGCGCACATGGCCGATCCCGCACATCGTCCGCAAGCTGGAGCGCGGCGAGGCGGACCGGATCCGGCCGTGCGTCGGGGCGTCGTACTGCATCAACCGGCTGTACCTGGGGCTCGAGGCGCTGTGCATCCACAACCCGGCGACCGGACGCGAGGAGACGATCCCGCACGTCATGACCGCGGACGACCGGTCCGCGCCGAAGCGGGTCGTCGTGGTGGGCGCCGGGCCGGCCGGCCTGGAGGCGGCGCGGGTCGCGGCGGAGCGCGGCCACGCGCGTCGTCCTGCTGGAGGCCGCGCCCGAGCCGGGAGGCCAGGTCCACCTCGCGGCGCGGGCGACGCCGCGGCGCGCAGGACCTGATCGGCATCACGGACTGGCTGGCGTCCGAGTGCCGGATCCTCGGCGTGGACCTCCGGCTCGGGACCGTGGCGGACGGCGCCGACGTCGTCGCCCTGGCGCCGGACGTCGTCATCGTCGCGACCGGCGGCTCGCCGCGGATGCCCGGACCTGACCGAGGGCGCGGACCTGGTCGTCACCACCTGGGACATCATCGGCGGGTCCGTCGACGCCGTCGACGCGGCGACGTGCTGGTCTTCGACGACCACGGGACGGAGGATGCCCTCTCGTGCGTCGAGCGGCTGGTCGCGGCGGGTTCGCACGTCGAGATCGTCACGCCGGACCGGCACGTCGGCCACGAGGTGACCGGGCACGGCCTACCCGGCCTATCTGCGGTCGTTCTACGAGCACGGCGTCCGGATGACGCCCGATCACCGGGTGACGGCGGTCCGGCGCGACGCCGACCGGCGGCTCGAGGTGGACCTCTGGAACGACTACACGAAGACGACGACGCGCGATCGGTCGACCAGGTCGTCGTCGAGTACGGGACGACGCCCGAACGACGAGCTCTTCTTCGACCTGGCGGCGGCGTCGCGCAACGGCGGCGAGCTGGACGTCGACGCGTACCTCGCCGGCCGGCCGCAGGAGCGGGTCGTCAACGCAGACGGCACGTACCAGCTGTTCCGCCTCGGCGATGCCGTCGCGAGCCGCAACATCCACGCCGCGATCTACGAGGCCCGCCGCATCGCGATGGTCCTCTAGGCCGGATCCCCGGGCTCGACGACCGATTCGGCCTCACCGGTTCGGCGCTCGGCCGGGCGGCGTCTCGAGCGACCTCGCCCGGCCGCATCTCGGACTGGACCCGGCGCAGCTCCTCGATGGGGATGTGGCAGCGCATCCGGTGGCCCGGTTCAACCTCGACGTCCGGCGGCTCGGTGACGTCGCACAGCCCCTCTGATGCACCCGCGGGCAGCGCGTGTTGAAGACGCAGCCGCTCGGCGGGTTGGCCGGACTGGGGATCTCGCCCGAGAGCAGGATGCGCGGCCGGGACTCGCCGTCCACGCTCGGCACGGCGGACAGTAGCGCCTCGGTGTACGGGTGGTTCGGCCCGCGGAAGACCGCCTCCGATTCGCCGACCTCCATGATCCGGCCCAGGTACATGACCGCGATCCGATCGGCGAGGTAGCGGACGACGCCCATGTCGTGCGAGATCAGCAGGTAGCTCGTCTTGCTGCCGGTCTGGAGCTCCGAGAGGACGTTGAGGATGGCGGCCTGGACCGAGACGTCGAGCGCGCTCGTCGGCTCGTCGGCGACCACGATGCGCGGGTCACCGGAGAACGCTCGGGCGATCGCCACACGCTGCTTGAGGCCGCCCGACAGCTGGCGCGGCTTGAGATCGAGATGCCGCTGCGTCAGCCGCAGGTCAGCCGCGAGCTGGTCCACCCGCTCCGTGACGGCCTTGCCCTTCAGCCCGGTCAGCTTGCTGACGGATCGGGTCAGGATCCGCCGCACGGTCCAGCCCCGGTTCAGGGCGGAGTCCGGGTTCTGGAAGACCATCTGGATGGACCGCTTGTCGGCCGTCGGTCGGCGTGACGCCTGCCCCTCCAGGGCGTGCGCATCGAGCATGATGCTGCCGCCGGCATCGGGTCCCTCGATCCCGAGGATCGTCTTGGCGAGGGTGGACTTGCCCGAGCCGGACTCGCCGACCAGGCCCAGGGTCTCGCCATCGAACAGGGTCAGGTCGATCTTGACCAGCGCCGGAACGGAGTGCCCGGATCTGCGTGAAGGTCTTGGACACCTGGGTCAGGGTCAGCGCCAGCTCGCCGTGCTGCTGGTCGCTGCCCGGCGTTGGCCGCGGGCTCGACCAGTTCGCCGATCCGATCGCGATGGTGGCACCGGGTGCGTCCGGCCGCCACCCAGGTCCACCAGCGGCGGCTCCACGGTGCGGCAGAGGTCCGTGGCGAGTGGGCAGCGGTCCACGAAGACGCACGCCGGCAGGTCGGTCCCGATCTGCGGCAGGTTCCCCGGGATCGTCGACAGCGGTCGCTGCGACTTGCGGATCCCGTGACGCGGCAGCGAGCGGAGCAGGGCGACCGTGTACGGGTGCTGCGGGTCCTCGAAGACGGCCGCGGCGTTGCCTTCCTCGACGATCTTGCCGGCGTACATCACGCCGACACGGTCGCAGACCGAGCGGATGACGCCCAGGTTGTGGGCGATCAACAGGACCGCGGCGTTCGTCTCGGCCTGGAGCGTCCGGACGAGGTCCAGCACGCTCGCTTCGACGGTCGCGTCCAGGCCGGTGGTGGGCTCGTCGAGGACCAGCAGCTTCGGGTCCGAGGCCAGCGCGATGGCGATGATCACCCGCTGCTGCATGCCGCCGGACAGCTGGTGTGGATAGCGATCGAACACCCGCTCCGGATCGCCGATCTGCACCCGCTGCATGGACTTCAGCGCGTTCGCCCGCGCCTCCTCCTTGCCCTGGCCGAGGATCGTGAAGGCCTCGATGACTTGCGGCCCGATCTTGGTGCTGGGGTTGAGGGCCGCTCCCGGATCCTGGTAGACCATCGACGCGTGGTGCATCCGGAAGGTGCGCAGCTGCTCGTCCGTCATCTTGGTGACGTCGGCGCCGTCCACGAGGATCTGACCGCCGGTGATCCGGGCATTGCGAGGCAGGTACCGGACCGCGGCATAGGCGGTCGTGGACTTGCCGCAGCCGGACTCGCCGACGAGACCGTAGGACTCCCCCTGACGGACCTCGAAGATCACGCCGCGCAGGACCGGCCGCGGGATGCCGCGGACGAGATAGGCCAGCGACAGGTCCTCGACCTTGAGCGCCGGGTGGGTCGTCATGGCGGTCCCGGCGCTCGGGGGTCTCGATCGGTGGTCGTCATTCGCTGGTCACCGACTGGAGTGAATCCGCGATCAGGTTCACGGCGATCACGGTCGAGGCGATGGCGAGCGCCGGGAAGAGCGTGGACCACCAGATGCCGGAGATCATGTTCGAGTACTCCTCGCTCACGCTCAGCCCCCAGTCGGCCGATGGTGGCTGGATCCCGACCCCGAGGAAGGACAGCGTGGCGACGGTGAAGATGGCGTAGCCGAAGCGAACGGTCAGTTCCACGACCGTCGGTCCGAGGACGTTGGGAAAGATCTCGCGCGTCACGATGAATCGACCGGTCTCGCCGCGAAGCTTGGCTGCCGTGACGTAGTCCAACTGGCGCTCCGACATGACGGCGGCCCGCACGGTCCTTGCCACGATCGGTGTGAACAGGATCCCGACGACGAGGATGACGACGACCGGCGACGAACCGAGCACGACCAGCGTGAGCAGCGCGACGAGGATGACCGGGAGCGCGAGGAACGCCTCCACCAGGCGGCTCAGGATGTCATCCGTCCGGCCCCGGTAGTAGCCCATGACGAGGCCGAGCAGCGTCCCTGCCGCGACACCGAGCAAGGCGGCCAGTGGCGCGATGATGAGGACATCGCGAGACCCGGACCAGACCCGCGAGAGGACGTCTCGACCGAGCCGATCCGTTCCGAACCAGTGCTCGATGCTCGGCGGCAGGTGACCGGTGGTGAAGTAGTTGAGCGGGTCGTACGGCGTGATTCGGTCGCCCATGATGGCGCAGAAGACCCACCAGAAGAAGATGACGTTACCGATGATGAACGCCGGCTTGCGGAGGAGCAGGCGGAGCGTCTCGCGCCGCGCCTGCGCCCGCTCGAAGCCAGGTGCGGGCGCAGCAGGCGGGGCGGGCGCAGCAACGGGTTCGGGCACGGCCAGGGGCGTCGCATCCATCAGTGGTCTGCCTCCAGGCGGATCCGCGGGTTCATCCACGCCGTGATCATGTCCGCGGCGAGCGTCGCGAGCATGTACACGATGCCGATGACGAGGACGCCGGCCGTGAGCATCGGCAGGTCCTTGCGCTGGGCGGCGTACAGCATCGTCGCGCCCATCCCGTTGTAGTTGAAGATCTTCTCGACCGCGATGATCCCGCCGAACAGGTAGCCGATCTGGACCGCGATGACGGTGACGGTGGGCACGAGCGCGTTGCGCAGTACGTGATGCCGCATGGTCTGGGTGGTCGTCAGGCCCTTCATCGTCGCCGTCCGCGTGTAGTCGGACTGGAGCACCTCGATGGTGCCCGCCCGGGTCATCCGCGCGATATAGCCGAAGTAGACGATCGCCATCGCCATCGCCGGCATGAGCAGGTAGCGGATCTGGGTGAGGATGTCGGCGCCGTCGGGCGGTGTGGCGAGGACGGGTAGCCAGCCGAGACTGACGCCGACGACGACCACCAGGATGGTCCCCGTGATGAATTCGGGGATCGACGACAGCGTCACGCCGAGCAGGACGATCGCCCGATCCGCCTTTCGATCACGTCGTCTGGCGGCATACAGCCCCGCGGCGATGCTGATGGGGATCGTGATGAGCGAGCGCCAGGCCGGCGAGCTTCGCGGAGCGGCCCACCGCCGCGAGGATCTGCGGCAGGACGGCCTGGCCGGTCACGAACGAATCGCCGAAGTCGAGGGTGACGATGCCCACGATCGATTCCACGTATCGGGTGTAGAGCGGGCGGTTCGTGCCCAGCTTCTCGTTGAGCGCGTCCACGGTCTCCTGGGGCGCGAACGGGCCGAGGATCGTCCGGCCGACATCGTTGGGCAGGACGTTGGTGATGACGAACACGATCGTGGCAAGCAGCCACAGCGTGACGAGCGCGAGGAGCAACCTGCGCGAGAGGAACCGCCTCATTCGATCACCACGCCAGCGTCGATGGGATCAGAACACCAGGGCGAGGGCCGAGACCATCGCCCTGGTGTGGCAGCGTCAGACCTGGGACGCCGTGTCGAGGAACATCTGCCCGAGCGCGCACGTGCGCACGCCGGTGAACTTCTTGGAGAAGCCGGACAGGTAGTTGTAGAAGTACGGGATGGCGACGGGGACATCCTCGTTCATGATCTTCTCGAGCTTCGCGCAGGCGGCCGTCTGGGCGTCGACGCCGATCGCCGCCTGGAATGCGGTGAAGGCTGCATCGAACTCCGGCGACGAGTACTGCGACGAGTTCCAGACGCCCCCGGTCTTGAACGCCGAGTTGAGGAAGACGTCCGGGCTGCCGCGATGGCCGTAGTCCACGATCCCGAAGTCGTCGGCACCGGAGCATGGCGGGGCGGCAGGTTCGGCCGGGCACCAGGCCGCGCCGTAGAAGGTCCCGTTGTCCTGTCCGGCAGGCGTGATGGTGATCCCGGCCGGAGCCGCCTGGCTCTGGAGCAGGACGGCCAGGTCCGGGATCTCGCTGAGGTTGCCGTACTGCAGCGTGACGGCCAGGCCGGTCGCACTCGGCGTCCGACAGGAGCTGCTTGGCCTGCTCGATGTTCTGGGCCCGCTGGGTGACGGTGTCGCTGTAGTAGGGGTAGCCCTCCCAGATGACGTGGTCGTTGCCCCTGGACCGCCTTGCCCTTGAAGAGCGGTTTGGATCAAGCGCTGGGCGGTCGATCGTGAGCGCGAACGCCTGGCGCACGCGCTTGTCCTTGAACGGGCCTTTGTCGACTCGCATCCAGATCTGCCGGTGGTTCGTGGTCTTGGTCTCGACGGCGTTGAAGTTCGCGTCGGCGAAGAGCGGCGCGCCGGACAGGACGTCGTACTGGACCAGGGCGTCGACCTGGCCACCCTGGTAGGCGGTGACCATGGCGCCGGTGTCGTCGAAGAAGATGAACTCGGTCGCGTCGAGCGGCGTCTTGCCGCCCCACCAGCCGTCATTCCGGGCGAACTTCGCGCCGGACGAGACGTCGTAGCTGGTCGAGCTTCCACGGACCGGTCCCGGCCGGGACGTCGTTCAGCGTGGTCCCCGCCTTGTAGGCGGCCGGGGTGATCAGCGCCTGGGCGTTGTAGACCGACACGAGGTACGGGAAGTTGCCGTTCGCGCCGACGAGGGTGAACGTGACCGTGTTCGCATCGGTTGCGACGGCGCCACCCGCGCCGAGCACGCCCTGATGCCGGAGTTGTTGGCCGTGACCAGGCGTTCCATCGTGGCGACGACGTCGGCGGACGTGAACGGAGTCCCGTCGTGCCAGGTCACGCCCTGGCGGAGCTTGAAGGTCCACACGGTGTTGTCGCTGTTCGGGGTCCACGACTCGGCCAGGCCCGGCGCGATGTCGGTGGCATCTGAGCTCAGCGTGCACAGGAACTCGAACGACTGGGCGGTCAGGCCGTACGAGGCAAGGTCCTGCATGCCGACCGGGTCCAGGGTCACCGGGCGCTGCACGGCGACCTTGATCGATCCGCCGGTCTTCTGCCGGCACCGGCCGAGCCGCCTGGCGGCCGTGCGATGCCGTGCTGCCACCGCACGGCGATGATGACGCTGGAGATCGGCCCCGGCCGAGAGGCCGACGACGGTCGCCCGCTTGATGAACTGGCGCCGACTGAGGCGACCCTGCGCGAACGCCTCGACGACGTCGAGTTGCAGTGGGGTCGTCGACTTGCGGACCTTGTCCAACTTGAGATAGTCCATCGCGCTCTTTCCTCCAGCAGGCAAAGGACAGGCGACGAGCACCGACGGCGTCGTTCGCGATCGCTCGACGGTCCGCACCAGGCTTCCTCCGCTCGGACCGCGAGCAGGTGACGGAACGGTACTGGCGGCCGTACCCGGTGTCAACGAATCCGTGCAGCCTGATGCGCGATACTCCGGGCGTGAAGATCACCGCGGATCGTCCTCACCCGGCTGGTGCTGCCGCTCGAGCCGCCGTTCCCGGCGGCGTGGGACCCGGTGCCGCGGACGAGCTTCGGCGGCCACCATCGTCCGGGTCGAGACGGACGAGGGCGTCGTGGGCATCGGGTCGGGCGACACGATGGACGGCTTCGAGGCGTTCGAGCACCTGTTCGTCGGTCAGGATCCGCTGGCCATCGCGCGGCACGTCCGGGTCCTCGAGACGATCGACTTCCACGCCGGCCGCTACTGGCCGCTCGAGGTCGCGCTGTGGGACATCGTCGGCAAGGTCGCCGGGCTGCCGGTCGCCACCCTGTTCGGCGGTGCCGCCGACGCGCTGCCCGTCTACGCGTCATGCGGGATGCTGCTGCCGGCCGCCGAGCGAGCCGAGTCGGCGCTGCGGCTCGCGAGCCGAGGGGTTCCGGGCGCTCAAGATCCGGATCGACCCGCGCCGGCTCGAGGACGGGATCGCGGCGGTGGCCGCCACCCGCGACGCGGTCGGCGACACCATGGCGATCATGGTGGACCTCAACCAGGGCTGGCGGATGGCCGGCGACACGAGCCCGTCGCTGGACCCGGTCGCCGCCGGGGCGATCGCGCGACGTCTGGCCGAGTACGACGTCCTGTGGGTGGAGGAGCCGCTCGCCGGCACGGACCTGCGAGGGCTCGCCGAGCTGCGGGCATCGGCGCCCGGGATCCGCGTCGCCGGCGGCGAGATGACGCGGACATTCGCCGAGCAGCTGGCCGCCCTGGACGCCGACGCATTCGATGTCCACCAGCCGGACGTCGTGCTGGCCGCCGGGATGTCGCGGACCCGGACCCTGGCCGAACTGGCCCTCGCGCGCAACCGCTGGTTCACCCCGCACACCTGGACGAACGGGATCGGCCTGCTGGCCAACCTGCGCGGTCTCGGCCGGCGTCGGCGGCGGGCCGTTCCTCGAGTTCCCGTACGACCCGCCCGGCTGGACCCCCGAGCGACGCGACTTCATGCTGGCCGAGCCGATCCGCCCGGACGCGGACGGGCTCCTGCACGTCCCGGCGACGCCCGGGCTCGGGATCGTCCTGGACGAGGCGGCCGTCGCGCGGTATCGCGGCATGACGCGCTGCCCGGCGCGCCACGACCCAGGACTGGCTGGACCGCGCCGCCGCCGTCTCGCCCCGGACCGAGCTGTTCATCGACGGTCGCTTCGTGCCCGCGGCGTCCGGCGAGACGTTCGATGACATCGCCGGCCGCGATGGCTCGCGGATCGCGCAGGTGGCGAACGGCGGCATCGAGGACGTGGATCGGGCCGTCGCGGCCGCACGACGCGTCGTTCGACGACCGACGCTGGGCGGACCAGCCGCCGGCCGCGCGCAAGCGGGTCCTGCTCAGGCTGGCCGGAGCTCGTGCGCGAGCACCTGGACGAACTCGCCCTGCTCGAGTCGCTCGACGTCGGCAAGCCGATCCGGGACACGCTGGGCGTCGACGTCCCGAGCTGCGCCAACACGCTCCAGTGGTATGCCGAGACGATCGACAAGACCTATGGCGAGGTCGGGCCGACCGGCCCCGACGCGCTGTCGATGGTCACGCGCGAGCCGATCGGCGTGGTCGGCGCGATCGTGCCCTGGAACTACCCGCTGATCATCACGGCCTGGAAGCTCGGGGCGGCCCTCGCGACCGGCAACTCGGTCGTCCTCAAGCCGGCCAGCCAGTCGCCGCTGAGCGCGCTCCGCCTCGCCGAGCTGGCGTCCGAGGCCGGGCTGCCGGACGGCGTCCTCAACGTCGTCACCGGCCCGGGCGCGGTCATCGGCGACGCCCTGGCCCGCCACCCGGGCGTCGACAAGATCGCGTTCACCGGCTCGACCGAGGTCGGCAAGTCGCTCCTGCGCGCGGTCGGCGAGTCCGACGTCAAGGCGATCTCGCTCGAGCTCGGCGGCAAGAGCCCGCAGGTCGTGCTGGCCGACGTCGGCGACCTGGCGGCGGCTGCCTCGGCGATCGGCTGGGGGATCTTCTACAACAGCGGCCAGACGTGCAACGCCGGCTCGCGCCTCATCGTCCACCGCTCGGTCCGCGAGGAGCTCGTCGAGCGGGTCGCCGCGCTCGGACGCGAGCTCGCGCCGGGCGAGCCGCTGGATCCCGCCGACCAGGCTCGGCTCGATCGTCGACGAACGGCAGCTGGACAAGGTCCTGGGCTACGTCGCCCTGGGTCGCGAGGAAGGCGCCACGCGTCGTCGCCGGCGGCGAGCGGGTCACGCGAGGAGACCGGCGGCTACTACATCCCGCCGACGATCCTCGACGGCGTCGACAACCGCTGGCGCGTCGCGCGCGAGGAGATCTTCGGGCCGGTCCTGACGGTGACCGAGTTCGACGACGAGGACGAGGCCCTGGCCATCGCCAACGACTCGCCCTACGGGCTGGCGGCCGGGCTGTGGACCCGCGACGTCAACCGGGCCCATCGCCTCGCGCGCCGGATCCGCGCCGGCGTCGTCTGGGTCAACACGTTCGACGCGGCGGACATCACGGTCCCGTTCGGCGGCTACAAGCAGTCCGGGTTCGGGCGCGACAAGGGCCTCGCACGCCCTCGACGGCTACACCCAGCTCAAGACCACCTGGTTCGACCTGTCCGGGAGAGTGAGCGACCGATGACGGACATGGACACCGCCGCCGGCGAGGGCCTCCGGCGCCGCCGGAGCGGGCGGACGCGAGGGTCACGCCCGCAGCGCGCTCCCGCAGCAGCGGCCGTGGTCCCAGCCGCGGATGCGCTACCGCCCGACCGAGGTGGTCTCCGCGGACGAGCTCGAGTCGATCCACCTGGGCTCGCTGCGCGTCCTGTCCGAGATCGGGATGGACTTCCTGGACGCGGAGGCGCGCGAACTGCTGCAGGCGGCCGGGCGCGCACGTCGAGCCCGGGACGCAACGCGTCCGGTTCGACCCGGACTTCGTCATCGAGACGATCAGGACGGCCCCGTCCGAGTTCACGCTCCACGCCTGGAACCCGGCGCACGACATCCGGATCGGCGGCGACTGGATGGCGTTCGGGACCGTCGGCAGCCCGCCCAACGTGGCGGACCTGGACCGCGGCCGGCGGATCGGCAACCGCGAGGACTACCAGAACCTGCTGCGGCTCGGCCAGTCGCTCAACACGGTCCACTTCCTGGCGGGCTATCCGGTGGAGCCGGTCGACATCCACCACTCGGTCCGCTACCTGCACGCGACGCACGACGCGCTGACCCTGATGGACAAGCCGATCCACGCCTACAGCCTGGGCCGGCAGCGCAACATCGACGCGCTCGAGATGATCCGGATCGCGCGCGGCGTCGACGACGCGACGCTGGACCTCGAGCCGTCGATCTTCACGGTCGTCAACTCCAGCTCGCCGCTGCGCCTGGACGCCCCGATGCTCCAGGGGATCATCGCCTTCGCCTCGCGGAACCAGGTCGTGTGCATCACGCCGTTCACGCTGTCGGGGGCGATGGCGCCGGTGACCCTGGCCGGCGCGCTGGCCGAGCAGAACGCCGAGGCGCTGGCCGCGATGGTCCTGACCCAGGTCGTCCGGCCCGGTGCGCCGGTCATCTACGGCGGGTTCACGTCGAACGTGGACATGCAGTCCGGCGCGCCGGCGTTCGGGACGCCGGAATACATGCGCACGGCGATGGTCGGCGGGCAGCTCGCGCGCCGCTACGGCGTGCCGTATCGGTCGTCCAACGTCAGCGCCGCGAACGCGCTGGATGCCCAGGCCGCCTACGAGTCCGTCTTCTCGCTGTGGGGCGCGATCATGGGCGGCGTGAACCTGCTGATGCACGGCGCCGGCTGGATGGAGGGCGGCCTCCACGCCAGCTACGAGAAGATGATCCTGGACGCCGAGCTGCTCGGGATGGTCGAGGCGTTCCTGGAGCCGATCGTCGTGGACGACGAGACGCTCGGCTTCGAGGCGATGCAGGAGGTGGGCCCGGGCGGCCACTTCTTCGGCGCCGCGCACACCCAGTCGCGCTTCAAGACCGCGTTCCACAAGCCGATGCTGTCCGACTGGCGCAACTACGAGACGTGGGAGGAGGCCGGCTCGCCCGAGGTCCCGGCCAAGGCCAACCGGATCTGGAAGGAACTGCTCGCGGCGTACGAGCCGCCGCCGATGGACCCGGCCATCCGCGAGGAGCTGGACGCCTTCGTCGCCCGACGCGTCGCCGAGGGCGGCGTCCCCACCGACTACTGAGGCGAGGAGGATCCGTGAAGCGAGAGACCCAGTGCGTCGTCATCGGTGGTGGCGTGGTCGGCGCCAGCGTCCTGTACCACCTGACGAAGGCCGGCTGGACGGACGTCATGCTCCTGGAGCGCCGTGAGCTGACGGCCGGCTCCACCTGGCACGCGGCCGGCGGGATGCACACGCTCAACGGCGACCCGAACGTCGCCCGGCTCCAGCAGTACACGATCAAGCTGTACGAGGAGATCGAGCGGGTCAGCGGCCAGTCGTGCTCCATCCACCTGCCGGGCGGCCTGATGCTGGCCGACACGGAGGTCCGGATGGACTTCCTGCGGATGGCCGTCGCGCGCGGCCGCTACCTCGGGCATGGACCTGGACCTCATCTCGCGCGAAGGAGGCGCAGGACCTCTTCCCGCTGCTGGATCCGCAGTACTTCGTCGGGGCGCTGTACGACCCGGTCGAGGGGCACGTCGATCCGTCCGGCGTCACCCGCGCCTACGCCAAGTGCGCCCAGATGGCCGGCGCCGAGATCCACCGCAACACGCCGGTCGTCGGCCTGTCGCAGCGGCCGGACGGCACGTGGGACGTCCAGGTCGAGAGCGGCGACACGATCCACACCGAGCACGTCGTCAACGCCGGCGGCCTGTGGGCGCGCGAGGTCGGGCGGATGGTCGGGCTCGAGCTGCCGGTCCTCGCCATGGAGCACATCTACCTGCTGACCGAGGACATGCCCGAGGTCGCCGCGCACGTCGCGAAGACCGGCAACGAGATGCCGATGGCGCTCGACTTCGGCGGCGAGATCTACATCCGCCAGGAAGGCGGCTCGATGCTCCTGGGGACCTACGAGCAGGCGTGCGTGCCGTGGTCGCCGAAGGAGACGCCGTGGGACTTCGGGTCGCAGCTGCTGAAGCCGGACCTGGACCGCATCACGCCCGAACTGCAGGTCGCGTTCAAGCACTACCCGGCGATGGGCACGATCGGCATCAAGCGCGTCGTCAACGGGCCGTTCACGTTCTCACCGGACGGGAATCCGCTGGTCGGCCCGGTCCGCGGCCTGCGCGGGTTCTGGGTCGCGTGCGGGGTCATGGCCGGGCTGTCGCAGGGCGGCGGCGTGGGGCTCGCCCTCGCGACCTGGATGACCAGCGGCGACCACGGCGACTCCGGGATGGATATCTGGGGCATGGATGTCGCCCGCTACGGCGACTACGCCACGCTCGCCTACACGAACGCCAAGGTCCAGGAGAACTACCGGCGCCGCTTCCGGATCACCTTCCCGAACGAGGAACTGCCGGACGGCCGGCCGCTCCTGACGACGCCGATCTACGACCGACTGACCGACGCGAACGCGGTCTGGGGCGCGGCCTTCGGGCTGGAGCACGCGCTGTGGTTCCAGGAGGCCGGGCAAGGAGCCGAAGGAGGACGTCACGTTCCGGCGCTCGAACGCGTGGTCGCAGGTGGCGGCGGAGGTCGAGGCCGTCCGCGAGCGCGTGGGCATGACCGAGATCTCCAACTACGCCAAGTACCGGGTCACCGGTCCCGGCGCCGAGGCCTGGCTGTCGTCCCTGCTGACGGCCCGGATGCCGGCGCCCGGCCGGATCACGCTGACGGCGATGCTCAACGACGCCGGGCCGGATCGTCGGCGAGTTCACGGTCGCGCGGGCGTCCGAGGCGGACGAGTTCTTCCTGTTCGGCTCGCTGCCGGCGGAGGTCCACCACTCGCGCTGGTTCCGCCACCACCTGCCGGCCGACGGCTCCGTCGCGCTTCGAGGTGCTCGGGCCTGGGCCTGACCGGCCTGTCCGTCGCCGGGCCGCGGTCGCGCGACGTCCTGGCGGCCGTCGCGCCGGACCTGGACCTGTCGACCGAGGCGTTCCCGTTCATGACCTTCCGGAAGGTGGACCTCGGGATGATCCCGGTCCACCTGGCCCGGATCAACTACGCCGGCGACCTCGGCTACGAGCTGTGGGTGCCGCCGCAGTACCAGCGCGCTGCTGTTCGACCGGATCATGGCGGCCGGCGAGCCGCACGGCCTGCGCCTGTTCGGGATGCGCGCGCTCATGTCGCTGCGGCTCGAGAAGAGCTACGGGACGTGGTTCCGCGAGTACCGGCCCATCTACACGCCGCTCGAGGCCGGGATCACGCGCTACATCAAGCTCGACCACGACTTCATCGGGCGCGACGGCGTACGAGCGCGAGCTGGCCGCCGGCGCGCCCGCGCGGACGCTCGTGGCGATGGTCGTCGAGCCGGATCCGGACGACCCGGCCGACGTCATCGGCGACGAGCCCATCTGGCACGGCGACGAGGTCGTCGGCTGGGTGACGTCCGGCGGGTACGGCCACCACGTCGGGGCTGTCGCTGGCGCTCGGGTACGTGCCCGACCGCCCTGGCGACGCCGGATGGGCCGGGCGGCGACGGCTTCGAGATCGAGATCATCGGGCGACGACGACCGGCCCGCCTCCAGCCGCGACCGTGCTTCGACCCGGACGGCACGCGGATGCGCCAGTGACCGACGACGTCGGCGCGGCGGCGGCCGGGGCCGACGCCGGCGGCCGGCCGGATCGTCGTCGACGGGCGCCCGTGGCCTTCGAGCCGGGCGACTCGGTGGCGCTCGCCGTCCTGCGGGCCGGCGAGCAGCCGGGCCGCGGCGGGACGCTGTGCCTCGCCGGCGACTGCCCGAACTGCCTCGCGACGGTGGACGGCATCGCCTACGTCCGGACGTGCCAGGTCGCCTGCCGGCCGGGCCTCGAGGTCGTGCGGCATCCGGACGGCGCGAACCCGCCACTCCCCGTCGTCCCGCAATCGGACGTGACGCGGACGCCGCGCGGGCCGGAGATCGAGGTCGAGCGGCGCGAGGTCGAGGTCGCGGTCATCGGCGGCGGGTCGAGCGGGCTCGCCGCGGCCGCCGCGGCCCGGGCGGCCGGGCCGGGACGTCCTCGTCCTCGAGGCGGCCGACGGCAACGAGGTCATGGCCATCTACGCCGGCCCGACGATCGTCGCCCGGACGCCGGCACGGCATGCTCCACGTCCACGCCCACGAGGTCGTCGTCGCGACCGGCGCCGCCGAGGTCCACCCGGTCTGCCCGGGCAACGACCTGGCGGGGCTGCGTCACCGCCCGCGCCGCCGAGCGACTCCACGCGGCCGGGGTGGACCTGGGTCGGGCCGTGTCGCATCGGGACGCCGCCGGCCGGCGTGCCCGTGCGAGCGCCTCGACGGGCGACTGGTCCGCTTCGAGGGCGACGACGCCGGCCACGTCAGCGCGGTCGTGACCGCGGATCCGACGACCGGCGCCGAGACGACGACGCCGTGCGACACCGCGATCCTCGGCCTGGGCCTGGCGCCGCGGGACGTCCTGGCGCGGATGGCCGGGCCGATCCCGATGCACGCGTCGTCGGCGACGCCGCCGACGAGCATCCGCTGCCGCCGGCCCCGACGGACGGCGTCGTGTGCCGCTGCCACCAGGTCACCGTGGACGGCCTGCAGGGCACCTGGGACAAGGGCTTCCAGGAGCTCGAACTCATCAAGCGGGCCAGCCTCGCCTGCCTCGGGCCGTGCCAGGGCGGCGCCTGCCTGCCGCAGGTCCGTGCCTGGATCGCGCGAGCGATCCGGCGAGGTCCCGGAGCCGTTCACGGCCCGGCCCGGCGTCGCGCCAGATCACCCTGGCCGAGGCCGCCGCGGACGTCTACATCGATGCCTTCCGGCGCACGCCGCTCCACGACGAGCACGTCGCGCTCGGGGCGCGGATGGACCGGTTCGGGGCGTGGTGGCGGCCGTGGCACTACGGCGACGCGGTCGCCGAGTACTGGGCCGTCCGCGAGGCCGTCTCGATCGGCGACGTCAGCACGCTCGGCAAGCTGGTCGTGTCCGGGCCGGACGTCGTCGAGTTCCTGGAGCGGCTCTATCCGTGCCACGTCGCGGACATCAAGCCCGGCCGGTCCCGCTACGCGCTGCTGCTCAACGAGCGCGGCCACGTCATGGACGACGGCATGATCCTGCGCGAGTCCGAGACCCGGTTCGTGCTGAGCTTCACGTCCGGTGGCGCCGCCAACGCCGAGATGTGGATCCGCGACTGGATCGACACGTGGGGCCTCCGCGTCCACGTCATGGACCGGACGATGTCCCTCGCCGCGATCAACGTGACCGGGCCGCTCGCGAAGCAGCTCCTGGTCCGCGCCGGGCTCGCCGATCCGCCGCGCTTCCTGTCGCACGTCCGGGCCGACGTCGCCGGCGTCCCGTGCCACGTCATGCGCCTGTCGTTCACCGGCGAGGCGGCCTGGGAGCTGCACCACCCGATCGACGGGTCCGTGGCGCTGTGGCGGGCGCTCATGGAGCTCGGTCGCGACCTCGGGATCCGGCCGCACGGCCTGCAGGCGCTGTTCGCGCTGCGGCTCGAGAAGGGCCACGTCATCGTCGGGATGGACACGGAACTGGACTCGACGCCGCGCCGCCTCGGGATGGACTGGGCGGCCCGGATGGACAAGCCGCGGTTCATCGGGCGGGCCGCGCTGGAACGGACCGCGAAGCTGCCGGACCACCGGCGCCTGCTCGGGTTCACGATGGACGGCCCGGCCCCGGTCGAGGGCTCGCCGATCTGGTCGAACGGCGACATCGTCGGGCACGTGACGGGCAGCTGGGCCTCGCCGGTCCTGGGCAAGGTCGTGATGCTCGGCTGGCAGAAGGTCTCGCCGTTCGTCGACACGGTCGAGATCGACGGCCGCACGGCGACCGTCACGCCGACGCCCTTCTACGACCCGGAGGGCCACCGTGCCCGCGCTTGAGCCGCTGACCGGGCTGCGGGTCGTCGCCGACCCGGCCGCGCTCGACGCGCGCGCGCTGGACCGGCGACGACGTGCGCGGTCGCTGCGGTTCGCGCCCGACGAGGCGTTCGCCATCGGCGCGACGGCGGTCGACCCTCGACGACCCGGACGCCATCGTCGAGGACGAGCGCGGCTACGTCGGGGCCTGGTGCCCGTTCGACGCCATCCGGCCGCAGACCGAGTGGGCGCCACCGACCGCGCGGCCGGCCCTCGCCCAGGGATCCGTCGCCGGCGTGCCGGCCAAGGTCTGGCTGCCGGACGACGGCGACGTCCTGGTCGTCGTGACCGCGGCCCACGCCGCCGGCCTCGCCGAGCGCCTCGGGTGGCCGCGATGACCTACGCCAGCCAGATGGTCGACACGCTCCTGCCGATCCGCTGGCCGGACCGCCCGAAGCCGTCGTACGACGTCGTCATCATCGGCGCCGGCGGGCACGGCCTGTCCACCGCCTACTACCTCGCGACGCGCCACGGGATCACGAACGTCGCGGTCCTCGAGGCGGACTACATCGCGTCCGGCAACACCGGCCGGAACACGACGATCATCCGCGCGAACTACGGCATCCCCCAGGCGGTCCGCTTCTACAAGCACAGCCTGGACATGTACGCCGCGCTCGAGGACGAGACCGGCGCGAACCTGCTCCACCAGACCCGCGGGATCCTGTGGTGCGCCCACACCGAGATGACGATGCGGACCGAACGCGCGCGCGCCGCGCTCAACCAGGCGCTCGGCGTCGAGACGGTCATGGTCACGCCGCAGGAGATCAAGGAGCTCGTCCCCCAGATCGACCTGACCGGCGGCGGCCGCTACCCGATCCTGGGCGCCTCGCACCACCTGCCGGCGGCGACCGCCCGCCACGACCGCGTGGCCTGGGCGTACGCGTCGGGCGCGTCGCAGCGCGGCGTCGACATCTTCCAGCACACGCCGGTCACCGCCCTGACCGGTGGACGGCGAGCGGGTCATCGGCGTCGAGACGCGCGGCCGGACCGATCTCCGCCGGCGTCGTCCTGTCGGCGACCGGCGGCCGGGTCACGAAGCTCGCCGGCCAGGTCGGGATCCGGTTGCCGATCCGGACCCACCCGCTCCACGCGTTCGTCACGAACGACCACGCCCAGGGGATGCGGAGCATCGTCGCGAGCACGGAACTCATGTGCTACGTCTCGCAGACGGAGCGCGGCCAGATGCTCATCGGCGCCGAATTCGACGCGCAGCCGTCGTACTCGCGCCAGTCGTCCTTCGATGCCCTGCGCGGCTACGCCTACAAGATCTCGATGCTGCTGCCGTTCCTGCGCGACATGCGGATCCTGCGGACCTGGGCCGGCCTGTGCGACATCTCCATCGACTACAGCCCGATCATGGGCTTCACCCCGGTCGACGGGTTCCTCGTGACGACGGGCTGGGGCACGTGGGGCTTCAAGGCGATCCCGGCCGGCGGCGAGGGCATGGCCGAGCTCATCGCCACCGGCCGGCCGCCCGAGCTCATCGCGCCGTTCGCCCTGTCGCGCTTCAAGGCGGACCATCTCCTGGCCGACCAGGGCTCGTCGGGGACGCGCTGATGCACTCGATCGTGTGTCCGACCTGCGGCCGCCGCTCCCTCGACGAGTTCACGTTCGGCGGCGAGCGGCGGGCCGTGCCGGACTGGATCACGGACCCGGACGAGCGCGACTTCGACGAGGTCTTCGTCTTCGAGAACCCGGACGGCGTCTCCACCGAGCGCTGGTTCCACGCCCACGGCTGCCGTCGCTGGCTGACGATCCGGCGCGACACGACCACCGACACCGTCCTGGAGGTCAGCCGATGACCGCGCTCGCCGACCGCCGGTTCGAGATGACGCTGCGCAACCGGGTCGTGTTCGGGGTGGGCGCGATCGATGCCCTCCCCGAGCTGATCGCCTGGGCCGGCGGCACCCGGGCGTTCATCGTCACGGATCCCGGGCGTCGAGCGGTCCGGCGTCATCGACACGGTCCGCGCGGTCCTGGCCGCGGCGGGCGTCGAGACCGGCGTCTTCGCCGAGGTGGAACCGAATCCCGGCACGACTCGACCGTCGAGCGCGGCGCGGCGGCGCTTCGGGCGTTCGGGCTGGATGGCACGTGTGTCGTCGCGGTCGGCGGCGGGTCGGCGATGGACACGGCCAAGGCGCTGGACCTGCTCGCGGCCAACCCGATGCCGGTCTGGGACCTCGAGTACGACGGGCCGGACCTCGTCCCGGGCCGGCCCATCGTCGCCGTCCCGACGACCGCCGGGACCGGCTCCGAGGCGCACAGCTTCGGCGTCATCACCGACGAGGCCGCCGGGCGCAAGGGCTACATCGGGCACCCCAGCCTCCTGCCCAGGGCCACGATCCTGGACCCGGGCCTGACCGTCGGGCTGCCGCCGGCCGTGACCGCCGCGACCGGCGTCGACGCGATGACCCACTCGCTCGAATCGCTGCTGTCGGCGAACCCGAACCCGTTCGCCGAATCGACGGCGCTCGGGGTCATCCGGACGGTCGAGACCTGGCTCCGCCGGGCCGTCGCGGACGGCACGGACCTGGAGGCTCGCTCGCAGATGCTCATGGCGTCGCACCTCGCCGGGGTCGGGCAGGCGAGCGGGACGGGCGTCGGCCTGGTCCATGCGCTCGGCCACTCGATCGGGTCGCGCGGGAAGCTCGCCCACGGGACGGCCCTGGCGGCCGTCCTGCCGGAGGTCCTGCGCTTCTACCTGGGCACCCGCGACCGCGAGCTGGCGCTCGTGGCGATCGCGATCGGCGTCGGGATCCGGGCCGAGTCGGAGGCCACGGCCGCGGGCGTCGCCATCACGGCCATCGACCAGCTGCTGCGCGACGTCGGCCAGCGGCCGACCCTGCGAGCGCTCGGGCTCGGCGACGAGGCGTCGCATCGACCTGATCGTCGTCGACGCGCTCGACGACGCCGCGATCCGCAACTCGCCGCGCCTCCCGACGCGCGGACGAGGCTCGCGCCGATCCTGGTGTCGGTCGCGGGCTGAGAGTCTAGCCGGCGTCGATGAGGGGCTTGACCTCGCCGACGAAGCGCTCGAGCGTCTCGACGTCGTACGGCGCCGGCTGCTCCGAGATGACCGTCGTGAAGCCGAGGGCCACGTAGGGCCGGAGCCGGTCGGCGATCTCCTCGGACGAGCCCTCCCAGAACGTGTCGTCGTCGGCGACGTCGCTGTCCGGCGTGCGGTTGTGCGGCCATCGCGGCGTCGCGGACGCGCTTCGCCTCGGCCTTCGAATCGCGGATCGTCAGCTTCACGCCGAGCGTGAACTCGATCTCGCCGATGTCGCGCCCGACCGCGTCGCAGTGGCCGCGCAGGACCTCGACCTTGTGGGCCATCACGTCGACCGGACCCATCGCGTTCCACAGGTCGGCGTACTTCGCGACGGTCCGCAGGGTCTTCTTCTCGCCGCTGCCGCCGATCATGATCGGGAGGTGCGGCTGGACCGGGACGGGCTGGTGGCGCAGGTCGTCGAACTGCGTAGCGGCCGCCCGGCTCGGACGTCACGGACTCGCCGTCGAGGACGGCTCGCATCGCGGCGACGGACTCGTCCAGCCAGTCGAGGCGCTGGCCGAAGCCGGACCCGAAGTCGATGCCGTGGGCCTGGTGCTCGAGCTCCATCCACGCCCCGCCGATGCCCAGGATCGCCCGGCCGTCGCTGATGTGGTCGAGCGTCGCGGCCGTCTTGGCGACGAGGCCGGGATTGCGGAACGTGTTGGCGCCGACGAGCAGGCCGAGCTGGGTCTGGGTCGTCTCGCGCGCCCAGGCGGACAGCAGCGACCAGCCCTCGAAGATGGGCTGGTACGGGTCGCCGAAGATCGCGTACAGGTGGTCCCAGGTCCACAGGTGGGTGTAGCCGAGGCGGTCGACGCGCTTCGCGGACATCGAGCATCTCGGGCCAGGTGGCGCCCTGGCTCCAGAGCAGGATGCCGGTCTTGAGGTCGGTCATGGGGTCGGGATCTCCGGGACGGGTGGGGAAGGCCGTGATTCTAGTCCGGTCGGGCTCGGTCCGGCGACCTCGGTAGACTCCGCGGATGTACATCCCGGACCACTTCCGCCCGACCGACGAGGACGTCCTGGCCCTGCTCCGATCGCCCGGCGCGGTCGACCTCGTCACGATCGACGGCGCGCGGGCTCCTCGCGACGATGCTGCCGATGGTCTGGGACGAGCCGGGATCGCGGCCGGGCTCGGCGAGCACGGCGCGCTCCTGGGTCACGTCGCGATCAAGAACGACCAGTGGCGCGAGCCGGCGCTCGGCGAGTCGATGGCGATCGTGCGCGGCCCGGACGCCTACATCACGCCGACCTGGTACGCGGCGAAGCGCGAGCACGGCCGGGTCGTCCCGACCTGGAACTACGTGACTGATCCACGCCTACGGCCGGCTGGTCATCCACGAGGACGCCGGCCTGGCTGGAGGCGAACGTCCGCCGCCTGGTCGACGCGCACGAGGCGTCGCGCCCAGAGCCGTGGAGCGTGGACGACGCGCCGCGCGCCTACATCGACGGGTCAGCTCAGGGCGATCGTCGGCGTCGAGCTGCTCATCGACCGCATCGAGGCCAAGTCGAAGCTCAGCCAGAACCGCTCCGACGCCGACATCGAGGGCATCATCGCCGGCCTCGAGGCCGACGGCGAACGCGGACGTCTCGGCGGCGATGCGCCGGATCCGCGAGGGCTGACCGCGGCGCTGTCGCGCCGCGCCTACGGCAGCGTCGCGAGGTCGCCTTCGATGACCTCGCGGTCGTCCGGGTCCTCGACGAGGTCCAGCGCGGCCTGGGCCTTCGCCTTCCAGACCGCGACCTCCGCGAGGTCCCCGGCGGTCAGCCAGGCCCGGGCCATCGCCTCGTAGCCGGACGCGATGTCCCAGCCGGCGATGCCGTTCGCCTCGTAGATCGCCACGCACCGGCGGGCGTGCCACAGCGCCGGCTCGGACCGGCCCAGCACCGCGTACACGCGCGAGCACTGCCACTCACCGCGCGCGAGGTTGACCGGCTCGCCGATCTCGCCCCAGTGGTAGCGCGAGGCGTGGGCCGAGTGGATCATCTCGTCGTCCTGCTCGGGCGTCCGGTCCGGCTTCTCGAGCAGGGTCCAGGTGTGGTTGAACAGGTCCACCGCGAGCGTGCGGCGGGTCGCGGGGTCGATCTCGGTGGGGGCGGGGGTCGTGGTCACGGCGTTCGGGTCCTCCGAGCTGAGTTGGCCAAGGATGTGCAGGACGCGCTGGAGCCGGAACGTCCGGGCCTCGATGCGAGCGCGGTGCGTCGCGCAGGATCCGTCGCTGCTCGGCCGGGTCGTCCGTCCGGAGCAGGTCGCGGATCGTCTCGAGCGGGACCTCCAGGTCGCGCATCCGGGCGATCGTGCGGGCCGTCTCGAGCTGGTCACGCCGGTACGAGCGGTAGTTGGTCCACTCGTCGACGTGCGCGGGCCGGAGCAGGTCCAGCTCGTCGTAGTGCCGCAGCGCTCCGACGCTCAGGCCCGCCAGTCGCGCGAACCGCCCGATGGTCAGCAGGTCGTCCATTCGCGGCATGGTGGACCCTCGGCCTACCCGAGAGTCAAGCCCCTGTCGCGGTTGCCCCGACGACGACCCGGGTCGTACCCTGCCCGGGTGACCCCCACCCGACCGCCCGCCGTGCCCTCGACCCCGCCAGACAGCGACATGGTCTGGATCCCGGGCGGCACCTTTCGGATGGGCTCCGACGCCCACTATGCCGAGGAGAAGCCGGTCCACGAGGTCACCGTCGACGGGTTCTGGATGGACGACCACCAGATCACCGTCAGCGAGTTCCGCCGGTTCGTGAAGGCGACCGACTACGTCACCGTCGCCGAGCGCCCGCTGGACGCCGCCGAGTACCCGGACGCCGATCCGACCCTGCTGATCCCGGGCTCGCTCGTGTTCAAGCCCACGCGCGGCCCGGTGAACCTGGACGACTACCGGAACTGGTGGCACTGGATCCCGGGCACGCAGTGGCGCCATCCCGACGGTCCCGGCAGCGACCTCGCCGGCCGCGACCGCCACCCGGTCACCCACGTCGCCTACGAGGACGCGACGGCCTACGCGGCCTGGGCCGGCAAGGCCCTGCCGACCGAAGCCGAGTGGGAGTTCGCCGCCCGCGGCGGCCTCGACGGGGCCACCTACGTCTGGGGCGACGAGTTCGCGCCGAAGGGCCGGATGATGGCGAACACCTGGCAGGGCGAGTTCCCCTGGCAGAACCTGCTCACCGACAAGTACGCCGGCACGTCGCCGATCCGGTCCTTCCCGCCGAACGGCTTCGGCCTGTTCGACATGGCCGGCAACGTCTGGGAGTGGACGACCGACTTCTACGCGCCGTCGCATCCCGGAGGAGCAGATCCACGCCTGCTGCGGGCCGTCCGGGCCGCGCGTGAACCCGCGGGTCACCGACCCGAGCGCGTCCTACAACCTCGGCCAGCCCGGCGCCCAGTTCCCGCGGATGGTGGTCAAGGGCGGCTCGCACCTGTGCGCGCCGAACTACTGCCTGCGCTACCGGCCGGCGGCCCGCCAGCCGCAATCCATCGATACGTCGATGGCCCACCTCGGCTTCCGCTGCATCGTCCGTCCGTCGTAGGCGGAGCGACGGCTGACACGAACCGAGGTCAGGCGCGGTCCAGCTCGCGGTCGATGGCGCGCAGGATGAACTTCGCGGCCTCGGCGCTCTTGCCGCCGAGCTTCTGATCGTCGTCCTGCTCGAGCGCCTGCCCGAGGTCGTGCAGGAACAGGTCCATCGACGGCGGTCCGCTCCAGGTCGCCGGCGGCGAAGGCCTCGTCCAGTCGGGCGACGACGGCCCGCGCGTTGTCCACGGTGTGGCCCTTGGCGGCGATGAGCGCGCGGACGTCGGCGCGGGCGGTCTCGGCCGCAGGTCCCTCGGTCGTCATCGCAGGCGCTCCATGACCCGCTGGAGCCGACTGGGGAGCGTCGCATCGACCCGCCGCACCGTCGGGATGGGCCGCGCGTCCATGCCCGCGGCACTCGCGGGCACCCCGGGGTTCGGCTCGGTGCCGATGCCCGCCTCGGCGCGGATCCGCTGCCAGTCCGTGTCGAGCATGCTCATCGCCAGTTCATCCCACCACCGGCCGTCGCGCCGGATCGACTGGCGCGCCCGACCCTCCAGGACGAACCCGACCCGCTGGTAGGCCCGGATCGCCCGCTCGTTGAACTCGAACACGAACAGGCCGACGCGATGCAGGCCCAGCGTCCCGAAGGCGTGATCCATCATCAGCCGCGTCGCCTCGGTGCCGTAGCCCTTGCCCCACGTGTCGGCCTCGCCGATCGTGATGTGGAAGAGCGCCGAGCCGTTGTCGCCGTCGAGCTGGCTGAACGCGCACGTCCCGATCAGCCGTCCGGTGGAGGCCTCGTGGACGGCCATCGCCAGCGCGTCCGTCCCGACGACGCGGGCGGCGAAGAACCGCTCGATCTCCTCGGGCCGCATCGGGGCTGTCCTGGTAGCGCGCGAGGCGGGCGATCTCGGGATCCGCGTACCACCGGCGGAACGCCGCCAGGTTCGCCGGGACGTGCCGGCGCAGGATCACCTTCGAGCCGGTCAGGACCTCCGGGAACCACGGTTTCTGCACCATCGTCGGCACGGTATACCATCCCCGCCATGCGTCGCTGGAGCCTGCTGGCGGAGCGTCTCGCGGCGACCTCGCGAACCTCCGAGAAGACCGCCCTGCTGGCCGACTACTTCCACACCCTCGATGCCGACGAGCTGCCG
The DNA here is from genome assembly GCA_963738475.1 of uncultured Chloroflexia bacterium. Classification (GTDB taxonomy): domain Bacteria; phylum Chloroflexota; class Limnocylindria; order Limnocylindrales; family CSP1-4; genus SPCO01. The sequence goes on from CAVTWU010000024.1 coordinate 189,991, forward strand.
ATCGCGGCCGTCTTCCTGACCGGCCGCGCCGTTCGCCGAGACGGACGCAGCGCACGACCGGGATCGGCTGGGCCGCCATCTCGACGGCGATCACCGAGGTCGCGCCGGTCACGCGGGCGGACCTTGGCGCGGCCTACGACCGAACGTCGGACCTGGGTCTCGCCGTCGCCGATGCGCTGACCCTGGCCGGCCATGCGCCGGACCCGGAGCTGAGCCCGTCCCTGCCCGAGGTGGCCGCCGCGTTCGCCGAGATCGAGGTCGCCTCCGGCCCGGCGCGCAAGTCGGCGATCCTGCGCGACCTGCTCGCGCGCTCGGACCCGACGACGGCCAAGGGCATCGTCAAGGTGCTCGGCGGCGACCTGCGCATCGGCCTGCGCGACGGACTCGTGGAGGCGGCCATCGCCAAGGCCTTCGACCGGCCGCTCGAGGACGTGAAGTGGGCCGGGATGCTCGTCGGGGACATCGGGCGGCTGGCCGGGCTCGCCCGCGACGACGCCCTCGCGTCGGCGCGAGCTCGCGCTGTTCCACCCGCTCAAGTTCATGCTCGCCTCACCGGCCGAGGACGCCGCACGAGATCCTGACCCGGCTCGGCCCCGAGGTCTGGGTGGAGGACAAGTACGACGGGATCCGGGCCCAGCTCCACAAGCGCGGGACGGACGTCCGGCTCTACTCGCGCGACCTCCACGACATCGGCGGCCAGTTCCCGGAGATCGTGGAGGCCGCCCGGCCGCTGCGCCTGGGACGGCATCCTCGACGGCGAGATCCTGGCCTGGAAGGACGGGCTCGTCCTGCCGTTCATCGCGCTCCAGGGCCGGCTCGGCCGCAAGTCGCCGTCGGCCGCGATCCAGGCGGACGTGCCGGTCATCTACGTCGCCTTCGATGCGCCTGGCGCTCGGGCGCCGCGGCCGGACGGCAGCGGACCGGTCGAGCCGCTCCTGCGCGTGGACCTGCGCGCGCGCCGCGCCCGGCTGGACGCGCTGGACCTGCCGCAGCGCCGGCGAGGGTGGCCGGTTCATCCGCTCGCACCTGGCCGTCGCCGCGGACACGGATGCCCTCGAGGCCGCCTTCCTGGAGGCGCGCGCCCGGCGGAACGAGGGCCTGATGGTCAAGGACCCGACCAGCGGCTACTCACCGGGTCGCCGCGGGCTGGGCTGGCTGAAGATGAAGAAGGCGCTCGCGACCATCGACTGCGTCGTCGTCGGCGTGGAGGTCGGGCACGGCAAGCGCCACGGCGTCCTGTCGGACTACACGTTCGCCGTCCGCGACACCGAGACCGACCGGCTGGTCACCATCGGCAAGGCCTACAGCGGCCTGACCGACGCCGAGATCGCCGAGATGACCCGCTGGTTCGAGGCCCACACGATCGCCCGCTACGGGCGCTATCGCCAGGTGGAGCCGCTCGATCGTCGTCGAGATCGCGTTCGACGTCATCGTCCGGTCGAACCGCCACAAGTCCGGCTTCTCGCTGCGCTTCCCGCGGATCGCCAACCTGCGGCCGGACAAGTCGCCCGACGAGATCGACACCGTCGAGACGGTGACCGCGCTGTACGAGGGGCTCCAGCACGGGACGGAGCTGCTCGTGACCGCGACCAGGCTCGCGGCCGACGCCGACGCCGAGGCGACCGCGGACTGACCCCGGCCTAGCGGTCCACCGGCAGGTCCAGGCGGTTGCCCCACTCGGCCCAGCCGCCGTCGTAGACGGCGACCTCGTCGTGCCCGAGCAGCGTCAGCACGAGGGCGAGCTTGGCGGCCGCGACCCCGGACCCGTCGTAGCAGACCATCCGCCGGCCGCGGCTCACGTTGGCCGCGTGGAGCAGGTCGCGCAGCGACGGCCGCATCGCGCAGCCGCTGGCTGCCGGGCAGGCTGGTCGCCCCGACCGGGACGTTGACCGCGCCCGGGATGTGCCCCAGGCGCTTCGTGTTGCCCTCGAACCCCTGGAACTCGGCCGGCGCCCGCGCGTCGAGCAGGGTCACGCTGGGCGACCCGAGCAGGCCGCGGACATCCGTCGTCGTCACGCGCATGCGCGCCGGGTCGCCCGGCGTGAAGGTCGCCGGCAGCGGCGTCGAGGCACCGCTCGAGATCGCGCGGCCCTCCTCGACCCAGGCCGGGAAGCCGCCGTCGAGCACCCGCACCGACTGCAGCCCGTAGGCCCGCAGGCTCCACCAGACGCGGGCGGCGAACAGGCTCTGGCTGTCGTCGTAGACCACGACGTCGGTCCCGTCGCCGATGCCCGAGTCGCGTCGCGAGCGCGGTGATCCGGCCTCGGGTCCGGCCAGCAGGAGCGGCGTCCGCGCCGGCCGGATCGATCAGGTCCGTCGCGCCAATCGACGTGGACGGCGCCCGGGATGTGGCCCGAGCGCGTGGACCTCGCGCGCCGCTCCCGTCGGGCCGCCAGCGGGCGTCCACGATCGCGGACCCCGGCCCGGTCGACGGCGTCCGCCAGCCACTCCGTCGTGGCCAGATGCTCGGGGCGGGTCCAGCCATCCATGGCCCGTATCATACGGCCGTGGTGAGCCCCTTCCAGCCCGATGCGGACAAGCTCGCCGCCGTCCGCGACGGCGATCCCGTCGCTCGGCGCCGGCATCTACCTCAACACCGGCTCCGTCGGGCCCGCTCCCGGCCGAGACGGCGGCCGCCATGGCCGAGATCGCCGCCTGGGAGCGCGACACCGGCCGCGGCCCACGTCGACTCCATCCCCGACACGATGCAGCGGCTGGCCGAGGCCCGCGCCGGCGTCGCCGCGATCATGGGCACGGACGTGCCCGTCGGTCGCGCTGACCCACTCGACGACCGACGGGATGAACGCCGCGACGCTGGCCATCGACTGGCAGCCCGGGCGACCGGGCGGTCACGACCCGACTCGAGCATGCCGGCGGCCTCGGCCCGCTCTACGCCCTGCGAGCCCGTGGCCGGCGCGACGGTCGAGCTGCTCGATGTCGGCGACGACGGCGACGACGCCCGGACGATCGCCGCGTTCGATGCGGCCATCACGCCCGGGACCCGACTCGTGTCGCTGTCGCACGTCGCCGTGGACGACCGGCGCGATCCTGCCGATCGCCGCGATCGCCGAGATCGCCCACGCCCGCGGCGCCCTGGTCGTCGTCGACGGGGCCCAGGCGGCCGGCGCGATCCCGATCCGGTTCGACGACCTCGGACGTCGGACTTCTACGCGCTGCCGGCCCAGAAGTGGCTGCTCGGCCCGGAGGGCATGGGCGCCCTCGTCGTCGGTCCGCGGGCGCTCGAGCGCCTGACCCCGGCCCTCGCCGGCTGGTTCAGCTTCGAGCAGGTGGACGGGCAGGGGACCGCCGAGTGGTGGCCGGATGCCCGCCGGTTCGAATGGCCGATGTTCCACCGCCCGTCGGTCGTCGGGATGGCCCGCTCGATCGGCTGGATGTCGATGTTCGTCGGCCTCGACTTCGTCTACGGGCGCGGGATGGCGACGGCCCGGCGGGCCGCGGACCGCCTGGCCGGCGATCCCGGGCGTGACCGTCCTGACCCCGCCGCGACCGGATGGCCACGCTGGTGACGTTCACGATCGCCGGCTGGCCGGCCGACGGCCGCCCTGGAGGAGCTGGGCAAGCGGACGTTCGCGATCGCCCGGACGATCGCCGAGCCTGGACGCGCTCCGGATCAGCGTCGGCTTCTTCACCTCGGACGAGGAGCTGGAGCGGTTCTGCGAGGGCGTCGAGCTGCTCGCGACGCCACACGCCGGAGACGCTGCCGCCGCGCCGGACCCTGGCGATGCTGGGCGACTCGTGAGCGCACCCCGACCGGTCCGCCGGCGATCCTGGGCGGAGGTCCGCTGGCGCCAGTTCCGCAACGCGCCGCGGCCCGGTCGTCCGGGCGGTCGTGGCCAGCCTCAGCGTGGCGGTCGTCCTGGCCGTCGCCTACCTCGTCTACGACGTCGCCCTGTCGCGCGGCGTCGACCTGCCCGGCGGCGACCTGCGGCTCCTGGCGCTCGACCGTCTACGTGCTGCTCGTCCTGGCCATCGGCAGCCTCGTGACGTACCTCGTCGTGCCCCAGCCGAGCGGCTCCGGGACCGACGGGCCGGCGGACCGCCTGGAGCGCGGCGCTCGGGTTGTTCGCGGCCGTCCCGATCGCCTACCTGGTCATGGTCGTCGCCGTCCAGGTCGTCCGGCCGCTCTTCGGCTGAGCCGCGGGCCGGCCGCCCAGGCGACGCTCCGCGTGTGGCACCGAACGCACCACTTCAGCCTCGCCGCATGCCCGTGACGCCCTAGCCCTTCCGTACCATTCCGCGGTACTCTCCGTTGGCTATCATCTGTCGGTGCAGACCGGATATCCGGTCGTGCCGCACTCTGCTCGAGGTCTACGCGTGTCCATCGAAGAGCAGCACGTCGCGCTGCCGAAGCTCTACGGAGCTCCCGCGTATGCCCGTCCCGCCGCTCCCGGTCGCGGTGACGCCGCGGCCGTTCGACCCGGACGACCTGCCGATCGTCGCCCACCAGATCGGACGACGAGCGCGAGATCACGGCCGCCATCACCGCGCACGCGTACGCCGCGGACGGCTCGCTGAGTTCGGCGTCGGATGGGTCCGGTTCGTCGACCGGCGCCAGCCGCCTGCAGCCTCGCTCGTTCAGCCTGCGAGCGATCGCCGGGCGCCTCATCAGCTCCGACTGACCCGACCGCCCTGCCTCGTCGCCGGCACGGATCGGCCGCGACCCGGGTGTAGCATCCATCGGGCGGGGGAGTAGCTCAATCGGTCAGAGCGGCGGGCTTATATCCCGCTGGTTCCAGGTTCGAGTCCTGGCTCCCCTACCAGTCCTGCGCTCGCCAACCCCGCGCGTGGCCCGTCAGGTCCGGCTGACGGCCTCGCGCACCTGGTCCGGCGATCGCGTCGAGGCGCGACGGCGACAGGCTCCGCTGGGCCGGCAGCGACGCGATGAACGCCGGCAGCTGCTCCGCCGAGACGACCGCGCAGGCCGCGCGATCCGGGCAGATCCCGCGCTCGGCCGCGGCGATGACGACGGCGTAGGTCTTGACCAGGAAGTCCCGATCGTCGTGCGACAGCCACTGGCGGACGCGCTCGGCGTCGCGTGCGGCGCGTTCCAGCGGGTTCTCGATCGGCGCCCAGCCCGTCGCGCGTGCGGAGCTCCCAGGCGGACCCCGAGAAGCGGCTCACGCTGGCCCGCGGCGCCTCGCGCAGGACGATCGACGCCGAACGGGCCGACCAGCAGGGCCGGGATCGTCCGGCCGTCGTACAGGGTCACGTCGGACGCCCCGACGACATCCGGCGGCAGGGATGGCCGCCAGCCGCTCGAGCGTCGTCCGGTGGCGTCGGCCTGCGGGCGCAGCGAGGCGATCAGCTTGGCCAGCCGGCTGGTCCCGACCGCGACGAACGTGATCGGCGCGACGAGGGCGACCGCCATGACGATCATCCCGGTCGACCATCGCGCCGGCGTCGAGGCGGCCGCTCGGGAGCAGGGCCATCAGGAGCGGGCGTGGCCAGGGCGAGGTACGCGAGCGACAGGCCGCCGGCGACCAGGGTCGCCCCGACGAGGGTCCCGCTCACGATGGCGCCCACGGGTCGACGGGCCGGCGCGGACGCGGCGGAGATCAGCTGCATGGCGCGCAGCGTAGGGCGACGCCGACGCCGGCGCCCATGGCCTGAACGGGGTGTCACGTCGCCGCCGGTCGGCCCAGCGACCCCATCCGGACCGCACCGCACCGCCCACGGTCGCCGGACGGCTGCGCCGACCGGGACCCCCGTACCATTGCTGGCCCTCACGCTCGCCGACCCATCCTCCGAGTGAGACCGGGTGTCCTGACCCGGGCGTGGAGGCAAGCTGTCGTGCGTTTCGGAAGGCGAGGAGACCAGCCTGGCGCCGCCCGCGTGATCGGGTCGGTCGCTGCGGCGCTGCTCATCGTCCTCGTCCTGGCCGCTCCCGCGCTGGCCGCGCCGACCTCGTCGACCATCCTGTCGCGCGACGAGTACACGCCGCACACCGGGACGAGCGCCACGACCTTCACGTTCGCGGTCACCTACCAGAACCTGACCGGATCGCCGGCCGACCTACGTCGAGGCGTGGGTCGGGACGGACAAGTACCCGCTCGTCGCCGGACTCGTCCAAGGACTGGAAGCACGGCGTCCGGTTCACCTGGTCCGGGAAGCTGCACCCTCCCTCGGGCCCGGCACGTACAACGTGACCTTCCACGCCCGCAGCGAGACGGGTTCGAGGACACCTCGACGGAAGCTCCGCTCACGTACAGCCTGGCGTCCACGCCGGCCCCGACACCGACGCCCACCCCGAAGCCGACACCGACGCCCACCCCGACCCCGACCCCGACGCCGCACACCGACGCCGACCCCGAAGCCGACGCCGACCCCGACTCCGACCCCGACGCCCGACCCCCAAGCCGACCGCGCCTCCGACGCCTGCCCCGACCCCGACCCCGCGGACGACGGCCGACGCCCACGCCGGCCCCGACCCCGACGAGCGCGCCGACGGCGACGCCTGGTGCTCGGGACGACCGGGACGTCGACGCCGGATCCGACCGTCGAACCGACCGCGGCGCCTGAGACGCCCGCGCCGACCCGACGACCGGCCCGACGCCGACCGGCCCGACCGAGATCCCGTCGGACAGCCCGTCGCCGACCGCGTCGCCGAGCGACCCGATCACCGCCGTCGGCGGACCGACCGGTCCGAGCGGTCCGACCGACGGCACCGATCCCGGCTCCGTGACCGGCGGCTCCGGCTCGGTCGGGTGGGTCGGGCGAGAGCTGGGGTCCGCTCGCGAACGCCCTGGCGACCCTCGGCGTCAAGGGACCGCTCTTCCCGCCCGTCCCGCTCGCGCCGGCGCTCGTGACGACCACCGGCGCCGTGACCGCGGCGATGGCCTTCGGCGTCTTCGGGCGTCGCCGCCGCGATGGCGAACCGCCGGCCCCGGACGAGGTCCTGGCGGCCGAGGCCGCCCTCGGCATCGACCTCGACGATGGCCGGCCTGACCTCGGATCGACCCGGGCCCGAACCACAACTCCGGCGCCGGCCGGCCGCCCGACGTCGTCGACTCGATCGCGGCCGCCGCGGCCGTCGGCCGGACCGCACGACGCCGAATCCGCCCTGCCGCGCTGGCGCCGTCCGTCGCTGCTCGAGGCGCGCAAGGCCGACCCGGTCCGCGACATGACCGCGCCGGCCCGCCTGTCGTTCGATCGCGGGCTCGTCGGGCCGCTCGACGGTCGCGAGCGCCGGCTCATCCGCTACAACGTCGTCCGGCTGCTGGACGTCGCCGGACGAGCTGCGCGGCATCGAGATCGGCTTCCTCGACCAGGGCGACGAGGTCCAGCTGCTCGAGCGGCACGGCGACCTACTGGCTGGTCCTCTGCCCGAACGGCGGCCAGGGCTGGATCCACAAGATGACCCTCGGCGACGTCGTGTCCGACGACGAGGCCGCGTCGCCCGAACGGCGCGACGGCGACGATGCCGATCGCCGCCGACACCTGGACGATGGGCGAGGTCGACGACGACGTCCAGGGCGCCTACAGCGCCTACCTCGCCTCGCGCGCGCCGCGAGGCCTGACGCCGGGCCGGCTCCTTGCGGAGCACCAGGATGTGCTGGTGGACGATGTTCGGGACGAAGACCCGCGGATAGCCGTACGGCCGCAGCCGCGAGCCGGCCTGGTACCAGATGAGATCGCCCTTGGGACGAACCCGACCCGCGCGGCGCGCGCCGCCAGGTCCGAGCCGGTGAACACGTAGCGGCCGTCCTGGTAGGCGTCGCGGACGATGACCAGCGCGTAGCGCCGGTCGCGCAGGACGCGGTGCAGCTCGACGAAGACGGCCTCCATCCGGTCGAGGAACGTCGCGTAGTCGGGCGCGTTGGCGAGGTCCGCCTCGAGGTCGCCGATCATCGCGTAGTCGGTCCGGCGGTTGGCGTGCGTCTCGGCCAGGGCGCCGCCGGCCATCGTCAGCGGCAGCTGGACGTTGTACGGCGGGTCGGTCGCGACGAGGTCGACCGAGTCGGCGTCCAGCGTCGGCAGGACCGCGAGCGCGTCGCCGACGCGCAGTCGCGCGCCGGACGGATCGAACCGGCGCGGCTCGCCCGGATCGGCCGTGCCCGAGGTCGGCCAGGACGGGTCCCGAGCCCGTCGCGCTCGGCCAGCAGGTCCGGCACGAGCCGCTCGTAGACGTCCGCCCAGCGCGGATCGAGCTCGATGCCGATCGCCCGCCGCGGGCCGCGCGCGATGGACGCGCCGAGCAGCGTCCCGCCGACGCCGGCGAACGGATCGAGCACGAGTTCGCCGGTCTTCGTGAAGAACTCGATCAGCCGGGCCATCAGCCGCGGCGGCTTGTTCGCGCCGTGGGCCTTGCGCGCGGCATGACCCAGCTCGGACGGGTAGGCCGTGGTCAGGACCGACTTCGTGAAGTACAGCCACTCCTCGCCGGTCAGGTCGTTGAGGGTGTTGGCCGGGTGGGGGAGCGGGCGTGCCTTCGGTCACACGGCCCAGCGTAGCCCCTAGAATGCCGCCATGCCCGCCAGCTACACGAGCGCGCGGTTCGTGGGCCGGGAGGTCGCCTTCGCACGACTCGCGGCCGTGCTCGACGACGCGGCCGGCGGCCGAGCCCGGACCCTGATCCTCGGCGGGACCGCCGGCGTCGGGGTCAGCCGCTTCCTCGACGAGGGCCTGGCGCGCGTCGCCGGCCTGTCCGAGCCGTGGACCATCCTGCGGGCCGGGGCCTGGCCGAGCGCCGCGGACGACCCGTACGGTCCGGTCGTGCGGGCCATCGGGCCGGCCCTGCGCGCCCTCGACGACGCGGACCTGGCCGACGATCCTCGGGCCCGGCCGTCTCCGACGTCGTGCGCCTGCTGCCGGACCTGGCCGTGCGGCTCGGCGAGCCCGTCGATCGCGATCGCCAGCGCCCCGGAACGTCGCCAGGCACGGACCCTCGAGGCCATCCTGGGCATGCTCGGCCGGCTCGGCGAGCGACAGCCCGGTCGCGCTCGTCCTGGAGGACCTCCATCGCGTCCGACGCCGCGACCCGGGCGCTCGTCCGATTCCTGTCGCGGATCGCGCGCGACCAGCGCCTGGCCATCGTCGCCTCGGACCAGCCCGACATCGTGCCGCGCGACGATCCGTGGGCCGGCGACCTGGCCGCCATCGCCGCCGGCACCGCGGCCGCTCGGATCGCCTCGCCCTCGCCGCCGCTCGATCGCGACGACCTGGCGGCCCTGATCGAGGGCATCGAGGGCGAGCGCGCATCGGCCAGCCTGCTGCTGCTCGTCGTGGAGCGGTCCGGCGGCCTGCCGCTCGTCGCCGAGGAGTTGCTGGCCGCCCGGCGCGAGCTGCCGAACGCCTCGCTCAGCGGCTCGCTCGACGAGCTGGTCATCGCCCGCCTGGCGGCCCGCTCGCCGGAGTGCCGGCGCGTCCTGCGGCTGCTGGCGCCCGCCGGGCTGCCGCTCACGCGCACAGCAGCTCGCCGACGTCTCGGAGGCGTTCGAGGCCGAGACGGACCGGCCCGGCGCCGCGCTCCGTCGAGCGGCCCGCGTCACGGCGATGGCGTCCTGGACGCCGACGTCCGGGCCGGCCTGGCCGAGGCGCTCGAGCACGGGTTCGTCGTGGAGCGCGACGGCCTGATCGCCTTCCGCCACGAGGCGATCGGGCGGGCCGTGGCGCGCGACCTGCTGCCGATCGCCCGGACCCGCCACCGCGTCGCCCTCGCGACGGCCCTGGCCGGCCCGCCGGCCGCTCCTGGCGCAGCTGTGGTCCGACGCCCACGATCCGGTCCTCGCCCGCGCGGCGTCCATCGAGGCGGCCGCGGTCGCGGCGGCCCGGCACGCCCCGGCCGACGAGCTGGCCGCCCTCGAGGACGCCCTCGCCATCCCGGAACGGTCGAGCGGCACGACCGCGGCTCGCCGCCGCGCGGAGCGCCAGTCGGTCAACCCGGACCTCCAGGTCCGGGCCGCGGAGGCGGCCTTCGCGGTCGGGCGAGCGTCGCGCGCGATGGCCTACCTCGAGGCCGCCATCGGCGCCCTGGATGGCCGCCGCGACCGCGTCCGCCTCGGCCTGCTCCACGAGCGCCTGGCCCACATCCGCCGGGCGGCCGGCGACCCGGACGGCGCGATGCAGGCGGCCCGCCGCGCCGTCGAGCTCGTGCCGCGCGAGCCCAGCCCGGAACGCGCGACGGTCGCTGGCCGGCCTCGCCCAGCTCAAGATGCTCGACGGCGCGTTCACCGACGCCCAGCGCCTGGCCAAGGAGGCGATCCGGGTCGCCCGCGCGTGCGATCCGGTCGCGCGTCGAGCAGGACATCCACGCGACGACGACCCTCGGCGTGGCGATGGCCTGGGGCAGCGACCCGGAGGGCGCCATCGACCTGCTCCGCGGCGCCGAGCGTGAGCGCGCGCGCCCTCGGCGACCCGGAGGCGCTGTTCCGGATCACGGCCAACCTGACCACCGTCCTCGACCTCGTCGGCCGGCGGACCGAGGCGGTCGACGTGGCCTATCGCGGCATCGACGACGCCCGCGAGGCCGGCCTCGAGGCCGTCTACGGCAACTTCCTGCGCGGCAACGTCTCGGAGTCGCTGTACCTGCTCGGCCGCTGGACGGAGGCGCGCGAGCTGGCCGTCCCGGGCGCTCGACTGGCTCCCGACCGGGGTCATCTTCCTGACCGCCGCCGTCCAGCTGGCGATGATCGAGATCGAGACCGAGGCCGGCGAGCGAGCCGCCCGCTACCTCGGCCGGACGACGCTCGAGTTCGATGCCGTCCGCGAGCCGCAGCTGGCCGGGTCGTACTACCTGGCCACCGCCTCGTACGCGCTGTGGCGCGGCGACGTCGCCGATGCGGCGCGATCGGTCGAGCGCGGCTGGGCGGCCGTCCGCGAGACGGAGGAGTGGGTCCTCGCGGCCCGGATGGCCGCGATGGTCGCCCGGGTGGACGCGGCGATCGGCGCCGAGGCCCACGAGCAGCGCCGGCTCGCGCCGCTCGCCGACCGCCCGTGGCCGGACGGCCGAGGTCGTGCGGACGGTCGCCGCCCTGGTGCGGGCCAGCGGGGCACCGCCCACGGCCGGCTCGCGCCGGATCGCCGAGGCCTACCTGGCGACGGCTCGGGCGTTCCAGCGGCGTCTGGAGGGCGACGACGACCCGGCCATCTGGGATCGCGTGGCGACGTCCTGGGCGGACCTGTCGGCGCCGTACGACGTGGCGCATGGCCCGCTGGCGCCAGGCCGAGGCGTCCCTGGCGTCGGCGACCGGCCGGCCCGGCCGGGCCGACGCCCAGACCCCGATGCTCGAGGCGGCGAGGCTGGCCGTGGCGCTCGAAGCCCGGCCGCTCCTGCGCGAGCTGCGCGAGCTGGCCGGTCGCGCGCGGATCACCCTGCCGCCCGAGGTGGACCTCGATCCTCGAGGAGCGGCCGGATCCGTCAGCCGCCGGGATCCCGGTCGGGCCGGCCGGCGCCGATCAGGCGGCCACGGCGTCAGGCCGGTCGGACCTGGTCCGGGCGGTCGCCGGCGAGCCGACGGCCGTCGGTCCGCCGGCCGGATACGTTCGGCCTCAGCGGTCGCGAGCAGGAGGTGCTGCTCCTGGTCGCCCAGGGCCGGACCAACCGCGAGATCGGCGAGCGCCTGTTCATCAGCCAGAAGACGGTCGGCGTCCACGTCGGGAACATCCTGTCGAAGCTGGCCGTGTCGGGCCGGGTCGAGGCCGCGGCGGTCGCGATCCGCCTGGGGCTGACCGAGCGGGGCTGAACCGCGACGGCGATCCTCGGCCGAACGACCCGGACACACCGCGAGACCCGGAGGGAAAGGTCTCCGGGTCTCGATCGGGTTCGCGGAGTACTTCGCCGGGGGTGAGCCCGGGCGAAGGGGCGAGGCTAGATGCTGGTCGACTACCACTTCCAGCCGGCTGCCAGGCTCAGCGCGATCGCGACGAGCGGGCCGACCGTGAGGGCGATGCGGCGGGTGCGGGTGACGAGGTCCTTGGACATCAGATGTGGCCCCCTGAGTGGTGGTTGGGTTCTCGGTACTTCCCGACAGTTCGGGAGGTGGACAGGGAGCGTAGGTCCGCACCTGGGGCGCAACAACCGGCCCGATGGTACGGGTGACAGGCCGCCGGAGGTACTGTCCGCCGCACGTCCGCCGGCCCGGCGCGGTAGATTCCGGGTCTCACGTCGGGTCGTCGCGACCGCCATGGAAGGGACCCACCGCTCATGCGTCTCGCGCGCCTCACCCTGCTCTGCCTGCTCGACCTCGCTGGCCCTCGTGGCCTGCGCCTCCGAGCCCGCGGCCTGGACCTATGCCCCGGCGCCGTCCAAGACACCGGCGCCGAGCGGCTCGGCCGAGGCGTCCGCCGAGGCGAGCGCCGGCATCCGGCAACGTCCTGATCAGCGCCTTCGGCGTCAAGTTCGAGCAGACCCGGTCGATGTCCCGGCGGCCGCCGCGTTCAAGATCGACTTCGACAACAAGGACCCGGGCACGCCCCACAACATCGTCATCCACCAGGGCGACAAGAACGGCGCGGTCGTCTTCACGGGCGAGACGTTCAACGGCGTCGCGGTCAAGGTCTACGACGTGCCGGCGCTCGCGGCCGGTGCCTACCTGTTCGTCTGCACCATCCATCCCGGCATGGAAGGGTCGATGACCGCCGAAGTGACCCCGGCCGGCGAGCAGCTCTGCTACACGGACGCCTACGCCCGACAGGTCGAGGCGCGGGTGACGGAGCTCGTCGAGGGCGAGGCGACCCAGGTCATCCTCGATCGCACGACGTTCTACCCGGGCGGCGGCGGCCAGCCATCGGACCGCGGCGTCCTGCTCCGGGCGGCCGACGGCCGGACCTGGACCGTCCGGGCGGCGCGCAAGCTCGGCGGCGAGATCGCCCACGAGCTGGAGCCGTCGCCGGACGGCCCGCCGGCGGTCGGCGACGTCCTCCAGGTCGACGTCGAGTGGGCCCGGCGGCTGTCGCTGATGCGGACCCATACGGCGCTGCACGCGCTGTGCGGCGTCGTCTGGCGCGACTACGGCGCGCTCGTGACGGGCGGCAACATGGAGCCCGGGTCCGGCCGGATGGACTTCGAGTTCGAGCGGATGTCGGGCGACCTGGTGGACGCCATCGAGGCCACCGTCAACGCCGAGCTGGCCGCCGCAGCGCGACGTCCGGGTCGCCGTCCTGCCGCGCGACGAGGCCTTCGCCATCCCGGACCTGATCCGGACCAAGATCAACCTGCTGCCCGAAGGGATCGACGAGATCCGCACGATCGAGATCGTCGGGCTGGACCTGCAGGCGGACGGCGGGACGCACGTCGCCAACACCCGCGAGGTCGGCGGCATCCGGGTGACCGGCTACGAGTCCAAGGGCCGGATCAACAAGCGGATCCGCATCGAGCTCGTCGACCCGGCCTGACGGCCATCAGCGTCCTTCGAAGGAGTCCCGGGACATGGCCGGACATCATCACAAGGCCCCGCGGCTGGAGGTCGTCCGGACAGAGGACGTGCCGATCAAGGAGGTCTCGGGCGTCTGCCTGCAGGCGCGATGCCCACGGCGGGTCATGAGCACTCGTGGCGATCGGTGACCGAGCGGCGACGGCGGCCTGGGTCGTCCTGCCGGCGGACGACCAGCCCCGCTCACGTGGGAGATCGCCGACCTGACCGGTCTGCCGGGGGCAGGGTTGCCGGTGCAGGATCCGCAGCTCGAGGCCGTCTGTGCCGATGGCACCGGTCGTGTGCTCCTGCTGCAGGAGACACCGCCGAGGGCCGTCCTGATCGACCCGCCGTCTCGCGAGGTCGTCGCGATCATCGATCTCGTGATCGGTGGCGGCCACCCGCTGGCGGCGGCCTGGGACGACCCGGATGGTTCCCAGGGTGAGGGCGTCGTCCTGCTCGCCGATGGCCACCTGCTGATCGCCAAGGAGAAGGACCCGGCGGCGCTCATCGAGTTCGGACCGACCGGCGAACTGGCGTCGGGCGTCGTGGCGGGATCCGTGCTCCCCGACGGCGTCGCCTGGCCCGTGGCTGCCGGCAAGCAGAGCTTCGTCCCGCTCGCGACGTGGATGCCCGATGCGGATCTCCAGCGGACGTGCAGGGACTTCAGCGACCTGGAGGTCGGTCCGGATGGACGTCTGTATGTCCTGTCCGACAAGTCCGCCTCGCTGGCGCGGCTCTCGCCGTTGCCTGCCGACGGTGGTGAGGCGTCTGCTGAGGCGTCCTGGGATCTCGGCAAGGTGGCCGGGAAGCCGGAGGGTCTCGCCTTCACCCGGAACGGCCGGGCGGTCGTGGCCCTGGATACGAAGGATTCGAGCGCCAACATCCTGCTCTTCGAACCGCCGGTGGCCACGCCCGGGGCTGGCTGACCGATGAGCGACGTCGTCGACATCGAACGGACCTCGCCATGAACGACGTCCGGCGACGACTCGGCACGTCGCTGGCGGCGATCCGACCGGGTCCTGCTGAACCCGGACCTGCGACGGCTCGAGATCGCCTGGACGCTGTCGATCGCCGCCCAGTGGGCGCTCATCGTCGCGCTCCTCATCTACGCCTACGACCTGGAGGGCGCGTTCGGCGTCGGGCTCCTCGGACTGGCCCGGACGCTCCCGACGCTGGTCGGGGTCCCGCTGGCGACGAGCCTCGGCGATCGCCAGTCCCGGGTCCGGGTCCTCATCGGCATCTACCTGACGGCGCTCGCGAGCGCCGTCGTGGCGGCGGTCGCCCTGGCCATGGATGCGGGCCTGCTCGCGATCATGGCCATCGCCGCCGTCAACGCCATCGCGACGGCGGCCATCCGGCCGCTCCAGAACGCGATCATCCCGGGCCTGGCCCGGTCCCCCGAGGAGCTCGTCGCCGCCAACGTCGCGTCCAGCACCGGGGAGGGGATCGGGCTACTGGTCGGCCCGGCGCTCGGTGGACTGCTCCTCGTGTTCGGGACGCCGGTCGTCGCCGCTCGCCGGCGCGGTGGGGATGGCGCTCGCGACGGTGGCCGTCACCCAGATCCGCCCCGACCGGCGGGTCCGGGCGCGTCACGTCATCCGGCCGGCGCGGCCAGCCGACGACGAAACGGCCGTCGGCGGGCTTCACGGCCGGGCGTGCGTGCGCTCCGGACCATGCCGACCGTGCTCCTGGTCATGGCGCTCTTCGGCGTCCAGCCGTTCGTCCGCGGGGCGCTCACGGTCCTCATCGTCGTCTCCTCCATCGAACTGCTCGGCCTGGGGGATCCGGGCGTCGGGCTGCTCAACGCGGCCATCGGCCTTGGCGGCATCGTCGGTTCGGTCGGGACGATCCTGCTCGTCGGGCGGCACCGGCTGGCCCTCGTGTTCATGGTCGCCCTCGTCGTCTGGGGTGCCCCGATCTCGGTCATGGGCCTGGTCGCGGTCGCCTGGGTCGCGGTCGCCGCCATGGTCGTCGTGGGCGTGGCGAATGCGGTCCTCGATGTGGCCGGCTTCACGACCCTCCAGCGGATCGTCCCGAACGACGTGCGGGCCAGCGTGCTCGGCACGTTCGAGGGGTACGTGGCGGCGATGGCGGCCATCGGCGGCATCGTGGCGCCGTTCCTGGTGTCCATGGCTGGGGATCGGCGGCGCGCTCGTCGTGACCGGCGCGATCCTGCCGATCGCCGTCCTCGTCACCGCTCGCGGGGTGCGCAGGGCCGACGACATCGCCCTGGTGCCGGAGCGGCAGTGCCAGCTCCTTCGCGGCGTCGCGATGTTCGCGCCGCTGCCGCTCGGCGCGATCGAGGAACTGGCGGGCAGCCTCGAACCGCTGACCTTCGGACCAGACGACGAACTGATGCGGGCCGGCGACATCGGTGACCGGTTCATCCTCATCGACAGCGGGAGCGTGGCGGTCGAGGCCGACGGTGCGCCCGTCCGGACCATCGGCCCGGGCGGCTACTGCGGCGAGATCGCGTTGCTCCGCGACATCCCCCGGACCGCCACCGTCCGCGCGGTCACCGCCGTGACCGCCTTCGGGTTGCGCGGCCAGGACTTCATCGCCATCGTGACCGGCGACCACGAGGCGGTGCGCTCGGCGGATGCGGTCGTGGATGCCCGGCTGGCCAACCGGCCGGACGCCCCGGCGTGAGGCCGGCTCGCCAGAGCATCCGCCGGCTGGGTGCCGATCCGGCCCGTCAGACGCCGGTCTCGGCCTCGATCCGGCCGGACCGGATGGCGGCCGTGAAGGCCTCGAAGTCGCGCTCGGTCTGGTCGGCATACGCCTCGGCGAATCGCGCCGACGGCGTGGTCGAACGTGTCGTCGTCGCCGAGGTAGGCGGCGATCGTGGACGGCTCGCCGGTCCGCGCGTGACCGCGGGCGAGGGCCCAGCCGCACAGCTCGCCCCACGTCGCCAGGTCGTCCTCGGTCATCGCCTCGACGACGGCACTGGCCTTCTGGTCCTGGAGCTGGCGGATGTACCAGTGGTGGCCCTTTGTGGCCGACGCGCGGATCCGAGCAGGACGTCAGCTGGCGGCCTGCAGCCGGCGCTGGCCGGCCACGACCCTGCGCCCCGTGCGAGGGTTGTCCGCTCGGGCCGAGGAAGCGCTCGAGGACCGACGCCTGGGCCTCCTTGACCTGCAGGAACAGGGGATCGTCGTCCGAACCGCCGTCGAAGAGCGCCGCGAACGCTCCGAGCCCGACGCTGCCGACGCCGACCACCTTCATGGCAAGGTCGACCAGCTGGTAGCGGTCGAGCAGGACCCGTCGGTCCTCCTGGAGCGACTCGCGGTAGCTGGTCAGGACGGATTCGACGAGGGGGTTCGTCACGTCGTCGCGATGGACGATGACCGGCGGGTGGTCCACGATCCGGCGGTGCCCATCGACGACCGAGGTCAGCTTCGGGAGTTCGTGCATGGAGTCGTGATGGGCGGCCGACTTCATGGCCGTCTCGATCATCGGCCGAGCCCGCTTGTCGACGAAGGTCATGATGCTCGCGACGGCGACCGACGAGTAGTAGACGTCGATCGCCCGCATCGACGCGTACTCGGCCATCCGCTCTCGATAGGACCGGATGGCGCGATGGACCGCATGCCGACTGTCATGGGCCGAGAAGTCGCGCGACCGTCCGGCCACGACCAGGCTGGCCGCCAACCGGAGCAGGTCCCACTCGAACGGACCGTGGAGCGTCTCGTCGAAGTCGTTGATGTCGAACAGTTCCGCCCGCTCCGGCGACGCGAACAGCCCGAAGTTCGACAGGTGGGCATCGCCACACAACTGGACGCGGATGTCGGTCGACGGTCGCGCGGCCAGATCGGCGGCCATCGGCAGGGCCGCACCGCGATAGAAGGTGAACGGGGAGACGCTCATCCGGCCATGTCGGACCGGGACGAGCTCCAGCGTCGCGGGACGTCTCCTGCTCGACGAGGAGCGCCACGGGATCCGGCCGATCCAGCGGCCGGGCGCCAGTCGGCGACGGCCGTCAGCGGATGGCGTTCGCGGGTCGCCTGGCCGACAGCCCGCAACGCATCCCGGGTCGGTCGCGGGGTCATGGATCGAGGTCCTTCCTGGTGCGCATCGGTCGTCCGGCCAATGTAGCGGTTCTGCCGTCCGCCCGGCTGTCCCCGGAACACGGTGCACGGGCATGGATGCCCTCGCTATAGTGCCCCCTTGGTGGGTAGGACCGCGGTCTGACCGAGTCGATCGGCCGGATCCGACTTCGGAGGTGGACGTGGCCAGCGCAGCGACGACGACGAAGCGGAAGCCCGGCAAGCGCGCGCTGCCGATCCTGGAAGGTCTCCTGCCCATCGATCCCGCGCGCGTCCCGTCCGAGTTGATCGCCGGTGCGACCCTGGGCGCCCTGGCCATCCCCGAGACGATGGGCTACGCCTCGATGGCCGGCATGCCCGTCGTCACCGGCCTGTACACGCTCGTCGTTCCGCTCTTCCTGTTCGCGCTCTTCGGGTCGTCCCGCCACCTCGTCGTCGGCGCCGATTCCGCGACCGCCGTCGTCCTGTTCGCCGGCCTGACCGGCCTCGGTCTCACGGCAAGTTCGTCGGAGTGGGTCGCGATGGCCGGCCTGGCCGCCCTGATGGTCGCGGTCGTCCTGGTCGCCGCACGCGTCCTGAAACTCGGCTTCATCGCCAACTTCCTGTCACGCAGCGTGCTCATCGGCTTCCTGACCGGCGTCGGGATCCAGGTGGCGATGGGCCAGTTGCACGGCGTCCTGGGCGTCAGCGACGGCACGCGGGACCACGCTGCAGAAGTTCTGGACGACGCTCCAGAACATCCCCGAGACGAGCATCCCGACGCTGCTCGTCTCGATCGCGGTCTGGGTCATCATCCTGGGCTCGGACCGGATCAACAAGAAGATCCCAGGCGCTCTCATCGCCGTCGTCGGGATGATCGCTGATCAGCTACCTGGGCCTCCTGCCGAGCACCGTCACGCTGCTTGGAACGGTGCCCGCGGGTCTCCCGCCGATCGGTCTGCCGCAGGACGTCATCACCCAGGCGAACATCGTGGCCCTGCTGCCCACGGTGCTCTCCTGCTTCATCATCATCCTCGCCCAGAGCGCGGCGACCTCGCGCGCCTACGCCGTGAAGTACGAAGACAGCTTCGACGAGAACGTCGACCTCATCGGGCTCGGCATGGCCAACGTGGGTGCGGGCCTGTCCGGCACGTTCGTGGTCAACGGCAGCCCGACGAAGACCGAGATGGTGGACGGTGCCGGCGGCAAGAGCCAGCTGGCGCAGCTGACCGCCGGGTTCATCGTCGTCGTCGTCCTGCTCTTCCTCACCGGCGCCCTGGCCTACATGCCCAACGCCGTCCTGGCGGCGGTCGTCCTGCTCATCGGCCTGCGTCTGGTCGACATCGCCGGGATGCAGGGCATCGCCCGGGTCCGGACCGGCGAGTTCGCGGTCGCCGCCCTGACCGCGGCGACCGTGGTCATCGTCGGCATCGAGCAGGCCATCATCCTGGCCATCATCCTCTCGATCATCGAGCACCTGTCGCATGCCTACGCGCCGTTCGACACGACCCTCGCCGTCAACGGCCAGGGCCGGCTCGAGAGCACGCCGGTCAAGACCGGCACGGTCATCCAGGCGGCGCCGGGCCTCGTCATCTACCGGTTCGGTGCCGGCCTGTACTACGCGAACGCCACCCGCTTCACCGAGGAGGTCCTGGCCATCCTCGACGAGGCGGATCCGAAGGTGGAGTGGTTCTGCCTGTCCGCCGCATCGATGGGCGACATCGACTACTCCGGCGCCGGCGCCCTGCGCCAGGTGGCCTCGGAGATCAAGAAGCACGGCGCGACGTTCGTCGTGTGCGAGCTGGAACCGGGCGTGGCCGACGTGCCGGCCAAGTACGGCCTGCAGCCGGAGATCGGCGGCATCTACCCGTTCATCGAGGACGTCATCGCCGCGTACCAGGCACGGGGCTCGGCCTCCTGACCGTGTAGGCCGCACCCATGACCCGCATGTCCACGCCTCAAGCTGCCGGTCCTGGCCAGCCCGCTCATCCGGCGGCTGAGCTGGCACGTCCGGCGCGTCGGCGGTCAGCTCGACCGGCGGTTCTTCCTCTCGCTGGCCGAGGGCATCGTCGCCGTCGTGCTGGTCGTCGGCGATCCTCATCACGCTGTTCGAGAAGTCGTGGACGTTCGAGTCCATCTTCGACTCGTTCAACTGGGGGATCGCCACCGTCCTGGGCCAGGGCGACTCGGCGTTCGTGTCATCCCCGGCGGGCCGGGCCATCTCGCTGGTTGCTCATCCTGTTCGGGGTCGCCATGCTGGGGATGATCACCGGCGCCCTCGTGGCGATGGTCATCGATTTCCTGCTGAAGGAGGGTCAGGGCTTGGGTGCATCCGGGTTCCAGGATCACATCGTCGTCTGCGGCTGGAACACGACCGCCCGGGACCTCATCGCCGAGCTGCGCGGCGACGACTACACGGCCAAGGTGGTGGTCATCGCCGAGGTCGAGAAGAACCCGGCCGGCGACGGCGTCTACTTCGTGCGCGGCGACTCGACCAACGCCGAGGATCTCGACCGAGCCGGCATCGAGGAGGCCGCGGCCGCCCTCATCTTCCCGCGGACGCGTCGGACGGCGCGGACATGCACTCGATCCTGACGATCATGGCCATCGAGTCGCTGGCGCCGCATGTCCGGACCGTCGCCGAGGTCAACAACCCGCGCCACGAGCCGCACTTCCGGCGGGCCGAGGTGGACGAGCTGCTGGTGACGTCCAAGATCGCCTCGCACCTGCTCGCCCGATCCGCGCTCTATCCGGGCCTGACCGGGCTGGTCACGGACATCGTGTCCGGCGGCGAGGGCTCCGAGCTGTACCGCATCACGCTGCCGGACGAGTACATCGGGCTGACCATCGACGCGGTCTCGGCGCGCCTGCGCGCCGAGCACGAGGCGACCCTGCTGTCGGTCAACCGCTGCGGCCGGGCCTTCGTCAACCCGGCCGCGGACTTCGTCCTGGAGCCTGGCGACGATGCGATCGTCGTCGCCCAGTCGCTCGGCTCGCTGGCGCCCCTCAAGGTGAGCGACCTCAACACGGCGCCCCGGTCTGCGTCGGTCGTCCCGAGCGCCTGAGCACGCTCGGGCGAGGCGGCCCGGGCGTGGCCCGGCCGGCCCTCGAGCTACAGCGCCTTGACCGCCGCCGTCAGCGACGGCCAGGCCGTCCTTCGCGTCGGCGAAGAGCATCCCGGTCTTCGGGTCGGAGTAGAGCTCGTTGTCGATGCCGGCGTAGCCCTGGCCCATCGAGCGCTTGATGACGACGATGGACTTGGCGTGGTCGACGTCGAGGATCGGCATGCCCGGACACCGGCGAGCCGGGTCGGCGGGCGGCCGGGTTCGTGACGTCGTTGGCCCCGATGACCAGGGCCACGTCGCAGCGATCGAACTCGGGGTTGATCTCCTCCATCTCCTTGAGCTGGGGATAGGGCACGTTGGCCTCGGCGAGGAGGACGTTCATGTGCCCGGGCATCCGGCCGGCGACGGGATGGATGGCGTACTTGACGTCGACGCCGCGCGCCTCGAGCAGCTCGGCCAGCTCGCGGACGGCGTGCTGGGCCTGGGCGACCGCGAGGCCGTAGCCCGGCACGATGATCACGGACTGGGCGTAGGCGAGCTGGATCGCGACGTCGTCCGCCCCGATCTCGCGGACCGTGCCGCCAGCTGCCGGTCGCCGCGCCGGCGGCGTCGTCGCCGCCACCGAAGCCGCCGACCATGATGTTCATGATCGAGCGGTTCATCGCGTCGGCCATGAGCTTGGTCAGGATCGCGCCCGAGGCACCGACCAGGGCGCCGGCGATGATGAGGACCGGGTTGCCGATGACGAAGCCGGCCATCGCCGCGGCCGTGCCGGTGAACGAGTTCAGCAGGCTGATGACGACGGGCATGTCCGCGCCGCCGATCGGCAGGACCATCGTGATCCCGAAGATGAGGCCGGCCAGGACGACGACGCCCGAGGATCGCCAGGGTGGTCGTGCTGCCCAGGGTGATGGCGCCGGCCGCGCCGAGGATGAGCGCGACGGTGCCGGCCACGGCGACGAGCGCCAGGGCGATGGTCACGAGCTGGCCGCCCGGGACGTAGATCGGCTTGCCCGGCGATCAGGCCCTGGAGCTTGCCGCCGGCGATGAGCGAGCCGGTGAACGTGACCGAGCCGATGAGCGCGCCGAGGACGACGAAGATCGTCGTGTCGAGGGCCGCCGTCCCCGCGTCGTTGAGGCGGATGAAGTCGTCGATCGCGACGAGGGCCGCCGCGCCGCCGCCGACCGCGTTGAACAGCGACACCAGCTGCGGCATCGCGGTCATCTTCACGGCCGCGGGCCGTGTACAGGCCGGCGCCGCCGCCGATCGCGAAGCCGACGACGATGATCGCCCAGGCGGTCGCGCTCAGGCCGCCGTTCGCGGGTGGCGAGATAGATGAGCGTCGCCACGACGGCGATCGTCATGCCGGCCGCGCTGAGCTGGTTGCCGCTCCGGCCGGTGGCCGGCGAGTTCATCCGGTGGAGGCCCAGCACGAAGCAGGCCGCGCCGGCCAGCCAGGCGAGGTAGACGAGGGTGTAGATCCACTGCTTCAGACATCGACGCGCTCCTCGACTAGGCCCCGGGGGCGCTCGAGGCGCCCTCGGACCCGGCCTTGGCGGCCGTCGGCTTCTTGCGGAACATCTGGAGCATCCGGTCGGTGACGACGTAGCCGCCGACCACGTTCATCGCCCCGAACACCATCGCCACGAAGGCGAGGGCGTAGCTGACCGGGTCGTCCGCCTCGGCGCGATGAACATCGCCCCGACCAGGACGATGCCGTGGATCGAGTTGGCGCCCGACATCAGCGGGGTGTGCAGGGTCGCCGGGACCTTGCTGATGACCTCGAAGCCGACGAGGATCGCCAGCACGAAGATGGCCAGCGAGTTGAGGAGCTCTTGGCTCACGCGGGACCTCCAGCGGCCGGGCCGGCCGGTTCGAGCAGGTTCCTGACGGACTCCGTCAGGATGGCGCCGCCGTGGGTGATGACGGTGGACTTGGTGACCTCGTCCTCGAAGTCGAGGTGCAGCGCGCCGTCCTTGACCATCCCGAGCAGGAGGTTGGAGATGTTGCGGGCGTAGAAGGCGGAGGCGCCGGCCGGCATCGAGGCCGGCAGGTTGTCGGGGGCGATGATCGTGACGCCGTTCGGGCTCACGATCGTCTGGCCGGCCTGGCTCAGCTCGCAGTTGCCGCCGAGGGCGGAGGCCGCCATGTCGACGATGACCGAGCCGGACTTCATCTTGGCGACGGCCTCGGCGGTGACCAGCACCGGCGGCTTGCGGCCGGGGACCTGGGCCGTCGTGATGACGACGTCCATGCCGCCGATGACCTCGTTGAGCTCGGCCTGCTGGGCGGCGCGCTCCTCGGGCGTCAGCTCGCGGGCGTAGCCGCCGGCGCCGGTCGCGTCGATGGTCGTCTTGAGCTTGACGAACTGGGCGCCCGAGCGACTCGGCCTGCTCGCGCGTCTCCGGGCGGACGTCGTAGGCCTTGACCACGGCGCCGAGGCGCTTGGCCGTGCCGATCGCCTGGAGGCCGGCGACGCCGATGCCCAGGATCAGGACGTTGGCCGGCTTGGCCGTGCCGGCGGCGGTCGTCAGCAGCGGGAAGTAGCGGCCGTACGCGTTGGCCGCGATGAGGACCGCCTTGTAGCCGCCGACGTTGGCCTGCGACGAGAGGGCGTCCATCGTCTGGGCGCGCGACAGCGTGCGCGGGATGGCGTCGAGGCTGATCGCGGTCACGCCGGCCTTGGCGAGCGTGGCTGCGAGGGCCGGATCGATGAGCGGCGCCAGGAAGCCGATGACGGCCTGGCCGGAGCGCAGGCGCCCGACCTCCGCCTCGGACGGCTTGGCGACGCGCAGCACGACGTCGGCACCGGCGTAGAGCGCGTCGGTCGAGACGATCGTCGCGCCGGCGGCCTCGTAGGCGGCATCGGGGATGGACGAACCGGCGCCGGCGCCTTGTTCGACGAGGATCTCCAGCCCGGCCGCCTTGAGCTTGCCGAGCGCTTCGGGTACCAGGGCGACGCGCCGCTCTCCGGGCGCGGTCTCCTTGGCGACACCGACCTTCATGGGCACCACCTACTTGGACTGGGTCGTTGACGGGTCGGGCGAAGGATACCGCGGCGGCCGGTCGCCGTGAGGTTGCGGGACGGATGCGGCATCTGGGTGGAGCCCGGGTAGTACCCCCGTTGCTCCCTCGCAACAGTATCGGTGTGGGGTCTGGATGGCAGCGTCTCGGACCGGTGCGGTGAGGTGGATTCGCCGGGCCGCCGACGGTACTAGACGGCCCTGGTACTCCCGTGGACACTCGGTTTCCGATCGAGGCAACGGTCCATCAGGCACCGGCTCGGCGGGGTCATATCCAAGCGAATCGGGGAGACAGCGATGAACCGAACCACTCGACGGCGAACCGTCACCAAGGCCGCAGGGCTGATCGCGTCCATGGCGCTCATGGCGTCGGCGTCGTCGGTCTTCGCGAGCGAACAGTCCCATGTCGTCACCTGGCAGCTGCCGTCGGGCGCCTGGTCCGGCGACGGCGACTTCTTCGATCTGCCGAACCGGTCCTATGGCTACAGCGGCCCGGTCAGCCAGAGCGCGACCTTCCCGCAGACCCTCGTCGGCGAGGGCCAGCTCATGCCGGCCTGCGATGAGTGGGCCCAGGTGGACTTCTACAAGGTCGACTCCGAGAACGACCAGGCCCTGTACGACTCCCTGATCGAGGGTGGCGTCCTTGGCTGGAACAAGGGGCCTGCCGATAGCGCCATCTACAGCGGATCGCAGGGCTACGGCTTCTACTTCGTCTACGGTGGCGATTGCGAGCAGCCCAGCGAGTCGCCCAGCGAAGAGCCGAGCGAGTCGCCCAGCGAAGAGCCGAGCGAGAGCCCGAGCGAAGAGCCCGAGCGAAGAGCCCAGCGAAGAGCCGAGCGAGAGCCCGAGCGAAGAGCCGAGCGAGACGCCCGAGCGAAGAGCCCAGCGAGAGCCCGAGCGAAGAGCCCGAGCGAAGACGCCCAGCGAAGAGCCGAGCGAAGAGCCCAGCGAGTCGCCGACCGGATCCGTCGACGCAGAGACCGGCACCCCGTCCGTGACCCTGCCCCCGACGAACACCATCGATGGCGCTGGCCCGACCAGCGGCGACGGCGGCCTGCCGATCGCACTGTTCGGCCTCATCGGCCTCACCGCCGCGATCGCCCTGGTCACCCCGACCCCCGCCAAGGTCCGCCGCAGCATCGACCGGGACTGACACCCGACCGAGCGAACGGTGTGACCCGACCGGTCACCGAGCCACAAGGAAGAGAGCGCGCCGACGGCGCGCTCTCTTCGATTCCGGGGGCGACCGGCGACGGTATTGCCGGCCAGGAGGTCCACGATCTGCGCTCGTGACCGGCGACGGTGACGACGACGGTGACGACGGCCTGGGACCGGGATCCGGCAGATGTACGCCAGGCGGTCGTTGGTCAGGCTTCCAGCCGAAGCCGCCGATCTGGCTGAGCGTGGATCCTCGGTCACCCGTCGTCGCGCCGGTCAGCTGCTCGCCTGAGGACCATCTGGCAACGGAGCCCTGCCCAACGCTCGTCTGAGGCGCATCTGCCGGTTGTCGGCCCCACGGCCGCGCGGCTCGCCGCTCGGACGACCGACGCGGCGCTCGGACGACCGACCCGGTCGACCCGGTCAAGCCAGGTGTCTGGGGATCACCCCTACCCGCCGCAGCCCACGAGGGAGTTGGAGGGGAGCGGTGTCGGTGTCCTCGAGGCGCCCACGTGGGCCGAGATCCGGATCGTGCCGGCTTGGGCCCCGTCCTCGACCAGCAGGGTGAACGGCTCGGGCGTTGGGAACGAGCCTGCGGCGAGCAGTCGGCACTCCGTGCCCTGCACCTCGACACCGACGCCACCCTGGGGGTTCAGCAGCGGGATCGAGATGGTCCCCCGTTGACCCGGTTCGAACGCTGGCATGGTCGCGCCCGAGTCGCTGGCGACCGACACGACGACCGGCACCCGTGATCGGTTCTCGACGTCGAATTCGAAGACGGTCAGCGATGCGGCAGAAGCCGGTGTCGGAGCCGGTGCCGACGTTCTGCTTGGCTCGATCACAGTCGGGCTGGCGCTGGGAGCAGAGCGGGTCGGCGCCGCGGAGGGATCGGGTGCCGGGCTACAGGCGGCGAGCGAGATCAGCAGGACCATCAGGGCGTGACGCATCGTTCAGATCCATCCCTCGTTCTTCGCGGCGCGACGTCGGGTGGGACGACCCCGTCGGTCCCGAGCCACAGGGAGAGCGCGCCGCCGGCGCGCCTCTCGATCTGCGAGTCGGCTGAGCGAGCCCGTCGGTCGCGCATCCGGGCTCGATGCCGGCGGACCTCGTGTCAGTGCGCGGCCTGGACGCTCACGATCAGCATCGCGCCTTCGTCGTCGCCGAGCACCTCGGCGTCATGGGGGATCGCGCCATCCCACCGGACGTAGTCGCCCGGTCCCACGTCCAGGACGTGCTCGCCCTGGGTCATCCGGAAGCGGCCGCGCAGGACCAGGTGGTGCTCGTCGCCGGCATGGGCATGAGCGCCGACCCGCCCGCCCGGACTCGCCGTCACCTCGACGACCGTGACGTCCCGGCTGGTCCCACCGTCCACCTGGGCGACGCGACCGAAGCCGGTCTCGCGGACCGGTCGCTCGGCCCGGCGCACGACCCGCGGCTCCGGGACCTCATCGATGAGGAACCAGGCGATCGGCACGTCGAGCGCATCGCCGATCGACGCGAGGCAGGTCAGCGACGGCGACGCCTTGTCGTTCTCGATCTGCGACAGGTAGCCCACGTTCAGGCCGGATCGCTCGGCCACGTTGGCGAGGGTCAGCCCACGCTCGCTGCGCCAGCGCTTGATCTGGGCGCCCACCGCGGGCCGTCGCCGCTCGTCGATGGTCATCGTTTGTTCTCCACAAACAGGTATTGACACGGCCACACTTGGCGCGTATCGTTGTGCCTACAACAAATCTTGCTTGACGTGGACAAACCCGTCAAGACCTCTGGAGGACCTCTCGTGAACGTTTCCATCATCGGCGCCGGCAACGTCGGCACGGCCCTTGCCGGCTCGCTCGCGCGGGCGGGTCACACCGTCACCATCACCGCATCGACGCCGGAGCACGCCGCGACCGCCGCGGCCGCGACCGGTGCGACCGCCGTCGCCTCGAACGCCGCCGCGATCGACGGCGCGGACGTCGTCATCCTCGCCGTCCCGGCCACGGCCCTCGCCGAGATCGCCGGTGACTCCGGCACGACCCTCGACGGCAAGGTCGTCATCGACGTCTCCAACCGGCCCACGCCGGATCCGGCCGGCGCGACCGGCGCGATCGCCGAGGACCTCCAGTCGCTGCTCCCGAACGCGCACGTCGTCAAGGCGTTCAACACCGCGTTCGCATCGCGCCAGGCCGACCCGACGGTCGGTGGCGTCGCCGCCGACGGGTATCGTCGCCGGTGACCACGAGGCCGCCAAGGCGACCGTCCTGGAGCTCGTCTCCTCGATCGGGTTCCGACCGGTCGACGCCGGCCCGCTGGCCGCCGCGCGCACCCTCGAGGGCATGGCCTGGCTGAACATCAGCCGCAACTTCGCCGGCGGCACCTGGCAGGATGCCTGGGTCCTCCTCGGCCCCGACTCGGAGAACTGATCCATGGCTGTCATCCCGGTCGCTCGACTGAACCACGCCGTCCTGTTCGTCCGCGACGCGACCGTCGCCGCCGACTTCTACGCTCGCGTCTTCGGGTTCGAGGTCGTCGCGAAGGAGTTCGGTGGGCAGGCCGTGTTCATGCGGGCGGCCGGCGGTGACAACCACCACGATCTCGGCCTCTTCTCGGTCGGGCCCACGGCGCCACGCGCGCCGCGCGGTTCGGTCGGGCTGTACCACCTGGCCTGGGAGGTCCCGACCATCGGCGACCTCGCCGAGGCCAGCCGGATCCTGTCCCAGAACGGCGCCCTCGGCGGCGCCAGCGACCACGGCGTGTCCAAGTCGCTGTACGGCGCGGATCCGGACGGCAACGAGTTCGAGATCATGTGGCGCGTCCCGCGCGAGTCGTGGGGCGACTACGAGGAGCACGGTGTCGTCCAGCCGCTGGACCTCGACGCCGAGGTCGCCCGCTGGGGCGGGGACGCGACGCCCGCCTGATCAGGGTGTGGCGGCGACCGCCACCGTGACCAGCGTCAGGATGTAGGTGTGGCCGATGGACCCCCAGACGATGGAGCGGGTCCGCCACGCCAGCCACCCATAGATCAGGCCGCCACCGAGCGTGCTGAACAGCTCCAGTTCCGGCTTGCCGAGGTGGGCGAACACGAACGGCATCGTCGCGACCAGCACGCCGATCGGCCCGATCGCCCGGACGAGCGTCAGCATCAGGAAGCCGCGGAAGAGGAACTCGGCCGCGGTCAGATCGAGCGCGTTCGTCAGCGCGACCTGGCCGGCCGGTGCCGAACTCGGCACGTAGTAGGCCTGGACATCCGGGAGCGTCGCGTACCACAGCACGATCGGCGTCATCACGACGCACCCGGCGACCATCAGGCCGAGCCCCCAGCGCCACTCCCCGAGGGTGAGGCCGTACCGGCCCGGCCGGTCGCGGAACCCGAACAGCACCACCGCCAGCGGCACGAGCCCGAACAGCACGACCCGCTCCAGCGCCGTCGCGCGCATCACCTCGGGCGACCGACCGCCGTCCAGCAGGTCGATGGGGATGAACGTCCGCGAGTAGTCGAACAGGATCACCAGGATGACGACGGCGATGGCGACCGTCGCCCGGACCGGGAGCTCCAGCCCGACCACCGACATGACCCGTCGATCTGCCTCGGATGGCGGGTACGCCGGTCCATCCGTCAGGGCGTGCCAGGCGTCGGTGAAGCCCGTCGTTCGCATCGGTCGAGCGTACCGGTGGGGAGCGCGAGTCGCCTGCCCGTCGCGCCATACTGTCCCCCACGCTGCACCGCGCTGACACGCCCGTGGCCGGAGGAGAGACCGTGGCGATCCAGATCCGCAAGTGGGCCACCTTCCGCGAGGAGATCCTGTCCGACGGTGGCCGCGAGCTCGACCGGCCGCTCCGCCGGGTCGCGGTCGCGGCGGTCGTCGTCAACCCGTACGCCGGCCGCTGGTCCGAGGACCTGTCCGAGCTGATCGACCTCGGCGAGTACCTGGGCGACGAGCTGATGCGCCGCTGCCAGGAGGCGCTCGGCGACCCGGTCGAGGCCTACGGCAAGGGCGGCATCGTCGGCGAGCACGGCGAGCTGGAGCACGTCGCGGCGGTCCTCCATCCCAAGTTCGGGGCGCCGACCCGCGGCCGGGTCGGTGGCGTGTCCATCCTGCCGTCGGTCAAGAAGCGGGCCGCGATGGGCGCCACGCTCGACATCCCCGTCCACCACATCAAGGCGATGCTCGTCCGCTCGCACTTCGACGCGGTCGAGATCCGCGTCCCGGACGCCCCCGGCGCCGACGAGCTGCTGCTCGCCCTGGCCGTGACCAACGGCGGCCGGCCGCTCGCCCGGGTCGGCGGACTGCTCGCCGCGGACGCCGTCGGCGAGGACGGCCTCCACTGACGGCGGACCGATGCGCACGCTGATCACCGGGATCGGCCAGGTCGTCTCGGGCGACTCGCCGAGCCGCTGCTCGACGCCGACACGATCGTCATCGCCGACGGGCGGATCGAGGCCGTCGGGCGCGGCCTCGACGCCGACGCCGACGTCGGTCATCGATGCGCACGGGACGACCGTCATCCCGGGCCTGATCGACTCGCACGCCCACCCGGTCTTCGGCGACTACACGCCGCGCCAGCGCACGTCCGACTTCATCGAGTCGTCGCTCCACGGCGGCGTCACGACGATGATCTCGGCGGGCGAGGTCCACACTGCCCGGGCCGGCCGAAGGACATCGTCGGCCTCAAGGCCCTCGCCATCGCGGTCAACCACAGCTACGCCGACTTCCGCCCGGCCGGGGTCAAGGTCCGCGCCGGCGCCCCGATCCTGGAGCTCGGGATGGTCGAGTCGGACTTCGCCGAGATGGCGGCCGCCGGCGTCCGGCTCGATCGGCGAGATCGGGCTCGGGCTCGGTCAAGACCGGCGCCGACGCCGCCCCGATGGTCGCCTGGGGTCGGGCGCACGGGATGATCTCGACGTATCCACACCGGCGGCCCGTCGCTGCCGGGCTCGGGCGCCATCGGCGCCGACGCGGTCCTCGAGGCGAACCCGCACATCGCCGGCCACATCAACGGCGGGACGACGTCGCTGCCCGGAGCGGGACATCGCGCGCCTGGTCGAGGCCGAGTCGGGCATCGCCCTCGAGATCGTCCACTGCGGCAACGGCCGGACGGCGCTCGTCGCGCTCGGCGGCCGCGGCCGAGGCCGGCGCGCTCGGCCGGGTCATCCTCGGCAACGACGCGCCGTCCGGGACCGGGGTGGTCGCCGCTCGGGATCCTGCGGCTGATGGCCCACCTGGCCTCGCTCGGCGGCGTCGCGCCGGAGACCGTCGTCTGCCTGGCGACCGGCAACACGGCCCGGGTCCACGGCCTGGACGTCGGCGTGATCGCGCCGGGCCGGGCCGCCGACCTGTGCATCGTGGACGCGCCGGTCGGCTCGGTGGCGGACACGGCGCTCGGCGCCCTCGCGAACGGCGACCTGTTCGGGATCTCGATGGTCCTCATCGACGGCGTGCCGGTCATCGGCCGCAGCCGCAACACCGCGCCGGCCGGCCGCGCGGCCGAGGTGGTCAAGGGCGCCGCCGTCGGCGGAGGAGGGCACTGATGCGCTTCGGGCTGCGACTGCCCGAGCTTCGCGCTGGGCGAGGACACGGCGAGCCTCGCCGAGATGGGCGCCTACCTGCGCCACGCCGAGGACCTCGGCTTCGAGAGCGCGATGCTCATCGACCACCTGCTCGTGGCGCCGCCGGCGTATCGGACGACCTGGCTGGAGCCGGTCTCGCTGCTGTCCGCCCTGTCCGGCGTCACCCGCACGATCCGGCTCGGGACGCTGGTCCTCGTCCTGCCGTTCCGCGATCCGGTCGCGTTCGCCAAGGAGTGGGCGACGCTGGACGTCCTGTCGGGCGGCCGGTCCATCCTCGGCGTCGGCGTCGGCTGGCACGAGGGCGAGTTCGCGACGCTGCGCATCCCGTTCAAGGAGCGCGGCCGGCGGATGAACGAGATGCTCGAGGCGATCACCGCGCTGTGGGCCGGCGACCACGTCACCTACGAGGGCCAGTTCTACCGGTTCGAGGACCTGTCGCTCGAGCCCAAGCCCGCCCAGCGACCGCACCCGCCGATCTGGATCGGCGGCGGCACGCAGCCGTCGGAGAAGATCTACGGCCAGACGCGTGGACACGATCCGGCCGGTCCTGCGCCGGATCGCCAAGTACGCCTCGACCTGGGTCCCGCACTCCTCGGCGACGGCCGAGATGGTCGCCGCGGACTGGGCGGTCATCCAGCGAGGAGATGGTCGGGTTCGGGCGCGACCCGGACGAGATGACCAAGGTCTACTCGAACTTCATCCACGTCCTGCGGCCGGGCGAGGCGCCCGAGACCGCCACGCCGAAGTTCCAGGTCTACTCCGGGATGGACCTCGCCGTACTGGCAGGAGTTCTACCTGCTCGGCGAGGCGGAGCCGCTGGCGGAGCGGATCCGCGGCAAGATCGAGGCGCTCGGCGGCGTGGAGCACGTGATCCTCAACCCGCTCGACTGGAGCCTCGAGACGCTCGATCGGCTCGCGTCGGACGTCCTGCCGCTCATCCGGGACTGACCGGACGGTCATGGGCAGCTACCTGCGACCGGCGACCCTCGACGAGGCGCTCGGCGCGCTCGACGCCGGGCCGCGGACTGGTGTTCGCCGGCGGCACGGACGTCTATCCGGCCCGGGTCGGCCGGCCGATCGACGACGACGTCCTCGACCTCAGCGGGCTGCCGGCCCTGCGGGCGATCACGGTCGACGACGGGATGTGCCGGATCCCGGCGCTCGCGACCTGGACGGACCTCATCCGGGCGGACCTGCCGGCCGCGGTTCGACGGGCTGAAGGCCGCGGCCCGCGCCGATCGGCGGGGTCCAGATCCAGAACCGCGGGACGATCGCCGGGAACGTGTGCAACGCCTCGCCGGCGGCCGACGGCCTGCCGAACCTGATGGCCCTGGACGCCCGGGTCGAGCTGGCCTCGGCGTCGGGCCGGCGCGAGGTCCCGTGTCGGCGAGTTCGTCGTCGGCAATCGCCGGACGGTCCGACGCGCCGGACGAGCTCGTCACGGCGATCCTCGTCCCGATGCCCGCGACCGACTCGCGCGCCACGTTCCTCAAGCTCGGGGCGCGGGCGTACCTCGTCATCTCGATCGCGATGGTCGCGGCCGTCGTCGAGCTCGGGTCGGACGGCCGGATCGCGACGCGCGCGGATCGTCGTCGGGGCGTGCTCCGAGGTCGCCGCTGCGGCGTCCCGGCGGCGGAGGCGCGACTGGTCGGGCGGACGCTCGCCGAAGCTAGCGACGTCACCGTCGAGCCGGCGGACCTCGCCCACCTGACACCCATCGACGACGTCCGCGCGCCGGCGACCTATCGGCGGGAGGCGGCGCTGGTCCTCGTCCGACGCGCCATCGCGGAGCTGGCCCGATGATCGACGCGACCGTCGGTCGACTTCCGGGTCAACGGCGACGCCGTGTCCGTCCTCGGCGACCCGATGCGCCGGCTCACCGAGGTCCTGCGCGAGGATCTCGGCCTGACCGGGACCAAGGTCGGCTGCGACGCCGGGGACTGCGGCGCCTGCACGGTCCGGCTCGATGGCGAGCCGGTCTGCGCCTGCCTCGTCCCGCTGGGTCAGCTCGCCGGCCGGGAGGTCGCCACGGTGGAGGGCCTCGCCGACGGCGACGACCTCAGCCCCGCTCCAGGCCGCGTTCCTGGCGTGCGGCGCCGCCCAGTGCGGGATCTGCACGCCCGGGATGCTGATGGCGTCGGACGCGCTCCTCGACGCCCACCCCGAGCCGACCGAGCGCCAGGTCCTCGACGCGCCTGGGCGGCGTCCTGTGCCGCTGCACCGGCTATCGCTCGATCGTCGAGGCCGTGCGCGGCGCCGGCGCGCTCGGCGACCGCCGACGGCGCGTCGCGCCGGCGGCCGGCGCCGCGCGTCGGCGCGCGGATCGCCCGGGTGGACGGCGTGGACCAGGTGACCGGCGCGACCGTCTTCGGGGCGGACGAGGTCCCGGCCGACGCCCTCACCCTGCGGGCGGTCCGCTCGCCGCACGCCCACGCCCGGTTCACGATCGGCGACCTGTCGCGGCTGCACGCCGCGTATCCCGGCCTGGTCCGCGTGCTCACGGCGGCCGACGTCCCCGGCGCGAACCGCTACGGGATCTACGCCGACCGGCAAGGACCAGCCGGTGCTCGCCGACGGCTACGTCCGGTACGCGGGCGAGGCCGTCGTGGCCCTCGTCGGCGACGCCGAGACCGTCGCGCCGGATCGCCGATACCGACGTGCCGATCACGTGGGTCCCGCTGCCGGACCAGTTCGACATGGCCGTGGCCGCCTCGCCGACGCGCCATCCGCCTCCACGACGGACGTCCCCGGCAACCTGCTCGCCGCCGGCCGGGTCGTCCGGGGCGACGTCGCGGCGGCGCTGGCCGGCTCGGCCGCCGTGGCGTCAGGGGCGTTCGAGACGACCCACGTCGAGCACGCCTACATCGAGCCCGAGGCCGGCTACGCCCGACGGATCGGCGACCGGATCGCCGTCTTCGCGTCGCACCCAGACGCCGTACATGGACCGCGACGAGCTGGCCCTGATCATGGGCCTCGCGCCCGATGCGGTGCAGGTCATCCCGAGCGCCTGCGGCGGCGGGTTCGGCGGGAAGCTGGACCTCTCGCTCCAGCCGCTCGTCGCGATCGCGGCGTGGATCCTGGACCGGCCCGTCCGCTGCGTCTTCACGCGGCCCGGAGTCGATGCGCTCGACGACGAAGCGCCACCCGGCGCGGATCCGCGTGTCGATCGGGGCCGACGCCGATGGGCGCCTCACCGCCATCGACTTCCACGGCGACTTCGATACCGGGGCGTACGCCTCGTGGGGCCCGACCGTCGCGAACCGCGTCCCCGTCCATGCGTCGCGGGCCGTACGTCGTCCCGGCGGTCCGCGCGACGACCCGGGCGCTCTACACGAACGGCCCGATCGGCGGCGCGTTCCGCGGCTTCGGGGTCCCGCAGGCGGCCATCGCCCAGGAGGCCCTCCTCGACGACCTCGCCGAGACGCTGGGCATCGACCGCCTGGAGATCCGCCGGCGGAACGCGCTGCGCGCCGGGTCGACGACGGCCACCGGCCAGGTCCTCACGGCGAGCGCCGGGTCTCGGGGCGTGCCTCGATGCGCTCGAGCCGGCCTGGACGGACGCCCTCGCCGACGCGGCCGCCGCCAACGACGCGGCGGCGCAGCGCGGGCGCCGCCGATCCGGCGCGGGGTCGGGATCGGGGCCATGTGGTACGGCATCGGCAACACGTCGCTGCCCAACCCGTCCACGGTCCGGATCGGCCTCCGCCGGGACGGCACGTTCGTGCTGTTCAGCGGCGCGCAGGACATCGGCCAGGGGTCGAACACGGTCATGACCCAGATCGCCGCCGACGCCCTGGACGCGCCGCTCGCGCGCGATCGCGCTCGTGACCGGCGACACGGACCGGACGCCCGATTCGGGCAAGACGTCCGCCTCGCGCCAGACGTTCGTGTCCGGCAACGCGACGACGCTGGCCGCCGCGGACCTGCTTCGGCTGATGGAGGTGTCCGGCCCGGACCTCGCGCTGCTCCCCGAGGACGAGACGGGCTGCGTGCTCGTCGGGACCGGCACCTACGACCCGAACACGACGCCGCTCGATGACGACGGGCAGGGCATCCCGTACGAGACGTACGGGTTCGGTGCCCAGATCGCGGTCGTGGACGTGGACCTGGAGCTGGGCACGACCGTCGTCCGCCGGATCGTCGCGGCCCACGACGTCGGGCGAGCCGTGAACCCGATGCTCGTCGAGGGCCAGATCCACGGCGGGATCGCCCAGGGCCTGGGCCTGGCGCTCATGGAGGCGTACGTCGCCGGCCGGACCGACAACCTGCACGACTACCTGATCCCGACCATCGGCGACGTCCCGCCGATCGAGTGCCTCCTCATCGAGGACGCCGAGCCGGCCGGCCCGTTCGGGGCCAAGGGGGTCGGCGAGCCGGCGCTCATCCCGACGGCCCCGGCCATCCTCGGCGCGATCCGCCACGCGACCGGGGCCCGGATGGATCGCGTGCCGGCGACACCGGCACGCGTCCTCGAGGCGATCAGTCGATCTCGAACACGACCGTGACGGTGGCCTGGACGTCCTGCGTCCCGGGCTGGACCGGCGTGGCGGACTCGCGGACGGCGCCGGCGGCGCCGTAGTACGGACCCGGGTAGTAGCTCGACGTCTCCGAGATCGAGACGACCGCGCCGACCGACACGCCGGCGGCCGAGGCCATCGCGGCGGCACTGGTCCGGGCCTGGGTGATGGCGGCGGCGCGCGCCTGGTCCATCGCCGCGGCCGGATCGCTCACCTCGAACCACAGGCCGTTGACGTCGGTCGCGCCCTTGGCGGTCGCGTCGTCGACCACGTCGCCGGCCTTGTCCATGTCGCGGACCGTGACCTGGAGCTGCTCGCTCATCCGGTAGCCGACGATCTTCGTCGAGGACCCGGTGGCGTACTGCGGGCTGAGGTCGATCGAGGTCGTCCGGATGTCCTTCTCGTCGATGCCGAGCGCCTTGAGGGCGGCGATGATCGCGTTCATCGAGGTGCCGGCGGCATCGCGCGCCGCCTTGACGGTGGGCTTCGTGACGGTGACCCCGAGGCCGACGCGCGCCACGTCCGGGACGAGCGTCACCGATCCGGTGGCGGACACGGTGATGGTGTGGGCGATCTCGCCATCGATGGTCGGCGCACCGACGACCGGTCCCGGTCGGACCGCGAGGGCGGCGACCGCCACGACGAGTGCGCCGAGAGCGAGGGCACCGGCGGTGCGGATGGGCTGTGACACGGTGAGCTGCGACATGGCTGGATCCCCTTCGGCTCGGACGGGAGGCCGCGGTACTGGCGGCGTCAGCCCGGAGACGGATGGGGAGGGTCGGGAGTTCCCGACGAGGAGGTGGCGACCCCTGGGTGCCCTCGGTTTCCCCCGACACCCAGAGGTCATGCGCGGACGTTCGCAGCGCGCCGATGACGCGGCCATGGGCCGAAGGTCCTGACGGCACCCGGCGGAGCGCTGGTGCGTCCCGGCACAGCGGCCAGCCGCGCCCGCGCGCCGCGAGAGCCGTTCGGCCCGTCCGGTCCGGGCAGTCTGGTCCATGCACGAATTCGGCGCCGACCGGCACTATCGCACTCGATGTCCCCTGACACCGTCGAGACCTTCTACGGGATCCTCGCGCTCCTTGCCATCGGCGCCATCGCGACGGTGGTCGTGGTCCGGCTGCTCGCGATCGCCTCGCCCGCAGCCCAGGGCTGGTATGGCGCGATCGCCCAGCTCATCCGCCCGAACGCGGTCGGGATGGCGTTCTGGATCGCCCTCCTCGCCACGATGGGCAGCCTCTACTTCTCGGAGGTCGCCCACTTCGAGCCGTGCAAGTTGTGCTGGTATCAGCGCATCGCGATGTATCCGCTGGTCGTCCTCCTGGGGATCGCCGCGGTCCGGCGCGACGACGGGATCCGGCTGTACGCCGGGGCGCTGGCCGCGATCGGTGCGGTCATCGCCACCTACCACCTGGCGCTCGAGTGGATCCCCGCCCTGGACACGGGAGCCTGCGGTGCCGGTCCCGCCTGTACCGTCATCTGGTTCCGGGTGTTCGGGTTCATCAGCCTGCCGATGCTCGCCCTGATCGCGTTCCTGTTCATCATCACCCTGCTGGCCGTGCGAGGGCCGGACGCCGACGAGGACGTCCCGGCCGACGACGAAGCCCCTGAACGGAGTCCCGAATGACCTCGAAGTCCCGCGCCTCTCGCCGCGAAGCGGCCAAGCACGACGGCGGCCGACCCGCCTCGCGCTGGCTCCTGCCCGCAGCCGGGATCGCGATCGCCGCCGTGGCGGTCCTCGCCGTCGTCCTGAGCCAGGGCGGCAGCGGGACGGGCGCCAGTCCCTCCCCGTCGGTGGTGGTGAAGGAGCCGGTCGTCACCGGGGACCCGCTGCCGACGTTCACGTCGAGCACCGAGGACGCGGCCAAGGGTCTGGCCGCGCCGGTCGTCGAGGGCTTCGACTACGCGGGTGCGCCCGTCTCGATCGCACCGAACGGCAAGGTGACCATGGTCATCTTCGCCGCCCACTGGTGTCCCCACTGCCAGCGCGAGATCCCGATCATCCAGGCCTGGGTCGACGCCGGGCGAGTGCCCGCCGACGTGGAGCTCGTCTCGGTCTCGACCGGGATCGAGCCGACCGCGCCGAACTACCCGCCCGAGGAGTGGTTCGCCGCCGAGGGCTGGACGGTCCCGATCATCGTCGACCCGACCAACACCGTCGCCGCGGCGTACGGCTTGAGCAGCTACCCGTACTTCGTGATCCTCGACGGGACCGGCAAGGTCTTCGCCCGGCTGGCGGGTGAGATCCCGGTCAGCGACCTCGAACGGATCCTGGCGGCCGTGCCCCGAGGCTGACCGGCTGCTATGGTCCGGCGATGATCGGTGGGACGATCCGACCGGGCCGCCTGGAGGCCCTGGCAGCTCGCGAGGATGCGCGGTTCCTCGCGGAGCGACCGCGATCGGCCGAGTTGCTCGCTCGCGCTGCGCAGACCATGCCGCGAGGCGTCCCGATGTCGTGGATGGACGACCTCTACGACCATCCGCCGGTGTTCGTGTCGCACGGGCAGGGCGCTCGCATCACCGATGTCGACGGCCACGACTACCTGGACATGTACGTCGCTGACATGAGCGCCTTCTGCGGCCATGCGCCAGGCGCCGTCGTGGAGGCGGCCAGTCGACGGATGGCGCTCGGCAACCAGTTCCTGATGCCCGGCGAGGACGCCATCGTGGTGGCCGAGCACCTGGCCGGTCGATACGGGCTGCCGAAGTGGCAGTTCACGCTGTCGGCGACCCAGGCGAACACGGAGGTCATCCGGCTGGCCAGGGCGGCGACCGGTCGCGACATCATCCTGCTGT
Source organism: uncultured Chloroflexia bacterium (assembly GCA_963738475.1). GTDB lineage: Bacteria > Chloroflexota > Limnocylindria > Limnocylindrales > CSP1-4 > SPCO01. The sequence continues at coordinate 227,497 of CAVTWU010000024.1, forward strand.
TCGACGGGAAGTACCACGGCCATGGGGACGGGACGCTCGTCGTGCTGGAGGACGGCGAGGTCGTCCCCGAGGAGGAGGGTCTCCCGCGCTGGATCACCGGGCAGGCTCGCATCATCCCGTTCAACGACCTCCCGGCCCTGGAGGCGGCCCTCGCGCCCGGCGATGTGGCCCTGGTGCTCGCCGAGCCCGCGATGACGAACGCCGGCTTCATCCTTCCGGACGCCGGATTCCACGATGGCCTCCGCCGGCTGACTCGCGAGCACGGGACGCTCCTCGCGATCGATGAGACGCACACGCTCGTGACCGCCTACGGCGGGCTCACCCGACACTACGGGCTCGAGCCGGACTTCCTGACGATCGGCAAGTCGATCGCCGCCGGGGTCCCGCTCGGGGCGTACGGGATGACCGAGGCGGTCGCCGCCCTCATCAGACCACCCGACGAACCGCACGTCATCTCGGGCGCCGCGATCGGTCAGGTGTCGACGGGCGGGACGTTGTTCGCGAATGCGCTGTCGATGGCCGCCGGGCGAGCAGCCCTGGAGGGGCTCCTCACGGTAGCGGCGTTCGAGCGCGCCGCCGAGCTGGGTGGTCGGATGGCCGACGGTCTGCGGGGGGCCATCCGCGATGCCGGCCTGCGGTGGAGCGTCGTGCAGCTCGGCGCCCACGCCGCCTACTTCTTCGAGGCGGAGCCGCCGACGGGACGGTGCTGCCTCGCGGGCCGCGGACGATCCCCGGCTTCGCGCCTTGATCCGGGTCTGGATGGCCAACCGCGGCGTCTGGGAGTCCGGATGGTGGCTCGGCCCGACCGTGTCCCTTGCCCACACCGTCGCCGACGTCGATGAGTACGTCGGTGTCTTCCGGGCGTGCCTCCAGGATCTGGTCGCCTCGGACGAGATCGCCGCCGGACGGTCCGTTAGCTAGCGGATCAGGTCGATCGCGGCTTCCAGCCGCTCGAGCAGCGGGATCTGGGTCTCCTTGACCCGGATCCTGGCCTCGGCACCATCGAACCAGGCGACACGGTCGATCTCTGGGTAGGCGGCCGTCCGTCCGGACTTCGGCGGCCACTCCATGTCGAACGTGTTGGAGACGGCCGACGCCGGGTCCAGGTCGCCCTCCACCGCCCACGCGAAGACGACCTTGCCGCCCTTCTGGACGATCGTGCCGAGGTCCAGGATCGCGCCGTCCGGCACGGGATGGCCGGTCTCCTCGGCGAACTCTCGGCGGGCGACGTCGAGCAGCGGCTCGTCGCCGTCGGGTTCACCCTTGGGGATCGACCAGGCCCCCGCATCGCGCCGAGCGAACAGGGGTCCCCCGGGGTGGGCGAGCAGGAACTCCAGGCGAGCCTCGGTCAGGCGGTACAGGAGGATGCCGGCACTGACTCGGGTCGCCACGACGCCATGGTAGTGGCGGGAACCCCTAGGTCGCCGGGACGGCCTCCAGCCGGACCGGCTCATCCAGCACGGGCAGGAGCACGCGCTCCTCGGCCTCGAGGTGGTTGCGGATGAGCGCCTCGATCCCGAACACGTGACTCGCCAGGACGCCGGCCTGGGTGCGGGTCAGCTCGTGGCCCAGCTCGGCCTGTTCGACGGCCAGGCGCCGGACGGCAGCGCAGATCTGATGGTGTTCGAAGCGCATCGTGCGGGTCGCCCAGGTCGTGCCCGCCCGGGCGTCGATCTCCGGGTAGAGCCAGGCCTCCTCCCAGGCGGCGTGCCCCTCGAGGTCGGACTCCAGCCAGACGATGACCCGGTGGAGGGAGACGGCCAGGTCCTTGACGGGGACGTGACCGACGTCGCAGCCGACGTCGTGGATCCGATCGAGCCACGGCAGCAGTTCGCGGTGCTCATGCAACTCGAAGGCCTGTTCGGCCACCGCGTCGCGGTCCTGCCTGGTCATCACGCACCTCCTGTCAGCCCATGGAGCCAGCCCGAGTGTCCGTCGCGGGAGCCTCGGCATCCCAGAGCCGTCGGGCCCCTCATCGCGGGCCGGTCGGACCCAGCTGCGGCGGGACGGCCGGGCCCAGCGCGGCTCGGCACGGGCTCGACGGGCCGTTCGGCTCCCGCGAACGCGCCGCATGGCCGATGCCCGCCCTGGGGGCTGCGACCGAGACTCGAGGAGGCAAGGCACGACTCTGGAGGCGCAGTCAGATGGATCAGGACCTCCGCACGACGTCCGATCGGGAACGACCGCACGCCCTCGCCTGGATCGATTCACACGAGGCCATCATCGTCCGCTGGGAGGACGACCAGGCCCGCATCGAGCGGGTCAGATCCGAGGTGCCGGACCACGGCAAGGCGGAGGGCCACGTCCGCCGCGATCCGGCCGTACGGCACGGTGGGAGTGCCGCCCAGGACGCCGAAGCGGCCCGGCGCGACGTGTACGTGGCGCGCTTCGTCAAGTCGGTGACCCACCGCCTGCCGGTCGATGCCGACCTGACGGTGTTGGGACCTGGCGAGACCCACGAGCACCTGGTCAAGGCCGTCCGAGCCGACGACATCGAGCATCGCCACGACCGCCGCGTCGTGGCGCGTCGATCGTCGCGCAAGACGGATCGCCAGTTGGTCGCGTTGCTCCGTGAGATCGAGGGCGACGAAGCGCGGCGACGGACGGCCGGTGAGGCGCACCCGGCCCATGCCGGCCACGCCGAGGTCGGCTCATGACCCGCGCGGCCCGCCCACCCGCCCTGGGCGATACCTGGTTCGGTTCGCGCCTGCCGGAGTCCGCCCTCGCCCGCCTGGAGGCGCACGCCCGGCCGGCGTCCTACGACGCGGGTGCCGAGATCCTGCGCGAGGGCGATCCGACCCGCTACCTCGCGCGTCGTCGTCCGCGGCCGCGTCGCGCTGCGCCTGCGCGTCCCCGAGCGCGGCACGACGACGATCCTGACCGTCGAGCCCGGCGACATCGTCGGCTGGTCCGCGGTCGTCCCGCCCCACCGGGCCACGTCCACCGTGATCGCCCTGGTGCCGACCGACCTGCTGCTGCTCGACGGGGAGGCGCTGCGCGCCGAGCTGGACGGCCGACCCGGTCCTGGCCGCGGCCGTCTACCGCTCACTGCTCGAGGCCGTCGCGAAGCGGCTGACCGGCACCCGCATGCAGCTGCTCGACCTGTTCTCCCAGCAGGGAGATGAACCGTGGTGACCCCCGCCCTCGATGTACCCGGCTTCCTGCCGCGCGCCGACCTCGATCGCCTGCTGGACCTGCTCGCGACGGACGGCCGGCGCATCATCGGCCCGACCGTCTCGGATGGCGCCATCGTCTACGACGAGATCCACCGCGCGGCGGACCTGCCCGCCGGCTGGACGGCCGATCAGGCGCCGGGGCGCTACCGTCTGCGCTCCGACCGGCACGGACCGCCAGTTCGACTACGCGGTCGGGCCGACCTCCTGGAAGCACGAGACGTTCCCGCCGCGCGTCCCGCTCACGATCGGGCGCCGCGTCGACGGCCAGACGACCTTCGCCGACGCCGTGCCGGACCGCTCCCGCGGTCGCGTTCCTCGGCGTCCGCGGCTGCGAGATCGCCGCGCTCCTGACCCAGGATGCCGTGCTCGCCGCACGGGCCGGCCGTCGACCGCGACTACGCGGCGCGCCGGGCCGCCGCCCTCGTCATCGCCGTCGAGTGCGTGACGCCCGCCGAGCACCTGCTTCTGCACGTCGATGGGCACCGGCCCGGAGGTCACCGACCGGCTTCGACCTGGCCCTGACCGAGCTCGACGACGGGTTCGTCGTCCGGGCCGGGACCCCGGCCGGCGAGGCGCTGCTGGCGCGCCTCGGCGCTGGCAGCCGGCGGACGACGGCGCGCCGGACGGCGGCCAGCGACGCGGTCGCCGCCGCCCGCGAGCGGATGGGCGACCCGGTCCCGCACGGCGGGTCTGCCGGCACGACTGATGGCCGCCGCCGACAGCCCGCGCTGGGCCGAGATCGCCGAGCGCTGCCTCGCCTGCGCCAACTGCACGCTCGTCTGCCCGACCTGCTTCTGCACGGGCGTCACCCAGGTCTCCGACCTCGACGGCGTCGAGGCCGTCGCCGAGCGGACCTGGGACAGCTGCTTCACCCTCGGGTTCGCCAAGGTCGCCGGCGGCAACTTCCGGCCGCGCGTCGAGGACCGCTACCGCCAGTGGCTGACCCACAAGTTCGGGACCTGGTGGGACCAGTTCGGGATGTCCGGGCTGCGTGGGCTGCGGCCGCTGCATCACGTGGTGCCCGGTCGGCATCGACGTCCGCGAGGAGCTCCTCGCGATCGCGCCGGCACCGATCGTCGAGCCGGCCGCGTTGCCGGCCGTCGCCTCGGTCCCGATGCCGAGCGCCGCGCTGGCGACGGTCGGGACGCCGCTGCCGGTCCTGGATGCGATCGCCCCGACCTACGCTCGAGCGTTCGTCGTCGAGCGCCGGCGCGAGACCCACGACACCGTCACGCTGCGCCTCCAGACCGACGATCCGGCCCTGCTCGCCGGCCGGCCCGGCCAGTTCGTCATGGCCGCGCTGCCGGCCTTCTCGGCCGCGCCCGATCTCCGTGTCGCGGTTCCATCCCGACGGCCTCGAGCTGACGATCCGCGCCGCCGGCGCCGCCACGCGCGCCCTGTGCGGCCTCCGGCGGGGCGACTCGCTCGGCCTGCGCGGACCGATGGGCCGAGGCTGGCCGGTCGAGGCCGCGGCGGGCCACGACGTCGTCATCGTCACCGGCGGGATCGGGCTCGCGCCGCTGCGGCCGCTCGTCGACGCGCTCCTCGCCGACCGGACCAGGTTCCGCGAGATCCGCCTGCTGTACGGCGCCCGCAGCCCCGCGCGACCGCCTCTACGTCGAGGAGCTGTCCGAGCTCGCCGCCCGGCCGGACCTCGACGTCGGGCAGATCGTGGACCGCGCCGGGCCGGACTGGTTCGGGCGCGTCGGCGTCGTCACCAGCCTGTTCGACCAGGGCCACCTGGACGGGGCCCGGGCGGTCGCCTTCATCTGCGGCCCGGAACGGATGATGGAGGCGACCGTGGACGTCCTGCGCGACCGCGGGCGTCACCGACGACCGGATCTTCGTGACGCTGGAACGGCACATGGAGTGCGGCGTCGGCCTGTGCGGCCACTGCCAGCTCGGCAAGGCGTTCGTCTGCCGGGACGGCCCGGTCTTCTCGCTCGCCGAACTCGGCCCCGCCTTCGCCAGGGAGGGGCTGTGATGAGCGGCGCCGTCCGAGCCTCCATCCCGACCAAGCCCCGCCTGGGGATCATGAAGTTCGCCTCGTGCGACGGCTGCCAGCTGACGCTCCTCGACCTCGAGGACCACCTGCTCGACCTGCTCGAGCGGTTCGACCTCGTCGAGTTCGCCGAGGCGTCCGTCGTACCGCTCGTCCGGCCCGTTCGACGTCGTGCTCGTCGAGGGCTCGATCAGCACGCCGGAGCAGGCCGAGGAGATCGTCCGCATCCGGCGCGAGACGCCGCTGCTCGTGACCATCGGGGCGTGCGCGACGGCCGGCGGCATCCAGGCCCTGCGCAACTGGGCGCGACCACGACGCGTATCGAGCGGCCGTCTACGCCGCACCCGGAGTACGTCGAGTCGCTCGCGACGTCCACGCCGATCGCCGACCACGTCGCGGTGGACGCCGAGCTGCGCGGCTGCCCGATCGACCCGGGCCAGCTGCTCGAGCTGCTGACGGCCCTGGTCGTCGGCCGCCGGCCGCAGCTCCCCGACGAGTCCGTCTGCCTCGAGTGCAAGCGGCGCGGGACGGTCTGCGTCCTCGTCACCGGCCAGGGCCCGTGCCTCGGCCCGGTCACCCACACCGGCTGCGGGGCGATGTGCCCCGCCTTCGCGCGCGGCTGCTACGGCTGCTTCGGGCCGCGCGAGGCCGCCAACGCCGACGAGCCTGGCCAGCTGGTTCGGGCGCGACGGCCGCTCCGACGCCGACACCGCCCGACTGTTCTCCGGCTTCACCGCCTACGCCCGGCCCTTCCGGGAGGTCATCGACCGCCTGGGCGGACCGCCGATCGCGAGCGCACCGCCGATCGCCAGCGCACCACCCGCCGCCGGGCACTCCGGGGAGGACCACTGATGCACGACACCCACACGACCGGCGAGATCCGCTACGAGGTCGCCGGGCTGACCCGGGTCGAGGGCGAAGGGTCGCTGCGCCTGGTCGTCCGCGACGGCGACGTCATCGAGTCGCAGCTCGCCATCTTCGAGGCGCCGCGCTACTTCGAGCAGCTGGTCGTCGGGCGGACGCCGGACGAGGTCCTCGACATCGTCGCCCGCATCTGCGGGATCTGCCCGGTCGCCTACCAGATGTCGGCGGTCCACGCGTTCGAGGACCTGGCCGGGCGTCACCGTCGAACCCGCCGTCCGCGCCCTGCGCCGGCTGCTGTACTGCGGCGAGTGGATCGAGAGCCACGCGCCTCCACGTCTACCTGCTGCACGCCCCGGACTTCCTGGGCGTCGCAGAACGCGGTCGAGCTCGCGGCGCTCGACCGGGCGGCCGTCGAGCGCGGCCTCGCGCTCAAGAAGGCCGGCAACCGGATCGTCGCCGTCCTCGGCGGCCGGCCGATCCACCCGGTCAGCGTCCGGGTCGGCGGGTTCTCGAAGGTCCCCACCCGCGCCGAGCTGGAGGTCCTGCGACCGGATCTCGAGGCCGCGCTCGGGCATGCCCTCGCGACCGTCGACTGGGTCGCCGGGTTCACGGCGCCGTCGTTCGAGCGCGACGAGCGGTTCGTCGTCGCTGCGCCACCCGACCGAGTACCCGATGAACGACGGGCGGATCGTCTCGTCCGACGGCCTCGACCTCGCCCCGACCGACTGGGAGTCCGCCTTCGAGGAGGAGCAGGTCCCGTGGTCGCACGCGCTCCAGGCCACATGCCGCGGATCGGGTCCCGTACCTGCTCGGCCCGGCCGCCCGGATCACGCTCGCCGGCGACCAGCTGCATCCCGTCGCGCGCGAGGCCCTGGACCGGATCGGCCTCGCCGACGCGATCCGGCGCAACCCGTACTGGAGCATCGCCGCCCGCGCCGATCGAGCTCGTCCACGCCGTCGCCGAGGCGCTCGACATCATCGACGCCTACCGACCGCCGGAGCGCGCCGCCCAGCCGTGGACCCCGCGCCCGGGCACGGCCTCGTGGGCGACCGAGGCGCCGCGCGGCCTGCTGTTCCACCACTACGAGCTCGACGAGCGCGGCCGGATCGCGACCGCGAAGATCGTCCCGCCGACGAGCCAGAACCAGGCCGCCATCGAGGCCGACATGACGTCCTTCGCGCCGGCCATCCTGGCCGAGCCCCACGACGTGGCGACCCACCGGCTCGAGCAGCTCATCCGCAGCTACGACCCGTGCATCTCGTGCGCGACGCACTTCCTGGACCTGCGCGTGGAGGCCGCCCCATGAGCGGCTTCCTGCCGGATCCGATCGTCCGGATCATCGTCTGCGGCAACGCCGACCGCGGCGACGACGGGCTGGCGCTCTCGGCCATCGCCCACGCTCCTGCCGGCGCTGCCGCACAGCCTGCTGGCCAAGCTGGAGGTCCGCCGCTCGCTGGAGCTGCGGGTCGAGGACCTCATCGACCTGCCGCCCGGCGTCGTCGTGCCTGATCCTCGACGCGGTCGCCGGCATCGAGCCGGGTCGAGGTCGTGCGCCTGCCGCTGACCGACCTCGCTGGAGCGCCCGGCCTTCACGCCGCGCTCGTCGCACGAGCTCCCGATCGACCTGCTCGTCGGGCTCGCGGGGATCATCCGCGAGACGCCCGGTGCCGGGCACCTTCGTCGGCCTCGGCGGTCACGGCTTCGGCTACGGCGCGACGCCTGTCGCGTGCCGTTCGAGCGGCCATGCCCGCGTACACCGAGGCGATCGTCGCGGGCCTGCGTGCGCTGGCCGAGCCGGCTGCGATCGAGGCCCCGGCGATGCCACCGGCCGTGCCGGCGGCACACCCGGCTGCGGCGGAGGCCTGACATGTGCCGGACGACCGTCGGCCGCGTCCTCGCCGTCGAGGACGGCGAGGTCCTCGTCGATCTCGACGGCCTCCACCGCCGCGCGCTGTCGCTGCTCGTCCCGGACCTCGCGCCGGGCGACCTCGTCCTGGTCGGCCTTGGCACGGTCCTCGGCCGCGTGGACCCGGACGACCGCGACGCCCTCGATCACATCCACCAGGCAGCCGGCACCGCGCCGCCGCCACTCGACCTCACGGCACCCTAGGAGGACAGCATGTCGATCCCGCGCACGACCGGATGGGGCATCGGACTGGCCACGGCCACCGCCGTCATCTCCGGCGTCTCCATCTTCGTCAACGGGCTCGTCGTCAAGGAGTTCGCCGATCCGGTCGCCCTGACCGGCGCTCGCAACGCGCTCGTCGGCCTCGTGCTGCTGGGCATCCTCCTGTCGACCGGCGGCGTGGCCGAGATCCGCGCGCTCCGACCGCGTCAGTCGGCCGGGCTGGTCGCCCTCGCGGTCATCGGCGGGAGCGTGCCGTTCATCCTGTTCTTCAGCGGCCTGGCGGCCGCGACGGGGCCGGGCGCCGCGCTCATCCACAAGACCCTGTTCATCTGGGTCGCCGCGCTGGCGATGGTGTTCCTGGGCGAACGGCTCGGGCTCGCCCAGGTCGTCGCGCTCGTGGCCCTGCTGGGCGGCACCCTCCTGATCAGCCCGACCGGGGCGATCGGGGCCGGCCCGGCCGAGCTCATGATCCTGACCGCCACGCTGCTGTGGTCGGTCGAGGTCATCGTCGCCCGGCGGCTGCTCGGCGGCGGAGCCGAAGGCCAGGGCACGGCCGAGGCCCAGGGCGCTGGCGTGAGCGTCCGGCTCGCGGCCACGTCGCGGATGGCCCTCGGGGCCGTGCTGATCGTCGGGTTCCTCGTCGTCACGGGCCGGATCGGCGCCGTCGCCGCCTTCTCCGCCGCGCAGTGGGGGATCGTCGCCGCGACGGGGGTCCTGCTCCTCGGCTACGTGACGACCTGGTACGCGGCCCTGCAGCGCGCCCCGGCCAGCCTCGTCACCGCCGTCCTCGTCGGTGGTGCCGTCGTGACCGCGGCCCTGGCCACGGTCCGGACCGGCACGATCCCGGCGCCGGCCATCGAGACCGGGCTCGGCCTCCTGGCGCTCGGCGTCGGCATGGTCGTCTGGACGGCGCGGCGGCGCGACCGTGTCGCACCGGCGGTCGAGCCGCGAGGCTGACACCGATGCTCGAGGCGCCTCCGCCCACCACCGACCTGGCCCGAACGGCCGTCGATCCAGCCTCGCCCGGCGTCGATCGCGGCCTCGCCGGGGCCGTCGGTTCGTGGCTACCCGGACCGCTCCTGTTCGCGCGGTTCGCGTTCCCGCCGAACCGGCTCGGCCTGTGCGGGCCCGAGGCCGGGTCGACCCTGCCGGAGCGCGTCCGCGACCGGCCGGCCGGATCCGGAGCTGCGCCGCATCGCCGAAGGCTTCGAGGGCGCCTACCCGTACCTGCAGCTCATCGCCGCCGAGAACGACCTGGCCGACCCCCTCGACGCCCGGGTCGTGGAGGCGTACTGGCTGGGGAACCCGCTCCTGCGCGAGGTCGGGCCGCAGGCGCGCCACGACGACCTGGCCGACCGGTTCCGGCCGCGGACCGCGCCACGCGAGTGGCGCTGGCTCGAGGACAAGGCCGGCGGCCCGTCGATGGTCCACCACAGCTTCCACGTCCTGGAGATCCTGCCGCGGATCGGGCTCATCCGGGGCGGCCTGCCGCCGGACCTGCTCGGCGTGCTGGAGCGCTGCCTCGTCCGGCCCGGCCGGGTGACGGCGGTCGCGGACGGTGTCCTGACCGTCGACCTGCCGCCCCTCGAGCTCATCGACGGTGCGCTGCGGCTCGGCGCGCCGACCGCCATGCCCATCCCGACCGCGAACGGCGAGGGGTTCGGCGACGTCCTGCTGCCCGGCGACGACGTCGCGGTCCACTGGGAGCGCGTCTGCGGTCGCCTCTCACCGACGCAGGCGAGGACCCTCACCGCCGTGACGCGGCGCAACCTGGACGTGGCCAACACGACGATCTAGCGGTCAGTGCGACTCCCGGCCCACCGGGTGGCCGCTGCCGCCGATGAGGAAGTCGAGATCGACCCCGGTGTCCGCCTGCAGGACGTGGTCGATGTACAGCCGCTCCCAGCCGCGGGCCGGGTCCGCCTCGGCGGCGAGGGCGGCCGGAGCCGGACCCCGGGCGGCCAGCTCGTCGGCCGGGACGTCGATGTCGACGCGGCGGCCGGGCACGTCGAGGATGATCATGTCGCCCGTCCGGACCAGGCCGAGCGGTCCGCCCGCCGCCGCCTCGGGCGCGACGTGCAGGACGACCGTGCCGTAGGCCGTGCCGCTCATCCGGCCGTCGCTGATGCGGACCATGTCGCGGACGCCGCGCGCCAGCAGCTTCGGCGGCAGCGGCAGGTTGGCGACCTCGGGCATGCCCGGATAGCCCTTGGGGCCACAGCCGCGCAGGACGAGCACCGAATCCTCGTCGACGTCGAGGTCCGGATCCGCCAGGCGTCGGGCGGCATCCTCCACGCTGTCGAAGACGACCGCCCGTCCGCGATGCTGGAGGAGATGCGGTGAGGCCGCCGCGAGCTTGATGACGGCGCCGTCGGGCGCGAGCGAGCCGTGCAGGACCGCGATGCCGGCATCGGCCTGGAGCGGCGCGGACCGCGGCCGGATGACCTCGGCATCCCAGACCCGGGCGTCGGCCACGGCCTCGACCAGCGGCTGGCCCGTCACGGTGATCGGCGCCGGGTCGAGCAGGTCCACGACCTCGTGGAGGACCGCCGACAGGCCGCCGGCGCGGAACAGGTCGTCCATCAGGTGGCGGCCGGCCGGCTGCAGGTCCACCAGGAGCGGGACGCCGCTCCCGATCCGGTCGAAGTCGTCGAGCCGAAGGGGTACGCCCAGTCGGCCGGCGATCGCGAGCAGGTGGACGACGGCGTTCGTCGAGCCGCCGACCGCGGCGAGCGTCACGATGGCGTTGTGGAACGCCCCGGCGGTCATCACCGCGCTCGGCCGTCGGTCCGCCTCGACCAACTCGACCGCCAGGCGGCCGCTCAGCTGTGCCCGTTCCAGGAGACGGCTGTCGGGTGCCGGGATGCCGGCCGTGCCCGGGATCGTCATCCCGAGCGCCTCGGCCATGATCCCCATCGTGGACGCCGTGCCCATCGTGTTGCAGTGGCCGGCGCTCCGGATCATCGCCGACTCGGTGGCGAGGAAGGTCGCGGCGTCCAGCGTGCCCGCAGCGGACCTCCTCGCTCTGGCGCCAGACGCTGGTCCCGCAGCCCAGCGGCTCACCCTGGAACGTGCCGGTCAGCATCGGGCCGCCCGGGACGACGAGCGCCGGCAGGTCCACCGAAGCCGCCGCCATGAGCAGGGCCGGGATGGTCTTGTCGCAGCCGCCCAGCAGGACGATCCCATCGATCGGGTTGGCGCGGAACAGTTCCTCCGCGGTCATCGCGGCGAGGTTGCGCCAGAGCATGGCGGTCGGGCGGACCTGGGTCTCGCCGAGCGACATGATCGGCATCTCGAGCGGCACGCCGCCGGCTTCCCAGATCCCGTTGGCCACGCTCCGGGCGATGTCGCCGAGGTGGCGGTTGCACGGCACGAGGTCCGACGCCGTGTTGGCGATCGCGATGTGCGGCCGGCCGTCGAAGGCGTCGTCGGGCAGGCCGCGACGCATCCACGCGCGGTGGATGTAGGCGTCTCGATCGGTGCCGGCGTACCAGCGCTGGCTGCGGCGCTCGCTCATCCCACGGTGGTCCATGCGTGACGGTAGGCTGCCCATCGTAGGAGGTCACGCCGGCCGGTGAGCACCATGCGCGCACTCGTCCTGACCGGGCCGGCACGCGCCGAGGTCCGCGAGGTGGCTATGCCGCAGCCCGGACCGGGCGACGTCGTGGCCGACGTCCTGCGCGTGGGCGTGTGCGGCACGGACCAGGAGCTGTTCGCGGGTTCGATGGCCTACCTCCGCACCGGACGGGCGGCCTACCCGCTCAGGCCCGGCCACGAGTGGTCCGGCGTCGTCCGCGAGGTCGGGGACGGCGTGGACCCGGCCTGGGTCGGGCGCCGGGTCACGGGCGACACGATGCTGGCCTGCGGGACGTGCGATCGATGCCGCTCGGGTCGACGGCATGTCTGCCGCGAGGTCGTCGAGGTCGGGATCTCGATGGGCTTCGCCGGGGCGCTGGCGGAACGCATCCGCGTGCCCGCCTCGAGCCTCCTGCGCCTGCCGGACGCCGTGGACGACACCGCCGGCGCGCTCGTCGAGCCCGGTGGCAATGCCTGGCGAGCCGCCGCCGCGGCGCACGCCGGACCCGGCTCGCGGATCCTCGTCTGGGGCGCGGGCACGATCGGCCTGCTCTCGGCGGCCTTCGCGTCCGCGGCCGGGGCCGAGGTCCACGTCGTCGGCCGTCGGGCGTCCAGCCTGGCCCTCGCCGACCGGTTCGGCGTCACCGCGACCTGGAGCCCGGATACCGTCCCCGACGGGCCGTTCCACGCCGTGATCGATGCGACCGACGACCCCGCGGTCCCGGCGGCGGCCATCCGGCTGGTCGAACCGGGCGGACGGGTCGTGTTGATCGGGCTCGCCGGCCGACCCAGCCAGATCGACGCACGTGACCTGACGTTCCGCGACGTCACCGCGGTCGGGGTGCTGAGCGGATCGCCCGGTCTGGCGCACGCCATCGAGCAGTACGCGGCCGGCACCGTCGATCCGCGTCCGCTGGTCGGCGCCACGGTCCGGCTGGAGGACGTACCGCGGGTGCTCGACGGGTCGTTCACGGGCGACGGTGGACCGAAGATCCACGTGGATCCGCGGCGCTGGACCGCTGACGGAAGCGGCTGAACCGTGGGTCGTGGCGCTGCTACGATGCGCTCCGGTCACGCCAAGACTGCGGGGATCGCCGTGCGATGCGGTCCCGCCTGAACAACGGAAAGGGTTCCCGATGCGGAAGTCCATGCTCATCGTGCTCGCGGTCGTCGCGACCTTCATCGTCGCCGGGTGCGGTGGCAGCAGCCTCACCGGCAAGGCCTGGCAACTGACGGCCATCACCGAGCAGGTCCCGGCGTTCCAGGGCGTCGTGCCCGAGGCGGACCAGGCGCGCTACACCATCACGTTCAACTCCGATGGCACCTACAACGCCCTGGCCGACTGCAACAACATGAACGGCAGCTACACGACCACGGGGACCGGCGGCATGACCATCGAGCCCGGCGCGATGACCATGATGGCCTGCCCCGAGGGCTCCATGGCGGACATGTACGTCGCGGCGCTCCTGAGCACCGAGAGCTACGCCATCGCCAGCGGCGCGCTGACGCTCACGACGACGGCCGGCGGGACGCTCGTCTTCAAGTAGGACCGGCGCGGGTCGCAGGCACGTGTCGATGACGCGAGCCGACGATCCGCTTCCAGGTCCTGTGCCTGCCCGGACGTTCCGTGGCTCGAGCTGCGGGAGCGGTTCGTCAGGGCTGAGGCGCTTGGGTTCGAGTCCGCGGCGCTCGCGGACCACTTCGTCGACTGGACCGACCCGACTCGCCCGTGGTTCGAGTCGTGGACCGCCCTGACCGGCCTGGCCGGGGCGACGCGCACGATCCGGCTGGCGACCGGCGTGACCCAGATCCCGCTGCGGAACCCGGCGATGTTCGCTCGCCAGGCGATGACCCTCGACCACGTCTCCGGCGGTCGCCTGGAGATCGGGCTGGGCACCGGCCTGGTCGGCGACCCGTCGTACGCCATGATCGGTGTCCCCGACTGGGACGCGAAGGAGCGCGTCGCGCACTTCGGCGAGTACGTCCGGATCGTGGACGGCCTGCTGCGTGACCGCACCCTGTCATTCACCGGCGAGCACTACCGGGTCGATGGCGCGACCATGCATCCGGGACCCGTCCAGTCGCCCCGGCCACCCATCACGATCGCGGGCCTGGGGCCGGTCATGATGCGCCACGTCGCGCGCTACGCGGACACGTGGAGCAGCCTGTCGTTCAAGGACGCGGTGGACGACCAGCTCGCCGAGACCGCGGAGCGGGTCGTCCGCATGGACGAGGCCTGCGCCGCGCTCGATCGAGACCCTGGGACCCTGCGCCGGTCGTACCTGCTGTACGACGGTCAGGCCCGGCGGCGCGGCGGCCGGTACGACTACTACGCCTCGGTGGACGCCTTCGAGACGCTGGCCGGTCGGATCCTGGAGCTCGGCATGGACGAGATCTGCCTGTACTTCCCGCCGGACCCCAGCCAGTGGCCGGTCTTCGAGCGCATCGCGACCGACGTGCTGCCGCGGCTCCGGGCTCGCTGAGCGACGCGCCGCGCGCCTAGGTCGCCTCGCTGTCCGGGGCGAGCACCGTGGCCCTGGCCATCTCGAGCAGGACGTCCGCACTCGCGTCGGCGTCCAGTCCGCGGCCGGAGAACAGCTCGTCGAACGTCCAGAAGCCGGTGAGGACCCACAGCACGTCGGCGGCTCGCTCCGGTGTCATCCCGGCACGGAGCCGGCCCTGGGCGGCGAGGCGCCCCGACAGGTCCGCCATGCCGAAGGCGCGATCGCCCTGCGCCCGCGAGAGCGGCTCGGCCGCCTCCGGGTCCACCTCGCGCAGCATGAGCAGGCGCGTGAAGACCCGATGGTCGGCGGCATACATGCGGCAGCTGGCGCGCAGGCTGCGCTCGAGAGCGACCACCGCATCCGCCTGACGATATTCGGCGATGACATCTCCCAGGCCGGCCCGGTGGAGCGCGTCGTCCGCGAGGGCCGCGAGGAGGCCGGTCCGTGAACCGAACGTCGTGTAGATCGTCGAGCGGGCGACTTTCGCAGTGGCCGCGACGTCGCCGACGCTGAACTCCAGGCGACCGTCCGCCAGGACGGCACCCGCGCGCGGCATCGAGGACCTGGCGGCGGGTGCGCTCCGCCGACTCCGCTCGCGCTCGCTGGACATACGGACGAGTCATGCGTCCATCCTACTTGACACGACAAGTTGTCGCATGGAATACTCCGACCATTCCGGACGACAGCATGTCCGGTGATTATAAGGAGACAGCACCGATGACCACGTCCGCCGACCCTATCCGGGCCACCGCAACCACCGACCGCTCTCGATGAGGTCGAGCTGGCGGATGCCCGATTCATCGCCCTCGCCACCTTCCGCAGGACCGGCGAACGAGTCGAGACGCCGGTCTTGTTCGTCCAGGACGGCGAGCGCCTCCTCGTCCGGACGGCGTTCGACGCCGGAAAGCTCAAGCGTCTGCGCAACGACCCGACCGTGACCCTCGCCCCGTGCGACCAGCGCGGGCGCCACGTCGGCGCGGTCGTCGGCGGACAGGCCCGGATCCTCGGCCCCGACGCCGTCAAGCCCATGCTCGGCCGACTGCACGCCAAGCACCGGATCGCCGGACCGCTGTCGACCGCCGTCCGCCGCCTGCGCGGTCATGACGACGTGATCATCGAGATCCAGCTCACCCCTGCCATCTAGCTCACATCGGCGACCACCACAGCCGGCCCTGGCACCAGGGTCGAAAGGAGACCCAGATGTCCCGAACCAAGGCCGCTCGGATCGCGAGCGCCATCGCCCTGCTCAGCCTGCTCCTCGCCGCCTGTGGCGGCGGCGGTCGGTCCGGATCCGAGTCCGAGTCCGCCCCCGTCGCGACGACCGACGGGTCAGATCCCGTGGTCGGCGAGACCGCCGCCGACCCGACGATCGACTTGGCCGTGGCCGAGGCCGACGCCGATCCGATGGACGACCTCTGCTCGCTCATCCCGGCAGACGCCGCGGCGACCGCTCTCCAGGCACCGGTCGATGGTGGAACGTCCAAGAGCAGCAGCACGTTCGACAACGCCAGCTGCCGCTACCGGGCGACCGATGCAGACGCATCTCTCACGATCTGGTATCACCCCGACGTGGTCCGGGACGAGTGGGACGAGACGCTCGTCAAGACGGGCATGATCGATCAGCAGCCCATCGACGAGCTCGGCGACGCCGCCTACGTCCGGCTTGAGACCTCGACCGCGCAGGAGACCAAGCTCGCCGTCTTCGCAGGCGGTCACATCGTGTGGGTCATCGTCGCGAGCCCAGCGGATCCGGGCGCCCGCGCTGCTGCCGCCGAGTCGGTCGCCCGCACCGTCCTGGCGGCGCTGGCCTGATGCGGCGCTTCTCCGGGCCTCGCGGCACCGAGTCGGTCTAGGCCGGCACTTCGTCGCGCGGCCCGGTGGCCTCCTCAGGCACGATCACGATCATCAGCTTGCCGCATGGGCGGCCGGACTGCAGGTCGCGCAGCGCGTCCGGGACCTCGGCGAGCGGGTAGCGCCGGTCGATCGTCGGGCCGGATGACGCCCTCCTCCAGGAGCCTGGACAGGGTCGCGATATCCGTCGGGTCGAAGGGCTTCCACGATGAGCACAAGACCGACCTTCCGGTCCCGCCCCACGGACAGCAGCGGACCGAGGAGCAGGCCCTCGAAGATCGCGCCCGTGCTTCCGCCGGCCATGGCGTACCGACCACCCGGCTTCAGCACCCGGCGGGGCGCCAGGAGCGACCGCCGCGCCCAGACATCCAGGATGTAGTCGTACCGCGGCGACATCCGGGTGTAGTCGTCCTTCGTGTAGTCGATGACGTGGTCCGCCCCCAGCGACCGGACGAAGTCCATCTTCGACGTGCGACAGACACCGGTGACCTCGGCGCCGAACGACTTGGCGAGCTGGACGGCGAACGGGCCGACATTGCCGGATGCGCCATTGATCAGGACGCCGTCGCCGGGCTTGATGGTGCTGCCGCCACGCAGGCCCTGGTAGGCGATGATCGAGGCTTCCGGCAGTGTGGCGGCGATCTCGAACGAGACGCTGGCCGGCATCGGGGCCCACGCCTTCTCGGGCGCGCAGGCGTACTCGGCGAACGCGCCATAGCCGTACTCGGTGAGGTTGCTGAAGACGCGATCGCCCGGCCTGAACCGCGTGACGCCGCTGCCCGACGGCCTCGACGATGCCGGCGGCGTCCAGGCCGACACCCGCGTGCTTCGGCTTGCGAAAGCCCGTCGCGAGCCGCGTGATGAGCGGCCTGCCGGTCAGGTAGTCGATGTCTGCCCGGTTCACGGACGCCGCGTGGACGCGCACCAGGACCTCGCCGTCGCCGGGCACCGGCGTCGGGACGTCGCGCAGCGCCAGGACATCCGGCGGGCCGTAGGTGGATCGGAGGATCGCCTTCACGAGCGCGACCCTATCACGCAGGGCCCGCGCTCGGCCGATCGGCGAGGCGGCGCTCGAGTCCATCGAGGATGAGGTCCAGCCCGAACTCGAGTTCGATGGGCACGCCGTCCTTGCCCAGGGCCAGCCCGGCCATCTCGCGCAGACCAGGAAACGTGTCGCCGAAGGTCTCGGCGGCCATGAGCTCTGCCTCGTCGGGTGCGTCGCGCAGGTCGAAGGGCCAGGCCAGGATCATCAACGTGAACCCGTACACGTGGCTGTCCACCGCCATGAACGCGCGGGCGACGTCCGGCAGCGTGAAGCCGGCCTCGAGCAGGATCGAGACGACGGCATCCAGGTAGCCCAGCCTTGTAGGGCCCGGGTTGCGGCGGGACTCGAGGACGGCGCTCGCCCAGGGGTGGCGCAGCAGCGCCTCGTGCGATGAGATCGCACTCTGGCGCAGGGCCGTCCGCCACGGGAGATCGCGTGCCGGCACCGCCACCTCGAGCATGACCAGGTCGGCGATGCCGTCGAGGATGTCCTCCTTGCCGGACACGTGCTTGTACAGCGACATCGCCTCGACGTGGAGCGCCTGCCCGAGGCGGCGCATCGATACGGCGTCGATGCCGTCCTCATCGGCGAGCTTGAGGGCCGCTCCCAGGATGAGCTCGCGGCTCAACTTCTTGCGCGGGCCCCGTGGCTTGCCTGTCGTCTCGGTCATGCGGTCTCCTGCCGTCTCCCTCTTGACAAGGCTTACGGTGTAGTTGTAACGTTCCACTCAGGCTTACAGTGTAGTTGTTTCGAAGCGTGGTCGCCAGTGGCGATCCGAGAGGAGATCAGAGATGTTCGGAGTGATCGTGGGAGTCGCCGGCGCCCTCCTCGTGGCGGTGGCCGTGGTCGGCCTGGTCTTCGTCCTGGGGATGCGCTCGAAGTCGCGTCTCGTCCAGGGCGCCGTCATCGGGCTCGGCAAGCATGGGATCAATCAGGATCCAGCTCAAGACGGCCGGCACGCCCGGTGCCTACGCCGGGATCATCCGCCACGCCGGCCGGACGTCCGGCCGGGCGTACGAGACGCCGGTCGGCGTGGTCGCCCTGGAGGACGCCTTCCTCATCTCGCTGCCGTACGGCCGCTCGAACTGGGCGCGCAACGTCCTCGCGAACGGGTCCGCGGTCCTCGTGTTCGAGGGCGTGACGTACGACGTCGACTCACCGGAGATCATCCCGCTCGCGACCGTGGAGACGGCCTTCGCGCCGATGGATCAGCGGATGCATCGCATCTTCGGGGTCACCGATGTGCTTCGACTCCGACGGGTGGACATCGGCGCGGTCGCGACCGGTGCGCCGGATCGGATCGCGGCCGCCGCCTAGCGGCGATCGCGGTCTCGGCTCAGGTACGGGGGTGGGGCGAAACCTTTCTCCCTGTCTGATGCCTCATACCTGTGTGAGATTCGATCGCATGAGCGCACGCCTGCTGGCCGGCCCGTCACTCGATGGACCGGCCGAGCCCCTCGACGCCCATCGGCTGCGGCTCGGACCGCTGCCGGCCGAGCTCGATGCCCGCGGCGTGATCGATGAACTCCAGGCAAGCGGACTGCTCGGCCGTGGCGGTGCCGGTTTCCCGGTCGGGCGCAAGTGGCAGGCCCTCGCGGATCGACCCAAGGGACGGGCGGTCGTCGTGGTCAACGGGGCCGAGGGCGAACCGGCGAGCCACAAGGACCGCGTCCTCATGGCCGCCCGCCCACACCTCGTCATCGACGGCGCGCTGCTCGCGGCGGACGCGATCGGCGCCGGCGAGATCGTCGTCTACGTGGGGATGGAACACGAGGTCGCCGTGACCTCGATGCGGCGGGCCATCGAGCAGCGGCGGGCCGAGCTGCGTCGATCGATCCGGCTCGTCCAGGCGCCGATCAGCTACGTGGCCGGCGAAGCGTCGGCAGCGGTCAACTTCATCGAGACCGGGATCGCCAAGCCGACGTCCAGCCCGCCGCGCGTCTCCGAACGTGGCGTGGGCGGGGCGCCCACCCTCGTCCAGAACGTCGAGAGCCTCGCCTACGCGGCTCTCATCGCACGGTATGGCGCTGCGTGGTATCGGGCGCTCGGCCGGTACGACACGCGTGGCACGGCGCTCGTCACGGTCACCGGGGCGGCGTCCGACCAGGGTGTCCGCGAGATCCAGATCGGCGAGACCGTCGGCGAGGTGGCCGCAGCCGCCGGCGCCGAGGGGGAGTCGATCCAGGCCGTGGTCCTCGGCGGGTACTTCGGCACGTGGGCTCGGGTCGAAGACGTCTGGGACATGCCGCTCGACCCGGCGGTCATGAAGGGGCGTGGCCTGACGTTCGGGTGCGGCATCGTGGGCCTGCTTCCAGACGCGGTCTGCGGCGTGTCGGCCACTGCCGGGATCATGGCGTTCATGGCGGCTGAGACCGCCGGCCAGTGCGGACCGTGTGTCCACGGGCTCAAGGCGATCGACGATGCGACCCGGCGGATCGCAGACGGCGTCGCCGCCGGCGACGACGTCGCCCGGATCGAACGGTGGGCCTCCCAGGTCAGCGGACGGGGTGCCTGCCATCACCCCGATGGTGCGGCCCAGTTGATGGTGAGTGCCCTGAACGTCTTCGGCGAGGAGTTCGTCCACCACACGCGGACGGGTCGGTGCTCCGTCACCGGCGCGCGGATCGCGGCGGCATGAGCGTGGACGTCCGACTCCAGGTCGACTGGATCCTGTGTGACGGATACGGCCTGTGCGGCGACCTGCTGCCGGACCTGATCGACCTGGATGACTGGCGCTACCCCCTCGTCGACTCCGGCCCGGTCCCCAGGAAGCGGCTGCACGACGCGCAGCGCGCGGTCGACTGTTGTCCGGTGAAGGCGCTCAGGCTCGAGCAGGTGAACGCCCACCGGCGACCCGCGTAGGCGTCGGCGTGTGGTCCGGTGCGGTCCGGAGTCGTCCGGTCCGGAACGGTGCGGTCGCCCGGCCCGGCGGCGGTGCCGCGACGCACCTCGAATAGGACCTTCGGCGGGTCCAGGCGTAGCCCGATCGGGCTACTCACTGGTAGCGTGACTCGGGTTCGACGCCGCGCTGTGGGCGTCACTCCACGACAGGTTGGCCGGACCGGCCGAGGCAGTCGAATTGACGGAAACGAACGCAGGGCCGCCGACTCGTGAGGGATCGGTCCTGGCCAACGTGCAACGGCGACTCAAGCGTTCCGCAGACGACCAGGAGGCGGAGGTCGAGCGCGTCCGTGCCGTGACCCTCCAACGGCTCGGCGGTGGCGCCCGACCGGAACCTCCGCAGGCGACGGTCGTGTCCGCCCCGGCGGACGACCCGGTTCCCATCGATGACACCGACCCCACCGACCCACCCAACGCCGCGCCGGTGGCCGGCGTGCCTGAAACAGATGAGGCGATCGACGTGACTGAATCGGTAGACCAGGCTTCCGCTGCGAAGGTGCGAAAGCCGCTCGTGTTCCGCATCGCCGGGATCGATGAGCCGCCCGCGCCCGTCCCGGTGGACCCGGAGCTCGACGCGACCCCACTGGTGATGTTCCTCGGGGCGCCGGCTCCGGGGTGGACGGCGGATCCCGCGCCGTCGTCCGTCGAGGATCCGACCGGCGCGATGGATGCGCCGGCCCAGGACACGCTGTTCTCCGGGGATCGGACGGACCTCGAGCCTGTCATGGAGTCCGAAGCCGCCGCGTCCGAGGCCGCGTCACCCGTGGCCGAGTCAGCCACGGTCGCGCCGCCCGAAGCCGAGCCGCCGACGTCCATCGTCCCGGCAGCTCCGGCCGTGGCATCCGTGGAAGCCACGCGCCTATTGCCCCTACTGCGCCACGATCCTGAAGCCGCCTCCGACGTCGGATCGACGGTGCACCGAGTGCAAGCAGCAGATCGTCGTGCGCCACGTCGATGACCGGACCGTCTGGCTCATGGAGGCCGCCTTGCCGGTGTTCGAGGCAGAGCGCCGACGGATCGCGGATGAGGAGCGATGGGCCGCGCTGCGGGCGCACTGGCTGGACCTGGCCCTCAGCGGCCGGGGCACCGAAGGGCCGAGTCGCGAAGGCGGCCGAGGAGGCGCCCACGGAGGCCAGGGTCGGCGCCGCGCGAGCCCTCTATCTCTCGTCCGTGGATCGGTCGTTCGAGAGCGCCGTCAAGGACGACCAGTGGGCGGTCGCGGCCCGCATCCGATTGGACGAGGCGCAGGTCCTGTTCGACTTCGCCGGAGCGCCGATCCAGGTGATCCGCGAGGGCGACGACTCGTAGCGGTCGACCGTCCTTCGGGATGCGAGCCCGGCGCGCCGTGATGATGTAAGGAATACTTGACATCGTGTCAGGTCTGCTATACGTTGCCCGCACGAACGACGCAGTGTGTGGGGAACGGATATGTCATTCGAAGAGAAGGGCACCTGGCTCTACCTGGTGATCATCACCACCCTCCCGATCGTCTACTTCGCGACGATCGTGAGCCAGGCGGCGAGCGTGCCCGTGGCCGACATCGAGTACCAGGGGCCGTTGCTCGCGGCCATCGGGGCCGCGATCGGCCTGGGCATCGTCGGGATGATCGCCATCGCGATCTCGTCGCCCGCGGACGCCGACAAGTCGGACCAGCGGGACAAGGACATCAACCGGCTGGGGGAGTACGCCGGCGGCCTCGTCCTTGGCTTCGGCATGATCGTGCCGTTCGGGCTCGCCATGCTCGAGGCGCCGTCCTTCTGGATCGCCAACGTCATGTACGTGGTCTTCGTCGTCGCGGGGATCGTCGGCGCGGCGACGAAGCTCGTCCTGTATCGCCGGGGCTTCTGATCGTGGTGAAGCCCACCCGGGTCACCAACGAGATCCGTCGCTTCCGGTTCGAGACCGGCGAGATGACGCAGGCCGAACTGGCGGACCGGATCGGCGTCACTCGCCAGACCGTCATCGCCATCGAACAGGGGCGCTATTCGCCATCGCTGGAGATGGCGTTCCAGATCGCCCGAGTCTTCGGCGTCCCCCTCGACGACGTCTTCCAGTACGAAGGAGCCCAGGGATGACTGACACCAAGTCGCCACGATTGCCGCCACGCTGGTTCATCCGGAGCTTCTGGGTGGGACATCGCGCCGTGCACACCCTCACGGGCGGTCGCCTCGGTCTGACACGCCCGAAGCCGGACAAGTACGGCATGATGCGACTCCGGACGGTGGGTCGCCGCACGGGTTCGCCGCGGTCCGCGATCCTCGGCTACTACGAGGACGGACCGGACCTCGTCACCATGGCCATGAACGGCTGGGGCGAGCCCGAGCCCGCCTGGTGGCTCAACCTGCAGGCCCAGCCGGACACCACGGTGGACCTGGTGGATGGACCGCGCGCGGTCCACGGCCGTGCCGCCACGCCAGACGAACGGGAGCGCCTGTGGGCTCGATGGGCCGCGTACGACGCGGGGCTCGATGCCTATGCCGCGCGGCGACCCACCGAGACCGCGGTCGTGATCCTGGAGCCCACGGCCATCGGCGCCCGCCGGACCCGGCCCGGCATGAAGGCGATCACCCACCGGCGGTACGGACCCCCGGATCTGCCTCGGCTTCGAGGACGTGCCACGACCCGAACCCGGGCCGGGCGATGTGCTCGTCCGCGTCCGGGCGGCGTCGATCTTCGCGGGCGACTGGCACGTGGTGCGAGGCACGCCGTTCTTCATCCGCTTTGCGACCGGCCTGCGTCGCCCGCGGAACCTCGTGCCGGGTATGGACCTCGCCGGCGTCGTCGAAGCTGTCGGAGCGGCGGTGACGGATCACCAGGTCGGAGACGAGGTCTTCGGGTTCGCGGCGGGTTCGCTCGCCGAGTTCGTCTGCTACCCCAGGCGATCAGGTGGTGCCGCGACCGGCGAACCTCAGCCTCGAGGAGGCCGCCGCGATGCCGGAAGCTGGTATGACCGCCCTCCAGGGCCTGCGCGACAACGGGCGAGTCCAGTCCGGGCAGCGGGTGCTGGTGATCGGTGCGTCGAGTGGCGTCGGGACCTTTGCGGTCCAGATCGCGAAGGC
Organism: uncultured Chloroflexia bacterium; assembly: GCA_963738475.1. GTDB lineage: Bacteria > Chloroflexota > Limnocylindria > Limnocylindrales > CSP1-4 > SPCO01. The sequence goes on from CAVTWU010000024.1 coordinate 250,604, forward strand.
CCTCGGCGCAGAGGTGACCGGCGTGTGTGGTCCGGCCAACCTCGAGCTGGTTCGCTCGATCGGAGCGGACCACGTGGTGGACTACACCACGACAGACGTGACGACGGCCGGCGAACGCTACGACGTGATCTTCCAGGTGGCCGGGACCGCCTCTCCGAGGCGGCTCCGTCGAATCCTCGTGCCGGGTGGCACGCTGGTGCTCAGCAGCGGCATGGGCCGGGTCGCGGGCGTGGACCGCATCGTCGTCGCCGTCGTGCTCTCGCCGTTCGTCCGCGAGCGCCTCGCGGTCTTCGTGACGAAGGAGAACCAGGCGGACCTGGTGACCCTCGCGGACATGGTCGCCGCCGGCCAGGTGCGGCCCGTCATCGACCGGACCTACCCGTTGGCGGATGCGGCGGAGGCCCTGCGCTATCTCGAAGCCGGCCATGCGCGCGGCAAGGTCGTCATCGCCATCTGACGGGCTGGCTAGGAGCCCCGTGGCGCCGTAGGTCCAGGATCAGGCACAGCGTCCTCCGTGCCTCCCGCTGTCGCCGTCGGCGCCGATGTCGCTCCGGTGCCCGACGTCGGAGGCGGCGGGCCGCCGGACGTGCCTCCCCTTCGAGACATCGCGTACAGCGCTGCCACGAGGCCGATCGCGAGGACCACGATCAGCAGGATCAAGGCCGGGGAGACGGCGGTCGTCGGCTCGCTCGGATCCGGCCGCGGGCTCGCCGATGGCCCGGGCGTCGGCGGCAGGCTCGGGGTGGCCTCCGGCGACGGGCTGGGCGAGGGCGTGGGAGTCGGCGTAGGCGTAGGCGTCGGTGTGGGCGGCGATGGTGTCGGGCTGGGCGTAGGTGTCGGCGTCGGCGAAGGTGTCGGGCTGGGCGTCGGTGTCGGCGTCGGAGCGTCGGCGTCGGAGTCGGCGTCGGAGTCGGCGTCGGAGTCGGCGTCGGAGTCGGCGTCGGAGTAGGAGTAGGAGTCGGTGTCGGTGTCGGTGTCGGTGTCGGGCTGGGCGTCGGCGTAGGCGTCGGTGTCGGTGTCGGGCTGGGTTCCGGTGTCGGGCTGGGGGTAGGTGTCGGCTCTGGTGTCGGTGTCGGATCGGGCGAAGGGGGCGGCGGCAGGGTCGGGATCGCCGGAAGCGAGGGGATCGGCAGGGACGGGATCGCCGGGAGCGACGGGATCGCCGGAGCGGGACGGGATCGCCGGGAGCGACGGGAACGCCGAGGAGATCGGGCCGCCGCAACCCACGAGGACGCCTGCCAGCAGGACGAGCGCCACTGAGCCGCCCATGGACTTGAGGCGACGCCGCGCGGGATGCCGCTGCCTCGGGGCTGGCTCGTGACTCGGTCGCGCGGTGGTCATGCCCGGCGACGATACCATCGACCCGACAAGTCGGCCGTGACGGCGCCTGGTCTCCCGACGGCGGGCCAGCCTCATGGCGGGGGTCAGCGGGCACCGCGTGAGCCGGATGGGGAGGTGGGACACTTCCTGGGATGCGAGCACAGCCGACGACCTCCTCGCGCCGACTGACACGGTTCGTGCCGATCCTCGCGTGGGGTCGGACGTACGACCGACGATGGCTGCGCGGCGACGTGGTCGCGGGCATCGCCGTCGCGGCCATGATCGTGCCCAAGGACCTCGGCTACGCCGGCATCGCGGGCGTCCCGGTGGAGAACGGGCTGTATGCCGCCGCGGCCGCGGCGATCATCTACGGGATCTTCTGTACGTCCCGTCACATCTCGACCGGGCCGAGTTCATCGCTGGCGGCCGTGGCCGGCGGCGCGGTCCTGGTGACCGGGCTGAGTGGCACCGACGCTGCCCAGTTGGTGGCGGCGATCGCCGTCGCGACCGGGGCCTTGTTCCTCCTGGTCGCCGTGCTGAAGCTCGGCTGGTTGGCCAGCTTCCTGTCGAGGGCGGTGGTGACCGGATTCCTTGCCGGCGCCGCCATCGACGTCGTCATCGGGGAGCTGCCCAAGCTCACGGGGACCTCGTCCGATGGCGTCAACGCCTGGCAGGAGCTCGCGTCGTGGGTCCGCGGACTCGGCGACCTGAGCGTCTGCCGACGCTCATCGTCGGGCTCGTCGCCCTGGCCGTCATCCTCGGGCTGCGCTTCGCGTTCCCGAAGGTCCCGGGCGCCCTCGTCCTCGTGGTCGGCGGCCTGGCCGCATCCGTCCTGCTGGACCTCGGCTCGCTCGGCGTGGCGCTGGTCGGGCCCGTCCCCCGAGGTCTGCCGATCCCCCAACTCCCGTCGCTCGAGCTCGTGTCGCAGCACCTGCCGACCATCCTCGTGGCGTCCCTTGCACTGCTGCTCATCGGGTTCTCACAGACGGCCGGTGATGCCCAGGCCTTCGCCACGAGACATCGGTATCGCATCGACCTCGACCAGGAGTCGATCGCCCAGGGGATGGCCAACGTCGGCGCCGGCGTGTTCCAGGGGATGCCGGTCTCGACCAGTCTGTCAGCGAGCTCGCTGAACGAGTCGGCGGGGGCCAGGACGCCAGTCGCATCGCTGACGACCGGCGCCGTCGTCCTCGGGACACTCGTCCTGCTCGCGCCCCTGTTCTCCGAACTGCCCAAGGCCGTCCTGGCCGCGATCATCATCGATGCGGTCGTCTTCGGGATGATCGACCTGGCCGAGTTCAAGCGGCTCCGACGCGTGAAGCCGTTCGACTTCTGGATCGCGATCGCCGCGGTCGTCGGAGTCCTGTCCGTCGGCGTCCTCCTCGGCGTGGTCGTCGGGATCGTGCTGTCGCTGCTGTGGTTGATCAAGGTCGCCACGCGACCTTCGATGCCGCTCCTGGGCCGTCAACCCGGCACACAGGTGTTCCGCGACCTGGCCGAGCATCCGGCGGACGAGAGCGACGCCGGCGTCGCCGTCATCCGGATCGACGGCGGCCTGTTCTTCGCCACGGCGGCGGCGCTGGACGAGCGGGTCCGCGAGATCATCGCGAGCCACGCCGACCTCCACTCGGTCGTGCTGGATCTCGAAGGCGTGAACTTCGTGGACTCGCAGGGCGCCGCGAAGCTGGGTGAACTGCTGGACCTCGCCGCCTCGGACGACATCGACCTTCGGCTCGCTCGGCTGAAGCCCGACGTCGCCAGCGTCCTTGCGGCGGATGGCATCCTCGACCTGATCGGGGCCGACCACATCCATGGCAACGTGCACCGTGCGGTCGAGGCGGCCCAGGCGGCCAAGGCGTCACAGGCGGCCAAGGCGTCACAGGCAGCCGACGCCGAGCGAGCCTGAAGCCTTAGGCGGGTTCGCTCGCGCGTCGTCTCGACGTTCGGCGGTCGTCGGCAGGATGGATCGGCCGCGACTGGAGATCTTGAGAAGGCGCCAGGACGTGATCGGCGGATCCGTCGTCGGATCGTCCGTCGTCCGTCGAGGTTACGAGGCTTCGACGACCGCCGGAGTGGCCGGCACCGGCGCCGGTGCGGCCGGGGTCGGCTTGCCGAGCTCGATGCCGATCGCCTTCAGCCAGCGCCGGATGTTCCGGTAGATCGCCGGCGCGCCGAGCGGCACGTCCTCGTCGAGCTCCCACTCCGCGGGATGGAGGATGAACGGCTCGCGTCTGCGGGCCGCCGAGGCCGCCGTGCGACCCGATCAGCTCCTCGAACGCGGCCACCTCGCCGAGCTCCGGGTCGTACTGGCTGAGCAGCAGCAGGTCGGGCGCGTGGACCATCGCGTCCTCGCGCTTGAGGCTCATGATCGTGTGCTGGCCGAACAGGGTCGTCGGGTCCTCGCCCTCGACGCGGTCCTCGTCGAGGTAGCGGACGCCCGTTCGGCTCCGAGGACGACCGCGCCCGCGCTCCGACGAGCGGACCATCAGCAAGCCGACGCCCGGGTGTGCGGCGAGCGTGGCGACGAGGCCCGGGTGGAGCTCCTCGAGCTCCTCGACGGTCAGCCGGTGGTCGTGGCCGGTGAACCAGACGAGGCCGAGGTTGCCCGAGCCGACGACCGCGATCGTCGACTCGTCGGCCGGCGGCGGGATCTCCTCCTCGTCGAGGTCGACGACGCCGTCGGTCGTCTGGCTCGGCGAGGGCGGCGCGGGCGACGGTCGGCCCGACGCCCTTGCTCCGGGTGATCTCCGACAGGAACGAGTTGACGAAGGTCGAGCCCTCGGCCTGCGGTCTTGGTCTGGACGAGCGTCGCCCGCCCGCTCATCAGGTCGCGGACGACCTCGCCGAGGCTCTGTGCCGTAGCGCTGCTTGAAGGTCGCGCCGAGGCTCTGGCCGTGGTCGGACAGGACGATGAACTTGTACGGACGGGGCGCGTCCTCGGCCGCCTTGCGAGCGTGCCGATCGCGCGGTCGACGCCGTCGAGCGCCTCGAACGACTCGACCCGCTCCGGGCCGCAGTGGTGGGCCAGCTCGTCGTAGTCGGTGAAGTCCGCGTAGATGACGTTCGTGCCGCGGTACATCTCCTCGATGATCAGCGACGATGTTCACGTCGCGGAGCAGGACGTTGCTGGCGGCCCGCATCCCCGCGTACTTCAGGCCGCGGTGCATCTGCGGCTGGATCCCGGACCGCCGGGTCCGGCGCGCCTGGATCGCTCCTTGATGAACTCGCCGAGGAACAGCGTGAACGAGCGCAGGTAGCCGCTCGGGCTGAAGAAGAAGCCCAGGAACGCCTTGCTGTCGCCGATGCCCTGCGACTCGTCCTTGATCGCCGCCGTCGTGAGGTAGGCGCGCGTGGCGTCGCCGGTCATCAGGTTGCAGATGCTCGCGCCGTTGTTCGAGAGGAGGCCCTCGCCGTTCGAGAACGCGGCGGACGATCTCGCGCGGCGTCGACCGGGTTGCTCGAGACCATCAGGTGCTGGCGGTCGCGCTCGTACCAGCGGAACGCCGGGATGCCGTCGTTGTTGCCGTGCAGGATGCCGGCCTGGCTGGCCGACGTCATCGACGGCAGGATCGCCTCCCAGCGCGACAGCTTGTGGCTGCCGTCGCGGACCCAGCCGGCCATCGTGTTGACGGATCCGGCGCGCATCCGGCCGGCCAGGATCGGGTGGGCGAGCCCGTCGATCTGGATGATCACCAGGCCCGGCTTGTCCGTCTTCGGAGCGGCGCGCTTGACCAGCAGGCTGGGACGAGCAGCCCGTAGTAGGAGCCGCCGCTGTCGACGCCGAGGATCGCCGTCAGGGCGGTGTTGATGGTCGCGTACACGAACGAGCCGACGAGCGCGGTGAGGAAGCCGTCGACGTGGACGCCCGGCGACGAGCGGCACGACGACCAGGAACGCCACGACCTGGAGGACGAGCACCGAGATCCCAGGAGGATGAGCGAGATCGGCGCGACGAGCGCCAGGAGCACCGGCCGGACGACCGCGTTGAACAGCGCCATCAGGATCACCGCGATGGCCGCGTCGAGGACCCGGCCGATCGTGATGCCCGGCATGATCGCGGCGGTCAGGACGAGCGATGCCGGGACACGAGGAGCGTGATCGCGAGGCGCTTCAGGAGCGAGCCGTAACCACCGCGCCACTCCCAGAGGATCCGGACCTGGGTCTTGTAGAACTCGAGCAGTCTCTTCATCACGAGACTGTATTGCATGACGTTGGGCAGGCACGCGTAGGTGGCGCGCGGGCGCGCTCGACGGATCAGGCGGGCTCGCCTCGCGCGTCCGCACGAAGCTCGGCAGTCGTCGGCAGGATGGATCGGCCGCGGCGGGTGACCTTGAGCAGGATCCATGCGAGCGGGATCGGGAGGAACCACGAGTACAGCCGGTAGAGGAACACCCCGGCCGTCACCGCGGACTCGTAGCTGGGCCCCGTGATCGAGGACAGGCCCGCGATGAAGAGGATCTCCGGCACGCCGGCCCCACCCGGCGACAGCGGGATGATCGTGATGACGCTCACCAGGGCGAAGACCGCGAAGACGCTGGCAGCGGGAAGGACGTCCTCGGGCACGCCGCAGACCCGCAGGGCCACGATGAGCACGCCGCACCAGACGACCTGGCCGAGGATCGTGACCGACAGCGCGAGGAGGCCGCGGCGGCGGATCACCTCACCGAGTTGATCGCGGAATCGATGGATCGACGCCGCGACGTCCGGCGAGCCCGTCCGACCCAGTCGCTTCATGAGCCACGTCACGAGCCGCTGGCCGGTGCGGCCCAACCAATCCGCGATGCGATCCGATCGCACGACGGCGACGATCAGGCCCGTCGCGAGGAAGAACACCACGATGCTCAGCAGGGCGATCGCGACGGCCGGCCCACCGTTCCCGGCCAGTCCGCCGGTCAGGGCCAGCACCGCCACGGCCAGGAGCGGGAGGGCCAGGCGGCCCAGCTGGTTGATCACGCCATAGAGGGCGATGCCCGAGGTGGCCGGCTGGTTCGCGATGCCCCAACCGCGAACGACGACCCAGACGACGCCCATGTTCCAGGGGCCGAAGGGAACGCTCGCGCCGATCCCCGACAGGATCAGATAGGCCGTCATGCCACGCAGTGCCGAGAGGTGCTCGATGAGGGCGACGAAGAGCAGGCCGCTCACGAACCAGCCGATCGCACCCAGCACCGTCATCAGCACGATCTGGGGTGGGGTCAGGGCCTGGAACGCCTCGAGGACCTCCTGGTAGTCGACATAGCGCGGCAGGATGATGACGAAGACGACGAACAGGACGGCCACGATGAAGCCGGTCCGGAGGAGCGCCGAGCGACGACTCGGGGGTGCCGCGGCGGACGCGGGGTCGGTCCCGGTCGCATCGCCGCTGCCGTCTGCTCGCGCAGGGACGTCTGTCACGATCGGCTGACCTGTCCCGACTCGCTCATGACGCTGTCGCCTCCGATGGGTGCCATCAGGGTAGCGACTTCTTGCCCTCGTGCGAAGGGAGTCCGCGGTCCGCTCACGCGGCGATGACAGCCTGCCAGCACGCTATCCACCGAGGAGTTGCTGCAGGAACTCGCTTCGGTCCACGTTGGCGACGTGCGTGAAGTACTCGTCCTGGAGCTTGTACACGACGATGAGCGACCCGATGAGCCATCGATGCCGAGCGAGGATGGCGAATCCTCGCTCCTGCCAGTCGGGGAGATGACGGATCGCGCGCTCGTAGGCCAGGATCGAGACGGTCACAAGGAACAGCGGCTCGAGGAAGTTCGGGAAGGCGGCAAGGAGCAGCTCGTTCCCGGTCACCAGGAAGCCGATCTGGCCGACCGAGCGGAACAGGAAGAGCCCGAGCATCAGCCGCCTCGTCGGCCAGGCGTTGCGGAAGGCGACGACGACGATCGCCACATAGGTCGCCCAGTCGGACAGCTTGTCGACCGGCTGGTACAGCTCGTTGGGCAGTCCGAGCGGGATGAGCAGGTCGCCATCGATACCGTCGAGAACGAAGTTGGCCCAGCCGGCGACGAACGGGAAGGGGACGATGAGGACCGGGAGCGCGAACTTCGCGGCGACGATCAGCGCGACCAGGATGACCTGCATCGGGCTCATCCTCTAGGTCACGATGCGGTGGACCACGGGCATGCCATCACTCGAAGCTGGCACGGATGAACTGCTCAAGCTCATCCCAGCTCGGGCCGGGGCCTTCGGTTTCACGCGTATGCCCATCGCGTTCGGTGATCCACGTCGTGGCCGCCGCCGCGTCGATGATGTCGGGAACGGCATGTCCCGCTCCGGGGACCAACGTCAGCCGTGCCTCGTTGCCCTCGGCAACGGTCGCGTCGTAGAGGAGCTGACTCTGGTCGTACGGCACGGCCGGATCGGCCAGGCCGTGCAGCAGCCAGATCGGGACTTCGTTCTCATCGATGTAGGTCGCCGGATCAGCCATCTCGGTCTCATCCGGGCAGTCCTGGATGCTCACAAGAGCGCCCATGTCGGGCGGGCCCTCGCTCGGTCCTTCCGTCGGGCAATGGATCAGGAGGCCAACGAGTGACGTCGGCCCGTCCAACGGGTAGAGGCGGGGATCCATCGCGAGGTCGTTCGCCGCAACGAACGCATCGACCGACAGGAAGTCGGTCGGCGGGAAGAAGGCAACGGCAACCCGGACGGCGCTCGACGTGCCGTCGACGCCGGTCTCGCCCTCGAGTTCGAGCGTGTCACTGGTCGCGGCTGCGAACGCGGTCGCCCACCCGCCGGATGAGTCACCCATGAACGCGAACCGGTCTGGGTCGATGCCGTAGGTTGCCGCGTTCTCTCGCAGGAACCGGATCGCGGCCCGCACATCGAACCCTTGTGCGGGGAAGCGCGCGTCAGCGCTCGACCGGATGTTGATCGATGCCACGGCGAAGCCGCGAGCCGTGAACTCCTCGATCGCGGCGGTCCCGAAGCGCTTCACGTCACTCTCGGACCAGCCTGATCCCGAATGCCAGATGAGAAGCGGAAGCTCGGCATCAGCCGGACGACTCGGGACATAGAGATCGAGCAGGTTCCCGGGGACGGCCGATCCGTACGCAAGGTCCTTGTGCTCCGTGACTGCCGCGACCGAAGGCGCAGGTGACGGCGCGACAGGCGTGGCAGTCGGGATCGACGTGACCGAAGGCGTCGCGGTCCGAGGCTCGCCCGTCTGGCCTGCTGAGCATGCCGCAAGTGCGACGATCAGCAAGCACACCGCCAGCACATGTCGCCAGAGGACTCTCACGGCGCCCGTCCTGCCCTTGCGTGGCGTGGGTCTGGCCCGCCCGGAGGGATTCGAACCCCCGACCTACTGATCCGAAGTCAGTCGCTCTGATCCACTGAGCTACGGGCGGATGCCGGGGATGATACCGCGCCTCGGCCCGTCGCCCTGGGCCCAAGACCCTGAGTGGCCATCACGGGGCCTCGGCGAGGATGCGGGCCCAGGTGAGCGGGGTGGAGGGGTTGACGTCGAACGTCCCGACCCCGATCTCCGGCCCGAGGTTCCAGAAGAGTGACCCGGCCGACCCATAGGCCGTCTGGGCCGCGAAGATGGCGTCGAATTCGCTCGCCCGGAATGCATCGCCCTCCTCCTGGCGGAACCCGAACTCTTCCGTGAACCACGGCTTCCCAAGCGCCTGGGCGACGGGCGCGAGGACGGGCGTCTGGCCGTCGGCGAGCGGGAGCTGCGTCGTCTGCGGCGGGTAGGTGTGGAGTGACGGGAGCGTGTTGTCGGCGAGGCCGAAGAGCGCGATCCCGTCCACCAGCTGGCCGGACGTGATCGGGTCGCCGTTGCCGTCCAGTCCGGCATACGTGCCGTGGAGGCCGCCGGTCGAGCGGAGGTGGTGCGGGTCCAGCGACTTCCACTCCGCGAGCGCCCATACGAAGAAGTCGGTCAGCTCCTGTTCCGAACTGGCCTTGCCACATTCACCGTAGCCAGCTCCGATCGGCTCGCCGGCGATCGATACGACGAGGATCGTCGGGTCGTTGCGGTACGTGATCCCGGTGACCGTATTGACGCGGTTCGCGACGAAGGTCATGAACGTCGTCCAGTCGGCTCGGTGGGCGACGGTATACGGATCGAGCGCCGCGTAGTCGACCGGCGTGCGGTCCTGGTTGGGTTGGCAGTTGACGACCCAACCGTGATCGATCTGCGCGGACCACACCAGCCAGTTCCGGTACGAGGAGAGGTCGAGGATGACCTTCATGCCCTCGTCCCCGGCCCGGGCGATCAGGCTATCGATCCACTGCCAGTCCGCCTCGGCGTAGGGGGCGCCGGGATCGTTCGTCGTCTGGTTGAAGATGTCGCTCAGCCGGAGCGTGTTGAGGTTGGCGTCGGCGGCCCAGCCGAAGACCTGGTCCGGATCGGCCGTGTGGCCGTGGTTCGAGGTCTGGTAGATGGCAGCGCCGAAGATCTGGAACGGCTCGCCGTCGAGGACGAGGCCCGGTCCGGACGCCTGGACGAAGCCGCCGAGCGTCGCGGTCAGGGTCTGGGTCACGGGGGATGCCGCCTGATACGTGGCGTTGCCCGCCTGGCTCGCCGTGAGCGTGCAATCGCCAGGGTTCTCGAGCGTCAGCACCGCGCCCGCCACCGAGCAGATCGACGACGAAGCGGCCGCGACGGTGTAGGTGACCGGCAACCCGGAGGAGGCCGATGCCGTCAGCGTCAGCGGCAACTCGCCGATGGAGCGGCTGCCCAGAGCCCCGAACGTGATCGACTGGACGACCGCGGCGGTCGTGACCGTGAAGGTCCGGGCGACGTTGGGCGCCGGCCGGTAGATCGTGTTGCCCGCCTGACTGGCGATGACTCGACACGTCCCGGTTCGCAGCAGGCTGATCGTGGCGCCGTTCGCGCCACCCGGGGTGCACACGGCGGCCGTGGACGTCGTGAAGGTCACCGGCAACCCGGACGAAGCGGTCGCCGATAGTGTCACCGGCGATTGGTTGATGTTCGCGGTGGGCGGCTGGGCGAACGCGATCGTCTGGGTCGCCTGCGTGACGTTGAAGGTGCGGGTGATCGACGGCGCCGCGGCGTAGGTCGCGTTGCCGGGCTGGCTGGCGACCACCGAACAAGAGCCGGTCGCCAGGAACGTGATGGTTGCTCCATCGGTGCCTCCCGAGCTGCACACCGCCGGCGTCGTGGTGGCGAACGCCACCGGGAGCCCGGATGACGCGGTTGCGCTGACCGTCAGCGGCGACTGCACGAGGGTCTTCGCGCCAGGGTTGGCGAACGTGATCGTCTGGCCAGTGAGGGTGACGTTGAAGGTTCGAGTCCGTTGTGCGGCGGCGGCGTAGATGCCGTTGCCGGCCTGGTCGGCCAGCACCGTGCAGGCACCGGGTGCGACGAGCGTGATCGCCGAACCGTTCGTGCCTCCCGCCGTGCAGACCGCAGGTGTCGAGGTCGTGAAGGTGATCGGCAGCCCCGACGGGGTGCTCGCGGTCACCGTGACCGGCGACTGGACCATCGTCTTCGTCGCGATGGTCGGGAACGTGATCGTCTGGCTCGCGAGGCTGACCGTGAACGTGCGCGGGCGGTCGGGCGCGGCGTTGTATGTCGCGTTTCCAGGCTGTGACGCCACGATCGTGCAACTGCCCGGCGACAGGAGATCGATCGTCGAGCCGTCCACGCCGCTGGTGGCGCACACGGCCGGCGTGGTGGATGCGAACGTGACCGGCAGAGCCGGCGCCGTCGCGGAGACGGTGAACGGCGATTGGGCCATCGTCTTCGACGCGATGGTCGGGAACGTGATCGTCTGGTTCACCCTGCTGACGGCGAAGCTCCGGGATACGGATGCAGCCGGGTTGAAGGCGAGGTTGCCGGCCTGCTCGGCCAGGACAGTGCACGTACCCGCTCCGACGAGCGTGATGGTCTGACCGGTCGCACCGCCCGAGGTGCACACGGCCGGGGTCGTGGTCGTGAAGGACACCGTGAGCCCGGACGACGCGGTGGCACTCACGGTCACCGGCGACTGCAGCATCGTGCGGTTCGGCAGCGCTCCGAAGGTGATGGTCTGGTTCGTCCTGATGACCGGCGTGACATCGTTCGATGGGAGCGAGGACGGGCTGCTCCCGATCGCGTTGCTCGCGGTCACATAGAACCGGTAGGTCACGCCGTTGGTGAGGCCGGTGAACGTGGTCGAGGTCGTGGAGCCGTCGACCGTGAGGTGGGGGATCGGGCGCGGCGTCGGCGAAGGGGCGCCGACCGGGGTCGGGTAGATCAGGTACTCGGTGATCGCGCTGCCCCCATCCGAGGCGGGCGGCGTCCAACTGATCGACGCCTGGCCGTCGCCAGCCGTGGCGGTGACGTTCGTCGGGGCGTCGGGACGGGTCGCGGTCGGTGCCGCCTGGAGGACGGCGAACGGCGACAGAGTGTCGGTCAGGCCGCACACGCGGTCGACATTCGTGTCGAGGGAGGTCGTGACGTCCTCCCAGGTCCCACCTGGCAGGGCGTAGTGGTAGAGCTGGATGAGCAGTTCATCCGGATAGCTCACGCCGGCGTAGCTGATGCACACGCTGACCTGGCCGCTGTACGACGCGTCCGTCGAGATGTCGAAGTACGTCGCAGGATCGCCGAGCGAGAAGCCGGCTGGCGGTGTCGGGCCGGTCGAGCTCGGGGTGACACTGGTCGATCCGGCAGCCGTGACCGTCGGGAAGGTCAGCGAGACGCGCTCCGTCGACGTCCATGGATCGACGAGGGTCACGGCGACATCGGTGCCGGCGGCGGTCGGCGAGCTGCCGATCTCACACCCGGTCGCCGTGTCCGTGTCGTCCATCACGACGGTGTCGGTCCCAGTGCCGCAGTCGACCGTATCCGCGCTGTAGGCGTCGGCCACCTCGATCACGTCGTCTCCGCCGCGACCCTCGATCGTATCGGTGTTCTGCTGACCGACCAGGCGGTTCGGACCGTCGTCACCGATCAGGACATTGCCGATCTGACCGCCAAGCACGTTCTCGAACCCGTTGATCGTGTCGCCCGATGCCTCGTTACCGCCGGACGCGAGGTTCGACGACAGGTCCACCGTGATGTAGCCGCCGTACTCGCCGGAATAGTCGAGCGTGTCTGAACCTGCTCCGCCGGTCAGCACGTCGGCGTCGAAGGACGGCGTGACCAAATCGTCTCCGCCGCGACCGTCGATGGTGTCGGCGCCGCCGAAGCCCTGGATGCGGTTCGGGCCGTCATCGCCGCTCAGCGTGTCCGCCGCGCTCGTCCCGGCGACATTCTCGATACCGCTCAACGTGTCGCCCTCGGCCTGCCCACCGCTGGCGGTCCCGGCCATGAGATCGACCACGACGCCCACCGAGCCGTTGCCGTAGGTGACGTCGTCGACGCCGGATCCCCCATCGAGGATGTCGGCACCGTCGCCGGCGTCGAGATAGTCCGCGCCGTCGCCACCATGGAGTTCGTCGTCGCCTGCCCACGTCTGGAAGAAGTTCGCCGAATCGTCGCCGATGACGACGTCATCGCCGCTGCCGGTCGTGACCGTTTCGAATCCGGAATACGTATCGCCCTCCGCGAGCCCGCCGGATCCGACGCCGGTCAGGAGGTCGATGCTCATGCCGGCTGTGTCGTAGACGTAGTAGAGGTGGTCTCCGGAGCCACCTGGTGACGCCGCGCCACCGTTGAGGCTGTCGGGGAACTCACTGGGGATGATCTCGTCAGTATTGGGGCTGCCATCGACGGCAGTGCCAGTCAGCGCGGGGAAGTCCGTCGCCGTGAGCCAGCTCAGGTTCACGGTCACGCCCTCGGTCAGGACGTCCACTTCGATCGCCGTGATCTCCGTACATGGGGTCGGCGCCGGCGATGGGTCCCAACCACCGATCTTGACGAAGCCGCCTTCGCAGGTAGAGGTTCAGCCAATAGCCTCGCTGACTGATGGGGACATCGACGGAGACGCTCAGGCGGCCTGCATCCACGACGCTCGTCGTCCAGCTGTCAGCCGAGGCCGACGTCGGGAGGAGCAGCGTGGCCAGGATGGCCACCATCGAAGCGGCGACGCCTGATCGTCGCGCTGGGCTCGCGGTGGTAGGCACGGCTCCCCTCCAACCTACTCGCTCGGTCATACCGACGGGACAGGCGGGAGCGCTTCGAGGCCCTCCCGGGGTCGGGCGCGAGCGAACTTGATGGAGAGTGTACTCACCGCCTGTCGCGCGACAAGCGTCCATCGGCGATCCGTGGCGGCGGCCGTAACATGCCAGCCGTTCCGGGCGATCGGACTACGGGTGGATGGCCCGGGCGGATGACGCTCGCGCGGACGACGCCTGGTGTCGCGCGGACCGCGCCCGACCCACCCACTTCTCCATCTCGACGGCGGCGAAGCCAAGGGTGGACGCCGCCAGGACGACGCGCGAGCTGGGTCGCGGTCAGCGCTTGCGTCTCGAAGATCGGCTGGAAGACCGGGACGTAGATGAGCAGGAGCTGGACCACGAAGGTCGCGGCGACCGCGAACGCCAGCGGGCGGTTGGTGCGCAGTCCCAGGCTGAAGAAGCTCTCGGTCTCCGACCGGACCGCCAGGGCGTTCCCGAGCTGGAGCAGGGCCAGTGTCGTGAAGACCATCGTCTGCCACGGCCAGACCTGGTCGATCGCGAACGCCTGCACGGCCAACGTCACCGCGGCCATGAACAGGCCGACCCAGACCGCGTGCTGCCACAGTCCGCGCGCGAAGATCGACTCGGACGGCGGCCGCGGCGGCCGCAGCATGGTTCCGCGCTCGGCTGGCTCCACGCCGAGGGCGAGGGCCGGCAGGCCGTCGGTGACCAGGTTGACCCACAGGATCTGGACGGCGATGAGCGGGAACGGCAGGCCCACGAACGGCGCGAGGACCATCACCCAGATCTCGGCCGAGTTCGTCGTGAGCAGGTAGCGCAGGAACCGCCGGATGTTGTCGTAGATCCGGCGGCCCTCTTCCACGGCCCGCGACGATCGTCGCGAAGTCGTCGTCGGCCAGGACCATGTCGGCGGCTTCCTTGCTCACCTCCGTGCCGGTGATCCCCATCGCCACGCCGATGTCGGCCAGCTTCAGCGCCGGCGCGTCGTTGACGCCGTCGCCGGTCATCGAGACGATCGCCCCACGCCGCCGCCACGCGTCCACGATGCGCAGCTTCTGCTCGGGGTTCGTCCGCGCGTAGACGGACACGTCCGCCACGATCGAGTCGAACGCGGCGTCGTCCAGCGCCTCGAGCTCGCTCCCGGTCAGGCATCGGCCATCCAGGCGGAGCAGATCCGATCCGGCGGGCGATGGCCGCCGCCGTCAGCGGATGGTCGCCGGTGATCATGATCGGCGTGATCCCGGCCGTCCGGCACGCGGCGATCGAGGCCGCCGCCGCGGTCCTGGGCGGATCGGCCATCCCCACGATCCCGACCAGCCGCAGTCCGCGTTCGGCGTCGTCCAGGCGGGCCGGCACGTCCTGGAGCGACCGTTCGGCGAGGGCCAGGACGCGATAGCCGTCGGCGGCGTATCCCTCGGCGACCCGTTCGGCCCGGGCCAGGACCCCGGCGTCGGCTGGATCCAGCAACGGCCCGAGGGCTTCGAGCGCGCCCTTCACCGCGACCCACACCTGCTCCGACATCGGCGTGCAGCGTGGCCATCCGGCGTCGCTCGGAGTCGAACGTGAGTTCCTCCACCCGAGGGCAGGTCGCCGCCAGCCCCTCGGGGTCCACGCCGCGCTTGGCGGCCAACGCCAGGAGCGCAGCTTCGGTCGGGTCGCCGGTGATGGTCCAGGGCTCGCCGGACCGCTGCGGAGCGCGCAACGACGCGTCGTTGCAGGCAGCGGCCACCCTGACCAGCCGGTCCAACGCCGGGTCGGCGGCCGGTTCGGGTTCGAAGCGACCGTCCGGCGCATAGCCGTCGCCGCTCACGCGGTACTCGCCCGTCGGCGTCCAGACACGTTCGACCACCATCCGGTTCTGGGTCAGCGTCCCGGTCTTGTCGCTGCAGATCACGCTCACCGAGCCCAGGGTCTCGACCGCGGGCAGCTTGCGGACGAGGGCGTTCCGCCTGGCCATCCGTCGCGCGCCGAGCGCCAGGGCGACCGTCACCACCGCCGGGAGGCCCTCAGGGATCGCCGCGACCGCGAGGCTGACCGCGGTCAGGAACATGGCGTCTGGCGGCTCCCCCCGGGCGACCCCGGAGATGAACACGAACAAGCAGATGGCGACGGCGGCGATGGCGAGCCACTTGCCCAGGACGGACAGGCGGCGCTGCAGCGGGGTCTGGGTGTCGCTGCGCTCCTGGAGGAGTTCCGCGACGTGTCCGAGCGCCGTCGCCATGCCGGTCCCCACGACGATGCCCCGACCCCGACCATACGTGACGGCTGTGCCGCTGAAGGCCATGTTCCGCTGGTCGGCGAGGAGGGCGGCCGTGACGGACGGCAGGGGAGTGGTCACCTTGCCGGTCGGTTGCGACTCGCCCGTGAGAGCGGCCTCGTTGATCCGCAGCGACCGCGCCTCGATCAGCCGCAGGTCGGCGGTGACGACGTCGCCGGCTTCGATCCGGACCACATCACCGGGCACCAGCTCGGCCGCGGGGACGATGGCGGCGTAGGCCATCTCGCACGACCCGGGCGGTCGGACTCGTCATCCGCTTCAGGGCATCGATCGCCTGCTCGGCGCGGTACTCCTGGACGAACCCGACGATGCCGTTCAGGAGGACGATCGCGAGGATGACCGCCGTGTCCTTCGACTCGCCGATGACCGCCGTGATGGCGGCCGCCGCCAGCAGGACCAGGATCATCGCGTTCGTGAACTGCTCCGCGAGCAGGCGCCAGGCAGGCTTGCTCGCCCGTTCCAGCAGCTCGTTCGGACCGTACTGTTCCACCCGCCGAGCGGCCTCGTCCGCCGTCAGCCCGGCGATCGGGTCTGCTCGGAGTCGAGCGGCGACCTCGGCGGCCTCGACGGTCCACGGGCTGATCGTCGATCTCGTGATCGCGTCGGTCATCGGTCGTCCGGGTTCGGGCATGCCTGCCACCTTTCGGCCCTGCGCTCAGGGTCGAGCTCATCGTCCCGTGCGTGGTCGCGGGGACGGTAGGGCCGAACCGCCCGTCCGGAGGTCCGAGACAGCCCGAACGGAACGAGGCCGGCCTGGCTGGCGAGTCCGGCCGTTCCCGATTCGCAAGCTGTGAGCGAACGCATTCCCATTGCGCGAATGCCTACTAGTCAGGCAGACTATCTGACGTGATCAGCCACCGAACGTCTCGGGACATGTGTATGCGCTGGCGGCCCTGCCATGAAGGCGCGGGTCCGGGGTGTGTCGCGCGTCGCTGACCAGTACGACGTATCGCGCGACGGACCGTCGGGAGCCGACGTCCGCGGGGCCGCAGTCACCAGGTGACGCCGGCCCCTTCTTCTTGCCCATCACCCATGTCGAAAGGACGACTGACCGCATGACCTCCACCATCTCCACCGCGGACCTCCGCCGGCGCCTCGCCGACCCGGACCTGACCATCGTCGACCTGCGCCCGATGGCCGCCTTCAACGGCTGGCGCCTGGGCCGCGAGGCGCGAGGCGGCCACATCCGAGGTGCCGTCGCGTTCCCGGGCGAGTGGCTCGCGAGCGAGGATGCCGCCGGAGATCGAGCGCCAGCTCAAGCTCAAGGGCATCACGCCGGGTCGGTCCATCGTGTTGTACGGCGATGACGCCGCACACATCGACGCGCTCGTGAAGCGGCTGGAGTCGGATGGCCACCGCGACATCAGCGTCTACGCCGACGGCTTCGCGGCCTGGGCGGCCGACGACGCCCTCCCGGTCGACCGCCTGCCCAACTACACGCAGCTGGTCACCACGGACTGGCTGGCCGAACTGCTGGCCGGCGGGTCACCCGAGGCCGCGCCGACCGGCAGGACCCTCCTGTTCCACGTCAACTTCGGGGTCCCCGAGGAGTACGCCGAGAACCACATCCCGGGCGCGCTGTACCTCGACACCAACTGGCTGGAGGATCCGGCCGACTGGAACCGCCGCTCGCCCGAGGCGCTCGAGACCGCCGTCCGCGCGCTCGGCATCACCCACGACACGACCGTCATCGTCTACGGCCGCGACACCGAGGGCGAGGCCAACGAGAAGTGGCCCGGCCGCCGGGCCGGCCAGATCGCCGCGACCCGCGCGCTGATGATCCTGCGCTACGCCGGCGTGGACGACCTCCGTCTGCTGGACGGCGGCTACGACTGGTGGGTCCGCGGCGGCCATCCGCTCGAGACGACCCCGAACGAGCCGACCCCGGTCGCGGCCTTCGGCGTCCAGATCCCGCTCCGCCCGGAGGTCATCGTCGACATCGACGAGGCGAAGGAGATCATCGCCGACCCGGCCGGGCGCCGCCCTCGTGAGCGTCCGCACCTGGCGCGAGCACATCGGCAACGTCAGCGGCTACAACTACATCGGCCCGGCCGGCCGGATCGCCGGGCGACGTGTGGGGCAACTGCGGCACGGACGCGTACCACATGCAGCACTACCGCAACGTCGACAACACGATGCGCGCGTACCCCGAGATCGCCGCGAACTGGGACGAGGCCGGGATCACGCCGGACAAGTGGGTCGCGTTCTACTGCGGCACCGGCTGGCGTGCCAGCGAGACCTGGTTCTACGCCTACCTGCAGGGCTGGCAGCGGATCGCGGTCTACGACGGCGGCTGGTTCGAGTGGAGCCAGGACCCGATCAACAACCCGATCGAGGTCGGCGAGCCGGAGGACACGGCGGCCGCCCGGGCCACCTAGGCGGAAAGCTGGCTGACGGCGCTCGTCGCCCCCGCGTCGAGCAGCTCTCGACGGCGCAGGTCGCTGACCTGGTACCACGACAGCGTCGCCCGGTTGAGGGCGCTCGGGCTCACATCGTGGCCACGGGCCAGGACCGACGCCCGGACCGCACCGCTCACGAGCACACCCGTGACGCGAGCGGCCACGACGGCCGGGGCTTCGCCGTTCATGCACGCCGCCCGTTCGATCGCTTCGGCGCGCTCACAGACGGACGCGAGGAACTCGTCGGCCTCGCCGGCCGGCAGGAGGCTGGTGGCGGAGCGGAGCAGCGCCTGGGCGGCCTCGATCGGTCCGAGGCAGGCACCGGTGACGCTCCGGAGCGGGATCTCGCGACCATCGAACCCGCGCATGGGCAGACCGAGCTTCAGGCGCGAGGCGAGCAGGGACAGGTCGTCGTCGGCGGTGGCGAACATCGGAGGTCGGCATCCTTCAGGGCAGCGGGCCCACTGGCGGGCCGTCGCCATCGACGATATCGAGCGCGCGTAGCGACCCGGTCTGGCGAACGATGAAGACTTCGCTACCGAGCATGCGTGGGAGCGTTTGCACAGCGACGCCCGGGGTGGTACACATCGCCGGTGTTCGATTACACCCCCAAGGCACGGCGGAAGCCGCGTCGCTGGCGCCGCCTCGCGCCGGTCCTCATCGGGGTGGTCGCGATCGTCGGGGTCGGCTCCGCGGTCGCTGCGAACGGGCCCCTGCGCCAGGATCCCGGTGACGCTCCCGGTCTGGTCGCGGCCGCGACCGGCAGCCCGGTGGCGTCCCCGGTCCGCGTGCCCGATCCGTCGGCCACCCCGCGGCCCTCGCGGTCACCGGAACCGACGCCCGAGCCGTCCCCGACCGCACCGCCGGTCGAGACGCTGACCGGCTACCAGTGGCCGCTGCCCAACGGCCGGCTGACGCTGCCGTTCGGTCCGACGGCCTGGGGCTCCAAGCTGGTCGACGGCGAGCTGTTCCACGACGCCATCGACCTCGCCACGTTCTGCGGCGACAAGGTGGTCGCGGCCCACGACGGCGTGGTGCTGGCCGCCTCCCGCAAGTACGACGACCACATCGGCTGGCTGGGCGACCTGACGCCGCTACAAGGCCCGGCTCGACAAGGAGAAGCTCTGGACGACGCTGCCGATCGTCGTGGTCATCGATGACGGCAACGGGTACCGGAGCATCTACGCGCACTTCAGCAAGGTCGTCGTCAAGCGGGGCCAGGTCGTCAAGGCCGGCGACTTCCTGGGCTACGAGGGGATGACCGGGCGGGCGTCCGGCTGCCACGTCCACTACGGCCTGTTCAGCCCCCTGGAGACCGCCACGTTCGGCATCGATCCGGCCGTGGTCAAGCGCATGAAGCTGCCGGACACGCTCATCGCCCGGATCGATCCGCTCCTCGTCCTGCCGCCGCGACCCCAGGATCAGCCGTCCGGCGTCGCCATCGCCCTCGACGTCGTTCGTCCTGCCATCCCCGTCGGCGGTGCCGATCGCCTCTCCCTGAGTGGCGCCGGGCGAGGTCAGCCGCCGCGGCGGAGGTCAGCCGGCGAGGCGCCGATAGCGACGGCCGATGAGCGAGTAGCCGGGGATCCGGGCGAGCGCCTCACCCAGTGACGGACCCGCGGACCCGTCGCGTCGCTCCAGGGCCAGCCGCGGCTCGGCTGCCGTGATGTCGGCCGGTCGCGCATCCACGATGGCGAGATCGATCGCCACCCGGCCGGGTTCGGCCGCGCCAAGTGACGCGATGAGGGCGGCCGGCTCGTCGCCCGCCTCGTACTCCGCGCGGACCTCCGCCTCGGACCGCCAGTTCGGGCGCCGCAACAGGATCGCCCGCCAGCCGTCGGCGATGGCCGGCGTCACGCGTCCATCGCCCGGCGTGGCCGACGCCCCGCCCGAGACCACGTCCTCCCCACGGGCCCAGCGGGCCGCCTGGTGGAGGAGCGCGTACTCGTCGAGGTCGGCATACGCGGGCAATCGGTCGGCCGGCGACGCCGTTCCGAAGAGGGCCCGGACGGACGGGCCGAAGACGTCGGAGAGGTCGAGGTCGATCGCCCGGACGGTCCGGTGGAAGTAGACCTGCTGGTACATGAAGCTGCGGGCGGTCAGGAACATCTCGAGGGCCGGCAGGCCCGGCTCGAACAGGGTCAGACCGCGGTCCGAGATGTAGGCGTACCGTCGCAGCCGCTCGGCGTCGACCGGGCCGACCGTGACCCCCGTCAGGTAGGCATCGCGCCGGACGTAGTCCAGGTTGTCCACGGTGAACACGCCCGACAGGAGCGGCTGGAGCCAGCGGACCCAGCGCGGCATGCCCGGGTCGGACAGGGCCGGCTTCGAGATGAGGAACGAGACCCAGGCCGGTTCGAGCGTCTCGTCGTCGGCGAACCCGTCCCGCTCGGGGACGGCGCCCGGGGCCCGGCGGAGGCCGCGCAGCAGCGGCCCGAGCTCGTCCTCGATGATCCGCTGCGACAGGTCCTCGTGGGACAGGCGCTTTCCCGGAGCCCGGCGCGCATCCGCCGGCGCGTCGAACGCGCTCAGGACGTGGTCGTCGAAGAAGTGGGCGAACGGGCCGTGGCCCACGTCGTGCAGGAGGCCGGCCATCCGGAGGGTCTCGACGACCAGGCCCTCCGAGGGGATCGGCTCACCGGCCGCCGCCAGCGACTCACGCAGGCTCGGGTAGAGGGACCGTGCCCACAGGCCCGCCTCGTGCATGACCCCCAGCCCATGGGTGAACCGCGAGTGCTCGGCCGTGGGGAACACCCATCGGGCGCTCTGGAGCTGGCTGATCCGGCGCAGGCGCTGGAGCCAGGCGGTGTCGAGCAGGTCCTCTTCGGCGACGTCCTCGTCCGGCAGGCCGGCCGCCGCCGACGCGCCCGTCGTCAGTCGCTTGGTCAGCTCCACGTACCCGTGGATCGGATCGCTGATCAGGTTGACCGCGGCGAAGGGGTGACGGCTCACACCGGGACTATGGCACCCAGATGCGGAGTTCGGACGTCCAGGCGCCGATGTTCCCGGCGGCATCCCGGGCTCGGACGCGGACGCCGTACCAGTGGCCGCCGGGTCGGTCGAGGGCGATCCGGCGCGTGGCCACGGTCTGACTCGCGACGGTGCTGAAGTAGCCCGAGTCCATGCGGTACTGGACCTCGTACGACGCGACGCCGGCCGTGCGGGTCTGGAGCACGTAGTCCGCGCCGCGCCAGGTCCAGGTCACGTCGTTCCCGTCGCGGGTCACGCCGGTCATCGTGGCCGACGGAGCCGTCCGGTCCGGACCGTCCATCAGGACGACGTCACCGAACGTCCGGCCGTTGCTGGACCGGTACGCCATGCCGACCCCGACGTAGTTGAACTTGGGACTCATCAACAGGTCCCAGTGCGGCTTGCTGCCCTTCCACTGGGCGAACAGCTCGGCCGTGGCGTAGGTGCCCTTCTGGTAGTTGTTGTAGGCGATCGCGTCGCCCCAGCCGTACCACTTGACCCCGCGCGACGAGAGGCTCGAGCCGACATTGCCGGCGATGCTGTGGCTCAGGATGTTCCGCGACGCCATGATCGCGGCGCGGTCGCCGGCCAGGTCCCAGACCCGGCTGTCGGCGCGGAGCGGCTTCAGATGGCGGTCTTCCCTGGCGTCGTTGATCCAGCCGAGGATGCGGTACTCGAGGGTCGTGGTGGTGGTGGCGGCGCCGACGGTGGGGGCGAGGGCGGCCAGCAGCACGATGGGGAGGATGAGGGGTAGCACGAGACGTCGGATCATGGGGCTCCTTCATATCGGCGCAGCGCCCGGATGAGGGTCGCGGCCACGTCGCTACGGAGAGAGTCCGGTGCGAGCACTTCCACGTCGGCGCCCCAGGACAGGATCCAGAGGCGTATCTCGATGGTCCCCGAGACGGTCGCCTCCCAGAGAAGCGAACCGTCCGGCTCGAGCCGGGCACGCTGGGTGGGGTGCCACGTCGCCTCGGTCACGCGAGACGCCACGGCGGCTGCGAAGCGGAGACGGACGTCCACCAGCTTCTGGTCGGCGATGATATCCCATGCGGGCCGAAGGAGTGCTTCGATCTCGTCGCGGTCGGGACTCTCGAACGTGGCCGTCGTCAACGCGACGTCCCGGATGCGCTCGATCTTGAACGTTCGGACCGCGCCCTTCGTCTCGTCCCAACCGATGAGGTAGAGGGCGTGCGTCTGGAGCGACGGTTCGATGAGATAGGGCCGGACGACGGCCTTGCGCGGCGTGGAGTCCGGAGCGTAGGCGGCCGGTTCGTACTCGATCGTCACGACCCGCCGCTCGGCCCAGGCCCGCGTCAACAGGTGGACGTGCTTGCTGAATCGGCCATCCGTGGCGCGCGAGGCGAGGACGTCCAGGGTCCGGTCCACGTGGTCGGCCAGCGGGGCCGGCAGGACCTCCTCCAGCTTCTCGAAGGCGGCCGCGAGGTCCGGGTCGTACTTGTCGGCGTACCGCACCATGAGACGGGCGGACAGCACGACGGCCATCGCCTCGGACAGGGTCAGCTTGAGGGCCGGCAGGAACTCCTCGCCGACGACGCCCCACTTGCCGCCCTCCGACCAGACGGCGACGCCGATCTCCTCGTCGATGGCCCGCAGGTCGCGGTAGACGGTCCGCGGCGACACGTCGATGCGGCGAGCGATCTCCGCCGGACGGATGCCGTCGGGGTGGCCACGCAGCACCGTGACCACGCGGATCAGGCGGGCCAGTCGATCGCGTTTGGCGGCGTATCGACTCGGCTCGTCGTCGAACGTCATGGGGAAGGAGGATAGATGACCAGGTCGTCGTCGCGCGACGTCGCGGTCATCCGCACCTCCACGTTGGCCAGGAGCGCCTCCGGATCCATCCCGACCGCCTCGCCGCCGGCGCTGCCGGCGACCTGGCCGAGCTGGCCGTCGAGGAAGACCCAGTAGTCGAGCTGGCCGCGCCAGCGGTGCAGGTCCGCCCCGCCCACCAGCCAGCGCGACCTGCGGGAACGCCGCGGCGAACGTGTCGCCGTCCACGGCGATCCGGCAGTGCCGGGCACGGGCACCTTCGATGACCTCCACGCCGCGATCCTCGAAGATCGCCCGACCGGCCGGCGTCAGCGCCGTCTGGAGGACCTGCAGGTCGATGGAGTGGTCGTAGACCTCGGTCGGCGTCGTCGTCGAGCCACCGGCCGCCGGGCGCCCGGGCCCAGGCCTCCGGGCCGATGCGCGCGACGCCGCCCTGGCCGAGCTCCGCGTCGGTCGCGACGTAGGCGATCCAGCGGAAGTCCGCCCCGGCGCGCGTCCCCGACAGCTCCACGGAGCCGGTCGGCCGCAGGTCCACGGTGGCGTACAGACGGCTCGTCAGGCGGGCGCTTCGGCCCACCCCGAGCGGCCCGTCGCAGGCCGGTGGGTCGTCGGTGACGCTGGTCGGACCGAACCGCGAGGCTTGCGCGACCGAGTCGCGCAGGGCCAGTTCGTTGGCCACGGCGGCCGAGGCGAACAGGCTGCCCGGCCAGGAACGTCAGCCCAAGGGCGAACGCCACCGACTGGATGAGCCGCCGACGTCGCAGGGCGTTGCCGCCCTGGATCCGGCGGGCGAGCCCGATCCCGGCGAAGAGGCTCGTCGCCAGCAAGGCGAGCAGCCACGGGTACGCGGCCTCGGCCGAGGGGACGAGGGTCTGGGCGCCCTGCGAGACGAGCTGGCCGATGAGGCCGCCGATCGATGGGATCAGGCACAGCAGCGCCCCGACTCCGAGGCAGACGACCGCCGTGTTGCTCCCGTCTCCGCGGGTGACCGGCGGCCAGACGACGGCCGCAGGCGGCGACGCCGACCGGGATGACCATCGTGAGCCCGACGATCGAGGTCCAGTGGGCCGCCGGGGCGATACGACAGGAGGACGAGGAGGGCGGCCAGCGTCCAGCAGCCCAGCAAGGTCGCGGCGATCAGACGGAGTTCGAAGCTGCGTACCCGCACGAGCCGAGTCTACCCGGGCGTCGCGGGGAGGGCCCATGAGCGCCACGGGCGCGGCGCTCGGGTCGCCGCCACTGGACTGGCTCGGGCGCCGCCGAAGGTGACCCATCGGTACCGGTCGCACCCTGACCGCCGGGTCATCGCGAGACACCGGGTCCCGCACGAACATGCCCGTACCGCACCGGACCGACCGGTGAGGGCGTTCAGGGGATCGAGGCCAGGGTGAGCCATGGCAGGCCAGGCACCACGAGGGTCACGGGGACACGGGCGATCATCTCGCCGCGTCTCGTCGTGGCCGGACGGCGTCCCGGCACCCATGGCCGGGTCTGGGCTCACGGCATCGCCGGCAGCTCCCCGGAACGAGACGTCGTCGCCGGCGAAGGCCATCGCGACGAGGTCGATCTATCGGGCGTTCCTGCTGAAGGGTCTCGCACCTGACGAAGCGGCCAACCTGACCGCGTTCGTGTCCGGCATCCCCGTGACGGATGTGCACTGGTCGCTACGACAGGTCAACCAGTTGCTCTTCCTGCGCGAGATGGCGAGCAGCGGACGCTTCGGGAAGACCGACGGCAAGGGTCGCCGAACGCACTGATCCAGCATCTTCCGACCGATGGCGGTGGACCCTCCTCCTACCGTCCGAGGTCACCAGTCGAAGCGGCGCCGAACCTCCTCCCGGCGCCGCTTCGGCGCGTCCGGGCCTCGTTCGTGAGCGCCTCGGATGACGGGATCCCTACTGGATCAGTAGGACATTTCGCGCCGCCCGCCTGTACACTCTCGGCCGTTCTTCCGACTCGACACGAGAGGTACATCACGTGCGCAGATCCCGACTCCTGGCCCTCGGCCTCGTCGCCGTCGTGGCCGCCGCGTGCACCAGCTCCGGTGCCGCCTCCCCGTCCGCCTCCACGGCGGTCGAACCGTCCACCGCTCCGAGCGAGGCGGCGTCGGTCGCCCCGTCGGCGGCGCCGTCCGAGGCCGCCGGTCCGTGCGACGCCTCGAACCTGGCGACCCTGACCGCCGGCACGCTGACCATCGGCACCGACAACCCGGCCTACCCGCCGTACTTCGCCGACGAACGACGGACGAGCAGCGACACCGCCCCGTGGGAGCTCGGTGACCCGACCAACGGCAAGGGCTTCGAGGGCGCCTTCGCGTACGCCCTCGCCGACGAACCTCGGGCTTCACGCCGGACCAGGTCGCCTGGACCGTACGTGCCGTTCGACAGCGCCTATCGCGCCCGGCGCGAAGACGTTCGACATCGACATCAACCAGGTCTCGTACAGCGCCGAGCGCGCCCAGGCCGTCGACCTGTCCGACGGCTACTACTTCGTCAACCAGGCCGTCGTGTCGCTGGCCGACAACCCCGTCGCGTCGGTGACCACGATCAGCGGCCTGGCGGCCTTCCGGTTCGGCGCCCAGGTCGGGACGACGAGCTACAAGACCATCACCGACACCATCAAGCCGACCGCCGAGGTCAGCCTCTACGACACGAACGACGCCGCCATCGCGGCGCTGAACGCCAAGCAGATCGACGCGCATCGTCGTGGACCTGCCGACCGCGTTCTACATGGCGGCGGCGCAGCTCGACAACGGCAAGGTCGTCGGCCAGTTCGAGGCCCCGACCGGCGCCGACGCCGAGCACTTCAGCGTCGTCCTGGCCAAGGACAGCCCGCTGACGACCTGCGTCAACGAGGCCATCGCCGCGCTGAAGGACGACGGCCGGCTGGACAGCGTCACGCAGGAGTGGCTGGCCCGCAAGGTCCGGCCCCGGTCTTCGCGCCGTAACCGCCGCTCGCACCTAGCGATGTCAAGCCTTGGAGGCCCGCTGGTGACACCCGGCGGGCCTCCGGCCGTTCGGCGGTCGAAGGCGCGCGTCTCCTGGCGGTCGACCGCGATCGCCCTGGTCAGCACGGTCGTCGTCTTCGGCGGCCTGGCCTGGATCGTCGTCAACGCGCCGAACTGGCCGGAGGTCCAGCAGGACTTCTTCAACGGACCCGATCTTCTGGTCCAGCCTGCCGGCGCTCGTCGCCGCGTTCTTCACGAACATCAAGCTGTTCCTGATCGCCGAGGTGCTGGTCCTGCCGTTCGGCCTGCTGCTCGCCGTCATGCGCAGCCTGCCCGGCCCGGTCCTGTTCCCGCTCCGAGCCCTGGCGACCATCTACGTCGACGTCTTCCGGGCCCTGCCCGGGATCCTCGTCATCTACGTCCTCGGCTTCGGCATCCCCGGCCTCGGCATCCCGGGCGTCCCGACCGAGGCGTTCTTCTGGGCGGTCATCGCCCTCACCCTGATCTACTCGGCGTACGTGTCGGAGGTCTACCGGGCCGGCATCGACTCGGTCCACCCGAGCCAGGAGGCCGCCGCTCGCTCGCTCGGCCTGTCGCGCTTCCAGGCGCTCCGCCACGTGGTCCTGCCGCAGGCCGTCCGGCGGGTCATCCCGCCGCTGCTCAACGACTTCATCGGCCTCCAGAAGGACACGGTCCTGGTCTCGTTCATCGGCGTCGTCGAGATCTTCCGGACCGCCCAGATCAAGCAGCAGGCGAACTTCAACTTCACGCCGTACCTGGCGTCGCGCTGGTGTTCATCGTCGTGACCATCCCGCTCGCGCGGTTCACCGACTGGCTGGTGGCGCGCGACAAGCGCGGTTCGGCCAAGGCGGGCGGGCGATGACGACCGAGGCGCTGCGTCGTCGAGGGCCTGCACAAGTCGTTCGGCGAGCTGGAGGTGCTGCGCGGCATCGACCTCACCGTCGCCGAGCACGAGGTCGTCTGCCTCATCGGCGCGTCCGGGTCGCGGCAAGTCCACGCTCCTGCGCTGCATCAACCTGCTCGAGCCGATCGACGCCGGGCGGATCTTCGTCGAGCGGCGAGGAGATCACCGCCGAGGGCGTCAAGGTGGACCGCATCCGGCGCCGGATCGGGATCGTGTTCCAGGCGTTCAACCTGTTCCCGCACATGCGCGTGCTGGACAACGTGACCCTGGCCCCGCGGCGCGTGCTGAAGACGCCGCGGGCCGCCGCGGAGGCCGACGCCACCGAGCTGCTGACGCGGTTCGGCCTGGCCGACAAGCGCGACCAGCTCCCGGACCGGCTGTCCGGCGGCCAGCAGCAGCGCGTCGCGATCGTCCGGGCGCTGGCGATGAAGCCGGACATCCTGCTGCTCGACGAGGTCACGAGCGCCCTCGACCCGGAGCTCGTCGCCGAGGTCCTCAACGTCATCCGCGAGCTGGCGCCGAGCGGCATGACGATGGTCATCGCCACCCACGAGATGGGCTTCGCGCGCGACATCGCCGACCGGGTCTGCTTCCTGGACGCCGGCACGATCCTCGAGGAGGGGCCACCGAGCGTCGATCCTGAGCGACCCCGCGAGCCGCGGACCCGCCAGTTCCTCCAGCGCATCATCGAGGCCGGCCGGCTCTAGGCGCGAACCGGCGGGCGGCCTAGACTGCCGCGATGCGGGCGTTCGTCGCGGTGGTCCTGGGCGGCGCACTGGGGATCGTGAGCGTGGCGTGTGCGATCGAACCGGCGCCCACCCCGCCTGCCGCGACGATCGACGTCGCGCCGCCTGTGCTTGGTGCCGACGGTCCGGATGGAGGATGTCGAGGGCGACGTCGTCGACCTGCAGGGCCTGCCGGGCGCGACGCCCGCCTACATCGACGTGCGCGAGCTCGTCGCAGCCTCGGACGGGACGACCCTCCAGCTGACCCTGACCGTCGCCGAGGCGCTGCCCCGCCCGGCGCCGCGCGAGAACGAGCGGCTGAGCTACAACTTCGAGGTGTTCACGGGCGACCCCGCCAGCCCCGAGAACGCCCAGGACGTGAACCGCGTCCGGTACACGATCACCGCCGCCTCGGGTCCGATGGGCGAAGGCCTGCCCGCCGCCTACCACCCTGGCATCTACGACTTCACTCGTGGGCCGGACCCGGTCTTTCACTTCGGCCCGCAGTTCCCCGGCACGCTCGACGTCACGGGCGACACGATCGTCTTGACCGTCGCACTGTCGGCGCTCGGCGATCCCGACGAGCTGTGGATCGCCATCAGGACCGTCTCGACGCTCAGTACGTCCGAAGGCGAGGCCATCTCCAGCACCGGCGACGCGGCCCCCGATGCGGAACGGACCTGGATGACGCTGCGACCCTGAGCCCGGCGATCGCC
Source organism: uncultured Chloroflexia bacterium (assembly GCA_963738475.1). Classification (GTDB taxonomy): domain Bacteria; phylum Chloroflexota; class Limnocylindria; order Limnocylindrales; family CSP1-4; genus SPCO01. The sequence goes on from CAVTWU010000024.1 coordinate 278,708, forward strand.
GACCTCTCCTAGGCCCGGACCGAGGCGGCTTCGACGAAGGCGGCGAACAGGCGCTCGAAGGCGTCCGGCGTGGAGTCCGTCCGCTCGGGGTGGCACTGGACGCCGATGAGGAAGCGGCCGTCGTCGCCGTCGCCTTCGACGCCTTCGACCAGCGGTCCCGCCGAGCTGTCCGCCCAGGCCGTGGCGACGAGGCCCGGGGCCAGGTCCGACGCCCGGATGCCCTGGTGGTGGTACGAGTTCACCTCGAGCGCCTCGCCGACCAGCCCGGCGAGCATGCTCCCCGGCGCGACTCGCAGCGGATGGGTCGCCGCCGGCCCGTGGCCCCAGCCGGCCCCGAGATGCCCGTCGACGTGCTGGAGCAGCGTCCCGCCGCTGAACACGTTGATCGCCTGGAGCCCGCGGCACAGGCCCAGGATCGGCACGGAACGGGCGATCGCCGCGGACCACGCCTCGGCCTCCAGCGCGTCCCGGTCGGGCTCGATGTCCCTGGCGCCCGACCGCGCCTCGCCGTACAGCGCGGGATCCAGGTCGGCGCCGCCACTCAGCAGCAGGCCATCCATCGAATCGAATGCGGACGCCCGCTCCGCGACATACGCCGACGCATCGAGGACGACCGGGTCCGCCCCGTGCCGGAGCATCGCTTCCGCGTACAGCGCGTTCTTCTGCAGCGCGATCGACGGCTCCGGCCTGGGCCAGCGGGTCGGCCACGGTGATGACGATCCGGGGCCGACGCGGCGAGTCGGTCATGGCTGTGCCGCCGCGAGTCTCGTCAGGGTCGCCGTGTGCATGTGCTGACCGTATCCGACAACGGGCACGAGCATCACGGTCATCCGGTGCCTCCGGCCGGCGACGCGATCAGGCCGCGGGCGAGGGGCTCGGATCGGGGGAGGGGAGGGAGGGCGTGGGCGTCGCGGCGGGCGGCGGCAGGTCCTCCGGATCCACCTGGCCGAACGGGATCAGGACCAGCGTCCAGCCCACCTGGATCGTGTTCGGGTCGTAGCGCGGCGGACTCCGGATCGAGCGACGGGTACGTCGCGCGGTTCCAGTAGGCGATCGACTGGGCCTTCGTCGCGAACATCGTCGCGATCGACGACAGCGTGTCGCCGGGCGCCACGACGTAGACGAGGAACGTCGGCAGCGGCGTCGGCGTCGGGCGGACGAACGAGGGCAGCGGGGTGGGCGTCGGCACGGGCGTCGGCGACGGGGTGACCGGCGGTTCGAGCGCCGACAGGTCGCACGCGGCCACCAGGCCGGCGAGCAGGAGCCCGGCGATGGCGATCCGGGGCGAGGCGGCGGCGGGTCGTGTCATGCGCGCCGATGGTGACGCATGTTCGCGGAAGACGGTGACGGCCGGACGTGACGGCCGGTCAGTCCGGCGCGGGCGAGCCGGTGTCGATCGGCGTCGGTTCCTGGAGCGAGAACGCGTCCGACAGGGCGAGGCCCTCGGCCGCCGTGGCGACCCGGTCGCGGCCGTTGTGCTTGGCCACGAAGCAGGCCCGGTCCGCGGCGAGCAGGACGTCCCTGGCGGTCTGGCCGTCGGCCGGGAACGTGGCGACACGCCGACCGACGCCGTGACGCCGCCGCCGATGGCCTTGACCGCGAGGCGCGCCCGCTCGGCGACCTGGGCCGCGCCCGGCGGCATCGGTCCCGGGCAGCAGGAACGCGAACTCGTCGCCGCCGTAGCGGAAGACCAGGTCGCTGTCGCGACCGGCGCCACGAAGGGTGGCCGCGATGGCGCGCAGGACCTCGTCGCCGGCCTGGTGCCCGTGGGTGTTGTTGACGTCCCGGAAGTCGTCGAGGTCCAGCATGATCAGGCTGCACGTCGACCCGTCGCGGACCGTCCGCTCCAGCCACTCCTCGAACGTGCCGTGGTTGAGCAGGCCGGTGAGCCCGTCGGACCGGGCCCGGACCTCCACCGCCTGGAAGACCTCCGCGTTCTGGAGGGCGATGGACACCTGGGCCGCGAACAGCTGGACGAGGTCGAAGTCGTCGCCGGAGAACGTGTGGCCGATGCCGAGCCGCTCGATGGTGAGGACGCCGATGGCGCCGTGGCGTCCGCGCAGCGGCACGACGATGAGGCTGCCGTCCGCGGCCCCGTCCTGGTCCCGGAAGTGGTTGACCCGCGGGTCGGCCCGCTCGTCCGTGATGAACGCCGGCTCGTTGTGGTCCACGACCCAGGTCGCGATGCCGGTCTCGCCCGGCATCCACGGCTCGAGGTAGCTCGCGGCATGGATGCCGCGCGCGGTCAGCGGCGTCAGCAGCCCGGAGGCCGGGTCGACCACCTCGATCGCGATGTTGTCGCAGGCGATCAGCGCCCCGAGACGTTCGGTGATCCCCTCGAGCACGGCGCGCGCATCGAACGTGGTCAGGATCTCTTCGGTGATCTGAGAGCAGCTCGCGCTGGCTGCGGACCTGGCGCTCCAGCGCCGCGGTCTGCTCCATCAGCCGTTCCGTGGTCTCGGCGTTGGCCATCGCCTGGGCCGCGAAGCTCGCGTAGATGACGAGCAGGCGCAGGTCATCGTCGCGGAACTGGTGCGAGCCCCAGCTTCGAGAGGACGAGCACGCCCAGCACGCGGTCCTCGAAGGTCATCGGCGCGAGCAGCATCGACTCGTCGAGGTCGTCCTCGGTCCCCGGGATCGTGTTGGCCCGCGGGTCCGCGGCCGCGTCCGGCAGGTTCTGGGCGATCCGGTTGGCGGCCACCCAGCCGGTGATGCCCTCGCCGACCTTGACCCGGAGCTGGTCCGGCGTCTCGTCCTCGTACTCGCCGATCTGGCCCTGCATCGCGACCGGGATGAGGTCGTCGCCGACGAGCTGGTAGACGCGGACGTTGTGGTAGTCGATGAGCTGGCGAAGCTCGGTCGCGATGGCCATCCCGATGTCGCCGACGCTGGTCAGCCGGTTGAGCCGCGTCCCGAGCTGCTGGATGGACTGCAGCTGGGCCGCCCAGCTGGCCATGCGCTGGAAGTCCTGCGCGGTCCGGATCGCCACGCCGGCCTGGGTGGCGAGGGCCGCCATCGTGTCCAGGTCCTCCTGGGTCCAGATCCGTGGCCGGTCGTGGTAGACGTCCAGGAAGCCGAGCACGTCCGTGCCGTCCAGGAGTGGCGCCGTGCAGACGGTGTCGAACCCTTCCTGGACCACCGCCGCGCGCATGCCCTCGCCCCGCGGGTCGTCGCGATACGTCGTCGCGGCCAACGGCCGGCGAGCCTCCATCGCGGCCGCCGAGAGCGAGTGGGCCGGCAGGTCGCGAGCGCATGCCGAGATACGTCGTCGACAGGCCCCGGCTGACCTCGGCCACGATCTGGCCATCCGGGCGACGCATGAAGACCGCGCGCTCGGTCCGCCTCGAACAGGACCATCGCGTGATCCACCAGGCCGGCCAGGATCCGATCGAGGTCGAGCCGGCTGCCGATGTCGCTGGCGACCCGCCGCAGCGCCTCCGCGCGGTGCAGCAGCTGGCCGACCTCCTCGCGCCGTTCCGCGACCGCGACGATCGTGCCGATGGTGACGGCGAGGACGCGGGCGGCGACGAGGGACCGCTCGTCGATCGTCGCGTCCGGTCGAGGGACGAGGTGCAGGACGCCCCACGGCGCCGCTCGCCCCGGGGATGGCGGCCGCATGCTCGGACCGACCGCCCGGCAGGATCCCGAGCGGCTCGCCGCTCGCGCCGGTCGTGGACACGGCCCGCCCGCCGGCATCGATCGCGGCCCCCAGGATCCCGTAGGACGACGGCACGTCCACCAGCCGAGCCGGTCCGGAGCCGATCGCATGCGCATCCACGCGCGGCACGAGCCGTCCGGCTCGGACCTGCCAGATGACGACGAGATGGTGGTCGTAGCCGTCGCGGATGAAGGCCGCCGCGGACGCGAGGTCGTCGTCGAGGTCGTCGCCGCGTCCGGCCAGCCGCGTGAGGTGGTCGAGGACGTCGAGGTCCTGGGCGTGGCGTTCGATCTCGAGCGGGTCGGCCAGGACGATGGACTGCGCTGGCGGAGGACCGGCCCGCCGGCGCCCGCCCGCTCGTTCGTGCAGATCCGGCCCACCGGTGCCGGCCTGGCCATTGGCCGCGATCGCCGCCGATCTCGGCCGCGGCCAGGAACCGCTGCAGGTCACCCAGCCGGTAGCGTCGGTCGCCACGCGGGTTGATCCGGTAGTAGCGCAGTCGCCCGGCATCGCTCCAGGCCCGGACCGTGTTCGGATGCACACCAAGGAGGCGCGCTGCCTTGGTGACGGAGAGGGTCGCGTCGGTGGGTCTTGGCGGAAGGGCGGTCGTCACGGCTCTTGGAGGAAATGTGAACTCGATGGGTCGAGCCTACCGATCTCACAGTTCTTGCCAATAGTCCGAAGGTCCCGGCCCCGATCAGCCCCTCTTGCCGCGCCTCACCGTGCGCTGGCGGCGCGCCACAGTTCGCCGGCGACCGTGTCGACGTCGACGCTCCTCGGCATTGGCCAGCACGACGACGACGATGGCCGGATCCTGGAAGCACAGCGCCACGGTCCTGTAGCCCTCCCGTGCGAGGCCCATGTGGCCGACCGCCCCGAGTCTCGGCCGTACTCGAACCGCCGGTCGATGATCCCGAGCCCGTAGTCCGGCCGCGCGTCGAAGTCGGTCATCTCGTCGAGCGACGCCGGTGACACGATCTGGCCGGCGCAGAGTGCCCGGTACCACCGGGCGAGGCTGCGGGCAGTCCGACGCCATGGCGCCTTCGGAGGTGAACATGGTGGCGTTGGCGATCGACGGGAGGTAGCCGCCCTTCTCGTCGAAGGTGTCGGCCGACGCACCGAGCGGCATGGCCATCGGATCGGTCGGCCGCTCGTCGGGCTGGTAGATCAGGCGCTCGAACTCGTCGCCGTCGAGGACCCCGCTCCGCAGCACCTCGGCGATCGGCCGACCGGTGACCTGTTCGATGATCAAGCCGAGCAGCAGGTAGTTGGTGCCGATGTACTCCCACGCCTGACCGACCGGTCCGCGTTCAGATGCCACGGTGGCAAGCTTCTCCTCGAGCGTCCAGACGTGCAACGGGTCGGACGATAGGGCTTCGCGGAGCTCATCTTCATCGGCCATGTACTCAGAGATCCCACTCCGCATCGAGAGCAGGTCGACGATCCTCGCCCCGTTGGTGTCGAACTTCAGCTCGCGCGGAAGGCGATCGGCGGCGAGATCACCGAGGGCCAGCTCGCCGGTTTCGACCAGCTGCATGACCTGGGCCGCCACGAGAGTCTTGGTGATGCTGGCGATGGACATCTGATCGATCGGGACCATCGCCCGCTCCGTGGTGGCCATGCCGGTCGCGCCATTCCAGGTCCCGTCCGGTGCGATCAAGGCCGCGGTGAGCCCGTGACCGTCAGCCGACCGGTCCAGCACAGCTTGCAGTTCGGCCGCCAACACGCCGGAGACGGGCTGGTCACCCAGGCCGGCGAACACCGCGCTCGGGAAGCGTGAGGCCGGCGCACTCGGCGAGGCCGAGGCCGAGACAACCGGCGTGACGGACGGCTCGACCCAGGCGGGCGTCTCGATCGAGACCGACGGGTGCGTACCGCTCGACGTCGGTGTGCAACCCGTCAGCGCGATGGCCAGGGTGAACGCGGAGAGCCGGCCGCGATGCGTCCTCATCCCTGCTCACGGAGCCGAGGAAGGGATCGACGTGGGGAGCCCTTGTTCCGGACGGAAGTCGACCGTCTGGAGCACGGCCTCGAACCAGGCCCAGTCGTGGGTCGCCATCAGGCCTTGGTCCCCCATGTGGAACCGGAAGACATAGCCCCGTTCAGCCGTCGCGACGAATACATAGTGGTTGCCCGCAACGTCGTCGCCGCAGCTCCCGGCCCAGCCACGGGCGCCGTGGAGCGTGTACGCGCCCCCGCCGCCCCCGCCTTCGGACCCATCGGGCGCGCTGCAGACCTGCGAAGGCTCGAGGAGGGGCCCACAGCACCAGTCGCCCGGCGCCCGGCCGTTCAGCGGCTCCGAGACTACGGCGATGTAGAGGTCATCGCGGAGCATAGGGTCGAAGATGACGTCGACGTCCGACGCGTCGAACGTGACCGCGTCGTGGCGCCAGGGCTCGGTCGCCGGCCTGATCTCCCAGCCGGCTGGATAGTCGATCGAGACTCCGTGGAGCGGCGAGTCGAACCTCGAGAACCCCGGCGATGGGAATGGACGCGGCGACGTGGAGGGTGTGGGCTCGGCCCCCGAGCTCGGGCTCGTGGAGGGCGCGGCCGACGTCGGTGATGGAGGGGCCGTCACCCGCAGCCAGACGCTGCCGAGGTTGTCGGTGAGGTTCGCCGCCTGAGCATCGTGGACGAAGGTCAGGTTGCGCAGCTGCTCCTGCAGGGGCGGGCCGCTCAAGGCTACCGGCTCGCTTCCGTCGTCGCAGGCGAACACCGGCGCGGGGATGACGAGCTTGTGTCGCCCTCGAGCCGCCCGATCCCGGTCATCGTCGACGGGCGCGCCCGAGCAAACCGACGCGACGTCGTCGGTCACCACGATCTCGACGGCACCGTCCCTCGACGCCCGGACGGTCATCGTCTGGGTGCTCCCGTCAGGGATCCTGGTGCTGAACCAGGTGCCCAGGAACGGGCTCCGGGCCTCGTCGGAGTGGGACGGTCCGCCGACGACGGCGATAGGAGCCGAGCGCCAGGGCGGTGGCGACCGTCACGACGACGGCCGCCCCACCGAGCGCAGCCATCGATCGAGCCACGTGCATCCGCCCAGAGTCCGGCGCGCCAGCCGACCTGCTGCCGGCTCGCCGCGAGTCCGCTCGAACGTCGCCTCAAGGACGCGGTCGGGAAGCCGTCCCGGAGCCGTCTGCTCAAGCCACCCGGTGATCGATTCGTCAAACCGCTCGTTCGTGCTCATCACGCTGTCCTCTTCTGGGCGTCCGCCGCCTGTCGCGCGTCGGCTTCGAGCGCCGCACGCATCGCTTCGGTCGAGTAGTGCAGTCGTGACCTGGCGGTCCCCTCGGGGATGCCGAGGATCTTCGCGATCTCGGCTGCCGAGAATCCGCTGTAGTAGTGGAGGACGATCACGGCCCGCTGGTCGGGCTTCAGTCGACTGAACCCGCGCTCCAGCTGGTCCCGATCGGCCACCGAACCGGTGTCGTCACTGATGGAGGGTTCGAGCGGGAGCGGTCGCACCTGCAGCGACAGGCGCCGCAGCTGTCGACCCTGGTCGGCGCAGGCGTTGACCAGCAGCCGATGGAGCCAGGCGTCGAACCGATCCGGATCGCGCAGGGAGGGAAGCTGGCGCCACGCGCGAACGAGCGCCTCCTGGACCGCGTCCTCGGCCAGGTCCGACGACCGAAGGATCAGGCGAGCGACCGCGTACAGGCGATCGCCGGCGCGAGGTCGCGAGGACTTCGAATGCCTCGTGGTCGCCGCGGGCTGCCGCTTCGACGAGATCGCGCCTCATACCCATCTCCATCATCGGCGCGGCCCGGATGACCTGCGCTGTCCTCTATGACGGATGTCGGACGTCGATCTACTCAATAACACGGCCGCGTCACCAGAGCGCCGTCGCGCGATCAGGAGCGGCGACCGCCCGTGAGCCTTCACGTACAGGAGCGTCACGACGACCGTGGCCACGCCGATGCCGATGACGAGGAGGATCGCGGTCGCGGGATCGCCCACCAGGCCGGGTCCCTGGCCGGAGCTGCGCGGGTCGTTGCCGACGGCCGCGCTGGGGCTGGGCGAGGCGGCCGCGACGGTCCCGACGAGGAGCACGACGAGCGCCCAGGCCGACGCCGAGGCGGCCGCGCCGATCCTGGCGACCGGCGCGTGCGCCTCACAGGACGGCGTCCAGGACGGCCCACCCGATGCCGATCGTGAGGAACATGAAGCCGAGCGCGAACGACAGCGCGGCGGCCAGCGGCCGACGTCGATGGTCGTTGGCGAGGACCCGCATGGCCTCGCCCGGCTCGAGCGTCGTGAGGATGAGCGGGCGGCCCAGGCCGGCGGCCATGACCGGGCCGCCCGCCTCGTCGAGCGACGGCACACCGAGCACGACCGCATGCTCGATGGACGACACGAGCTGGACCCGCAGGCGGACCGGGGTGGCCGGGTCCGTCCCGGCCGGGAGGCGGTCCGGTCACGTCGGCCGCGGTGCCGACCGACTCGCGCGGCAGCACGACCAGGCCGTCGTCGAGGTCCTCGTGGCGGACGCCGATCCCGTCGAGCCCTTCGTGGACCTCGAACGGGACGGCCTCGCGCCGATCATCGACGGCCCGCCAGTCCGATCCGTCGCGGACCTCCAGCCGCGTCCGCCGGAACACGAGCGGGCGGTGGGCGTCGTCCTCGAAGTCGGTCTCGGCATCGATGCGGCCGGCGACCTTGACGTACCGCGCCGGTCCGCCCGCCGCGGCCAGCGCGACGGCCTCGCGCGACGCTGACCGCGGACGTGGCGGACAGCAGGCGTCCCACCCGGTAGCGCGGCCCGAACGATCGCAGGATGGCCGCGCCCGACGGCGAGCGCGAGCAGGCCCAGGAGGAACGGCAGCAGGGGGGTCACGGCCGCGATGCTAGCACCGGGCAGCAAAAGGCCCGAAGGAACCTACCCGACACGTGGGCGTTGATGCGATCGCCGCCGTTAGTGTCGCTCGACCCCTCCGGGCTGGGATGAACGGTAGGGCCGCGCCGGGGGCGTGGCAATGGGGTCCGTCCACCATCTTCGACGCGAATTCGACGAGTTATCCACCGTCTGTCCACATCACGTGTCGGCGCGGCGGGCAGCCCGCGCTCGCCGGCAGCCTCAGGCGGCCCGCCCCGTCGCCGGATCCACGGACCGGACCTGGCCGTCGAAGCCGGTCAGGACGAGGCGGCCGCCGACCAGCTCCGCCCCGGTCACGACATCGGAGTGGGCGATCCGCCAGGCGACCGTCCCGTCCGGCTCGATGGCGAACGTCTCCAGCTCGGACTGGACCAGGACGTGGGCCAGCCGCGACGATCCGAACAGGGCCAGGATCGGCGTCGCGGACCGGTGCTCCCAGGCCGCCTCGCCGGTCGCGACGACCAGGCCGAACGTGTGGAAGCCGTAGGCGACGACCAGCAGGCCGGCGTCGTCCCAGTGGAGGGCACGCGGTTCGTCGTAGATGGCCGAGGCGAACCTCGCCGTCCAGGCGCCGCGCGGCCCCTCGAGTCGGAGCTCCGCCCGACAGAGCGGTTCCGGATCGGCCGACACGTGCGTGCCGAGATCGATGAGCGAGCCGCCCGCCTCCGACAGCGCGAACACGGCCGGTCCCTGGCCGCTCCCGCCCCAGCGCCAGCGGGCGCGCAGGGCGCCCGGGTAGGTGATGGTCGCGTTGTGTGGCTCGGCGGTCACGCCGGTCCCTCGCGAAGCGCCTCCGCCTCGACGTCGGCCGCGAGTCGCTCCTCCGCGATCGGCGCGACCATCGCGTCCGCCAGGGTCCGCAGCGTGGCCGGCGGGACCGGGAAGACGGCGGTCGGGATCCCGGCGGCGGCCCACACGATCGGGTAGCGGCCGAGGCCCGGATCCATGATCACGCGCGTCCGCCGGGCGTGGCCGATCGGCGGGATCCCGCCGATGACGAAGCCGGTCAGGTCGTTCGCCTCGCGGGCCGTCGCTCGCCGGATCTCGGGCTCGCCGGCGACGGCCGCCAGCCGCGCGACATCGACGCGGTCCGGGCCGGACACCAGGCACAGGATCGGCTCCAGGCCGTCATCGTCCGGGGCGACGAAGACGAGCGACTTCACGATCTGGCCGAGCTCCGCGCCGAGGGCCGCGGCGGCCTCGACGGCCGTGTGGGTGGACTCGGCGAACGTGGTCACCTCGAGCGTGACGCCCTTCCGTTCGGCGGCGTCCAGGACGCGCTGGATGGAGGGATGCATGGCGACGTCTGGCACGGCGCGGAGTCTAGCATCGGGTCGCCACCCGCGGACCGGCCGGGTAGCATCCGGACCATGCAGGCGATCGTGCTGGCCGACGGCGATGTCGGGACTCGAGACGAACTCGACGCGGCCTGGCCGGGCTGGCTGGAGGCCGGCGCCGTCGTCATCGCCGCGGACGGCGGGGCGCGCCACGCCGCGTCGCTCGGCCTGGACGTTGACCAGCTGGGTGGGTGACGGCGACTCACTGGCGCCCGACGCGCTCGACCGGCTGCGGGCCGCCGGCATCCCGATGGACCTCGTCGCAGCGGCCAAGGATGAGTCCGACACGGAGCTGGCCGTCGAGTCGGCTCTGGCGATGGGCGCGGACCGGATCGTCATCCTCGGCGCGCCTCGGTGGTCCGCGGATCGATCACGCGCTCGCCAACATCGGTCTGCTGGCGTTGGCCGGACTGGCGGACATCCCGGCCTGCCTCCTCTCGCCACGCGACGCGACTGACCCTGATCAGCGCGCCCGGCCAGGATGGACGTCCCGTCCGACGCGCCCTGCCGGGTCCACTCGGCGGCCTGGTGTCGCTCCTGCCCCAGGGCGATGGCGTCACCGGCGTCACGACCCAGCGGTCTGGCCTACCCGTTGACCGACGAACCGTTGCCGGCCGGACCGGCGCGCGGCGCTGTCCAACGTCCGGACGGCCGCGAACGCCAGCGTCGAGGTCTCGATCGGGCCGGCTGCTGGTGGTCGAGGCCCCTGCTACGCTCTCGACATGAGCCTCCCACAGCCCGGGGACATCGCGCCCGATCTCGCCCTGGCCGACGCGTCCGGCGCGGTCCACGCCCTGGCCGACCGACGCGGCCGATGGACGGTGCTGTACTTCTACCCGAAGGACGACACGCCCGGCTGCACCGTCGAGGCGTGCGAGTTCCGCGACGCGAACGAGGCGATCCTGGCCCGCGGCGCCGAGGTCTGGGGGATCAGTCCGCAGGGCGCCGCGAGCAAGCAGGCCTTCCGCGACAAGTTCGAGCTGTCGTTCCCGCTGCTCATCGACGAGGGCCACGCCGTGGCCGAGGCGTACGGCTCCTGGGTGGAGAAGCAGAACTACGGCAAGACCTACTGGGGCGTCGCTCGGACGACCTTCCTGGTCGGCCCGGACGGGCGCATCGTGAAGACCTGGCCGAAGGTCAAGCCGGAGGGCCACGCCGCCGATGTGCTGGCCGCGCTCGATGCCGCGCAGGCCGCCGGAGCCGCTGGCGCCTGATGCGCGGCGCGTCGCTGGACCCCGGACAAAGGAATGAGACTTCGCTCGTGGGGGGAGACGAGCGAAGTCCCGGAAGCAAGGGTAGCGCCGGGTCAGGCGCACCGCAAGGGACGCTCATATGAGCGACGGGGACGCAGTCGAGCCGACGAACGCGACCGCTCACGCCTGGCGCCCGGCCCGCTTCATGGTCATCGCCGCGCATCCGGACGACGCGGAATTCGGGCCGGCCGGGACCGCCGCGACGTGGATCGATGCCGGTTCCGAGGGCTGGCTCGTCTGCTGCACCAGCGGGGACCAGGGAGGCGAGGATCCCGACGCGGACCCGCTCGAACTGGCCGCCCTGCGTGAAGCCGAACAGCGGGCCGCGTCGGCCATCCTGGGCTACGCCGGGGTGACCTTCCTGCACCAGCCGGACGGTGCCCTGGCCAACGACCTGGCCCTCCGAGAGCAACTGGTCCGCGAGATCCGCACCTTCCGCCCGGACGCGGTCCTCGCCACGGACCCGGAGACGATCTTCTACCGCGACGGCGGCATCAACCACACCGACCATCGCGCCGCCGGCCTCGCGGCCGTGGACGCGGTCTACCCGGCTGCTCGCAACCCGATGGCGTTCCCGAGCCTCGCCCGATCCGGCCTGGCCGCGCACGACGTCCGGCGGCTGTACCTGTTCTGGTCCGACAAGCCGAACGCCTGGGTCGACATCTCGGGCGCGCTGGACCGGAAGATCGAGGCGCTTGGCGCGCACGCCAGCCAGATCAAGCACCCGGACAAGCTCGGCGACCGGATGCGGTCATGGGCCGCCGAAGAGGGCGAGCCGATCGGTTCGGCCGCGGCCGAAGCGCTGCGCTGCATCGTCATCGATGAGGACGAGGCGGAGCCGAGTGAGCGCCTCGACGACGCCGAGGGCCCTGGCTGACCGATCGCAGCGTCGACCGGGTCAGGCGTCCTCGAGCAGGAGCGGTCGGACGCGGCCCCATTCGTTCCAGAGCAACGCCAGGCCATCGGCTCGGCGACCGAGCATCGCCACCAGTTCGCCCAGCGTCAGGTCGCTCGCGGCGCCGGCCAGATGCTCGTCCGCGGCCACGGTGACGTCGGCGAACAGCCCTCGCATCTCGGCTTCGGTCGGCCACTGGCGGATCCGCATCGGGTCCAGTCCGGCGTAGCCCATCGCCATCGACAGATCGCGCTGGGAGGGGATCCGCTCGTCGACCCAGCCGCCGAGCCCGTCGAAGCGGAAGCCCAGCGACGACAGCGCGGTCACGATGTCGCGATCCTGCTCGCGCGTGAACGGGCCCCAGAACGGATGCTCGGTGGGGAAGTCCAGCGACGACTGGCTGATGCTGACCGCGATGATCGCCTCGACGAGATCGGTCAGGGCGTCCTGCCAGCGACGCCGGTCGGCCGGGTCGTCCGCGAGCCGCGCGACCGTCCGCGCCATGGCCCCGCCGTCGCCGCGGAGCAGCAGGAAGATGACCGGCGCCTGACCCGCTCCGAGGGCGGCAGCCAGGGGCTCACTCTCGATCTCCACCGGCGCAGGGCCGGACGGGCGCGGTCCGGCTGGGATGGGTCCCGGCGCCTCGTCAGCGGGCGCCGACGGTGTCGGTGGGTTGGCGGCGCGATCCAGGGCCTCCTGGGCTTCGACGCAGTCCGCGACCGCCTGGCGCGCGGCGACGCATGCCGCCTCGGCCGTCTCGGCCTTGATCCGCGCAGCATCCGCCTCCACGGCGAGCCGCTCGAGGGACGGCGCGATCGCCCCGGCCGCCTCATGCTCCTTGGCGGCGACGCTGCCCGCGTCCCGGACGACCGAGTTGATGCGGTTGATCTCGCCCAGCCAGTCGCGGGCTGCCGCCTCGACCGCCTCCGGCGAGCCGGCTCGGTTGCGCGCGTCGCGGAAGGCCGCCTGCGCGCCCTCCTTTCGGCTGCGGACCATCGCCGGATCGGTCTCGGCCATGGCCGCCTCGGCCTTGGCCATGTGCAGGTCGTAGGCGCGCTGGGCGGCGCGCAGGGTCTCGTCGGCGACCCCGACGCCGGCCCGTGCTCGCACGGCCAGTTCGCAGCGTTCGTTGGCGACCTGGCGGGCCTCGCCGCACGGGCCGTCGAGGTCGGGCGGGGCCAGCGGCGCCGCTCCGCCGATGCCCCCCGGCAGGTCTTCGGACTGGGCGTGGGCCACGGGTTCTCCCTCCGGTTCGAGCACGGCCACGGCGGTCCCGACGAGCGCGCGAGCCGCCGCCGGATCCGTGTCGGCCCCAGCATGCGCCATGGCCCGGAACATCGGGTCGTGACCCGGCTCCACGCGGAACCCGACCATCGGTTGCGGGGCGGTGGCGGCCATCGCCACGGCTCCGGTCGATGCCGCTCCACCAGACCGAACGGTCGTTCGAACGGTCGGCGGTCGCCACGAGCCGCCGTGATCGCCGCTCTCGTAGTCGGCCGGGCCACCGGGTGCGGATCCAGCGACGGCGACCGCGAAGGCGTCCGCGGCCAGGGTCGTGCCGCGTCGGCGGGGGACGGCATCCGGCGCGATGGTCAATCTGACCTCGCGGGGAGCGGGGGGTCGGGCTCGCAGGACCTCGACGAGGGCCGCGCCGGAGGCGAGACCAAGGATCAGGCCGACGGCCAGAAAGGCGAACTCGCTGGCGCTCACGGTGCCCGCATCTCCAGGACCGGCTCCTCCCCGAACGGGTCGTATCCCCGGGGGAGCGTAGCTGCGACTCCGGCGACCGTCAACTCCACAAGACCGCCTCTGACGCTCGTCGATGTGCACGCCGCAGGTGGCGGATGGTAGATTCCGGGCCTCGACGCTCGCCGTCGTCCTTCGAACGCGCCCGAACCCCGTCAACTGGGAAGGCACGACCCGCAACGTGACCACCGGAACGCCTCAGGAATTCCTCGTCCAGCCCGTCGACGCCTCCTGGCTCCAGTGCAACATCGAGTGCCAGGAAGCCTGCCCGGTCGGGACGAACTGCCGTGGCTACCTCAATCTCGCCGCCGAAGGCCGGTTCGAGGAGGGCTACATCCTGTCGCGCGACCCCAACCCGGTCGCCGCGATGTGCTCGTACGTCTGCTCCGCCCCGTGCGAGCGGGCCTGCCGCCGCGGCGACATCGATCGCCCGCTGGCCATCCGGGCGATGAAGCGCTTCCTCGTCGAGTGGCACGAGGCGTCGGGCATCCCGGATGTCGTCCCGCAGATCACGCCGCGCGCCGAGCGGGTCGCGGTCGTCGGCGCCGGTCCGGCGGGCATCGCCGTCGCCCGCGAGCTCGCGACCAAGGGCTACCAGGTCACCGTCTACGACAGCCTCCCGTACGCCGGCGGCACGATGCTCATCGGCGTGCCCGCGTTCCGCCTGCCGCGCGAAGCCATCGAGATGGACGTCCGCCTCGTCGAGAAGCTCGGCGCCACGGTTCGTGTACGACACGACGATCGGCGTGGACATCACGTTCGATGAGCTCCAGCGCGACTTCGACGCGATCGCCATCACCGCCGGCGCGATGGACGCGGTCGCGCTCGATATCCCGGGCGGCGACCTCGACGGCGTCGACTACGGCGTCGACTTCATGAAGAAGGCCAACCTCGGCCAGCCGCTCGAGGTCGGCCAGGACGTCGTCGTCATCGGCGGCGGCTACACGGCCATGGACTGCTCGCGGACGAGCCTGCGCCATGGCGCGGCCAACGTGACCATCGCCTACCGCCGGACGCGGTCCGAGCTGGTCGTCGACGAGGAGGAGCTGGGCGAGACCGAACGCGAAGGCGTCCGGATGGAGTTCCTGGCCAGCCCGATCGAGGTCATCGGCGAGGACGGCAAGGTCGTCGGCGTCAAGTTCATCCGCAACCGCCTCGGCGAGCCGGACGCCTCGGGCCGCCGCTCGCCGGTGCCGATCGAAGGCTCCGAGTTCATCATCCCGGCCCAGACCGTCATCCCGGCCGTGTCGCAGGCCGCGGACCTGACGTTCCTGCCGGTCGAGGCCAAGTTCGAGATCAACCGCGGCCGGGTCAAGGTGGACCCCGCGACCTACGCGACCAACGTCAAGGGCGTGTTCGCCTGCGGCGACTTCGTGACCGGCCCGACGACGCTCATCGAGTCCGCCGGGCACGGCAAGAAGGCGGCCTACGCCATCGATCGCTACCTCGCCGGCCGGACGGACGTGACCGTCGACGCCAACGTCAAGGTGACGAGCTCGTGGCGCCACGACATGCCGGACTTCTACGACGTCCTGCCGCGCCAGCACATCCCGATGGTCCAGCTGTCGGCCCGGATGCCGTCGACGGACCCGATCGTCAACTTCAACACGCCGGTCGAGCTGGGCTACGACGCCAACGGGGCCGTCGCCGAGTCGACGCGCTGCCTGATGTGCAACTTCAACATCTGGTTCGACCCCTTCCGCTGCGTGCTGTGCGGCGCCTGCGCGGATGTCTGCCCCGAGGGCGTCATCCACATGGTCGACATCAACACGCTCAAGTCGGAAGGCCTGCTGCCCGAGCTCGAAGAGGCGTACGGCTGGGAGAACGGCGGGGCGATGATCCTCGACGAGGAGCGCTGCATCCGCTGCGCGCTGTGCGTCAAGCGATGTCCGTTCGACGCCATTACGATGGAGCGGTTCGAGCTCCAGGAGATCTCGACCGACGGCCGCCTCTACAAAGAGTCGTATCGAGACGCGCAATTGGCCGGGACTCCCGGCGTCGCAGGAGGAACCCGTTGAGTTTCCTCGAGCGGGTGGATCAGACCATCCGCCGAAGCCCAGTGTGGCGATCGCTCTTCCGCCAGCCCTACCCGCGCGACGAGCGGTCGCGCGCGTATGCGGTCATGAACAACGTGTTCCTGCACATCCACCCGGTGCGAGTGCGGCAGCACGCGGTCAAGTTCGCCTACACGTTCTGCCTGGGCGGCCTGAGCTTCTTCCTGTTCCTCGTGCTCACGATCACCGGCGTGTACCTGATGTTCTTCTACGTGCCGTCGGCGACGCAGGCGTACACGAACATCCTGGAGATCCAGAGCCAGGTCACGTTCGGGTTGCTGACCCGGAACATCCATCGGTGGGCCGCCCACCTGATGGTGTTCTTCGTGTTCCTGCACATGATGCGGGTCTTCTATCACGGGGCCTACAAGCCGCCGCGTGAGTTCAACTGGGTCGTCGGCGTCGTCCTGCTGTTCCTGACGATCATGCTCAGCTTCACGGGCTACCTGCTGCCGTGGGACCAGATCGCGTTCTGGGCCATCACGATCGGCACGAACATGGGCGGCTACGCGCCGATCCTGGGCGTGCCCGGCTCGAAGCTCCTGCTGGGCGGCCTGGAAGTCGGCCAGAACACGCTGCTGCGCTTCTACGTGCTCCACATCATGTTCCTGCCGCTCGTCATCGCCATCTTCCTGGCGGTCCACTTCTGGCGCATCCGCAAGACGGCGGATCGGCGCTATGACGGCTCATCGCGGCGTTGCCGCCTTCGCTCGATCGCTCACGCACCTTGGAGTGCGCTCGCTCACTCACTCGTCGGCGCCTTGCGCTGAGCCGCCCTGCGGCCCCTCGAGTTCCGAGGCGGTCCCGATGACCGACACCAGGATCCGGCGGAGACGCGCGTCGTCCTGCCGGTGGATCCGGCGCGACGGACGGAGATCGACAAGCAGCGGGTGCCGATGAGCGCCCGCCCGTACCGCCTGCTCGCCCTGGTCAAGCAGGATGCCGTCGTCCGTGTCCAGAAGGAACCGGACGACACGGTCATGACCTGGCCGCACCTGCTCACCATCGAGTTCCTGGCGGCCGGCATGATGAGCATCTTCCTGCTCCTCATGGGCCTGTTCATCAACGCCCCACTCGAGGAGCTGGCGAACGGCAACGTGACGCCGGCCGTGGCCAAGGCGCCGTGGTACTTCCTCGGACTCCAGGAGCTGCTGGCCTACTTCCACCCGACCGTCGCCGGCATGCTCGTGCCGACGTTCGTGCTCGTCGGGGCGGCGCTCATCCCGTACGTGGATCGCGGCGACGTCCTCGCCATCCGGCCCTCGCAGCGCAAGACGGCGGTCATGCTCTTCACGATGTTCTGCTGCCTCGGCCTGATCATCACGTTCATCGGGATCTTCTTCCGCGGTCCCGGCTACACCTTCGTCATCCCGTACCTCACGAGCCCGGGACTCCACTTCGCGCTATGACCGGTCGAGGGATCTGCCGCCCATGAGCAACTACCACGTCGAGGCGATCGACAAGCCCGCCGCACTCAGCAAGGAGGCCATCAAGGCCCTCCGCAAGGAGCAGGTCCAGGGCCTGTCCCGCCGCCAGCTCCTGCGCGGTGCCATCGGCATCGGCATCGGCCTGTGGATCGTCGAGCTCCTCGCGGGCACGATCGGCTTCCTGTGGCCGAACCTGGCCGGCGGCTTCGGCGCACCGATCGCGATCGGGACGCTCGAGGACATCAAGGCACAGAACTCCGCGCTCCCGATCGACGAGGGCTACCCGGCCTACTACGCCGACGCTCGCGCGTTCGTGATGCTGGTGGACCCGGGGCAGCAGGGGTTCACGGCCGGTGTCGATACGACCGGGGACGGGACCGCCCTCAACGTGCGTGCCCTGTACCAGCGTTGTCCGCACCTGGGCTGCAAGCCGAACCCGTGCCTGAAGAACTTCTGGCTCGAGTGCCCGTGTCACGGGTCGCGCTACGACCGACTCGGGATCAAGGCGGACGGGGCGCAGTACGGGCCCGCTCCTCGGAGCATGGACCGCTTCTCCATCGAGGTCGACGCCGAGGGTGTCCTGACCATCAACACCGGCAAGATCACGCTCGGGCCACTCCCCGTGGCGCTCGGCCAGCCCGGCATCATCCCGCCGCGCACCCCCACCGGCTGCATCTGACCGATGACCGACGAACTGGATCCCCAGCAGCGTCTCCCGGCGACCCGTCCGCAGGACGACGAGGCGCCCGTCGAGCGATTCACCGCGTCGCCGTCCGTCCTCAAGGTGGAGCTCCAGCCGGAACGCGCCGCCCAGATCGTCCGCCAGTCATCGAACGCGCGCTGGGTCGCCTTCCTGACGATCGTCATCGTGGTCCTGTTCGTCGCGCTGTACTGGTTCTACGAGCTCGGCGGGCCGCTCGGTCTGACCCAGTCCCGCCTCCTGGCGGAGAAGGACGCTCAACAGGTCACGAGCGTCGAGCGTGGGTACAACATCTTCCAGGCCAACTGCGCGCGCTGCCACGGCGAAGACGGGGAGGGCGGCGCCGGACCTGTCCTGAACAGCCAGGAGAAGCTGTATCAGCACCTCAACGCGGACTACCTGAACACGATCCTGGTCGCCGGTGGCCGGTACGCCTGCGGCACGTACCCCTCGGTGATGCCCGTCTGGGCCAACACGGCGACGCCGCCCGGTCCGCTCAACTACGTCCAGATCGAGGACCTCATCGCCTTCATCCGGGCACCCAACACCCAGACCTACACGATCCGCGACCCCGAACTGAACGAGCCGAAGATCGACCCGATCACGGGCGAGGTGCGGACGTTCGTCGGCTGGGTGGACCCGACCTACAAGCCGGCCCCCGGCGCGACCCCGTACCCCGCCTGCTGGACGGACTCGTTCGCGACCCCGGCGCCGTCCGGTGGGACCGGTTCGCCGGCCCCGTCCGGTGACGCCGGTTCGCCGGCCCCATCCGACGATGGCGGGACCGTCACCCTGAACGTCGAGGCCCCTCCAGGGGCCACCACCGCCGGCTTCGTGCCGACGACCCTGACCGCCCCGGCAGGCGAGACCTTCTACATCCTGTTCTCGAACAACGACCCGGCGACACCCCACAACGTCGCCATCAACGACGCCTCTGGCGGCGAGCAGTTCAAGGGCGAGATCTTCAACGGCGTGGACACGAAGGAGTACCAGGTGCCATCGCTGGTCGCCGGGGCCTACACCTACATCTGCACCGTCCATCCGAGCATGACCGGGGTCCTGACGGTCCAGTGACGCAGCAAGCCCTCGGAGCCGGAGCGTCGATCCCGCGCAAGCGCGTCATGTTCGGCCTGCTCGACGCGGACGGCTGGGGCTGGGCCTCGGTCAAGGCGTTCCTGTGGATGCTCATCATCATCTTCATGCTCGGCTACCTGCCGGACCGCGCCTACTACTTCACGGTCGGGCGGACCGTGGAGCTGGGCGTCCTGGTCTGGGCGCCGATCAATGCCTGCCCGCCCACGAACGAGACGCTGCCCTGCCCGCCGCCGACCGGCGCCGTGATCCCGTGGCAGCCGTCGCCCGAGGAGCTGCGCCTGCCGGCTCCCCGGACCGGTGGGTCGATCATCCAGAACGGGACGACCCTGCTGTACATCGGAGGGTCCGACGGGGCGAAGGCCGTCGATACGGTCTACGTCAGCCAGGTGGTCGGCACCGGCAACTTCGACAAGTGGACGGAAGGTCCGACGCTGCCCGAGCCGCGCTCCGGCGCGAGCGTGGCGTTCGTGTCCGGCAGCATCTACGTCATCGGTGGCCGTGACGGCGCCGGCGTCCCGACCGACACGATCTTCGTCATGAACCCGGACCCGAAGACCGGCGAGCTCAAGCCGTGGACGACGTCCGACGTCAAGCTGCCCGAGGGCCGGGCGGATGCGGCCGGCGTCGTCTCGCCGACCGGGCTCCTGCTCATCGGCGGGTCCAACGCGGCGGGTCCCGTCAACACCACCTGGAAGTCCGAACCGACCGGCGCCGGCGGGACGCTCGGCGAGTGGACCGTCGAGGCGCCGCTCGTCTTCCCGCAGACCAACGCGAACGCCGCGGTCATCGGCGACTACGTCTGGCTGTACGGCGGCAGCGATGCCAACGGGCCGGTCGGGGCCGTCCAGCGAGCCGAGTTCGGCCGTCCGGCCATCGAGGGCCTGCCCGACAACCCCGACGAGGGCAAGGTCATCCGCTGGGCGGTGAACAACGATGCCAACCTGCCCGAGCCCCGGACCGAGGCCTCAGGCTGGAGCGCGAACGGCGCGATCTACCTGGTCGGCGGCGAGGATGCGAGCGGCGCGCCGCAGAGCCAGCTGTACTGGGCGATCCCGACCACGGAGGGCGAGATCCCCGAGTGGAAGCACCTCGATGTCAGCGACCTGCCGCCCAGTGGGCTGGCCGGTGCCGCCCCGGTCGATCCTCGGCCCGGATGTGGTGCTCGTCGCCGGCACGACCGATACCGGCGTGCTCACGTCGAGCGTCCGCGCCAACACCGCCCCGCAGTCCCCGTTCTTCTCGCTCGGCATCCTGGGCGCCATCATCCCGGGACTCAAGCTGGACGGCGAGATCGGCCAGCAGCTGGGGTACACCGCTGCGGCGACCGTCGGGATGGCCAACTTCGCCCTGCTCGTGGTCATCGGCTACATGTTCGCCCACAAGGCCCAGACCGCGGCGTTCTTCCACCGCCTGCGGAACCGCCGCCGCAAGTCGTCCTGACCTGAGGCGAGCGTCCGGCGGGCGCCGGCGGGCCGAGGCTGTTCGGCCCGCTTCCCGGTCGGCGGCCCTCGACTCGAACGTCGTCTCCAGTCATCTGCTGCCCCCGACCAGCACGGGCCAAGGTCGATGCGCCCGGCTGTCGTCACCTGATCGAACGGGCCGGCATCTGACGACAAGATCGGCCTCGATCCGCCCGAGGTGAGCGCATGACACCCGCCATCGGAGCTTCAGAGCGCGGCGCGTGCTGGCCCACGCAGCATCTGACTGGACGCCGACCGCGAGGCAGGACTCGGGTCACGACGACCTAGCCTGGTCCGCCCCGGCTGGGCCGCTGGTCAGCTCGAGGGCAGGTCGCCCTCGCCGGGTGACGGGCGTCCACGCAGGACCGGCAGGCCGGCCCGCTCCCAGGCGAGCATGCCGCCGGCCACGTTGGCCACGTCCGTGCGACCCGGTGCGCGCCAGGTAGCCGGTCACCGCGGCCGACCGGCCGCCCGAGTGGCAGATGACCAGGATCGGCCGATCGGTCGGCAGCTCCGCCACGCGGGCCATGAACTGGGACGTCGGCACGAGCGCGGCGCCAGGCGCGCGGACATCCTGGAACTCGTTCGGCTCGCGGACGTCCAGCAGCAGCGGGGTCGGAGCGTCCTCGCGCAGCCGTCGGTCGGCCTCCTGGACGTCGACGGTCGGCAGGGCGCCGGGCGAGGTGGTCATGGGTGTCGCCTCTCCCTCAGGTGAGCTCGATGAGGGGCCGGCGACCGCCGAACCCGGAGTCCAGGTCGTGCCAGAAGTGGATGGCGTCCTCGTCCCGCCGCCAGCACAGCCAGACCTGACGTCCGTTCACGAGGGCCGGGAAGTCCACGAGCCCGGTCGGGATGTCGCGCAGCGCGATGCCGAGCTCGTCGATCCGGGCGACGCCGGCCGCCATCTGGTCGATCAGGCCCTGCATGCGCAGGCGCGTGAAGCGCAGGTCGTCGGCGACGGCCGGACCACCCTCGGGTGCGCCGCCACTCCCGCTGTTGGCGAGCACGTGGTCGCGCAGGCGGACCAGCTCGGTGCGCTGCTCGACGAGCGTGGCGAGGATCGGCCCGAGCTCCGCCAGGGTCGCGTTCGCGTCGTCGATGTCGTAGAAGCGGCTCATCGGCGCTGATTCTAGCCGGACAGGCGCGTACCATCGCGGAAGGGCCGTTCCGGTCCATCCATGGAGGTTGGCATCATGCGTCGCGTCTTCCTGTGGGCCGCTCGGAATCCGTGGCTGAGGGAGCGCTTGCCGCGGATGCGGTTCATGCGCCGGGCGGTCCGCCGCTTCATGCCCGGGGAGACGCTGGACGATGCCCTGACGGCTGCGGTCCCGCTCGAGCGGCTCGGCATCACGACGATGTACACCCGGCTCGGCGAGAACCTCGAGACCATCGACGAGGCCCAGGCGATCGCGGACCACTACATCGAGGTCCTCGACCGGATCAAGGCGTCCGGGATGCAGGGCGAGATCTCGGTCAAGCCCACGCAACTCGGTCTCGACCTCGACGCCGACGTCTGCCTCGCCCACCTGGTCCGGCTCGCCGAGCATGCCACCGCGACCGGGTCGTACCTGTGGGTCGACATGGAAGGCAGCGCCTATGTCGAATCGACCGTGGTCCTGTATGAGCGTCTGCGCGCCGTCCAGCCGGATACCGGGATCTGCCTGCAGGCCTACCTGCGTCGAAGCCCGGCCGACATCCAGCGGCTCCTGCCGCTCGCGCCCGCTATCCGCCTGGTCAAGGGCGCCTACGACGAGCCGGAGTCGATCGCCTTCCGCGACAAGCGCGCCGTGGATGCGGCGTACCTCGGGCTGTCGGTGCGGTTCCTGCTGGACGGCCGCGACAAGCCGATCAAGCTGGGGCTGGGGACCCACGACGTCGCCCTCATCGAGCAGATCGCCGAGCAGGTGGCTCAGGCCGGCATCGGTCGCGACCGCTACGAGATCCAGATGCTCTACGGCATCCGCGAGGACCAGCAGAAGCGCCTGCAGAAGGACGGGTACAAGGTCCGTTCGCTGATCGCCTACGGGGAGTTCTGGTATCCGTGGTACATGCGCCGGCTGGCCGAGCGGCCGGCGAACGTCTGGTTCGCGCTGCGCCAGATGCTGCCGTTCTGAGCGAGTCGTCACGAGCGCCGAGAGGAGCCCGGAATGCCTGATCCCGACGCCCAGGTCCAGAACCAGATCCGCAACATCGAGTCGAGCACGGGCCGGTCCATGGACGAGTGGGTCGCCCTGGTCGAACGCCAGCGGCAAGACCAAGCACGGCGAGATCCTGGCCTGGCTCAAGGCCGAGCACGGGATGAGCCACGGCAACGCCAACCTGGTCGCACTCATCGCGTTGCGCGGGCCGGATGCGCCCGAGGGCGACGACCTCGTCGACAAGATCTACAGCGGCCCGAAGGCGTCGCTGCGGCCATTCCACGATCAGGTGGTGGCTGCGGCCCAGGGCTTCGGTGACGACGTCCAGCTGGCCCCGAAGCAGGCCTACGTCAGCCTCCGGCGCAACAAGCAGTTCGCCACGGTGGGCCCGGCGTCCGGCGGGCGGCTCGAGCTCGGCCTGAACCTGAAGGACGTGGAGCCGGCCGGGCGCCTGGAGGCGTCCAGCGGGATGTGCACCCATCGATTCCGGATGGCGGACCCGTCCGAGTTCGACGCCGAGGTGGTGGAGCGGCTGCGCGAGGCCTACGACCGAGCCTGAGTCGCGGGGGCGGGGCGGCGCCGCCGCACTGGCGCTCGGGTACGCTTCGCGGTGGGCCGGTAGCTCAGCGGCAGAGCACGGGACTTTTAATCCCTTGGTCGTGGGTTCGAATCCCACCCGGCTCGCGAATTGCGAGGGTCAACCCAGGACCATGCCCTCGAGGCCGGATGAGACCGGATCGGGCTGGCGGCGCATCCGGAACGAGACCAGCAGGCCGAGCGCGCTGGCCAGGATCGGGATGAGCAGGGCCACCTGGAGGGCGAAGGGGCGAGCCTCGGTGTTGATCCGGATGATCTCGGCCTGGACGTCCGGCGGCTGGTCGACCAGCAGCAGCTCGAGGTCCGTGTTGCTCATGACTTCGGCGTCGTTCTCCAGGCCCGCGGCCACCGCCTGTTGCTCGGCTGGCGCCAGGACGACGCTCTCCATCGCCATGTTGGTGAACGTCAGCGAGAGCGTGGCGAGCATGATCGCGCCGGCGAACGCCAACCCGAACGACAGTCCGAAGGAGCCCGCCGCGGAGTTCACGCCGGCCGCCTCGCTGACCCGCTCCTCCTCGATGGGCGCCAACGTGTAGTTGTTGAGCTGCGACACGAGCAGTCCGAGCCCGATCCCGGCGATCACCAAGGGGATGGCGAGGGCCCAGCCGGCGTCGGCGCGGGGGACGATGGGGACCAGGACCACCATCCCGATCAGCAGGAGCGTGTAGCCGAGCCGGATGACATCGGCGGGCCGCCGGGTCCCGGCGCGCTTCCCGGCCAGGATGGCCGTGGCGAACATGCTCAGCGACAAGGGCGCCATCGACAGGCCCGCCTGGAGGGCGTTGTACTCGAGGACCATCTGCAGGTAGATCGGCAGCGTGATCATCGCGCCGCCCAGCGCGATCTGCTGGAGCATCTGCCCGGAGATCCCCAGTTTGAACAGGGCCGACTTGAAGAGGTCCGGATCGATGAGCGTGGCGCCGCCGGTCCGCTTCTGGCGCCTGAGCCACCAGGCCAGGCCCACGAGCGACAGCGCTCCGGCCGCCAGGAACAGGGCGACCGCCTCGCCGCCCTCCTGCCAGATGAGGATGCCGAGCACCAGGCCGCCCATGCCCACCACCGAGAGGATGGAACCGACGACGTCGACGCGGCGCGAGCCCGTGTACGCGACGTCCTTGATGAGGCCGGCCCCCGACAGGACGATCACGATGACGACGACTTCCAGGGCGAACGCCACGCGCCACGACAGGAAGGTCGTGATGAACCCGCCGATCAGCGGGCCCACGGCTGCGGCGATCGCCGCGGCGGCGCCCACCAGGGCGTAGGTCTTCTTCTGGGCCGCGCCCTCGAAGTTGCCGTGGATGAGCGACTGCATGGCCGGGAGCAGCAGCGACGCCCCGAGCCCGCCGATGATCGCCCAGAACGTGAACAGCGGCACGACGGTCTGGGCGAGGGCCATCGCAGTGGCGCCGATCGCGTAGGCCAGGAGGCCCACGATGTAGGCCTTCTTGCGCCCGAACAGGTCGCCGATCTTGCTGCCGATCAGGATGAAGGCGGCCGAGACGAGGGCTTCGAGCGCGATGGCGGACTGCACGTTGCTGACCGTCGTGTCCAGGTCGTCCACCACCGCCGAGATGGACACGTTCATGAACGACGTGTCGACCACGAGGACGAACATCGCCATCGCCAGGAGGAGGGCGAGTCGCGGGTTGTCGCCGTCGGACGTCGGGACGGTCGGATCCTCGGTGGGCTGGTTCGCCATGGATACGATCGTACGCGTTCGGCGATGGCTTCGGGCGCCGGCAGGGACGATTCGGACTCGACGGGACATACTGCCGCCATGACCTTCCGGCTCCTGCGACTGTTCTTCCTCCGCTTCCTGCCCAGGCGGCTGTTCGCGATCATCTCGCTGGTCGAGTTCGCGTTGATGGCGCGGAAGGTCTACAAGTCCGCGACCGGCACGACGGCGCCCAGGCGACCGAAGACGATCCTGAAGCCCGTGGACGGCAACGACTTCGACGCTGACGGACCCGATGACCCGATGGTCATCGAAGGGACGAGTCGGCCCGTCTGACCGGGCGCTCCCCGCCCGACATCGCGCCCGGCCCGTTCGGTATGGTGCGTCGCATGACCCTGTGGCGAACCCACCCGAAGCGCGTCGCGCTGCTGCTGTCAGCGGCCATGTTCGCGATCCCGGCCGTGACCGCGCTCCTCGTGCCGCGGCCCCTCGAGCAGCCCTTCGGCGTGGACTTCCTGCTGTATCGAGACGCGGCGGCGCGCTGGCTGGCCGGCGGCTCGTACTTCGAGCCCTACCAGCTTGCCGGTCCGTACCCGATCACGGCCGGCGACGTCCTCTATCCGCCGGTCGCGCTGTGGCTGTTCGTCCCGTTCACCGTCCTGCCCGCCGTCCTGTGGTGGGCGATCCCGATCGGGGTCACGGCCTGGTCCGTGTGGCGCCTGCGGCCGGAGCCGGAGTGGTGGCCGCTCATCGCCCTATGCGTGGCGTGGCCGACGACCCTGCTCAAGACGTGGACCGGCAATCCGGTGATCTGGAGCGTGGCGGCGCTGTCGCTCGGAGTCATCTACTGGTGGCCGTCCGTGTTCGTGCTGCTCAAGCCGAGCCTCTTCCCGTTCGCCCTGTTCGGGGCGAACCGCCGGAGCTGGTGGATCGCCCTGGCGGTCTTCGTGGCGATGTGCCTGCCGTTCGGGTCGATGTGGAGCGAGTGGGTGACGACGCTGCTGAACTCGACCGGTGGCGGGATCCTCTACTCCACCCTGGAGGTCCCGATGCTGCTGATCCCGCTCGTCGCCTGGTTCGGCCGCCGCCGGTAGGAACGGCCCGCGACGCGTGGCCCGCGGTCGCCCGGAACCCTTGTGCCATCGGATGCACCTAACGTGCGTGGGCAGGTCTCGGGTCGCACGGTATGTGTCATCTGGCGCCGCATCCCGTCCACCGGCGGGCCCGATGACACCGTCGATGCACGAAACGGCGCACTGGGTGCTGCAACTCGTGCCGATCCGCGCCGGTTCGGTCCAGGCTGCGCCGGTAACGCGCATCTGATGCGTCATGGACCTTCGGCCTGACCCGCGATCGCGAAAGCCGAAGCCCGGCCCCGGTGCCCGCCACGCTCAGGCGGACCCGAACCGCAACCGACGACGGCCCGCGCCCCGCACGTGATACCGAACCGCGACCTTATCGCGCTGCCTTGGGATGCGGACCCGGGGACGCAACCTCCGTAGCGTTCCGCCCAACGTCCCGTGTGCCCTTGGACGGATCCCCTGGAGGAGCAGAGATGGATAGTGGCGATACCGCCTGGATGCTGATGTCCACGGCGCTGGTGATGATCATGTTGCCGGGCCTGGCCCTGTTCTACGGCGGGCTCGTGCGCAGCAAGAACGTCCTGTCGACGGTCATGCACAGCTTCTTCGGGCTGGCGCTGGTCAGCATCGTCTGGGTCGTCGTCGGCTTCACCCTCGCGTTCGGGCCGGACGTCAACGGCATGGGCCTCATCGGCGGCTTCGACTACGCGTTCTTCAACGGTGTCGGCATGGAGCCGTCGACCGTCTACGCGGTCACCATCCCGTTCGTCCTGTTCGCCTCGTTCCAGCTGATGTTCGCGGCCATCACGCCGGCCCTCATCACCGGCGCCTTCGCCGAGCGCAAGCGCTTCGGCTCCTTCGTCCTCTTCACGATCCTCTGGTCGATCCTCGTCTACGCGCCGCTGGCCCACTGGGTCTGGTCGGTCGACGGCTGGCTGTTCAAGCTCGGCGCGCTCGACTTCGCCGGCGGCACCGTCGTCCACATCAGCTCGGGCGTGTCCGCCCTCGTCGTCGCCCTCATGATCGGCCGCCGCGCGCTCAACGGCACGCAGCCCGGAGCCGCACGACATCCCGATGACCGTCCTCGGCGCGGGCCTCCTGTGGTTCGGCTGGTTCGGCTTCAACGCCGGCTCCGCGGTCGCCGCCAACGGCCTGGCCGCCAACGCCTTCACGGTCACCAACATCGCCGCCGCGGCCGCCACGGTCACGTGGGTCCTGGCCAGCTACCTCCACAACGGCAAGGTCAGCGTCGTCGGGGCCGCCTGCGGTGCCGTCGCCGGCCTGGTCGCGATCACCCCGGCCTCGGGCTACGTCACCGTCGGTGGCGCGCTCGTCATCGGCCTCGTCGCCGGCGGCCTGTGCTACAGCGCCACCCTCCTGCGAGCCCGCTCCAAGGTCGACGACGCGCTCGACGTCTTCGCGGTCCACGGGGTCGGCGGCATGTTCGGTGCCGTCGCCACCGGCGTCTTCGCCTCGTCCACGATCCAGGCCGCCTACTCCGGCCTGCTCGAGGGCAACCCGCAGCAGCTGGTCAACCAGCTGATCGCGGTCGGCGCCACGGTCGGCTACGCCGTCGTCGCGACCGTCGTCATCGTCAAGGTGGTGGACCTCCTGCTCGGGATCCGGGTCAAGCCGGCCGCCGAGGAGATGGGCCTGGACCTCTCGGTCCACGGCGAGGCCGCCTACACCGCCTGACCTATCGGGCACCTGGTTCCCGGCCGGTCATCGCCGACTCCTCTCGGCGGTGGCCGGTCCGTCCCATCTTCGGAGACCGGACCTTGGCCATCCCACATCGCGACCGACCACCCGCCGCGACCGACCACCCGCTCTACGACGCACGCTTCGAGCACGATGCCTGCGGCGTGGGGTTCGTGGCGGATGCCGGCGGGCGATCGCGCGACCGGGTCCTGCCGCTGGCCCTGGCCGGGCTGGCGTCGCTGGCCCATCGCGGCGCGTTCGGGGCTGACGGCGAGTCGAGTGATGGCGCCGGGCGTGGCGCTGCCGCTCGACCGATCCGTGCTTGGGCCTCATCGCCGGGGGACCGGCGCCGGCGCCGCGCGGCTCGCCGGGCGTCCTGTTCTGCTTCCTTCCCCGATCCCGTCCCGCGACGTCTCGTGCTCGGTCGCTCGTCGAGGAGGCGGTCGCCGAGGCGGGGCTTCGGTTCCTCGGCTGGCGCGAGGTCCCGACGGATCCCGTCCGCACTGGGTGGCTCGGCCGCCGCCTCCCGGCCCGCGTTCGCCCAGGCGATCGTGGCGCGCCCCGCGCGCTCAGACGCGGACGCCAGGCCCGTCACCGATGACGCCTTCGAGCGCCGGCTCGTCATCGCCCGGCGCCGTGCCGAGACCGCTGCCCGGGCCGCCGGCGGGGAGATCGCGGAGCTCTCGATCCCGTCCTCCTCGTGTCGGACCATCGTCTACAAGGGCCTCGTGGCGGGCGGCCGACTGCCCGACCTCTATCCGGACCTGCGGGCGCCGCTCACCGTCGATTACGCGGTCTTCCACCAGCGCTATGCCACCAACACGCACCCGGTCTGGCGCCTCGCCCAGCCGTTCCGCTCGATCGCCCACAACGGCGAGATCAACACGGTCCGCGGCAACCGCGAGCAGGTCCGTGGCCGGACCGCGGACGTCGTCGCGCCGGACAGCGTGGCGGCGGAACTGCTGGCCGCCGGTCCGCTCCTGTCGCCGGACGGCTCCGACTCGCTGTCCCTCGACGAGGCGCTCGAACTCCTGACGACGACCGGCTGGGCGCTGACGCCCGCCCTGATCGCCGCGATCCCGGAAGCCCCGGCCCTGCGCCGCTCGCCGCATCCGCAGGTCGCCACGTGGCGCCGCCGGACCGCCGGCTTCCTCGCGCCATGGGACGGTCCTGCCGCCATGGTCTTCGCGGACGGGGACCGGGTCGGAGCCCTGGTCGACCGGAACGGGCTGCGACCGGCGGCCTTCGCCGTCACGACCGACCAGGTCGTCGGGCTGGCCTCCGAGGCCGGGGCGATCCCGTTCACCGCCGCCGAGACGGTCCGCCGCGGACGCCTGGGACCGGGCCAGTTCCTCCTCGTCGAGCCGCGCCGCCACGCGATCCTCGAGGACACCGACGCGAAGGCCTGGGTCCTGCGGACGATGCCGATCCACGACGCGTCGCGACCGATCCACGACGACCGTGCGGATGCCGCCGCGGCCGCCATCGAAGCCCGACCGCCACTCGCCGCCAGGGCGCGCTACCTGGCCGGGCTGGATGCCGAACGGGCGCGCCTGGACATCAAGACGATGGCGCTCGAAGCGCACGAGCCGCTGTGGAGCATGGGCGACGACACCCCGACCGCCGGCCGCGGACGGCTGGACCGACCGGTCGCCGATCACCTTCGCCAGGCCTTCGCCCAGGTCACGAACCCGGCGATCGACCCGGAGCGCGAGCGCGCGGTCATGGACCTGCGGGTGGAGCTGGGTCGCCGGCCGAGCGCTGCTCGGCGGGCCGCCGCGCGGGCCACGGACCGTTCGCCTGGCACGCCCGATCGTGGTGGACCCGGACGGGCTCCTCGGCTCGCTCCGTGCCGCCCGGATCAAGACCCGTCGCCTGGCGACGACCTGGCCCGCCACCGCCGGCTCGGCCGGCCTCGACGCGGCCCTGACCCGACTCGCCGCCGACGCCGTCGACGCCGCGCACGCCGGTGTCGAGGTCCTGATCCTGAGCGACCGCTCGTTCGGCGCGGACGACCTGCCGATCCCGTCGATCCTGGCGGTCGGTGCCGTCCACACCGCCCTGACCGCCGCCGGCCTGCGTGGCCGCACGGACGTCCTCGTCGAGGCGTCGGACGTCCTCGACGTCCACTCGATGGCGATGGTCATCGCCGCCGGCGCCACGGCCGTCCACCCGTGGCTGGCCGTGGAACTGGCCGCCGAACTGGCCGGGACCCGCGGCGCCGAGGAGCTGACGCGCCGCCGACACCATCGAGCGCCTCGCGCTCGCCTTCGAAGCCGGGCTGCGCAAGACGCTCGCGCGGATGGGCATCAGCGCCGTGTCGTCGTACGTCGGTGGCGCGCTCGTGGACGTCATCGACCTCGACGCGTCGGTCGTCGCCCGCTGCTTCCCGATGGCCGCCGCCTGGCCCGGCCGAACGACCTTCGCCGATCTGGCCGAGCGCCAGCTTCGACGCCGTGACGCCGCCGCCGCCCTGCCCGAGCCGCGCGCCCGGTCGCGAGGCCCGCCTGCCCGATCCCGGCTTCGCCCGGTTCCGTGGCGATGGCGAGGCGCACCTGTTCTCGCCGAAGATCGCCGGGCGAGATCCAGGCCCTGGCCACGATCGAGAGCGCGCAACGACGTGGAGGCGGCCCTCGCGCAGTACCGCGGCGCGCTCGCTCGACCGGCGGATGGCCCGTCCGTCCCGCGCGACGAACTCCGGGTCCGACGCGTCCGCGTGCCGCTCGCCCTCGACGACGTCGAGGACGCGCGGTCCATCGTCCGCCGGTTCGTCGTCTCGGCGATGAGCGTCGGCGCGCTCAGTCCCGAAGCCCACCAGGCGCTGACGATCGGCATCCAGCGGGCCGGCGGCTCGGCGAATACCGGCGAAGGTGGCGAGGATCCCGCCTGGTACGTCCCGGACGCGGACGGCCGGCGGCGCGACGCCCGGATCAAGCAGGTCGCCTCGGCCCGGTTCGGCGTGACCGCCACGTACCTGGCCCGCGCCGACCAGCTCGAGATCAAGATCTCGCAGGGCTCGAAGCCCGGCGAGGGCGGCCAGCTCCCCGGACGCAAGGCCACGGCCTACATCGCCACGCTCCGGCGCGGCCAGGCCGGCCAGAGCTACATCAGCCCGCCGCCGCACCACGACATCTACTCGATCGAGGACCTCGCCCAGCTCATCGCGGACCTGCGGGCGATCAACCCGCGGGCCAGGATCGGCGTGAAGCTCGTCGCGAGCCGCGGCGTCGGGACGGTCGCCGCGGGCGTCGCCAAGGCCGGCGCCTCGTACATCCACCTGTCGGGGCACGCCGGCGGGACCGGCGCGTCGCCGCTGTCGTCCATCAAGCACGTCGGGGCGCCGTGGGAGCTCGGGCTCGCCGAGGTCCACCAGACGCTGCTCCGCAACGACCTGCGCGACCGCGTCGCCCTCCGCACGGACGGCGGCCTCCAGACCGGCCGGGACCTGCTCGTCGCGGCGCTGCTCGGCGCGGAGGAGTTCGCGTTCGGGACGGCGGCGCTCGTCGCGATCGGCTGCGACATGGCCCGCCAGTGCCATCTCGACACGTGCCCGACCGGCATCGCCACCCAGCGCGAGGACCTGCGGGCCAAGTTCACCGGCACGCCCGAGATGATCGAGCGGTTCGTGCTCGCCCTGGCCGAGGACCTCCGCCGCGAGCTGGCCGCCGTCGGCGCCCGGTCCGTCGGCGAGCTCGTCGGGGAGTCGCGCCGGCTGCTGACGCCCGTCCCGGCCGCCCGAGCGGAACTGACCCCGGTCGTCGGCGCCGCGCCGTGGGGTGCCTCGGCCGCCCGTCGCGCCGATCCCGCCTCCGCGGACCGCGACACGCCCCGCGTCCCCGCGTCCGGCCTGGAGGCCCGCGTCGCGGCCGCCTTCGCCGACCAGGAGTCCGTCACCGCCGGCGGCCTGCGCCTGACCACGGCGGATCGCTCGTTCGGGGCGGCGCTCACCGGCGCCATCGAGCGCGGCGACCTCGCCGGCCCGGTCCACCTCACGGTCAAGGGCGCCGCGGGCCAGTCGTTCGGGGCGTTCGCCGGCGAGGGCGTGACGCTGCGGCTCGTCGGCCAGGCCAACGACTACGTCGGCAAGGGCCTGTCGGGCGGCTCGATCACGGTCGTGCCCGAGCCCGAGCTGACCGCCACGGCCGCGTCCCAGGCCATCGCCGGGAACACCGTCCTGTACGGCGCCACCGGCGGCAAGCTCCACCTCGTCGGTCGAGCCGGGATGCGCTTCGCGGTCCGCAACAGCGGCGCCGAGGCCGTCGTCGAGGGCATCGGCCCGCACGGCTGCGAGTACATGACCGGCGGCACGGTCGTCGTCCTGGGCCCGATCGGCGCGAACTTCGGCGCCGGCATGACCGGCGGCCGCGCCTACCTGTTCGACCCGGACGGCCGCCACCTGGCGGCCCTGGACGGCGCCAGCGTCGTCGGGCACCCGCCTCTCCTCGGTCATCGCGGAGCGCGCGGACGGCCCGGAGCGCGCGGCCGAATTCGAGCGCCTCATGCGCGCCCATCGCGGTGCCGGGTCCGTCCTGGCCGCGTCGCTCCTCGAGGACGCCCACCTCGCCGCGTCGATCTGGGTCGTCGAGCCGCATCGCGCACCAGTCGTCGAAGCGCAACCGGACCGCAACCTCGTCGTGCCCCAGTCGGTGCCGACACCGGAACCGGGCATCCCTACCCTCGGTTGACGATGGGAGAGTCCCACTCCAAGACCCCCGGAAGGTAGCCCGCCATGATCCACCCGTCCGATCCCAAGCTCACCACCGCGGTCCGGGACGGTCGCGACGCGCCGGTCACGTGTGCGTCGTGCGGCTGCCGTCTCGAGGCGACCGGCGAGGCGTGGTTCCACTTCAACCCGATCTCCGGTCGCGACGCGCGCGGTTGCCGGGTCGCCTGTGCCGATGCCGCGCATGACGCCGCCGGCCGCGCGATCGCCGTCGCCGTCTGACCTGGTCCCGGCCCGTCGCCGGGACCTCGCGCCCGACTCGATCGCCCGATCAGTCGGGCGTCGTCTCGTCCACGACCAGCCGATAGCCCACGCCCCGGACGGCGACGATCGCCGGTCCGTGCGCCTCGTCCACCTTGGCGCGCAGGCGCGCGAGGTGCGGCTTCAGCCAGAGCAGGTCCGGGTCCGTCTCGGCCGGCCAGCCGGCCCGCGCCAGCTGCAGGTGCGGGACGATGTCGCCGTTCGCGCGCACGAGCGCCTCGAGCAGGCGGAACTCCGTCGGCGTGAGGGTCAGCGAGGCATCCCCGCAGCGGGCCTCGTGGCGGCCCGGCTCCAGGGTCAGGTTGCCGGCGCTCAGCGGCCCACCGGAGGTCGAGCCCGGCATCCCGGTCCGATCCACCCGGCGCATGACCGCCGCGATCCGGGCCAGCAGCTCGGCCTTGCCGAACGGCTTCGTCAGGTAGTCGTCCGCCCCGATGCCGAGCGCGCGGACCTTGGCGGCCTCGCCGCTCTCGCCGGACACGATGAGGATCGGCGCCTGGCCGACGGCGCGCATCTGGCCGGCGACGGAGAACCCGTCGGGGCCCGGCATCGCCAGGTCCAGCAGGACGAGGTCCGGGTGCTCCTCGCGGAAGCGCTTGACCGCGGTCAGCCCGTCGTAGGCGGTGATGACCTGGTGGCCCTCGGTGCCCACGAGCGCGGTGACCGCCCCGACCATGGCCGGGTCGTCATCCACGACGAGGATCCTCAACGGGCGGGTACTCATGCTGGACAACATCCTCTCACCTCAGATCGCGACCGCGGCGGGCAATGCGACCACGAATCGCGCGCCGTGCGGCAGGGCCGGCTCACACCACAGGCGGGCGCCCATGGATTCGCCGAGTCGTTTGGCGGCATACAGGCCGATCCCGGAACCTCGCGCGGTGTGGGTATCGCGGCGGGCGTAGGGCTCGAAGATCCGCTCGCGCCACTCTTCCGGGATGCCGGGGCCCTCGTCGCTGACGCCGAGTCGGGCCACGCCCTCGGCGAGGCTCCAGTCGATGGTGATGGCGGTGTCCGGCGGGGCGTACTTCACGGCGTTCTCGATGAGGTGCTCCACGATCTGGCGCAGCCGCGGCGGATCGGCGAGGGCCTGCAGCCGCTGGCCCGGCACCAGGCGGACGGTGTGGCGGACGAGCAGCGGTCGAAGCGAGACGAGCACGGACGACACGACGGTCTCGAGATCGACCGGCACGACCGAGGCCGGGCTTTCCGGCACGACCCGGACGGACGCGAGGATCGAGTCCACGAGGCGATCCAGCCGCTCGACCTGCTCCAGGGTGGCCCGATGCCAGGCGGCGCGGGTCTCGCGGCGGGCGATGTCGCGCGACGTCCGGCCGGCGAGCGGCGGCTCCTCGGCGAGCAGGTCCGTGTAGGCGCGGACGACGGCGAGCGGCGTCCGGAGTTCGTGGGTCACGAGGGCGATGAGTTCGCTGCGGGCCTCGTCGATCGCCTTGAGCGACTCGACCCGGGCTTCCGCCTCGGACTGCTGGCGGCCCTTCTCGACGATGCCGGCCAGGAGGTCCGCGACGCCTCGCAGTTGATCGACATCCGCCCCGGAGAACTGGCGTGGCTGCTCGGTCTGCACGTTGAGGACTCCCACGGTCTGGTCGTGCCAGATGAGCGGTACGGACAACATGGACGCGACGAACCGGCGCTGGTCGATGCCGCGGACCCACAGGAACCGCGAGTCGGCTCGGACGTCCGGGATGACCAGGTGTTCCCGGGTCGCGGCGACCCGACCGGTCACGCCCTCACCGAACGGGACGCGCGCCCGGCCGATCTGGTAGTGATCCAGGCCGTTCGTGGCGGCCAGCGTCAGGTACGCTCCGTCGCGATCGAGCAGATAGAGCGAGGAGACGTCCGTATGGAGCGCGTCACGGGTCCCGTCGACGACCGTCTCCAGCAGCTCGTCCCACGTCTGGGCGGTGGTGGCGAGACGGGCGACCTCGTACAGGAACCGGAGCTGGGCGACCCCATCCGGCGCGGGCGGCGAGACGGCGTGGACCGTCGGCGCGGCGGCCCGGATCGGGCGGTTCGAGGCGGTCGCGGCCGGGACTCGGGCCGGTCGCGGCGCGTTACTGGGGGGCGTCACGACCATCACGATACAAGCGTAGGGAAGGTCGGGCTCGCGAAAGGTTGCGGTGGCATCGTGTCTCGGCCCCGAAGCGGTACCGGCCGCGACCTTCGCGCCGGGCTCGGCACGGGCCGCCCGAGTCGAGCCGCTGGACGCGGGATCGACCCGCATGACCGTCCCCGTCCGCCCCGAACCCGGCGGCATCGGCACGGCCGGCGCCCGCGACCCGCTCGCGACCGAGGTCCGGCTGCTCGGCGCGCTTGCTGGGCCAGGTCGTCGCGGAGCAGGCCGGCCCGGACCTGTTCGACCTCGTCGAGCGCATCCGCAAGCGCACGATCCGCCTTCGAGTCGATGGCGACCCGGCCGAGCGCCGACGCCTCGACGACGACCTGGCGGGACTCGATGCGGGCGCCATCGAAGCCGTCATCAGCGCCTTCGCCCTCTACTTCCAGCTGGTCAACCTGGCCGAGGCGCGCGGGCGCGTCCGGGCGCTCCGTCGCCGCGAGCGAGCCGCCCGCGACGGCGTCCTCGACGATTCGGTGGCGGAGGCGATCGGGCGATTGCGCGCGCTGGGTCGGACGGACGCCGCCCTCGATGCCCAGCTGGCCGGCCTGTCGGTCACGCCGGTCCTCACCGCCCACCCGACCGAAGCCCGCCGCCGGACGATCCTGGTCGCCCTGCGCCGCTGCGGCGACCTGCTCGCCCGCCTGGACGACCCGCGCCTGACCCCGTCCGAGGATGCCGAAGTCCGCCGCCGGCTCCGCGAGGAGATCACCCTCCTGTGGCGGACGTCGGACCTGCGGCCGATCGCCCCGGCGGTCCTCGACGAGGTCCGGACGGCGATGGCGTTCTTCGACTCCACGCTGTTCACGCTGGCGCCTCGGCTGGCGCGGGTCGTGGACGCCGCCCTGGATCCGCCGCCGGGCAGCCGACGCCGCGGAGCGGATGCCCGGGCCCGGACCGGCGCCCGGCCACCTCGGGTCGGCGCGTTCCTGCACTGGGGCAGCTGGATCGGCGGCGATCGCGACGGCAACCCGGGCGTGACCGCGGACGTCACCGAGCGCACGTTGCGGATCCACGCGGACCACGTCCTGCACGGCTACGAGGCGGTCGCGAACCGGCTGATGCAGACCGTCGCCGCGGCCACGGGATCGGACCGGATGGCCACCACGCCGGCGACGCGAGCGCTCGCGAACCGGCTCGCCCGCGACGCGGAGGAGCTGCCCGAGACGGACCGGCTGCTGCGCCGCCGCTTCCCGGACGAGCCGTACCGGCAGCGGTTCGGGTTCATCGCCGAGCGACTGCGTCGGACCCGGGCGGGGCTCACGGGCGAGCGCGGCCGCGCGGGCCGGCGGCTACCCGGACGCGGCGGCCCTGGCCCACGAGCTGGAGGAGCTGGAGGCGGCGCTCGTCGCCGATGGCCTCGAACGGGTCGCGTACGGCGAACTGGCCGACCTGCGCTGGCAGCTCGGGACGTTCGGGTTCCACCTCGCGTCGCTCGAGATCCGGCAGCACTCGGCCGTCCACCGAGCCGCGCTGGCGGCGCTGGCGGACGATGCCCTCGGGACGACCGAGCTGTCGCCAGGCGTCACGCTGGACGAAGTCCTCGCCACGTTCCGGGCGATCGCGACAGCCCAGGCGCGGTTCGGGGAGTCGGCCTGTCGCCGCTACGTGGTCAGCTTCACGCTGGCGGCCTCGGACGCGACGGACGTGCTCGCCCTCGCGCGCGCCGCGGCCGGCGCGGAGGCGGCGGCCGCCATCGATGTCGTGCCGCTGTTCGAGTCCTTCGACGCCCTGCGTGACGCGGGACGGATCCTGCGCGATCTCCTGGCCGACCCCGACTATCGCGCCCACCTGGCCGGTCGCGGCGATCGCCAGGAGGTGATGCTCGGCTACTCGGACTCGAACAAGGAATCGGGCTTCCTGTCGGCCGCGTGGCTGCTCCACGAGGCGCAGTCCGAGCTGGTCGCGGCCGCCCGCGACCACGGCATCGAACTGACGCTGTTCCACGGTCGCGGCGGCGCGATCGGGCGTGGCGGGGGACCGACCAACCGGGCGATCCTGGGCCAGGCGCCGGGCTCCGTCGCCGGACGGCTCAAGCTGACCGAGCAGGGCGAGGTCATCGCGGCGAACTACTCGGACGCGACGATCGCGCGGCGCCACCTCGAGCAGATGACCGGCGCCGTCCTGCTGGCATCGACGCCGGAACACGACGCGCTGCTGGAGGCGGCCCTCGTCCGCGGCGGCCCGATCATGGCCGAGCTGGCCGAGACGTCACGCGCGGCGTACCGGGCGCTCGTCCACGACGACCCGGACTTCGCCGTGTTCTTCCGGTCGATCACGCCGATCGCGGAGCTGTCAGCCCTGCGCCTGGGCTCACGGCCGGCCGCGCGCGGTCGCTCCGATGTCGCGCCGTCCATCGACTCGCTCCGTGCGATCCCGTGGACCTTCGCCTGGTCGCAGTCGCGCGTGAACCTGCCCGGCTGGTTCGGGCTCGGGACCGCGCTCGAGGCGTACGACGCGGCCCACGGGGCGGACGGACTCGCCTCGATCGCCCGGCTGGCCCGCGACTGGCCGTTCCTCGCCAGCGTGCTCGACAACGCCGAGATGAGCCTCGCCAAGGCGGACATGGGCGTGGCCCGGCTGTATGCGGCGCTGGCGGACGGGGAGGGCGACGAGCGCCGCTGGGCGACCATCGAAGCCGAGTTCCATCGCACGTCGGCGATGCTGCGGCGGATCACCGGGCGCGACCGGCTGCTGGATCACGCGCCGGTCCTGCAGCGCTCGATCATGCTGCGCAACCCGTACGTGGACTCGCTGTCCGAGCT
Organism: uncultured Chloroflexia bacterium; assembly: GCA_963738475.1. Taxonomy (GTDB): domain Bacteria; phylum Chloroflexota; class Limnocylindria; order Limnocylindrales; family CSP1-4; genus SPCO01. The sequence goes on from CAVTWU010000024.1 coordinate 316,288, forward strand.
CCAGGTCCGCCTGCTGGCGCGCCTTCGGGCCCTGCCTGCCGACGATCCCGAGCGTGCCCGGCTGCTGCGCCTGGTCCACCTGACCGTCAACGGCGTCGCCGCCGGGCTGCAGAACACGGGGTAGCGCGCGGGCCTGCGTCTTGCGACGCCGTCTGGTCCGACGCTACTCAGCGGCGAGGCGCGCCGGCAGGACCGCGGCCAGGCGTTCGTAGTCCGCCAGCTCGTTGTAGCGCTGGGCGGACACCCGCAGGAGGCGCAGCTCCGGGCTCACGCCCGGCCCACGCGCGGCCCGGACCGGCCAAAGGGTGATCGGCACCTGGATCCCGTCGAGGTCGAGCAGTCGTGCCTGGAGGGCGCGCGTGGCGGTGTCGTCGATGGGGCCAGGAAGGGGGATGGCCGCCATCGAGCCCGTCATCGCGTCGGGGGCGATCGGTTCGACGCCGAGCGCCCCGGCCACGAGGTCCCGGCCGGCCAGCGCCAGGGCGTGGTTCGCGGCCATGACCGCCGGCCAGCCGCCCGGCGTCGACGCGGCCATCCAGTCGATGGCGTCGGCGAGGGCGAGGGCGGGCGTCGGGTCGCCGGTCCCGGTCCAGTCGAACTCGAGTCGATAGCGTGCGCGGCCCTCGAGCGGTTCGTTGGCGCCGTGCGAGATGACCAGGGGCCGGATGCGGTCGCGGCGGTCGGCCCGGACCCAGAGCATCGCCGAGCCCTTGGGCCCGCACAGCCACTTGTGGCCGTTCCCGGTCCAGTACGCGGCCCCGAGCGCGGTCAGGTCCACCGGCACCATCCCCGGTGCGTGGGCCGCGTCCACGAGCGTGTCGATGCCGCGGGCATCCAGCGCCGCGACGAGCTCGGCGATCGGCAGGATCACGGCCGTGGGACTGGTGATGTGGCTGATGAGTGCGAACCGGGTCCGGGGCGTGACCGCGTCCATGACGGCATCGAACGCCTGGACCGCGTCGGTCAGTGGCAGCGGGATCCGGGCCATGACGACGCGTGCCCCGTCTCGCTCGGCGACCGTGGCCAGGGCATTGAGCGTGGCGTTGTACTCGTGATCGGTCGTCAGGAGCTCGTCGCCCGGTTCGAACCGCAAGGACCGCAGGACGGTGTTCACGCCGCTCGTGGCGTTCGACACGAAGGCGAGGCCGTCCGGGTCCGCGCCGAGGAACGCGGCGATCCGCGAACGCGCGTCGGCCAGGGCATCCGGCAGGACCCGATCCATGAACCGGACGGGCTCCGCCTCCAGCCGGTCCCGCCACGCTCGTTGCGAGGCAAGGACCGGGTCCGGACACGCGCCGTACGAGCCGTGATTGAGGAAGGTGACGGCCGGATCCAGCCGCCAGCCGAGGTCGGGGCGCATCGTGGCTAGACTCCTGCGCCCGGCCGCTGGTCGTCCGACGCGCACATCGTCCGGCGGCGTCACGTTCTTCATCGGCGGGGCGCCACCCACGTCGGGCGGCCCCGATGGCCGTCGCCGTCGCACGATCCGGGCCATCCGCTCCGGGCCGGCGACGAACGGCGCCAGGTAGGCGATGAGCAGGATCGGCACCATGAACCGCAGGCCGAGTCCTCGGATCGCGATGAGCATGCCCGATCAGCCACAGCACGGCCGCATACGTGCCGGTCGTCAGCGGCCGAGAAGCCCGCGATCTGCAGGCGGCGAGCGGGGATGAGCACGATCAGCCCCAGGATGAGGCCGAGGGCGAGCAACCAGGGGGCGGGCATGACCGCCCGATGATAGCCACTCGGTCGTCCTGCGCCGCGGACCGAGCGCCGGTCCGGGCCGCCCGTCCCGGTACCCTTGGCGGGCACACCACCCTGAGAGACCCGTGACGACCGACACCAAGCGCGCCCGCATCCCAGCCTGGTTCGACCAGTGGGGCAATATCGTCCCGCTCCTGGCCGCCGAGTTCATCGTGTGGCTGGGGTTCGGTGGCCTGATCCCCGTCCTGCCGCTCTACTTCGTCGAACAGGGTCTGGACCTGGCCACGCTCGGCCTCGTCATCGCCGCGTGGCCGATCGCTCGTCTCGTCACAGAGCCCATCTTCGGCTGGCTTGCGGACCGGACCGCCCGTGTCCCGTGGATGGTCGGTGGCCTGCTGCTGACCGGGGTCTTCGAGCTTCTGCCGCTCTTCCTGGTCGGCCCACTCGCGTTCGTCATCCTGCGCGGTGCGGCCGGCATCGCCGCGGCGATGTACGACCCGGCGGCCCGTGGCTACCTGACCGACGCCACGCCTCCGGAGCGTCGCGGCGAGGCGTTCGGCCTCTATGGGGCGGCGCAGATGGGCGGCCTGCTCATCGGTCCGGCGATCGGGGCCTTCGGTGCGGGGATGTTCGGCGGGATCCAGTTCGTGTTCGTGTTCAGTGCCATCGCCTCGTTCCTCGGCTGCGGGGGCTGTCGCATGGCGGGTCAAGGAGACCGGCGGGCGGACGCATCCCGCGCCGGCCCACGACGCCACGGAGTTCCCGCGCGATACCCCATCGGTGACCGGGCGGGCCGCGTCGGACGTCGACGCCGACAGGACGCCGAATGTCGACCCGAGCGCGCCGCGGCGACTGCTCAATCGCGGCCTGATCGCGGCCCTCGTCATCAACGTGGGCGGGTACTACGCGGGCGGCACGTACGAGGTGATCTGGAGCCTGTTCCTGGAGGACCTCGGCGCCGGACTCGACCTCATCGGCTTCACGTTCGCGATGTTCGGGCTGCCGGTCCTGCTGCTGTCGCCGTTCGCCGGACGCATCGTCGACCGGCGCGGGTCGTACCTCTTCATCGTGGTCGGGTGCGTCATCCCGACCATCGTCGGGCATCCTGTACACGTTGATCGTCGATCCGCTGTGGGCGGTCCCGCTCATCATCGCGGAGGCGACCGCGTTCGCGCTCCTCAACCCGGCCCTCTACGCCGTCGTCGCCGCGAACAGCCCGGTCGGCAAGTCCTCGACCGCGCAGGGGATCTTCGGGGCGGCCGGGACGATGGGCTTCATCGTCGCGTCCCTCCTGACCGGGGTCCTCGCCGAGGAGGAGATCATCTACCCGTTCTACGTGTTCAGCGGCGTCATGCTCATCTGCCTCGTCCTGGGGCTGCTGATCGGCGGGCGACGGTTGCGCTACCACCCGCCGGCGGCGATCGCGCCGCCAACGGCTGAGGCGGCGGAGGTCGTGGCTACGTGACCGTCCCCAGCACCCCGCCGGCCCCCACGGTCCTCGTCATCGGCGGCTTCCTCAGCTCGCCGCCGGTCTACGGGCCGTTCCGCGAGCGGCTCCTCGCGCGCGGCGCCGGCCACGTGGAGGTCGCCCAGATCTGGACGCCCGACTGGATCCTGTCCGTCCGCCGCGGGGGCGGAGCCATCGCGACCCGCGCCGCGCGCGCCCTGCTGCGTGCCGTGGACGTGGCGGACGGCGTCCCGCTCCTGGTCATCGGACACTCGACCGGCGGTGTCGCGGCGCGGGTCCTGACCGCCACGGAGCCCTACGAGGGCCGACGGTTCGCGGGCGCTCGACGCGTCGGAGCGCTCGTCACGCTCGGCTCGCCGCACACGAACGCGATGGAGTCCGACCCGACCCGCTGGAAGGGCAACGGCACGGCGACCTTCTCGAACCGGTACGTGCCCGGGCGCGTTCTGGGCGCCGCGCGTCGGCTACCTGTCGGTGGCGTCGCGCTGGCTGGCCGGCCACGCGGAAGGGGTCGAGCAGACCGGCCCCGAACGGACCGCCCGACGCTTCTACGAGCAGATCCTCCCGCCGCCGCACGCCGAGACGATCGAGGGCGACGGCGCCATCCCGGTCGAGGCCGCTCTGTTGCCCGGCGCTCGCCACCTCGTCCTGGAGGACGTCGCCCACGCGCCGGGCGCGAGACACCGCTGGTACGGATCGGAAGACGTCATCGATTCGTGGTGGCCGGCCGCCCTCGAGACCTGGCAGGACGCGCTCGTCGCCCGCGCCGACGCCGCCGTCGCCGAGTCGTCGACGGACCCGGCCATTTGACCGAATGGCCGCCAGCGCCTACCGTACGCAAGCGGGGTGGAGCAGCGGCAGCTCGTCGGGCTCATAACCCGAAGGTCACTGGTTCGAATCCAGTCCCCGCAACCAACGCCTTTTCCTGAACCCCGGGCCCGACCACCCGGGGTTCTTCCTTGTCCGGCGCCGTGCGGTCCGCCTCGATGCGTGGATGCCCTGCCGGACCGACGACGCGACACAAGCCCCGACGACCATGTGACGTTCGGCACGCGCGGCGCTTGACGCGACGGCCGATGATGGTCTGGAGCCCGCGTCCCAGGCCGCCCCTTCACGCGGCCTCGACCGGGGCCATGATCGTGGTGGATCGACATGCGGATCCGACGCGGCCTCTTGTTCGCTGGCCTGTTCCTCATCCCGCTCGGTGGGATGACCCTCCTGGTCCGGGCCGGCACCATCTCCGCGAACGCGTTCGACGACATCTGGCGGCTGTGGCCGCTGATCCTCATCGGCTTCGGCGTCGCCCTCCTGCTCGGGCGCAGCCGAGCGGCGTCGGTCGGGACGGCGGTGGCGGCGCTCGTGCTCGGGACATTGGTCGGCGGCGCCATCGCGTCGGGGACCGGTTTCGTCGGCTCGGTCGGCGATTGCGGGATGACCGGCGCCACGACCCGACTCGACCAGAGCGGGACCTTCGACGCGGACGCCGCCGTTGCCGTGGACCTGCGCTGCGGCTCGGTCGCTCTCGGGACGACCACGGGATCGGACTGGCAGGTCCGCGCCGACTACCAGGGCCCGCCGCCGACCATCAGCGGAGACGGCGATGGACTCACGGTCGATGCCGCCAGCGGTGGCGCCCGACACGACGACCTCACCGTCACGGTCCCGGCCGATCGGCTCGGCTCCGTTGACCTGACGACGAACGCCGCGACCGGCTCGCTCCGGCTCGACGGGGCCGCCCTGGGCCTCATCGAGGTCGACGCCAATGCCGGCGACATCGTGATCGATGCCGGCTCGGCCACGGTGGAGCGACTGGACGTGTCGATCAATGCCGGGCGCCTGCGGATCACGCTCGGTACCGGTTCGACCCGGGGCGAGATCTCGGTGAACGCCGGGGCCATCGACCTGTGTGTGCCGCCGGAGACGGAGCTCCGCCTGGAGGTGAACGAGCAGCTGACCTTCGTCAAGAACCTGGCCGACCGTGGGCTGCAGCAGGACGAGACCGTCTGGACTCGAGCGGGGACGAACGGGTCGGTCATCGACCTGCAGATCGACGGCAACGTCGCGAGCCTGACCCTCGACCCGAACGGAGGCTGTCGATGAACGAGCACCTGTACCGGTCGCGCGACGATCGGATGCTCGCCGGCGTCGCCGGCGGGCTCGCCGAGATCTGGGACGCCGACCCGTCGCTGATCCGGATCGTGTGGGCGCTGCTGGTCGTCCTGACCGGCGGGATCGCCCTGCTGGTCTACATCATCATGGCCATCGTCGTGCCGGAGGGCTCGGCGGCGGAGATCGGCGCCACGACCGCGCCTCCCCCCGACCCGGCGGCGCCGGTCCCCGCCGCAACCGGCGGCCCATCCGCCGCTGACCGTCGTCACGCCGCGCGCGCGGCTCGACGAGCTGCCCGCGGTGAACGCGGCAGTCCGGTCGGCCTCGTCTTCGGGGCCATCCTGATCATCGTGGGCGTGGGCTTCCTGCTGCGGGAGTGGCTGCCCGCGTTCGACTTCGACTTCGTGTGGCCCCTCGCGCTGGTCGCCCTCGGTGTCGTGATCCTGGTCGTCGGTCTCGGACGAGGCTCCGATCGGGGAGGAACGTCGACATGACCGGCCAACGGCGCGGGGCGATCACCGCCGCCACGTGGCTCATCGGCCTCGGTGTCGTCCTGCTCGTCCGCGAGGTCATGGACTGGTCGTGGGGCCAGGCCTGGCCGCTCTTCGTCATCCTCGTCGGCGTCGCGACGTTCATCTCGACCCTCTGGAGTGGCGGCCCGGGTTCGCCGGACTGTGGTCGTTCACGTGGCCCGTGGCCTGGACGCTCGGGGGCGTCGTGCTGCTCATGAGTACGACCGGCCAGCTGGCCCAGGGACCCGCCGAGGTCTTCAGTGACTACTGGCCGTGGGTCGCGGTGGTCATCGGTGTCTGGTTCGTCATCGGCGCGTTCATCCCGGTCGGACGGGGGCCGACCGAGACCCTGGCGCTGCCCCTGACCGGGGCTCCCGACGCGGCCGTCTCGGTGAAGTTCGGCGCGGGCACGCTCAGCGCTCGTGCGGCCGCACCCGGGCAGCTCGTCGACGGCACGTTCGAAGGCGGCGTTCGTCATCGCACCACCGGCCCGAACCGGATCGAGCTCGAGCAGGACACGACGTACGGGCTGCCGTGGTTGGACCACGCGTCGGGCTGGGAGTTGGGGCTCACCTCCGAGGTCCCGCTCGACCTGCGCCTCGAGACCGGCGCCAGCCGCTCGTTGCTGGATCTGCGCGACCTCCGACTTCGACGCCTGGACCTCAAGACCGGCGCGAGCGAGACCCGGGTCAACCTGCCACGCGCGGCCGGCGCCACGGTCGTCCGGGCCGAGTCCGGGGCCGCGTCGCTGACCCTGGAGGTCCCGGCCGGCGTCGCGGCGCGCATCCGCAGCCGGATGGCACTCGGCAGCAGCCAGGTGGACCAGGTCCACTTCCCGCGCGTCGCCGACGGCTACGAATCGCCGGATTACGCCACGGCGGCCAACCGGATCGACATCGACATCTCCGGCGGCGTCGGCTCGGTCAAGGTCGTGGGCGGGCCGGCCTGAGCGGCGACCGCATCGCGTCGATCAGATGGTGACCTCGAGGCTGTAGCGCGCCGTCAGGTCCTCGACCCAGTCCATCGAGACGGTCGTGCCGTACTCCTCGGCCAGCGCGCCCATGACCTCGTCCGTGAGTTCGTCCCGCGACGCCAGGTCCGTCATCTGGCGGAAGAACCGCTCGAACCGGCCGGGGGTCAGCAATTCGATGATCCTGGCCGGCTCCGGGCCGGCGTTCCAGAAGGTGTGCATGGTCCCGCGCGGCTTGAGGATCCACGAGCCGGTTTCGGCGGTGAATTCGTCATCGCCGATCCGGGCGCCGATCCGGCCCTCGAGGACGTACGACCATTCGTCGGTGTCGCGATGCGTGTGCGGCGGGACCATGTAGCCGGGCGCGACCGGCATCTCGCACACGGACAGCAGGCCGCCGGTCGAGTCGGCCGGGATCTTGACCGACGTTCCGATCGGTCCGTCCCAGATCAGCTCGCCGCGGCCGGGGGCCACCAGGTATCGCGTTCGGTCGTCGACGGTCATGGCGTGCCTCCTCAGATATCAATACACAATGCTGTGCAATGAACATGAGCGGACACTAGCGCCGGCAGCCACTATCGTCAATACTTTCGATGCACATGTCTGAGCAGCCGATACCCGGACCCGCACGACGGCCCTATCGGATGAGCCGACGCCTCGTGGCGTCCGAGGAGACGCGCGAGCGGATCACGGCCGCGGCCTTCGAGTTGCACGCGACGATCGGGCCATCGAGGACCACCGTCAGCGCGATCGCCGACCGAGCCGGCGTCCAGCGCCACACCGTCTACGCTCACTTCCCCGACCTCGATGCCTTGTACTTGGCCTGCACGGAACACGGGATGCGGGTCACCGGGATGCCGGCGGCAGGCCCGTGGTCCGAGGTCGGGGATCCCGGAGATCGGCTGGTGCTCGGGTTGCGCGAGCTGTACGACTGGTACGCCTCGAACGAGACGATGCTCAGGAACGTGCTCCACGACGTCGATCCGAGGGCGCCCGTGCCGACCGACCCGGACCTGTTCGAGATGCGCATGGCGGACCTGCACGCGGCGCTCGCCGACGGGTGGGTCGACCAGGGCGACGGCGGCGATGGCGCCCCCGGCCGTCGAGCCGCCCTCGAGGCCGTCATCTGGCACGTGATCGCGTTCGAGACCTGGCGGTCGTTGACCTCGACGGGCTTCTCGACCGCCCAGGCGATCGGACTGCTCGTCGCAGTCGTACGGGGCGTGGCCGATGGCTCTCTCCTGATGTCGCCGGCAAGCGGCGCACCGGACCGGACGGGGACGCTCGCGCAGCCCTAGCGGAGCGTCCGCAGGGCCCGGTTGAACGACAGGCCACGGTCAGGACGAGCAGGATCGCACCGGCGACCAGCTGGGTGACCGGCGCGCCGACGCGGGCCGCCGCGAGCCCTACGGCCAGGCTCCCGACAGGCCCACAGCCCACGCCGAACGTCCAGACGCCCATCGCCGCCCCACGCTCCGTATCGAGGGTGGAGCGCTGCATCAGCGACTGGGACAGCGAGTCGCTGACCGCCGCCATCCCGCCGACGACGAAGATCGGGATCAGGGCGATGGCGAGGGTCGGCGCCACCGCCAGGACCATGAGCGACAGACCGAACACGCCGCTCGCCGTCAGCAGGACGCTGCCACGGGTGAGGCGGGCGCCGTAGATCGCGACCACCACCAGGGCAGCGGCACCGCCCAGGCGCATGACGGCGCCCATCAGGCCGTAGCCGGCGGCGTCCGTGTCGAAGACCTGGTCCGCGAAGACCGGTTGCAGGACCCACGCCGAGAACCCGAAGATCTCGGTCACGATGACCGCGACGGCGAGGAGGCCGAGCACGTGGTTGCGCCGGACCAGGAGCAGCGAGGCGCGGACGGTCATCGGTGGGTGGTCGATGGCGGCGGGTGCCCGTGCCCGCCGGACCTTGGCGGACGGCGCCCCGACGAGGAGCAGGACCGCGCTGACGCCCGATGCCACGGCGACCACGAGGAAGGCGGCGGCCGCCCCGTAGTCATCCACCACGGTCCCGGCGGCGAGGTTGCCGATGGCGATCCCGAGCTGCACGCCGATCGCGGCGATGGCGATGCCGCTGGTCGCGAGCAATGGCCCGACGAGGTCGTACGTATAGGCCTGGGCCGACACCATCTGGAAGCTGTCGACGATCCCGAACAGCAGCGCCACGAGCAGGATGGCCCATTGCGGCAGGATGCCGACCGCCGCAGCGGTCGCCGCGGCCAGGGCGATCGCGATCGCCGCGAGGTTGGCCAGGATCAGGAGCGTGCGTCGATCCATCCGGTCGGCGAGGAGTCCGGCCGGGATCCCGAAGACCAGCCCGGCCCCGGCGCGGAGCGCGAACAGGAGGCCGATCGCGCCGGGATCCGCCTTGACGAGCCAGACGAGCGCGACGAGGCTGACGCCCACCGCGGACCGCGAGATGGCGTTGGAGGCCGCGAGCGCTGGGTAGCCGTGCTGTCGGAATGGCGCCAGCGCCGATCCCGACGTCAACATCCGGTCAGCGACTCATGTTGCGGTAGCGCCGGACGCCGAGCGGGCCGAACACGACGATGAACACGACGATCCAGATGAGCGTCACGAGGATCGGGTTCTGGGTCGGGAAGGTCGTCGCCGATCTGCGGGTTCGGGTTGCCCCACAGGTTCCGCAGCGACGACGCCAGCGTGGTCACCGGGTTCCAGTCGGCGATGGGCTGCAGCCAGGTCGGCATGGTGTCGATCGGGACGAACACGCCCGAGACGAACGTGATCGGGAAGAGCACGGTGAACGACGACCTGCTGCGCGACTTCCACGGTCGGCACGACCACCCCCAGCCAGACGCCGAGCCAGGCCATCGCATAGGCGAAGGCCAGGAGCAGGGCCACGCCGGCCAGGAAGCTGACGAGGTCCGTGTGGACCGACCAGCCGACGGCCAGGCCGGCCAGCATCAGGACGACCAGGATGCCCGCGTTGTAGACGACTTCCGAGAACGTCCGGCCGATCAGGACCGCCGATCGCGACATCGGCAGCGAGCGGAAGCGGTCGATGATGCCCTTGTTGATGTCGTCGCACATGCCGATCGCCACGGTCGCCGCCGCGAAGACGATGGTCTGGACGAAGATGCCCGGGCAGCAGGTACTCGCGGTAGGCGTTCGGGTCCGGGAATCCTGGGATGGCGATCGCGCCGCCGAACACGAACGCGAACAGCAGCACGAACATGATCGACTGGATGATCGCGAAGATCGCCAGCTCCGGGATCCGGGGGATGCGCCTGAGGTTCCGGCCGGTGATGATCAGGGAGTCCGACATGGACTGGCGGATCCCGCCCTGGGGCGCCGGAGGATGCTCGGTGGCGGTCGTCATGCCGCGTCCTCCTCGTTGGCGTCTGCGGTATGGCCGGTCAGTCCGAGGAACACCTCGTCGAGCGTGGGTCGACGCAGGGCGATGTCGTCGATCGCGATCCCGGCCTCATCGAGGTCGCGGACGACCTGCGCGAGGACCTTGGCGCCGCCCTGGGCCGGCACGGTCAGCTTGCGGGTGTGCTCGTCGAGGGTCGCCTCGCCGGCGACGTCGCGGTTCAGGACCTCGGCCGCCCGGGCGATGTCCTCACGCGAGTGGACGACGACTTCGACCCGGGCGCCACCGAGGTCGGACTTGAGCTGATCCGCGGTGCCCCTCGCGATGATCTTGCCGTGGTCCACGACCGCGATCGTGTCGGCCAGCTCGTCGGCTTCCTCGAGGTACTGGGTGGTGAGCAGCAGGGTGGTGCCCTCGCGGACGAGGCCGCGGATGACGTCCCACATCCCGAGCCGGCTGCGCGGGTCAAGGCCGGTCGTCGGCTCGTCGAGGAACAGGAGCTTCGGTCGCCCGATGAGGGCGCTGCCGAGGTCCAGCCGGCGGCGCATGCCGCCCGAGTAGGTCTTGATGACGCGATCGCCGGCGTCGGTCAGCTCGAACTGCTCGAGCAGTTCGCTGGCGCGTCGCTTGGCCTCGGACTTCGGCAGCTGGTAGAGCCGGCCGAACATCTCGAGGTTCTCGCGACCGGTCAGGTTCTCGTCCACGGCCGCGTACTGGCCGGACAGGCCGATGACCGACCGGAGCTGCTGGGCCTGCTTGACGACATCGAAGCCGGCCACGGTGGCATGCCCGGCGTCGGGCTTCAGGAGCGTGGCGAGGATGCGGACCGTGGTCGTCTTGCCGGCGCCGTTGGGCCCGAGCAGGCCCAGGATCGTGCCCTCCGGGACCTCCAGGTCGACGCCGTCGAGGGCGCGCACTTCGGACTTGCGAGACCGATAGACCTTGACCAGGCCTTCGGCCGAGATGGCATTCATGGCAGCGTGTTCATCCCAGACTCGAGGGGTTGGGTGGGGGTCGCCCAGTATACGGGCGGCAGTCGGGCTGCGGGGAGTCCGGTGGCGTCCGGTTCTCGACCGCGCGGGAGCGACGTCCCCGAAACCGCGACCCGCCGATGCTTCCGCGCATGCGGAACGACATGCTCACGGATCGATGCTCACAGGAGCCGATGGTTCCGCTTGGCCGGAACGATCGCGAACACGTCGCTGCTGGAGACGCTGTCCCGCCGGACGCCCCACGGCGACACCCCACCGGCGACACCCGCGCGCCCGCGGCGACGACCGCGGGGTCCAGCCTCAGGCCCTGGCGCGGTCCTTGAGGATCCGCTCCGCGGCGAGCTTGCCCGGGGCGCCCACGACGCAGCCACCCGGATGCGTGCCGGAGCCGCACTGGTAGTAGCCATCGATCGGCGTCCGGTACTGGCTCCAGCCCGGCGCGGGCCGGAAGAAGTACATCTGCGGGGCGAGGAACTCGCCGGCGAAGATGTTGCCCTCGCTCAGGCCCACGGTCCGCTCGATGTCGAGCGGCGTCTGGACCTCGCGCTGCAGGACGAGCTTGCCGAAGCCCGGGAAGAACGACTCGAGCGTGGCCTGGACGGTGTCGCCCAGGTTCTGCCGCTCGGTGTCCCAGTCGCTTTCGCGCAGCTTGTACGGCGTGTACTGGATGAAGCAGCTCATGACGTGCTTGCCGGGGGGCGCCATGTCGGGATCGATCGTCGACTGGATCGCCGTGTCGATGTACGGGCGCTGGCTGTACCAGCCGTACTTGGCTTCGTCGAAGGCGCGCTCCAGGTAGTCCATGGACGGCCCGATGTTGGTGAAGCCGCGGAACTGGTCGCCCCGACCCGGCAGGGCCGGATACTCCGGCAGCCCGTCCAGCGCGAAGTTCACCTTGGACGACGTGCCCTGGAAGCGGTACCGCGTGATCGACTCGACCAGGTCGTCCGGGAGCTCGCGTGGGCTGACCAGCTCGAGGAAGGTCCGTCGGGGATCGAGCGCGCTCACGACGGTGTTCGCGTGGTACTCGGTCCCGTCCTCGAGGGCGACGCCGACGGCCCGGCCGTTCTTCGTGATGACCTCGTGGACAGGCGACTCGAGGATGATCTCGGCGCCGAACGCCCGGGCCGCGCGCGCCAGGATCTGGGTGAAGCCGCCGTTGCCGCCCTTGTGGAAGGCCCAGGCACCGAACTCGCCGTCGTGCTCGCCCAGCGAGTGGTACAGGAGGACGAGCCCGGAGCCCTGCGACCGAGGTCCCACCTTGGTGCCGATGATCGCGCTCGAGGCGAGGTAGCCCTTGAGGATGTCCGACTCGAAGTAGTCGTCGAGGAAGTCCGCCACACTGCCGGTCAGGAGGCGGACGGCGTTGTGCAGGGTGCGCTTGTCCATCTTGCGGAAGCGCGAGCCCAGCGTGGCGAGGGCCAGCAGCTCCTCGGGGTCGTCGCTGAAGATGTCCGGCGGCGGGTTGTCCATGATCGGCTTGAACGCCTGGAGGACCATCTCCATGTCGTGGGCGTACTGGTCGTAGGCGTCCGCGTCGTGCTGGCTGTGGCGGGCGATCTCCTTCTGGTTCAGGCCGTGGTCCTGGCCCATGAACAGGTAGTCGCCGTTCTCCATCGGGGCGAACGTGGACGACATCAGCAGCGGCATGAAGCCGTGCTTGGTCAGCTCCAGGTCCTGGATGATGTCCGGCCGGAGGAGGCTGAGGGCGTACGAGAACGTCGTGAACTTGAACCCGGGGCGCAGTTCCTCGGTGATCGCCGCGCCGCCGACCGTGTGGCGGCGCTCGATGATCAGGGTCTTGAGGCCGGCCTTCGCCAGGTACGCCCCGTTGACCAGGCCGTTATGGCCGCCACCGATGACGATCGCGTCGTAGGTCCGGTCCTCGGCCTTCGCCGCAGCCGACTTCGCAGTCGACTTGGCGGGCTTGGCGGCGCCCGACTTGCTGCCCTTGGTGGTCGTCGTCTTGGTCGCCATCGTCATGCCGTCTTTCGTGCCGGGTGGTAGAGCGGGTTACGCGCGGTCCGGGCACGCACGTACTCGTACTTGTGGTTCACGTCCACCTCCAGGCGGATCTCGGTGCCAGGCGCGGCAAGCTCGGGTCGCACGCGGACCAGGGCGATGTGGCGCTGGAGGATGGGGGAATACATGTAGCTCGTGGCGTAGCCCACCTGCTTCATGTCGTCGTCGTAGACGAAGAACTCCTCCTCGATGGGCGTGTGGTCCTTGCGGGCGATCAGGCCGGCCTCGTTGTAGGTCCGCTCGTAGTCCTCGTAGTCCACGAGCATGCCGGTCAGCCGCCAGCGCGACGTCTTGTCGGCGATCTCGCGCTCGATCGCCCGGCGCCCGATGAAGGCCCGGTCGTCCGTCGCGAGGTCCCTGAACATCCAGCCGAAGCCGAGTTCGATGGGGGTGGAGCGGTCCTCGTCCGTCCAGGCGAACCGGCTCGACGAGAAGTCGACGTCCAGCAGGAGCAGGCCGGCTTCGATGCGCAGCATGGACAGGGCGTCCAGGCCGAACGGCAGGACGCCGTAGCCCTCGACCGACTCCCAGAGCGTGTCCCACACCTTCAGGGCGTCGGCGCTGTCGATCCACAGCTCGTAGCCCAGGTCGCCGCTGTAGCCCGTCCGCGACACGGTCACCGGGGAGCCGGCGATCTCGCCATGGGCGAGCCCGAAGTAGGGGATCGTGGCCGCGTCCGGGATGAGCCGCGAGACCAGGTCGCGCGACCGCGGACCCTGGATCGCCAGGGTGCCCAGGTCGTGGCTGACCTCCTCGATGGTGACCCGCTCGCGCCGCCCGATGCGATCCTGGAAGTAGGCCAGGTTGGGCTCGGCGGAGGTCAGCAGGAACTCGTCCTTGCCGGGGCGGAGGATGACGCCGTCCTCGATGACGAAGCCGCGATCGTCCAGCCAGACCGTGTACTGGGCGTTGCCCGGCGCGCAGGTCCGGATGTCGCGGGCCAGCATGCCGGCCAGGAACGACTCGGCGTCCGGTCCGTGGATGCGGTACTTGAAGAGGGGCGACGAGTCGAAGATGCCGGCCGAGTTGCGGACGGCGAAGTACTCGAACTTGTCGGAGATCTGGTAGCGCTGGGCCGCGAGATGACCGGACCAGTGGCTCCAGAGTCCGGTGGCGTTCAGCGCGCTCGTGCGCTCGTGGAACGGTGATGTGCGGATCATGCGGCCCTCGATGTGGCGACCACGACCGCGCCACGATACCGATTATTGGACGCTCGCGCAATAGCGGCGTACCCTGCGGGACATGAGCCGGATGACGCCCGAGCAACGACGCGATGCGATCGTGGATGCGGCCCTGGCGGTGGCGCTCGAGAAGGGCCTGGCGTCGACGACCGTGCGGGACGTCGCGGCCGCGATGGGCACGTCGAGCGGGCTGATCCATCACTACTTCGAGTCGATGGACGACGTGCTGGCCGCGGCGTTCGAGCGGGTCGCGTCGCAGGACCTGGACCTGACCGAGGCGGCCATGGCCGCGGCGCCCGGTCCACGCGAGGCCATCGTCGAGTTCCTGCGCACCTACACGCCGGCCGACAAGGACTGGTCGTTCCAGGTCTGGCTGGATGCCTGGGCCGAGGCGGCGCGGCGGCCGGCCCTCCAGGCGACGTCACGCCGCCTGAACCTGGCCTGGCAGGGCCTGCTGGAGCGGACGATCAAGGCGGGCGTGGCCAGAGGCGAGTTCCGCTGTGTCGACCCGTCCGGTGCCGCCTGGCGGATCCTGTCCCTGCTGGACGGGCTGGCGCTCCAGGTCGTCGCCCACGGGACGACCGTCAGCCGCGACGACGTCCATGGCTGGACGACCGCCGCGGCCGAAGGGGAGCTGGGGCTGGCGCCGGGGGCGCTGGCGGGGCGGGTAGGCAGAGCTAGTGGTCCAGGGCCGCTCGCTGCCACGTCGGCACCATGCCGGTCGGCCACGGTCGCTCCTCGAATGACCCGTCGTGCACATCGATCGCAAGCGCCTTCGTCTTGGCGAAGACCGTCCAAAGCGTCAGGCCGTCGGGCGAGTAGTCGAACGCCTCTTCGTCGACCGGGACCGGACCGGCATCCAGGACCGGGCCGCCATCGATCGATACGATGCCGATCGGGTGGAGGACGCCATCCAGCCAGCGATTGAACGCGATGTGCGTGCTGTCCGGCGACCACTTCATCTGGCCTTCGAACCAGTTGCCGACACCGTCGGTCAGCTGCCTGGGGTTGGTGCCGTCGGCGTTCATGACCCAGATGCGGGCTTCGTTGGGCAGATCGCCCGGCGTGAGCATGAAGGCGACCTTCGTACCGTCCGGCGACCATTCGTACTCGGCGAAGTCCCACTGGCTCGGGGTCGTCGTTTCCTTCGCGAACAGCAGGTGGCCGCCCGTCCCGTCGGCGTCCATGACCCACAGGCCGGCCTGGTCGATCGGTCGGTACAGGATCTGGGTGTCGTTCGGAGGTCGCAGGGCGAATCGGTCGGGCGCGATCCCGGCGGCGATGACCGTCGGGTCAGCCACCTTGGAGACATCGATCCGCGTGAGCTGCCCGGCGTCGTTCCGCCGATACAGGGCCGAACTGTCGGTCGACCAGGTGACTCTGGAGTTCTGCCAGTACGGCTTGGTCGTGACGATCCGCAGGTTGCTGCCATCGGCCGCGGCGACCGCAGGTCGAACCAGCCCTCATCGCCGGTCGAACGGTCGAAGGCGATCATGGTGCCGTCGGGCGAAAAGCCCGGGCCCGAGTCGACCTCAGGACCGGTCACGATCGCCTTCGGGACCCCACTGACAGGATCGACCGAGTAGATGTCGCCGTTCATCGAGTAGACGACTTGGCCGTTGCCGGCCGGGCCGAATGGCGGCGGGAGCTTGGTCTGTCGAGAGCCGACGAACACGGCGCCGGCGACGAGCAACGAGATGATGACCAGGGCCAGCGCGATCATCCGCCACGGCAGGCGTGGGACGGTCGTGGAGCGGCTGGTGATCTCAGCCATGGGGAGCCACCTTTCGGGGAACGTCCAGACGGGCCGCTGGCGCGTGGTCGCGGTCCGGCTGAGGATGTCGGTCAGGTAGTCGGGCGTGTGCGGCCCGGCGAGGTTCTCCAGGTCCATCGGGAGGTCCCGCTCGAACCGATCGAAGGCGGTCATGCGAGCTGCCCTCCGGCGACCGGCGTCGTGGCGGTCGGGTCATCGATGGCCATCGCGATCCGCATGGCGGACAGCGAGCGATGGAGCCGGGACTTGGCGGTCCCGAGCGGGATGCCCAGGGCGGCCGCGGCTTCGGGCAGCGGCATCCCGAGGTAGTAGTGGGCGACGACGAGCGCGCGCCACTCGGGCTCCAGGCGCTTGAGCGCCTGGTCCAGCTGGTCGCGATCGGCGATGAGCGACGCGATGTCGGCGCTGACCGGACCGTCGATCGGGGTGATCTCCACCTCGATGGCCCGACGTCGCCGGCGTCGCGTGATGTCAAGACAGGCGTTCACCGTGAGTCGATAGACCCACGCGTCGAACCGGTCCGGATCGCGGAGCGACCGCAGATCCCGCCAGGCTCGGACCAATCCGTCCTGGACCGCGTCGCGCGCGAGCTCCGGGTCCCGGAGGATCAGTCGGGCTGCCGCGTCCAGCCGCGCGATGGCCGCGCCGGCCAGCAACGCGAAGGCGTCATGATCGCCCTCCCGTGCCTGCTCGACGAGCATCCGCTGGTCCACGGTCACCCTCTGTCACGGCACGGCCACAGTGGTCGTGCTCGGATGGTATGGCGTCAGCGTTCCGCGAATCGTTCCCGGCGTCGGACATGGCGAGGCGGCGGCTCCCCTCGGCCGCGCTGCGGATCGTCATGATGCCGACAGACTTGCATCGGGGGCAAGCAAGGCGAGCTCGCGACCCGATCCGGCCGGCCCACGACCCGAGCACGCAGCGCCGTGAGCGTGCGCCGCGCCGTTCGTCGGAGGCACGGCCGATCCGACCCCTCCGAGTCCGCCCAACGTTCCTCGGGTGCAGATCTGGCGGGTTCGGACGCGTCACCCGAGTGGGTCGATCGGCCTGCGCGAGGCTGAAGCCCACCGATCGCGTCATACGCCCGTGGTGGGAGCCGAAGGCGGTGACGTGCCGGCGCTCCGCCCATCATGCGGGCCTTAACGACCTGTCCTGAGCGTGGGCCGGGTCCCCTCGCGGCTCCGGATCGGCCGCCGCAGGGGTATCGGCCCGCCTAGCGCTCCTCGGGCGAGCCTTAGACGTCTGCACGAGGCCGTCGCGCGGATAGCGCTCCCCGGGCGGGCGTTCGGCGGGCTCGCATGCCTGCCGCGCCGGACGTGTCGAGGCGGCGGCTCCCCTCGGTCGCCGCCGCCTCGGAACGTACTCGAACCCGCGATCGGGGCCTACTTGAAGTCGAAGGACTCGACGATGGGCATCGCCTCGGCGAGGAGGGCGTCCCACCGATCCGGGTAGACGGACTCGATGCCGATCAGGACCGTGTCGCCGCCGCCGAGATCCAGGAAGATCAGTCGCTGGTGCTCGCCGCTCAGGACGCCCCAGCTCCAGCCAGGGTCGCCGCCGGTCGCCTCGGCCATCAGCATGACGACCGGCGTGGTCTCGCCCTCGCATGTCGTGGTCCAGTCCGGTGCGACTTGCACATCCACCGACAGCCCGGCATACCCGTCGATCGTGACCGCCTGCGGCTCGCCGGCGACGATCCCGGGCCGGCTGGAGATCCAGCTCGACCAGCGCTTCGGGCGTCCGCGCCACCGCGTCCTGGAGGTTGTTCGCGCAGTTCGCGAGCTGTCCGGAGGCGGCCGGCCGGCCATAGACGAAGACCCCGTGCCAGCTCTCGGGCGGTGGCCCGTCCACGGTCCAGTTCGCATAGTCGGAGGTCGGTGTCAGGTGGAACCTGGTCGGCCAGTCGGACGCATTCGACCAGCCGTCCGGCACCGTGAACGACAGCGCCCCGAACGGGACGTCCCAGCTGGCGCCGGGGTCAAGCCGGGGATCCACGTATTGCGACGGATAGGTCCCGGCCTCCAGGTCGCCCCAGCAGGCATTCTCCGTGCTCGTGCAATCGACGCGGTACCAGTCGCCCGAGACGGCGATCGAGCGGGCGTCGCACGTCCTCGGACGACGCGGTCATGTGCAGCATCGTGCCGCCGGGCGACAGCTCGTAGCCGTAGACCCCGACGTCGCCCTCCGCGCACAGGTCGTCACCGGCATCCGGCGGGGTGACGAGCGTGATCTCGCCGATATCCGTGACCGAGGCCAGCGAGCCGAGCAGGCCCGTGGCGACATAGTTCGGTGCCACTCAGGTAGTAGCCGTCCGAGCTGAAGTTGAGCCCGGTCCGGGTGCTGACGCCGCGGCCGACGTCGCGCGGCTCGCCGATCCAGCGGTACTGGAGTTCGGCCGGGATCGGCGCGCCGGCGCCGGCTGATGCCAACGGCGACGCGGTGACGGCCGCCGCCGACGGGATCGGCGACGCGGCCCCGACCGCGCTGTCACTCGGCCGGTTGATCATGAGCAGGCCGCCCACGGCGACCACACCGACGACCGCGACGGTCGCCACGAGAGGTACACGAGACATCTGGGATCCCCTCCTTGGGAGCCAGCGAGCCCAGCGCCGCACCTGCGGCGTGATCTCGACGGCCTGGAGGACAGCGGCGACCGTTCGTTCCGGTGCGCGATCCGGACTCAGCTCGAGCCAGGCTCGCGCGAGTCGATCGAAATCCCGGTCGTCGGTCATGCCATCCGCCCTTCGGAAGCGACCGGCGTCGCATCGGCCTCGACGGCCGCGCGCAACGTCCGCGTCGCGTAGTGGAGTCGTGAACGGGCCGTGCCGGCCGGGATGCCGAGGGTCTCGGCGATCTCGGTCAGCGGCAGGCCGATGTGGTGATGCAGGACGAAGACGGCCCGTTGCTCGACCGGCAAGCGCCGGAAGACGCGCTCGAGCTCGTCGCGATCCACGATGGACAGGAGGCCATCCGGCCCAGCCGGCCCGTCGACCGGCAGGACGCGAACGTTGGCTGCCCACGCACCGGCGACGCCTGGCCTCGGCGTAGCAGGCATGGACGAGCACCTTGCGGACCCAGGCTTCGAAGCGGTCCGGGTCTCGCAGCGTCGGGAGCTGGCGCCAGACCGAGATCAACGCCGCTTGCATGGCGTCCTCGGCCAGATCGGTGTCGCGCAGGATCCGGACGGCCAGCGCGTACGACCGGTCACTGATCAGGCCGACCAGTGCTCCGAACGCTTCGCGATCGCCGTCCCTCGCCCGTTCGACGAGATCTCGCACGCTCACTCCCTCCGTGCCGCGCCGACTGGCGACGCGGTCACTCCCTATGAGTGATCGCCGGGTCCCGAACGTTCAGGCCGTTCTCACATTGACGGCCGCTGCCTCGTGACCCTACGCTCAGGGTATCGACCGCGGGACCGTATGCCCATCGGCAAGGTGGTCGGGCAGGAGGCTTCGATGCTTCAGCACATCATCGGTAGCGCGGTCGGCGCGGTCATCGCGTGGCTCGTCCTCGTCCTCACGAACGCGAACACGTCGCCGCAGTACGTGACGGCCGTCGTCATCGGCGCGATCGCGACCATCCTCTGGCCGCTCGTCATCGGGTTCTTCCTGGCCCGTCGGGTCAAGAATCGCCGCGACGAGCAGATCCAGAAGGAAGTCGACAAGCAGCTCAACGCGCAGAAGTAGCGCGAGCGCCCTGGTAGGCGCGCCCGGCCGTCAGGCGGGCTTACTCCCAGCGGAACGTCCGGGCGGTCAACGCGACCGCCCCGACCGCCCACACGGCGAGGATCGCGAACGAGGCACCTGACCCGCCGCCCGTACCGAGGGCCGCCCGGAACGCGTCCGACAGGGCGGCCGCCGGCAGCACGCTCGCGACGGCCGCCAGTAGGCCCGGCAGGTGATCCACCGGCACCACGATCCCGCCGAGCAGCAGGCAGGCGATGAAGGCCGCGTTCGCCAGCGCCAACGTCGCCTCCGCCCGCAGCGTGCCGGCCAGCAGCAGCCCGAGCCCGGCGAAGGCCAGCGTCCCGAGCAGCCAGGCGGCAACGAAGAGCACCAGCGACGCGCCCGGTCCGATCCGCCAGCCCAGGCCGACCGCGATCGCGCCGAGGAGCGCGATCTGCAGGACCTCCACCACCAGGACCGTGGCGATCTTCGCGGTCATGAGCCCCGACCGCGTCAGCGGCGACCCACCCAGTCGCTTGAGGACGCCGTAGTGGCGCTCGTAGGCGGTCGCGATGCCGAGGTTGACCAGACCGGTCGCGATGATCGCGAGGGCCAGTGCCCCGGGCACGAGGAAGTCGAGCGGGTCGCCCGACCCCACCGGCACGACGTTCATCGACGCGAAGAAGACCAGGACGACAGCGGGGATGATGGCCGTCACCAGGACGTTCTCGCCCCGACGCCCCGTCAGGCGCAGCTCCATCGCCACCTGCGCGCCCGTCGCCCGCCAGCGACTCGCCGCGGTCGCGGTCACGCGCCGCGGCTCGGTGGCTCCGCTCGGGCCGTCGCTCACGCCGACCCCTCCCGGCCGGCCCCGACGAGCTCCAGGTAGGCCTCCTCCAGCGACCCGCCGGACGTCCGCGCCTCGACGATGAGCCGCCCGACCGAGGCGCACCACGCCGCGAGCGCCGCGACGAGGTCGGGGTCCGGGACCACGCCCTCGATGGCGTAGCGGGCGTCGTCGGCCTCGGCGACGACGCGGACGCCCGCGTGCGAGCTCGTCAGCGCGGCCTGCAGGCCGGCGATGGCGTCCGAGGTCAGCGGCGCGTCCAGGCGGACACGCAGGCGCGGGCGAGTCCCGGCGGTCAACGCAGCGGGCGTCCCCATCGCCACGAGGCGCCCGCCGGCGAGGACGGCGATCCGGTCGGCAAGCCGCTCGACGTCGGTGAGGTCGTGGCTCGTGAGCAGGATCGCCGCGCCGGCGGCCCGCAGCTCCGTGACGATCCCGCGGGTCACGAGGCGCGCCTCCGGGTCCATCCCGGCGGTCGGCTCGTCCAGGATGAGGACCTCCGGCCGGCCGACCAGGGCGACAGCCAGGCTCAGGCGTTGCTGCTCGCCTCCGGACAGCCGGCGGTACGGGGTCCGGGCCACGGTGGTCAAGCCACACAGCTCAAGCACCTCGTCCGGATCGCGCGGCGAGCCATGGAATCGACCGTACTGGACGAGCGTCTCGCGCGGCCGCGATCGCGGGTCGAACCCTCCGCCCTGGAGCATCAGGCCGATCCTGGCCCGGAACCCGGGCCCGCCACGGAGGGGATCCTCCCCGAGGACCCGGACGGATCCGCCGTCGCCGGCCCGATAGCCCTCGACGATCTCCACGGTCGTCGTCTTCCCCGCGCCGTTCGGCCCCAGCAGCGCGACGAGCTCGCCGCGGGCGACGGTCAGCGACAGGTCGTCGAGGACCGCCCGCTCCCCGTATCGCTTCGACAGCCCCGAGACCTCGATCGCCGGCCCGTCCATCACCCGACCGATACCCGATCGGTCACGGAGCGATCTTGGCGTACTGTCGGTCGAAGTCGGCATCGGTCAGCTCGCCGACCTGGATGGAGCGGATGACCCCACTCGGGTCGATGAAGTAGGTCTGCGGCCGGCCGATGACGCGATACGCCGTCTTGGCCGCCTTGTCCGGGTCCTCCACGGTCGGCCACGTGGCGCCGTACTCGGCGATGAAGTCGATGGCCGGCGCGGGTGGGTCGTCCGTGAGCACCCCGACGATGTGCAGGCCATCGCCCGCGAACTGCGAGCCCTTGGCTTCGAGGAGCGGGAACTCGTCGCGGCAGGGGACGCACGACGGACCCCAGAAGTTGAGGACGACCGGTTCACCGCGCAGGTCGGACAGGCGGAAGGGCTGGCCGTCCAGGGTGGTCCCGACGATCTCCGGCGCGGGGTCGCCGATGCTGGCCCGGGCGGTGCCGCCGCTCCTCGTCAGGTTGACGACCAGGAGGATGCCGACGGTCGCGACGACGGCGATGGCGAGAGCGGCCAGGATCGGTCGACGCGGCGTGGCGGGCCTGCCTACTTGAGCGTGGCGGTCCCCGTCATCGCGGGAATCGGGTGGATCGAGCAGATGAACTCGTAGGTCCCGGCCGGCAGGGCGCCGACGTCGTAGACGACGTTCGAGACGCCCAGGATGACCTTGCCATCGAAGACCAGCGCTCCGGAGGCGTCCTTCAGGTCGATGTCGTGGGATGTCCCGGGATCCTCGTTGTCGAGCACGATCGTGAACGGCGTGTCGGCCGGGCCGGTGAACGCCTTCTGGACGAAGGCGACGCCCAGGGCCGTGATCGTGACGTCACCCTCGGGCAGCGGCTCGGTGCTGGGCGGCGGGGCGGCCGAGCCGGCCGGGGGCGGGCCGCCGGACGCCCCGGGAGCCCCGGATCCATCGGCCGTGCGCGGCGGGAAGATCCCGGTCTGCAGGATGATCCCGCCGATGAACAGGACCGCCAGCGTCGAGATCATGAGGGTCGGCGTCCGAGGCGCCGGGATGTTCTCCAGGTGCCCGGTCTGGTCCGCCTCGACCGTCTTGCGGTACTCCTTGACCGCGTCGATGAGCCAGCCCACGAGGGTCGCCACGAGGGCGATGACGCCGATGACCAGCAGCCAGCCACCGAACACGAGGCCGAGCAGGAGCATCGTCATGCCGATGGCGCCGATGAACGGCCGGTACGACGGTCCGGGCATGTGGACGCCGGGCGGCGGGCCGTCGTGGACGACGACCGGCAGCGGCGGCGCCGAGGCCGAGATCTCCCGGTCGTACACCCGCATCGCTTCGGCCAGCCAGTAGAGCAGCGTGAGGGCCATGGCGATCGCGCCGAGGATCAGGATGGTGCCACCGAAGACGAGTCCGAGGAACAGCAGGAAGGCACCGACCGCGGCGAAGATCGGGGCGAACGACGGCCCCGGCATGTGGATGCCCTCGGGCGTCGCCGGCTTGATCGGCTGGAACCCCCGACGAGCCTTCGGCGCGCTGAGGAGGCGGCGGAACAGGAGGGCGAAGGTGAGGACGACGAGCGCGATGATCGCGATCGGCAGGAGCGCGATGAGGCCACCCCAGTCCGGGATGACGAACTGGCTCAGGGTCTGGAGGAGCGCGTCCCAGGCTTCGAACATCAGCGAGCTCGGGTCAGATCGCGGCGGTGGCAGCGGGGCCGGTCAGGCCGTGCGGCCGATCCTGGCCGGTCATTCGCGGGTGCCCGCCGCCAGCACGTAGGCCATGATCGCCATCGCGACCCCGAGGGCCAGCAGCATCGTCGCGCCGGCGGCGATGTCGAGCGCGTTCGCGTCCCCGTCCACGTCATTGACGCCGAGCATGTTCGGGACGACCAGGTAGATGATCCCGATCACCACGAAGATCAGGCCCAGCAGGGCTGCGTTGCGCGGATGGCGGAGCAGATGCATCGGTGCGGCCCCCTCAGCTCTGGCCCGGGACGATGTACAGCAGCGTGAACAGCAGGATCCAGACGACGTCCACGAAGTGCCAGTACAGCGAGGCCGCCTCGACGGCATCGTGGTGGCGCGCCGAGAACTGGCCGGCCATGCCTCGATACAGGACGACGCCGAGCATGATCACGCCGCCGAACACGTGCGCGCCATGGAAGCCGGTGAGCGTGTAGTAGGTCGTGCCGAACGTGCCCGACGACAGCGTCAGTGCCGGATCGTGGTGGCCCAGCATGAAGTAGTCCACCGCCTGCATCAGCAGGAACGTGATGCCCAGCCCGAGGGTCACGGCCATCGCCCGCAGGAACTTCGTCCGATCGCCCTTGCGGATCGACCAGACGGCGATCTGGCAGGTGAACGAGCTGATGATCAGCAGGATCGTCGCCGGCCCGACGAACGGCATGATCTCGAGGACCTCGGCGAACTCCTCGGGCGGCCAGACCTCGGCCGACGCGCGCGTGTTGAAGTACGCGGCGAAGAGGCCGGCGAAGAACATGACCTCCGACGTGATGAACAGCAGCATCCCGAGGATCGGGTTGCTGATGCCGCCACGGTCGTGGCCGTAGTGCTCGAGCGGATCGTGGACGACCGGCGCGGTGGTGAGGGACTGGCTCTCGGTGGTCATCGTCTCGTCCGCGCTCAGTGGTCCGTCGCCGGCCCGTGCCGGAGGTCGAACAGCGGTCGCTCGGAACGGATGTCCGGCAGGCGGTCGAAGTTGTACGGCGGCGGCGGCGAGCTGGTCGCCCACTCGAGCGTGTTCGCCTCCCACGGGTCGTCACCGGCCGGCTGGCCGCTGCGCAGGGACACGAAGATGTTCCACAGGAGCGGCAGCATGCTGGCCGCGATGAGGAAGCCACCCGCCGTCGCGAGCAGGTTCAGGTCGTTCCAGCCGGCCGTGTCCGCGTAGTTCGCGATCCGTCGGGGCATGCCCGCCAGGCCCAGCTCATGCATCGGGAAGAAGGTCAGGTTGAACCCGATGAACATCAGGACGAACTGGAGCTTGCCGATGGTCTCGTTGAGCATCCGCCCCGTCATCTTGGGGAACCAGTAGTAGAAGCCGGCCATGATCCCGAAGACGGACCCGCCGAACAGGACGTAGTGGATGTGGGCGACCACGAAGTAGGTGTCGTGGAGCGCGAAGTCCACCGGGACGGAGGCGCTGAACGCGCCGTTGATGCCGCCCAGCAGGAACATCGACAGGAACCCGATGGCGAAGATCATCGGCGTCGAGAAGGTCAGCTTGCCGCGCCACATCGTGAAGATCCAGTTGAACATCTTCACGCCGGTCGGGATGGCGATGAGGAACGTCATCAGGCTGAAGAACGGCAGGTACACCGCACCGGTCGTGAACATGTGGTGGGCCCACACCGAGAAGCCGAGCGCGCCGATGGCCGCGGTGGCGAAGACGAACGCCTTGTAGCCGAACAGGGGCTTGCGGCTGAAGACCGGCAGGATCTCGCTGATCATGCCCATCGCCGGCAGGATCATCACGTAGACGGCCGGGTGCGAGTAGAACCAGAAGATGTTCTGGTAGAGGATCGGGTCGCCGCCGACGCGCGGATCGAAGAAGCTGCCGCCGTAGTTGCGATCGATGAACAGCATGATCAGGGCGCTGGTGATGACCGGCGTCGCCATCAGCACGAGGACGGAGGTCACGAGGACGGTCCAGACCATGATCGGCATCCGGAACAGGGTCATGCCCGGTGCCCGCATCTTGAAGATCGTGGTGATGAAGTTGATGGCGCCCAGGATGGAACTGGTGCCGATCAGGATGAGCGCCACGATCCACAGGTCCTGCCCCGCCCCGGGCGATGACAGGGGGTAGTCCTCGGACAGCGGCGCGTAGCTCGTCCAGCCGGCCGCCGCGGTCCCACCGGTCACGAAGCCGGCGAGGAGGAGCACGCCGGCCAGCGGCAGCATCCACAGCGACAGGGCGTTGATCCGGGGGAAGGCCATGTCCGGCGCGCCGATCTGGAGCGGGACGACGTAGTTCCCGAAGCCCGCCAGCATCGGGATCACGAACAGGAAGATCATGAACGTGGCGTGCATCGTGAACAGTTCGTTGTAGCCCTGGCTCGTGACGAACTGCAGGCCCGGCATCGCCAGCTCGGTCCGCACGAGGAGCGCCAGGATCCCGCCGATGAAGAAGAACAGGAACGAGTTGATGACGTACATGATCCCGATCTTCTTGTGATCGGTCGTCGTCACCCAGTCGTACAGCCCGCTCTTGTACGTGGTCGCCGCGGGATGCAGCGTCGTGGTCGCCATTCAGTCGATCCTCGTCTGGACGAACGCGGTGGTCATGGGGCGGTGCTGCCGGATGGCGAGGGAGCGCCGGACTCGGCGGGCGGGGTCGGGGTGGCGGCGGCCTCGGCGATCTTGGCCGCCAGCCAGGCATCGAAGTCGGCTGCGGTCATCGCATGCACGTCGAACAGCATCACGTCATGGCCGCTGCCGCACAGCTCGGCGCACTGGCCGCGGAACGTCTGACCGGCCATGCCCTCGTCCACGTCGAACTGGAACGTGTTGGTCCGACCCGGGACGACGTCCCGCTTGAACAGGAACTGCGGCACGTAGAACGCGTGGATGACGTCGTTGCTGTTGAGGGACAGCTCGATCGTCCGTCCGGTCGGAACGTTCAGCCCGCCGTCCTTGCCGGTCGGGGCCAGCTGCGTGTAGACGATGTTCCCGTTCGCGTCGAGGTAGTCGAAGCTCCATTGGAACTGCCCGGCCTGGGCGTGGAGTCGGGTCTCGGGCGCCGTCGACTTCGCCTCGACCACGTTGAGCGTCTGCCATGAGATGACGAACAGGAAGGCGACGATCAGGGTGGGGACGATGGTCCAGACGGCTTCGGCGATGTTGTTGCCATGGGTCTGGGCCGGCAGCGTGTCGTCACCGGGCTTGCGGTGGTAGCGGATGACCGACCACAGGATCAGGCCTTCGACGACGAAGAAGATCGCCACGGCCACCAGGAAGACGATCGTGTAGAGGTCGCGGATGGCCTGGCCCTGCGTGGTCACGGCCTCCGGCGGGTAGAGCCCGGTCACGAACGTCTCGCCGTACTTGATGACATCGACGCCGAGGGCGATGGCGACCAGCACCGCACCGATGACGAGGACCCCGATCGCGATCGCCGTGAGCGCGACGGTGGAGGGGCGTGTCCTGGGTGGGCTCGACATCAACGTCCTCGAGGATGGGTCTTCGGGCACGGACGGGGCGTGGCGCGCTGAGCGGTACGTGGTCTGACGGACCGACCAGCGGGCCGGACGCGGGTCATTCTACCCGAGCGCAAGCGTGTCGCGCCGCCCGCAAGCCGGGTTCGTGCGACGATGCGATCCATGCGATCCATGCGTCGGCTCCGAGCGTTGCCGGCCATCCCGGCGGGCGTGGCAGCGTGGCTGGTCGCCGCCGGGCCGGTGGCGGCCCATGGCGACGTGCCGGCCGAGCCGCCGACGATCGGGACGCTCCTGTTCGGCTGGACGTTCGAGCCGATCCCGACCCTGGGCATCGTGGCCGCGCTGGCCTGGTGGTTCTGGGCGGTCGGCCGGGTCAACGCGGCCCACCCCGCGAATCGCGTGCCGCGCCAGCGGACCTGGTACTTCCTGGCCGGGATCGGGGCCATCGCCGTCGCGCTCGTGTCGGGCATCGATCGCTACGACACGACCCTCTTCTCGGTCCACATGGTCCAGCACGTCCTGCTGATCCTGGTCTCGGCGCCACTGCTGGCTCTCGCCGCGCCGATGACGCTGCTCCTGCGCGTGAGCTCGTCGCGAGACGCGGCGGCGCTGGCTGCTGCCGTTCCTGCACTCGCGCGTCGTCCGCGTCCTGTCGAATCCGGTCGTCGCGTGGCTCGTGATGGCCCTTGTCATGTGGGGCAGCCACTTCACGCCGCTGTTCGATCTCGCCCTCGAGCATCCGATCGTCCACGACCTGGAGCACGCGCTGTTCCTGACCGCGGCGATCCTGTTCTGGTGGCCGGTCGTCGCGCTGGACCCGGCCCCGTCGCGGATGCGTCATCCCGGGCGCCTGACCGACGTCTTCCTCCAGATGACCCAGAACACGTTCCTGGCGGTGGTCATCCTGGGCGCGGCGACCGTCCTGTACCCACACTACGAGACGGTGTCCGCGACGTGGCTCCCGGACCCCCTGGAGGATCAGAAGCTGGCCGCCGGGATCATGTGGATCGCCGGCGACCTGATCTTCATCGGCGCGCTGATGGCCCTGCTGTGGGGCTGGATGCGGTCCGAGGAACGGGCCACGCCGCGCGCCGACCGGGTCGCTGCGGAGGACATGGCCGCCATCCGGATCCGCGAACAGCGGCTGGCCGAGCGCCTGGCCGACGAGCGCGCCGAGCCGGGCTGAGGGAGTCGGCCGGCTCGACGGTCAGGCCGGCAACGGGGTCGCCAGGTAGTCCCGATACCGCTCGGGATCGACGTTGCCGCCACTGACCACGGCCACAACCGCGCCATCGACGGCGTCCAGGCCGAGTTCGGCCGAGCGATAGGCGAGGGCTGCCACGGTGAGCGCACCGGACGGTTCGACGACGAGCCGGCTCCGTTCCGCCGCGAGCCGGACGCCGGCCACGATCTCCGCCTCCGACACCGTGACGATGCCGTCCAGGTGCGCCCGCAGGTGGAGGAAGGTGCGTCGCCCGAGGGCCTGGGTCCGCGTCCCGTCGGCGCACGTTCGGGCGACATCCGCCGCCGACCAGCGGACGATCTCGCCACGGGCGAGGGAGTCGCGGGCGTCGGCCGCAAGGTCCGGCTCCACACCGATGACGCGAACGTCCGGTCGAAGGGCCTTGATGGCGGTCGAGATGCCGCTGGCCAGGCCGCCCCCGCCGATCGGGACGAGCACGAGGGCCACGTCCGGCCGATCCTCGACGATCTCCAGCCCGATCGTGCCCTGGCCCGCGATGATCCGGTCGTCGTCGAATGGCGGGATGACCGCCAGGCCGCGGTCGGCCGCGAGCGAGCGGGCCACGGCCTCCCGCTCGTCACTCGACGGTCCGACGATCACGATCTCGGCGCCGTCCGTCGCGACCCGCTCGCGCTTGATCGCCGGAGCGTCCGACGGCATGACGACCACGCACGGCGCCCCCAGCAGACGGGCGGCCCGGGCGACGCCCTGCGCGTGGTTGCCCGACGAGTAGGTGATCACCCCGCGGGCGAGCGCGTCGGGCGGCAGGCCGGCGACCGCCACGTAGGCGCCCCGCAGCTTGAACGCCCCGATCGGCTGGAGCGACTCCGCCTTCAGGACGTGCCGGTCGCCGCTCGGCCCGAAGCTGACGAGTGGCGATCGAAGGGTGATCCCGCGCAGGCGCGCGGCCGCGGCTCGGATCGCGGCCAGGTCGACCAGTGGCGCTTCGGGCGCCTTGGTCGCATCGCTCAACGACCGCCTCGATCCGCCACCCGCTGACAATCGATGTCGTAGGCCGCCCACGGCAGGGCCTCGAGCCGGTCGGCTGGGATGGGTTCGCCACAGCGTCGGCAGGCTCCGTACGTCCCGGCGTCGAGCCGTTCGAGGGCGGCGTCGACGAGTTCGAGGTGCTGGCCGGCTCGATCGCGCAAGGCCAGGTCGCGCTGCTGCTCGAACACCTGCGTCGCGGCGGCGGCCTGCGACCCATACGTCATCTGTCCGGGAGCCGTGATG
Organism: uncultured Chloroflexia bacterium; assembly: GCA_963738475.1. GTDB lineage: Bacteria > Chloroflexota > Limnocylindria > Limnocylindrales > CSP1-4 > SPCO01. The sequence goes on from CAVTWU010000024.1 coordinate 345,460, forward strand.
GTCTCGGCGAGTTCGCCGAGCAGACGCGCCCGCTCCGTCTGCAACGCCGCGCGGATCGTCGCCATCGCGAGGGTGTCCATCCGCCGATGCTACGCCCCTCCGCGGGCCGCCACCGGCCGCCGGCGCCGTATACTGCGGTGGAGTATCCATCCCCGTAGCCCGAGGTGCCCGCGATGGCCATCCAGATCGATCCCGTGTGCGGCATGTCCGTCGACGACGCCACCGCCCTCCTGTGGCACGAGCACGATGGGATCACCTACTACTTCTGCGGGAAAGGCTGCCTGCTCGAGTTCAAGGACGACCCCGCGAAGTTCCTGTCGGACGACTACGTCCCCAGCATGGGATAAGCCGGCGATAAGTCGCTGGTGACCGACCGGTGAGCGGTCACCGGCACAGTCGTCCGGACGGTCCGCGACCGGGCACTCCACGGAGGGGTCCACCGTCATCGACGCCGGCGTCGCGCCGGACGGAGGTGTCCCGTGGGCAAGCGTGGGTTCGGGTCCGTGACGAGGATCGTCGTCGTCGTCGGCTTCGCGGTCGCGGCCGGCTGGAAGTGGGCGATCGGGAGCGGGTTCGTCGGGTGACGGTCAGGTCCTGGCGCCGGCGACGCCGGAGCTGATCCGCGTGGCCAGGTAGACCGGGATCACGGAGATCAGGATCAGGATCAGCGCCACGACGTTGGCGACCGGCAGCTCCAGCGGACGCTGGATGGCCGACAGGATCCACATCGGCAGCGTCTGCGTCCCCGCGCCGGCCGTGAAGTTGGTGACGATGATCTCGTCGAAGGACAGCGCGAACGCCAGCAGGGCGCCCGACACGAGGGCCGTGCCCATGCCGGGCAGGGTGATCCGCCGGAACGTCGAGAAGGCGTCGGCGCCCAGGTCGGCGGACGCCTCCTCCGGCGTGCGCGGCAGTCGACGAAGCCTGGCGATGACGTTGTTGTAGGCGATCACGACGCAGAACGTGGCGTGGCCCACGATGATCGTGAACAGCCCGAAGTCGATCCCGAAGGTGATGAACGACGTCCGCAACGCGAGGCCGGTGACCACGCCCGGCAGGGCGATCGGGATGACCAGCAGGAACGAGATCGTGTTCTGACCGAAGAACGTGTGGCGCTGGACGGCGAGGCTCGCCAAGCGTCCCGAGCACGAGGGCCAGCGCGGTCGCCACGGTCGCGACGATGAGCGAGTTGACGATCGCCTGGATGACGGTCGGGATTCGCGGCGGCCTCGAAGAACCACTGGAACGTGAAGCCGGTCGGGGGCCAGGCCATGATCCGGCTGGGGTTGAAGGCGTAGATGGTCAGGATGATCAGCGGCGTGTACAGGAACGCGAGCACGACGCCACTGGCGATCCGCAGGAAGATCCGTACGCCCCGCGACTCGGTCATCGGTGGGACCTCACAGCGACTCGAAGGCGCCGAGGCGCCTGGCGACGAGCAGGTAGACCGTCATGATGGCGATCGGGAGCATCGAATAGGCGGCGGCCAGCGGCAGGTTGCCGAGCGCCGAGTTGTCGTAGATGACGTTGCCGATGAACTTCGCGTCCGCGACCAGGTCCGGGGTGATGTAGTCCCCGAGCGTCAGCGAGAACGTGAAGATCGAGCCGGCCACCAGTGCCGGGAAGACGAGCGGCAGGACGACGCGGCGGAAGGTCATGAACGGGCGGGCGCCCAGGTCGCCGGACGCCTCCAGCAGGGACGATGGGATCCGCTCCAGGCCCGCGTAGATGGGCAGGATCATGTAGGGCAGCCACAGATAGCTGAGGACGAGCCAGGCGTTGCTCAGCTCGTCGAGTCCCGGTGCGGGGATCCCGAATGGCCCGAGCAGCCACTCGAGCGGGCCGTTGCCCTGCAGGACGATGCGCCAGGCGTAGACCTTGACCAGGTACGCCGCCCAGAGCGGCATCAGCACCGCGACGACCAGCATCCCGCGCTTGCGCGGTGAGGCGACGCGGGCCATGTAGTACGCGATCGGGAAGGCCAGCAGGGCGTCCGTGATCGTGACCAGGATGGCCATCCCGATCGTCCGGATCGCGATGACCCGGTAGACCTCGGTACTGAAGAGCTGCTGGAAGGCATCGAGCGACCAGGTGAACGGCTCGACCCTGCCGGTGAAGCCGTCCTTCTCCCAGAACGCGCTGAGCAGCAGGATGAACAGCGCACCGAAGTACGCGATGGTCAGCCACCCGAGTGGCCCGGCCAGCAGCAGGCCGACCTGGAGCCGACGGCGCGGGTACAGCCAGGTCGAGATCCGGCGAGCGAGGCTCGGGGATCCTCCCGAGGGCGTCTCGGTCATGGCTCAGGAAGGCGAAGAGCTCCCCGGCGGGGCCGGGGAGCTCTCGATGCGGACGTCACGTCGTGGTGCGCGGCTCAGGCGCCGCGGAGCTTGGTCCAGGCTTCGATCCAGGCGTCCTGATCCTTGCAGGTCGTGGCGGCGTCGTCGTCGGCGCAGTCGGCCTGCGGGGTGGCCCAGTACCAGATCTTGTCCCAGTAGGCCTCGTCGGTCGCGTGCGTCAGCTCGCAGTGGCCCGGCGAGATGGTCTCGGCGTACTCACAGGCCTGCGGGCTCGTCGGCGCTTCGCCGAAGTAGACCGTGGCCTGGCCGTTCGCCTCGGCCGATGCCATGTGGTCCATCCACATGTACATGCAGTTCGGATTCTTGGCCTTCGAGTGGATCATCCAGGTGTCCGACCAGCCGGTGGAGCCTTCGTCCGGCACGACGGCGCCGATCGGCTTGTCCTCGGCCTGCAGGAGGTTGGCCTGGAGCTGCCACGACGTCCCGGTGACGACGTCACCGCTGGCGTACAGCGCCATCTGGTCGGTGTAGACGGACCAGTACTGGGCGCCGGCGTCACGCTGCTTCTCGAGCAGCGCGATGGCCGCGGCGAACTGGGCGTCGTTCAACTGGTACGGGTTCTTGATGCCGAGCTCCGGGTTCGTCCCCATCAGCCGCAGGGCGGCGTCGGCGATGTAGTCCGCGGAGTCGTAGATGCTGACCTTGTCGCCCTGGTCCCCGCTCCAGACACTGTCCCAGCTCGTCGGCGCGGGCGTGATCACCTCGGTGTTGTACATGAGGATGTTCGGTCCGCGGCCGTGCGGCACGCCGTAGGGCACGCCGTCCATCGAGTTGTGGGCCTTGAGCTTGAGGCCCTCGAAGATGTTCGCGTAGTTCGGGATCAGGGCCGTATTGATGGGGGCGACCGTCCCGCCGGCCATCAAGCGGACCGTGGCGTTGCCCGAGAACGAGCCGCCGTCGTAGTCGCCCGACTGCATCAACGACACGCCGTTGGCGCTGTCGGTCATGTCGGTGGTCTTGACGATGCAGCCGGTCTTCTCCTCGAACGGCGTCACCCAGTCGAACTCCGGATACGTGGCGCCACGCTCCGCGTAGCCGTTCCAGATCACGAGGTTGAGTGCCCCTTCTCCAGCGCCGAGTGAGGCCTGGGCGCTCGGGGCGGGGGAGCCGCCGCTCCCCGAACTACAGGCGGCTGCCAACAGCGCTCCCGCTGCGAGCAGGCCGATGATCCGTCGATCCCTCATGGTTCCGTCTCCTCCTCCATGGTGCCGGCCACCCCGTCTGCGACGGGGAGTTCGTGCTGTCGCTTCCAGATCAGGCGGACAGCGTTGCCCTGCTGGGCGAGCGCCTCACTCGAGGTCGTCGCCAGGTTCTGTCGGGTCACCACGAGCCGGGCGCCCGCCTCCAACTCGACGATGTAGCGCGTATCGGGCCCCAGGTAGACGACATCGTGGATCCGACCGACGGCGCCCGTCTCGTCCGGCCCCACGGGCGTGGACGGATCGCCGAGGTGGATCTTCTCCGGTCGGATCGTATACGTGCCGGACCGGCCCAGGATGGCCACCGCCGCGTCGCCGGTCAGCAGGTTCGACGTGCCCACGAACCCGGCCACGAACCGCGTCGCCGGTCGTTCGTACACCTCCGCCGGGGTCCCGAGCTGCTCGATCCGGCCCTGGTTGAAGACGGCCAGGCGATCGCTCATCGTGAGCGCCTCCTCCTGGTCGTGGGTCACGTAGATGAACGTGATCCCGACCGCCTGCTGGATCGCCTTGAGCTCGATCTGCATCTCCTCGCGCAACTTGAGGTCGAGGGCGCCGAGCGGTTCGTCCAGCAACAGCACGCGTGGCCGATTGACCAGGGCACGGGCGAGGGCGACCCGCTGGCGCTGGCCGCCCGACAGCTGCCCCGGCTTGCGTCCCTCGTAGCCTTCCAGGCGGACCATCCGGAGGGCATCGGCGACCTGGGCGGCGCGCTCGGCCCTGGGCACCTTGCGGACCATGAGGCCGTAGCCCACGTTGTCGCCGACGGTCATGTGGGGGAACAGGGCGTAGTCCTGGAAGACGGTGTTCACGTCGCGGTCGTAGGGCGGCTTGTTCGAGACGTCCTCGCCGTGCAGCAGGATGCGCCCGCTCGTCGGCAGTTCGAAGCCGGCGATCATCCGCAGGGTGGTCGTCTTGCCCGAGCCGGACGGGCCCAGCATCGAGAAGAACTCGCCGTCGTAGATGTCCAGGTCGATACCGGCCACGGCCGTGACGACGGTCGCCCGGTCCAGCGGCGACCGTCGTCGTGGCCCGTCGTCCGGCCGCGTCGTCGCCGAAGGTCTTCGTGACGCCTTCGAGATGGACCGCGATGGACTTCGTCGCGGACTCCGGGAGAGTGACGCGAGCGTCGGTCGGGATCGCCAAGCAGGGACCTCGAGGCTGGCCGGTGCTGGTTCATGCGCGTTCGGTCCGGGTCGCCGCACTCTGCCGTCCGGGTGGGGCCATGTCAAGCCACGCAGGGCGGTCTGGCTATGCTCTGTCCATGCCGTCCCGACCCGCGCATCCACTCGCCCGACGCCGGCTGTGCGGCGCGGTCGCGATCCTGGGCGTCGCCCTGCTCGCCGTCGGCTGTGGATCCGAGACGCCGGCCCAGACGCCGCCGGTCGTCGCGGGCGCCTCGGACCGTCCCCGCGAGGTCAACCTGATCACGAAGGACTACTCGTACCTGCCCGACGTCCTGGACCTGGTCCCGGGCGAGACGGTCCTGCTCCATGTCGTCAACGGCGGCCTCATCACCCACGAGGCGGTCATCGGCGACGCGGCGACCCAGGCGGCCTGGGCGGCGGCCGAGGCCGGGACCGACGGCGCGCCACCGGGACCCACGCCGGTGGTCAGCGTTCCCCCGGACACGGGTGGCCTGCGCATCGTCGTCACGTCCGGCGAACGGGTCGACGTCGTGTGGACCGTCCCGGCCGATGCCGGCGCCACCGGTCCGTACGTCGTGGCGTGCCACATCCCCGGCCATCTCGAGAAGGGCATGTCCATCCCCGTCCGCTGGGCGCCGGCACCCTGAGTCCCTCGCGGGTGGTACATTCCGTGAGCCCGCCGGTCGAGCTTCTGGTGACCGGCCGTCTCGAGGAGGATCCTGCATGGCCTACGTGATCGCCGAGCCGTGTATCGACGTGCTCGACGTCTCGTGCGTCTCGGTCTGCCCGGTCGACTGCATCCACTTCGAAGAGGGCGTCGACCGAAAGCTGGTCATCGATCCCAACGAGTGCATCGACTGCGGCGCCTGTGAGCCCGAGTGCCCGGTGAACGCCATCTTCCCGGAGGAGTCCCTCCCGCCGGAGTGGGCGAACTACGCGGCGATCGACGCCACCTGGTACACGGACAAGGCCGCCGCACGCGCGGCCATCGACGCAGCCAAACCCCGCTGACCGTCGGCCCGGCTCGCCGGGCATGGGCCGGATCGCCTGATCGGAGGCCCGATGCGCATCGTCTCGCTCCTGCCGTCCGCGACCGAGATCGTCTGCGCCATCGGCCTGGGTGACGAGCTGGTCGGGATCACCCACGAGTGCGACTGGCCGCCCGAGATCGTCGGCAAGCCGGTCATGACCCGGAGCGTCCGTACGGTCCCCGACGCGACCGCCCGCGAGATCCACCAGGGCGTCGTGGCCTCGATGCATGGCGGGACCTCGCTCTACAGCCTGGACGAGGCCGCCCTCGCCGCCGCCGAGCCGGACCTGATCCTCACCCAGGAGCTGTGCCGGGTCTGCGCCGTGAGCTACCGCGAGGTCAACGCCGTCGTCCGTGCGCTCGATGCCGATGCGACCGTCGTGTCGCTCGAGCCCACGTCCATCGAGGGCATCCTCAACTCGATCGCCACGGTCGGCGCGATGGCCGAGGCCGAGGACGAGGCGATGGAGCTCGTCGCGTCGCTGCGCGAGCGGCTCGGCGCCATCGAGGCGCTCGTCGAGGCGCGTCGCGACTCCGGCCGGTCGGCCATCCGCGTGGTCGGCCTCGAGTGGCTCGACCCGCCCTTCTCGACCGGCCACTGGGTCCCCGAGCAGATCCGCCGCGCGGGTGGCTGGGACCTCCTGGGCTCGGACGGGGAGCGGTCGCGCGAGACCACCTGGGACGCCATCGCCGAGGTGGACCCCGAGATGCTGCTGCTGATGCCGTGCGGGTCGCACCTGCCCGAGACGACGACCGAGTGGGCTCGGACGCCCAAGCCGACCTGGTATCGCGAGTTGACCGCCGTGCGCCGCGGCCAGGTCTTCGCGCTCGACGGGTCGTCCTACTTCAGCCGGCCGGGCCCGCGGGTCATCGACGGCATCGAGTTGCTCGCCGAGATCCTGGACCCGGATGCGTTCGTGGACACCGCACCGCTGGGGTCCTGGACGCCCATCGGGGCCTAGCCGGACGCCCCGTGCCATTCCTTGCGAGCTTCGCCTGCCTGTGGTGCGGTGCCGCCCACACGACCCGCGGTCCGGATGACCTCGAAGGCTGGGCCCAGCTCTGTCCGGACTGCGTGGGCAAGGCCGGCGACAACGGGTTCCTGCGCTTCCGACTCCACCAGGCGATCGCGGACCGCGGAGCCGCCGCCCGGGGGAGCGCCGCGAGTCGATGCCCGGCCCGGGCGCCCGCGTCCGACCCGCCACGTGCGCCGGCGGACCACACCGCGCCCCCGACGGACCTGGACCGCGAGATGGTCGCGTACTACGAGGCGCGTGCCCCCGAGTACGACGACTGGTACCTGCGCCGCGGCCGCTACTCGCACGGGCCGATCCACGACGCGGCGTGGGATGCGGAACTGGATGCCGCCGGCCGCTGGCTGGACGGGCTCCCGATCGGTGGCGAGATCGTCGAGCTGGCCGCGGGGACCGGCTGGTGGTCGCCGCTCCTCGCCTCGAAGGGGGAGGCGTCGCTGTACGACGCGTCGGAGGCCCCGCTCGGGCGCGCCCGTGAGCGCCTCGTGGCGCACGGCCTGCGGGCGCACCTGCACGTCCGCGACGCGTGGGCCGAGCCGGATCGGCCGGTCGATGCGCTGTTCACCGGCTTCTGGCTGAGCCACGTCGCGGCGGACCGGCTCCCGGCCTTCCTCGAGCTCGCGCGGCGTTGGCTGAAGCCCGGCGGCCTCTTCGCCTGCATCGATTCGCTGGACGACCCGCAGTCCGGCACCGTCGACCGGACGCCGAACGTGGACGGCATCTCCGTTCGGCGCCTCGCGGACGGGCGGGCGTTCCGGATCCCCAAGGTCTATCACCAGCCGGCCGACCTCGCGGACGCCCTGCGGGCGGCAGGCTTCGAGACGGCCGAGGTGTCCACGACGGGACGGTTCTTCCTGCTCGGCGTCGCGCGCGTCGGCTGACGGCTCGGAGCCCGGGTCGGTCGTCGGACCCCGGTCGGCGCCCCGCTATACTCCGGCCCTCATGTCACCGCTGCAGCAGCGCACGATCGCGACCGTCGGTTCCGGCGTCATGGCCGAGGCGATGATCGCCGGCCTGCTCCGCGGCAACCTCGTGACGCCGGACCAGGTCGTCGCCAGCCACCCGCGAGCCGAACGGCGCGAGGCGCTCGCCCGCGAGTACGGCATCCGGACGGTCGCCTCGAACGTCGAAGCGGTCGAGGGCGCCGACGTCATCCTGTTCGGGATCAAGCCGCAGATGCTGGGCCGGGTCGGGCGGGAGATCGGCCCGAGCCTCCGCCGCGGCCAGCTCGTCCTGAGCGTGCTCGCCGGCGCGACCACGGCAGCCCTGACCGGCCTCCTCGGCCATGACCAGGTCGTCCGCAGCATGCCGAACACGCCGGCCCGCCTCGGCAAGGGCATGACCGTCTGGTACGCGACGCCCGAGACGACCGAGGAACAGCGCGGCCAGGCCGCCGCGCTCCTCGGCGCGCTGGGCGCCGAGCTCGAGGTCGACGACGAGAAGTTCGTCGCGATGGCGACCGCCGTCTCCGGGACCGGCCCGACCTACGTCTTCCTCGTGATGGAGGCGCTCATCGACGCGGCGGTCCACCTCGGGTTCCCGCGGCATGTCGCCCACGACCTGGTCATCGAGACGCTGGAGGGCTCGACCCTCTTCGCCAAGCAGTCGGGCATGCATCCGGCCGAGCTGCGGAACATGGTCACCTCGCCGGGCGGCACATCCGCGGCCGCCCTCCACGAACTCGAGTCGGGTCGCCTGCGAACGGTCCTGTCCGAGGCGGTCTGGGCCGCCTACCGCCGGACGGTGGAGCTGGGCGATCAGCTGGAGGCGAGCGTCACGGACCCGCCGACGAAGCACGGCCACGGCGGGCGATGATCGAGGCGACCGTCACGGACCTGCGACGCGCGACGCTGGCCGAGGTCCGCGAGGTGAGCCTGCGATCCGGGACGCGCGACTTCTGGGCCGACGAGGCGGCCCTGTTCGACCGACTCAGCGCCTCATGGGCCGGGCTGGACGACGCCGCCTGGCATGTCCCGGGCGCGGCCCCGTCGGATGCCGGCGGCCCGGACTGGTCGCTGGCCGAACACGTCGGCCACGTCGTGTTCTGGCAGGACGGAGGCCGCGGCCTACACGGCACGCGCCATCGAGACCGGCCGTTGGCCGACCGACGCGGACTACGACGACGGCGACTTCGACCGCTACAACGAACGGCAGCGAGCGCCATGGACGACGATGCCGCGCGACGAGATCCTGGATCGGTTCGCGGCGCTCGCGGGGCGAGCTGCTGGCGCGTGGCGCGGTCGCCTGACGGACGCCGAGATCCGCGTCCGACGCGGCCTGGGGCTGGGTCTTCATGACCCTCCACGGCCACTACCTGGACCATGCCGGGATCATCGAGGCGTGGACCGACACGCTGCGGATCCGCCAGAACGACGGCGACCCGTTCGTCGATGACCCGCGACCGGCCGATCATGCGGCGTTCCTCGCCGCGGACGACGCCAGTCAGGCCGACTTCGACCGGATCATCCGGACCATCCCCGCCGACCGCTGGGACGCCGAGGCCATCACGCCCGGCTGGACCCTGCGCGACCACGTCGGGCACCTGTCCGACTGGACGGAGGAGGGCCTCCGGGCGCTCGACGTCTTCGCGCGGCGCGGCCACTGGCCGGCCGACCCGGACGAGGGCGTGGACGCCTGGAACGACCGGATGGTCCGAGGCCACCGCGGCAGCTCCATGGCGGAAACGCTGGCTCGGTACGACGCGTCGCGCGCGGCGATGCGGGCTGCCGTCCTGACCCTGCCCATGGACGATCTGCGCTCGCCGGACGGCTGGAGCTGGATCTACGACTGCCTCTACGGCCACACTCGCAAGCACCTCGCCCTGGTCGGGCCGTGGTGTGCGGCCCAGGCGTGGCCGGCGGCCCGGACCTGATGGCGAAGACCCCGGCCCCGGCGTCGGCGAGCAGCGGCCTGACGGTCGGGTCGATCGTCGCGGTCGAGTCGCCGCGCGAGTTCCGGCTGCACCCGCGCGACCGGTCCGTGGCGTTCACGACGACCGTGGCCGGCGTCCGCCAGATCGTCCGGATGGACCTTCGCGGCGGCTATCCGGTCCCGGTGACCGCGTCGGACAAGGATGTGTCCGATCCGCAGTGGTCGCCGGACGGCCGGCGTCTGGCCTATGTTCGCGACGACGAACTCTGGGTCATCGAAGCGGACGGCTCCCGGTCCACCCTGGTCGCCGCCAAGCCCGGAGGCGGCACGGAGCCGCGCTGGTCACCGGACGGCGGCCGGCTGGCGTTCCTGTCGCGCCGCCGGGGCTGGTCGCAGATCTGGGTCATCGACGCGCCCGGTCCCGCGTCGCGGCCGTCCCGCCAACGACCCGAAGCCGCCGGTCGCGCGGGCCGTCACCGCGACCGGCCTGGACGTCGACTCCTTCGCGTGGGCCCCCGATGGCACCCGCCTGGCGGTCATGGCCCGGCACGATCCGACCCACCCGTTCGCGTCCGAGATCGCGGTCGTGGACGTCGCCTCGGGGGCGAGCGAGATCGTCGCGGGGACCGATGGCTGCGCCACGGGCGGCCGCTGGATGGCCGACGGGTCGCTCACCTATGTCACCGACGCGAGCGGCTGGTTCCAGGTGGTCCGGCGCTCGCCGGATGGTCGCGAGCACCTGGTCCTGACCGGTGGCTCGCGGGAGCACGGCGAGCCGGGCGGCGGGTTCGGGCACGTGCCGCTGGCCTCGCCCGACGGGCGACATGTCGTCCACATCGAGGTCCACGATGGCTGCCAGGACCTGATCGTGACGGGGACCGCGGCGGGCGACCCGCCGAAGCGCGGCCGCGGCCGACCGCCCAAGGCGCCACGGACCGTGGCGGTCGCCGCGACCGGGCAGCGGATCGACCCCTGGGACGGGGTGTGGCGGGCGGTGGGCTGGCTGGCGGACGGGGCCTGGATCGCCGCCATCGGCGAAGGCGAGACGCGGCCGCAGGACCTGTGGCTCCTGCCCGTCCCGGGCCTTGCCCCGGAGGGCGCCAAGCCGCGCCAGGTCACCGACTCCCTGCCGGCCGTGCTGCGCGCGGCACTGGCGCCGGGCCGGCTGGCTGCCACCGAGCGCTTCGCGGTCCAGGCCCGGGACGGCCTCCGGATCGAGGGGACGCTCCACAAGCCGGCCGCGGCCAGCGGCAAGCGCGGCGGTCGCCGGGTCCCGACCATCGTCTATGCCCACGGCGGTCCGACCTCACAGACGTTCCGGTCGTTCGCGCCGTTCAAGCCGTTGCTCGTCGCCGAGGGCTACGCGGTCCTGGACGTCGACTTCCGCGGCTCGACCGGCTACGGCCGGGCGTTCCGGGAAGCCAACCACGACGAGTGGGGCCACGCGGACATCCACGACGTCATCGATGCCGCCCGGTGGGCGGCCGAGCAGCCCTGGTCGGATGGCCGGCTGGCGGTCTACGGCGGGTCGTATGGCGGGTACGTCGTGCTCTGTGCGCTGGTGGAGGAGCCGGCGATGTGGCGGGCCGGCATCGACCTGTTCGGCGACTCCGAGATCGCCGAGAGCTATCGACACGGTGACCGACCGGGGCGGTTGGACCTGCACCGGATGATGGGCTCACCGGACGATGCGGCCAGGGCCGAGGCGTTCCGTCGCGGCTCGCCGGTCTATCGCGCCGAGCGGATCGAGGCACCCCTGCTGATCCTGCACGGCCGCAAGGACAAGCGCGTCGTGCCGCTCATGACCGAGCGGATGGTGGAGGCCCTGGAGATCGAGGGCAAGACCCACGAGGTCCACTGGTACGACGACGAAGGCCACGGCTGGCAGCGCCAGGACGACCGTCGCGACGCCTTCGAGCGGACGCTGGCCTTCCTCAAGTCGCACCTGCCGCCGGGAGGCGATCCGGCCGGCGGAGGCTGAGGGACGTGCGTCGGCTGCGACGGGTCAGGCATGCGGTCGTGCTGTCGGCCATGGCATCGGCGCGCCGTGTGGTCCCGCTCCGAGCTCGATGCTCGATCGTCGCCTGGCTCGGTCGCCACGCGTGGGTGCCGAAGCGTGGCTGGATCTCGATCGAGCTGCTGCGGGACTTCGCCCGACGTGACCCGACCGCCTGTCACCGGTTCCTGTGGGCGAACCACCTCGCGTACGCGGAGACCTACGACGTGGCGCGTCGCTTCGGCACCGAGCGGATCAACGAGACGCGTCACCTCCTCTTCGAGGACCTCCGTCGCTTCCTGATCGATCGGGGGGTCGACCCGGAGGAGGAGGTCCGGTCCGTGTTCGAGGTCGGCTGCTCGCTCGGCTATCTCCTGCGCCACCTCGAGACCGGCCTGTTCCGGGGGGCGACGACCCTCGAGGGGATCGACATCGACCGCTACGCGATCGAGCAGGGGTCTACCCACCTGGCCGCGATCGGCTCGAAGGTCCGCCTCCGGACGGCCGACATGGGCGAACTCGATGCGATCCTCGCGGGTCGCACGTTCGACGTCATCCTGTGCGCCGGGACGCTGCTGTACCTGCCCGAGGACGAGGCCCGGGCGGTCGTGCGCTCCATCCTGGAGCACACCGGCGTGGTTGCGGCCTTCGCCGGCCTCGCCCACCCGGAGCGCGACAACTCGAGCCTCCCGGCCTCGACCGTGCGTGAGCGCGACGCGACATTCATCCACGACCTCGATGGGATGGTCCGGGACGCGGGCGGGGAGGTGGCGTGGCGGCGCTGGGAGGGACCGCGGATGGTGGATGGCAACACGATCTACTTCGTGTTCGCCGGCCCCGCGACGTCCGGCTCAGCCTGACCTCACGGTTCGACCCGTAGCTGGCAGGTCGGACGCGTAACGGTGAATGCGTCCTCCTGCAGGGCGACGGTCACGTCCCAGATGCCAGCGACCGGGATCGATCCCGTCCCCTTCCACCCGGCACCTTCGGCCGCAAGCTCGACTTCGATGGCACCGGCCTCGCCTGGGAGGCGCAACTCGACCAGCACCTTCTGGAGTTCGCCGGCGCCATCGAGGAAGACGGTGTTGTCCCCGACCCGTGCCGGGACCAAGCTCAGGCTCGCTGCGGCGCCGTTCGCGGTCTCGACCGAGCAATGGCCGACGTGGATGCCGTCCTCGACGACCCTCGTCCCGGGGCGGTCCGATGGTGAGGCCTGCCGAGCAGGCGATGACGACGACGAGCAGGACGCTGTCCACGAGGAACAGGCGCCTGAGGCTGGCTCGGTCCGCGCTGCCCGTCGCGAGTCGCCGCCGCGTGAACGCCCCGAGGATCGCCCAGGACGGGCTGACCTTGTCCGCCGAGGGCTGACCGAGGCCCGTCGGCCCAGGTCGCGAGGCGACGCACGCGTGGCGAGACCGCCGCCAGCATGACCCACGCGGCCATCGCCCCGACGGTGACGATGAGCCCCAGGTCCGCGATGGCGCGAAGCACGACGATCGCCGCCGCAGATGAGTCGGATGCGGTCGCAAGTGGTGGCGGGCCGGTCGCGTCCCCCACGGCGAAGGCGATCGCGCCGTGGACGATGTGGCCGTCACTGCTCACGACGGACCAGGACGCCTGATACCAGCCGTCGGGGAGCGGCGGCAGGGCCTGGATCGCCAGCGCGCCTTCGGCCCGAGCCGGCGGGAGGTCGACCGCGACACCGGTCGCGTCAACGACCCGTATCCCGCTCGGATCGATCCCGATCGGTTCGGAGAACTCGACCTCGAAGGTCGCCGGCGACGTCGCAAGACGCTCGCCGTCGGCCGGGCTCGTCCGGACGACGCCGGCATGGGCCAGGGCGGTCGCGGGCATGACGAAGATGGCCGCGGCGATGGACGCGCCGAGGCCGAGTGCGAGAAGGGGGCGCGTGCGACGACGTCGCACGCGCCCTGTCACGAGGTTCACCCAGACCGAACGTCAGCTGCGACGACGATAGGCGAGCCCTCCAAGAACGAGGCCACCGACGCCTGCCGCGAGCGCCGCGAGGGTGAGCCATGTGGCCGAACTCGTTGTCGAGTTCGTGGTGTCCGGGGCCGGGGCGGGGGCGGCCTCGAGCGCATCGATGCGCGCGTTCGCGGCCGCCAGGTCGGCCGTGAGCTGGGTTACCACAGCCGAGGCCTCCTCCCCCGTGGCGGGTGGCTCGGACGCTTCCGCGCCGTGACCGTGGCCGTCATCCTCGGCGGCGACGACCGTGATCGTCGGGGCAGGAGCCTCGAGGTCGTCCTCGGACTGACCTGCGGCGGGGATCTTCGATCCAGGCGACGGAGTCGGCGCCGCACTCCTGGACGACCGGGATCGGGTACTCGCCCGGCTCGAGCTGGAAGGTGGCACGAACCCCGAAGTCGAGGAACTCGCTGTCGGCCAGCGGTCCACCCTCCCAGCGGATCGTGCCGACTCGCTCGGTATAGGTCGTCCCGAAGAGCTCGTAGTTCGCCGGAACCATCTCGGTCGTCACGGTCCATCCGGCGATCGACTCCGGCTTCGCGCCGACGATGCCGTCCGGGAGCTGGACACTGAGCGCGTTCACCGGCTGTCCGTCACAGCCATGGGGCAGCCTGAAGTAGATGACGGCGGACCCGCCTGCCGGGACCGACGAGCCGTCGACGATGGACACGTGCGCGGCCACGGGCAGCGCGGTGGCGATGAGCAGCGACAGGGCGGCAAGCATGCCGGCCGCGAGTCGCGCGCGCGTTCGCTGGATCACAGATAGAGCTCCTTCGTGTTCGCATGATCAAAGGTCGACCGTTGTCGGTCGACCGCGTTGGATCAGGCGAACGCCGGTGGAGCCCGAGGTGCGCATCCTCGATCCGGGACGGCGGACAGTGCGTGCGTGGGAAGGGACGGCCGCCGGGCCCACGTCGCGCCCGAGGGCTGACCGCCCCAGGGCTGACTCCGGCCCGTCGCCTCAGCCGCCGACGTACGCCGCGAGGTGCTGGCCGGTGAGCGTGGAGCGCGCGGCGACGAGGTCCGCCGGTGAGCCCTCGAAGACGATCCGGCCGCCGTCGTGGCCGGCGCCCAGGGCCCAGGTCGATGATCCAGTCGGCATGCGCCATGACCGCCTGGTGGTGCTCGATGACGATGACGGACTTGCCGGCGTCGACCAACCGGTCGAGCAGGCCGAGCAGCTGCTCGACATCGGCGAGGTGGAGGCCGCTGGTGGGCTCGTCCAGGACGTAGATCCCGCCCTTCTCGCCCATGTGGGTCGCCAGCTTCAGCCGCTGGCGCTCGCCACCGGACAGCGTCGGCAGCGGCTGGCCGAGCCGCAGGTACCCGAGGCCGACATCGCTCATGCGCTGCAGGATCGCGTGCGCGGCCGGTGTTCGTGCGTCACCGGCGCCGAAGAAGGCGTCCGCCTCGGCCACGGCCATGGCGAGGACCTCGCTGATGTCCTTGCCACCGAGCTTGTAGTCCAGGACCGACGCCTCGTAGCGCTTGCCCTCGCAGTCCTCGCACGTGGTGGCGACCGTGTCCATGAACCCGAGCTCGGTGTAGATGACGCCGGCCCCGTTGCAGGTGGGGCACGCACCTTCGGAGTTGGCACTGAACAGGGCCGGCTTCACGCCATTGGCCTTGGCGAAGGCGGTGCGGATCGGGTCCAGCAGCCCGGTGTACGTCGCGGGGTTGCTGCGCCGGGAGCCCTTGATCGCCCCCTGGTCGATGGCCACGACGCCGTCGCGGCTCGAGACGGAGCCGTCGATGAGCGAGCTCTTGCCGGACCCGGCGACGCCGGTCAGGACCACGAGCACGCCGAGCGGGATGTCGACATCGACCGCCTCGCAGGTTGTTGGTGCTCGCGCCGCGGATCTCCAGCGCGCCCGACGGCGTCCGGACCGAGGGCTTCACGGATGCGCGGTCGCCAAGGTGCCGGCCGGTCAGGGTGTCGCTCGCCCGCAGCCCGTCCACCGTGCCTTCGAACACGACCTCGCCGCCCGCACTGCCGGCGGCCGGGCCCAGGTCGACGATGTGGTCGGCGATGACGATGACCTCGGGCTTGTGCTCGACGACGAGCACGGTGTTGCCCTTGTCGCGCAGCCGGATCAGCAGCTCGTTCATCCGCGCGATGTCGTGCGGATGGAGCCCGATCGTCGGTTCGTCGAAGACATAGGTGACGTCGGTCAGCGAGGACCCCAGGTGGCGGATCATCCGGATCCGCTGCGACTCGCCCCCGGACAGCGTCCCGGACGGCCGGTCCAGCGAGAGATAGCCGAGCCCGATCTCGACGAACGAATCGAAGGTGTGCTGCAGCCCGGCGAGCAGCGGCGCGACCGACGGCTCGTCCAGCCCGCGCAGCCAGTCGGCCAGATCGTCGATCTGCAGCGCGCACGCCTCGGCGATGTTGAGGCCCCGGATCCGCGACGATCGGGCCGGCTCGTTCAGTCGGGTCCCACCGCACTCGGGACATGGCGCGAACGTCACCGCCCGCTCGACGAACGCGCGGATGTGCGGCTGCAGGGCGCCGACGTCCTTGGACAGCATCGACTTCTGGACCCGCAGGACCAGGCCCTCGTAGGTGAGGTTGATCCCGTTGATCTTCGTCTTGACGGGCTCCTTGTAGAGGAAGTCGTGGAGCTCGGTGGGGGAGTAGTCCCGGATCGGCTTGTCCGGATCGAGGAAGCCCGATTCGGCGAAGAGCTTCGTCGACCAGCCATCGGCGGTGTAGCCCGGCACGCTGATGGCACCCTCGAGCAGCGACTTGCTCTCGTCGTAGAGCTGGGTCAGGTCGATGTCGTTGACCGAGCCCATGCCCTCGCAGCGCGGGCACATGCCGCCGTAGTAGATGGCGTCGCGCACGACGATCCGCTCGCCCTTGCCCTTGTCGACGGTCATCGCGCCGCTCGCCTTGCGCATCGGGACGTTGAACGAGAACGCCGTCGGCGGACCGACGTGGGGGTCGCCGAGACGGCTGAACAGCACGCGCAGGAGCGCATTCGCATCGGTGGCGGTGCCGACGGTGGACCGCGCATTGGCGCCCATCCGCTCCTGGTCGACGATGATCGCCGTGGTCAGGCCCTCGAGGAGGTCGACGTCGGGACGGGCCAGCGTCGGCATGAAGCCCTGCACGAACGCGCTGTAGGTCTCGTTGATCATCCGCTGCGACTCGGCGGCGATCGTGCCGAACACCAGCGAACTCTTGCCCGAGCCGGAGACGCCGGTGAACACCGTCAGCCGGCGCTTCGGGATCTCGAGGCTGACGTCCTTGAGGTTGTTGACCCGCGCGCCCTCGACGCGGATCAGCCCGTGGCTGTCGGCGACATGCGGCGTGGGCGGTGACGGGGTCGTGCTCAAGCTCGTCCTCTCATGATGTGCGTGACCGATCGATCAGCGCAGCTCGTTGATCCGGATCATGTTGCCCGCGGGATCGCGCAGGGCGAAGTCGCGGATCCCCCACGGCTGATCGGTCGGCTCCTGGACGATCTCGGCGCCGCTCGCCTGCACCCGTTCGAAGGCGCCGTCGAGATCGGACGTGGCCAGGATGATCGTGGCGTACGTGCCCTTGGCCATCATCTCGGTGATCGTCCGGCGCTCGTCGTCGGTGATGCCGGGATCGGCGGCCGGCGGATGCAGGACGATCGAGACGCCGGGCTGGCCCGTCGGACCGACCGTGATCCAGCGCATCCCGCCATATCCGACGTCGTTGCGGATCTCGAAGTCGAGCGTGTCTCGATAGAAGGCGAGGGCGGCATCCGGGTCGTCCTGTGGCAGGAAGCTCGAGTGGATGGTCAGGTCCATGGCGTCATCTCCAGGTGGTGGACTAGCTCGACGCCGCCGATGGTAGGCGCGGCCCGCCGACCGGCGCTTCTCGATTCCTGATCGGCCGTGTGACCTGCTTCGCGACACACGCCGGCATCCCCGCCACCGCGTCCCCGTGCTGGCGCCGATAGACGCTCGGCGGTACGCCCACGAGCTCGGTGAACCGCGTGCTGAACGTCCCGAGCGACGAGCAGCCGACCTCGAAGCAGACCTCCGTGACGCTCAGGTCGCCCCGTCGCAGCAGCGCCATCGCCCGTTCGATGCGGCGCGTCATCGAGGTAGCCGTACGGTGATTCGCCATAGGCCAGGCGGAACTGGCGGCTCAGGTGCCCGGCCGACATGTGCGCGCCGCGGGCCAGGGCCTCGACGTCCAGCGGCTGGGCGTACTCCCGGTCGATCCGGTCGCGCACCCGGCGCAGCCAGACGAGATCGGTCGGATCCGGGGTGGCGGCAGTCATGCGGTCTGCGTGTCGGAGCCCAGTCCGGGTGCCGTCGCCGCCCGCGGGACCCGCATCGCGAGGGCGATGGTGAGCGCGACGCCGAGTCCGAGCAGGACGTCACCGATGCTGAACACGTTGGCCGCCGGCATCCAGGCGGGCATGGCGAAGATGTCGGTCAGGAACGGCAACGCCGGGTCCGTCACGAGCGTGCTGTTCGTGTAGCCCGGACCGCCCAGGCCGAGGGCCACGAACGCCGCCGGATCGGCCGGCATGTAGCCGCCGTTGGCGATGATCGCCAGCAGGTTGCTCGCCGCCCCGACGGCCGCCAGCGCCATGCCCGGGACCCGGACGTTGCGCAGGACCATCGCGAACACGAGGAGGTTGGAGACGACGTAGATGGCCGGCGCGGCATCGCCCAGATCCGCCGGGAGCCAGTCCGAGAACAACGACACCTGGATCAGCAGGCCGATGAGGGCCAGCGGGATCCAGCGCAGTCGCAGGTCCGCGAGGCGGCTGAGCCGCCCGCCCAGCAGGTAGCCGGCGAGGATCCCGAGCGGGATCGCGTACAGGATGAACACCGGAGGGTCAGGACTCCATCGGCCCGAGGCCCAGCGTGGTCTCGAGCTGGACGGCATGGTCCTCGACGTGGGCGACGACGAAGCGGACGACGATCGCCTCGATGGTCATCTCGCCCAGGCGAGGGTGGAGGCCGATCCGGCCACGCTCGACGTCGGTCAGCGTCGACCAGCGTCGCTCGAGGCGGTCGAGCGACCAGGCGATCCGGTCGTACAGCTCGGCGGGCGGCAGGGTCCGGTCGCGCTCCAGGACGGCCAGGCGGACCGTGTCCGTGGCCACGCGGCCGAACGGGATGGGTTCCGCGGCCCCGCCGGCGACGCCCACGATGATCCGTTCCATCTCGCCCTGCCAGAACGGGATCATCTCGGCGACGTGGGCCAGGACCTCGACGGGCCCCCACTCGGCCTCGGGGGCGTCGTCGAAGCGCTCGGCGAGCGGCCACGGCGAACCTTCGACGACAGCGGGCCGGGTCGCGGCGAGTCGGGCGGCGGCGGTCGTGCGAGCGCTGGGTCAGATCGTCGGTCGTCATGGTGGGCAGTGTCGCACGAGCGGCGTAGCATGGGTGTCCACGACATGGGTGGCCTGCCACCCGCCCCACCCTCCAGCCGGGGAGCAGACATGACCGAGACGGTCTCCCGCGGTGCCGCCAACCAGGCCGGTGCCCGGATCGACGTGGACGCGTACGGCAAGGCCGAGGACTTCCTGCCGCTCAAGGGCATCGACCACGTGGAGTTCTGGGTGGGCAACGCCCGCCAGGCATCGGCCTACTACCGGGCCCTGTGGGGCTTCACGCCCGTCGCGTTCAGCGGGCTCGAGACGAAGGTCCGCGACCGGGCCAGCTACGTGATGGTCCAGAACGGGATCCGGTTCGTGTTCACCGCGCCGCTGACGCCGGACGGCGAGATCGCCGAGCACGTCCGCGAGCATGGCGACGGCGTCCACGACATCGCGTTCGCCGTGGACGATGTCGAGTCGGCCTGGCGCGAGACGACGGCCCGCGGCGCGGTCTCGGCGCTCATCCCGTCCGAACTCGATGGCGGCGACGACGGCGTCCTGCGCAAGGCGTCGATCCGGACCTACGGCGAGACGCTCCACTCGTTCGTCGATCGGCGCGACTACCAGGGCGCGTTCGCGCCCGGGCTACCGCAAGTCCAAGGCGACCGCGCCGGCCGCCGGCGGGCTGTCGCTGCTCGAGGTGGATCACTGCGTCGGCAACGTCGATCTCGGCCAGATGGACACGTACGTCGACTTCTACCGCGACGTGCTCGGGTTCGCCCAGCTCATCCACTACGACGACAAGGTCATCCACACCGAGTACTCGGCCCTGATGTCCAAGGTCATGACCAACGGCAACGGCCGGGTCAAGTTCCCGATCAACGAACCGGCCGCCGGCAAGAAGAAGAGCCAGATCCAGGAGTACCTCGACTGGTATCGCTCGCCCGGTTGCCAGCACATCGCGCTGCGGACCGAGGACATCGTCGGGACCGTCCGCCGCCTGCGCGACAACGGCATCGAGTTCCTGGGCCTGCCGCACGAGTACTACGCGACGCTGGCCGACCGCGTCGGCGACGTCGGCGTCCCGATCGACACGCTCGAGGAGCTGGGCATCGAGGCCGACCGCGACGAGGAGGGCTACCTCCTCCAGATCTTCACGCGCCCGGTCCAGGATCGCCCGACGTTCTTCTTCGAGATCATCGAGCGCCACGGCTCGCGCGGCTTCGGCGTCGGCAACTTCAAGGCCCTGTTCGAAGCCATCGAACGCGAACAGGCGAAGCGCGGCAACCTGTGACGGGCAACCTGTGACCGTCGAGATCGACGTCGCCGCGGCCGAGTCGCTCGGACGCGAGTTCGTGGCGTCGATCGAGCATCGCGACTGGGACCGCCTCGCGGCCTGCCTCAGGCCGGATGTCGAGTTCCGCGCCGTCGTGCCGGACCATGCGGACCCCGTCCGGGACCTCGTCGGGCCCGCCGACACGTGCGCCCAGATCGCGAGGTGGTTCGACGGCGGCGAGGAGTACGAGCTCATCGGGTCCACGGTCGACCTCATCGGCGACCGCCTGCACGTCGGCTATCGCGTGACGGGCACCGACGACGGCGTCTGGTACCTCGTCGAGCAGCATGCCTTCGCGACCCTGACCGACGGCCGCATCGGCTACCTGAACCTCGTCTGCTCCGGCTTCCGCGACATCCCGCCGCCGGACTGAGCCGCTCGAGCGTCACGCCGTCGGCCGCCCTGTCGTCCAACGCCCGAGAGGGGAGGATCGCATGGCGGCTCACTCGATCATCGCGAGCGCGAGGCGGCTCGCCTCCGGGGTCGCCCTGGCCGGGCTGGTCATCGCGCTCGCCGCGGGGTGCACGGCGCCGGCGTCTTCCACGCTACCGAGCGCCAGCGATGCCGCTCGTCGCGACGCCGAGCCCATCGATCGATGCGACCGCCTCGGCGACGCCCGAGCCTTGTCCACCGATCGCGACGACGCCCGAGCCACTCGCGTCACTCCCCGCGGACGTCGACGAGTCCATCAGGAGCGCCATCCAGGAACGCTTCGAGAACGGCCTGCGCCGCGATCTCGCGTGGGTCCAGCAGGTCGCCGCGGACCCGACCGCCACCACCGAGTTCGGCTTCCCGCTGCTGCCGGCCGAATCGGCGTCGCTGTTCGCCCGCAATGGCCGGTCGATCATGGTCCAGACCCTGCTTCGCGACTACGACCAGGGGCCGGAGTTCGGCGGCCTCTACATGGACAACGCCCTCGGCGGTGTCATCGTGGTCCTCTGGACGTCGGACCCGACCGCCATCCGGGCCGAGCTCGGGCCACGCCTGCCGCCGTGCTTCCCCATCCTGTTCCGTGAGGTGCGCTGGTCCGAAGCGGAGTTACGGCGATGGCAGAACGCCATCAGTCTGCAGTCGGACTGGTTCGCCGAGATCGACGCGTCGTTCCAGGGCGTCGGCGCCGACACGATCAGGAACGACGTCGTGGTCGAGATCTCGAGTGCGAACGAGCGCGCCGAGCAGGCGATCCTGGACCACTTCGGGGCGCCGGAAGGGATGCTCCGGGTCGAGTCGGATGGGACCGGAGCGGCCCTGCTGCCCTCGGGCACCGTCGTCGGTCGCGTCTTGACTGCGGATGGCCAGCCCGTCGGACCGAACGACCTGATGGTCGACTACGGCGGACCGGACGATCCACCCGGCTGGTGCGGCGGCGGCGACATCGGGTACGGCGTCCGGTCGGACGGCTCATTCGAGTACCCGTGCCATGTCGGGCGCCGCACGATCCGCGTGCTCGACTGGGTCGGTGACGGTGACCATCAAGTCGTGGCCTCGACGGTCGTCGACGTGCGCGACGGCCGGGAGGTCAAGGTGACGATCCGCCTCCCCGAAGGGTTCGATCCGCTCGCGACGCCGTGACCGAACGCGAAGAGGGCGAAGCGCGGGAACCGGTCGTCGGGCTCCCGCGCCCGCGGACACGACCTGTCCTAGGGCGTTGAACCGCATCGAGTCGATCACCGGCTGGGCGGCAGCGATGATCGC
Organism: uncultured Chloroflexia bacterium; assembly: GCA_963738475.1. Classification (GTDB taxonomy): domain Bacteria; phylum Chloroflexota; class Limnocylindria; order Limnocylindrales; family CSP1-4; genus SPCO01. Next base: position 367,430 of record CAVTWU010000024.1, read on the forward strand.
CGCCATCCGCGTCGGGTCGGGAACACTCTGGACCCAGATCGCGACCGTCTCGCCGCCGACGTCCAGGAACGTCAGGTAGAGGGCGTCGACCGGCCTCGATCCCCCGGACTCGGGTGGGCGTCGCCCCGGAGTCGGTGATGAGGAACGCGTACGGCGACCCATCCGCGATGCCCGGGCAGGACTGCGTCCAGTCAGAGGCAAGGCGCACCTCCACCGACTGGCCCCTGGACCCGCCGACGTCCAGCGGCGACGGGGTCCGTGACGACCGAGTCCTGGATGATCCGGTGAGGAAGTCGATCCAGTCCTGGACCGAGTTCCCGACGCCGGCCTTTCGCTGCAGGCTCACAGGCGTCGGTCTGCTCCGGGATCGCCAGCTGCGACATGACGACAACCTGCGGGAACGGCGACGCCGAGGTCGCCACCAGGTTGTAGGCGCGGGCGATGTCCGTGTCGTTCACCCAGCCGTCCGGGGCGTCGTGAAGGTCAGTGCGGGCTGGAAGATGGCCGAAGTGTGCTCGCCGGCAGCAAGTGGACCGGCGCAACCCGTCTGATCATCTGCGCAGACGACGCGCTGGCCGAGGCGCTCGGGCTCGGGCTGGCGGTCGGGCTGCTGATTGCCCGGCAGCCCGGAGCCGCCCACGAGGTTGACGCCGATGACGGCGACCACCACGACGGCCGCGACGCCGAGGAGTGGCTTGACGAGTGTGTTCACGTGGGAGTCCCTCCAGTGGAGGCGCCACGCGGGTTGCTGAGACTGACGTTCGATGCGATCCGCGACGGCGTCCAGGACCCGGTCAGGGGCCATGTCCGGTCCGTCGGCGAGCCAGTGGTCGAGGATCCGTTCGATGTCGCGTTCGTGCGTCATGCCGAACGACCTCCTGTGACCGTGCCGCGAGCGTCAGCTTCGAGGGCTGCCCGCATGGCGCGATGGGCGTGATGGAGTCGGGAGCGGGCCGTGCCGGGCGGGATGCCGAGTGCTTCGGCGATCTCCGACGGGGCGTAGCCCGCGTAGTGATGCAACACGAGGATGGCCCGCTGTTCGGGCGGAAGCCGACGGAACCCCCGTTCGAGCTGGTCTCGATCGGCGATCCCGAGGAACTCGTCGGGCGCCGCCGGTCCGTCGACCGGGAGGACCCGCAGGTTCGTGACGCGACGACGCTCACGCGTCGCCTCGGCGATGCACTGGTGGACCAGGAGGCGATGCAGCCACGCGTCGAACCGGTCCGGATCGCGGAGTCCTCGCAGATCGCGCCAGGCGATCACCAGTGCGTCCTGGAGGACATCCTCGGCTCGGTCGACGTCGCGCAGGATCCGGTGAGCCACCGCGAACAGCCGGTCGCTGCGTGAGCGGATCAGGTCGACATACGCCTCCCGATCGCCGCGCTGCGCCGCTGCCACGAGGTCTCGATCCACCTGCGCCGCCTTCGTCCAGGCACCCGTCGGGGGTGCGTTCCGATAGTGATGGTCGGATGCAGGTCCGTGGCGTTCATTCTTCGTCGCCTGGCCTCGTGGCGGCCTCGTCAGCGTCGTATCCTGCCCGTCATCGCTCGGCTGATCCGGTTGGAGGTGTCGTCATGGAGCTCTATCCGTGGGTCGTGCTCGGCCACGTCGTCTTCGTGATCCTGTCGTTCGGTGCGCACGGGGTGTCCGCCTACGCGATGTTCCGGATCCGCGCCGAGCCAGACCGGGTCCGCGCTGGGGCCGTCCTGGACCTGTCCACGACGGCGCTGCTTGGGGCGGGGATCGGCCTTGGGCTGGCCGTCGTGCTTGGCATCGTCGCCGCGGCGATGGCCGGCTACTTCGGTCAGCGGCTGGCCGTGGGCGGCGATCGTCGTCGTCGTCATCGTGTGGATCGCCATGACGCCGATGGCGGCCAACCCGCTCAGCGAGGTGCGCCGCACGCTCGGCCTGCCCAGTCGCGCCGACAAGAAGGGCGTCCCGCCGCAGGCCGGCTCCGATGCGGAGTTCGCGGCCGCCCGGGCGCGCCTCAAGCCCGAGCTCGTCGCCGGGATCGGGATCGTCGCGGTCGTCGTGCTGGTGTGGCTGATGGAGATGAAGCCGTTCTGACACGCTAGTCTCGACGGACCGACCCGATCGATGGAGACCTGACATGCACCGGACGCTCGCTCGCTTCTGCCTCGTCGTCGCCACCTTCGCCCTCGCAGCGTGCGGGTCGAGTGCCGCGTCGACCGCGCCGGACCCCGCCGCCATCCCGGGCACGACCTGGACCGTGTCGTCCATCGGTGGCGTCGCGACGGTCGGCGAGGCCCAGCCGACGATCACGTTCGGGGCCGATGGGCAGCTGAACGGCACGACGGGATGTAACAACTACTTCGGTCCGTACAAGCTGGACGGCGGCTCGATCGAGATCGGCCTGCTCGGGAGCACGTTGATGCTGTGCGAAGGCCCGGTCGGCGCACAGGAGGTGGCCTTCATGGCGGCCCTCCCGAAGTCGACGGCCTGGTCGATCGGCTCCGACGGGAACCTGACGCTCACCGGGGCCGCGGACATCATCGCGTCGCCGGCCTGATCGACGGCCGAGGCGATCCGGCGTCCCATGAGGATCGCCCACGTCCGCGAGCGCGCCGCGCCGACCGGCTCGCCATATCGGCTGGCGGCCGCGCTGGATCCGGGTGACCGGCCGGCGCGCTGGCTGGATCTGGAGGTCGCGCGCGCGCGGGCGGTCCGGCGCGACGCCGCGCTCGCCCACAACGCCGTCCTGTACCGGGCGCCGCTGACCACGCTGGACGACCACCTGGCACGCGGCCTGCGCGTCGAAGCGCTGCGCGAGCTGCTCGAGGGCTTCCAGGCGCGTGCCGACGACGACGACGCCGTGCTGGCCGCCGGCGATCTCGCCTTCGGCCCGCCGGTCCTGCGTCCGCCGTCCATCCGGGACTTCTACGCCTTCGAGGGGCACGTCGCCGCGATGTGGGCGCGCCGTGGCGGGGTCATCCCGGAACGCTGGTACACGCTGCCGGTCTTCTACTTCTCCAACGCCTCCGAGGTCCGTGGTCCGGACGACCCGATCCACGCCCCGGCGGGCTGCCTCGAACTGGACTACGAACTGGAGGTCGCGGCGATCATCGACACGCCGGGGATCGACCTGCCGGCCGAGCGTGCCGAGGAGGTCATCGGCGGCTTCACCATCTTCGACGACTGGTCCGCCCGCGATCTGCAGCGCGAGGAGATGGCGCTCCACCTGGGCCCGGCCAAGGGCAAGGACTTCGCCAGTTCGATCGGGCCGTACCTGGTGACGCCGGATGAACTCGCCGACGTGCGGCGCGGGACCGGCTACGACCTGGCCATGACGGTCGACGTCAACGGCACCGAGACCGGGCGCGCGCGCTGGTCGGATGCGCACTTCAGCTTCGGCGAGATGCTGGCCCGGGCGAGCGCGGACGTCCACCTGCGACCCGGCGACGTCGTCGGCAGCGGGACCGTGGACACGGGCTGCCTGCTCCAGTCGAAGGACGCGACGCTCGGGCGGTATCCTGGAGCCGGGCGACGTCGTGACCCTCGCCATCGAGCGCTTCGGCGAGCTCCGCAACCCGATCGTGGCCCGCCCCGCCTGACTGTCTCCGAGCACGAAGATCGAACCATCCGAGCACCGCTCGACTCATCGGTGGCATAGCGTCCAGATCGGACGCACCTAGGGAGGGCCGGTGAGTGCAACGAGCACTCGTGGACCTGGCTCGACGGGGCGATGAAGAGGCGTTCACCGATCTCGCACGTGCGGTCGGTGATCGGCTGATGGCGATCGCGTACAGGATCCTGCGCGACGTCGATCGAGCCGAGGACGCCGTCCAGCAGACCCTCGTCACGGCCTGGCGCGAGCTGCCATCGCTGCGCGACCCGGACCGGTTCGATGCCTGGCTTCGCCGCATCCTCGTCCACGCGTGCTACGCGGAGGCGCGGCGGCGTCGGAGCTGGGCCGCCAACGTTCGCATCCTGCCGGTCGACGGGCCGGACGGGCGCGACGACATGGCGACCGTCCTCGAACGTGACCGACTCGAGCGCGGCTTCCGGCGCCTGTCGCCGGAGCAGAGCGCGATCTTCGTCCTGCACCACTACGTGGGCTTGACCCTCGCGGAGGTCGCCGATGAACTCGGCGTGCCGCTGGGAACGGTCAAGTCCCGCCTGCACTACGCCACGCAGGCCCTCCGGGCGGCGCTCGACGCCGATGCCCGGACGGCCTCATCGACGGAGCGTCTCGCATGACCACGGACCGCGACTTCGACCGGATCGCCGATGGCCTGGCTGGCCGACGGTCCCGAAGAACTCTCCGATCGGGTATTGGACGCCGTCGTCGATGAGATCCACGTCACCCGACAGCGGCACGGCCTGCGCCTGCCGCGGAGGTTCTCCTCGATGACCACCCTGCTCGCGTCGCCGCGGCCGCCGTGATCGGCGTGCTCGCGGTCGGCGGCGCCTTCCTCGCCTTCGACCGATCGCAACCCGCCGTCGGCGGACCTGGGCCGAGCCCGACGCCCGTCGCCTCCGCGGTCGTCCAAGCCCGAATCTATGTGGACGAGCTCGTGGCTATGCCGGACCTGCCCAGGCCGATGGATGAGCTGAAGGTCGTGCCGCTCCTCGACGGGCGCGTCCTCGTCATCGGCCGCAACGATGGCGGTCCCGGGACCATCGGGTATGTGCTCGATCCGGAAGACGACGTCGTCCTCCCTGTCGATGTGATGCCTGTGTCGGGCGGAACCGTCACTATGGCCGTTCGCCTGAGCGACGGACGCGTCCTCCTCATCAACTCCTGGGATGCCCAGATCTTTGATCCCACGTCCCTGCGATTCGCTCCAGTCGGTCCGATGGTCACCCAACGATCGAGCGGTGCAGCGGTCTTGCTGCGCGACGGACGCGTCCTCATCGCAGGCGGCATGCCGTCGCCCGAGGGTCCCGCGCTCAGGTCTGCTGAGCTGTTCGACCCCGACACGGGAACGTTCTCCCCGACCGGATCCATCGGGAGCACGACCGGTGGCGGCCCGATGGTGACCATGCCCGATGGGCGTGTCTACATGGCCACGGACCCGACAGCTGAGGTCTACGACCCGAGCACGGGCACGTTCAGCGCGGCCAGCACGACGTCGGGCGGCGGCGGAAGTCCGGTCGCCCTCCCTGACGGTCGAGTGGCTGTCTTTGGCTCGACGGGGCTGTTCAGCGGAGGCTCCATCCAGGTGTGGGACCCCATCTCGAGCACGTTTTCGGCGAGCAGCGTGCCGGAACCTCTGACGGGCGCGACGCTCCTTGACGATGGCCGGATCCTGCGTGATCGGCATGTGTAGCGGAGGTCAGAGCGGCTGGACCGGACTCTACGATCCCGCGACCGGAGTCACGAACCCAGGCCCGCCGACCCAGGCCTGTCGACCCACGTCGGTCCGGCTCGCAGATGGGCGAGTGCTCCTTGTCGGCGGCACGATCTCGGGCGACGTCACGGCCGTGCCCACGGTCCAGGTCTTCCAGTGAGAGACCGCTCGCGTCTCCATGGTGAGCAACCGAACCCAAGACCGACGGTCAAGGAGCGAAACATGAAGGTCCTGGCTGCGTTCATCGTGATGGTCCTTGCCGTGGTGGGCTGCGCGTCCGCCGCGTCGCCGGCCCCTATGGCGTCGGATCCGGTCATGACGCCTTCGATCTGGTCAGCCTCACCATCGACGTCGCCCGCCTCTCAGGCACCGTCGGGATCAGCCATCGACGCCGAGCTGCCCCCACGTGGCATCGGCGACGTGCTGCTTGCCGATCTCGGCAATCCGGGCCTGGACGTGACGCACTACGACGTCGAGGTTGCATTCGATGCCGCAACCGGTGTGCTGGAAGGGTCAGTGCTTCTGTCGATCACAGCCACCGCGGACCTGGCCGACTTCTCGCTCGATGCTGTGGAGCTACAGGTCGACAGCATCGTGATCGATGGGCAACCCGCACAGTTCGATGCGGCCGAACCCGAACTCGTCATCACGCCAGCCGCACCGATCGCGAAGGGCGACTCGTTCGAAGTGGCCGTCGTCTACTCGGCTACGCCGCATCCTCAGCAAGGCGTCACCGGCATCACGAATGGTTGGTTCGTTTCGCCCGGTGGCACCTTCGTGATGAACGAACCGGACGGTGCGCGCACATGGCTGCCGAGTAATGACCATCCCAGCGACAAGGCGACGTACCGGTTCACTGTTCATACCCCGGCAGGATCCACAGGGATCGCGAACGGTGTTCTCGAGCAGCACTCGATCAACTCGGGTGATGAGACATGGGTGTGGAGTCAGACGGACCCGATGGCCACCTATCTGATCCAGGTGATCACGGGCGACTACGAGATCATCGACACCGTGGGGCCGAATGGGATACCGCTGACCAGCGCGATACTGAGGTCGGATCGGACGCTCATGGAGCCCCTCATCGAGGGGATGCCCGACCAGATCGCGTTCTTTGAGGAGAAGTTCGGACCCTATCCGTTGTCCTCGTACGGCGTCGCCGTCACGGACAGTCCCGACGGACTCGGAATGGAGCAAACAGGCAGGCCGCTCTACAGCCGCGACAACTTCACCGCAGACCGCCGCGACGACGTCCGCCCTGGCCTCATGGGTGTCGCTCAACAGTACTTGCTCTCACACGAACTTGCCCACATGTGGTTTGGCGATGCGGTGACTCCTGTCGTCTGGCAGGACATCTGGCTCAATGAGAGTTTCGCAACGTACGCCGGCTGGATGTGGCTCGAACATGTCGGCTACCGGAGTCTCCTGGAGAATGTCGATATCGCACTGCGTGAGCGGCAAGGCGCGAGCGTGTCGACAGGGGCGCCATCGGTTGGGAAGATGTTCGAATTCGAGGTCTACGAAGGTGGTGCGGTCGTGCTGCAAGCGCTTCGCCTCACCATCGGCGACGACGCCTTCTTCACCCTTCTGCGAACGTGGGTTGCCGAGAACAAGGGAGCGTCGCGTGGGACCAAGGACTTCATCGCGTTGGCCGAGCGGATCGCGGGGGTCGACTTGACAACGTTCTTCGACGAGTGGCTGTTCGCCACGTCCCTTCCGGCCCGACTGCCCACGTAAGCGCGCGATCGCGTGGCGCCCAGTCTGCGCCAACACCCTGACCCACCCCTGCCACCGGCCGGCCTGTCCTTTGGGGAGGCCGGTCGTTTCGCGTTTCTCGGCTGACTATCATTCGCCGATGGCGATCCAAGCCGACGTCCGTCTATCCGCGTCGAGCCGATGACGGCCGCCGACTGGCCGGACGTCCGGCGCATCTACACGCAGGGCATCGCGACCGGTGATGCCACGCTGGAGCGCGAGGCGCCGGACTGGAGCCACTTCGACCACTCCCACCCGGCCGAGTGCCGGCTCGTCGCCCGCGCGACGCCCGGCGGGCCGGTCCTCGGCTGGACCGCGCTCGGCCACTACTCGGCGCGGAAGGTCTACAGCGGCGTGGCCTGGGAGAGCGTGTACGTCGCCGAGGAGGCCCGCGGGACCGGGCGTCGGGCGGGCGCTGCTGCAGGCACTCATCCGGGACTCGGAGGCGGCCGGCTACTGGACGCTGTTCGCCGGGCGTGATGGCGGAGAACGCGGCCTCCTGGCCCTCCACGAGTCGGTCGGGTTCCGGCGGGTCGGCGTCCAGCGCGGCATGGGCCAGGACGGTCGCGGACGCTGGCGCGACGTCGTCCTGCTCGAGCGCCGCAGCGAGACGGTCGGGGTCGCCTCGGACTGATCAGCCGCCCGGTTGAACGTTTCGGCGACGCCCTCCCGTCATAGTGGGTGATCCGGACCGAACGGCCCGGACACTCACCGGAGATCCGTGGTGGATCGAGACCTCGTCGAGCAGGCCCGCAAGGGCGATCGTGAGGCGTTCGCCGTCCTGGTGCACCAGGTCAGCGACTCGCTCTACACCGTCGCTCATCGGATCCTGCGCGACCCGGGTCTCGCCGAGGACGCGCTGCAGAACGCCCTCGTCCTGGCCTGGCGCCGGCTCCCGCACCTGCGAGAACCGGATCGCTTCGAAGCCTGGATCCATCGGATCCTCGTCCACGCCTGCTACGACGAATCGCAGCGCGGCCGTCAGTGGGCCGCCAACGTCCGCGTCCTGCCCGTCGACGGGCCATCGACGCCGGACGAGACGGCCGCTATCGCCGACCGCGACGAACTGGAGCGCGCCTTCCGGCGCCTTCCGGTCGACCAGCGAGCGGTCTTCGTGTTGCACCACTACCTCGGGCTGCCGCTCGTGGAGATCGCCCAGCTCCTGGAGATCCCCGCGGGCACGGCCCGATCCCGATTGCACTACGCCACCCGCGGTCTTCAGGCGGTCCTTGCGGCCGACGCCAGGGCCATCGCCAAGGAAGGACGACTCGCATGACCGACGACCGTTCGTTCGAACGAGCCGCCCGGTCGTGGCTCGAGATCGGCCCGACCCGGGCCCCCGAACGCGCCCTCGAGGCCGCGTTCCTCCAGATCGACACCACCCCACAGGAACGGGACTGGCACGTCCCGTGGAGGTTGCCCAAGATGACTACCCCACTCCGCGTCGCCTGCGGCCGCCGTCATCGGCGTGCTTGCGATCGGCGGCGCCATCTACCTCATCAACCCGCTCGGATCCGGCGTCCGGGATCGGCGGCCCCGGTCCGACGCCATCGCCGACCCCGTCGCCCGTCGCCTTGACCGAAGCGCCACTCGCAGCCGGTCGGTATGTGACGGCGCCATTCGCGCCGGATGGGACCGATGCCTGGTTCGGCGTATGCATGGCGGAGGACCCGGATTGCACGGAAGACCCGGCGGACGACACGGTCCGTATCAGCTTCACCGTCCCGGACGGCTGGTCGGGCGCACCGCGCCACTCCATCTGGCTGACCACCGAGGGTGCTGCCCCTATGGGCGCGTGGGTGACCTTCCAGCGCGGCGCCAACCTCTATTCCGAACCGTGCGGCAACACGCCGCCGCCAGACATCCCGGTCGGCCCGACCGTCGACGACTTCGTCGACGCGTTGGTCGTCCACCCCAAGCTCGATGTCTCGACGCCGACGGACGTCGCCATCGACGGCTTCCGCGGCAAGTACCTTGACCTGCAGGTGCCGGCCGACATCACGGCGTGTCTCAAGAAGTACTGGCCGTGGGAGCCCGGGTTCTTTGCCCAGGGGCCGAGCCAGCGTTGGCATCTGTGGGTCCTCGACGTCGATGGTGTCCGCGTCCTCATCAACGCCATGGACTTCGAGGCGACGGCGCCGCAACGTCAAGCGGAGCTCCGGGCCATCGTCGAATCGATCCAGATCGAGCCCTGACCGCGAACCCTCGTCCGGACCGTCGCCGCCGCCTAGACTGGCCTCCTCACCGCGAGGAGGCCAGTCGTCCATGTTCTACGCGGCCCACGGCAGCATCCCGCCCACCCGCCACACGCAGCATCGGGCGCCGGACGGCGCGCTCTACGCGGAGGAGCTGTTCGGCGTCGAAGGGTTCTCCGGTCGGTCGTCCCTGCTGTACCACGTCACGCCGCCGACGCGGACGCACCGGATCGAGCCGATCATCGGGGCGCATCTCGAGCTCGAGGAGGCCGATGACGGCGTCCACCACCATCGACTGATCGACGCGGCCGCCGTCCCGATCCACGGCGACGCGATCACCGGCCGGATCCCGCTGTTCTTCAACAACGACGTCGTCATGGGCGTCGTCCGCCCCGCCGACGCGATGCCGGAGAACGTGTTCTACCGGAACGGCGAAGCGGACGAGATGCTCTACGTCCACGAAGGGACCGGGCTGCTCGATACCGTGTTCGGCCCGCTTCGATACGGCCCGGGCGACTACCTCGTCCTGCCGATCGGCACGACCTGGCGGCTGGCGCCGGACGCCGGCAGCGAGCAGCGGATGCTCTATCTCGAGTGCCCGTCGGAGATCGAATCGCCGAAGCGCTATCGGAACGACTACGGCCAGCTCCTGGAGCACTCGCCCGTACTCGCAGCGCGACATCCGACTCCCCGACGATGTCCCGCCGCGCACGGACGAGGGGGAGTTCCGCGTCCACGTCAAGATGCGCAACCGGCTCACGGCCTACCACTACACGTTCCATCCCTTCGACGTCGTCGGCTGGGACGGCTACCTCTGGCCGTTCGCGTTCGACATCGCGGACTTCCAGCCGATCACCGGGCGCGTCCACCAGCCGCCGCCGGTCCACCAGACGTTCCAGGCGCGCAACTTCGTCGTGTGCTCGTTCGTGCCGCGCAAGTTCGACTACCACCCGCTGGCGATCCCGGCGCCGTACAACCACAGCAACATCAACAGCGACGAGGTCATCTACTACGTGGCCGGCAACTTCATGAGCCGCCGCGGCGTGGGGATCTCGTCGTTCACGCTGCACCCGGCCGGGATCCCGCACGGCCCGCATCCGGGCACCGCGGAGGCCTCGATCGGCAAGGAGGCGACCGAGGAGCTCGCCGTGATGGTGGACACCTTCCATCCCCTCAAGATCACCCGCCAGGCGGCCGCCATGGACGATGGCCGCTACCCGTACAGCTGGCTGCCGGCCGAGGACGCCTCCGGCGAAGCCCGCGAACTCGCGGACCGCGGACCGGAGGCGTTCCCCGACTGAGCGCGCTCGGCGTGCGAGCCAGCTACGGCGCGACCTTCAGGGGTCCCACCAGGTACGCATCCACCGGGATGCCGTCGGCCTGTGGGGCACAGGCGACGCCGTAGACGCCGATCAACGTCGGACCGAGGAACCGGTCGGTCGCACCGGGCTGGACGGTCCGGCTCGCCCCGCGGTCGATGAACGCCGGTGGTCCGAGCAGTGGCTCCCCAGCGGTAGCCCGCTCGTGCTCGGCCTGCACGTACAGCCGGAACTCCTCGAATTCGGCCGCGTCCTCGGCCTTGCCCAGCTCGAAGAACACGCGCCTTCGTGGAGTCGTTCGTGACCGAGATCCAGGCCACGGAGCCAGGCGACAACGGCCCCTTGTTCAGCTGGCCCGCGCCGGGGGTGCAGCCGGTGTCCGTCGCGGTCACGGCGAGGATCGTCGGCTCGTCGGCGAGGCCGCTGCCCGAGGGCTCGGGCGTCGGGGGCGCGGACTCGGCCGGGCCAGCCTCCGACGGCGACGCGGCCGGCGACGGACTGGCCTCGGCCGCCGACGCCCGGGCGTCGTCCGGGTCCGGACGAAGTAGGCCGCACCGACGGCGAGCGCCACGACGGCGACGAGGCCGATCGCGACCTTGGTGGTCTGCTGCATCGAGATGAACCTCCATCGCGCGGCCAGGCCACGCGTCTGTCTGATCGAAGGGACGGCCGCCAGGACGACGCGCAGGGCCTCGTCCGGTGCCGAGTCGGGGTCGTCCTCGAGCCAGTCGGCGATGCGAGGATCGAACCCGGGCTGATCGAGTTCGTTCATGCGGAGTGCTCCCGGGAGGCGAGATCGGATCGGCTGTCGTCATCGAGCGCGGCCCGCAATAGGCGGACCGCATGGTGGAGACGGGATCGAGCCGTCCCATCGGGGATCCCGAGCGTCGCGGCGATCTCCGTGAGCGGGTACCCGAGGTGGTGATGCATCACCACGACGGCCCGTTGCTCGGGTGTGAGGCGGCGGAACGCCCGGTCGAGGCTGTCCCGAAGGACGACCGACGCCGCGACATCCGGTTCGGTCGCCGGAGCGACCGACAGGGCACGGACCTTGGCGGTCCAGCGGCGTTGGCTGCGCGCGCGGACGTAGCACGCGTGGACGACCGTCCGATAGAGCCACGCCTCGAAGCGGTCTGGGTCCCGAAGGGTCGGGAGGTCGCGCCAGGCGTGCAGCAGCGCTTGCTGGGCCGCGTCCTGGGCGTCCGACTGGTCACGGAGGATCCGGTACGCGAGGGCGTAGCAGCGGTCGATGTGCTGGGTGGCCAGGTCGGCGAACGCCTCCTGGTCTCCATCCATCGCCCGTTCCACGAGCCTGCGTTGCACGGTCACGGACCTCGGGTTGGCAGCCCGTCTGGCCGCGTCACTGAGTATGGAACCGGCCGACGGCAAGACGTTCACGCTGGATCGACGGGCGCACGAACGACGCCCCCGCCGCGGCCGCGAGACGCAGACCGCGGAGCGGAGGCGTACCCGGTTCGACCTACGGGCTCGGACTCGACATCGGGGCCACGATGGCGTCTTCCGGCCGGAGGTTCACGGTAGCCATGAACGCGTCGAACACGGCGCGCGGGTCCTTGATCACGCCGCCGACCGCCACCGCTGAACAGGGTGAACAGGTACACCCGATCGCCGGCGACGACCGTCGCCTCCACGGCATCCTCGTCCGAGGAGTGGACGTAGCCGGTTCGACCGTCGATCACGATCACTTCACGACCTTGGCGACAGGTCACGTCGCAGCCCGTGATGTGTTGCCCGGTCCACGCTTCGGCATCCCATCCCGGTTGGATAGCGGCGGATCCGGCCCGCAGGAGGCCGACTCCCCCAGGCTGTCTCGAAGGCGTCCAGGAAGACGACCCGCGTCGTTAGCCGTGGGCGACTCGATAGGATCGAACAGGCCGTATCTGCCGGGTTCAGCGATCCGAGGTAGCCGGATGACCGAAGGGAGTACCCGTACAGCGGGGAGTCGAACAGCGTGACCAACTTCGGGACCGGTCGCTGCCGAGGTGCTCGGCGTGTCGGACGGGTGGCGGCGATGACAGCCGGACCGCCGGGGCCGCCGACCCGCGGCTCCACCGGGCTAACAGGTACAGCCCGCTCGAATGCGACAGCCACGACGGCCACCGCCGCAAGGGCGAATTCGAAGGGGTCCAGTCATGTCGGGTTGCCTCCATGGCACGCGCAGACCGCGCCGACGTTGGGTGGTCGTTGGAAGGGCGACGGCGATCGCTCGGCGCGTCTGGGTCGGGGAGCCGATCGGGCCCCTCCTCCAGCCAGGCCGCGAGGATCTCGTCGGGGTCGCGTGGCGTCGTCATGCCGGTCGTGCCTCCGTGGTGTCGACCTGGCTGTCGGCGACGATCGCCGCGCGCAGGGTTCGAGTGGCGTAGTGCAGGCGGGACTTGACCGTCCCGACGGGCACGCCGACGACGTCGGCGATCTCGGCCAGGGGCAGGCCCGCGTGGTGGTGCAGGACGAAGACCGAGCGGTGCTCCGGCGTGAGCCGGAGGAACGCGCGATCGAGGGTGTCGCGGTCGTCGACCGAGACGGTGGTGTCGGGTCCGCCCGGTCCGTCGACCGGCAGGCTCCTGATCCGGGTGCTCCAGCGGCGATGTCGACGCGCTTCCTCGTAACAGGCGTTCACGAGGAGCCGATGGAGCCATGGCCCGAAGCGTTCCGGATCGCGCAGCCGCGGGAGTTCACGCCAGGCTTGGAGGAATGCCTGCTGGACGGCGTCCTGGGCCCGCTCCGCATCGCGCAGGATCCGATAGGCGATGGCGTAGCAGCGGTCACCGTCCAGGTCGACCAGCTCGGTGAAGGCGACATCGTCACCATCCCTCGCCCGTTCGACCAGCCTCGTCCGCATGGGCGGTCACTCCCGACGGCGCCCGATCTGGGCGCTTCACCAGGTACAGATGGTGGCACTGCCCGCGGAAGGTTCAATGGATCCGACCCGTCTCGCGGTGCCTGCCGGAACCGGACCACGGGCGTCGCGACGCCGGGACGACCGAGGCATTCCCACGCCGACCGCCCGCCCGCACGATGGGCCGATGGACCGACCTGTCGCGCGCACGTCCCGGGCCTGGATGCCGGCCGTCGTCGCCGTGCTGGCGGTCGGGCTGCTCGCCCCGTCGCTCGTCGCCGCCGCGTCCGACTCGGATCACGACGGCCTGCCGAACGACTGGGAGCGGACCGACCTCGCTGACCGATCCGCTCAAGGTCGACACGGATGCGCGACGGCCTGAGCGACGCCCTGGAGGACCCGGACCGGGACACCCTCACGAACCGGATGGAGTGGCTGGTCGGGACGAACCCACGCCGCGCGGACTCCGAACGGCAACGGCGTCAAGGACGCCCGCGAGGATCCGGACAAGGACTCGCTGCGGACCGGCTTCGAGTTCTCTGCCGGGAACGTCGCCGAAGCGGGCCGACACGCGACGGCGACGGCCTGCTCGACCGCTCCGAGAATCCCGACAACGACGGGCTCAACAACTACTACGAGCAGCTCTACCTGACGCAACCCGCGGCTCTACGACACGGACGGCGACGGCTGGTCGGACGGCGCCGAGCACAAGGCCGGGACGGATCCGCGCCTCGCCTCGAGCCATCCCGATGGGCCGACGCCGACACCCGACGCCGACCCCGTCGCCCACGCCCACGCCTCGACCGACGCCGACCCCGCGGCCGACACCACCGCCAGGCTCCGCGCCGATCCTGCCGGGCGCCCCGGCCTGCACGGTCTTCCCCTCGACCAACGTCTGGAACGCCCGGATCGACGGTCGGCCGGTCGCGTCGAACTCGGCGACGATGATCAACACGATCGGCCTCTCGACCGGCCTGCACATGGACTTCGGGTCGTATGCCGGGCTACGGCATCCCGTGGCAGGTCGTGTCGTCCACGACGCCGCGCTCCACGGTGACCTTCCAGTACGACGAGGACTCCGATCACGTCGGCTACCCGATCCCGGCCAGCCCACTGGTCGAGGGCGGCTCGGACCGCCACATCCTCATGGTCGACAAGGACGCCTGCCGCCTCTACGAGCTGTTCAACGCCCGCAAGGTCGATGGCGCCTGGGTCGCCGGCAGCGGCGCGACCTGGGACATGGATTCGAATGCGCTGCGGACCGCCGGCTGGACCAGCGCCGATGCGGCCGGCCTGCCGATCCTGCCGGGTCTCGTCCGCTACGACGAGGTCGCCGCCGGCCAGATCCTGCACGCCCTGCGGTTCACGACCGACCGGACGCGGACGAGCTACATCTACCCGGCGCGCCACCAGGCGGGCGAATCGTCCTCGACGTCCCTCCCGCCGATGGGCCTGCGGGTCCGGCTCAAGGCGAGCTACGACACGAGCGGCCTGTCGCCGCAGGCGCGGGTCATCGCCGAGGCGCTCAAGGACTACGGGATGATCCTGGCCGACAACGGTTCGGACTGGTACATCTCCGGCGCCAGCGATCCGCGCTTCGATGACGACGTCCTGCACGAGCTGGATGCCATCACCGGCCGCGATCTCGAGGTCGTCGACACGACCGGGCTGGTCAACGGCCCGTAGCCGTCGCAAGGGGGTCGATCGTGCGCAGGCCGGGAAAGCGGCTGAAGTCGCGATCGGTCGTGGCCAGGGTCGCTCCGTGCTCGATGGCCAGGGCTGCCAGGTGCGCATCCATCAACAGCGGCCCGCGCGCCTGGCCCCTCGCGGAGACCTCCTGGAGCGTGCTCCAATGCGCCTCCGTGGGCGACACCAGGTGGACGTTCGGATGGTCGAGCCACGACCTGATGATCCCGATCGCGGTTGCCGTCGAAAGCGGTTCATGATGGATCCGGGCGTCGGTGGAGATCCGGAGGAAGGCCAGCAGCGTGACCACGGCAAAGCCGACAGGCTCCGAGCCGCCGATGCTGGCCTCCAGCCACGATCGAGCCGCCCCATGACCTGGATGGCCGCTGTGGTAGGCGTAGATCGCGAGGTTCGCGTCGACCAGGATCACCGTCGATCGGGTCCATCGAGCTGATCCAACAGCCCTTCGATGTCGTCCAGGTCGAATCCGGGTCTGGTCCGCAGGTCGTGGGGTGTCACGACGAAGGGGAACCGACCGCTGGGTCGCTCGAGCCCACGGCGGAGCGCGTCATTGACGACGTCCTTGAACGTTCGCCCGCTTCGGCGGACCTCGCCCTGGATCGCCGACATGACGTCGTCCTCGAGCGTCAAGGTCGTGCGGGTTGACACATCATGAAGCATATGGGTCGCGCATCATGATGTCTAGCAGGTCTCATCCTCGGCCTGGTCCACTCACCGGGCAAGCATCGTCTGGCGCGCGTATCGCGCGCGTATCGAGCACGTATCCCGTGCTTATCATTCCACCATGGCGACCTTGCGGGAACGCGTCCTCGGCGGTGAGACGACCTTCGGGACCTGGCTGTCGATGGCCTCGCCGGTCGCCGGCGAGATCGTCGGGCAGGCCGGCTTCGACTGGGCGGTCATCGATACCGAACACGGGATGAGCACGGAGGCGACCCTCCTGCCGCAGATCCACGCGATCGGGACCACCGGAGCGACCGCGCTCGTCCGCATCGAACGGAGCGACCGCCTCCGCGTGTCCCGGGCCCTCGACATGGGCGCGGGTGGCCTGGTCGTGCCACGGGTGGACGGCGCCGCCGACGTCGAGCAGGCGCTCGGCTGGATGCGCTTCCCGCCGGCCGGCCAGCGCGGGATCGCGCTCGGGATCCGCGGCCAGGGGTTCGGGCGGGTCGGTCACGCCGACATCGGGTCGCTCAACGACGTCGTGCTCGGCGCCTTCCAGATCGAGAATGCGTCCGCGGTCGCCGATGCCGAGGCGATCGCGGCGCTGCCCGGCGCGGACGTCCTGTTCGTCGGCCCGGCCGACCTGTCGCACGCGCTCGGCGTCCCGGGCCGGTTCGACGAGCCGATCTACCTGGCCGCCATCGACGAGGTCGTCGCGGCCTGTCGGGCGCACGGCAAGGCCGCCGGCATCCTGCTGTACGACCCGGCAGCGATCGCCCCGCACCTCGAGCGCGGCTTCACGTTCATCGGCCTCGGCTCGGATGGCGGCTTCGTCATGAACGGCGCCAGGGCCATGCTGGCCGCCGCCGGCCGCGCCTGACAGGCCCCTGACGGCCGCGCGGACTACACTTCGGGCGTGAGCGAAACCACCGAGGCGGACATGGTCCGACGCGTGCCCGCCCTCGCCGAGGAGCGGCTGCGCGTGCTCAGTCGCCGCCAGCCCGTGACGGTCCTGCCCGGGACGTCGATCGCCGATTGCCTGCGGGCCATCCAGCGCACGCGGACCGGTGATTCCGTGTTCGTCTGCGACGCGGCGGGTCGACTGACGGGCGTGCTCACGGAGCGCGACATCTTCGGGCGCATCGTCGGCGGCGACGTGGACCTCAGCCAGCCGGTCGAGACGCTCATGACGACCGAGCCGCGCACGCTGGACCTCGACCAGACGATCCGCGACGCGATCGAGCTGATGCAGACCGGCCGCTACCGGAACGTGCCGCTGGTCGACGAGCGACGGCAGCCTCGTCGGGGTCGTCCGCCAGCAGGACATCATCGCGTACCTCGCCGAGTCGTTCCCCGAGGAACTCCTGAACCTCCCGCCGCGGCCCCACCAGAAGATGAAGAAGGCGGAGGGCGCGTGACGGCGACCATCCCGGAGCTCGGCCCGGACATCGAGGAGCTGGAACGGGTCACCATCCGGTTCGCCGGCGACTCCGGCGACGGCATGCAGCTCACCGGCACGCAGTTCACCCGGACGGCCGCGGTCTTCGGCAACGACATCAGCACGCTGCCCGGACTTCCCGGCCGAGATCCGCGCTCCGGCCGGCTCGCTGCCGGGCGTGTCCGGGTTCCAGATCAGCTTCTCGTCGAGCGACATCCACACCCCGGGCGACCAGCCCGACGTCCTCGTCGCGATGAACCCGGCCGCGCTCAAGACGAACATCGGCGACCTGCCGGCCGGCGGGGCACTCATCGTCAACAGCGACGCCTTCACCCAGCAGAACCTGAACAAGGCGGCCTACGCGTCCAACCCGCTGACGGATGGGTCGCTCGTCGCCCTACACGGTCTTCGAGATCCCGATCTCCACGCTGAACGCGGGCGCGCTCGAAGGCCTCGGGATGACGTCCAAGCAGGTCGACCTGACCAAGAACTTCTTCGCGCTCGGGCTCATGTTCTGGCTGTACGAGCGGAGCATGGATCCGACCATCGCCTGGGTCGACGACAAGTTCGGCGCCCGGCCGGTCGTGGCCGAGGCGAACAAGCGGGCCCTCAAGGCCGGCTACGCGTTCGGCGAGACGACCGAGATCTTCCACACCCATTACCGCGTCGCGCCGGCCCACCTGGCGCCCGGGACGTATCGGAACATCACCGGCAACGAGGCGGCCGCGCTCGGCTTCCTGACCGCGTCGAAGCTGGCCAAGCGCGAGCTCTTCTACGGGTCGTACCCGATCACCCCGGCCAGCGACATCCTGCACCAGCTCGCGGGCTACAAGACGTTCGGGGTCAAGACGTTCCAGGCGGAAGACGAGATCGCCGCCATCGGGGCGTCGATCGGCGCGGCCTACGGCGGGGCGCTCGCGATGACCGCCTCGTCCGGCCCGGGCATCGCGCTCAAGACCGAGGCGATGGGCCTCGCGGTCATGGTCGAGCTGCCGCTCGTCGTCATCGACGTCCAGCGGGCCGGACCGTCCACCGGCATGCCGACGAAGAACGAGCAGGCGGACCTGCTGCAGGTCATGTTCGGGCGCAACTCGGACTCGCCGCTGCCCGGTCGTCGCGCCGGCCACGCCGGGCGACTGCTTCGGGATGGCCATCGAGGCCTGCCGGCTGGCGCTCAAGTACATGACCCCGGTCGTCTACCTGTCCGACGCGTTCCTGGCGACCGGCTCCGAGCCGTGGAACATCCCGGACCTGGCCGGCCTGCCCGACATCAGCGTGTCGAATGCGACGGACCCGGCCACGTACCGGCCGTACCAGCGCGACCCGGACACGCTCGCCCGCCCGTGGGCCGTGCCGGGCACGCCCGGCCTGGAGCATCGCATCGGCGGGCTCGAGAAGGCGGACATCACCGGCAACGTCAGCTACGACCCGGACAACCACCACAGGATGCAGCTGTACCGGCAGGCGAAGATCGCCGGCATCGCCAAGGACATCCCGCCGCTGGACGTCTACGGGCCGGAGCGGGGCGACCTCCTCATCCTCGGCTGGGGCTCCACCTACGGCGCGATCCGCTCGGCCGTCGAGCGGATGCAGGCCGCCGGCAAGCCCGTCGCGCACGCCCATCTGCGTCACCTCAACCCGTTCCCGGCCGACACCGAGGACGTGCTGCGGCGCTACCGCCGGGTCCTGATCCCGGAGGTCAACCTCGGCCAGCTGCTCATGCTCATCCGGGCGCGCTACCTCATCGATGCCGTCGGCTACGACCGGGTCCGCGGCAAGCCGTTCACCATCGCCGAGATCGTCGCCGAGGCGGAGCGCCTCATGGCGGAGGACGCATGACCACCGAACAGCCCGTCCCGCCCCAGCCCGCGCTCAGCCCGGAGAACGCGGCGATCATCCAGCTGACCCGCAAGGACTTCGTGTCGGACCAGGAGGTCCGCTGGTGCCCGGGCTGCGGCGACTACTCGATCCTCGCCCAGACCCAGAAGGTCATGCCGGACTTCGGCTATGCCGCGCGAGAACATCGTGTTCATCTCGGGCATCGGCTGCTCCGGCCGGCTGCCGTACTACATGAACACGTACGGCTTCCACACGATCCACGGCCGCGCGCCGACGCTGGCCACCGGTCTCAAGGCGGCTCGCCCGGACCTCATGGTCTGGGTCATCACCGGCGACGGCGACGCGCTGTCGATCGGCGGCAACCACGTCATCCACTCGATGCGGCGGAACGTGGACATCAACCTGATCATGTTCAACAACCGGATCTACGGGTTGACCAAGGGCCAGGCCTCGCCGACGTCCGAGTTCGGCAAGAAGACGAAGTCCACGCCGCTCGGCTCGGTCGACACGCCGATCATGCCGCTGACGATCGCCCTGGCCGCCGAGGCGAGCTTCGTCGCCCGCTCCGTCGACACGCACACGGAGCATCTCCAGGGAACGCTCGAACGGGCCGGACGCCACAAGGGCAGCTCGTTCGTCGAGGTCCTCCAGAACTGCAACATCTTCAACGACGGGGCGTGGCGCGACTTCACCGACCGCGAGGTCCGCGAGGACCGGATGCTCGTCCTGGAGCACGGCAAGCCGATGATCTTCGGCAAGGACCGCGACCGCGGCATCCGCCTGCGCGGCCTCCACCCCGAGGTCGTGACCATCGGCGAGGACGGCGTGACCGAGGCGGACCTGCTGGTCCACGACGAGCGAGCCGAGGATCCGTACCTCGCGCTGATGCTGTCGCGGATGTTCTGGCCGGAGTTCCCGGTCCCGGTCGGCGTCCTGCGCGCCGTGCCGCGACCCACCCACGACCAGCTCATCGAGGAACAGATCGCCACCGCCATCGCGCGGAGTGGCGAAGGGGACCTGGAACGCGTCCTGCGGGGCGGGGAGACCTGGACCGTCGAGTAGGGGAGCGGAGGCGCTATGCACTGTCCGGCGTGTGGCTACGACAACCTGATCGGGACCGAGGTCTGCGACAACTGCGGCGCGGACCTGGCCGGCCACGATCTGCCGCAGCCGGCCGTGACCTTCCACTCGACGCTGCTCGGTGAGCACCTCGACGAACTCGGCGCCCCGGCCCCCATCCTCGTCGAACTCGATGCGCCCGTCGGCGACGCGATCGAGGCGATGCATGCCGCCGGCGCGGACTGCGTCCTGGTCGTCGCGGCCGATCGCCTGGTCGGGATCTTCACCGACCGCGATGCGGTGGTGAAGCTGGCCGGTCGGCCGATCGATGGCCTGCTCGTGCGCGACTACATGACGCCCGACCCGGTGGTCCTCCGCCACGACGACCCGATCGCCGTCGCCATCCACAAGATGGCCGTCGGCGGGTTCCGCCACATCCCCATCCTCCAGGACGGACGCCCGACCGGCGTGGT
Source organism: uncultured Chloroflexia bacterium (assembly GCA_963738475.1). Lineage (GTDB taxonomy): Bacteria > Chloroflexota > Limnocylindria > Limnocylindrales > CSP1-4 > SPCO01. Next base: position 388,047 of record CAVTWU010000024.1, read on the forward strand.
CACCGCCCGCGACGTCTTCCACCACCTCGCCGAGGGCTTCGACTGAGCGCTCCACGCGTCGCCATCCTGGCCGACGACCTCATCTGGGCGACCCGCCTCGCCGACGGCGTGAAGGCGGCCGGGGCGATCGGCGTCCCCGGCGCGGACAGCGGCGGCCCTCGATGCCCTGCTGCCCGACGTCGACCTCGTCATCGTCGACCTGACCGCGCGCGCCTACGACGGCGTGACCGCGATCGAAGCCGCCCGCGCCGCCGGCCGGCCGGTCCTGGCCGTCGGCCAGCACGACGACCAGGCGCTGCGGAAGCCCGTGCCCGAACGGCCGGCGCCGACCGGGTCTACGCCTATCGCAAGTTGTTCGAGGATGGTCCGGCCACCCTCGCCGCCTGGATCGCCAAGGAGTCGCCCGCGTGAGTACCGCTCGCCCGCCCGGTCATCCCCGCCAGCCGCTACGCCGAGCGCCTGGAGCGCGCGCTCGCGGCCACACGCGCCCACGGACTCGACGCGCTCCTCGTCGGCGTCGGCCCGGATCTGCGCTACCTGACCGGCTACCAGGCGATGCCCCTCGAGCGCCTGACGATGCTCGTCCTGTCGTCGCGCGGCGCGGCGATCATCGTGCCCCGCCTGGAGCGTGGGGCCGCCGAGGCCGGCGCTGCAGGGCGACGTCGAGATCGTCACGTTCGACGAAGGGGCCGACCCGTACGCGCTCGTGGCGGACCGGCATCGACGACGGCCGACGCCGGCGTCGCGACCATCGGCGTCTCCGACACGCTCTGGGCGAGCCACCTGCTGGCGATCCAGGCGGCGGTCGGGCGCGACCCGCGCTTCGACTCGGCCGACTTCCGGGTCGCCTCGACCGTGCTGCGCGAGCTGCGGATGGTCAAGGACGCGGACGAGGTCGAACTGCTGCGGCTGGCCGCCCACGCCGCCGATCGGGTCGTCGCCCAGATCGCCGCGGGCCGGCTGGTCGGCCGGACCGAGGCGGACGTCGCGGCGCGAGGTCCGCGACCGACTGCTGGCCGAGGGCCACGAGGACGGCCTCGTTCGCGATCGTCGGGTCGGGACCGAACTCCGCCTCGCCCCACCACGAGGCGTCCGAGCGGGTCATCCAGGCCGGCGAGCCGATCGTCCTCGACATCGGCGGCACGCTGTCCGGGCTACGGCTCGGACATCACCCGCACGCTGTGGGTGACCGGCGGCGACGCCGACGCAAGGGTCCGGACGACGAGTTCCGGCACCTGTTCGCCGTCCTGTACGCCGCCCAGGCCGCCGGCGACCCGGGCGGTCGCGCCGGGCGTCGTCGTGCGAGGCGGTCGATGCGGCCGCGCGGCGGATCATCGACGCCGAGGGGTACGGCGAGGCGTTCTTCCACCGGACCGGGCACGGCATCGGGCTCGAGGCGCACGAGGATCCGTACCTCATCGCCGGCAACGCGGAGCCGCTCCAGCCGGGCATGGCCTTCTCGGTGGAACCCGGGATCTACCTCGTCGGGCGGTACGGCGCGCGGATCGAGGACATCGTCGTCTGCGGCCCGGATGGCCCGATCACCCTGAACGAGGCGCCCCGCGAGCTGTACGTCGTCGACGGCTGATGGCGAGGGCCGGTATCATCGGCCGAACCCACGCCGGAGTGCGTGACGCCATCGTCCGAGACCTGATGACCACCGACCACCGGCGGCGCTCACCCGCCGACACCCGAACCCGGCCGACCGCGGCCGGTCGTCACGACGCATGAGCCGACGACATCACGGCCGCCCGCGCCGTCACGACCGCCCGCCGTCGGGCGGCGCCGGCCACGAACGGGCCGTCCGAGGCGCGCGCCGTCGAGGTCGACGCGGCCGGGCCATCGCGTCCGGTCCCGCTCCGGCGGCCGACCCGCGCCGCCGCAGACCGGTGCCGGCGATCGTCCAGCCGGCCCAGTGGCCGCCGCGCCAGCCTCGGGCGGATCGGCCCGACGCGCCCACATCGACTCCGGCCGGCGCGTCCGCCGGTCAGTCGCCCGATCCGACGCGCCGCGACGCCACGTCGACGCCGATCCGGGACGCGACCGCGCAGTGACGGCCGCCACGGACCCGGGCCCTGGCCAACCGCCGGGTCCGCCGGACCGTCCGCCGCTCGCGCCAGGCCGGGCCCAGCCAGGCCACGGCGCCACAGCTCCGCCGGTTCATCAAGAGCCGTCCGTACGTGCCGATGCACGAGCTCCGGCGCCGGTTCGCCATCGAGGGCGGGGACGACGACGTGACCCCGGTCCACATCGACCGCCACTGGATCTTCGTCGGCCTGCCGGCGCGCGAGGGCGGACTGCTCGGCGAGCTGCTGCGCGCCGGCGAGATCGGCTACGAGCTGTCCCTCGACCCGCGCTCGCCGATCGTCGTCGGCGTCTACCCGATGCGGCCCGCCCCTCGCCCCTGATCGTCGCTAGATCGCGGGTGCGCCGCCACCGTCGATCGAGGCTGCCGGCTCGGACGTGCCCGTCTGGCGCGGCGTGCGCAGGTCGCGCAGCTCGGCCTGCGGGACGCCGGCGAGGCGCGGCAGGTCGGCCGACTCGGTCCTGACCAGACGGGCCGACAGCGTCGACAGGACGAGCCGCTGGATCTCCGGCACGACCATCGTCGCCCGCAGGGCGTCGGCCGGGACCTCGATGAGCGTCGTGTCCTCGTCGGCCACGACATCGGCCGTGCGGGTGCTGCCGGTCAGCGCCCCGATCTCGCCGAAGAAGTCGCCGGCGCGCATCGTCGAGAGGCCGCGGTAGCCGTCGTCGTCCGGGATGCCGGCCGTCGTGGCGCCATCGAGGATGAACCAGGCGGTCGTGGCGACGTCGCCGTGCTCGACGATGCGCGTTCCGGCCGGGACCTCGCGGACGGTGGCGGCACGCCACGAACGCGTCGCGCTGCTCGGGCGACAGCCGGGCGAAGACGCCGAGGTGACCGACGAGCCGGTCGAAGTCGGCGAGCGTGGCCGCCCGGACCGGGCTGAGCGCGAGGCCCGGGGCGGTCTCGGCGCCGCGCAGCCGGCCGCGGCCGCGCCCCAGGTCGAGACGCCGAGTCCGGGCGCGACGAGGGTGAACGCCGCGGACACGAACAGCAGCGCCGACGCGAAGACGATCAGCAGCCGGATGTCGATGACGTCCGCCAGGCCGGCGCCGGCCATGCCGATCAGGAAGATGACGTCGCGCATCACGTAGAAGGCCGAGAAGACGCGGCCGCGCATCTCGCGCGGGGTGTTGCGCTGGAGCAGGACCGAGCGCGAGACGGACGACGGCGGCTGGAGCAGGCCGGAGATCGTGACGAGCAGGATCGCCACCGGGACCGAGGTCGCGAGCGCGTAGAAGATGCCCGGCGATGCCCATCCCGACCAGCGAGACCACGATCCAGGCCGGCTCCGGCAGCAACCGCGCGAAGCGGGCCATGAGCAGCGAGCCGACGACGAAGCCGACCGACGTCAGGCCCTCCTGGAGGCCGTACTCGAACTCGGTGGCGCCGAGGGTCGTGATCGAGAACGGCAGGAGCAGGACGTTCCACAGCCCGAACGCCACGAACATGAACGCGCCGACGATGAACAGCGACCGGATGATCGGCGTCCCGAACAGGGTCCCCATGCCGGCCTTCAGGTTCGCCACGATGACCGCGACCGACGCCTCGTCGTCCGGGGTCCGGCATCGGGTAGCGGCCCATCAGCGCGATGCAGGCCGGCGCAGACGAGGAACGAGATCGCATCGAGGATGAACGCCCACGTGCAGGCCGACCGTGCTGGCGAGCAGGCCGGCGCCGGCGAACCCGATGGCCGTCGAGCCGAACGAGGCGATCGACAGGAACGCGTTGGCCGCGTTCAGTTCCTCGTCGGTCGCCATCTCCGGGATCAGGCTGTCGTAGGCGGGGTCGAAGAACTGCTTGACGCCGGCGTTGAGCAGGATGAGGACGTACAGCCCGACGATCGAGTCGACCTCGACCGCGACCGCGATGAACGCCGACGATCACCGATTGGATGAGGCAGGTGATCAGCATGATCCGCTCGCCGGTCGTGCCGGTCGACGTAGACCCCGGCGAGCAGGCCGACGACGAGGCTCGGGACGGCGGTCGCCATGAGCGTCAGGCCGACGGCGAGGGCGGACCCGGTCTCGCGGTAGACCCAGATGCCGGCCGCCAGGTCGGTCAGCGACGAGCCGGCGGTCGAGATGAGCTGGGCGAGCCAGATCAGGCGGAAGTCGCGCTTGCGGAAGACCGCGAACATGGACGGTGCGGGTGCGACCGCGACGGTCAATCCGATCCTCCGGCTGATCGGATCCCGGGTGGTCCCCCACGCCTTGGCGCCGAGTCTAGCCGGGCGTCGTTCGGCACCGTGACGCCTTCGCGCAGGAGGAGCGATCCGCTTGATGGCCAGCCGCTCCTCGCGGCCGCCCCAGCCATCCCCGCCGTAGCCACCGAGCGTGCCGTCGCCCGCGATGACGCGATGGCACGGGATGAGCAGGGTGATCGGGTTGCGTCCGACGGCACCGCCGACCGCCCGGGCCGCGCCCGGACGGCCGATCCGCCGGGCGATCTCGCCGTAGCCGGCCGTCGCTCCCAACGGGATCCGGCGGACCTCGGCGAGCACGAGCCGGTCCCAGTCCGGCCGGTCGCGCAGGTCCACCGGGACGAGCTCCGGCTCTCGGCCGGCCAGCACGGCCGCCGAGCGCGTCCGCCGCCCGAGCCATGTGCGTCGCGCTGGGGCCCGTCCGGATCGTCGGTCGAACGGGACGACCGGCTCCGTGCAGGCGATGCGGCGAGGGCCGCAGTCGACCTCGTCGGCCGTGGTCAGCCAGGCCACGGCCACGACCCCGTGGGCGGAGACGGCGAGGTGGATCGGGCTCCACGGGCCGGGCACCTCCGACGTCCACGCGACGATGGTCTCCATCGGGCCATGGTACGTCGGTGGTATACTCCCAGGGAGTATGAAGCCACCGCTGCCGCCCAGTCCCGCCACGGTCCCGCCCACGGGCCCCGTCGAACTCGCCCTCCCGGTCGAGGGGATGACCTGCGCGTCCTGCGTCAACCGCATCGAGCGGTTCCTGACCAAGGCGCCGGGCGTCGAGTCGGCGACGGTCAACCTCGCGACCGAGGTCGCCACGATCCGCTACCTGCCCGACGTGACCGGGCGAGCCGAGCTGGTGGGCGCCATCGAAGCCGCCGGCTACGACGTGCGGACCCGGCCCGCGGCAGGCGCGGACGACCCACCGGCGAGCCTCGTCGCCGAACTGTCCGAGGAGGACATCGAGAAGGCTCGGGCGACCCGCGCCCTGCTCGTCCGTGCCAGCGTCTCGATCGCGGTGGCGGTCGGCGATCATGGTCCTGATGTTCGCCCCGGGCATCCCGCTGACGATGGAGCAGCGCAACCTGCTCGCCATCGGGCCGGCGACGTTCGTCCAGTTCTGGGCCGGGGCCCGCTTCTACCGCGCCGCCTGGCGGGCGATGCGCCACGGCACGACGAACATGGACACGCTCGTGGTCGCCGGGACGACGGCGGCGTGGGCGTACTCGGTCGTGCTCACGGTCTGGCCGATGATCGCGATGGAGGCCGGCCGCGAGCCCGAGACGTACTTCGACTCGTCGACGCTGATCATCGGGCTCGTCCTGCTGGGCCGCTGGCTGGAGGCGCGGGCCAAGGGCCAGGCGACGAGCGCGATCCGGCGGCTCATCGGGCTGCAGGCGACATCCGCTCGCGTGGTGACCGGCGACATCGAGACGGACGTGCCGCTCGAGGCCGTCCAGCCGGGCGACCTGCTTCGCGTCCGGCCGGGCGAGAAGGTCCCGGTCGACGGCGTCATCGTCGAGGGCGCCTCGGCGATCGACGAGTCGATGCTGACCGGCGAGCCGATCCCGGTCGAGAAGGCGTCGGGCGCGACGGTCATCGGCTCCACCCTGAATACGAGCGGCACCTTCGTCATGCGCGCCACGAAGGTCGGCCGGGACACGGCCCTCGCCCGGATCGTGGACCTCGTCCAGCGAGCGCAGGGGAGCAAGGCGCCCATCCAGCGGCTGGCCGACCAGGTCAGCGCCGTCTTCATCCCGATCGTGTTCGGGCTCGCCCTCCTGGCGTTCGTGGCCTGGTTCGCGTTCGGGCCGCAGCCGCAGCTCACGAACGCGCTCATCGCGTTCATCACGGTCGTCGTCATCGCCTGCCCATGCGCCATGGGCCTGGCGACGCCGACCGCGATCATGGTCGGCACGGGGCGTGGTGCCGAGGCCGGCGTCCTCATCCGCGGCGGCGAGGCCCTCGAGATGGCCCATCGCGTGACGGACGTCATCCTCGACAAGACCGGCACGCTGACGCTGGGCCGCCCGACGGTCAGTTCCGTCACGCCGGCCGACGGGTCCACGCGTGGCGAACGTCCTCGACCTCGCGGGCGCGCTCGAGAAGGGCAGCGAGCATCCGCTCGGAGCCGCCATCCGCGCGCGCGCCCTGCGTGACGAGCTCGGCTTCGGGCGGGTCGACGGCTTCGCGGCGATCGCCGGCGGCGGGGTCGAGGGTCGGGTCGAGACGACCGACGGGCCGCGGTCCGTGCTCGTCGGCAGCGCGCGCCTGGTGCGCGACCGCGGCGTGGACATCGACTCGCTCCGAGGCGGCCGCGGACCAGGCCGCCGCCGAGGGCCGGACGGTGCGCCTACGTGGCGGTCGATGGACGGGTCGGCCGGGCTCATCGTCATCAGCGATCCGGTCAAGGCCGAGAGCGCCGAGGCGGTCCACCGGCTCGAGCGCCGCCGGCATCGAGGCCTGGCTCGTGACCGGCGACGGCAAGGCCACGGCCGAGGCCGTCGCGCGCCAGGTGGGCATCCCGTTGCACCGCGTCCTGGCCGAGGTGCAGCCTGCCGAGAAGGCCGCGATCGTGTCCCGGCTGCAGGGCCGCGGCCACGTCGTCGCGATGGTCGGCGACGGCATCAACGACGCGCCGGCGCTCGCCCAGGCCGATGTCGGGATCGCCATCGGGACCGGCGCGGACGTCGCCATCGAGGCCGCCGACATCACGCTCATCGGCGGCGACCCGCGCGGCGTGGCGGCCGCCGATGGACCTGTCGCGCGCGACGATGCGGATCGTCCGCCAGAACCTGGGCTGGGCGTTCGGCTACAACATCCTGCTCATCCCGGTCGCGATGGGCGTCCTGTACCCGTTCTTCGGGATCACCCTGGACCCGGCCCTGGCTGCCGGGGCGATGGCGCTCTCGAGCGTCTCGGTCGTGACCAACTCCCTGCGGCTGCGCTCGTTCGACGCGCGACCCGCGGGCTGACCCGGGTCAGGCCTCGGTCACCTTCCGGAAGATGGCGACCGCGTTCTGGCCACCGAACCCGAAGCCGTCCACCGCGACCGTCTCCACCTTGGCCTGGCGGGCGACCAGCGGGACGTAGTCGAGGTCGCACTCGGGATCGGGCGTGTGGAGGTTGGCGGTCGGCGGGATGACGCCGTCCCGGATCGACCCGATCGCGGCCAGCGCGCTGGCGATCCCGGCCGCGCCGACGAGGTGCCCGATCATCGACTTGGGCGAGCTGATCGCGACCTTGTAGGCGTGCGCCCCGTAGGCCGCCTTGATGGCCCGCGTCTCGGTGACGTCGTTGAGGGCCGTCGCGGTGCCGTGGGCGACGATGTAGTCGACCTCGTCCGGGCGCGACCTCGGAGTTGCGCAGCGCCGAGGTCATGGCCCGCGTCTGGCCGCGCCCGGTCGGTTCCGGGGCGCTGATGTGGAAGGCGTCGGCGGTCAGGGCGCCGCCCAGGATCTCGGCCAGCGGCGTGGCGCCACGCGCCAGCGCGTGCTCGAGCGACTCGACGACGACCACGCCGGCGCCCTTCGCCGAGGACGAACCCGTCGCGGGTGGCGTCGAACGGGTCGTGACGCCGTCTCGGGCGAGTCGTTGCGCTTGGAGAGGGCGCCCATGTTCGACAGGGCGGCGACGCCCATCGGCACGATCGGCGCCTCGGAGCCGCCGGCGAGCACGACGTCGCACTCACCGGTGCGGATGAGCCGGAGCGCGTCGTGGAACGCGATGACCGACGTGGCGCACGCGGCGACCTGGGTCATGACCGGGCCGGTCAGGCCGTACTCCATCGAGAGCATGCAGGCGCCCATCGAGCCCGGACAGGGCCGGGACCGCGAACGGCGACACGAAGCGCGGGCCCTTGCCGTCGTGGATGTGGGTGCCGTCGATGATCTCCTCGATCGCCGCCGCCGCCGGTGTTCATCGACGACGCCGACCCGGTCGAGCTGGTCGGGCGACATCGCCGCGAAGTCGATCCCGGAGTCGCGGACGGCCTCCTGGCCGGCCCCGATGGCGAGGTGGACGAAGCGGCTCATCCGGCGGGCCATCTTGGCGTCCATCACGGCGCTCGGCTCGAACCCGATGACCTCGGCCGCGATGTGGACCTCCTGGTCCGAGCGTGTCGAAGCCGGCGATCGTGCGCGTGCCGGTGACGCCCGGCCTGCAGGTTCGCCCAGTAGGTCGGGAAGTCGTTGCCGTTCGGCATGAGCGCACCGAGCCCGGTGATGACGGCGCGACGCGATGGATCCAGGGTGGGCACGGGCTCCTCCGGTGAACGTGCGCGGGATGCGCGCGTCCCGATGGTAAACGGTCGCGCGGCGTTCCGGACCCGCGACGTTGCGATGACGGCCGCGTCGTAGTCTCGCCTTGCAACGGAGGACTACCCTGTCCCGATGGTGGAGCTGATGAAGCCCATCCCCGCGACCCCAGCGTCGGCGTCGCGAGACGACGCGTTCGTGGGAATCGCCCAGGGCGGCACCGAACGGGCGTGGCGGACCCTCCGCAAGAGCCCGAGCTTCTGGATCGGGACTGTCCTGGTCACGACGATCATCGCCATCGCCGTGCTCGCACCGCTGTTGGCGCCATACGATCCGCTCGAACAGTTCCGCGACGCCATCCCGGCCAACGGCGACCCGGCCGGGCCGAGCGATCGCTTTCCGCTGGGAACGGATCCGTCTGGCCGCGACTACCTGAGCCGGCTGATGTATGGCGCGAGGACCTCGCTCATCATCGGTCTGGGGGCGAATGTCATCGCGATCATGCTCGGCGTCGCGGTCGGTGCGATGGCCGGGCTGGCGGCGTCACCGAGCGTGCGCGTTGGCCGCACGCGGCGGATCAGGATCCCGGTCGAGGGCGGACTGATGCGCCTGACCGACCTGTGGCTGTCGTTCCCCATCCTCCTGCTGACCATCACGCTCGCCTTCGTGCTCGGCCCGAGCGTCCAGCTCGTGGTGGTCATCATCGGCCTGACCCTGTGGACCGCCACCGCGCGCATCGTCTATGGACGGATGCTCGTGCTGCGCGAGACATCGTTCGTCGAAGCGTCCCGTGCCGTCGGCGCCTCGACCCGACACCTGTTCCAGCGATCGTTGCTGCCGCACCTGCTGCCGTTGATCGTGGTCTATGCGGCTCTCGGCCTCGCGGCCGCGGTCCTGTTCGAAGCCACCCTGTCGTACCTCGGCGCCGGGGTCCCGCCACCGACTCCCACCTGGGGAACCATGCTGGCCGACCACGTCAGCTGGTTCGCTACTCAGCCGCGATTGGTCGTGCTGCCCGGGCTGTGTATCGCGGTCACGGTCCTCGGGTTCAACCTCCTCGCCGATGCACTCCGCGACGCCCTGGACCCGAGAGCCTGATGTCCGCCACGGTCGTCCGGCGTCGGCTAGCCCTCACGAGTGCGAGGTGGCCGATGGCGTAGCCGACATCGCGTGCCCGACTTGGGCATCGTCGCCTGACCCACTGCGGTCAGGCATGTGGGGAGGTTGGAACATGGTTCGATCGAGTCGAAGGCGTGTCGCCCTCGCGCTATCCGTGGTCGTCGTGGTCGCCGTGTCGGCGTGCGGGACCTCGACCAGCTCCGTGACACCCAGCGGTCCGGCGGCATCCGACGGTTCGGTGCCGTCGGCCCCATCGGTCGGCCCGACCGCTGCGGCCGAGGCCGGCGGGATCGTATCGATCGGGTTCGAGAGCGACATCCAGTACTTTGACCCGGCGCTCGCCTACGACACCGTGTCCTACACGCCGGAGCGCCTGCTGTTCGACCAGCTCATCATGTACGACGAGTCGACGGGCCTCGTGCCGGGTCTCGCCGAGTCGATGCCGACGGTGTCGGCGGACGGTCTGACCTACACCTTCAAGCTCCGCTCCGGTGTCCAGTTCTACAAGCCGGACGGAACGGTCCTTCGCGAGATGACCTCCGCGGACGTCGTCGCCTCGCTGAACCGGCTGCTCGCTCCGGGCCTGAAGCCGAACCCGTCCCCGGTCGGGGCGGCCTTCTTCTCGATCATCGCCGGCGCGCAAGCCGTGCTCGACGGCGCGGCCGACGCCGCTTCCGGGATCCGAGCTGTCGATCCGCTGACGGTCGAGATCGAGCTCGTGGCGCCTGACAAGCGGTTGCTCAACATCCTCGCGATGCCGTTCGGCTCGATCATCCCGGCGGAGGCCGGCCTGGACGCCGTCGCCTTCGGGGCCGCCCCGATCGGCACCGGTCCGTATCACCTGGTCGAGTACAAGCCGGGCGAGAAGGCCGTCTTCGCTCGGAACGAGTCGTATTGGGGGCCGGCGCCGCTCAATGCCGGCGCGGAGATCCGGATCGGCTTGGATGCCAACACCCAACTCCAACAGGCGATCACCGGACAGCTGGACCTGATGGGCGACTTCATCCCGCCGGGTGCCTTCAACGCGACCGTGAACGACCCGACGCTCAAGGACCGGATCCACCGGCGGACCGACGTCGCCGTGTTCTATGTCTCGATCGACACGTCCGCACCCAATTCGCCATTGTCCGACGTCAAGGTCCGGCAGGCGATGAACCATGCCGTCGACCGCGCCAATCTCGTCAAGGTCCAGAACGGCCGAGGCGGACCCGCGAATTGCATCCTTCCACCGGCGATGCCTGGGTACGACGCTTCGTGCGACCCGTATCCATACGACGTGGCCAAGGCGACGGCGTTGATGGCCGAGGCAGGGCAGTCGGCCGGCTTCTCCACCAAGCTGTATACCGATCCATCGGAGTTGTCCAAGACGATGGCAGAAGCCGTCCAGGCGGACCTGGCCAAGATCGGTATCACGGTCGAGATCGTCCTGCAGGAGTTCGATGTCCTGATCGGCACGATCACCGTGCCGCACCAGGCGCCGCTCGTCCTGATCGGCTGGTTCCAGGACTTCCCGGACCCGTCCGACTTCTTCGATCCGATCCTCTCCTGCGCGACCGCTGTCGAAGGTGGGTTCAACACCGCCTGGTACTGCAACGAGGCGGTCGACGCCCTGTCGGCGGCGGCCCTCGCGGAACAGGATGACGTGACCCGCATCGGCCTGTACCAGGACATCCAGGACCGGATCATGGCCGACGCACCGTGGATCCCGACCGTCCTGAGCGAGACGGTGGAAGTGGTCTCCGACCGCGTCAGCGGCACGTACCTGCACCCGGTCTACTCATTCGATCTCCGGACCATCGCCGTCGAAGAGTGACGGCTATCCACCCGTCTGCCCGGGGCGTCCGTCGACGGGCGCCCCGGCGTCGCTCATGATCGGGTACATCGCGCGCCGGCTGGTCTGGGGTCTCACGGTCCTGCTCGCCATCGGCACCCTGACGTTCCTGCTCGCCTATGTCGCCCCGACCGACCCGGCTCGCGCCATCGCGGGTCGCAACGCGTCGGCGGAGGCCGTGGAGAACATCCGCGTGGCCCTGGGGATGGACCGCCCGTTGCTGGAGCAGATGCTGGCGTACCTGATCGGCGTCCTTCACCTCGACTTCGGGACGTCCTACCAGCTCAACCGCCCGGTCCTGGACATCCTGCTCGAGCGCGTGCCGGCGACCATCGAGCTCGCGATCGCCGGTGTGGTCCTGGCCCTGCTCCTCGGGATCCCGCTCGGGGTCCGCTCGGCGACCCGCCCGGGCGGTCCGACGGACCGGGTCGGGCATCCTCGGCACGCTCCGTGCTGGTCGCGGTGCCATCGTTCCTCATCGGCTACGTCCTGATCTATCTCTTCGCCTACCAGCCCACCATCCTGTGGGGGATCTCCATCCTGCCGATCGGTGGCTATGAGCCCTTGGACCTGCGCTACCTCGCGTTGCCGGCGATCACGCTTGCCGTCGGGCTGGCGGCGTACTACGCCCGCCTGACGCGGACCGCGCTCCTGGACGAGCTGCATCAGGACTACACGAGGACGGCCCGCGCCAAGGGCGTCTCGGAGAGGCGTGTCGTCTGGTGGCACGCGTTCCGCAACGCGCTCCCGCCGGTCCTGATCCAGGTCGGCCTCGACATCGGCATCCTGCTGGGCGGGGTCGTCGTCGTCGAGGTGGTCTTCTCGTGGCGCGGCATCGGCAAACTCGCCATCGACGCCGTCACGCAGGAGGATCTGCCACTCCTCCTGGGGACCGTCCTCTTCGCGACGCTATGCATCGTGCTGGTCAACCTCATCGTGGACATCGCGGTCGCGGTCCTGGATCCCCGCGTCCGGCTTGGTGGAGGTACCCGATGACGTACTCGATCGTCGCCCTGGACCCGGAGACGGGCGACCTAGGGGTCGCCGTCGCCTCGAAGTTCCTCGCGGTCGGGTCTGTGGTTCCCGTCGCGCGAGCCGGCGTTGGGGCCCTCGCCACACAGGCACTCGCCAATGTCACGTTCGGTCCGGATGGGCTCGCAGCCCTGGCCGGCGGTCAGCCCGGTCCGGCCGTCCTCGCGGGGCTGACGGGACGCGATCCGGGCGCATCCGAACGGCAGGTCGGGATCGTGGACGCTCACGGCGGCTCGGCCTCGTTCACCGGCCACGGATGTCTGCCATGGGCGGGTGGTCTGACGCGGCCCGGCGTCGCCGTCCAGGGCAACATCCTGACCGGGCCCGAGGTCGTGGAGTCGATCCTGGCCGGTTTCGTGGCCTCGACCGGACCATTGCCGGATCGTCTGTCTCAGGCCCTGCTGGCGGGCGACCGGGCAGGTGGGGATCGACGCGGGCGACAGTCAGCCGCGCTCCTGGTGGTCCGGGCGGCTGGCGGGTATGGCGGTGGCGACGACCGGTGGGTCGATCTGCGGGTCGATGATCATCTCGATCCCGTCCCCGAACTCATCCGCCTCCTCGGGATCTGGCGGATCCTCATGGATCGTCCAGACGTCCACGACCTGCTCGCGATCGACCAGGACCTGGCGTCGGAGCTGCGCGATCTCCTTGAACGACTGGGCTGGGCCGCGGATGCCCCGCCGGCCGACGATGAGGAGGTCGCGTTCCGGGCGAGGATGCGCGCGGAGACCGACGTCATCCCGCGGGTGGGCGAGCCGCGTGACGCCGGCGACGTCTGGGGACCCGACTGGGACGCTGCCCTGCTCGGCTGGATGGGCGTGGCGAACCTGGAGAGTCGGATGGCGGCGTTCGGCTGGATCGACCCGGCCGTCCTGGATCAGCTGCGCCTGGCGTCGAACCCTTGATCAGTCGCCGTCGTAGCGCTTGAAGATGATCGCGCCGTTGTGGCCGCCCAGGCCGATGTTGTTCGACAGGGCGTAGCGGATCGGCATCTCGACCGTCTCGGGCGTGACCCACAGGTCGCACTCGGGATCCGGGTCGCGATAGTTGATCGTCCCCGGAGCGGTCTGCTCCGCGACGGCCATGACCGTCGCAAAGGCCTCGAAGGCGCCCGCGGCGCCCATCATGTGGCCGGTCATCGACTTGGTCGCGCTGATGTAGACCTCGCGCGCGCCGCCGGTCGCCCGCGCGCCGAAGACCGTGTGGATCGCCTCGGTCTCGCGCAGGTCGCCCAGCGGCGTGGACGTGCCATGCGGGTTGATCAGATCCACCTCGTCGGCCGGGACGCCACGGCGCTCGAGGGCCATCTTCATCGCCCGCGCGGAGCCGGCGCCGGCGGCGATCGGCTGGACCATGTCCCAGCCATCGGCCGCCGAGCCGTAGCCGACGACCTCGCCGTAGATCCGGGCGCCGCGCGCCTTCGCGAACTCGAGGTCCTCGAGGAACAGGGACGCCGCGCCCTCGCCCAGGATGAACCCGTTGCGGGTCAGGTCGAACGGACGGGAGACGGTCTGATGCGGCTCGCCGGGCCGAGGGAGGCCCATGCCGCGCATGTTCGAGAAGCCGGCATGGCCGACCTCGAGCAGCGGGGACTCCGCGGAGCCACTGATGACCGCGATGCAGTCGCCACGGCGGATGGCCTCGGCCCCCTCGCCGATGTTGTGGGTGCCGGTGGCGCAGGCAGACACGATGCACACGTTGTGCCCGATCGCGCCCGTCTCGATGGCGATCATGCCGGAGGTGCTGTCGGTCAGGGCGTTGGCGATGAACGTCGGGGCGACGCTGCGCGGGCCCTTGTCGCGCAGGTTGTTGACGCTCTCGATCATGAGTGCCTGGCCGCCGGCCCCGGAGCCGTAGACGACGCCGACCTCGGTCCGGTTCTCATCGGTGATCTCGAACCCGGAGTCGGCCAGCGCCTGCTTGGCGGTGGCGACCCCGAAGGCCATGGTCGACTCGCCCCGGCGGGCGGCCTTGGCGTCCATCCAGTCGCCGGCGACGAAGTCGTGGACCTCGCCACCCCACTTCGCGTCGTACGGGGTCGTGTCGAACCGGGTCAGCGGGACCAGCCCGCTCACGCCGTTGACGAGGTTGGACCAGGCGGTCTTCGGGTCGTTGCCGACGGAGCTGATGACACCGAGACCGGTGACGACGACGCGGCGTTCGTAGTCGGGCTTCCTCACGAGGCGGCTTCCTCCGATGCGGTGGCCTGGAGCCGATCGACGATCGCCGGATCGTCGGCCGGGATGGGAGCGGCATCCGGGGCGATGCGCTTGATCAGGCCGGTCAGGACCTTGCCCGGCCCGAACTCGACGAAGGCCGTCACGCCGGCTGCCGTCATGGTCTCGACCGCGCGGACCCAGTCCACGCCGGCCGTCAGATGCTCGACGAGTTCCGTGCGGCAGCCGTCGGCGGTGGTGATCGGTCGGCCGTCGGCGTTGGCCAGCAGCGGCACGCTCGGATCGCGGAACTCGACGGAGGCGAGCGCTTCACGCAGGCCGTCGGCCGCCTCGGCCATGAGCGGCGAGTGAGCGGCGACCGAGACGGGCAGGACGATCGCCCGCTTCGCGCCGAGGGCCCTGGCGAGTTCGGCGCCGGCCTCGATGGCCGGGCGTTCGCCCGAGACCACCACCTGGCCCGGCGCGTTGCGATTGGCGACGACGAAGACGCCATGGGCGCTGGCGCCATCCACGAGCTCCGGCAGGTTGGCGTCATCGAGGCCGATGATGGCCGCCATCGCTCCGTCCCGGCCCTGACCGGACGACTGCATGAGGCGGCCGCGGACGCGCACGAGTCGGACCGCATCGCCAAGGTCCAGGGCGCCGGCCGCCACCATCGCGGTGTACTGGCCCATCGAGTGGCCCGCCGCGAAGACCGGCGTCGGGAAGGTGAAGCCGGAGGCGGCGGTCGCTTCACGGGCGGCCTCGAGGATCGCGATCGACGTCGCGACGAGCGCGGGCTGGGCGTTCTCGGTCAGGTCAAGGCGCTCGGCGGGGCCGGACCAGGCGATCGAGCTGATCGACTCACCAAGCGCGGCATCGGCCGCCGCGAAGACGGCTGCCGCGGCCGGCGAGGATCCGGAGAGGGCCTCGCCCATCCCGACCGTCTGGGATCCCTGGCCGGGAAAGACGAAAGCGATGTGGGACACGTGCGCAGGGTACGCCGCGCGAGCGTGGAAACGCGCGATACCCGTGCACGGTTGCACGCGTCTGACCTCGGCGATACGCTTGCATGGTGTCCGAGCAACGCCCGATCAGCCGTGTCCCGCGCCGACCCGCCCCGGCTCGCGCGCTGGCCCGTCGCTTCGAGGCGGACCTGTCCGCGCCGGTCCTGGCCGCGGGCAGCCGGATCCAGAACGTCCGCCAGCTCAGCGAACGCGTGGCGATGGGCCGGGCGCTCTGGCGGGAGCTGGTCATCGGTTTCGCCGGCCAGCTCGGGGAGCTTCGGCTGGGGTTCACCCAACTGGCCGCTCTGTACGTCCTCGCCGATGGCAGCACGATGACGGTCGGGGAGCTGGCGGAGGAGATCGGCCGCTCGCCATCGGCCACGAGCCGGCTCATCGACGGCCTCGTCCGGCGGCGGCTCGTGGAGCGGCAGCAGGAACCGGAGGACCGACGCCAGCGGACGCTGCGCCTGACCCAGCGCGGACGGGCCATCCTGCGCGTCGTCGACCGGGGCCGTGCCGATCAGTTCCTGGGAGCGGTCCGGCCGTTGCCAGCGGGAGAGCGCGCCATCGTGGCGATGGGCGTGGCCGCGTTGGCGACCCATGCGATCTCACGCCGCGGACGCCTGATCAAGGCCCCGTCGGAGTAGCCCTCAGGCGCAGAAGCGGCGGACCACGTCGTACAGGACCGGCAGGCCCCAGCGCAGGGCCGCCACGCTCACTCGTTCGTCGACCCCGTGGAACCGATCGAGCAGGCGCTCGTCCGCCTCGAATCGGAGGGGCGAGAACCCATAGGTCGGGATCCCGAGCTCGGCGGTGAACTTGGCGTCCGTCGCGAACGGGACCATCACGGGCAGCGGGACGCCGTCCGGATCGTGCTCGCGAACGGTCCGCTCCATGAGCCGGAACAGCTCGCTGTCCGCGGAGGCCTCGACCGGCTCGCCCCACACGATCAGCTCGATCGTGCAGGCGGCGGCCAGCTCCGGCCCGATCCGCTCCAGGAGACGCGCCCGCATCGCGGCCTCGGTCGTCCCGGGCAGGACCCGGCAGTCCACCTCGATCTCCGCGTCGCCCGGGATGACGTTGTACTTGACTCCGGCGTGGACGACGTCCGGGCTGATCGTGTCGCGCAGGAGGGCCCGCAGGGCGACCGTATCGCGCGGGTCGCACAGGCCATCGAGCGTGGCCTGACCCAGGGCGTCGTCGCCGGCGGCCAGTGCCCGAGCGACGCGGGCGGGTCCGGCCGGCAGGGCGGCTTCGGCCGACGCGAGGAAGCGAGCCATGACGGGTGTGAGCCGGGTCGCCTCGGGGTCGGCCAGCCGTCCGATGACCTCGGCCGCCAGGACCGCGGCATTGTCCTCGCGCGGCATGGAGCCGTGGCCCCAGGTCCCGCGGACGCGGATCCGGTACGCGGCGTACCCCTTCTCGGCCACCCCGATCGGGTAGAAGCGGACCCCGGCGATGGTCGTCGAGACGGCCCCGCTCTCGTTGATCGCGCCGGCGGCGGCAAGCCACTCCGGGCGGTGGTCGACGATCCACTTGGCGCCGGCCTGACCGCCCGCCTCCTCGTCCGCGGTGCAGGTGAACAGGACGTCTCGACGCAGGCCCGGGATCGGGTCGCGGGCCGGGTCGAGGCCGGCGGCCCGCGCTTCGTCGGCCAGCCGCAGGACGACGGCGAGTTCCATCGCGACCATGCCCTTCATGTCGACGGCGCCGCGGCCGTAGATGTAGCCGTCGACCAGGTCGGCGGCGAACGGGCGCGTGGGTCCAGCGTTCCGGCGGCGCCGGCACGACGTCGAGGTGTGAGAGGAGCAGCAGTGGGTCGCCGCCGGTGCCGTCGCCGCGCAGGCGGACATGGACCGAACCGCGGCCCGGGACCGGCTCGATGACCTCGGGCTCGAGGCCGGCGGACTCGAGCACGCCGGCGAGGTAGCGCGCCGCCACGAGTTCGCCGTCGGGCGCATCGGGCGGTGGCGGGTTGATCGACGGGATCCGGATGAGGTCGCGCATCGTCCGGACCAGGTCGTCGGTCGCGGCGTCCCAGTCGATGGCGGACCCGACTGGCCGGGCCGCCGTGGCACGCCCGGGATCCGTCATGGCATCGGTCATGCTCGCAGGGCCTGCTCGGCGAGCGCGATGACGATCCCGATGACGAACCCGGCGAGCACGATCGTCACGACCATGAACACGAGCAGGCGCCCGTACTTGCGGTCCACCTCGAGGGCCGCCTCGGGCTCGGGGTCCTCGCCGCCCGCGATGTAGGGGGCGTTCAGGCCGCGGGCGCGGGCCAGTTCGGCGCGCGGCGAGTCGTACAGGTCCGGGTCCGGCGGGAGCTGGGTGACCTGGGTCGGCGTCTCGGTCATGGCCCAATGATGCCGCTGACGGCCGGACCACGCATCGTGACCTCGTCCGGCAGCGGCCGGTAGCCGAGTCGCGCGTTCAGGCCGCGCATCGGCGCGTTGTCCACGTCGTTGCTGCCGTGGAGGGTCTCGAGACCGTTCTGGATCGCCCAGCGGATCGTGGCCAGCTTCATCGCGCGAGCGATCCCGCGGCCGCGGTAGGCGCGTCGCACCGCGGTCATGTCGTGCCAGGCGGCGGTCGTGGAGCCCGGCAGCATGGACAAGGCCGCGTACCCGACGACGGACCCGTCGGCGGCGTCGAGCGCGACGATGAACGCGCCGGCCGGGATGTCCGATCGATCGACGTCGCGCGCCCGGAACTCGGCGAGGTCGCCGACGTCCATCGGCAGGTCGCCGCCGGGGATGTCGGCGAAGGCCTCCAGGGCGACGGCGTGGACGCCCTCGACGAGGTCGGGGCGGGCGGCCAGGGTCGTCAGCGCGATCCCGTCGAGGGTCGACGGCGTCGGGCGGCGTCAGGCCGCGCGAGCTCCAGTCGGACGGACTTGGACCGCTCGTACTCGGTGAACCCGCGGTGCGTCAGGAAGGCGACCGCCATCCGGGCGCGCGTCGTTCGTCGGGATGTGCAGGTGGGTCTTGCCGGCCGCGCGGGCGGCCGCGCGAGCGTGCGTCCAGCAGGGCGCCGCCGACGCCGGCCCGACGAGCGTCCGGGTGCACGTGGATCGTCGCCCAGAAGGCGTCGAAGTCCGGGGCGTACATGTAGATCCGACCGACCGTCCCGACGCCGACCGCCCGTCCGTCGGTCTCGGCGATCCAGCGCTCGCCGCCCGGGTAGGTGGCGTCGGCCCAGCGCATCGACTCGACCGACGTCGGATCCTCGGGCGTGACGGCGTTGGTCAGGGCGGCGATGGCCGCGTAGTCCTCGTCGGTGGGTCGCGCGAGTCGGATCGCGGCCGTCATGCCGCAGCCTTCGAGGCCATCGGGCGACCTACCCCGCGTCCCGCAGCGGGATCGCGATGTCGCGCGACGGCGTCGTCCACGGCCGGCGGGCCCGAGGGCCGGCGGGATGCCGAGGATCACGTGCGTGGCGCCCGACCGTCGCGCTCGGAGCGCGCCGGCGAGAGCGGCCCGGCGCGTCTCGGCGGTCGCACCGGCCGGGACCTGGGCGACGAGCGCGAAGCCGGCCGGGTCGCGCCCGGCCGCATCGAGGGCGGCCAGCAGCGCGTCGCGCCGATCCTCGAAGTAGGTCATGTCCGTCTCGGACTTGTCGGGCAGGACGGCCGGCAGGAGCCAGCCGTCGGCGATCTCCGCGGCGAGGGCGATGCCGCGCCGCTTCTGGCCGCCGAGCCAGATCGGCGGACCTCCGGCGCGGAGCGGCGGCGGGTCGTTGGTCGCGCCGACGAGCGGGAAGAACGGGTCGTCGCGGGTCACGCCGGCCGTCGGTCGCGGCCTGCGTCGAGAGGAGCGCCTTGATCGTGCGGACCGCGGACTCGAAGCGGTCGAACCGCTCCGGCATCGGCGGGAACGGGATCCCGAACGGCGTGTGCTCCGGCTCGAACCAGCCGGCGCCCGAGCCCCAGGATGAACCGGCCGCCGGTGGCGTGGTCCAGGACGGTCGCCGCCTTGGCGGTCAGCGCCGGACTGCCGGAACGTGGCCGACAGGACCGCGTGGCCCAGCCAACTTGCCGGGGACGTGGTGGGCGAGCGCGGCCATCGCCGTCACCGCCTCCCAGCTGGCGCCGGCGCGATCGAGGGCGATGTCGGTCAGGTGGTCGTTCATCCAGACCGACTCGAAGATCGGCTGCTCGCCGATCCGGGCCCAGGCCGCCTCCAGCGTCGCCCAGTCGACCGCCTGCGGCGAGGTCTTGATCCCGATGTGCAGGCGTCGCTCACCGCTGGCGCAGGTTGGCCGCCATCCGCGGGCCGGTCGTGACGGCGCCGTCCGACGCGGACCCGACGAGCGCCGCGTACTTGGCCATGACGCCGCTGGTGTAGTTGGGCTCCGGCGGCGGTCCAGCCGCGCAGGCGGCGCTCGATCTCCGTCGGCCGGGACGTCGAGGTCGAGGGCCTTGCGATCGACGTCGATGACGATCGTGTCGCCCTCGCGGACGACGGCGATCGGCCCGCCGAGGGCCGCCTCCGGCGCGACGTGGCCGATCATCAGGCCGTGGGTGCCGCCCGAGAACCGGCCGTCGGTGATGAGCGCCACCGAGTCGCCGAGGCCCTCGCCGACGAGGGCGCCGGTCACGCTCAGCATCTCCTGCATGCCGGGACCGCCGACCGGGCCCTCGTAGCGGATGACGACGACGTCGCCCGGCATGATCTTGCCGGTCGCGGACGGCGGCGTAGCACGCCGTCTCGGAGTCGAAGACGCGGGCCGGACCGCGATGCTGGCGTCGCTCGTGGCCGGCCAGCTTGACCACGCAGCCGTCGGGCGCGAGCGAGCCGTGCAGGATGGCCAGGCCGCCCGTCGCCTTGAGCGGCGCGTCGATCGGAACGACGACCTGTCTGGCCCTCGGTGCGCGACGGCCGCCGCGGCGACCTGGGCGATCGTCCGGCCGTCGACCGTCGGGGCGTCGCCGTGGAGCAGGCCCGGGCCGCTTGAGCAGCTCGCGCATGACCAGGCCGACGCCGCCGGCGTCGTACAGGTCGGACGCGGTGTAGCGGCCGCCCGGCTGCATGTCGGCGACGATCGGCGTCCGGTCGGCGATCGCCCCGAACTCGTCGATGTCGAGCGGGATCCCGAACTCGTGGGCGATCGCCAGCAGGTGCAGGACGCCGTTGGTCGATCCGCCCGGTCGCGGACGACCGACGCGATCGCGTTCTCGAGCGACTCGCGGGTGACGAAGCGCGACGGCCGGATGTCGTCGCGGACGAGGTCCATGACCAGCTCGCCGGCCTGCGTGCGCGGCGTGCGTCCTTGGCCGGATCCTCGGCCGGGATGCCGTTCAGGCCGGCCGGCGAGAGGCCCAGGAACTCCAGCGCCATCGACATCGTGTTGGCCGTGAACTGGCCGCCGCAGGCGCCCGGGCCGGGGCACGACAGGCTCTCGACCTCGTACAGCTCGTCGAGCGTGATCTTGCCGGCCCGGTACGCCCCGATCGCCTCGAAGACCGACACGACCGTCGCGTTGCGCTGGCCGCGGAGCGTGCCCGGGTAGATCGTCCCGCTGTAGAGGATCAGCCCGGGCACATCGAGCCGCCCGAGCGCCATCGCCGCGCCCGGGACCGGTCTTGTCGCAGCCGATGACGCACACGACGCCGTCGAGCAGGTGGCCGCGCACGACCAGCTCGATCGAGTCGGCGACGACCTCGCGGCTGACCAGGCAGGCCTTCATCCCCTCGGTGCCCATCGACACGCCGTCGCTGACCGAGACCGTGTTGAACTCCATCGGCGTGCCGCCGGCCGCCCGGATGCCGGCCTTGACGTGCTCGGCCAGCCGGCGGTGGTTGTAGTTGCACGGCATCGTCTCGATCCAGGTCGTCCCGACGCCGACGAGCGGCTTGGCGAGGTCCTCGTCGGTGAACCCGATCGCCTTGAGCATGCCGCGCGCGGCGGCCCGGTCGGGGCCGTCGGTGAGGGCCGCCGAGTGGCGCTTGGCGGGGTCGGAGGGGCGGTCGTACGGGTGGGTGGCGTCGGGCATTCGGATGGGTCCTGTGCGATGGGCCGGCGCGTCAAGTGTAGGACCCGGGACTCAGCGCAGGCAGGCTCCGGTCTCGACCGCGCTCGTCCGGCCGATCCCGGGCGCGATCGCGATCGCGACCGCCGTCGGCGACAGGGCGTAGCCCACGCGAGTCGTTCGTCCGCGACTCGGCGAAGACGACGCCACCGACCGTCCCGTCCTCGAGGATGAGCGGCCCGCCGCTGTCGCCGCGCTCGATGGCGGCGCGGAGCTCGAGGATGTCGCGCCGGACGCGGTCCTCGCCGTAGATGTCGAGGCCGGTCGCGGTGTACTCGCCGGTCACCGCCGCCGGCAGGATCGTCAGGGCGCCGCCGCCCGGATAGCCGAGCGTGGCGGCGATCGCGCCGCGCGACGGGTCGCGGTTGGCGAACCGGAGGGCCGGGAGGTCCAGCCGGCCGGCGCGGAGCAGGGCGATGTCCAGGTTCGGGTCGAACAGGACCGGCACGGCGTCCCAGGTCCGGCCGTCGCTGTCGGCGACCCGGATCGCCGTCCGCGTCCGCGCCGGCGACGACGTGGGCGTTGGTGACGACGTACCCGTCGGCGACGACGAACCCGGACCCGACCGAGCCGACGCCGCAGGTCCCGGCCGAGACCTTGAGCGTGCTCGCCTCGGCGGCCTCGGCGATCCGCCGCGCGACCGGGTCGTCCGGCCGCGTCGACTTCGGGGGCCGGGCAGCGGCTCGAAGCCGACGAAGACGTCCGGCAGGCCCGAGTGCGTCGAGCAGGCGGCCGAGCTCGCCGGCGACTTCGGTGACGGGCGGGAAGACGGCCTTGAGCGTCCGGACCGTCGACCGACGCTCTGGGCGACCTCGGTCAGGCGCGGCAGCGGGCCGATGGCGAGGAGGCTGCCGAGCAGCCAGATGATGAGGAGCGCCTGGGCCACGCCGACGAGCGAGCCGCCGACCCGGTCCGCGGCACTCAGCACGCCGGTCCCGAGCGAGCGCGCCAGCGGCCGCCCGCCGGCCGAGCCGATCGACTCGCCCAGGCCGACCGCGATGAGCAGGCCGGCGAGGACGAGGATGGGCCGGAGCGACGGATCGACGTCGCGCAGGAGGTCGGCGAACCAGGGCAGGGACAGGATGGCCACGCGCGCCGCCGACGATGGCGCCGAGCAGGCCGCCGATCTGCGGCAGCGCGCCGGAGCGGAAGCCGAGGATCGCCGCGACGACGATGAGCGCGAGGGCGGCGAGGTCGAGCGGGTTCACGGCCCGATGGTCCCACAGGTCGGCCAAGGCGGCCGCCGCGCCGGCGGATCGTGGCCGCGCCGGGATCAGTCGACGACGATGTCGACCGTCGGGCGCGTGGCCGCTGTCGGTGATGCGGTAGGTGCCCGGCTCCAGCTCGCCGAGGTCGATCGACGGTCGACTTGGTCGACCGCGATCGAGCGGCAGGCGACGTCCCCGGGTCCGTGGCCCTCGCGGAGCGTGATCGCGATGGTGCCTTCGCCGCGGTCGGACGACGACCGAGTCGAGCACGTTGCACGGCTCGACGCCGGTCGTGAAGAACGCGGTCACGACGACGTGCCGGCCGTCACCTCGGCGACGAAGCGGTCGATCGCGACCGGGATGGACGTCGAGCTGGCCGGGTTCCGGCACGACCGGCCTGGGCGTCGCCCGCGCCCGGAGCGACCGGGGCCGCGGGGTCACGATCGACGATCTCGGTGAGCGCGCCATCGCACGCGGCGAGGGACAGGGTCAGGGCCAGGAGGACGGGGAGGGCCGGCGATGGCCGGTGGGTGTGCATGGTCCGAAGACGAGCCGCCCGGCCCGTGGGTTCCGTGCGGCTCAGGCGGCCCCGACCCGCGAGTCGATGCGCGCCGGGTGGCGCGCCTCCCAGGCGTCGATGTCGGGCGTCTTCGAGAGCAGGTAGCCGAGCTCGTCGGTGCCGGCCAGGATCATCCGCTTGGCGAACGGGTCGATGGCGAAGTCGAGCGTCGCTGCCGTCCGGCAGCAGGACGCCCTGCTCGGCCAGGTCGATCGTGAACTCGGCGTCCGGATCGGCCGCGAGGAGCTCGAACAGGCGGGCATGCGTGGCCGGGTCGACGACGATCGGCAGCACGCCGTTCTTGAGGCTGTTGTTCCGGAAGATGTCGGCGAACGACGTCGAGAAGATGGCCCGGATGCCCCACGCGGTCAGCGCCCACGGCGCGTGCTCGCGCGACGAGCCGGCGCCGAAGTTGTCGCCGACGAGCAGGATCTTGCGGCCGGCCATCTCGGGCTGGTCGAGGACGAAGCGCGGGTCCTTGAGCGAGCCGTCCTCCTCGAACCGCCAGTCGCGGAAGAGCGCCTCGGCGAGGCCGTCCTTGTCGGTCACCTTGAGGTAGCGGGCCGGGACGATCTGGTCCGTGTCGACGTTCTCCGCCGGGAGCGGCACGACCTTGCTCGTGAACATCGTGAACGGCTCGGCCACGGTCAGCGCCCCCCGACCGCGGCGAGCGTCTCGATGCCGGGCAGCCGCCGCGGATCGGCGACGACGCCGGCGATCGCGCTGGCGGCCGCGGTCAGCGGCGAGGCGAGGAACGTCCGGCCGCCCTTGCCCTGGCGGCCCTCGAAGTTGCGGTTGCTCGTGCTGACCGCGTACTGGCCGGGCGTGAGCTGGTCGCCGTTCATCGCGATGCACATCGAGCAGCCGGCCTCGCGCCACTCGGCGCCGGCGGCCTTGAAGATCTCGGACAGGCCCTCGCGCTCGGCCTCGCGCTTCACCTCGTCCGAGCCGGGCACGACCATCAGCCGGACGCCGTCGGCGACGTGGCGGTCCTTGAGCGACGCCGGCCGCGAGGCGCAGGTCGCTGATCCGGCCGTTCGTGCACGATCCGACGAAGACGACGTCCACCTTCTGGCCGAGGATCGCCTGGCCGGGCTGCAGGTCCATGTACTCGAGCGCGCGCTCGAGCGCGCGCCGCTGGCCGGGTCGGCCTGGTCGTCGGGGGACGGGACGTGGCTGGTGATCGGGATGCCCATCCCGGGGTTCGTGCCGTAGGTGACCATCGGCTCGAGCGCGTCGGCGTCGATGGTGATCGACTTGTCGAACGTGGCGCCGTCGTCGGACGGCAGCGTCCGCCAGCCGTCGACCGCGGCGTCCCAGGCGGCGCCGGCGGGCGCGTGCGGCCGGCCGTGGAGGTACTCGAAGGTCGTGTCGTCCGGGGCGATCAGGCCGGCCCGCGCGCCGCCCTCGATGCTCATGTTGCAGATGGTCATCCGCTGTTCCATGGTCAGCGCCGCGGATGGCCGCGCCGGTGTACTCGAAGACGTGGCCCGTCCCGCCACCGATGCCGATCCGGCTGATGAGCGACAGGATGATGTCCTTGGCGCTGACGCCCGGGGCGAGGCGTGCCGTCGACGCGGACCTCGTAGGTCTTCGGGTCGCGCTGGAGCAGGGTCTGGGTCGCGAGGACCATCTCGACCTCGCTCGTCCCGATCCCGAACGCGAGCGCCCCGAACGCGCCGTGCGTGCTCGTGTGCGAGTCGCCGCACACGATGGTCATGCCGGGCTGGGTCAGCCCGAGCTGCGGGCCGATGACGTGGACGATGCCCTGGCTGGGCGATCCGATGCCGTGCAGCGGGATGCCGAACTCGGCGCAGTTGGCCTCGAGCTGGCTGATCTGGGCGGCGGCCATGCAGGTCGAGCATCGGCAGGTTCCGCGGCGTCGTCGGGATCGAGTGGTCGGCGGTCGCCACGGTCTGGCCGGGCCGGCGGACGCCGATGCCGCGGGCGCGGAGGCCGGAGAAGGCCTGCGGGCTGGTCACCTCGTGCACGAGATGGAGGTCGACCGCGAGGACGGCCGGGGCGCCCGGGTCCTGGGTGACGACGTGGTCGGCCCAGATCTTGTCGACGATGGTGCGCGGGGCGGTCATGGCGGGAGCGTACCAGAGGAGGCCGGCCACGGCCGGCGAGGGGCCTCTCGCGCCATCTGCCCGGCACCCGTTGGTCCTACGCCGCGGAGTACGACGGTGCCCGTCCGACCCGTGCTCGGGGCCGGTATAACGGAGGTCCCAGGCCCACGCTTGCCAGAGGAGCCCCGCTCATCCACGACGAATCGAACGGCCAGGAGCCGCTCCTTCCGCGGCTCGAGCAGTCTCGGGCTGGTCCGGTTCAGGCTGTGCCTCGCGCTCGTCACGATGTTCGCGATCCCGCTCGCGATCGCCGCGCCGGTCGTCTTCGGGCTGGCCTGGCATCCGGGCGAATCGCTGCTGGCGCCCGCCCTCGCGATCGTCGCCCTGGCGATGGCCCTCGGCAGCCTCGTCGTCTGGCTGGCCCGCCGCGTCCTCGAGCCGGCCGAGCAGCTCGAACGAGGCGCGCGTCATCCTCGAGGACGCCTACGACCGGGCCCGCGCCGAGTCGCTGCGCGACGCGCTGACCGGTCTCGGCAACCACCGCGCGTTCCAGGAGGAGATCGAGCGCCAGTGGTCGATCGCGCGCCGGCACGGCCTGCCGCTCGCCCTGGCCCTGATCGACCTCGACGACTTCAAGCGGATCAACGACGTCGGCGGCCACGGGGCCGGCGACCGCTGCCTCGCGCTGTTCGCACGCACGCTGGCCGGCCAGCTCCGCCGCTCCGACCGGGCCTTCCGGGTGGGCGGCGACGAGTTCGCCATCCTGCTCGGCCAGTCCGACGCGGACGGCGCCTACATGACCATCCGTCGCCTGCTGGCGGCCTGGCTCGAAGGGTCGACCGGCTACGCGATCGAAGCCGTCCGTCTCGTTCTCGGCCGGCATCAGCGCCCTGCCCGGGTCCGGCCGTCGACCGCGAGACGCATGTACCGCCAGGCCGACGCCGCGCTCTACTGGGGCAAGCGCCACGGCCGGACCTGCGTGACCACGTACGACCCGGCGCGGCACGACGGCCGCCGCCGACGCGGCCGCCGGCCGAGCTCGTCGGCGGCCGTCGGCCAGGTCGCCGCGACCGGCGCCCTCCGGGCCGTCTTCCAGCCGATCTACGACCTGACGACCGGGCGCCGCCGCGCGGCTTCGAGGGCCTGATCCGGCCGCTGCCGGACAGCGGCTTCGCCGATCCCGGGCCGAGCTGTTCGCGGCCGCCGAGGCGACCGGGCGGACGGTCGAGCTCGACATCGCCTGCCTGAACACCGTCCTGGCGTCGTTCGCGACGCTGCGGCCTGCCCGGGATCGCTGACGATCAACCTGTCGCCGCGGACGCTCGAGATCGGACGACTTCAGCGTCCACGCCCTCCTGCGGATGATCGCAGCGCAACGGGCTCGACCCGACGCAGGGTCGTCCTGGAGCTGACCGAGCGCGAGGCGGTCGAGGACCTCGAGCGGCTCCGCCGCGCCGTGGAGGCCGTGCCGGGCCGCCGGGCATCCGGGTCGCCGCCGACGACGTCGGCGCCGGCAACGCCGGCCTGCGGCTGCTCAGCCAGCTCCGCTTCGACATCGTCAAGATCGACCTGTCGCTCGTCCAGGGCGGCGCCGTCCGCGACACCTCGCTCGAGATCGTCCGGACCCTGCGCGACCTGGCCGACCGCTGGGGCGCGCTGGTCATCGCCGAGGGCATCGAGACGCCGGCCCAGCTCGACATCGTCCGGTCGCTCGGCATCGGCGCCGGCCAGGGCTACCTGCTCGGCCGCCCGACCGACGCGCCGACCGACCGACCCGATCGACCTCGACGCGCTGTCCCGTGGCGGCGGCGACTGGCTGGTCGAGCGACTGCGGGCGATGCCGGCATGAACCGTCCGGGGTTGCGTATCGCGGAGCATGCCCGTAGACTGCGCCCACGTCGCCCGGCCACGCTGGGTGATGCCTCGTCAGGGGAGACCACATTGGGCCGTTTCGATCGACAGGATCGTCGCCGAGTCGCCGTCGTCGATCACGACGGATGGACGGCGCGTCCATGTGCCCGATCGAACCGGCCGGCCTGGCCGACGTATCCCTCCTCGAACTTCTTCGCTCGCTTCCGGGGCTTGATGGCCTTCTTGGGCTCATTACCGGCTCCCGGCGGGAGAACCGAGGAACGCGGAGGGACGAGCGCTAGGCACTCGACACCACCGAAGACCGAAGGGACCCTCGCCGGGAGGCGAGGGTCTTTCGTGTTCCGGGCCGCGACGCGGCACCATCGGAGGACTCCACGCAGATGACGATCACGAAGGGCGACCCGGCGACAGCCGGCCGGGCTCGGCGGCACCGGCCGCCGGCCCGGCGCAGCCACGTGCCCAACGACGGGACGGCCGAGGCGGCCGCCGTCGAGCGCGCCCGCAAGGGGATGCTCCACGAGGCGCGCGACCTCAAGCGGACGCGCATCGGGGCGGACGTCCTGTGCGAGGCGCTCCTGCGCCAGGGCGTCGACGTCTTCTTCAGCTACCCGGGCGGCGTCATCCTGCCGCTCTACGACGTCCTGGGCGACTACCCGGAGCTGCGCCACGTCCTCGTCCGCCACGAGCAGGGCGGCGCCCACGCCGCCGACGGCTACGCCCGGGTCACCGGCCGGGTCGGCGTGTGCATGGGCACCTCCGGGCCCGGGCGCGACGAACCTCGTCACCGGCATCGGGACCGCCCTCCTCGACTCCGTCCCGATGGTCGCGATCACCGGCAACGTGCCGGCCGCCCTCATCGGCAAGGACGCCTTCCAGGAGATCGACATCAACGGCATCACCCTGCCGATGACCAAGCACAACTACCTCGTCCGCGACGCCGACGACCTGCCGCGCGTCATCGCCGAGGCGTTCCACATCGCCCGGACCGGCCGGCCCGGGCCCGGTCCACATCGACATCACCAAGGACGCCCTCCAGCAGGAGACCCGGGCGCAGCACCCGACCGAGGACGGAGGTCGTCGCCGGCCTGCCCGGCTTCCGCCCGAACCTGGACGGCCATCCGCGGCAGCTCAAGCTGGCCGCCGCCGAGATCGCCGCGGCCAAGCGGCCGGTCATCCTGGCCGGCCACGGCGTCCTCCACGCCGAGGCCTGGGACGACCTGCTCGCCTTCGCCGAGAAGACCCAGATCCCGGTCGCCTGGACGCTGCTCGGGATCGGCGCCATCGACGAGACGCATCCGCTCGCCTACGGCTACATGGGCATGCACGGCTGGAAGCACGTCAACCGGGCGATCCAGACGCGCCGACCTGCTGATCGCCATCGGGATGCGCTTCGACGACCGGGTGACCGGCAACGTCCGGACCTACGCGCCGTACGCCCGGATCATCCACGTCGACATCGACCCGGCCGAGATCGGCAAGAACGTCGCGGTCGAGGTGCCGATCGTCGGCGACGCCAGGCGCGTCCTCCGGGCGCTGACCCCGATGGTCGCCGCGGTCGACCCGGCGACCCGCGCCGACTACTTCGAGCAGCTGGCCGAGTGGAAGACCGACTCGGTCGCCTCGAGCTGGCACGGCTCGGGCGCCTGGCGCGACGGCCTGCTGTCGGCCGACTACGTCGTCGAGCGGATCGGCGAGCTGACCGACCACGAGGCGACCTACGTCGCCGACGTCGGCCAGAACCAGATGTGGCTGGCCCGCTACACCGGGCTTCCGCCAGCCGAACAGCCACGTCAGCTCCGGCGGCCTCGGCACGATGGGCTTCAGCGTCCCGGCGGCGATGGGCGCGGCGCTCGGCCGGCCGGACCGCGAGACCTGGGCGATCACCGGCGACGGCGGCTTCCAGATGACGTTCCAGGAGCTGATGACCCTCGTCGCGGACCACATCCCGGTCAAGATCGCGCTCCTCGACAACAAGAAGCTCGGGATGATCCGCCAGTGGCAGGAGATCATCTACGCGGGCAACTACCACTCGTCCAGCCTGCCCGGCCCGGACTTCGCGAAGCTCGCCGACGCGTTCGGGATCCCGGCCTTCCGGGCCCGGACGCCCGAGCGAGGTGGACCCGGCCATCCAGGCCGCCCAGGCCGTCGACGGACCGGCGCTCATCTGGTTCGAGATCGCCGAGGAGCAGAACGTCTTCCCGATGATGCCGGCCGGCAAGGGCCTGTCCGACCTGATCGAGAAGTGGGGCGGGCCGGACGAATGAGCGTCGATCCGGAATCGAACGGCGCGCTGCCGGCGGACCTGCCGCCCGGCAGCCTGCCCGCCCACAGCGCCCCGCCGCCGCGGGCCCTGCCCGGCGGCGGCGAGACACCGCCGCCACGTCCTGGTCGCGGTCGTCCTCAACAAGCCGGGCGTCCTGAACCGCGTCGCCAGCCTGATGCGGGCGCGCAACTTCAACATCGATTCGCTCGCGGTCAGCCACACCGACCGCGACGACATCAGCCGGATGACGATCACCCTGCACGGCGACGACGTCGCGGTCGAGCAGGCCGCCAAGCAGCTCTACCGGCTGATCGACGTCCTCAAGGTCCAGGACGTCACGGCCGAGCCGACCGTCCAGCAGGAACTCGCCCTGGTCAAGGTCCGCGCCACGGACTCCACCCGGGCCGAGATCCTGCGCTTCGTCGAGCTGTCGCGCGGCCGGGTCGTGGACCTGGCCGATGGCTCGGTCATCGTCGAGGTGACCGGCACCGAGATCCGAGATCGACGCGTTCGTCGCGCTGGTCCGGACCTACGGCATCAAGGAATTGGTCCGGACCGGCGCCGTCGTGATGGCGCGCGGCTCCGGATCCATCGAGGAGGCGATCAAGCGATGACGGCGACGATGTACTACGACAACGACGCGGATCCGGCGGCCCTGGCCGGCCAGACCGTCGCCATCATCGGCTACGGCAGCCAGGGCCACGCCCACGCCCTCAACCTCCACGAGATCGGCGTCGACGTCGTCGTCGGCCTCGCGCCCGGCGTCCAAGAGCCGCGCGCTGGTCGACGGACGCCGGCCTGCGGGTCATGGACGTCGCCGACGCGGTCAAGGCCGCCGACGTGATCATGATCCTCGTCCCGGACACCGTCCCAGAAGGCCGTCTACGACGCGGAGATCGCCCCGAACCTGCGGCCCGGCCACCTGCTGATGTTCGCCCACGGCTTCAACATCCACTTCGGGCGGATCGACCCGCCCGGCATCGTCGACGTCGGGATGGTCGCGCCGAAGGGCCCGGGCCACCTGCGTCCGCAGCGTCTACCAGGCCGGCGGCGGCGTGCCCGCCCTGTTCGCCGTCCATCGCGACGAGTCCGGGACCGCGCGCGACCGCACGCATGGCCTACGCCCGGGCGCTCGGCTCCACCCGCGCCGGCATCCTCGAGACGACCTTCGCCGAGGAGACCGAGACCGACCTGTTCGGCGAGCAGTCCGTCCTGTGCGGCGGCACCGCGGCCCTGGTCAAGATGGCGTTCGAGACGCTCGTCGAGGCCGGCTACCAGCCGGAGCTCGCCTACTTCGAGACGATGCACGAGCTCAAGCTCATCGTCGACCTGATGTACCGCGGCGGCCTCAACTTCATGCGCTTCAGCGTCAGCGACACGGCCGAGTACGGCGACTACGTCAGCGGCCCGCGGATCATCGACGACGACGTCCGCGCGACGATGCAGGCCGGTCCTCGCGCGACATCCAGGACGGGACGTTCGCGAACCGCTGGATCGCCGAGAACGACGCCGGCCGACCGGAGTTCGAGCGCCTGCGCGCCGCCGACCACGACCACCTCATCGAGCGGGTCGGGGCGCGGCTGCGCGGCCAGATGCCGTTCCTCGAACCCGGTCGAGGTCCAGGCCGGCCAGGCCCAGGCGTCGGCGACGACGCCCGGCGCCTCGCGATGACCGCCTCGGTACCCCGCCCGGCCGGGCCGTTCGTGCCGGCGGGCAGCGTCCGCATCTTCGACACGACCCTGCGCGACGGCGAGCAGGCGCCCGGCGCCGGGCTGACCGCCGCCGAGAAGCTCGAGGTCGCCCGCCAGCTCGTCCGCCTCAAGGTCGACGTCATCGAGGCCGGCTTCCCGGCCGCCTCGCCGGGCGACTTCGAGGCCGTCCGCCGGATCGCCCAGGAGACCAGGGGCGGGATCGCGGTCGCGGCGCTCGCCCGCTGCAAGGACGGCGACCCGCAGCGGGCGATCGAGGCGATCAAGGTCGCCGAGCGGCCGCACCTCCACGTCTTCATCGCGACGAGCGACATCCACCTCAAGCACAAGCTCCGGATCGATCGCGAGACCGCGCTGGCCGAGGCGGTCCGCTGGGTCCGCCACGGGCGCGAGCAGCTGGGCCGCGACGCCGAGATCGAGTTCTCCGCCGAGGACGCCTCGCGCACCGACATCGACTACCTGCTCCAGGTCTACGAGGCCGTCGTCGAGGCCGGCGCCTCCACCGTCAACATCCCGGACACCGTCGGCTACGCGATCCCGAGCGAGTTCGGGACGCTCGTCGAGAAGGTCGTCAAGCTGGTCGGCGACCAGGCCACGGTCAGCGTCCACTGCCACAACGACCTGGGCCTGGCCACGGCCAACACGCTGGCCGCCGTCCAGGCCGGCGCGCGCCAGGTCGAGGTCACCATCAACGGCCTCGGCGAGCGGGCCGGCAACGCGTCGCTCGAGGAGGTCGTGATGGCCCTCCGGACGCGCCCGACCCAGTTCCCCGACCTCGGCAGCCGCGTCGCAGACCGAGCAGCTGACCGCCGCCAGCCGGCTCGTCAGCTACCTGACCGGGTTCGCCATCCAGCCGAACAAGGCGATCGTCGGCGGCAACGCGTTCGCGCACGAGTCGGGCATCCACCAGGACGGCGTCATCAAGAACCCGCTGACCTACGAGATCATGACCCCGCAGTCGGTCGGGCTGTCCGGCAGCCAGCTGACCATCGGCAAGCTGTCCGGCCGGCGCGGCCTCCAGGGCAAGCTCAAGGAGCTCGGCTACGAGCTCGAGGGCGAGGCGCTCGACGAGGTCTACCGCCAGGCGGTCGCCCTCGCCGACGCCAAGAAGGAAGTCACCGACGCGGACCTGCACGCGCTCGTCGAGCAGCGCGCGTCCGAGGTCCCGGCGTCGCGTCGCGCTCGTCGGCTGGAGCGTGACCTCGTCGCACGGCGGGAACGCCACCGGCACGGTCACGCTCACGATCGGTGGCGAGGAGCGGACCGCCGAGTCCACCGGCAACGGCCCGGTCAACGCGCTCTTCGCGGCCGTCGACCAGGCCCTCCAGCCGGTCCTCGGCTGGCACCCGACCCTCACCGAGTACGAGATCAAGGCGGTGTCGGCCGGCGAGGACGCCCAGGGCCAGGTCCTGGTCCGCTGCCGGCGCTCGTCGGACGAGGGCCCGGGCGCGCTCGTCGTCTCCGGCCACGGGTTATCCACGAACATCATCGAGGCGTCGCTCGACGCCTACCTGATCGCGGTCAACAAGCTCCACGGCGCCGAGATCAACGGCGTCGCGGTCGCGTTCGTCGCGCCGCGGACCGAGCAGGGGCTCCCATGACGGAGGGCGACCTCACCTATCGGATCGCGACGATCCCGGGCGACGGCGTCGGGCCGGAGGTCGTGGCCGCCGCCCGGCGCGTCGTCGACGCGGCCGGCGAGCGCGTTCGGGTTCGCGGTCGAGTGGTCCGAGTTCCTCGTCGGCGGCGCCGCGATCGACGCGTACGGCGTCGCCATCCGGCCCGAGGACGTCGACCGCCTGCGGCGAGGCCGACGCGATCCTGCTCGGCGCGGTCGGCGGACCCGAAGTGGTCCGATCCGTCCGCGACGGTCCGCCCGGAGCAGGCGCTGTTCGCGCTGCGCGGCGGCCTGGGCCTGTTCGCCAACCTGCGACCGGTCAGCGTCCATCCGGCGCTGGCCGCGTCCTCGCCGCTGCGCCCGGAGCTGCTCGACGGCGTGGACATGCTCATCGTCCGCGAGCTGACCGGCGGCGTCTACTTCGGCGACCGCCGCGAGGCGACCGGCGAGCCGGGCGACCGCGACGGCGCTCGACACGCTGCCGTACTCGGAGCCGGAGATCCGGCGCATCGTCCGGCTGGCGTTCGAGCTGGCCGCCGACGCGCCGCGGTCACGTGACGTCCGTCGACAAGGCCAACGTCCTGGCGACCTCGCGCCTGTGGCGGACGGTCGCCGACGAGGTCGCGCGCCGAGCATCCCGGACGTCACGCTCGCCCACCAGCTCGTCGATTCGTGCGCGATGCTGCTCGTCCGCCGGCCGGCCGACTTCGACGTCATCGTCACCGAGAACCTGTTCGGCGACATCCTGTCGGACGAGGCGGCGGTCCTGGCCGGGAGCCTCGGCATGCTGCCGTCCGCCTCGCTCGGGACGCGCCGGACCGACGCACGGCACGTTCGGCCTGTACGAGCCGATCCACGGCTCCGCGCCGGACATCGCCGGCCAGGACATGGCCAACCCGATCGGCACGATCCTGTCCGCGGCGATGCTGCTGCGGCTGTCGCTGGGTCGGGACGATGCGGCGACGGCCGTCGAGGCCGCGGTCGTCCGCCGCGCTCGACGACGGCTGGCGGACGGGCGACCTGGCCGACCCCGCGAACCCGGACGACGGCCTCGTCGTGGTCGGCACGACGGCCTTCGCGACGGCCGTCATCGACGCGCTCGGCGCGGTGACCGTCGGAGCCTCGGCATGAGCGACCAGCCGGTCATCCTGTACGACACGACCCTGCGCGACGGGACGCAGGGCGAGAACATCACGCTGTCGCTCGCCGACAAGCTGCGCATCGCGCGGATGCTCGACGAGTTCGGGATGCCGTTCATCGAGGGCGGCTGGCCGGGCTCGAACCCCAAGGACATCGAGTTCTTCGCCGCCGCCCGGACGATGCGCTGGGAGGGCGCCAAGCTCGCCGCGTTCGGGTCGACCCGCCATCGGGCCAACAAGCCCGGCGACGACCCGAACCTGCGCGAGCTGGTCGCCGCCGAGACGCCGGTCGTCACGATCTTCGGCAAGAGCTGGCTGCTCCACGTCGTCGAGGTCCTGGGCGCGACGCCGGCCGAGAACCTCGACATGATCGCGGACTCGGTCGGCTTCGTCGTCGATCGCGGACGCGAGGCGGTCTACGACGCCGAGCACTTCTTCGACGGCTACAAGGCGGACCGCGACTACGCGCTCGCCACGCTGCGAGCCGCCCGCCAGGCCGGCGCCCGGACGCTCGTCCTGTGCGACACGAACGGCGGCACGCTGACCGACGAGCTGACCGCGATCATCGGCGACGTCCGGGCGACGCTCGAGGCCGACCCGGACGCGCCCGCGGTCACCTGGGGCATCCACACCCACAACGACGCCGAGCTCGCGGTCGCCAACTCGATGGCCGCGGTCGCCGCCGGGATCCGCCACGTCCAGGCGACCATCAACGGCTACGGCGAGCGTGCCGGCAACGCGAACATGGTCACCATCCTGGCCAACCTCGCGCTCAAGACGCCGCACGCGCTCGTCCCGGCCGGTGGCGGCCACCTCGACGGGCCTGACCGAGCTGTCGCGCTCGGTCGCCGAGATCGCCAACGTCAACCCGAACGACTACCAGCCGTACGTCGGCCGGTCCGCGTTCGCCCACAAGGGCGGCGTCCACGGCGCCGCCGTCGCCAAGGTCGAGCGCAGCTACCAGCACGTCGACCCGGTCGTCGTCGGCAACGCCGGCCGCCTGGTCGTCTCGGAGCTCGGCGGCCGGGCGAACACCGCGATCCGCGCCGAGCAGCTCGGCCACCAGCTCGAGGGCGTCGATCCGCGCGAGCTCTCGAAGCTCATCAAGCAGCTCGAGTCCGAAGGGCTCGCGTTCGAGGGCGCCGAGGCCAGCTTCGAGCTCCTCATCCGGCGCCACGCCGCGGACTACGTCGCCCCGTTCCGGATCGTCGACTACACCTGCCTCGTCGAGCAGCGCGACGGCCGCGAGCTGCTCGCCGAGGCGACGGTCAAGGTCGAGGTCGACGGCGAGATCCTGCACACCGCCGCCGACGGCAACGGCCCGGTCAACGCCCTCGACGCCGCCCTGCGCAAGGCGCTCGGGGCGTTCTACCCGGGCATCGACGACGTCCACCTCGTCGACTACAAGGTGCGCATCCTCGATGGCGGCGCGGCGACGGCGGCCCGGACCCGGGTCGTCATCGACTCGGCGGCCGGCGGCAGGACCTGGTCCACGATGGGCAGCGACACGAACATCATCGCGGCGTCGGCGGCGGCCCTCGCGGACTCCCTCGAGTACGCCATCTGGAAGTCCGGCGCCGAGCTGCGCCGGCGCGACGAGCGCCACTTCACGGCACCGGCCCGGGCCGACCTCCGGCGGCGTCGACCGCGGCGCCACGGAGGGTCGAGCCATGACCGAGCCGGGACCGCCCTGCACCTCGACCCGCTGGACGGTCACGTCCGGCAGCAACAGCCAGAGCCGCGGCGCGGTCGTCCTCGCGGCGGGCGACCAGCACTGGCGCGCCTCGGCCGAGGGCAACGGCGCCGATCGACGCGCTCTACCGCGCCGTCGACAAGGCGCTCGTCGCCGTGCTCGGCGGCCATCCGCGGCTGCTCGCCTACGACATCCACGCGCTCGGCGAGGGGCCGGACGCGGTCGGCGCGGTGACGGTCCGGATCGCGCCGCCGGCCGGCGAGGGGGAGCGCGGCGCCGGCGAGTACCGCGGCGAGGCCAGCAGCACGAACATCATCGCCGCCTCCATCGAGGCCTACATCGGCGCGCTCGACGCGATGCTCGGCGAGGCCCACTGGTCCGGCGCGGCCGCGGAGGCCGCGACCGACGGCGGCCGCAGGCCCGGCCGGGCCGGGCGCCGGTCTCCGCCGGGACGGCCCGCGAGCGGCGCGCCGATCTCGACGAGGGCGAAGGCGAGCACGACACGACGGCCTGGTTCGAGCGCTAGCGGCTAGCCGCGATCAGGCCGGGGCGTCGGCGCCGATCGGCCAGGCGCCGCGCCGCGTCGCCGCCATCCGCGGCATCGGTCGCTCGCAGCAGGACGTCGCGCTCCTTGAGGTAGTCGGTCACGGCCAGGATCGCGGCCGCGGTCGGGATGGCGAAGATCGCGCCGAGGATCCCGGCGAGCGCCGTGCCGAGGATGACCACCACGAAGACGGCCACCGGGCTCATCTTCACCGCGGCGCCCATCACGAACTGGGTCACGACGAGCTGGACGGCGACCGCCGCCACGATGCTGACGATGGCGCACTGGAGCACGACGCTTGGTTCGAGGATGCTCGCGAACGCGGGGAGCACCGCCCAGCCGATCAGCGGGCCGATCCACGGGATGAACACGATGAGCCCGGCGACGACCGCGATGAGCGGCGCGTACGGGACGCCCGAAGACGATGGCGGCGACCCCGACGATCGCGCCGAAGATCGCCCCGATGACCAGCCGGCCCCGGACGAAGCCACCGAACGAGATGGCGATGGCCGACTCGAGCTCGGTGAGGTCGCGATACGTGCTCGACGGCAGGAAGCGCCGCAGCCAGCCCAGCAGCGACACCTGGCCGACCGCGAGGCCCATCGAGATGAAGACCGCCGTGATGAGGCCGATGACGATGGTCACGCCGCTGCAGGACGACCGACTTGAGCGCCTCGGTCAGCTCCGCCGCGTTCTCCGCGAGGAACGTCTGGAGGGACGCCGACGACCGATCCGCCGCTCGGCATCGTGATCCCGAGCAGGTCGAAGAGCGGCTCGAGCGCGTCGCCGATCTTCGGGATGAGCGTCGGCAGGGCATCGACGAACGCGACGGCCGCATTGACGACGGCCACGATGGCCGCGCCGATGACCACGAACGCGGTCACGCCGGTGATGACGTAGGTGATCGCGACCGGGATGCCGCGGCCCTTCGGTCGGCAGGTGACGCCGGAGCCACGAGACGGGCGGCTCCAGGACATAGGACATCAGCCAGGCGACGAACAGGATGATGGCCGGGCCCGGCGAGGGCGCTGAACAGGTCGCGCAGCAGGCTCAGGACGATCCCGAAGAGCGCGATCAGCGCCAGCCAGAAGACCAGCCGCGCCTCGCGTCGCGAGATCACGTCCCAGATGGACATCGGGCGGCCGGTCGACGACATGCGGGCACGGTACCGCATCGTGCCGTCCCGCATCGGCACTCGACCGCTAGACTCGGCCCGGTGAGCCACGACCTGACCATCGCCTACGCCGGCGAGCCCGGCGCCTTCGCCGAGGACGCCGTCCTCGCGTCCTTCGGGAGCGTGCCGGCGCGCGTGTCGCACGGCTCGTTCCGCGAGCGTCTTCGAGGCGGTCGCCGCCGGCGACGCCGAGCGCCGGCGTCGTGCCGATCGAGAACGTCGTCAACGGCACCGTCCGCGAGAACTACGACCTGCTGCTGGAGCACGACCTCGAGATCCGCGGCGAGGTCGTCGTGCCGGTCAGGCTGTGCCTCGCCGCGCTGCCCGGCCAGCGGCTCGAGGACATCGAGCGGGTCTACTCGCACATCCAGGCGCTCGGCCAGGCCGAGGCGTTCCTGCGGACCCGGCCGTGGCAGCTGCTGACGACCTACAACACGGCCGGTGCCGGCAAGGCCATCGCCGATCGCGCCGAGCGCGGCGCGGCCGCCGTCCTCTCGCCGCGGGCGGCGGCCCTGTTCGGCCTGGAGATCCTCGCCGACGAGATCGGCGACCTGCCGGGCAACCGGACGCGGTTCCTGGTGCTGGCCGCGCCCGGCGCCGCGGTCCTGCCAGCGATCGCGGCCGCCGCGGACGCTCCGATGCGGACGACGCTGGTCGTGGCCGTCCGGAACGAGCCCGGCACGCTCCTCGCCGTGCTGCGGGTCTTCGCCGAGCACGGCCTGAACATGAGCGAGCTCGAGTCGCGGCCGAGCCGCGAGCGAGCCTGGGAGTACGTCTTCTGGGTCGACCTCGACGCCGACCCGGCGGCACCCGGCGACGCAGCGGGCGCTCGACGGGCTGCGCGCGGTGACGACGATGGTCCGCGTCCTCGGCAGCTATCCGCGCGCCAGCGACGAACCGGCGATCTGACGCAGAAGACCCGCCGTCGCCGGCGGGTCTTCGTGTGCGGGCGGTCGCGGTCGGTCCGTCAGGCGGGGCGCTTGCGCAACTCGTCGCGGATCTCGGTCAGCAGCGTCTCCTCGGCCGACGGGCCGGCGGGCGGCGCCTCCTTGATGAACATCTTGCTGATCACGTAGACGACGAGCATCACGATGACGAACACGATCAGCGAGTTGATGAACAGCCCCCAGCCGATGGAGACCTCCTCGGCCGTCGGCGTTCGTCGCCGAGCACGGTCTTGATCGACGCGAAGTCGACGCCGCCGAGCAGCCTAGCCGATCGGCGGCATGATGACGTCGTTGACGAGCGAGTTGACGACGGCGCCGAGCGCGACGCCGATGATGACGCCGATGGCCAGCGCCAGGGCGTTCGACTTGGTCAGGAACGCCTTGAAGCCACCCATGGCGGTCGTCGCTCAGTGCTCGACGACCTTCGGCAGGTCCTTGGCCTCGGCGATCCAGCCGGCGACCTCGGCCTCGGTCGGGATGCGCCGGACGGTGCCCGGGCGGGCCGCGACGACCTCCTGGAACGTCGTCGCGAGGTTGGCGGCGTTGCGCTGGGCCAGCTCGGCCGGGGAGTCCACGCCGGCCGCCTCGAGCAGGTCCGAGTACTCGGAGCCGACGCCCTTGATCCGCATCAGGTCGACGTGGTTGACCCACTCGAGGATCTTGTCGCCGCTCGATCCCGGTCGCCTTCTCGATGGCGGCGCGGCCGCCCGGCGTTGCGCCCTGCTCGAGCAGCGCGTCGGTCGGTGCCGATGCCGGCCAGGGCCAGCTGCTCGGCGTGGATCGGTCCGATGCCTTCGACGTCGTCGAGCTTCATGCGCAGCCTCCTCCGGTGTCCTGTGGGTACCTGTCGTGGGTCAGGCCGATGATACGCTTGCGACTCCCCGTCGGATCACCCACCGCCGCGTCCCGGAGGGCACATGGACCAGGCGTTCCGCGAGGCGATGACCGCCGGCTACGCGCTGACCGAGCCCGGCCTCGTCATCGGCAGCCCGATGCACGACGGCGAGCTCTTCAACGACGCGCGGGTCCAGGTCGCCCTGTCGATGCTGAACCGCCACGGCCTCATCGCCGGCGCGACCGGCACCGGCAAGACCAAGACCCTGCAGCTCCTGGCCGGCCAGCTGTCGAAGGCCGGCGTGCCCGGTCTTCGTGGCCGACATCAAGGGCGACCTGACCGGCCTCGCCGCGCCCGGCGACGCGACCAACGCGAAGGTCCTCGAGCGCGTCACGTCGCTCGCCTGGACGTTCGAGGCGTCCGGCCATCCGGTCGAGTTCCTGTCGCTGTCGGGCAAGCTCGGCGCCCAGGTCCGGGCGACCGTCCACTCGTTCGGGCCGCTGCTGCTGGGCAAGGTCCTGGACCTCAACGACACCCAGACGTCGATCCTGGCGCTGATCTTCAAGTACTGCGACGACAACAACCTGCCGCTGCTCGACCTGAAGGACCTGGCGGCGACGCTCAAGTTCCTCGTCGTCGGACGAGGGCAAGCCGATCCTGGCCGACTACGGCGGGATGTCGAGCGCGTCGGTCGGCGTGCTGCTGCGCTCGATCGTCGTCCTCGAGCAGGAGGGCGCCGACGTCTTCTTCGGCGAGCCGGAGTTCGACGTCGACGACCTGCTGCGGACGACCGCCGACGGGCAGGGGATCATCAGCGTCCTCGAGCTGTCGGACGTGATGGACCAGCCGCGGCTGTTCTCCACGTTCATGCTCTGGATGCTGGCCCAGCTGTACGAGAGCCTGCCCGAGGCCGGCGACCTGCCGAAGCCGAAGCTGTGCTTCTTCTTCGACGAGGCGCACCTGCTGTTCGACGACGCGTCCGAGGCGCTGATGGACCAGGTCGAGCGGACCGCCCGCCTCATCCGCTCCAAGGGCGTCGGCGTCTACTTCGTGACCCAGGCGCCCGACCGACGTGCCCGCCGCCGGTCCTCGCCCAGCTCGGCAACCGCGTCCAGCACGCGCTGCGCGCGTTCACGCCGGACGACGCCGACGCGCTGCGCAAGACCGCCCGGACCTTCCCGATGACCGAGTTCTACGACGTCGAGAAGACGATCACCTCGCTCGGGACCGGCGAGGCGCTCGTCACCGTCCTGTCGCCGCGCGGCGTCCCGACGCCGCTCGCCGCGACCCGGCTGCTGGCGCCCGATTCGCTGATGGCGCCGATCCCGCCGAGGCCGTTCAGCGCGGCCGGATCGCGACGAGCCCGTTCTCGGCGAAGTACGGCGCGACGGTCGACCGCGAGAGCGCCTACGAGATGATCAACGGCCGGATCGCCGCCGCCCGGGCCGCCGCCGCCGAGGCCGCGATGCGAGCCGGCGTGGACCCGACGACCGCGACCGGCATGAACACGATGACGCCGGCCCAGCAGCAGCGCGAGATCGCGCGCCAGGCGAAGGAGATCGCCGCCGCCGAGAAGGCCGCCGAGCGCGAGCGCAAGGCCCAGGCGAAGGCCGAAGGCGGACGCCGCCCGAGCCCGCCAGCGGTCGATCGACACGGCCATCCGGACCGGCGGCAAGGTCGTCACGTCGCGCGCCGGCCAGGACCTCATCCGCGGCATCTTCGGGACGCTGTTCGGGGGCGGCAAGTCCCGCTGATCCGCGCAAGGCCTCGCCGGAGGTCGGGTGACGGGTGTCGGCCGCGCTTGATTTCCGGCACCGCCCTCAGGAGTCATTGGGCAGTCCCCTCGGCCGGGACTGCCCGCTGACGTGGATCGAGTCGAGTCGATCCCCCGAAACCGTCACTTGCCCGCTGACGAGGATGTCCCAGATACCTGACGAACGCCCGCCCGAGGGGAATTCGCCGGTATTCGTCCGGGCGCCGGCAAGGCTCGCCCGTGGGCCCGTTCCGCTCTCGACCTACTCGATGACGAGGTTCGGGGGCAGGTCCTCGCCGGCGGGGTATGCGGGCGCAGGGCCGCGAGCGTGTCGGCCAGGATGCTGGCGACCGCCAGGTTGCGGAACCACTTGCGGTTGGCCGGGATGACGTACCACGGGGCGTGCTTCGGTCGAGGTCCGGCTGAGGGCCTCGTCGAACGCGGCCTGGTAGTCGTCCCAGCGCTTGCGCTCCTCGAGGTCGCCCATCGAGAACTTCCAGTGCCTGGTCGGGTCGTCGTAGCGCGCCTGGAAGCGCTCGCGCTGCTCGTCGCGATCGATCGACAGGAAGAACTTGACGATCGTCGTGCCGTTCGCGGCGAGGTGCGCCTCGAAGTCGTTGATCTGGTCGTAGCGCGCCTTCCAGACCGCCTTCGGGACGAGGTCGTGGACCCGGACGACCAGGACGTCCTCGTAGTGCGAGCGGTTGAAGATGCCGATCTCGCCCTTGCCGGGGACGCGCTTGTGGACGCGCCACAGGTAGTCGTGGGCCAGCTCCTCGACGGTCGGGACCTTGAAGCTGGACACGACGCAGCCCTGCGGGTTGAACGCCTCCATGACCTTCTGGATCGTGCCGTCCTTGCCGGCCGCATCGATGCCCTGGAGGACGACGAGGACGGACCGCTTCGCCTCCGCCCAGAGGCGGTCCTGGAGCTCGGTCAGGCGGGCCATCTGGCGCTCGAGGATCGGCGCTGCCGCGTCCTTGTCGTAGCCGTGCGTCGCGCCGGGATCGAGCTTGCCAGCCGGACCCGCATGGCCGGGCTTGACCAGGAGCGCGTCGCGGAGGTCCCGGGGGTTCGCCATGGCTGGGTTCCTTTCGGTTCGGACGGAGCGCAGCTCGGGCGGGGACGAGGGAGCGGTCGTATGATGCGCACCGTACCGCACGAGCAGGAGAGCAGACCACATGGCCATCGTCGCCGCCACGAAGCCGCACCCCATCTTCCTCGCCGGCCGCTGGGTCGAGTCGCCCGACGTCCTGACCGTCGTCAACCCGGCCGACCCGACGACGCCGGCCGGCTCGACCTACAACGCCACGCCCGAGCAGTACGAGGAGGCGGTCGAGGCCGCCGTCGCCGCGTTCGAGGTGACCCGCAAGCTGCCCGCCTACGAGCGCGGCCGGATCCTGCGCGAGATCAGCGCCGGGATCCGCGAACGGCGCGAGGAGCTCGGCCGGCTCATCGCCCTC
Source organism: uncultured Chloroflexia bacterium (assembly GCA_963738475.1). GTDB lineage: Bacteria > Chloroflexota > Limnocylindria > Limnocylindrales > CSP1-4 > SPCO01. The sequence continues at coordinate 430,610 of CAVTWU010000024.1, forward strand.
GAGGCCGGCAAGCCGATCCGCGACGCGCTCGTCGAGGTGGACCGCGCCGTCCCTGACCTTCCGTCTCGGCGCCGAGGAGGCCGAGCGGATGACCGGCGAGGTCATCCCGCTCGACCTGCTGCCGTCGTCGAAGGACCGGATCGGGATCACCCGCCGCTTCCCGATCGGCCCGATCGCCGCGATCAGCCCGTTCAACTTCCCGCTCAACCTGGCCGCCCACAAGATCGCGCCCGGCGATCGCCACCGGCAACCCGATCGTGCTCAAGCCGCCGTCCAAGGACCCGCTGACGATGCTCACGGTCGCCGAGATCATCGAGGCCGCCGGGCCGCCGGCCGGCTCGGTCTCCATCCTGCCGATGACCCGCGAGCTCGGCGACCGGATGGTCGCCGACGAGCGCTTCAAGCTGCTGACCTTCACCGGCAGCCCGAGCGTCGGCTGGCGGATGAAGGAGCGCGCCGGCAAGAAGAAGGTCGTCCTCGAGCTCGGCGGCAACGCCGGCGTCATCGTCGACGCGACCGCGGACCTCGACTGGGCCGTCAAGCGCTGCCTGATCGGGGCGTTCGCCTACGCCGGCCAGGTCTGCATCAGCGTCCAGCGGATGTTCGTCCACGAGGCCATCTGGGACGAGTTCATGACGAAGTTCGTCGCCGGCGTGGCGGCGCTCAAGGTCGGCGACCCGCTCGATCCGACGACCGACGTCGGGCCGATGGTCGACGCGAACCAGGCCAGCCGGACCCAGCGCTGGGTCGACGAGGCGGTCGCGCTCGGCGGGACCCTGCTCGCCGGCGGCACGGCGGACGGCACCTTCTTCCCGCCGACGATCCTCACCGACGTCCCGCTGACCGCCCAGGTCTGCTCGAACGAGGCGTTCGCGCCGCTCGTCGTGGCCTTCCCGTTCCGCGACCTCGACGAGGCGATCAGCCGGGTCAACGACAGCATGTTCGGCCTGCAGACCGGCGTCTTCACCAACGACCTCGCCGGGGCGTGGCGGGCGTTCGGGGAGCTCGAGGTCGGCGGCGTCATCGTCAACGACATCCCGACCTACCGGATCGACCACATGCCCTACGGCGGCGTCAAGGACTCCGGGCTCGGTCGCGAGGGCCTGCGCTGGGCGATGGAGGACATGACCGAGATCCGGATCATGGTGCTGGCCCAGCCCCAGTAGCGGTGGTTGACGCCGGGACTGGCGTGCTTAGCATCCGTCATCATGCTAAGCGTCAAGGTCTCCACCAAGCACCAGATCGTCGTCCCGAGCGAAGCGAGGCGGGAGCTCGGCATCCAGGCGGGCGACCGGCTGGATGTGACCGTGTCGGGCGACGTGATCGTCCTTCGAAAGCGACCGGACCGGCCCTCGGATCGCCTTCGTGGCCTTGCCACGGGCAAAGGTTGGTACGACCCGGATCCCGTCACCTATGTCCGCCGCCTGCGAGACGAAACGGAGGCTCGTGCGCTTGAGCGAGAGCGACTTTGGTCCGATCTCCGCGTTGAGAGGGCATCAGCAGATCGCGCTGGACAGCAACGTCCTGATCTACCTGATCGAGACGCAGGGGCCGCTCGCGGAGGCGGCGGCGACCGTCGTTGATCGGATCGTCGAAGGACACCTGACGGCCGTCCTCTCCGCGATCGGGCTCGTGGAGATCCTCACCGGGCCCGCCAGGGCCGGCAATGCCATCGCGTTCGAGATGACCGCGGAGGTCCTCAGGGATCTGCCGATCCGGGTTGCGCCGCTCAGCGTGCAGATCGCTGAAGATGCCGCCTGGATCCGTGGCGCGCCGGCGTCGGCCTCGAAGATGCCATCCACCTTGCTTCGGCGCGAGCGTCTGGTGCAACGGCCTTCGTCACGAACGACCGACGACTGCGGTCGATCCCGAGCTGACGTCATCTACCTGGACACCTCGTCGCCTGAGCTCGGCCCGCCGTCCCGCCGCCCGCGACGGCGGACGAGGCGTCCCGCCGGGTGCCCCATCCTTGGCGCCATGGACCTGACCCTCACGCCGGCCCAGCTCGAGCTCCAGGCGCGCGCCCGCGCCTACGTCGTCGACGTCCTCCAGCCGCTCGAGGCCGAGTTCGAGCGGCTCGGCGGGCGCGTCCCGCGCGACTTCGGGAACCCGGCCCGGAAGGCCGCCATCGAGGCGCGCCTCCACGGCGGCTCGCTGCCCGGTCGAGTCGGCGGGCAGGGCTGGTCGGCCATCGAGCAGGTCCTCGTCCACGAGCAGCTCGGCCAGGTCACCGGCGGGCTGTGGTCGTACATCCCGGGCGCCTACAACGTCCTGATCCACTGCGACCCGGAGCAGCGAGCCCGCTACCTGGACCCGTGCATCCGCGGCGAGCGCTCCGGCAGCTACGCGATCACCGAGGACGGCGCCGGCTCGGACGCGCGGACGCTCCAGGCGACCGCGGTCCGCGACGCCGCGACCGGGGAGTACGTCCTCAACGGCGAGAAGTGGTTCGTGACCGGCCCGGACGACACGGACTTCATGATCTTCCACGCCAACGTCGTCGACGGCGAGCGACGCCTGCCGACGCTGTTCCTCGTCGACTACGACACGCCCGGCGTGCGGATCAAGCACGACCCGGACTACATGCACACGTTCGCCGACCGGCATCCGCAGTTCGTCCTGGAGGACGTCCGGGTGCCGGCCGGCGCGATCCTCGGCGGGGTCGGCGCGGCCGACGAGCTGACCAACGAGTGGTTCGTCGAGGAGCGCATCCACATCGGGGCGCGCTGCAGCGGGGCGATGGAGCGGCTGCTGACGCTGGCCGTCGAGTGGGCGACCGAGCGGGTCCAGTTCGGCGAGCGGATCTACGACTTCCAGGGCGTGTCGTTCCCGCTGGCCGACTCGGCCGCCGACGCCTCGGCGGCCCGCCTGCTCACCCGCGAGTGCGCCTGGCTGGTCGACACCGGCGCCGACCCGAAGGTCGTCCACGCCAAGGCGTCGCTGGCCAAGCTGTTCGCCTCGGAGGCGGCCTTCCGCTGCGCCGACCGGGTCGTCCAGGTCTTCGGCGGGCGCGGCTACATGCGCGAGTTCCCGGCCGAGCGCTTCTTCCGCGAGCTGCGGGTCGACCGGATCTGGGAGGGCACGTCGCGAGATCCAGCGGCTCGATCATCGCCCGCGCGCTCGAGAAGCGCGGCGTCGGCCGGGTCGTGGGGTGACGCTCCCCGAGGTCGGTGACGCGAGCACGACGGGCCGGGTCGGCGCCAGCCTGCCCGCGGGCGCCATCGACCTGCGGCCGCTGTTCGCGCCGCGGTCCATCGCGGTCGTCGGCGCGTCGCCGCGGACGTGGATCGCCGAGACCGTCCGCGACAACCTGCGGGTCATGGGCAGCGCGACCCGCTGCCACTTCGTCAACCCGAAGTACACGGAGCTGCACGGCCAGCCCTGCTATCCCAGCCTCGACGCGCTGCCCGAGCGTCCGGACGTCGCGGTCGTCGCGCTCAACCCGCTGCGGGCCGCGATGGTCACCCGCGAGGCCGCGGCGGCCGGCGTGCCCGCGGTCATCATCCCGGGCGGCGGCGTCGTGGAGGGCGGCGCGGCGGCCGCCGCGATGCAGGCCGAGGTCGCCGAGATCGCCCGCCGCCACGGGATCGCCCTGGTCGGGCCCGAACTGCATGGGCGTCATCGACCTGACCGCCAACAGCGCCACGTACATCGGCGACGTGTCGCCCTACCTGCCGCGCGGCGGCGTGGCCGGGATCGCCCAGTCGGGCTCGGTCACCGACGCGTTCATCCAGTCCGGCTCGCGGGTCGGGTTCAGCCGGATCATCAGCTGCGGCTCCGAGGTCGTCCTCGACGTGTGCGACTACCTCGCCTACTGCCTGGACGACCCCGAGACCCACTCGGTCATCCTGTTCGTCGAGGGGTTCAAGCGACCCGAGCGGTTCCTGGCCCTGGCCGACCGGGCGCTCGCAGCTCGGCAAGCCGATCATGGCCGTCAAGGTCGGCCGGAGCGACCAGGCGCAGGCCGCCGCGGTCGCGCACTCCGGCTCGCTCGCGGGCGAGGCCCGGGTCACCGACGCGGCCCTCGACGCGGCCGGCGTCATCCGCTGTCGCGACCTCGACGAGCTGCTCGAGACCGCCGAGCTCGTCGAGGGCACGCGCCGGACCGGCCGGTCGCGTCGGTCGCGGCCGGACCGGCGTCGTGACCGTCTCGACCGGCGAGGCCTCGCTCATCGCCGACCTCGTGCCGACGACCGGGCTGGACCTGCCGCCGATCCCGGAGTCGGCCCGCGCGGCCATCCTCGAGCGCCTGCCGACGATGGGCTACATCGGCAACCCGCTCGACCCGTGGGGCGCCGACGAGCCGACGGCCGCCTACGGCGCCTGCTTCGAGGCGATGGCGGCCTCGGGCGCCTACGACGTGCTCGTGCTCGTCCACGACTTCCCGTACCGGTCGCTGCCGGCCGAGGTCGCGACCGCCAACGACGTGACCCGGCCGCTGCTGGCGGCGACGCGCGACCGGCCCGGCGATCCTGCCGGTCTACGTGTCGCTGACGTCGGGCGAGCCCCCGCCCGAGATCAAGGCGCTGCTCGACGAGACGGCGACGGCGCCCCGCTGCTGCGCGGCGCGGTCGAGGCGTTCAGCGCGATCGCCTCGGTCGCGCGCTGGCAGGGTCGACACGAGGCTCGCACCGGCGCCGGACGGTCGGCCGTGGCGCGCGGAGTGGCCCGCGCTCGCCGCCGATCGGACGTCGTTCGGACACGACGAGACGGCCCGCGGGCACGCGTCGGCGACCACCCTGACGACTCGGACCCTCTCCGAGCGGGAGAGCCTGGCGTTCCTGGCGGCGGCCGGGCTGCCGGTGACGCGGGCGATCCCGGTCGCCGATGCCGAAGCGGCCGTCGAGGCGGCCCGGGCGATCGGCGGGCCCGATCGCGCTCAAGCTCGACGCCGAGGGCCTGGCCCACAAGAGCGACCTCGGGCTCGTCAGCCTCGGCCTGGCCGACGCCGAGGCGATCCGGGCGGCCGCGGCGCGACCTGCTCGAGATCGCGCGCCGGCACGGCCTGGACGTCCGCGGGCTGCTCGTCGAGCCGATGGCCGCGGCCGGCGCTCGAGCTCATCGTCGGGCTGCGCCGCGACCCGCAGTTCGGGCCGGCCGTCGTCGTCGGGCTCGGCGGCATCTTCACCGAGGTCCTCGACGACGTCGCGATCCGGCTCGCGCCGGTCGGCCACGCGACCGCGCTGGCGATGCTCGACGAGCTGCGCGGGCGACGGCTCCTGGACGGCGTCCGCGGCGGCCCGGCCGTCGACCGGGACGCGGTCGCCGACCTGATCGTCGCGCTGTCGCGCCTGGCGAGCGAGCGATCCGACATCGTCGAGGTCGACCTCAACCCGGTCATCGCGACGCCGGCCGGCGCGGTCGCGGTCGATGCCCTGGTCGTCCTGGAGGCGTTCGATGACTGACGACGCGCTGGTCCTGTCCGCCTCGACGCCGTGGGGCGTCCGGCTCACCCTGAACCGGCCGGCCAAGCTCAACGCCCTGTCGAGCGAGCTCGTCGAGCAGCTCGTCGCCGCCGTCGATGGCGGCCGAGGCCGATCCGGACGTCCGGGTCATCGTCATCGCCGGCGCCGGCCGGGCGTTCTCGGCCGGCTACGACCTGACCGAGGAGGCCGAAGGGGGGATCGGCGGTCCGGTCGGCTGGCGCGAGGCTGCTGGCCGTGGACGTCGCGGCGACGCTGCGCATCCTGGATTCGCCGAAGCCGGTCATCGCCCAGGTCCACGGCTACGCCCTGGCCGGCGGCCTGGAGCTGGCGATGGCCTGCGACCTGGTCGTCGCGGCCGAGGGCACGAAGCTGGGCGAGCCGGAGATCCGCTACGGCTCCGCGCCGGTGACCCTGCTGATGCCGTACCTCATCGGCCAGAAGAAGACCCGCGAGCTGCTGCTGACCGGCGACCTCATCGATGCCGTCGAGGCCGAGCGGATCGGGCTGATCAACCGGGTCGTGCCGGCCGACCGGCTGGAGGCCGAGGTGGACGCCCTGGCCGACCGCCTGGCCCGGACGCCGCCCGAGGTGATGGGCCCGACCAAGCCGATGCTCAACCGGGCGATGGACGCGGCCGGGTTCCGGATGGCCGTCGAGGCCGGCCTGGACCTCGGCGCGATCATCAACGCCGCCGACACGCCCGAGCAGCGCGAGTGGGACGCGATCGTCCGGCGCGACGGGCTGAAGGCGGCCCTGGCCTGGCGCGACCGGCGCTACGACGAGCGGCTCGCCGAGAGCGGGCGCGGGGAGCCACCGACCGCGTGACCTCGGGCTGACGGGCAGGACCATCGTCCCAGCGCGTCCGCGCACCGCTTCCACGAAGGTTGCGGCCGTGTCGCATCAGGCGAGCCATCTCGCGGGACCAAGGTACCGCCCTCGCTAGTCCCTGCGTCCGATGACGTCACGCGACGCCCATACGGTTCACTGGCGACAGACGCACGAGACCGGGTTCGCGAGACCCAGCACCCATTCGATCGGCGTCGGGGGATCCAGCTCACCCGCTGCATATCGAAGGAGAGTCTCCGTTGTCCGACACCGAGCGCGCGCATCTGGTTCAGCCTGCCCGGCCCGGGGCCCATCGTCGGCGCATCCTCGCCGCGATCCTGGGCCTCTCCGTCCTCAGCGCCGGGGCCGGCGCCATGTCGCTGGCGATCTTCACCGACACCGCCGCGTCCACCGGGACGTTCGCCGCGGCACGGTCGACATCACGTCCAGCCCGACGGTCGCCTTCACGGTCACCGGCATGATGCCCGGCGACACGAACACGCAGGCGATGACGATCGCGAACGCCGGCACGGCGACCTTCCGCTACGCCATGAGCACGACCGCGACGAACACCCTCGGGACCGCCCTGACCCTGACCGTCCGGACGCTCGGCACGAGCTGCGCCACCTTCGACGGCACGATCGTGGTCGCCACGACCGCGCTGAACGGCGCCGCCATCGGCAGCCCGACCCAGGGCGCCCAGGCCGGCGACCGCACGCTGGCCGGACTGGCCAACGAGGTCCTGTGCTTCCGGGTCAACCTGCCGCTGGCCACCGGTGACGCCCTGCAGGGGATCACCTCCGCGGTGACGTTCACCTTCGCTGCCGAGCAGACCGCCAACAACCCGTAACCCGAGATCGCGATGACGAGCGCGAACCGCGCGGTCCGCGACCGCGCGGTCACCGTCCTCCGGCGACTCCTCGATGGGCTGCTGCTGGCGCTCGTCGTGGTGTCGCTGGGGATCCTCGTGCTCGGGCGCGTCCTGCCCCTGACCGGCCACCCGACGCTGGTGGTCGCGGGGCCGTCCATGGAGCCCGCGATCCCGCTCGGCGCGGCCGTGGTCCTCGACCAGGTCGCCCCGGCGGACCTGGCCGTCGGTGACGTGGTCAGCCTGCGCAGCGGGGCCGACCGGGCCATCTTCACGCACCGGATCATCCGCCTCGCCGAACGCGATGGCGGGCTCTGGCTCGAAACACAGGGCGACGCCAACGCGACTCCGGACCCGTCGCTCACGCCGGCCACCGCCGTCATCGGCCGGGTCGCCGTCGGCATCCCGTTGGCCGGCTATCTGCTGACCCTGTACTCGGCGCCGGTCGGCATCCTGTTCGTGATCTCGTTGGGACTCGTCCTGCTGCTGCTCGGCGTGCTGCTCGAGCCGCGGGCGGTGCCGATCGCGCGCACCCGGTCGGGCGGATCCGCAGCCCGAGATCCACCCGACGCGCCGGCCTTCGTGCCCGTCTACGAGCGGGCCACGGCCCGTGAGGTCGTGCGCGCCTCGCGCGAACGCCGGATGCGGCAGCGTCGCTGGGCCACCGAAGATCCGCGACGTCCCAGCGTCGGAGCCTGATCCCGTGCGTCGTCGCGGACCGTTCCTGATCGTCGTCGCGCTGCTCCTGGTCGTCGGGATCCCGGCGACCACGACGCTCGCACGCTTCACGGACACCGCGACGTCCACCGCCTCGTTCGCCGCCGACACGCTCGCGCCCCCGACCGGGGTCTCCGCGACCGGCGGCACCATCGCGACGTTGACCTGGACGCCGAGTCGCGGATGCCTATGCCACCGGCTACGGCATCTATCGCTCGGCGACCAGCGGCAGCGGCTATGCGCTCATCTCCAGCGTCACGCCGGGAACGGCCACGACGGCCACGGACAGCCCCGGCGCAGGCACGTGGTACTACGTCGTGCGGACCACGTATGCCAGCTGGACGAGCGCGATCAGCAACCAGGCGACGGCCGTCGTCACCGCCACGTCAACGGCCTTCGCCGCCTGCGTGCAGCCAGGCGGCGGACACGACCGGCGCCGGCGACAACAACGGCTACCAGACGAACCCGACGCGAGCCTGCGCCAGCGACAACGCTGTTCGCGGTCGACACGAACACCGGGAACGGGCACCCTGGCTGCCTGCGGTACGGGTGCGGTCCCGGGGACGACCAAGGACCGCCACCGGTTCTGGGGCTTCGCCTTCGGGCTGCCGGCGACCATCACCGACGTGGACGGCATCCGCGTCCAGGCGGACCTCAGGCTCGATTCGGTCGCGAGCAGCACGAACACGCTGTGCGCCCAGCTGTCATGGGACGGCGGGACGACCTGGACGACGATCAAGACCCAGGCGATCACGGTCGCGACCGAGGTCAGCTACGTGTTCGGGGCGACGAACGACACCTGGGGCCGGTCCTGGACGCTGGCGGAGTTGAGCACGACCAACTTCCGGGTCCGGATCATCGATGCATCCACGAACGCCAGCCGCGACTTCTCGTTGGACTACCTGGCGGTCAGCGTCACGTACGCCCCGTAGGACGCCGGGGGCGAGGTGTCGGTATGCTCAAGGACATGGCCCTTGAGCAGCGCGTTCGTCGGATCCGAGGGGGGCACCCCATCGGATCGCCTCGGGCATGATCTTCAGGGGCCTGCGCTGGTCAGCGCGGGTCCGCCGCAGCCTCGCCATCGCGACTGGTCGCACCCAGACGATCTACGTGCAGGACCGACGCGAGGAGTACATGGCCCTGTGGCAGAGTGCGGCCAACGCGATCGGAGCCACGTGTGGCCCGCTGTCGGAGGAAGTGTGCGAGATCACGCTTGGGGACCGGAAGACACGCGTGATGACGTACCTCGTCCAGTTCGATGACCCGGTCGTGCTCGGTCTTGCCGGGGACAAGTCGTTCTGCTACGAGGTGGCCGATCGTCTCGGGATCCCGACCCCGGAGCCGCGAACCTTCGAGCGGACCGGAGTTGGGCCGGATCTGGCGCACCGTATCTCTCGACGGAGCCCCGCTTGGTCGTCAAGCCGGCAGAGGGAACGGGATCGGGCATCGGGGTTTCGATCGATGTCGGTTCGCGCTACGCACTCGCCGACGCGCTGGCGCTTGCATCGCTGTTCGCGACCCGGGTCGTCGTCGAGCGGATGGTCCCCGCAGAGTCGGTCCGGTTGCTCTTCCTGGATGGGCAGATGATCCATGCCGTTCGACGCTCGGGGATCCGGGTCATCGGGGACGGGACCTCCACGATCAGCGAGCTGCTGACCGCACAGGGCGTGTCGGTGGACCGACGCGTCCAGCAGACCTCACTGGACAGGGGCTCACGCCGGAGGACATCGCGCCGGCCGATCGTTCGATCGTGGCGCGGTGGGTGCGCCCGGACACCGTCTCGAGCCACGAACAGCGCACGGTCTACGACGAGGACGTGACCGCGCTCGTCGGCCGGCCATTGATCGATGAGATCACGCCGCTCGTGTCCGCGATCGGGACGCGCTTCGCCGGCGTCGACGTGCTGACGAACGACCCGACACGATCGCTCGCGGAATCGGGCGGGGTCTTCCTGGAGGTCAACACGACGCCCGGGCTGCACCATCACTGTCGGCCGGCGACCGGTGGATCGTGCGCCGTGGCCGAAACCGTCCTGCGGGCGTTGCTCGGTGTGCCGGCGGCATGAAGCTGAAGGACACCACGCTCCCGGCGCCGGTCGGGCCGGCGCGACTGGGTTCCTCGGTCGCGATCACGACGGCCGCCTGGTACGGCGATGACACGGTCGACCTTCCGTTTCCGGCGGGCTGGCAGGTGACCGTCCACACGCCCGACCTCCCGCGCCCGCTCGAGCTCCACGAGATCGTCTCCGCCGTGCGTGCGCCCGTCGGCGCCGAGCCACTCACCGCCATCGCCCACGGAGCGCGCAACGTCGTCATCGTGGTCGACGATCTGACCCGTCCGACACCGGTCGAGCCGATCCTCGGGGTCCTGCTCGACGAGTTGGACGCCGCGGGCGTGGCCCGGGCCCAGGTGACCGTCCTCGTCGCGACGGGCACCCACGGCCCGGCCTCACCCGAGGGGCTCAGGCGCAAGGTGGGTCCCGCCGCCGGGTGCCGAGTCATCTCGCACGACGATCAGGGTGACTGTCCGAAGGTCGGTGTCAGCCGGATGGGGACGCCCGTGTTCGTCAACCGCGCGGTCGCGACCGCCGACCTGGTCATCGGCATCGGCGGCGTCTATCCGCAGCATACGGCCGGTTTCGGAGGCGGAAGCAAGCTTGCCCTCGGGATCCTCGGTCGCCGATCGATCGCTCGCCTGCATTTCGGCCGTTCCGGTGCGGACGGCCGGTATGACGTGGCCAACGACTTTCGCGCCGACCTGGAGGAGATCGCCCGGATGGTCGGCCTGCGCTGGATGGTCATGGCACATGTCGACGGTCAGCGACGGATCGTCCGGGCCGTGGCCGGGGATCCGGTGGCCGCCTACGCGGAGGCGGCGGCCTACTCGCGAGCGGCCTACGCGGCCGCGACGCCGGCTGACGCGGATGTCGTGATCGCGAATGCGTATCCCATGGACATCTCAGCCACGTTCATGCGCAGCAAGGGGATCATCCCCCTCCAGCACGCCAGTCGATCCGCGTCGCGGATCCTCATCGCCGCGTGCCCGGAGGGGATCGGTCATCACGGCCTCTATCCGCTCGAACCGCTCACGGGGTTCGCACGGGTCCGTCGCCGGATCGAGGTCGCCTGGGCGCAAGGGTGGACCGGACTGGCGCGCCTGGTTGGGTCCGTCATCGGCGGCTGCGCCCTCGCCGACATCGGCCCGTCGCATCGGAGCCTGGGCTGCCGATCCTCATGTACCAGACCGTCCATCCGGCACGCCCCCTTCCCGACCGCCTGCCGGGCATGCAGATCGTCGCGACCTGGGCGGAGCTCATCGACCTCGTCCGGAGACAACAGGCCGGGCGCGACGACCTGACGGTGGCCGTCTATCCATGCGCCCCGCTCCAGGTCTTCGAGTGATGTCGTTGCCTGCAGACACCGTGTCCCATCACCGCCGGGCCGACCAGCCGTTACCGTAATCGACCATGCCTCTGCCTCCCGTCCCCGACACCTCGACGCCCGTGCTGGTGCTCAGCGCCCAGAACTACGGCTGCCTCGGGATCATCCGCAGCCTGGGACGCCTTGGGATCCCCGTCCACGCCGTCGATGCGGACCCGCCCCGTGCGGCGGCGCGCTCGCGATATCTCGCGGCACGTCACGTGTTCGACCTTGCCGCGGCGACACCCGAGGCCACGGTCGACTACCTCCTGGACCTCGGTCGACGGCTTGGCGGACGGACCGTGCTCATCCCCACGTGGGATCAGACCTCCCTCCTGGTATCGGACTACGCCGACGTGCTGGGGGAGTGGTACATCTTCCCGCGGCAGCCGGCCGGACTGGCCGCGGCCCTCGCCGACAAGCGCTCGATGCACTTCCTCGCCCGCGAGCATGGCGTCCCGACGCCGGATGTCGTCTTCCCCGACGACGTCGACGACGTGACCCGATTCGCCGCCGACGGCCGTGTTCCCGGTGATGTTGAAGGGGATCGATGGCACAGCGGCTCAAGCTCCGGACCGGACTCAAGATGGTCATCGTCGACGACCCGGACGAACTCGTCCGCCGCTACGTCGCGATGGAGGATCCGGACCGAGCCGAATCTGATGCTGCAGGAATTCATCCCGGGTGGGGAACACGACGTCTGGATGTTCAACGGCTACTTCGATCAGGCCTCGGATGCGCTCGTGGGCTTCACCGGCCGAAAGCTGCGCCAGTCGCCCGTCTACACCGGCGTGACGAGCCTCGGCGTCTGCGAGCCCAACGCCACCGTCCACGACACGACGGCCAGGTGGATGAAGGCGATCGGCTACCGGGGGATCCTGGACATCGGCTATCGGTTCGACGCCCGTGACGGTCAGTACAAGGTCCTCGATGCGAACCCCAGGATCGGCGCGACCTTCCGTCTGTTCGTGGCCCGGGATGGCCTCGATGTGGCTCGAGCGCTCTACCTGGACCTGACGGGCCAGCGCGTCCCGGAGGCCGAGCCAGTCGAGGGGCGACGATGGATGGTCGAGGGAGCGGATGTCGACTCGGCGCTGCGATACCGACGGGATGGCAAGCTGACGATGCGGGATTGGGCGACCTCGCTCCTCGGCGTTCGCGAGACCGCCTACTTCGCCCGGGACGATCTCGCCCCATTCCGTGTCGCGATGCGCGGGTTCATGCAGCCGCAAGGCCAGTGGAGGCACCGACTGATGGAAGACCTGTTCGACGCGTTGCCGGCCTTTGATGTCCCCGTCGGGACCGTCCACACCAGGGACTACCTCGAGCGCATCGGCGTGCCGGATCTGCACCCGGCGACCTGCCCGTTCGACCCGGGCTACGACCCGTTCACGTTCCACGGTCATCTCCTGCAGAGCCGGCACCTGATGGAGACCATGAAGATCTCCATGGCCGGCTGGCAGGTCGGCGACGAGCGGGTCACTCGCTGGAAGGTCGCTGCGTGTCGGGCCTTCGGCGTCCCGACGGTCACCGGCGGCGGGCCGTTCGAGATCGCCGTCCAGCAGGGCGAGCTCCCGTTCTACCTCGACCTCGTCGCCGACATCGGGTTCACCGGCATCGAGGCCGGTGAAGGGTTCACGGATATGCCACTGGCGCCGGCCGAGGTGATGCGCCTGGCTCGGGACCGTGGCCTGCAGGTCCAGTTCGAGCTCGGGAAGAAGCACGACGGGGCCTTCAGCTCGGACGTCGTGTCGGGTCTGATCGCCCAGGGACGCGAGTGGCTCGACGCCGGCGCCCGCCAGGTCATCATCGAGGCCCGGGAGAGCGCGGTCGGCATCGGCTGCTTCGACGAGCGTGGCGACTTCGTCCCGGCGACGGCGGACCGATTCGCGGACGCGTTCGGCCTGGACGTCGCCCTGTTCGAGGCCCCCAACAAGCCCAGCCAGTTCGCGCTGCTGAACCACTTCGGGCCGGACGTGCACCTGTGCAACATCCGGCTCGAGGAGATCCTCCGCGTGGAGATCTATCGACGTGGACTCCATTCGGACGCCTTCGCCCACGACAACCTCCGTCCGCGCCGGCCCTGATGCCGGATCGGACCTTCGTCATCGACTGCTTTCCGGCGTCGGCCGCCCGCTATCGGGACGACCATGCCATCGTCGCGATCGATGTGATCCGGGCCACGACCCTGGCCGTCACGGCCGCCGCCTCCGGGCGCCGCTGCCTGATCGCGGCCGATCTGGACGACGCGATCCGGCTGCGCGATTCACTCGGGGACGCGATCCTGGCCGGCGAGCTGGGCGGCCACATGCCGTTCGGATTCGACATGAACAACAGCCCGGCCGATCTGGTCGAGCGCCAGGATGTCGAACGCCCGCTGGTGATGCTGTCGACGTCGGGGACGGAGCTGATGCTGGCGTCCGCGCCCGCCGAGGCGGCCTACGCGGTCTGCCTCAGGAACGTGTCGGCGACGGCACGCCATGTCGCCACGCGCCACGACCGCATCGCCATCATCGGGGCCGGCAGCCGCGGGGAGTTCCGCGAGGAGGACCAGCTCGGCTGTGCGTGGCTGGCGGCCCGCCTCACGGCCTCCGGATTTCGGCCGGCCGATGCGGCGTCCGCCGACGTGGCGGCGCGCTGGGAGCATGAGCCCGTCAGTGCCATCGCCAGCGGCAACAGCGTCGGCTACCTGCGTCGCACGGACCAGCTGCGCGACTACGACTTCATCGTCGAGCGTCTGGACGATCTCGACGATGTCTGCGTGATCGTCGGCAACGAGATCAGGTCCGTCACCGAGCGCGACTGACCGCGAGGCTCCGCTCAGAGACCGAAGCGGTCGTCGGCGCGGTTCGCGATCTCCTCGGCGATGGCCATCGAGGCCGTGGCGGCTGGTGACGGTGCGTTGACGACGTGCAGGATCCGATCCGTGCCCGGAATCGAAAGTCGTCGACGAGCGTGCCGTCGAGGTCCACGGCCTGGGCGCGGATACCGGACGGGCCGAACGTGAGGTCCTGGGCCTGGAGTGCCGGGACGAATCGCTGCAACTCGGCCAGGAACGCCGACCTGGACCAGTCTCGCCACATCTCGGCAGCGCCGGTCCGCCAGAAGCGTCGTGCCAGGCGCAGGAACCCGCGGCTTGAAGCGATGTCCGCCAGATCTCGTACGTTGACATCGCGGCGCCGATAACCCGTTCGAGCGAACGCGAGGACGGCATTCGGGCCGGCCCAGACCTCGCCGTCGACCCGCCGCGTGAAGTGGACTCCCAGGAACGGGAATCGTGGATCCGGCACCGGGTAGATCAGCCCGCGCACGAGTGATCGGGCCGCCGGCGTCAGCGTGTAGTAGTCGCCGCGGAACGGGATGATGCGTTCCTGCCCGCCCGTTCCGCTCATCCGAGCCACCCGATCGGACCAGAGCCCGGCGCAGGCGATCACCCGCCTGGCCAGCACGTCGCCGTGCTCGGTCGTCAGGACCAGGCCCTCGGACGTCTCGGTGATCGACGTGACCCCGTGGTCCAGGTGGATCGTCCCGCCCGCGGTGCGAACGTCGTCGGCAAACGCCGCAGCGACCTCGGTGTAGTCGATGATCCCCGTGCCCGGGCTCCACAGGCCGCGGATCCCTTCAGCGTGCGGCTCGATCTCGCGGATCCGATCGCGATCGACCGACTCCAGCCCGGGACCTGGTTCGCTTCGGCCCGCTGTCGCAGGGTCTCGAGTGCCCCGAGCTCCGACTCATCCAGCGCCACGACCAGCTTCCCGCAGCGCTCGAAGGCGATCCCGCGCTCGGCGGCGTATCGCTCGAGTGCGATCTGACCCTGACGGGTGAGGCGGGCCTTGAGCGATCCGGGCGTGTAGTACAGGCCGGCGTGGAGGACGCCGCTGTTGTGACCGGTCTGGTGTGCGGCCAGGTGGCCTCACGCTCCAGGACGGCGATCCGCGTGTCCGGATGTCTGGCGAGCAACTCCCGCGCGACCGCGAGCCCGAG
>CAVTWU010000025.1:0-18280 GCA_963738475.1 uncultured Chloroflexia bacterium
CGCCGCGGGATGGCCGTCTGACCGCTACTTCGAACGGAGCAGGGTCAGCACGGCAAGCACCCGGCGGTGCTGGTCCGGCGCCTCGTCCAGGCCGAGCTTGCCGAAGATCTGGACATGTGCGTCTCCACGGTCCGCTCGGCCATGCCGAGGCGCTCGGCGATGCCGCGGTTGGACAGGCCTTCGGCGACCAGTGCCAGCACCTCGCGCTCCCGGGGCGTCAGCGTTTCGAGCGGGTCGACTCGTCGCTTGCGCTGCATCAGCCTGGTGACCATCGTCGGGTCGAGCACGACCTCGCCTTCCGTGATCCGACGGAGCGCATCGACCAGCACCGCCTGGTGAAAGACGCGCTGCTTGAGCAGGTACCCAACCTTCTCCACGTGGCCCGCGAGCAGCTGCATCGCGTACCGGGGCTCCACGTACTGCGACAGCAAGAGGACGCTCACGTCCGGGTAGCGCTCCCGGATCTGGGTCGCGGCCACCAGGGCCTCGTCCGTGTGTGTCGGTGGCATCCGGATGTCCAGCACGACGGCGTCCGGCCAGCCGCCCGACGAGGTCGAACAGGGTGACCGCGTCTTCCGCTTCTGCGACAACCTCGACGCCGGCATCTGTGAGGAGGCGGACGATCCCGGCACGGGTGGACCAACAGGTCGTCGACAACGATCACGCGCATGGCAGCTCCACGTGCAGGATCACCCCGTCTCGGCGCGCCGGACGTTGGTCACCGATCCGCCAGCTGCCCCGATCCGATCCCGAGCGCGACCGTGTCCGGCGCACGAGATGAGCCATCGATCCCAAAGTCCAGGCGCCATCGTCTCCGACCAGCCGGACGCGCGCCGACACGCCCTCGGCGCCGAGTCGGTCGGCCGCGATAGCGACGGTGTGCGCGACGACTCGCCACGCCGTCGCCTCCACCTCGGGCGGAAACGGATGCCAGCCGGCGGCGTCGATATCGACCGGGATCGCCGCCTCATCCGCCAGCGCCTCGAGGGCGGGCAGCAGACCAGCCTCGGTGAGCGTCGCGGGGTGTATCCCACGGGCCAGCCGGCGGAGGGAGTCGATGGCGTCATCAGCCTCCGATGGCAGCCCGTGCCAGTCCGCTCGCGCAGCCCATGTCCCAGCCTCGCGCCGCGACCTGGGCCAGGCTGAGCTCGTGGAGGACACCGAGCATCCGGTGCTGCGCCCCATCGTGAAGGTCGCGCTCGATCGCGTGCCGCGCCGCATCGCCGGCCTCGACAATCCGCCCCCGCGAGCCTGAAGCTCAAGCACCTCGTGGCGGACCGCGGCGAGCAGCGCCTCGTTGGCTGCGGCCAGTCGACGGCGTCGCCGAGGTCGTCCGCACGAGTGTACGTCGGCCCGTCGCCGCCGCGAGCGCCACCGTCTCGCCACCATCCCCGATCGGTGTGCGGTGGGTGTCGGGCCGGTCGAAGGGTCGAGGACCGCGCCCCGCCGTGTTCACGAAACCCGGCTCCTCGGGGAGCGGAAAGACAAGCTCCAGGTCCGGGTCCCCAAGGGCGCCGCGCCAGGGCAGCGCGCAGGGATCCACCGCCCGGCAGCGGCGAAAGGTCGTTGGCGATGCGTCGAACAGCGACGAGCGTCCTGCGCCCATCCAGGAGCAGCCATGCCAGCCCGAGCGGCCAGCATGAGGACGGAAATGCCCCCGGGCGAACATCGAGATCAGCACCGGCCCCGTTGGCGGGACGGGGTGGAAGGGAAGAGAGCGCGACCGCCCAGAACGTCCAGGCGCCCCGATCGCGACGGCCGGGAGCAGGATCAGCAGGGCCCGCCCGCGCGCCGGGCATGTCGACACGCCGCGTAGCGACGGCCCAGGTCGCCAGGCAATGCCGATCGCCGCCGGAGGAACTGCCACGCCGCCGCAAACAGACCACCACCGCGCTCGCCGAACGGCCCCCCCCGTATCACACAGGGCCAGGCAGTCGGGATCTGCCCAGGGCACATACGCCGCCATCCAGGCGAGCCCCAGGGCGCCCAGGCCCGCGTAGCCGATGACGAGGCGCCGCGCCGCCGCGATGTGTCGGCATCGGTGGGCACGGAGGACGAGGTGGGCGAGCAGCGGCAGGGTGAGCAGGGAGGCGACAGTGGCGAGCGCGGAGGCCCCTTGTCACGGCGAGGGCACCCGCCCAGTCCGCGCCGAACCAGCAGATGCCGGCGCCCATCGCAAGCGCGCCGAGCGCGCGCCGACCGCAGGACCCACGCAAGCGCACCCGTGAGGTGAGGAGTCCGGCCCCGGCGGAGACATCGAGGACGGAGAGAGCCGTGGAGATCTCTGCGTAGGTCGTGATGCCGATCCCGGGCCGGAACGCGCCCGCGACGACCGCCACGGCGAGACGGCCGGCGAGAAGCGGGACGGCCGCCACCCCGATCCGCGCCGCGTTCCGTCGCAGCCAGTGACCCTGCATCGGTAGAGTCTGCCAGGCGGGGGTCGCGGTGACTGCGGGTCACCACGCAGACGGAGTCAGGTTCCCGCCGTGCCCGCCTCGATGGCGCCGTCGGACCGGGGGGGCCAACCATGGATCGGATCAAGCCGATGAAAGGAGCCCACCGTGATCCGATCGAGGTCATCGTTCACCCGTGCCACGCGACGACCCTCGCAGTGTCGCCCTCGCAGCCTGCTCGGCGAGCTCGCCAGCAACTGCCGACACCATCCGTGCAGGTGTCGAGCGCGCCACCCTCGCCCGCTCCGACGACTACCGCGATGGTCTCGGTTGGCCCGTCGCCGAAGCCGCGCCGGCTCCCAAGTGCGCCAACCGTCCCCCTCCCGCCTGGGTCACCGGGGCGAGTGACCCCAACGATGGCGTCCCAGACCCGGCTGGCTATCGTCTTCGGCCAGGCCGCCTATGTCGACCAGATGATGGGTCCGATCGCCGCACCGCTCTTCGCCATGGACGCTGACGGCTCCGATCTGGTCCAGATCCTCGATTGCGAGGTGTCCTGGCCCCGCCTGTCGCCCGACGGCAGCCGCCTGGCGTTGTCGGTGATGATGGACGACGACGGCACCCAGCAGATCGCCACAAGCGCTCCCGATGGCTCCGACCTGCGCGTCCTGACCTCGACGGCGGGGTACGCGGACACACCCGACTGGGCGCCCGATGGCACCGTGCCCCATCTATGCCAACAGCACTGAGTACTGCGTCACCTATCCGGCTTGTACCGATGACGGAACCACCCGCCCGAAGCCGCCGGCGCATCGATGCCGACGGTTCCGGTGAGCGGCCGATCGGCGACCCTTCGCCCCTACCCACACGGAGCCGCATCTCTCGCCCGACGGGCAGTGCTGTCGCTAGCGACCATCTGGAGCCGAAGGCGCCCTTCTTCGCCTTCATGATCCGCGACCTGGCCACCGAGAAGGACCGGCGGGTGTTCACCACGGACCGCGATCTCGAACACCCGCCTGAAGCCCGGACGGCCGCTTGATCATCTACAACACGTTGTCCGGCACGGACGGTCAGTTCCTGGAGCAGATCCAGCTGATGCCCGCGGACGACCCCACCGCCACGCCCGAGATCCTGTACGGCGACTCCAGCCATACCGGCTACAAGCCGACATACTCGCCGGACGGATCCGGCATCGTGTTCGGTGCAACGGGAACATCTGCCGGATGGACGCCGACGGCTCGAACGTCGTGGTACTCGTACAGGACGTACCCGGGCAGGAACTCAACTACCCGGCCTGGGGTCCAGCGCCAACGGCCGGCGGCTGACCACTCCGCCCGATCAACTCCGCTCCGCCTTCCGATGGCGCTCGCGATCCTGCATCGGTAGAGTCGCAACGCGACCGGATCACCCTAGTGACGGAGAAGACCCGATGGTCCGATCCAGAACGTCCCTCATCCGCACGGCGGCGACCGCTCTCGCAGCTCTTTCGCTGTCTGCCTGCTCGTCAGGTCCGCCGGCTCGCCGGCGGCGTCCGCGCCCAGCGTGTCGGTAGCGTCCGCCTCGCCCGACGCGACGGCCGCCGCCGCGGCGATCACCGCTCCGTCTCGCCACGCCGGAGGGACGACAACTTGCCCAGCCAGCCGTACCTGGACCGGTTCGTCGCCGAAATCGCCAGGGCCTCCGGCGGTTCGATGGCCGTCGAGGTGATCTACGACCGGCGAGGCATGAGCCAGGCATGGAGCCGAGGGTCGCTACCCAGGTGATCGCCGGTACGTGGACATGGCAGTCGTGCCCGGTACGGGCGTGGAGCGACGTGGGCGTCACAAGCCTCCAAGCGCTCGGCGCGCCGTTCCTGATCGACAGCGATGCGCTGTGAACGCGGTCACGACCGACGACGCATTGGTCCAGCCGCTGCTCGCGGGGATGAAGGAGCAGGGACTCGTGGGGCTCGCAGTCTGGCCAGAGGGTTTGCGGCATCCCTTTGCGTTTGAGCAGAACGGGGCGACCGCTCTGAGCCCCGGTGACTTCAAAGGCCAGAAGATCACGGCGCCTTCACAACCAAGGCGCAGCGCGAAGTCATCGAGGCACTCGGGGCGACCGTCGTCGACTTCAGGCACCGACGACCGCGCTCGGCGACGGGTCACTCCGTGGTGCCGAGGCTGGCCTGCAGGCCGGGCCCCAACCCCCGGCTTTCCCACGTCCACCGCCGACGTGACTCTGTATCCCAAGATCGAGGTGATGGTGATCGAGGACGCGATCTGGAGCCGCCTGTCAGCGGAGCAGCAGGCCATCGTCAAGGCCGCAGCCACCGCCGCCCGGGACCAGGCAGTGAAGGTGGCCCCTCGAATGCCGACCTGGCGAAGAAGTACTGCGCCGTGGCGGAACGGTGGTGCTGGCCGGCCCCGCCAACGTCGCGAGGTTCATGGATGCCGTCAAGCCCGTCTACGACCGCATGGCGGCCGACCCCACGACCGCTGCCGCGCTCGACGCGATCCGTGCTCTCAAGGCGTCGACACCGCCTTCGACCCCGGGCAAGGCGTGCCGTCCGAGCGTCTCGGCTGCGGCGACGATCCCGCCCGTGGAGCCTGGCCCGGAGATCGGCCTGATCCCCGACGGTACGTACCAGCAGCCGCTGCTAACGACGGAGGACCTCCTGGCCAAGGGTCTCGACGAGCGGAATGCGCGCAACAATGCCGGCACGAACACCCTTGTCGTGGCAGGTTCCACGTTCACCATGACCACCAAGAAGGAGTCCGGTCAGGCCGGAGGGTGCGTCTTCACGATGACCGATGAAGGTGACAGGATCAGGATCGCGGAGAACCTCGACTGCAAGGCAGGCAACTCTCCGACGGACGAGTACTGGGTAGACTTCCGCTGGACCCTTGACGGCGATCAGCTGACGCTGAAGGCAGTCGATGAGTGGACCAATTTCATGATCGAGCTCGTCACCTCGACGGTATCTGGGGCGGCCCATGGACCAAGGTGGAGTGACCTGACTCCGGTCAGGCCGGACGCGCCTCGCGACTCACCGGGATGGTGGCCGTGAGGCGCGTTCCCATGCCCGGCTCGGAGGACAGCACCAGCGTTCCGCCAAGCGCCTCCACGCGATCACGTAGCCCTCGGATGCCAGTCCCGGCGGCCAGGTCCGCGCCGCCTGCCCCGTCATCGGCAATGGTGGCGATCATCGTCTCTTGGGCCACCGCGACCTCCAACCGGACCGAGGTCGCCTTCGAATGTCTGGCCGCATTGGCCAACCCCTCTGCGCATACGAAGTAGACGGTGGCATCGACATGAGTCCCCGCAGTCAAGTCGCGTGCCGCGGTCACATCGGTCGGAAGGGACGAGCGTGCTGCCAGGTCGTGCAGGGCGGCGGTCAACCCGGCTGTTCCCAGGATCCGAGGGTAGAGCCCGCTTGCGAGATCGTGCAGCTCGGACCGCGCGACAGTGAGTTCGTCCATCGCCCGGACCAAGCTCGACTGCAAGCGCGGGTCCGCCTCATGCCGCCGCGCGTCGGCGAGCTCTCTTGACAGCCGCTCCAAGGGTCGTTCGACTTCGTCGTCGACCCGACTCGCGAGCGCGAGCCGCTCGTCGAGACCGGCGTCTACGAGGCGCCGCCTGGATGCGGCGACTTCCGCAAGCTGATGGTCCAGATCCGTGCGCAGGCGGGCGTTGTGGGCCCCGAGCTCGACAGCCATCACGACTGATGCTCGGATGTGCGGGTCGACCAGGGTCGCCGGGTCGTGCTCGATCACGGCCAGGAGCTCGTGGTCGCGCTCGACACTCGTGGCCGTGAGCCCGATCCGTGCTTGTGGTGCCCCGACACGTCGGCCGGTCGAGTCGACCCAGGCGTCGCGGGTCGGTTCCTTGAACGCGATCCGGAATGCA
The DNA here is from genome assembly GCA_963738475.1 of uncultured Chloroflexia bacterium. Lineage (GTDB taxonomy): Bacteria > Chloroflexota > Limnocylindria > Limnocylindrales > CSP1-4 > SPCO01. Next base: position 6,279 of record CAVTWU010000025.1, read on the forward strand.
GGATCGCCGAGGACGGTCGCCAGAGCCGCCCAGCTCGAGGCATTTTCCGCCGTCGGGCGGCGCGCCTCGATCGACCGCGATCAGGGCGGCGGCGATAGGGCGATCGACATCACGCTGACCACCAGATCCAGCGTCGACGCCGGGGTCGACGGATCCAGCAGGGCGGCGACCTGCGGCGAGGCCGGGGATGGCGATCGCGATGACATACGCGCCGACGATCCCGAAGCGACGCGGCCACGTCCGGGCGCGCCCATCGGGGAAACTGAGAATGATGTGGCCCAGTACCCCGAGCCACAGCCAGTCGAGCGCGGCGGCAAGGTCGCCGACCGGCCCGACGTCCAGGCATCGGTGAGCGAGCGGTTCGATATTGAGGCACGTTGAGAAGTCGCCCAGTGACCAGGTGAATTCCAGCACGACCAGGAGCGGCCCGACATGACTCCAGCGCACCCGCCACCACGCGACGAGTCCGCTCAAGATCGCCACCCAGCCTGCCACTAGATGCGGGAGTGAGTCCGGCATCCGGCCCGGCCCGTACGCCACCCAGCCGGCCAGCAGCCCGAGCGCGAGCCCGATGCCAACGATCACTCCTGCCCCGCACGAACTCCGCCTTCATCGCTTCATCATGCCGGTCGGGCCATACGGATGATCGACGGACCCGTCTCAGGCAAGGCCCGATGGCCCTGTCAAGCTAGAAATATCTGGCTAGAATAGCCAGATGAAGAGCGCGACGATCACCGACGCCAAGAACGGCCTCAGCGCGCTGATCGACCTGGTCCGCGCCGGGGAGAGTGTCGTCATCACGGACCGTGGCCGGCCGGTCGCGCGACTTGAGCCGGTGGCGTCCGCCGACGATGCACCAGGCCGGCTGCTCCGACTCGAGCGAGCCGGGATCGTCCAGGATGGGGCAGGGGGCCCCGCCGCTCGGCCCTGATCCGCCGGCCCGCACCGCCGCGGCCCCGGGGCGAGCGCCGTGGAGGCCATGCTGGACGAGCGTCGCGACGGACGATGAGGTTCTGGGACAGCTCGGCGATCGTGCCCCTGCTCGTCGCGGAGCCGGCGACTCCATCCGTCGTCGAGGCATACGTCCAGGATCCGGACGTCGTGGTCTGGTGGGCGACCGAGGTCGAGTGCGTGTCGGCCCTTGCCCGCCTGGAGCGCGAGGGATCGATCACCTCGGCGGCCGTGGCGGAGGCCTTGGCGCGACTCGACGGCCTGGCGCTGGCCTGGCACGAGATCCAACCGGGACCCCGCGAACCCGACAGGTGGCCATCCGGCTGCTTCGAACGCACCCTTGCGAACGGCCGACGCTCTCCAGTTGGCGGCCGCCATCGCCGCTGCGGAGGATGCTCCGGCCTCGATGCCGATTGGTCACGCTGGACGCCCGGCTGGCGGTCGCGGCCGAGCGCGAAGGGTTCCGAGTCGTGGGTCCGGGGCCGCCTGAGGCGTCGATCCGCCCGAGCTGGCGAACCTCAGCCCAGCCCGGACGTGAAGGCCTCGTAGCCCGGGGCGACCTCAGGCCATGGGTAGGCGGCCTCCCAGGCCGCGGCCACGTCCAGCAGGAGGTCATCCGCGTGACGCGGCCCCGTGACCTGCAGCCCGAAGGGAACGCCATTCGCTGACCGTCCGGCCGGCAGGGTGATCGCCGGGTGGCCGGTCACGTTCTGGACGGCCGTCGAGTAGAGCTCGGGACCGAGCATCCCGGGCTCGTCGTCCAGGGTGAGCCGACCGTCGGCGTACCAGCCCTCGCTCGCGATCGTCGGCGTCAGGAGCACGCCGGAGCGCCCCAGCAGGTCGTCGAGTCGACGGACGTACCCGAAGCGACGGCGACGGGCGGCCAGGTACGCATCGATGTCCGTGGCCAGGCCCACCTCCATGAAGGCCCGGGTGGCCGGATGCATCCGGTCAAGACCCGCCTCGACCCACGGCCGACCGAGCGCCGCGACGTGTTCCGCCGTGGCCAGCGTGAACCAGTCCAGGTCGGGATCGCCGTCCGTGAAGCAGTCCCTGGGCTCCATCCACGTCACGGGGAGCGCGAGGACATCGCTCAACGCCCGAACGGCATCCTCGAACGAGCGCGCGACACCTGGTGGGAGCGGTCCGAGGTCGCTCGTCCGTTGGGCGGCCACGAGTCGGGTCGGCGGCGGCACGGGCCCGGCGGTCCAGCCGAGCGGACGAGCCGTCGGGTCACCCGACACCGGGCCCGCCTCGACCGACAGGAGGAGTCGCAGATCCGCGACCGACGTGGCGAACGGCCCGAAGGTCGAGAAGTCGATCCAGTCGTGTGGCGGGTATCGACCGATGACGCCATGGGTCGGCTTGAGCCCGACCAGCCCACAGAACGCGGCCGGGATCCGGATGGAACCGCCGCCGTCGGTCGCCGTGGCGATCGGGACGATGCCGGCGGCGACGACCGCCGCAGATCCTCCACTGGAGCCACCGGGGGAGTGGGCGATGGACCATGGGTTCCCCGTCGCGCCGAAGAGCCGGTTGTCCGTGAAGCCTTCGGTCGCGAATTCCGACAGGTTCGTCTTGCCGACGATGACCGCGCCGGCCGCCCGCAGACGGGCCGGGATGACACTGTCCTCCGTGGCCGGCTCGACGTCCGCGAACAGGAGCGACCCCTGGGTCGTCCGCAGGCCCGCGACGTCCTCGAGGTCCTTGACCAGGACCGGGACGCCGGCGAGCGAACCGACGGGAGCCCCGCGGGCGATCGCCGCATCGATCATCGCGGCCTCCCGGTGCGCCGCCTCGGCTCGCAGCGCGACGACGGCGTTGATCGCCGGGTCGAGGCGCTCGATCCGGTCCAGCGCCTCGGCCACCATCGAGACCGCACTGGTGCGACCTGCGGCGACTGCAGCCGCGACGCTCCCGATGGGCGATGACGGACCCGTGCTCACCGCGCGAGTGTGCGCGGAGACGACCGCGCTGCGCAATCCGCGCGCTTCCGGGAGGGCGCCGTGAGTGCTGGGTGGTCGACGCCGTAGACTGCCCCGATGCCGATCGATCCTCGAGCCGCCCAGCTCGTCCGACACCCAGCACCCGGTGAACACCGGCTCGGGCCGCGAACCCGCGACCGTCCAGGTCGCGATGTGGAGCGCCCGTCATCGATGGCTGGTCGTCATCCTGTGGTTCGCAGGCACGATCGGGCTCATGGTCGCCAGCACGTCGATGGGCGGCATCGACACCGCGGAGGTCAGCGGCAACCCGAACGAGCAGCGCCTCGAAGCGTCCGAAGCCCTCGATGTCTTCAATGCCGGCGGCGCGGCCGATCCGTCGGAACAGTTCCTGGTCGTCATCGACGGCGGCGAGGGAGCGGCCGCGGATCCCGCGTTCCAGGCCGTGGTCAGCGGGCTCGTCGCCCAGCTCACCGCCGCCACGGCGGACATCGACGGGGTCGCGACCCCCACCTTCGACCAGGTCCTGGACCCGTTCCTCACGCCGCCCGAAGCCGGCCTCATCAGCCCGGACGGGACGACGGTCCGGATCGTCGCCAAGGTCCCCGGCGAGTCGGCGCAGGTCGCGGAGCTCCTGGAGCCGATCCGGCCGATCATCGACGAGGCCCGGGCGGCGAACCCGGACCTGGCGATGCACGTCGTCAGCTTCACGTTCATCAACGACGACATCACCGAGCTGATCTCGGGCGACCTGGACGAGTCGCTCAAGCTGACGATCCCGCTCACGTTCATCATCCTGCTGTTCGCGTTCGGCGCGATCGTGGCCTCGGTCGTGCCGCTGGTCCTCGCGGTCACCTCACTGATCGCCGCCTTCGGGATGCTCGGCATCTACAGCCAGCTCGTCGGTCCGGTGAGTGCCAACGCGACGCAACTCATCGTGCTCATCGGGCTCGCCGTCGCCGTCGACTACTCCCTGTTCATGATCACCCGGTTCCGGGTGGAACGACGGGCCGGCCGCGACCGCGACAAGGCGATCGAGGTCTCGAGCAGCACGGCCGGCCGGGCCGTCTTCTTCTCGGGGCTCGCGGTGATGATCTCGCTGGCGGGCCTCGTCACGCTGGGCGTGTCGCTGTTCACGTCGATGGCGGTCGGGACCATCTCGGTCGTCGTTCGTCTCGGTCGTCGGCAGTCTCACGTTCCTCCCGGCCACGCTGGCCATCCTGGGCGACCGGGTGAACCTCGGGCGGCCCGCGGCATGGCTGCCACGCCTCGCCATCGCCATGCCGATCGACCCGATCAGGCGCTGGGGGCGGTCCGCGCTGGCGTGGCTGGACCATCGGGCGGCGAAGCAGGAAGGCAGCGGGTTCTGGGGCCGGTTCGTGATGTGGGTGATGGCCCGGCCGATCCCGATGACGATCCTGTCGGCCGGGTTCCTGATCCTGCTGGCGCTGCCGGTCCTGCACCTGCGGACCGGCACGACCGACATCACGGCCTTCCCCGCCACCATCGATGGCGTCGCCGGGATCAACCTGCTCAACGAGAAGTGGCCGCAGGGCAGCGAGCTCCAGCTCCAGGTCGTCGTCACCGATGCGGACCAGCCGGCGACCCAGGCGGCGATCGAGACGCTCAAGGCCAAGGGCCTGGAGCAGGACGGGCTGAGCGAGCCCGTGACCGTGACGCCGTCACGCGACGGCAAGGTCGCGATGGTCGCGTTCACGATGGCCGGCGGATTGAACGACGAGGTCAACCGGGAGCTGGTCCGCCACATGCGGAGCGAGGTCAACCCGGCGGTGTTCGCGGACCTGCCGGACGTCCGGACCTATGTGACCGGCGACGCCGCCTTCTCGGTCGACGTCACGCAGCTGTACGCCGACGGCATCCCGCGGATCTTCGCGTTCGTCCTCGGCTTGTCGTTCCTGCTCATGCTCGTCGCGTTCCACTCGATCGTCATCCCGATCAAGGCCATCATCCTCAACCTGCTGTCGACCGCGGCGGCGTACGGCGTCCTCGTGCTGGTCTTCCAGGACGGCTGGTTCGCCGGTCCGCTCGGGATCACGCCGAGCGGGGTCATCGAGAGTTGGGTCCCGCTGTTCATCTTCACGATCCTGTTCGGCCTGTCGATGGACTACCACCTGTTCATCCTCACGCGGATCAAGGAGGCCAGGGATCGAGGCCTCGAGTCGCGAGCGGCCGTCGCGAAGGGGATCTCGGTCACGGCCGGGGTCATCACGAGCGCCGCCTCGATCATGGTCGTGGTCTTCGGCGTCTTCGTGACGCTCAAGTTCGTGTTCATCCAGCAGCTCGGCCTCGGGCTCGCGGTCGCCGTCCTGATCGACGCCACGATCATCCGGAGCGTCCTGCTGCCGGCGTCCATGACGCTGCTGGGTGACTGGAACTGGTGGATGCCGCGCTGGCTCGATTGGATCCCGCGGGTCACGATCGAGGGCGATCCGGACGAACCCGTGGATCTCGGCGAGGCCGGCGCCTCAGCCTGACGCCGGAGCGCCTCGAACTCGGCCCGATGCCGCTCGATCCACGCCGCCGTTCGTGGAGCGCATCCGGCGTCGCGGCCGAGTTGGGCGCTCAGCTCCCGAAGGTCCGACAGCGTATCGAGGTCCGACCAGGTCGCCAGGGGCGTCACGGACCAGCCGGCCGAGGCGAGGCCGGCGTGTGTGGCGGCCAGCGCCGTCTCGCCACCCAGCTGGACATCGAACGCCGAGCGGAGCCGTCCGGCCAGTCGCGCCCGACGCCGTTGTCGGATCGATCGCGGCCACCAACGTGGAGCGCCCGGCCACCTGAGCCCGACGAGGTGATAGCCACCATCGGCACTGGGGCCCAGGACGGCCGGTTCGCCGCGGGTCCGGATCCGGTCGAGCGCCTCGGTCGCGTACGACGGCGGCAGGGTCGGTGCATCACCGGCGACGGCGATCGCTCGATCCGCGCCGCGGTCGAAGGCGGCCAGGAACGCTTCCGTCAGCGCCGCAGCCAGGCCCGCATCGCGCTGGACGACCGGCGTCCACGCCCGACCGACGATGTCCATGACCGCCGTCACGTCGCCCGACCGGGGCAGCATGGCGAGGGACTCGGAACCGCGGGCGGCGGCCATCAGGTTGGTGCCCGTGTCGGCCAGGACCGCTGACCACAGGTCCGCCGTCCGCTCGGCGCCGAGGTCCAATTCGAGGCGGGTCTTGGCGTGGCCGGCCCCGGGCGCCTTGGCCATCAGCACGATGACCGGTCGGGCTCGAGTCGCCTCGATGGCGACGCGGATCATCGACAGGCCCGCCTTCACGGACGCCCGCGGTGAGCCCGAAACCTTGCTGGTCCCGCCGCGACGCTGGCGAAAGGCGACCGGGATCTCGCTGACTCGGATCGCCGGATCGCCGAGGGCCCGCGCGACGAACTGGACCGTCCAGCCATAGCCGGACTCGTCCAGGCGAAGGCGCTCCAGGATGTCGGCTCGCAGTGCCTTGGCCGGCGGCAGGTCGCGCACCCGTCGCCCGGACCGAAGCGAGAGCGCGAGAGCGACGAGACGTTGCCCAGGCGAGCGTGCCAGGGCATCGCGCCGGGTTCGAGTCGGTCGCCCGGACGACGGCCGAGGACGACGTCGGAGGTCTCGAGCGCCTCGACGAGCGGCCCATCTCCTCGCCGTCACAGGACCCGTCGCCATCCAGGAACACGACCGCCTCGTGCGGGTGCGGCTGCCTCAGACGGCCGATCGCCGCCCGTAAGGCAGGCCCGGCCATACCCCGCCGCGGTTCGACGACGAGATGGCGCCGGCGGCCACGGCGACACCTGCGTCCCGTCGGTGGACCCGCCATCGACGACGAACACGCAGCACGCGCCGGCGGCCGCAGTCCGGAGACGACGTCCTCGATGGCGTCGCGCTCATCGATGACCGGGATCACCGCCGCGAACGGGCCGATCATGGCACGGACGCGTCGGGCTGGGGGCCCCACACGACGAAGCGACCGTCATCCGCGATGATCGAGCGCCCGCTGAGTGGCAGCCAGGCGACGATGCGCTCCCGATGGGCAGCGGCGGCCCGACTGGGCGACCACGCTTCGCGGTCGATGACGATGAAGGCGCCCCTGGCTGGAAGCCCGGCCGCGGTGAGCCGGCGGATCGCCGGGCGAGAGGCGAGCGGCGTGACGAGGCCCTCGTCCGCGACCAGGAGCGCCTCTTTCGGAACCTGCGCCGCGATGGCGTGAAGCGCCTCGATCGCCGATGCGCGGCCGAGGAAGACCGGATCGTCCTCGAATGGCGGGATGGAACCCTGGGCCCACGCCCCGACGAGGCCCGGCGTGCCGACGACCACGAACACGACCGGCGCGAGCCACATCGGCGATCCGATCCGCCCATCCCGCCCGGCTCGCGCCGGCTCTCCGAGTCCGACGAGTCCGACGAGTCCGTTCGGTCCGACCGACGATCGCCAGCGCCCGGCGCCCACCCATCGCCGTCGCCGTGAGCAGCGGCACCACCAGGAGCAACGGGTACTGATAGATCAGCGCCGCCTGTGGTGGATGACCGGACAGGAGGAGCGCCGTCAACGGAGGGACCATCAGGAGGAGCCAGCGCGGTCGGAGGAGCGGTAGGCCGGCCACGGCGACGATCATCCCGGCGACGACGAACCACGATCCCTGCGCCGTGAGAGCGGCCACGATGCGTTCCGGCATCCGCACCGGCGCCGACAGGATCGAGAGGCCATCGCCCAGCCAGCGGTAGTAACGGGCGGTGTCACTCGGCAGGCCGTCGCGCAGCCACGGCATGAGGACCAGGAAGACGACCACGCCCCAGGCGACGGCCACGACCGCCATGGCGCGACCGTGTCCGCGCATCTGTCCGCGGCCCCGGACGGCCACGAGCAGTCCGATGACGGCGACGGCGTAGGCGACGTCCTCGCGAGTGGTCAGCGCGACGACCGCCAGGACCCACATCGTCCTCGGACGGCCCGACAGCCCCGCCCAGCCGGCGAGAAGCGCCAGGACGACCCCGAAGAGTTCTGGATGGAAGTCCGCTCGGATGACCCACTGCATCGCCGCCCAGATAGGGACGGCCACCGCGAGCCCGGCGGCCATGGCGCCTGCCGATGGACTCGGACGGAGCGCCGCCCGCAGGAACAGGAACGTCGCAGGGACCAGTGCCCCGATCCCCAGCGCATGCAGGAGGACCAGGACCCGGGCGTCGGCGCCGATGACGACCTCGATGGCGGCCGGGACCATCAGGATCGGCGAGAAGTGGAGGCCCAGGAAGGAGCCCTCGTGGAAGCTCGAGGTCCACGTGCCGCTGGCCCCGACATTCCAGATCACCTGCTGGAAGAAGCCCAGGTCGTAGGCCCCCGTGCCCAGCCCTTCGAGCCGTCGCGCCGAGCAACGTGGCGACCCAGGCCGGCGATCACGCCCGCCAGCGAGACCACCACGATGGGCCAGTTCGCGAATGCCCAGGCGAGCCGCGGGCGCACGATGGCCCCGATCGCGGAACGCTGGAGCGTCGCACCCTGGCGGCCGGTCACGCCTCGATCGCCACCGGGCATCGGCCGCGCGCCGCCGCTCCATCGATGTCACGAGCGGGAGGTTCGCTCACGGTAGCGCGCGGCGATCCCGGTCGCCGCGGTCCGGATGGCCTCCTCGCCAGACATCGAGGGCGCCCAGCCGAGCGAGCGCAGCGCGGACGTGTCGAAGTCGACCAGCGCGGTATCCCCCGGCCAGCCGCCGCCCTTCGCCTGACCGGCCGTGAACGAGAACTCGACGGATCCGGCGGGAAGCGCCAGCGCGTCGCCACGAGCTCGGCGACGCGTCGCACGGTGACCGTGCCCTCGGGTCCGACGTTGAGGATGGTGAGCCGCGGGGCGAGGATGGTCGCGACGGCGTGGCGCATCCCGGCCACGAGGTCCCCGAGCGCGATGTACGGCTTTGCGGGCGTCCCCGAACCCAGGATCTCGAGTCGGATCGGATCGCGCAGCAGCTTGACCACGAGATCGTGCACGACGCCGTGGTTGGATCGGGCGCCGACGGTGTTGCCGAACCGGAAGGCGAAAGCTCGCCACCCATAGAGATGGGCGAAGCCCGACACGATCGCCTCGCCGGCCAGCTTGGCCGCCGCGTAGTGCGACTCGGGAAGGAGCGGCCCATCGCCCTCTGCCGTGGGCACCCGGGCTGGCGTCCCGTAGACGACCCCAGATGACGCATACCAGAGTTCAGTGACCCCAGCCTCGCGCATGGCCTCGCAGGTCAGCTCGGTCGCGAGGACCCCGTTGCGGAAGTCTCGCCCGGGGCGGTCGAAGCCTCCGGCGATGTCGGTCCCGGAGGCCAGGTGGATGACACGTTCCTGGCCCGCCATGACCGCGCGGATCGTCGGGCCGTCGGCGGCGTCTCCTTCCACGAATCGCAGGCCGGGCGAGCCGCGGAAGCGATCCATCCAGTCGGGTTCGGCGGTCGAGAGGTCGTCCAGGACGGTGACGGTGCTGCCATCGGCCAGGAGCGTCGCGATGAGCTCGCCACCGATGAAGCCGGCCCCGCCGGTGACAAGCGTCCGCGCGGGGGCAAGGGCGGGCAGGACGTGGCGGGGATCACCCGGGCCACCGGGCGCGGGTCGCTGCGAGCCGGGCATCCAGGCCGTGCCAGCGCCCGGCTCGGAACGCGGCCAGGCACAGGAGCGGCAGCCACTCCACGGAGTACTCGTACAGCCACTTGTCGTTCCACAGCGTCGCGAACTGCAGGTGGAGAACCATCAGGGCCGCGACGAGCGCGGCGATCGGCGTGACGAGCCCGAGGATCAGGAGCACGCCGATGAGCATCTCGGTGGCCCCGACCGCGAACACGAACGGACCGAAGTTCGGCAGGATCACCTGCTCGACGAGGAGCCGGTACGGCTCGAAGGGATGGCCCTGGGTGACCACTTCGAACTCCAGGATGGACCTGGCGCTGCGAGGGCCGACGGCGTTGATGACGAATCCGAGCGGCGTGTCCGGCCACAGGTTCGGGACGGCCGGCAACACCTTGGCGATGCCGTTGTGGAGGAACACGATCCCGAAGTAGATCCTCAGCGCCGCCATGGCCCGCCCGAACCATGGGCTGGTGGCGATCGATCTGACGTCGGTCAGCGACGGGAACTCGGCGCTCGTGGGCATTCGGGTCTCCAGCGGTCGGGTGCGGCCGTCAGCCGCAGACAAAGCGATCGAGCCTGGCGGACCGCGTCGTGATCATCTCGTCCAGTCGTCCACGAACGGCGTCGAGGGCTTCGGCCATGGACGCGTCCGGTGGCACGTCCAGGCGCATGTCGGGATCGTTGGACAGTGGATGCCAGAACCAGCCCTCGGCGTCGCAGGTGAGTTCCGGCGCGATGTCCTGTGGCCGGATGGGCTCACCCTCGGAGGCCGCGCCGCGAAGGGCGATGGGCCGGAAGATCCGGTCGTCCGGCCCCACCCCCAGCTCGTCGGCGAGATGGTGCAGTTCCGGGATCTCACCAAGGGCCGCCTCGGGCAGGGACGCGGCCAGTCGAACGCGGGCTCCGGCGTCGATCAGGGTCCTGATCCCCGTGAGGGCTCCGGCGTGGGCACCTCGCCCTCGATGGGCGTCGTGGCGCTCGGGTGTCGCCGAGTCGAGGCTTACCTGGAACGCGACGCGGCGGCCCGCATCGATCAACGGACGGAGCCGCTCCCAGCGCGGACCGCGCAGGAGCATCGCGTTGGTGAGGAGGGTCAACGGGAGCCGATCCGTCACGTACTCGATGAGCGCAGGGAGGTCCGGGCGCAGGGTGGGCTCGCCGCCGGTCAGGAAGACACCCTCCATGCCGGACGCCACGGCCTCATCCACCAGTACCCGGATCCGCTCGGCCGGCAGGCGTCGCGGATCGGCCCGCGGGCCCGACACGACGCAGCAGTAGTCGCAGGACAGGTTGCAGTCGAAGTTCGTGTACATCCAGAGGCGCGTCGGCATCAGCGACTCGACCGATCGGGTCTCCAGGGAGGTCGCGGCGGCGACCTCGGTGGTGGGGGCGCCGCCCGTCACCCAATCGGTCCGAGCTCGACCCTTGCGGACGTAGTGGGCGGTCCAGCCGGCTCGGTCCTTGTCAGGGACCACCGACAGGAGCGCATTGCCGCTCGCAACGTCGAACGACCGAAGCTGGTCCGTGACAGCGACCACGGGACTCTCGACCTTGAGGATCTGCCCTTCAGACAGGCCCAGCAGCGCCACGTGGACGCGGATGAGCAGCCCGGAGTCCAGGTCCGCCAGCGGGTCCTCGACGACGGCGTGGACCGGTAGCTGACGGCTGCCCCCGTAGTTGGCCTCAGCCGATGGCATCCGGGTCAGTCGCCCGTGCGTCGCGCGACCCGCTCCAGGATCGAATACTGGAACTGTTGGGGGACGCCTGCGGGCGTGTGGTGCAGATAGCGTCGGCTGTCGACCAGCCGGAACCGGTCACCCATCGTCTGCGCGAGTCGCTCCGGCTCGTAGCGCACGATCGGCATGCCGCTGCAGCGTTCCGGGCCGTCGTCCGCGAAGGTGGCGATGATGGCGGTTCCACCGATCGGCACGGTCCGCTCAGCCAGCCGAGCGTAGTGCTGCTGCGCGGCGGGCTCCAGCAGGAAGTGGAACGCCGCGCGGTCGTGCCAGATGTCGAACGTGCCGACGTCGTCCACGACCGCGAGGTCACCCACTATCCAATCGATGCCGTCCGCCCGCGGGCCCAGTCGATGGCGCGAGAACGCGAGGCCAGCCTCCGAAACGTCCAGGATCGCGATGGCTCCAGCGCGATGTCGACCAGGTGGTCCACCAGTCGCGAGGCCCCCCCGCCGACGTCGATGATGCTTCGTCCGCCTCGCGCGACGGCTAGGTCGACGAGCTCGCACGAGTTGAACGGGTCAGGCTCGAACCAGCCCACGCCGTCCATGGCACGGGTGGCGTAGATCCAGTCCCATGGATTGCCGGATGCCGGGGCTTCGGTCGTCAACGTCGCGTCCCTCCACGAACCAAGTCGGGTGATGGGCGAACCATGACTGCTCGAGGTCGTAGGTCGATGACGTTCCTGTGACGGGTCCCGTTCGTCAGCGCGTCAGGTGCCGGCGGTCGCCCGACCGATCAGTGTGATCACGTCCGCGACATGTTCCTG
>CAVTWU010000026.1:0-274224 GCA_963738475.1 uncultured Chloroflexia bacterium
GACCTGGTCGTCGACGTAGACGGTCGCCGTTCACCCCTGCCGAGGTGGCCCGAGGCGATCGGGGCCCGAGCTCCCCAACAGCAGCGCGAGGATTTCGGCTTCTCCTACTGGGGTCGCCACTTCAGTGGTGACGCGCTTCCCGAAACAACCGCGCCGGGGTTGCGTCCAACTATTCCTGCTTCAACGTCGGCTTCACCCTTCCGGCGGACAACAACACCTGGATGGTCGGGGTCATCGGTCTGTCGATCGACGCCCCGCTCCGAGCGCTCATCGACTCGGACGTGTGGCAGCTGAGTGGTTGATTCGTGTCCGCTGATCGCGCACTGTGCCGAGGCCGAGCCGATCGACGAGGGGGTCCTGTCGATGTCGAAGATGGAGGACCGGATCACCAGCTACAGTCGTCGAGCGGCGCGCCGGTCGCGACCGGGATCGTGGCCGTCGGGGACTCCTGGCGGTGCACTAACCCGTCGCTCGGCCGTGGCGCCACCATCGGCATGCTCGGCCCGCGCTGACATTGCGCGATGCGCTGACCGGGGTGTCGCTCGACGACCCGGTGGCCCTGGCCCACTCGTTCGACACGAAGCGAGCCAGGAGCGTGCGGCCATGGCTCGATGCGACCAGGGCCATCGACGGGAACGCAAGCGCGAGATCGAGGCCGGGTATCGCCGGAGAGTTCTACGCATCGAGCCGACCCCCTCGCGAAATTGGTCAGGCGTTCGGCTACGGGTTCACCGTCGACGCTGAGGTCAGCCGAGACTTCGCGGCGGTCGCGGGAGATGCTGGAGACCCCCGACGAGGTGTTCGCCCGCCCGGGCACCTACGAGCGTGTCATCGAGGTCGGCGCGGGGTTGGTGATGATGATTCTGCCGCCGGGGCCGTCCCGCCCGGAGTTGCTGGCGCTCCTCGAGCGATGAGCTGACCTGAAATGCCGGCGGCCACCCAGCCCGGCCACGTGAGCCAGCGAAGCGATGGCCGTGCGGAGCACGAGACTGGAGGTGTCGTGTGCCGAGGTCTGTGCTGGGTCTCAAGGCTCAAGCGTCCGAAGGGCTGAGGGACGACGAGGCCGCACGTCGGCTTGATCGAGGATGCCGCCCCAACAGCCTGCCACCGCCTCAACGCGGGTCGCCGTGTGGCGTCAGCTGCTCGCGCAGCTCGTGCACTTCTTCGCGTTGATGCTTTGGGTTGCGGGTGGGCTTGCGTTCCTCGCCGGACTTCCCCAACTCGGCGTGGCGATCTTCGTGGTCGTCGTCATCAACGCGGCGTTCTCGTTCGCGCAGGAGTTCCGTGCCGAACAGGCGGCGAACCGGCTGCGGGAACTGCTGCCCCGCAAGGTTCGAGTCCGGCGCGATGGTGCACCGCGCACGATCGACGCCTCCGAATTGGTCCTCGATGATGTCGTCGAGCTCGAGAGCGGCGACAGGGTCTGCGCCGATCTCGATGCGTTGATCACCCATCAGCTCCGAGTCGACACGTCGACGCTCACCGGAGAGAGCGAACCGATCGACGTGGAGTCAGGTGGCCGGCTCCTTGCCGGCACCTACGTCGTCGAGGGAGACGCTATTGCCCGTGTCGTGGCCACTGGAAGCAATACGCGTCTGGCTTCGATCTCGCACCTCGCCACCACCGGCGCTCGTCCGAAGAGCCCCCTCCAGCACGAGCTCGAACGCATCGTCAAGGTCATCGCCGCGATCGCGGTCTTGACCGGGGTGCTGTTCTTCGGGCTGGCGCTGCTGTTCGGTACGCCGGCGAGTGACGGGTTCCTGTTCGCGATCGGCGTGACCGTGGCGCTCGTTCCCGAGGGGCTGTTGCCAACGGTGACGCTCGCGCTCGCGGTCGGGGCTCAACGCATGTCGCAACGCCACGCGTTGGTCCGACATCTCGAGTCGGTCGAGACGCTGGGCTCCACGACATTCATCTGCACCGACAAGACGGGCACGCTGACTCGCAACGAGATGTCGGTGGTCGAGGCGTGGACGCCACGCGGCAGCGTCCGCGTCGCTGGCGACGGCTACGACCCGGCCGGCGCCATCGAGGGCAACGACCAAGCCCGCAGCGCCGCAACCACGCTCGCAGCCAATGCGCTGCGGTGTTCGACCGGCCGGACCGTCGAAGTCGACGGACGTTGGATCGCCCACGGCGATCCGATGGAGGCTGCCATCGACGCGTTCGCCGGCGGGTCGCGCCGCCAGGGGGCGAAAGCGCCTCCGCGACCGGAGCTGGCGGCGGTTCGCATTCGACCCGCGGCGCCGGCGGATGACCGTCGTCGTCGACGATGATCGCGATGACCAAGGGGGCGCCCGATTCGGTGCTTCCGCTCTGCGTTCCGAGCGCTTCGCTCGATGCGGCGCATGCTGCCATCGAGACGTTGACGAGTCGCGGACTGCGAGTGCTCGCGGTGGCTAGCCGACGATGCCGAAGAGTCCCCTCGATGACGTGGCCGCCATCGAAGCGCACCTCGACCTCGACGGCCTCATCGCGCTCCATGATCCACCGCGACCGAGCGCCGCGATGGAGGCGGTGCCGGCGGGCGGGCATCCGCATCGCCATGATCACCGGCGATCATCCGGCAACGGCCTTGGCGATCGCTCAGGAGGTAGGGCTTGCCGACGCGAATGCCGAGCGGTGAACGGCGCGGAACTCCCGGCCGACGAGGCCGCGCTCGGCGAACTGCTCGATCACGACGGCGTCGTCGTCGCCCGGGTCGACCCCGAAGACAAGCTGCGCATCGCACAGGCCCTGCAACGGCGCGGTCATGTGGTCGCCATGACCGGCGATGGTGTCAACGACGGGCCCGCGCTGCACGCGGCCGACATCGGCGTGGCGATGGGTCGCAGCGGCACCGACGTCGCGAGGGAGTCGGCCGATCTCGTGTTGCTCGACGACGATTTCTCGACGATCGTCGCAGCAGTCGAACAAGGTCGCGCCACCTACTCGAACATCCGTCGCTTCCTCACCTATCACCTCAGCGACAACGTGGCCGAGCTCGTGCCGTTCGTGGTGTGGGCAAGCGGTGGGCGAATTCCACTGGCCCTGACCGTGTTGCAGGTGCTCGCTCTCGACATCGGCACCGACACACTCTCGGCGGTCGCGCTCGGAGCGGAGCCGCCGAGCAGCGGGTCCTCGAACGACCACCGATCTCAGGGCGTCTGCTCAATCGCACAGTTAGCGGGATCAGGTCGTTCGGGCTGATCGGCCCCGGCGGGGGCGATCTTCTCGATGGGGGCGTTCATCGTTGCCCTGCTCGCAGGCGGATGGAAGCCGTCGGGGGCTGGGCCGAGTGGCGCCGTGCACGGAGGGTGGCACCGGGGCGGCGTGGCTCACGGTCGTCATCGCGCAGAAGGCCAATGCGTTCTGTTGCCGCAGTAGCACCCGACCACCCTGGAAATTGGGGCTGGACCACGAACCGGCTCCTGCTCATCGCAACGGGTGTCGAACTGCTCTTCATTGCGTGCCTGATCCTGATTCCCACGCTGGCCGACCTGCTGCACCAGGCGCCCCCACCCACGGTCGCCTGGGTGGTCATCCTCGCGTCGGTGCCCGGCATTCTTGCGCGGTCGACCGGATTGCCAAGTGGCAAATCGGCGGGCGCGCGTCGCCGAAGGGCTACCTGAGCCCGGGTCGCGGTGCGAAGTACTCGGCGAGCCGCCGTCGGCTCGTCGCCGAACAGGATCTCGGCGACCTCGCGCAGGCCGGGCGAGTTGCGGATGTCGGCGTCGCTGACGACGAGCTCGATCTTCGAGCGGCGGCGCATGAAGTCCTCGAGCTTGGTGATCATCTCGGTGCGGGCCGCCAGGTGGAGCTCGACGCGCAGGTAGTCGGCGCAGCCCATGATGTCCTCGCCCATCGTCGGGTCTTCCCGGATCGCCTCGAGCATGGCGAACGCTCGCCGCCCGTATCGGCGCCAGAGCCGATCGGTGAGCGGCTCGGTGTCGGGCTTGTGCGCGAAGGTCGTCGAGACGCATCAGCCGGGCCTGGCGGTAGAACTCGTCGCGGGTCGCCTCGGCGGGCTCGCCGTACCAGTTGTGCAGGTCCTTCTCCAGCGGCACGCCGAGCGACTCGACCGCGTCGGCGACCTCCTCGCCGACGTTGAGGCAGTCGGTGAGCTTGCCGCCGAAGATGGTGACGACCCGCCGGCGCGCGGTCGACCTCGACGGCGTGCTTGCGGCTAGCGTGGTCCAGTCGACCTCGGACTGGTCGCCGCCGCCGGCCGTCGACCACGAGCGGGCGCACACCGCACCGCTCGGCGATGATGTCGGCCGCGGTGAGCGGCGCTCGAGGTCGAGGCGGGCGTTGATCTGCTCGAGCAGGAACTCGCTGTCGTCGTCGGTGACCTCGGTGAACGGCGTCGTCGACCCGGGTGTCGGTGGTGCCGATCACCGAACGGCGACCCATCGGGATGACGTAGAACAGGCGCTGGGTGTCGTCGAAGAAGGCCAGCACCCGTTCGTGGTCGCGTGGTCGTGAGCCGGGGCACGACGAGGTGGATGCCCTTCGAGTACACGATGCGATGATCGGTCGTGCAGGCCCCAGTCGGCGTTCAGTTCGTCGACGAACGGGCCCGGCGGCGTTGACGATCGTGCGGGCGCGTCGTCGGTGAACTCCTCGCCCGAGTCGACGTCGCGGAGCGTGCGCGACCCACCGATCGCCCGATCGCTCGGCCGAGACCAGCTCGACGTAGTTGGCGGCCGCGGCGCCGGCCTCGATCGCCGAGCGGACGAAGCGAGAACACGAACCGGGCGTCGTTGTCGATCAGGAGGCGTCGTGGTACTCGATGCCGCCGCGCACGGTGCTGGTGTCGATGACCGGCTCCTCGCGCTCGATCTCCTCCTTGCTCAGCAGCCGCGGGCGATTGGTGCCGAACTGGCCGATGACCCAGTACGCCGAACGCGCCGAGCGCCGCGAACCACGGCGGGTACGGCGAGGTCTCGTCGAGGCGGCGAGGAAGGCGATCTCCTTGATGTTGTCCGGGTAGGCCTGCATCAGCCGGTTGCGCGACCGGCACAGCTTGCACACGAGGAGCAGCTCGTAGTTCTCGAGGTACTTGAAGCCGCCCCAGACGAGGTTGGACGACTCCTGGCTGGTGAAGTCGCCGAAGTCGCCGCGATCGATCGAGCGCGACCGACGCGCCACGCCCGGCGAGCGACGCGGCGGTCACGGCGCCGTTGATGCCGCCGCCGACGATGAGCACGTCGAACGAGCCGTTCTGCAACCGGCTGATGTTGTTGTCCCTCGGCGCCGAGTCGCACACCGTACCAGTGGCCCGACCGGGCGATTTGCTACGACGCAGTGGCGCTGCCGTGGTCGACGAGCGCTCCGAGCCGATGGACTGATCGGAGGTTCCGATGGCGATCAGCACCTGGCCGGGCGAGATGAGGGTGTCCGGCGGTGGGTTCGTGATGAAGCCGGTGTCGCCGCGAAGGGCCAGGACCATCGCTCCGGTCTCGTGGCGGACGTGGGCCTCGCGCAAGGTCGACCCGGCGATCGACAAGCGATTCGCCGACCTGGACCTCGGCCAGCCGGAACTCGAGGCCGGGCTCTCGTGCATCACGACGTCGATGAACTCGGCGACGTTCGGCTGCAGAACGAAGGCCGCCTATCCCGGGTCCCGCCGATGTGTTGGGGGTTGACGACGCGGTCGAGCCGACCCGTGGCAGCTCGCCTCGCTGGCCTCGCTGCGGGCCGCGGGCCACGATCAACAGGTAGGGGTGCGAGCGCACGGGCGCTGATGGTGATGTAGAGGTTTGCCGCGTCGGTGTCCACGCCGGCGACGGCGCGGTGGCCCGTTGCAGGCCGGCCTCCTCCAGCACGGTGTCTTCGGTGGCATCGCCGACGATGGCCGGGTAGGGGCAATCATCGAGTGGATGCGGCGTCGCGATCGATCACCACCACCTGTCGGCCGGAGGCGACCAGGTCGTGGGCGATGCTGCGGCCGACACGGCCCCATCCACACACCAGGATGTGGCCGGACATCTCGTTGATCGTTCGTTGCATGCGACGTCTTCCCATGAGGTCCTGGATACGTCCTTCCAGGATCGTTTCGATGAGCATTCCAAATGCGTAGAGGGTGGTGCCGACCCCCACCAGGATGAGGGCCATCGTGAAGATCTTCCCGGCCCGACCGAGCGGCTCCACCTCGCGGAAGCCCACCGTCGAGACGGTGGTCACCGATTGGTACAGGGCGTTCAACGGGCTGAAGCCCAGCACCATGTAGCCGACTGTCCCGCCGATGAGCACCATTGTGAGTGCGGCGACGGCGATGGCCAACCGGCGCCAGTGCGTGGTGCTGCGTTCCTGCATCGTCCTCCGTTCCGTCGGTGCGCCACCCTTGCACGCGGACGGCTCCTGCGCTTCGGTACCATCCCTGCCATGTCAGAGCCAGAGTATGAGCCGAGCCCTTGGGAACCGATCGCCGATCACGTCGAGACGTACCTCGCCACCGACGGTCGTGAAGGCGGGATATGGATGGGTGGTCCCGTCATCATCCTGACCACGACGGGAGCGAAGTCCAAGAAGCTGCGGCGCACCCCGCTCATCCGGGTGAAGGACGGCGACAACTATCTGGTGATCGCGTCAATGGGTGGCGCCCCGGACCATCCGCACTGGTACCACAACGTCGTGGCGAACCCCGAGGTGACGGTGCAGGACCTCGGGGAGGTCCACGAGTTGCGGGCGCGCACTGCGACCCCCGAGGAGAAGGCCGCACTGTGGCCGGTGGCGAATGCGGTGTGGCCCGACTACGACAAGTACCAGGAGTCGACCGACCGTGACATCCCGTTGGTCATCTGTGAGCCACGATGACGACATGACCGCTGTCGAGAACGCGACTGCACTTTTCGCCACGATCGATGCCGCCGGGTCGGCCGCACCGCCCGGCGGGTCGTTCGATCCGTCGGTGCTGACCGACATCCGCGACGCCGGGCTGTACGGGATCTCCGTGCCCCGCGAGGTCGGTGGTGTCGATCTGCCCTTGGTCGAGGCGGTCGACGTGTGGGCCGAGATCGCCCGGGCCGACGCGTCCATCGGCTGGTGCCTGTTCGCCTCCGATGTCGCTCTCGCCTACTTCGGGGCATACCTCGGCGATGATGGTGCCGAGGCGGTGTTCGGCGGGGGACTCCCCGTCATGGGGGGGCAGTTCGCTCCCAATGGCACCGCCGAGCAGGATGGTGACGGCTGGATCGTGACCGGCAGTTACCAGTTCGGCTCGGGCATCACGATCGCCGATCTCGGTGGCGCCGGCTTCATGGCGACGCCGGCCGGTGGGGGAGATGCGGCGTACCTGTTCGGCTGCTATCCCGCCTGTGAGATCGAGGCCCGGGGAAACTGGGATGTCATCGGGCTGCGGGCCACCCAGTCCATCGACTACGGGCTGAACGGCGTGCGGGTGCCTGACAACCAGACCTTCGACTTCTTCGCTTCCGTGGTGCATCGCGGCTCGGCGAAGCATCACCTCGGCGTGCTGCCGCTCACTGCGGTCGGTCACGCCGCCTGGGCACTGGGCGTGACGCGGCGGATGCTCGACGAGTTGCGTGCCATCGCTGCCGGTCGGGTGAGGATGGGTGCCGCCACATCGCTCGCCGACTCCGAGCACTTCCTCATCTCCTACGCCCGCCTCGAGCCGCGCCACGAGGCCGGACGGGCCTGGGTTCGCGAGGTGTGTGAACAGGCTGAGGCGGAATGCGCCGGGTCGGGTGCCGCGCCGTCGGCGCTCACGGCCATCGGGTGCGTCAGGCCTGCGCGCACGTCAAGCAGTCCGGTGCCGACATCGCCCGAGAGGCATACCTGTTGTCGGGAACAGCGGCGTTACGCGAAGGTCCGCTCCAGCGCTGCTCCCGCGACCTCCATGCCGGCGCGCTGCACTTCTTCGGCTCGAACGCGGCGGCGGTCGACTATGCCCGGTCGCTGCTGGTGACCTGAGGTCGAGCGATCGCCGGCACGCGGATGAGCTGACCGTGGCCGGCCTGTTGATGCAGCGGGTCGACGACGACCACCTCGGGCTCCTGTTCGAGGATGAGTCGTGGACGTGGTCCGAGATCGTGGAGCAGTCCCGTCGCCGGGCCAACTGTTACAGGACGAGCGGATCGACGGGCCGTTCCACGTCGGCGTGCTCCTCGAGAACGTGCCCGAGTACCTCTTCGTGCTCTGCGCCGCCGCCCTCTGCCGGGCGGTGATCGTCGGCATCAACCCGACACGCCGTGGCGAGGAGCGCATCGACATCCGACACACCGACTGCCAGATCCTCATCACCGATCGGGCGCGGCAGTGCGTTGCTCGACGGCCTGGACTCGGACATCGCCCGGGTGTGGGAGGTCGACCGACGCGGCCTACACGGCCCGGGGGCCGGCGCCCCCCCATCGCCACCCCTCCGGTGGGAGCCGCGGCCTCGCCCGACGATCTGTATCTGCTGCTGTTCACCTCGGGTTCGTCGGCGCCCCCAAGGCGGTGAGGATGACCCAGGGCGGGCCGCCGGCATCGCTCGGTCCGGCATCTGCCGCGGCGACTCCGTCCCGTACTGCGCCATGCCCCTCTTTCACGGCAACGCACTCAACGCCACGATCTTCCCGGCGATGCTGACGGCGCGACGATCGTGCTGCGCCGGCGTTCTCGGCTTCGGCGTTTCTCGCCGACGTCGCCGGTACCGGTGCACCTACTTCAGCGCGATCGGCCGCGTGCTCAGCTATCTGCTGGCCACACCCGAGCGGCCCGACGACCGACAACAACCACGCACTTCGTGCTCGGGCCCGGAGTCGTCGCAGCCGACATGGAGCGGCTTCGAGGAACGGTTCGGATGCCCGGTGTTCTCGGGCTACGGGTCGAGGAGAACGCGATCATCCTCACGCCGGCGCCCGGCGCTCCCACGGGCCGCGCTCGGTGTGCCGGTCGAGGGCAACGACATCGCGATCATCGACCCCGAGACCAGCGAGGAGTGCCGCGTGCCCGCTTCGACGACGACGGGCCTGATCCTCAACCTCGCGGAGGCCGTGGGTGAGATCGTCGGACGCAACACGCTGCCGAGCTTCGAGGGGTACTACAACAACTCCGAGGCCGATGCAGGAGCGGACGCGCGAAGGCTGGTACTGGTCGGGGGACCTCGGATATCGCGATGAGTCCGGGGTGTTCTGGTTCGCCGGCCGGACCGCCGACTGGATACGCGTCGACGGGGAGAACTTCGCGGCCGCGCCGGTGGAGCGCATCCTCGACCGGTACCCGATGCCCGTGGCGTGGCCGTCTACGGGGTGCCCGACACCCGGAACGCCGATGACCAGGTGATGGCAGCGCTCGAGCTCGACACGGGTGGCGTTCGACCCGGACGCTTCGAGGCGTTTCTCGGCGATCAGGCCGACCTCGGGACCAAGTGGGCGCCTCGCTACATCAGGGTGGTTCGGGCGCTTCCGGTGACGGGAACCGACAAGATCGACAAGAAGCCGCTGCGGCCGACGCCTGGGAGACCGCCGACCCGGTGTGGTGGCGACCCGACCGGCGCGGCCCCTACCGACGGCTCGGCCCGGAGGGCGCGGCCATGCTCCGCGCCGAGATGGTGGCCAGCGGCCGCGATGTGGTCTTCGGCTCCCTCCGTTGAGGTCGGCCAACTGACATGGGCGTCAGGTTTCTGGTTGACTCACGGACAGTCACTGGAGAAGGACGTCCATGTCGCGAGCGCCGGTCGCCGAGCTGAATCTCAACCCCGAGGAGCCGGGTTGCTTCAACCGTGTCGACTATCGACGTCTGGCCCGCCTGCGCAATGAATCGCCTGTGCACCAGTACGCGCCGAACTCGTGGACGGTGACGCGATACGACGACGTGCGGGCGATCAGCCGCGATCCCGGGCGGTTCCGTTCCGGAAAGGGCGTGTTGATGAACGACCCGTTTCGCCAGGGCACGGAGCTCCCGGGTTCGATCCTTCACATGGACCCGCCCAATCACGCGGCCTGGCGCAGTGTGGCGTCCCGTTGGTTCACGCCTCGCTCGATGCTGGTTCTCGAGGACCGCGTGGCGAGATCTCCCGTCAGCTGCTCGGCGACGTCGATCCTCACGGTCAGGCCGACCTGGTCGAGTCCCTCGCGGCGCCGCTCCCCATTCTCGTCATCGCCGAGTTGCTCGGCATCGACGACGGTCATCACGCCGACTTCCGTCGTTGGTCGGACGCGTGCATCGAGGGAGCGGACTCCGACGGTGCGGAGATCGACGAGATGGCTGCCCTCGAGTCGGTCGGTGAGCTCC
The DNA here is from genome assembly GCA_963738475.1 of uncultured Chloroflexia bacterium. Classification (GTDB taxonomy): domain Bacteria; phylum Chloroflexota; class Limnocylindria; order Limnocylindrales; family CSP1-4; genus SPCO01. The sequence goes on from CAVTWU010000026.1 coordinate 10,219, forward strand.
TGGCCTTCCTCGGCGACCAGGTGACCCGGAGGCGGAGTCATCTGTCCGACGACCTGCTGTCGACGCTGGTCGCGTCCGAGGTGCAGGGCCGGGCCCTGCGTGACGACGAGATCGTCATGTACACGATGTCGCTCCTCGTCGCCGGCAATGAGACGACCCGCCACCTGATCTCGGGAAGTGCGGTCGCACTGCCGAGCATCCCGCTCAGAGGAAGCGGTGGGCGAAGGATCCGTCGTTGTCCGTCGCCGCTGTCGAGGAATGTCTCCGCTGGGTGACTCCGATCAGGGCGTTCGCCCGAACCACAACGACCGATGTCGAGCTCGGCGGGCAATCGATCCCGCCGGCGACTGGCTGGTGATGATGTACACCAGCGCGAATCGGGATGAATCGGTCTTCGGTCCCGATGCCGGCCACTTCGACATCGGCCGGGCAGTGAGCCAGTCGCACCTCGCATTCGGATTCGGGGAGCACCTGTGCCTCGGAGCGAGCCTCGCCCGCCTCGAGGCCCGTGTGTTTCTCGACAGCTCCTCGCCCGATTCCCCGACTATGTGCTCGTGGGGGAGCCCGACGTGGACGAGGTCGACCCTCGTCCACGGGGTGCGCACCGTGCCGGCCATACTCAGCGCCACCTAGGAGGCTCGACCGATGTGGCACGAGATCGCGGGAACACATTTCGGCCGGTGGTACGTGACGGTTTCGGCGTCTCGTTCCTCGTGTTCGCACTGCGGCACATCGGTGGACGGCGAACCGCTGTCTATCGCGCTGCCGTCGTCGTCGGAGTCCTCGCCGAGAACGGATCGGTCCGCTACGGATTCCCCTATACCGGCTACAGCTCGATCCGAGCCTCCACGGTGACGAGCTGTTCGTCGGTGACGTGCCGCTCATGGTGTCGCTCAGCTACACCTTCATGTCGTACTTCGCCTTGCGCCTCCACACAACTGATCGTCGGGGGGCCCTACCGCACGAGGTCGCGGCAACCGGTGCTCGAGTTCGCCGTTGCAGTGATGCCGCGACCTGGGCGCTGTGGGTGATCGATCCCATCAGCCGGCTCGGTCGCTTCTTCTTCCTCGGCCACTCTTCCGATACGACGGTCCCGGTTTCTGGTTCGGGCTGCCGCTCGGCTCGCAGGTCGGGTTCGCCGGCACTTCGGCGATCCTCATCGGCGTCCTGACCTGGCTCGAGCGCGACGACCGGCTGAGCCGGTGAACGACTCGGGAACATCCGCGTGTCCGGCGTTGGGCGACTCCGTTGGCCAGGTGCTGTTCATGACGGGAACGGCATTCGTCGTGGCCCGGACATCGGGCAACGCGGCGGCTGCCGCGATGGCCGACTCGCTCGCCGGTGCCACCTTCATCGTCGGCGTCCCGATGGGGCTGATGGTCGCGGTCTACTGGCGCTCGCTCACTGACTCACGACCCCACCCCAACCGAACTCGGCGTGATCCACCACCAGAAATGACGCTTTTCACGCCGAGAACGGGGTAGGCGGTCTGATAGGGATCGGTCGGGGATCAGGCGAGCAGGTTGATCGTCGTGAGCAGGAACCCACGGAGGCGGGCGATGTTCTCGTCGAAGAACTTGAAGACGGCCTCCGGGGTGACGGGCTGGATCGTCGGATCGCCGTCGAGCCCGGAGTCGTAATCGGTGACCAGGCCCACCGACGCGTAGGGGAGACCGGCTTCTCGGGCGAGAGCGGCCTCAGGGCACTGGGTCATGTTGACGAGGTGCCAGCCGGAGGTGGAGAACGAGGCTGATTCGGCGCGCGTGGAGAACCACGGGCCGTTGACGGCGACCACGGTCCCTCCATCGTGGACGGGTAGCCCCAGACCGGTGGCGGCCTCCACGATCGTTCGCCGGAGGCCCGGGTCGTACCGGTCGGCCATCGTCGCGTGGTTCGGCCCACCGGTGAAGTCGTCGAAGAAGGTGCTCTCGCGGCCCCAGGTCCGATCGACGAACTGGTCGACCACCACGAAATCGCCGGGTGCCATCTCCCATTTCAGGGACCCGCAGGCGAACGGCGCTATGACGGCAGTCGCGCCGATGGTGGCCAATGCGTCGATGTTGGCGCGGTAGTTCACCCGATGGGGAGGGAGATGGTGACCGGTGCCGTGCCGGGGTAGGAACGCGACCCGGGTGCCGCCGACCCAGCCGACGGAGAGCGGCGAGGACGGGTTCCCCCAGGGCGTTGTGATCTCCACCGAGGTCACGTCGTCGAGCAGGGAGTAGAGGCCGGATCCGCCGAAGACGCCCACGGTCACGGCTGAGTTTCCTGGGTGCCATGCGCCCATCATCGCCGACCGATCACCGATCGTGGGTTCTGTCGAGGGCTACGATTCGGCCATGCGCCCGCTCCCTCGTTTCCGTTGGTCACCGATTGACGTGGTCCGTCCTGCCGTGATCGTCTGTCTGTGTGTACTCACGGCATGCGGGAACACGGACGTGAGCACCCGAGACACCGGCGAGGCGTCGCTCGCCGGGACGTCGTGGATCCTCGACTCGTACGCCTCGACGACGGGCGACACGGTTGATGCGGCCGTTGGCTCGGCGGCCACCCTCGAGTTCGACGCGGATGACACGATCTCCGGGTCGACCGGCTGCAACCGGTTCGGCGGCGGCTACTCAGAGGATGGTGCCGACCTCACGGTTCGGCTCGGCGCAGTCACGCAGAGGGCGTGCGAGGAACCGGAGGTCAACGCGCAGGAGCAGGCCGTGCTCACGGGGTTGCCCACCGTGGAGAAGTGGTCGATCGGAAGACGACCCTCACGCTGAGTGGCTCGTCGGGGCAGGCCCTTCCGTCTATTCGAGTGTTCCCAGCGGTTTGCCGGGGACGGCGTGGACGGCGCGTCGAGATAACAACGGGGTCGGGGCAGTGGAATCCACGTCGCTCACTGAGGTGCTGACACTGCAGTTCGGCGCCGAGGGTGCCCTACGGGATTCGGCGGGTGCAACAACTACTCCGGGGAGTAGTGTCTGGTGGGCCACCGGACCTGGGCGATCTCGGGGATCGCGTCGACCAAGAAGGCCTGCGCGGAGGACGTCATGAAGCTCGAGACGGCATACATACCGCGTTGGGGAACACGACCACCTACAAGCGGGAGGGCACGACGTGAACCTGCGTGATTCCTCCGGTGCGACCCAGGCCAACTTCGGCTCGACACCGGTGGGTGACCGTAGTCCTGTAGTCTGCGAGTATGAGACTTGAGATCACCAGGAAGGCCGATCTGGCCACGCAGGTGTTGCTGGCGCTCGGCCGACTCGATCACCGTGTGAAGTCACCGGAGCTGGCGGAGCTCGTGGGGACCACCCCCGGATTCCTCTCCCAGGTGATCGCACCACTCTCCCAGCGGGGCTGGGTGCGGTCCGATCCGGGGCCCACCGGCGGCTACCGGGCCGCCGTCGAGCTCGACGAGGTGAGCGTGCTCGATGTGATCGAGGCGGTCGAGGCCCCGACCGACACCGGGCGGTGTGTCCTGGAGGAGCGTGAGTGCGGGCGAGCGGGACCCTGCGTCCTTCACGTCGCATGGTCCGGGGCCGCGAGGTCACCTACTCGACGAGCTGGCCCGGACTCCGCTGTCGGGCATCGCTGACCCGGGAGCAGTCGGATGACCGATGGCCCGATCCCGGTCCGGTCCGTGTCCGGCTGCACCCGGCGCTGTGCGAGGGGTGGGGCGAGTGTCACCGCTGGGCCGGACACATCTACCCGCTGGACGACGAGGGGAAGGTCGACGTCCACCTGCTCGAGGTGCCCGGTGAGCTCGCCGAGGATGCGTCGCTGCGCGCGTTCGTGTGCCAAAACACGCGATCACGCTGATCGGACCCCCCGACGAGTACTGGATCGCCCGCCGACAACGCCGAAGCGAGCAACGTGACCACCCGGCCAAACCGTGAGCGAACGATCGAGCCCTTGATCGGTCCGCCGTCCCCAGCGAGCACGGCGGTTGGGGGCTCACGCTTGAACCGGTGCTGCTCGGCCTCATCGTGGCGTCGAGTGGCGCCGAGTTTACTCTCGGCCTGGCCGCGTTCGTCGGATTCGTCGCTCGCACTCCGCTCAAGGTGGTTCTCGTCGACGTGTCGCGGTTCTCGGGCGACAGGTCGTCGCGACTCTGGTCCACGTAGCTCAGCTGCACGGTATCGCCGATCTGGATCGTGCCGGCGTCGGCCTTCTCCTGGCCCATGATCATCCGGAAGAGCGTCGTCTTGCCGGCGCCGTTGGCCCCGATGATCCCCACGATCCCGGCCTTCGGCAGCGAGAACGTCAGGCCATCGATGAGCAGCTTGTCGCCGAAGGCCTTTCGCAGGTCCTTGACCTCGATGACGGTGTCGCCGAGCCGCGGTCCGGGCGAGATGGCGATCTCGAGCTCGCGCTCGTTGGTCTTGTCGGCGCTCGCCTCGGCGAGTAGCTTCTCGTACGCCCCGAGGCGAGCCTTGCCCTTGGACTGGCGGGCGCGAGGCGACAGGCGGACCCACTCGAGCTCGCGGGCGAGCGTCCGCTGGCGGGCGTCGGTCGCCTTCTCCTCGCGGCCCATCCGCGCGAGCTTCTGCTCGAGCCAGCTCGAGTAGTTGCCCTCGAACGGCAGGCCGCGACCGTGGTCCAGCTCCAGGATCCACTGCGCGACGTTGTCGAGGAAGTACCGGTCGTGGGTGATCGCGACGACCGTGCCCGAGTACTCCTGGAGGAACCGCTCCAGCCAGTACACGGACTCGGCATCGAGGTGGTTCGTGGGCTCGTCGAGCAGCAGCAGGTCCGGGTGCTTCAGGAGCAGCCGGGCGAGCGCCACGCGACGCTTCTCGCCACCGGACAGGGTCGTGACGATCGGCGTCGTCCGGCGGACAGCGGAGCGCGTCCATCGCGATGTCGACGTTGCGCTCGAGGTTCCAGGCGTCGGCGGCGTTGATCTTGTCCTCGAGCGCGGCCTGTTCGGCGCCGATCGCGTCGTAGTCGGCGTCCGGTTCGGCCCACTTGGCCATGACGGCGTTGTAGGCGTCGATGAGCGAGTGGACCTCGGCGACGCCGTCCATGACGTTGCCCTTGACGTCCTTGGTGGGGTCGAGCTCGGGTTCCTGGCTCAGGTAGCCGACGGTGAAGCCGGGCGTCAGCCGGGCCTCGCCGGTGAACCCGTCATCGAGGCCGGCCATGATCTTGAGCAGGCTGGACTTGCCGGCCCCGTTGGGGCCGATGACGCCGATCTTCGCGCCCGGGTAGAACGAGAGGCGAGATGTTCTCCAGGACCGTCCGGTCGGGCGGGTAGTGGCGGGCGAGCTTGTACGTGGAGTAGATGAATTCAGCGGGCATGGGGAAAGGGTAGCGGGCCTACGGATCGCCCGTCCGGTAGTAGTCCCAGCCGCGAAGCCAGGCGCGCCGGGTATGGCCGTCGATGACGGTATCGAAGCGCATCCGCTCCGGGCCCAGCCGGTCGTCGCCGACGCGGAACCAGCCGCCGGCCATCGCGTGAGAGCGGCTGCTCGTCCTTCGAAGCCGTCCGGCTCGGATGGGAAGAGCAGCCACGGCTCGGCGCCGCGGAGGACGACGCGGAAGTTGGTCGTCCACGGATCGTGGCTGCGGTAGTGCCGACGATCGCCTTGAGGGCCGGATCGGCGTCGGGATCGGGCGGGGCCGGCGGTTCGGCGCCTTCGAGATCGCCTCGGCCTCCTCGGCCGCATCGGCGGCCGCCTGCGCGGCCAGGATCGTCGTCGAATTCGGCGGCTGGATCGCGGCCGGCGCGAGCCGCCGCGACGACCCTGATGACCTGCCAGCCAGGCGGTTCGGCCCGTGGCCCGGCCCGTTCTGGAGCACGACTGCCCCGAGGCCGGCCTCGGGTCGCACCAGAGCCCGGCGATGTACCGACCATCCCGCCGGTGTGGCCGATCAGTCGCCGCCGCCACCGAGGTCGCGCCCGTAGATCCCGAGCGCGTACCCGTAGGCGCCGATCGCGGGCACGGGCGCTCGTCATCTCCGCGAACGACGCCGCGGAGATGAGCGGTCGGCCATCGCGCCCTCGGCTTCAGCAGCATCCGCGCGAACATCGCCATGTCCGCGGCCGTGGACGCGATGGCGCCGTCCGCGGTGTCGGTCTCGAGCCACGTGGCCGGGAGCAGCGGATCGCCCTCGGTCCATGGGACGTCGTCGCGGGCCGGCTCGTAGCCCGACGGCCAGCCGCGACCGGATGTCGTTCGTGATGGCTGGCTCGCTCGACGACATCCCGAGCGGCTCGAGCACGCGACGCCGCACGACGTCGGGTACGGCGCGCCTTCGATCGCCTCGATCGATCAGCCCGATCGCCTTGAACCCGACGTTCGAATAGTGGAACCGCGGCCCGGCGCCGACCCGGGTGGCACGTCGCGAAGCCGCCAGACATTGAACGTCGGCTCGGGCGACCCGTCGATGCCGGCCGTGATCCCCGCGGTGTGGCTCAGCAGGTGCCGGATCGTGATCCGCTCGCCGGTCCGCGGCACCTTGAACCACGGCAGGTGCCGCACGACCGGATCGTCCAGCCGCAGCCGGCCCTCCTCGACGAGCTGCATGACGATGATCGCCGCGAACGTCTTGCCGATCGACCCGATCTCGAACAGGTGCTCCGGCTCGACCGGGCGCCTGGTCGCGACCTCCGCGTAGCCGTACTGGCGGTCGAAGAGCAGCCCGTCCCGATCCGTGACGGCCAGGACCAGCCCCGGGATGGACCCGTCGGCCCGCAGCGATTCGATGTGGGCGTCGATGGCGGCGATCGCGTCGTCCAGCATCGGGACATGATGACGGTTTGCCCGCGGTCTCGGCCGGGACGAGGTTGTTGGAACGATTGACAGCACGTGCGAGTCAAGCGCACATTTTCGTACATCATGATGACGAGTGCGAGCGCTGAAGCGAGACTGCGCGCAGGAACCAACTGACCCTGCGGACGCCGTGATGACTATCGGCGGGATCGTGAAGGCGATCGCTTCGTCGTCGAGGTGGAGGCCGGAGATCTCGACAGGGTCCGACTGCACCGGATCCGTCCAGCTACGCCGGAGCCCTTCGAGGGATCTACGGTGACCCGGATGCGTACCTGGAGACGGAGCGCGAGAGCTGGGAGTAGCTGTGGCCACGACCCCGCTCGAATCCGTCATCCGGCCTGGCGCTTCGTTGCTCCTCGACAGTTCCGTCGTGCTGGCCTATCTGACGGGTGAAGAGGCCGGAAGCGAGCTTGCCGTGGAGCTGTTCGACTCGATGGTCGCGACCGGCAGGAATCCCGCGCTCATCTCGGCCGTGACCGTGCAGGAGATCCTGGTCCGGCCGTTCCGGCGCGGGACCGCCGCCGTGGCGACGGCCGAGGGGTTCCTCGGCCACTTCACGGGGCTTCGCGTCGTCGACGTGGGCTACGAGATCGCGCGTGAGGCCGCCCGGATCCGCGCGGCGACCGCCCTTCGGACACCAGATGCACTCATCCTCGCATCGGCCGGGTTCGCCTCCGTCGACGTATTCGTCACGGATGACAAGCGGCAGCGAGACGCCGCGCACACGGTCGTACCTGACCTCAGCGTCGTGGTCCTCCGCGAGATCGGCACGGATCCCGAGGACGATCAGGATCGAGCCTATGCCGAGGCTGCCCTTGCGGAGTATCGACGCGACGGCGGGATACCGGCCGACACGATCCCGCGGTCCTGAGCCTCGGCCTCACAACGTCGGCGGCAACCCGAAGGCCGGGAACAGCTCGATGCCGAACGTCGTGATCTCCGCGATCTGCCCGTCCTGGATGCGCAGGACATCGAACTTGAACGCGCGGAAGATCGTGTCGCCGGGCTTGCGCAGGTAGCTCGCCGCGGTCGGCATGCGGTTGGCGACCGTCGGCACGAGTCGCCACTCGCCCTCGCGCAGGGCGTTCGCGAGCAGCGGACCGATGTTGTCCAGCCCGTCGAACAGGAACGGGTTCGGCGGCATCGTGACCCGCAGGTCCTGCGCCGCGATCGACACGGCCAGGGCGGCATCGCCTCGCTCGTGCGCCTCGATGAACTTCGCCAGGAGCGCTCGCTCGGCGTCGTTCGGCTCGCCGGCGGACCACTCGGAGCGCTTCGCCGGCAGGTGCTCGGACATCGTGGCTCGCGCCCGCTGCAGCGCGCTGTTGACGGCCGGCACGCTCGTCTCCAGCAGCGCCGCGGTCTCGATCGCGGACCAGTCCAGCACGTCCCGGGCGATCAGCGCGGCCCGTTGGCGCGCGGGCAGCAACTGGAGCGTGGCCAGGAACGCCAGTTCGATGGTCTCGCGCTTGACGGCCAGGGCGTCCGGTTGATCGTCGGCCGGGGCCGCCGGCGCGACCTCGTCGAGCAGCGCATCCGGGTACGGCTGCAGCCAGGGGATCTCCGCGAACGAGTGCATCGCCGACACTCGCCGCGACTCCCTGCCGGATGGCATCCAGGCACACGTTCGTCGCGATCTTGTACAGCCACGCCCGGAACAGCGACGACCCATCGAACGTGTCGCGCGCCCGCCACGCCCGCAGGAACGTCTCCTGGACCGCATCCTCGGCCGCGTCGAACGACGCGAGCATCCGGTAGCAGTGGACGTGCAGTTCGCGTCGATGGGGCTCGGCGAGCCCCTCGAACGCGGCTTCGGTCGCCATCGCGGCAGTCATCGGCCCGACCTCGACGCGCCGCGCTCAGGCGTGCGCCGCGGCGTACCCGACTTCCTGGATCAGCCAGGTGTTGCCGTCCGGATCCTTGAGCTCCATGAACGTGGAGTAGTCGACGTGGTTCTCGTCGACGCCCGGGGTGGGCTGTCCGGCGACGTCGTAGTGGAACGCCTCGCCGATCGCCACGCCACGCCCGACCAGCTCGGCGCGGGCCGCGGCGATGTCCGTGACCACCAGGTGCAGGCCGTGCAGGGAGCCCGGCTCCATCGGCGAGGTCTTCATCATCGCGATCGCGCACGACGAGCCGTGCGGCGAGAGCTGGACGATGCGGAAGTCGCCGGCCGTGTGGTCGACGACGATGTCGAAGCCGCACTGGTCCACGTAGAACGCCTTCGAGCGGTCGATGTCGGCGACGGGGACGACGATGAGTTCGAGCTTGTAGTCCACGGTGCGGTCTCCTCGGGTGGATCGGCCAGGGTGGCCGGTCGTCTGTCAGCTGTAACGACGGAGCGCGACCGAAACTCATCGGTCCACCGATGAGTCTCGGAGATCGGTCCGCGCCGTCCGCGCCGGCCGTCGCCTGGATCAGGGATGCAGGAACCGGTTCAGGAACGTCCGCGTGCGCTCGTCGGTCGGGTTCGACAGCACCTGCTCCGGCGGCCCGATCTCGACGAACTGGCCGTCGTCCATGAAGTAGACCCGGTCCGCGGCCTCGCGCGCGAAGGCCATCTCGTGGGTGACGACGATCATCGTCCGGCCCTCGTGGGCCAGGGTCTCCATGACCTTGAGCACCTCGCCGACGAGCGACGGATCCAGCGCGCTCGTGGGCTCGTCGAACAGGAGCACGTCCGGCTCCATGGTCAGGGCCCGGGCGATCGCGACGCGCTGGCGCTGGCCGCCGGACAGCCGCGACGGGTACTCGTCGCGCTTGTCGCTGAGGCCGACCTTGGCGAGGTTCTCCTCGGCGAGCTTCGTGGCCTTCGCCCGGTCCATCTTCTTCACGTGGATGGGTGCCTCGACCAGGTTGCCCAGCACCGACAGGTGCGGGAACAGGTTGAACTCCTGGAACACCATCCCGGCGTGCAGCCGGAGCTGTCGGATCTGCTCGACGCCCGGCCCGGTCCCGCCGCTTGAGCGGCTGGGCGCCCGACGACGATGTTGTTGACGTCGACGACGCCCGGCGGTCGGCTCCTCGAGGAAGTTGAGGCAGCGCAGGAACGTGCTCTTGCCACTCCCCGAACGGCCCAGGATCGTGACGGTCTCGCCCGGGTAGACCGTCATGGAGCAGCCCTTGAGCACGTGGTGCTCGCCGAAGTGCTTCTCGATGTCGGTGGCGCGGACGATCGGCACGGCGCCCGGCTTGACCAGCTTGCCGGGCACCTCGGCCGGGTGGCGGCCGTGCTCGAGCGCGAGCGACGAGTCGAACGAGAGCGTCGAGTCGAACGACGGCGCGGGATCGATCGGCGTCGTCATGGCCGTCGGCTCTGGACGCGGTCGCCGGTCGCCATGCGCCGTTCGAGGCGGCCCTGGAACAGCGAGAAGATGATCGTCAGCACCCAGTAGATGAACGCGGCGAAGAGCAGGGTCTGCATGGACTGGAACGTCGGCCGGCCGGCGGCCTGGGCACGCCAGACGATCTCCTGGACGCCCACGACGGACGCCAGCGACGTGTCCTTGATCATCGACACGAAGTCGTTGCCGATGGCCGGCGTGACGATGCGGAACGCCTGCGGGGCGACGATCCGCCGGAACGTCGTCCGCGGCGACATCCCGAGCGAGTGGGCGGCCTCGGTCTGGCCCTGCGGGACCGCCTCGATGCCGGAGCGGAAGACCTCGGTCATGTAGGCGCCGTAGTTGAGGCTCAGGGCCACGATCGCGGTCGGGATGGCCGGCAGGACGATGCCGGCCTGCGGCAGGGCCAGGAAGATGAACAGGATCTGCAGCAGCAGCGGCGTGCCGCGGAAGAACGAGACGTAGAAGCTGGCGATGCCGTTGAAGTACGGGTTCGACGACGTCCGACCCAGGGCCCCGAGTGCGGCCAGGATCGTGGCGAAGAAGATCGAGGTCACCGCGAGGAACAGGGTCAGCGGGACGCCGATGAGGATGAACGGGATCGACCTTCTGGAGGAAGGCCGGGTCGACCGTGACCGTGATCAGGATGAACCCGACGAGGGCCGCCACGATGATGGCCCACATGAGCAGGAACTTCGTGCGCCAGATCTTGTTCCGTCGGACGCGCGCCTGCTCGATCTCGGCCACGAGCTGTTGATTCGCGGCCTCGTCGCCGCGAGCGGGCTACCGATCGATGTCGATCGCCTCACCGGACTTCCAGAAAGAGGAACGCGCCCGGACGTCGAGACGTCCGGGCGCGAAACGTAGCAGCCTGTGCGGCCGTTGGCTACGGCTTGACGGTGACGTCCTTCTCGAGCCACTTCGTGGAGAAGGCGGACAGCGTGCCGTCTTCATGCATCTCGGTGACGATCTGGTCGAGGATCGCCTTGAGGGCCGTCGTGTTCGGGCCGCTCTTGTCGAGCGCGAACGCGACCGACACCGCGAAGATCGGCGGACCCTCGAGGATGCGGATCGGGGCGCCCTTGCTTGACGGCGTCGGCCAGGCGCGTTCGCGTTGCCGACGATGGCGTCGTAGGTGCGACCGGCCTGGACGGCCTGGATGCACTCGTTGTCCGTCGGGAGCGCGGTGATCTGCGGGATCCGTGCGGAGCCGTCAGCTTGTTCGGGTCGACGATCTCCAGCGTGCCATTGAGCCACTGCTCGTAGGTGGTCGCGGTGCCGACGCAGAAGGTCTTGCCGCCGTCGAGGTCGGCGAGGGACTGGACGGTCGAGGCCGTCGGGACGGCGACGCGCACCGACGTCGTAGTAGTACGGCTCGGTGAAGTCGACGACCTTGGCGCGACCGACGGTCACGCTCATGGAGCCGATCGAGATGTCCCAGCGGCCACCCCAGCTACCGGCGGTGATGAGGTCCCAGCCCGGGGTCTCCCACTGCAGCTTGATCTCGGTGCCGAGCTTCTCGCTGAGGCGCTTGACGGTCTCCTCGGCGGTCGAGGTGTCGAAGCCTTCGTACGTCTGGGTGTCCAGGTTCAGGAACGAGTACGGGGCGTAGTTCGGGTCCGTGGCGACGCGGATCGTGCCGGTCTTCAGGATCTGCCCGAGCAGCGAGGCCGGATCGACCGTGGCCGACGGGGCCTCGGACGGCGCCATGGACGCCGCTTCGGACGGGGCCGTCGACGGGGCGACGGACGGGGCGGTGGACGCGCCGGTGCTCGAGCAGGCGGCCGCCACCATGATCGCCCCGGCCAACAGGCCCGTGAGGCGCAGGTGCTTGTTCATGTCTCTCCTCCAGTGATCCCGGCCAAAGCCTGCGACCGCACCATGCTTGAACGTCCGCGCGGTCCATCAGGCCCCGAGAGGTCCGTACTATGGCACGCCTTGCCGAGTTGTCAATTCGGTGTCTCGCCGTTCGTCGTTGGACTGAACGGCCGATCGAGGCGACATCAGCCCTCGAGCCGAACGAGGAGACGGACCGATGACCGACGCACGCGTGATCCAGCTCGAAGTCGTGGGCAGGGACCAGGTGGCGCTCCAGCGCTACTACGGCGAGCTCTTCGGCTGGTCGTTCGATACCAGCAACCCGGCCGGCTACGGGATGACCGACCCGGCCACCTCCGGGATCACGATCGGTGTCGGTGTGACGCCGGACGGGTCCGCGGGGCATGTCACCGGGTACGTCACCGTCGCCGACGTGGACGCGACCCTCGCCCGCGCGGCCGCTCTCGGCGGCAGCGTGATCATGCCGAAGTTCAGCCCGGCCCCCGGCGTCCAGATCGCCCTGCTGGCCGATCCCGAAGGGCACGTCATCGGCCTGACCGAGGTCTGATCGCCCCAGTCGTCACGGTCGTCGCACCTGCCGTCACGTCCGCATCGCCCAGGCACGAGTCGCGCATCATTGGGCGATGCCGGATGTGATCGTGATCGGTGGGGGGATCGTCGGGACGTCCGCCGCGGCCTTCCTGGCCGAGGCGGGTGCGTCCGTCACGCTGTTCGATCGCGATGGGCTCGCGTCCGGGGCGTCCGGCGCCAATTCGGGCGTCGTCCAGCACCCGATGGACCCACCGATGATCGAGCTCTATCGCGAGACGGTGGGCCACTATCGAGCCCTGACCGACGCGGACGCCGGCTTCCGGCTGCCGGATGAGCCGGCGGGGTTGCTCTTCGTGTCCCATGCGCGGGCCGCCGCGGAAGGGATGCTCGGGATGTTCCCGGGCCTCGCGACCGAAGTCCTCGAGGGCGACGACCTCCGCCGGCTCGAGCCCACGCTGGCCCCGGACCTGGCCGCGATGCACGTGGCGATCGGCTTTCCCGTGCCCCCGTCCGCCTCGACGTACGCCTACGCGACCGTGGCGGAACGCCGGGGGGTGACGGTCCGCGTGGGTCGTGCCGCGACCCCGGTCGTGGAGGCGGGTCGCGTGGTCGGCGTGCGGGTGGGCGAACAGGTCGTGGCCGCTGACCAGGTCCTCGTCGCCGCCGGGCCGTGGACGCCGGCCGCCATCGACCCGTCGGGAGCGTGGTTGCCGATCACCGAACGATGGGGCGTCGTCGTCGAGATCGAGCTCGCGAGGCCGCCGAGCCATTGCATCGAAGAGGCCGAGATCGGCGCATCGATCGGGAGCGAGCCACCGGCATACGAGCGCGGCGGACCGGACACCTCTGACTTCAGCCTGATGACCGCGTTGGGCGTCAGCGCGGTCGGGTCCACGTTCCTCCAGACGAAGCCCGATCCCGCGGACTGGACGGAGCGTCTCCTCCAGCGCGCCGCGCAGTTCGTCCCCGCGGTCATGGACGCGCCGATCCGAGGCGTGAGGGCCTGCGGCCGGCCCTGGTCGGCGGATGGCCGCCCGCTCATCGGCGCGATCCCCGGGGTCGATGGGCTCTTCGTGTGTGCCGGTCACGGAGCGTGGGGCATCTCGACCGGTCCGGCGTCGTCCCGGTTGGTCGTCGACGCGATGCTCGGACGTCCGGTCGAGATCCCGGCCGCGTTCGACCCCGGGCGCTTCGGGCCGATCCCCGTCTAGTCGCGCGGGCGGTCAGTCGGTCTCGGCGGCCCCGTCCAGCTCCTCGATCGTGGCCTCGGACGGCGGGCGCTCGGCCTGGAGGCGTGCGGCGGTCGTCTCGGCGCCGCGCAGCGCTCGGAGCACGTTCCCGCCCGCGACCTTGCGGACATCGTCATCCGAGTAGCCGCGCCGCAGCAGTTCCGCGATGAGGGCCGGGAAGCACGAGACGTCATGGAGGCCGTCGGGAAGCGGCTCGCCGCCATCGAAGTCACTGCCGATCCCGACGTGATCGATGCCCATGACCTCGCGCAGGTGATCGATGTGGTCGGCGACGCCGGCGAGCGTGGCGTTCGGGCCCGGGATGCTTCGGCCAGCCACATCCGGCGTGCGCGAGGGCGATCGTCGCCGCCGGCCTCGCTCGGCGCCTCGGATGTGGTCGGCTGAGACCCTGCGAGACGAACCCCGACAGGAAGACCGCCATCACGACCCCGCCGTTGGCCGGCACGCGCGCCAGGATCTCGTCGGGCACGTTGCGCGGGTGGTCGCATACGGCGAGGGCCCCGGAGTGGCTGAAGATGACCGGTGCCTCGGTCACGTCCAGGGCGGCGGCCATCGTCTGTGGCGAGACGTGGCTCAGGTCCACCAGCATCCCGAGTCGGTTCATCTCGCGGACCACCTCGCGCCCGAACGCGGTCAGCCCGCCGTGCTGCGGGGGATCGGTCGCCGCGTCCGCCCAGCGCGTCGTGAGCCAGTGGGTCAGCGTCATGTACCGGATCCCGCGCGCGTAGGCGTTGCGCAGGGCCGGCATGGACGACCCGATCATGCTGCCGCCCTCGAGTCCCAGCAGTGATGCGATGCGGCCGCCCGCGAACGCCGCCTCGACCTCGTCGGCCGTCGTCGCCAGGGCGAAGGTATCGGGGTAGCGCTCGATGAAGCCGTGGACGACGTCCATCTGCTCGAGCGACTGGACGACCGCCGAAGGCTCGGGGAGGGCCGCCGGGACCCACACGGACCAGAACTGGGCGCCGACGAGACCCTGGCGCAGCCGCGGGATGTCGGTGTCCAGGGCAGGCTGCGGCTCGCGCAGATCGACGCTGGAGGTTCGCAGGCCGACCCGCTCCCGCAGGGCGTAGGCGAGGTCGTTGTGACCGTCGACGAGGGGCGCCTCGCGCAGGATCTCGCGTGCCCGGCGCTCGTACGGGTCGGTCGTGGGCGTCGCGTCGGTCATCCCCGGACGGTACATGAGCGGAGCGCCCGAGGCGGCTCGTCGATGTCGCGAGCGGTGCATTCCGGTAGAGTGCGGTGGCGTCGCTCGGAGGCACCACCATCGGGCCTCGACCAGTTGACCGCACGCACCGGCTTCGACGACAGTACGGCTCTGACTCGGGACGCGGATCCTGGCGTCTTCTGCCCACACCTGGAGGGACCCGTGAACGTTCGATCATCGGCTCGACGGAGCAGCCGAACCCTGCGGCGGATCGTGGGACCGCTCGCGGCCGTCGCCCTTCTGTCGTCCCTCCTCGCGGTCCCGGCGGTCGCCCACAACTACAACCCGTTCAGGGCATCCATCCTGCCCGGCGTCATCACCTCCGGCGGAACTGTCGCCTTCACCGTGAACGTGATCAACGACAGCCAGTGGTACAAGATCGACAAGGTCACCGTCGTCGCCCCGGCCGGCTACACGCTGGTGTCCCCGGCGGACGGCAAGTTCAGCGGCCTCAGCATCGCCAAGAACGGTGGCGTGCAGTCACTCGCGTTCACGGCGACCGTCCCGAACGGCTGCCTGGTCACGTCGGCGGACTGGAAGACCACGGCCAAGGCCGGCTACACGACGTTCACGCCGAACCCCGTCACGCAGACGACCCAGGTCGCCAACAGCTGCGCCCTCGCCTTCGTGAACCAGCCGGCCACCACGGTCAAGGCCCAGTCGATCACGAGCCAGGCGGTCAACCCGGCCGGCGCGGCCGTGCAGGTCAAGGTCGTCGACACGGCCAACGCCAACGCCACCGGTCCCGGGCTTCAGCGGCACGGTCGGCTTCAGCATCACCGGCGGCACGCCGGCGCAGTCGTTCTCGACGAGCGCGGCCCTGTCGGGCGGCCTGGCCGGGTTCGCGGGCTCGCTCCCGTTGGCCGGCAGCGGCTATGCGATCGCGGCCTCCGTCCCGGGCGCGACGGGCGCCACCTCGGGCACGTTCACCGTGATCGACGCGGGCACGACCTGTGATCCGGGTGCGGCCTGCAATGCGTCCACGACCAACCAGACGACGAATACCAACCTGGGCGTGAACGCCGCGGCCGGCGGGACGTCCGACATCATCACCATCCAGTGGTCGCGGCGACCTGCAGTGCAAGACGCCGCTGACCAACAAGCCGTATGTCTCCACGACCGGCATCTTCACGGTGGACGTCACGGGCGACCGCGAGAAGACCTTCGACCTGACCATCCCCAAGGCGAATGCCGTCGCGGCAGGCAAGCCGTTCGCGTTCCAGTACCACGTCTGCTTCGGGGCACCGACCTCGTTCAACGGGCTGTTCGGCAAGCCGGCCGTGCTCATGGGCGATCAGTACGTCGGGCTGCTCGGCGGCTGCTGGAAGCTGGACACGGACGACGTGCCGTGGGGCTGGGTCATGCCGGCCAACGCCACGAACCCGTGCGTGGTCTGGAAGTACCGCGCCTCCAACGGCGACATCAAGATCCGGTTCTGGGCACCGCCCGGGGATCCGCGCGGCTACGCGTGACCCTCGGCGCCGCAGGCCGGCGCACCTAGCGAGCCACTGGACGGCACATCAGGCGCCCCGAACGCCGGGTGTGCCGTTCGCCTCTCGTAGACTCTGCCGATGCAGGAGCCACTCCGCCGCGACGTCACGATCGTCACGTCAGACCTCAAGGGGTCGACACGCCTCGGCGAGCGTCTCGACGCCGAGTCCCTGCGCGAGGTCCTGACCCTCTACTTCGACTCCATGCGGGCGATCGTCGAGGCCCACGGCGGGACGATCGAGAAGATCATCGGGGACGCCATCGTGGCCGTCTTCGGCGTCACCGAGGCGCGGACCGATGACGCGGTACGCGCGGTGCAGGCCGCTGCCGAGACCCAGTCCGCGATCGCCGAACTCAACGAGCATCTCCATGCGCGCTGGGGTGTCCGCCTGGAGGTCCGCACCGGCGTCGCCAGCGGGATCGCGGTCCTCGGCGCGGCGAGTGCCGGCGAGCACATCCTGACCGGCGAGGTGGTCGCCCGGGCGACGCGCCTGGAACAGAACGCTCCCACCGCCGGTGTCCTCGTGGACGCGGAGACGGTCTCGCGCGCCGGGGCCGCGGCGACCGTCGAGCCGTTCGACGCCCCGGCGGCCGACGGCGGGGGTTCCCACGGTGGTTCGGCCGCGCTCGGCGACGTCTACCTCCTGATCGGCGCCACGCGGGCGGACGGCGAGGCCGCGACGGGCGGGCATGCGCCGCCGGTCGAGAGCACCTCCGGCACGACCAGGCAGCCCGGGTTCACGGACACCCGCAAGACCGTGACGATCGTGTTCACGGACCTCCGTGCCTCCAACCGGGCCGGCGAGCCGCTGTCGCCCGAGCGTCAACGCGATGTCATGGCCCGGGCCTTCGAGGTCGCCCATCGCGTGCTGTCCGCGCACGGTGGGACGGTCGAGAAGTTCATCGGGGACGCCGTCATGGCGGTGTTCGGCCTGCCGGTCCGCCACGAGGATGACGGGCTGCGCGCGGTCCGTGCGGCGCTGGAATTGACCGCCGGCCTGTCCGCCCTGTCCGACACCCTGGCCGCCGAAGAGGAGATCCGCCTGGGGATCGCGACCGGCGTGAACACCGGCGAAGTGGTCGCCGGCGACGCCAGCCTCGGCCAGCGGCTGGTGACGGGCGATGCGGTGAACGTGGCCGCCCGACTGGAGCAGAAGGCGCCGGATCGAGGCGTCTACCTCGGGGAGCTGACCTACGGGCTCGTCCGCGACGCCGTCGACGTGGAGGCGGTGGAGCCGCTCGTCCTCAAGGGCAAGTCGCAGCCGGTCGCCGCGTACCACCTGCTGTCGGTCGGCCGCGGCGAGACGTTCGCCCGGCGCCAGGACACGCCGATGGTCGGGCGCGAGGCGGAGATGGCCCTGCTCCGCTCGGCGCTGACCGCGGCCACCGTCGAACGCGGCGCGCGGATGGTCACGGTCGTCGGGGACGCCGGGGTCGGGAAGACGCGCCTCACCCGCGAGTTCCTCGATTCGGTCAGCCAGCATGCCCGCGTGCTGCGCGGCCGCTGCCTCCCGTACGGCGACGGCATCACGTTCTGGCCGGTGGCCGAGGTGGTCCGCCAGGCCGCCGACATCCGCGAGGAGGATCCGCCGGAGGCCGCTCGTCGCCGGCTGTCGGCGTTGCTGGGTCCGGGCACGGACGACATCGTGGACCGGGTCGCCACCGCCATCGGCCTGCAGGCCGCGCCGTTCCAGATCGCCGAGCTGTTCTGGGGGATCCGGCGGTTCCTGGAGGTCCTCGGCCAGGACGAGCCGGTGGTGGTCCTGTTCGACGACATCCACTGGGCCGAGTCGACCTTCCTGGATCTCGTCGGACACCTCGTGGACGCCACGGCCGATGCGCCCCTCCTGGTCCTGTGCACGTCGCGCCACGAGCTGCTCGACGAGCGACCCGACTGGGCCGAACGTGAACACGAGGCCCGGACCGTCCTGGCGCCGCTGACCGAGGCGGACGCGGAGGCGGTCATCGACAACCTGCTCGGGCGTGCCGGACTCGCGGCCGACGCGCGGGCCGCGATCGTCGCGGCGGCCGAGGGCAACCCGCTGTTCGTGGAGCAGCTCCTGTCCATGCTCATCGACCGCGGCACCCTGCGCTACCGGGACGGTGGCTGGGTGGCGACGGGCACCGTGTCCGGCATGGACATCCCACCGACGATCCACGCCCTGCTCGCGGCCCGCCTGGACCAGCTCCCGACGGTGGAGCGGAACGTCATCGAGCCGGCGTCCGTCATCGGCCTCAACTTCGCCTCGGCGGCGCTCCAGGAGCTGGTGCCGGAGCCGGTCGCGCCGGAACTCGGGTCGCATCTCGGCGAACTGTCGCGTCGCCAGCTGGTCCGGATCGCCGAGACCGACGTGACCGATGCGACCTATCGATTCGCCCACATCCTCGTTCGCGATGCGGCCTACCAGGGCCTGCTCAAGCGATCGCGCGTGACCCTGCACGAGCGATTCGTGGACTGGGCGGACCGAGTCAACGCGGAGGCCGGCCGCGCGACCGAGTTCGACGAGATCCTGGGCTACCACCTGGAGCAGGCGTATCGCTACCGCACCGAGCTGGGACCGTTGGATGCCGCATGGCGTGGCGACCGGCGTCCGTGCCTCCGGGCGCCTGGGGAGTGCCGGCCAGCGCGCCTTCGGTCGCGGGGACATGCCGGCCGCGACCAACCTGCTGGGTCGCGCCGCGGACCTGGTCCCGGACGACGACGGGACGCGCCCGCTGCTCCTCCTGCGCCTGGGCGAGGCGAAGATGGAGATGGGCGACTACGAAGGTGCCGACGCCGTCCTGGCCGACGCGATGGCGGTCGCCGCGCAGCAGCACGAGACCGGGACCGAGGCTCGCGCCCGACTCACCCGGCTGATGTTCCGGTTCCTCACCGGTCGGGCCGAGGGCGAGGCGGATGTCGAGGCCCAGATCCGGGACGCCACCGCGGTCATGGAGCTGGCGGGCGACCACGACGGGCTGGCGATGGCCTGGCGATTCGTGACCAACCTGCGGATCGGCGAGGGCCGCTGGGCCGCGACCGAGGACGCCGTCGGGCGCTGGATCGAGGCGGCGCAGGCGGCCGGCGACCGGGTCAGCGAGATCCGGGCCGGTCCCACCCTGGCGATGGCCGCGCTGTTCGGCCCGCTGCCGGTGCCCGACGCGATCGTCCGGTGCGAGGAGCTCCTGACGCGGACCGGCGGGGACCGTCGGTCCGAGGCGCTCATCCAGCGCTCGCTGGGACGGCTGCACGCCATGCGCGGCGACTTCGACATCGCGCGCGAGCTCTATCGGGGCGCTCGCCGGGCGCTCGATGAGCTCGGCTGGACGTTCCAGGCGACGCTCACGTCGCTCGATGCCGGCCCGATCGAGGTCCTGGCGGGCGACCTCGAGACCGCGATCGCCGAGCTCCAGCGCGACTTCGACACGCTTGACCGCCTGGGCGAGCGCAACTTCATCTCGACCGTGGCCGCATCGCTGTCCGTCGCCCTGGTCGAGGCCGGCCGCTACGACGAGGCCGATGCGAAGGCCGCGTTCGCCGCCGAGGTGGCGGCGCCGGACGACAGCATCACCCAGATCCTGTGGCGCGGCGTCCGGGCCCGCCTGCTGGCGCGCGAGGGCCGGGTCGACGAGGCCCGGATCCTGGCCCAGGAAGCCGTGGACCTCTCGATGGAGTCGGACGACCCGGTGGCCCAGGCGGACGCCCTGTACGACCTCGCCGAGGTGGTGGACAGCGTGGATCCGGCCGCGGCCCGTGAGGCGCTGGAGGCCGCGCAGCGCCTGTACGAGGCAAAGGGCAACCTCGTGTCGGCGGCCGATGCGACGTCGGCCCTGGCGGTCCGCGGCTAGCAGGGCTGTTGTAGCATCCTGACCGTGCCGCGCATCGGGCTGCGGCCGAAGGAGGGCTCCAGCCACTGTGGCGACACGCAAGCGCAAGACGACCTACCCACCGGCCCGCACGGATACGAAGCCAGCGCAGCGGCCGGGAGCAGGACCCGAACCATACGTTCGTCCGACCGTCGCGACGATCGACCCCACCGCCACCGTCGGCAAGGCCGGCTTCTCGGTCGGGGACAGGGTCAGGATCTCCGGGGCAGGGCTCTATGCCGGCGAAGCCGCCATCATCGAGAAGCTGACGACCGGGCGTGATCCCCGGGGCGCTCGTCCGCACCGAAGCGGGACGCACGCGCCAGGTCCGCACGGTGGACCTCGACCCGCTCCCGGCCGCCGCTCCCGCCAAGGCCGCCGCTCCAGCGACGGCCGCCGCGGATGGCGACACCCCGGCGCCGGCCACCGAAGCGGCCGCACCCACGCCCGCCGCACCCGCCGCCGCCACGCCGGCGACCGCCCCCGCGCACTCGGCCGCTCCGGACGCCTGACGCCAGCGGGCACGACCGCCCGCGGCCATCGACGTGACGCACGACCGGGGCGTTTGACCGGATCGCCGGAGGCCCGCACGCTTCCCGGATGACCCGACGACCGATCATCGGCGTGGGCGTCGCGATCGTCCTGGTGGCCGGCCTCGTGTTGGCCCTGACCCGATCGGGCGACACGGGCGCCGCGGCCGCCTCGCAGGGCCCCGGCGCGGGTGAGTCCTCGGCGCCGAGCGCCTCCGAGACGCCGCCTCCCATCCCCAAGCACGAGGTCTACGGCTACGTGCCGTACTGGGAGATGGACGAGACCATCGCGGACCACCTCGCCGACCACGGACCTCACGACCCTCGCCCTGTTCTCCGTGACGAACACGCGCGACGGCCCGATCGACGAGACCCAGAACGGCTACAAGCGCATCACCGGCGCCGGTCGGCGAGCGGATGATCCGCGAGGCGCACGACCGTGGCGTCCGCGTCGAGCTGGTGTTCACGAGCTTCGGCGAGGTCCGCAACAAGCGACTCTTCGGGCCGGACGCGCAGGACCTGCGCAACGAGACCCTCTCGTCGCTCATCGAGTTCGCCGCCGACCATGGCTTCGATGGCATCAACGTCGACGTCGAGTCGCTCGGCGGCCTGGCGTACATCCCGGCGTACGCGGCCTTCGTCGACGCAGCTCCGGCAGGGCATCACGACGGCCATCCCGGATGGCCAGGTCTCGGTCGCGACGACGGCCGGCCGCCAGGGTGCCGCGATGGCCGCCGCGGCGTCGCTGGCCGGCGCGGACCGGATCTTCCTGATGGGCTACGACTACCGCGTCGGGGGCAGCGAACCCGGCGCCACGTCCCCGCTGGAGCGTCGCGACGGGAGCGAACAGGATCTCGTCTGGTCGCTGGACCTGTACGAGTCGCTGGGCGTCCCGGTCGAGCGCACGATCCTCGGCCTGCCGCTGTACGGCGTCACGTGGCCGGTCGCCGGACCGGCCCTGGGCGAGGCCCGGACCGGTGACGGCGACTCGTGGGTCCCGAATGACAATCTCGCGCTCCTCGCCTCGCCGCCGATCCCGCCAGAACGCGACGAGATCGAGATCGTCGAGTTCTACGCGATCCCGCCGGCCGACGGCTCGACGCCGGACCCGAGCGACGGCTCGCCGGCCGATGGCTGGGTCGCGGTCTACGTCGATTCGCCCGCGACCCTCACGCCCAAGCTGGCCCTCGCGGACGAGCGTGGCCTCGCCGGGGCGGGCTTCTGGGCGCATCGGCTACGAGCGCGGCCTGCCCGCGTACACGGACCTCATCAACCGGTTCGGCGCGGGCGAGCTCGACGCACCCTGACGTCCTGACCACCGCGCCGGAGGCCGCGGGCGGCGCCGCCCTGGAACGTCGGCGACGACCCGGTCGCCCCGCCATACTGCGCACCGAGGAGGGATGATGCGTCGTTCGATCGTCGGTCTGCTGGTCGTAGGGGCCCTGGCCCTTACCGGCTGTGCTTCGGGCGGCGGTGGTGCCGCAGCGACCGCCACCGAGCCGTCAGCGCCGCACCTGACCGTCACAGCCAAGGACATCGCCTTCGACACGGCCGAGCTCGAGATGACCGCCGGCCAGCCGACGCTCATCTACTTCGTCAACCAGGACGACGCCCCCCACGACATCCAGATCGCCGCCAACGTGTCCGGCGGAGGCTCGATGTTCAAGGGCGAGATCATCAACAAGGGCGCGATCGTGTACGACGTCCCGGCCTTCGGTGCCGGCTCGTACTTCTTCCTCTGCACGGTGCACCCGAACATGAACGGGACCGTCCAGGTCGCCCCGTGACCCGAAGGAGCCACTCGTCGTGACCACGCGGATCATCCTCGACGTCGACACCGGCACGGACGACGCCGTCGCCCTCATGGTCGCGGCGCTCTCACCGGACATCGAGCTCGTCGGCGCGACCACCGTCAACGGCAACACGGCCCTGACCAACTGCACCGAGAACACGCTCCGGGTGTTCGATCACATCGGCCTCAGCGGCGTGCCCGTGCACGAGGGCATGGCCGAGCCGATGGTCCGCCCGAATGCCCACCAGATCAATCCGGCGTCGCGCATCCACGGCGACTTCCTCGACCTGCCGCCGTCGCGCTCGACCAAGGGCGATCGTCACGCCGTCGACTGGCTCATCGATACCTACATGGCGTCCGACGGCGACATCACGCTGGTGCCGGTGGGGCCGCTGACCAACATCGCGACGGCGATGCGCAAGGAGCCGCGGATCATCGAGCGGATCCCGGAGCTGGTCATCATGGGCGGCGCCCACGACCACGGGAACGCGACGGCGTCCGCCGAGTTCAACATCTTCCTGGACCCCGAAGCGGCCCGGATCGTGATCAACTGCGGCCGGCCGATCCGGCTGCTGCCGCTCGACGCGACCCACGAGGCGCTCGTGTCACGCGAGGACTGCGCCGCGCTCCGAGCCCTGGGCACCCCGGCCGCGACGGCCACCGCGACCTTCATCGAGAAGCGGATCGAAGGCTACGACGCGACCCAGCCGATGCATCGCCTGGGCGCTGCGCCGGTCCACGACGCACTCGCGGTCTGTGCCGTCATCGACCCGACGGTCATCACGACCCACTTCATCCCGGTCGACGTCGAAACGGGCGGCGAGCTGTCGCAGGGCCGGACCGTCGCGGACTTCCGCGGTCGAAGCCGGAAGCCACCGAACGTCCACTTCGCGATGGACGCCGACGAGCCGAAGTTCGTCGCGATGCTGACCGAGATCCTGGCCCGGACCCTCTAGCCCGGTACGGGCTCGCGCGTCGGCGGGACGACGCTCGACCGCGTGGGCTACGGCGCCGCGCGGAACATCAGGCCGTTGGCGCCCGCATCGAGGGTCAGCGTGTCCGCATCGATGGAGTAGGGGACCGTCCCCTGCAGGACCGCCGCGACCGCCCCCTCCACGGCCCCACCGGGAGCCTCGCAGGCCTTCTTCGTGCTGATCATCGGTCCGAAGGTGAGCGTGTCCGCTGAAACCTCGACCGGGCCACCGCCCGTGTTGCAGCCGAAGTTCACCTCGGCCTGGCCGTCGACGATGCGCAGCGAGGCGACGACGCCCTGCGGGACGCTCGAGACGGCGTCGCCGGCCACGATCCCGTCGAGGATCCAGAGCGTGCCTTCGATGGGCTTGTCCGGCGTTGCAACGGTCTTGTCGAGGAGCGTGAGGGTGACCGTCCCATCGGTCAGCGTGAGCGTGTCGCCGGACTGGCTGACGGTGACGTCGGACAGGAAGTCGGCGAGCCACTGGTCCTGCTGCATGAGCGGTTCGTCGCAGGCCATCTCGGTCATGAACATCGCGCCGGTCTTGAGCTGGTCGCCATCGAGGGTGTACGTGCCACCCATCGAGTTGCAGCCGCCGCTCGCCTGCAGGCTGCCGTCCTTGAACGTGAGGGTGATCGTGCTGCCGGGGACCAGGGTGACCCCGGTCGCGCCGGTCGAGAGATAGGTGTGGCCGTCGAGGGCCGGTGGCTGGGCGCTGGGTGCGGTCGAGGCGCCGGCGGCGGAGCACGCCGACAGGACCGTGACGGTGGCGATGGTCAGGAAGAGCAACGGAAGTCGGTTCATGCCGCAAGGACGACGGCCGCGCCGGGCGGGTTCCACCACAGACACTTGCGAACCGCAAGCGACTTGGCGTATGGTGGTTGTGAGCGCAACGAACACGCGCCGATGATCGCCCCAGGAGCCCGACGACCCATGGATCCCCGCATCGAAGCCGCCCTCGCACATGGCCACACCATCGACATCACCACGACCGGCCGGAAGACCGGCGAGGCCCGCCGGATCGAGATCGTCTTCCACAACATCGATGGGCGCCTGATCATCACCGGCTCCCCCCGGTCGGACCACACGCGCGCCTGGATCCTGAACCTCGAGGCCGATCCGGCCATCACATTCCACCTCAAGGGCCCCGTCATCGCGGACCTGCCGGGGACGGCGCGCGTCATCACGGATCCGGTCGAGCGCCGCGCCATCGCCGAATGGGTCGTCGCCAACGCCTGGCGCCAGCAGGACGTCGAGGCGATGACCGCGTGGGCGCCGATGATCGAGGTCACGGTCGCGGATCCGGTGCTCGCCTAGACTCCCACGGGTGGAGATCCGCACGATCCGACCGGACGAGTGGCCGGCCTTCCGTGAGATCCGGCTTCGGGCCTTGCTCGATGCCCCCGATGCCTTCGGCGCCACGTACGAGGACGAGGCGGCGAGCTCGGACGAGGCCTGGCGGCACCGCGCAGACCGTCCGGACGGCACGCTGATCGTCGCCGTCGACGACGCCGGGCGGTTCGTCGGCATGGGCTCCGGTGGCCCAGCGCCGGATCACCCCGAGTTCGGGGCCATCTACGGGATGTGGGTCGAGCCGTCAGCGCGCGGGCAGGGTATCGGCCAGGGGATCATCCGGGCGATCGCGGCATGGGCGAGGCGAGCAGGCTATGACGCCATCGGGCTCGGCGTGACCATCGGCAACGAGGCTGCCACCGCGCTGTATGAACGGCTCGGGTTTCGCGATACCGGCCTGCGGTTCCCGCTGCGCGAGGGGACGGACCTGACCATCCAGGTGTTGTCGACATCGCTCGACGACCTGGAGGCATACTTCCGCCCATGACCCAGACCATCCGCATCCTCATCCAGGGCACCGGCGAGACGTCCGCTGGTGTGCAGCTCCCCGACGCGGTCGTCGAGGCCCTCGGCAAGGGCAAGAAGCCGCCGGTCAAGGCGACGATCAACGGCTACACCTGGCGCAGCACCGTGGCGGTGATGGGCGGGGAGTACTGGCTGGGCGTCAGCAAGGAGGTCCGCCGCAACGCCGGCTGTCGAGGCCGGCCAGGAGGTGGACCTGACCCTCGAGCTCGACACCGAGGAGCGCATCCTGGAGGTCCCGGACGACTTCGCCGCGGCCCTCGACGCCGAACCCGAGGCGCGCCGCTTCTTCGACTCCCTCTCGTACAGCAATCGACGCCGGTTCACGTACTCGATCGACGACGCCAAGACGCCCGAGACGCGCCAGCGCCGCATCGAGAAGTCGGTCGCCCAGCTCCGCGACGGGCAAGGTCTAGCCCGGACCGACGGGCCATGGCGGTCTGACGTTCAGGGTGGGATGCTCCGCCCATGACCCGCCGAGCCGCCTTCCCGGCCCTGCTCCTCGTGGCACTCGCCACACTCGGCTGCGATGTGCTTCAGGCGCCCGACCTTCCGATCCCGTGCGAGCAGGAGTTCTCGGACGCCCACTGCCTGGCGATCGTCGACACCGTCGGCGTGAAGCTGGATCTGACGCGCGCCGACATCGTCGCCGTCGCCATCCTCCCGAGCGAGTCCAAGGGCATGACCTTGGGTGGCGCCGCCCCGGTGAGCGTCCGGGTCACGCTCGTCGACGGGTCGACGCAGGACGTCCCGATCGGCTGCGGCGGCCTCGCCATGGCGCCTGCCTGCAGCGACGATCCGCACCTCGAGCCGGCGTCGATCATCCTTGGCGGATACCACGACGTCCCGTGCGCAGGGGAGCCGCCGGCTGGCTGCGCGACGCCCGTCCCGCCGCCCGACCCGGCGGGCCTCGCAGCCGCAGCCGAACTGCAGCTTGACCGCTTCGACATCCCCATCGACCACGTCGGCGACTACGAGGTGCCGCTCGGTGAGGCCCGACTGCCGAACGGTCTGCTGACCGTTGCCGACTTCGCGTTCGTCGACCGGTGGCCGGCCGACGTGACCATCCTGGAAGGGCGCGCCTGGCTCGAGATCCGCTCACTCGAACCCGGTGGGCGTCCGTTCGGGAACATCTACGAGCACGGCCGGAGCGAGGGAGCCGAGCGCGTCGAGGCCTCGCTCGTCTTCCACGTGGACCGGTTCGATCCCGGCGCGGTGCTCTCGATCCGCGACGTCATCGTCCGCTAGGTCGGTCCGGATCGCCACGTAGGGCCGGATCGCCCGCCCATAGCCGACCCTCGGCTCTGTCGCCTGGCCGTCCCGACGTCGCACAGTCAAGGCTGTCGCGAGCGTGCGTCCGCAGGATCGGGATGCGTCGCGATGGATCGAACGGAGGGCCACCGATGGGCCGCACCGCAAATCGCGCGACGTTGATCGTGCTCCAGAGCTTCGTCGCCTTCACCACCATCTTCGGAGCGTTCGCTGGTCGTCCCGACCCTGCCGCTGGAGTGGATCCAGCGTGGCCCGATGACGGACTACACGATCCCGGCCATCGCCCTCGGCCTGGTCGGCGTGTCGGCCATCGTGTCGGTCGTGCTGCTGGTCCTTGGGTCGACGCACGCGCCCGTGGTCACGATGATCTCCGGCGCGATGATGATCGCCTTCGAATTCGTCGAGATCGCCGTCGTGGGACTCTCGGTGATCGTCCACGGCGCGGATGAGCCGGTGTCCTGGCTCCAGATCTTCTACATCGCGATCGGGGTCGTGGTGATGACCCTCGCGTATCGACTCTGGCACCAGATGGCCGACCCGTGGTCCGTCGCGTGGCACGCCCGCTGACCGCCATGGATCGCGTCGTCTCGCGCGCCCACGTGGCGCTCATCGGGTTCACCGGGCTACTCGCCGCCGTGGCGGCGGGAGCCGGCGTCTTCCTGCGCGGTGACCTCGCCACGGAGCCGTTCACGACGGTCCGTGGCGACCTCGTCGACGTCCTGACGGCCGGCGTGTACCGGTTCAACGGCAAGGCGATCGCGGCCGAGGGCGTCGGCTGGGACGCGGTCACGCTGTTCCTGGTGGTCCCGGCGTTGCTGATCTCACTGCCGTTCCTGCGAATGGGTTCGCTCCGGGCGCGCCTGTTCGTCCTCGGCGTCCTGGCCTACTTCACCTACCAGTACTTCGAGTACGCGATGGCGCTGGCCTACGGCCCGATGTTCCTCGTGTACGTCGGCATCGGGGCGCTCAGCGTGACGGGCATCGCCCTGCTGGCCGGTGGACTGGATCTCAAGGCGATGGAGGCCCGGGTCTCGGACCGCTTCCCGCGCCGCGCGATGACGGGGTTCGGCATCTTCATGGCCGTCCTGCTGGCGGGGATGTGGCTGCCGCTCATCGCCCAGACCTGGGATGCGACGTCCGTGCCGCAGTTGAACGGCGGCACGACACTGGTCGTCCAGGCATTCGATCTCGGGTTCCTGGTCCCGCTCGGACTGTTCACGGCGGTGACCGTCAAGCGCGGGCTCGCCGTCGGCGTCGTCCTGTCCGCGATCGTGGTCGTGAAGGGGATGGCGATGGGCGCCGGCATCGCGTCGATGCTCATCGTCGAGTGGCTCGCCACCGGTGTTCCCCAGCTTCCCCCGATCCTCGTCTTCGCGGCGATCTCGCTGGCCTGCGGGGCGCTCGCCTGGCGGGTCTTCGGGAGCATCGGACCGCTCCCCGCGGACGCGGACGCGGGAGCGGCACGGACCGGCTACCGTTCGAGCGATGGACGAGTCGACGGACGAACCGCTGCGCCTGGGGCTGGCGCCTGACGTCGACCTCGACGCCCTCGAGCAGGCGCTCCTGCGGGCACGGGCAGGCGAGCTCAGCGAGGTCCGCCGCCGCGGCATCCGCCTGACGGCCGGCTACGGCGACCCGACGAACCGCGAGGTCATGGACGACGAGGCCCGCCGTGCCCAGGCTCGCTACGACGCCTTGACCGCCGTCCTCGATGCCCTCAGGGTCGCCCGCGCCGAGCGCTGAACCTGGCCGGGGTCCGGCGCGCCGACGCACCGATCCGGTACTTCCGTCCCATGGGCGACTGGCCCCGATGGGTACAGATTCGGGCGGACGAGAGCAGTCCGCTGGACTGGCCGGACGGGGCCGGATCTTCGTCGTCGGAGGGATCGCATGATCGGCACGAACGACCGGTGTGGCGGACAGGATCCGCGCACGGTCGGACGGCGTCGGCGTACGACGACGACAGCCATGCCCCAGCCCGCCTTCGGCCGGTGGCGCCGCCGATCTCCAGGAGTGCCCCCTGATGGATCCGAGACTGCCGTCGCATGATGGCGGGGACCGCGCTGCGGCCCCGTCGCTCCCCGACGAACCCAGCGTGTCGCGCCACTCGCTGGCCCTGTATCTCTACACCGGCGCCACGATCGTCGCCGGAGCGGTCGCCCTCGCCTGGGCGTCGCTGACCTTCCCGATCTGGCCGACGATCTCCCTCACCAAGGCCGGTGGTCCCGAGGGGATCCTCCTCGGGATGGTGTTCTGGATCGCCCTGGGGCTCCTCGGTGGGACCCGCGTCCAGCACCTCCATGGCCATGGCGTGCTCACGTTCCACCTGCCGTTCATCATCGCGGCGACCGCGCTCGGCGGACCCGTGGCGGGCGGCTGGGTGGCCGTCTTCGCGACCTTCGAGATGCGTGAGTTCCGCGAGGTGCCGTGGTACGGGACGCTGGCCAACCACGCGTCGATCGCGCTCTCGGCCGTCCTCGCCGGCGTCGTGTTCGATGTCGTGCGGAATGGTCCCCTCGGTGGCGTCGCTGAAGGCGGTCAGGCCGCCGAGCTGCTGGCGATCGTCGCGGCCACGTTCATCCTGTCCGGACTGTCGGCCGGACTGGCCGCGGGGACCGTCATCCTGCGCGATCGCCTCACCTTCCGGGAAGCCACGCGCCTCTACGACACGTCCTATCGGACGACCTCCGCAAGCGAGGTCGTGATGGGCTGGGTCCTGGTGCTGTCCTACAGCACCATCGGCTGGTGGGCGGCGCTGGTCAGCGCGTCCCTGGTCCTCGTCATCTGGCAGGGTCACGACTACCGCGAGATGGCCCGCCACGACGCGATGACCGGCCTGCTCAGCCGGGCCGGCTTCGATGTCCGACTCGAACAGATCCTCGTCGGCGTCCGGCGGGGTGCCGGACGGGCGGCATTGCTGGCCATCGACCTCGACGGGTTCAAGGCGATCAACGACACGTACGGCCACAAGACCGGGGACGAGGTCATCCGCGAGGTCGGGATCCGGCTGCGCGATTCCATCCGGCTGACCGATGCCGCCGTCCGACGGGGCGGCGACGAGTTCGGCGTGCTGCTGGCCGGCATCTCCGACTCGGTCGCGGCCGAGGCGCTGGCCCAGAAGATCTGGGTCCGGCTGTGCGAGCCCATCGAGACCGAGCGCGGGATGGTGTCCGTCGGCGCCTCGATCGGCGTGATCATCATCGAGCCATCCGGCCGGGTCCCACCGATCGATCGACTGCACGGGATGGCGGATCACGAGATGTACCTCATCAAGCAGGCCCGGACCGGCGGCGGCGTGCGGGTGCGGCAGCCCGGCGAGGCGGCGGTCCCGGTGGCCACCGGGGGTTGACAGCGTCGGCATCGTAGGTCGATGACCGAGCTCCGGATCCGCTCCACCGAACCGCGCGCCGGTGCCCTCGTGGACGACATCGTCTTCGATGGCCCCGACGGGCTCGAGGTCGAGGCGTTCCTGGTGCGTCCGACCGTCGCGCCGCCGGACGCCTCGCTCGCCGGGATCCTCATGTGGCACTGGCTGGACTCGGAGGCGCCCGACGGTAACCGGACGCAGTACCTCGACGAGGCGGCGGATCTCGCCGCGGCCGGGGCGGTCTGCCTGCTGCCCCAGGGTCGCTTCCCGTGGTCCCAGCCACCGACCGGGTCTGCGGCGGACACGGCTGAGATCCTGGCCGAGGTCGCACGGCTTCGGGCCGGGCTGGACCTGCTGGTCGCCCGGCAGGAGGTGGATCCGGGCCGGCTCGCCGTCGTCGGCCACGACTTCGGCGGGATGATCGCGGCGGTCGCCGCCGCCGACGAGGACCGGCTCAAGGCGCTCGTCATCGTGGCCGCCACGCCCGCGCTGGGGCGACTGGTTCCTGCCGTTCTGGGACATCGCCGAGGACCGCATCGACTACCTGCGCGCGATGCGCCCGATCGATCCCGATCGAGGTCATCGGCCGCGCCGGGCCGGCGGAGGTCCTGTTCCAGTTCGGTCGAAGCGACTTCTTCATCGCCGCGATGAGCGGCCTCGAGTTCCGCGCCGCGGCCCCGGCGGGCACCGAACTCCTCCCGTACGACACCGGCCACGACATGCGCCTGCCCGAGATCGTCGTTGACCGGCGGGCATTCCTGGCCCGAACGGTGGGCGTCGCCTGACAGGCGTAAGGGGGACCCAGGCGGCGCCTGCCCGCTATGCTGCCCCGGCCACGAGCCGCCCAGGAGCCTCCATGTCGTTCGGTCGGATCGCCGCCCTTGCCCTCGTGATCGCCACGGTGCTGTCCGGATTCGCCGCGACGCCCGCCCGGGCGGCGACGGTGAGCCTGCCTCCCGCCGCCGACTGCGTGTACGCCACGACGCTGACGATCAAGGCCGAGGCGGACCGGATCATGGCTCGCCACCTGGAGCTGGGCACGCACGCCGACTGGATCCTGCCCAAGGACCCCACGTGGCGTGAGCAACCGTTCAGCGCGGACCAGAACTGGCTGTTCAACTACCACGCCCTGCGCTGGGTCCTGGCGCTCCTGCAGGCCGGCCGCGAGACCGGCCAGGCGGCGTACGAGGACCGGGCCGCGTTCCTGCTGCAGGACTGGCTGAAGGCCAACCCACGGTCCAGCCGCGCCACGCTCATGTCCTGGAACGACATGACCGCCGGGATGCGGGCGTCGGTCCTGGCCTGCGCGACGCGCGATCTCGGCCGGCCGGCCTGGCTCATGGCGGGCATCCGGACCCACGGCACGGCCCTCGCCGATCCGGCGTTCTACGCGGACCACGGCAACCACGCGCTCAACCAGGTCATCGGCCTGGTCGACGTCGCGTGCGTGTACCCGCTGGCCAGCTGGAAGACCCTGGCCGTCAAGCGGATGACCGCCCTGGTGGTCGAGAGCATCGATGCCGAAGGAGCCTCGAACGAGCAGTCGATCGGCTACCAGCTCTACAACTACGCCCAGTACGAGCGGGCGAGACGCCACCTGGTCGCGTGCGGCCTGGCCGTCCCGTCCGCGTTCACCCGGGTCGCGCGGATGCCCGAGTTCCTCGCCCACGCCACCGCACCGGACGGCAAGTACGTCCAGCTGGGCGACACGGACCTCCAGGCGGCGAAGGCCATCGATGGCACGACCGCCGAGTTCGCCGCGACCGCCGGGGCCACCGGACCGCGACCCACCACCACGATCCGGCGGTACGCGGCGGGCTACCTGTTCGCCCGGTCCGGGTGGGGTGACGTGCGGCCGTTCACCGCCGAGACCCACCTCACCATGCGGTTCGGGCCCGGGCGTCGCCTTCCACGGCCACCCGGACGGCCAGTCGCTGACGCTCTCGGCTCGGGGACGGCGCCTGCTGGTGGATCCAGGCAAGTACACCTACACCGCCGGCCCGTGGAAGACGTACTTCGAGTCGCGCGCCGCCCACAACGTCGTGGTCGTCGACGGGCTCACGTACGACCTATCGAAGGCGACCGCCCTCGCGTCGATCGCCCGTCCGAACCTCGTCTACGCGACGTCGACCAACAGCGGGTACGCCGGCGTCACCAACCGGCGCCGAGTCCTGTGGTCGCGCGGCGCGGACTACCTGATCGTGGACGACACCCTGGCGTCGTCGGTCGCACGCACGTACCGGCAGACCTGGCACCTGGCCCGCGGGTCGGTCCCGACGGTCTCGGGCAATCGGCTGGACACGCACTTCGGCAGCGGCAACCTCGCCATCGTCCAGCTCGTGGGCCATCCGGACCTGCGCGTCATCACCGGCGCCACGAAGCCGATCCAGGGCTGGGTGTCGGAGAAGTACCAGACCAAGTTCACGGCGCCGGTCCTCCAGACCACGGTCAAGGCCAAGGCCGCCCGCTACCTCACGCTGCTCGTGCCCTACAGCGGCACGCGGCCGATCATCCGCGGACGCGTCGTCAGCCTCACGAGCACCGGCTTCGTGGTCGACGTGACGATCGGGTCGCGCACCGAGCGGGTCACGGTCGCCGGCAGCACGGTGTCGGTCGTCCCGCGACTGACCAGCCGGCCGCGCGTGCGCGAGCGCGCGACGCGGAGCAAACGACGAGGGCTCCGGAGAGCCCTCGTCGTCGGGATCGGTTGCCGGGTCGGTGACCCGGGTGTGTGGTCCTAGGCGACCGACGTCGCGGGGCGGAGGACCGGGGCCTTGACCGTCTCGGTCGAGGCTCGAGCCACCCACACCAGGCCGAGGCCGGTGATGATGAACAGGAGGCCGACGCCCGCGAGGATCCCGGCCATCCCGAGTCCGAGCTGCAGGGCGGAGGCGGTCACGCTGCCGACGCCGAGCTCGGCGATGAGCGCGTGGGCCGTGCCGGTCCAGATCTGCCCGCGTGCCGCACCCTCGATCGGGTTGGCCCGGTTGAAGCCGGTCCAGTAGCGACCGTCGTTCGGGAACTCATACGTGCCGGCGGGGATCGTCTCGCCATTGAACTCGCCCGGCTCGGTCAGGACGACCGTCGTCGTGCCGTGCAGGGTGTGATAGGCGATCGTCGCCATCTGGTACATGTACTCGCTGCTCGTGTTGACGAGCGGGTCGTTCGGGTTGAGCTCACTGTTGTCGACGCTGTAGCCCCAGTCGTTGACGAGGAGCGACATGATCGCGGCGGCCTCTTCGGGGTCTTCACCACCGAGGACGCCCTGGTCGTCATACGCGAGCTTGACATTCTGCGCGGCGCTGAATGCCTGCAGGGCCTCCGAGCCCTGGTTGACCCGATACAGCGCGTAGCCGCCGCCCGCGAGGAACCCGATGCCCATGACCGCGAGCACGACTCCGAGGATCTTCATTCGACCGTTCATGACTCTCGTCCTTCCCTGGACTGGTGCGGCTCCGGTCTGGAACCGCTCTTCGTATCTGCTGGTCACAGCGTCAGGGAGTCGGGAGCCGAGCGGCAGGGGCCATGCCGACCCATCGTGGGGCCATCGGGCCCGCCTAGGGGGGCCGCACGGCCCGGGTCATGCGGCCGCGCTGGGCCGCCGGGTCCTTCAGCCCTGGGATGGCGGTCCGCTACGCTTGGCGGACGCATGAGACTGAGGTCGATCGGACTCGTGATCCTCCCGAAGATCCGGGATCCGCGGTTCATCACCGTGCGTCGCGGCGGGACCCTCGCAGGGACGAGCGATCATCGTCTGCTCGCGGTGTGGGCGGCTGACTGCGCGGAGCACGTGCTGCACCACTTCGAGCAGGCACGGCCGACGGACGACCGTCCACGTCGGGCGATCGACCTCGGGCGTGCCTGGGCGCGGGGTGAGATCACGTGGGCGGAGGCCCGCACGGCGGCCGGCCATGCGAACGCCGCGGCCAGGGACCTGCGTGGGGCGGCACGGCATGCCGCGTACGCTGCCGGCCAGGCCGCGGCGGTGGGCCACGTGGCGGCCCACGAGCTCGGTGCCGCGGCCTACGCGATCAGGGCGGCGCAGGCGGCTGCGCCCGAGGACGAGCGCGAGGCGGCCGGCCGCGTGGAGTGCCGGTGGCAGCGCGCCCGGCTCCCCGACGCGATCCGAGACCTCGTGCTCGACGACCAGCGGCTGCGCAACGAGCTGTGCTGGTTCGTGTTCGACGGCTCACGGAGCCGCGCCGCGATGGCGCTCGACCTCGGCGGTCGATACCCCTGAGGGGTATTGACAAAGGGCTTGACAAGGGGGTGTAAGGTTAGGGCACTAGGGCTTGTCAAGACTTGACAGGCCCACAAGCATGTTCGGGACCCGGTGGATCGGCGGAGGTTCGGGCGGATCACCTGGAGGGTGAGTTTGGCGGTCGGCGTCGCAGCCGAAGTGAAGAGCAAGTTGAGCGTCGTGGACGTGGTCGGCGAGACCGTCGCGCTCAAGAAGGCGGGCACCGCCTACAAGGGTCTGTGCCCGTTCCACGGTGAGAAGACACCCTCGTTCGTCGTCACGCCCCACCGCGAGACCTGGCACTGCTTCGGGTGCGGCCTGGGCGGCGACATCTTCAGCTTCGTCATGCAGCGCGACTCGGCCACCTTCCCGGAGGCGCTTCGGACCCTCGCCGGCAAGGCCGGCGTCGAGATCGACGAGCGGACCAAGCGCGAAGA
This sequence comes from uncultured Chloroflexia bacterium, assembly GCA_963738475.1. Classification (GTDB taxonomy): domain Bacteria; phylum Chloroflexota; class Limnocylindria; order Limnocylindrales; family CSP1-4; genus SPCO01. Next base: position 44,980 of record CAVTWU010000026.1, read on the forward strand.
CGCCCACAAGGCTCGACTCCGCTCGGTCATGGACAGCGCCATCGCCTTCTACCACGCGGTCCTGACCGGCTCGAAGACCGGCGAGGCCGCCCTGGCCTACCTCCACGGCCGCGGCTTCACCGACGAGACGATCGCCGCCTACCAGCTCGGCTGGGCGCCCGGTGGCTGGGACACGATGACCCGCCAGCTCGCGGCCAAGCGCGACATCCGCCCCGAGGAGCTCGTCGAGGTCGGGCCTCGCCTCGCCGCGCCAGAACCGCTCCGGCGTCTACGACAAGTTCCGGGCGCGCGTCCTGTTCCCGATCCGCGACCAGAACGGCAGCGCGGTCGGGCTGGGCGGCCGGCTCCTCGAGGGCGAGGGGCCCAAGTACCTGAACACCCCGGCGACGCCGCTGTTCGACAAGAGTCGGACGCTCTATCTCATCGATCGCGCCAAGTCGTCCATCCGCAAGTCCGGCCAGGCCGTCATCGTCGAGGGCTACACGGACGCGTTGATGGCCCACCAGGCCGGCTTCGACAACGTCGTCGCCTCGCCTGGGGACCGCGCTCACGCCCGGCCAGGTCGCGCTGCTGACCCGCTACGCGACGCGGATCGCGCTGGCGTACGACGTCGATGCGGCCGGCGAGAAGGCCGGGACCGTCGGCGTGACCGCGATCGCCGGACTCATCGGCCAGCTCCAGCACGGCGACTCGGGCGTGAAGCTCGAGGACGTTCGCGTCGTCGGCCTGCCGGACGGCAAGGATCCCGACGACGTCGTCCGCGAGACGCCCGACGTCGTGGGAGGCGGCCGTCGCCAAGGCCAAGCCGCTCGTCGAGTACCTCATCGGCTACCACGCGGATCGGTTCGACCTCAAGACCGCGCGCCGGCCGGATCGGGTTCGTGGAGGCGGTCATGCCGTCCATCCGCGACATCGCCGATCCGCTCCGCCAGGGCGAGGCGCTCGGCGAGGTCCGGCGGGTGTCGGGCGTCGAGGAGCGCGACGCTGCGCCAGGTCCTGGAGCGACCGGCTCGGAACCCGCTGACGGCGGGCCACGGGAGTGGGGGAGCGGCCGCCGACGCCCAGAGCCGGATCAGCGCGGATGCCGTGCTGAACTCGCCGGACGCCCTGCCGATCAACGACATCCTGCGGGCGGTCACGCCGGTCGAGAGCGAACTGCTGCGCCTCCTGCTGCTCGTCCCGGACCAGCAGCTCCGGGTCGCCGAGGAGCTCGGGCCGGACCAGCTGCCGAGCACGGTCGCGCGCGAACTGTTCCGGGCGATCGTGCTCCAGCGCGAGTCGGACGACCAGGGGATCCACCCGCCGTTCGACGGCGCGGCCCTGCTCCTGACGGTCGATGACGAAACGGCAGCGCTCGCTCGAGCGTTATATGCCAAGCCGGGGCCGGACCCGCGCACGCTGGGTGCGTCCCAGCTCCACTACGAAGTCACCCGCCTGCTCCTCGAGCTCGAGGACGACCAGCTGCGCGAACGCAGCGACTACAACGAGGCCGCCCAGGGGGAGGCCGAACGTGCCGGCGATCGAGAAGCGATCGACCGGCTGATGCTCGAACGACGCCAGATCAACGAAGCACGCCGGTCTCTCGACCGTCGCCGCGAAGAGACCCGCATGTTCGTCAGTCCCAGGAGGTAAGTCCATGCCCGCCGATCCCCTCGACAAGCAACTCGTCGAAGCCGTCCTGTCCCGCCCGCGCCGCTCCAAGGCCGAACTCGAGGAGGCCAAGACCGCCGGCCTGCGCCCGTCGCGCGCCAAGGCCGGCACCGCGGTGGCCAGCGCCGATGACGACGACGACGATGACGACGATCTGGACCTGGGCCCGGACGCGGCGGCCGCCGACGGCGCCGATGTCGGGATCATCGTGGTCGCCGACGACCTGCCGGCCGACGTCGCTGCGGCGCTGCCGGCCGACGCCCCGGCGAAGCTCGACCCCAAGACGGTCGAGGAGCCCTCCGCCGAGGACCTCGAGGCCATCTCCGCCGACATGATCGGGATCGACGACCCGGTCCGGATGTACCTCAAGGAGATCGGCAAGGTCGCCCTGCTCACCGCCGAGGAAGAGGTCGTCCTGGCGAAGGCGATCGAGCTCGGCGAGCAGCTGGCCGAGGAGCCGTGGAAGGGCATCGTCTCGCTCCACGAGTGGACCCTCCACGACACCGAGCGCAAGACGCGCACCATGAAGCAGCAGCACCGGCTGCCGTTCGGGCCCGAGGCGCACGAGATGGTCCGCGCGGCGATCTCGTCCGACCTGGCCGCGGACCTGCTGGTCCCGACGCCGGACTTCCACCTGGTGAAGGCCGGTCGCGACGCCCAGTCCGAGGGCACGAAGGAGCGGCTCAAGGAAGCCCGCAAGCTGCTGCACGCGTACAGCGAGACGCCTCTCGCCGGAGTCGTTCCTGGAGCTGATGGACTGGTCGTACCTGGCGGTCCACAACGGCGACCTCGACTCGCGCGACAACGTCGGGCCTGCGCGCCATCTACGACTGGACCCGCGACGGCGTCGCCTTCCCGGCGATGCAGCGCTGGATCGAGGCCGGCAACGACGCCGACCTGCTGCATGTCGATGGGCTACGACCCGGAGCTGCCGTCCACCACGAAGCTGCGCGATCGCAAGGGCGAGATCGTGGCCATCGGGCGTGACGCGCGCGAGCAGCTGACCTCGGCCAACCTGCGGCTGGTCGTGTCGATCGCGAAGAAGTACATCGGGCGCGGGATGTCGTTCCTGGACCTCATCCAGGAAGGCAACATCGGCCTGATCCGGGCGGTCGAGAAGTTCGACTTCGAGAAGGGCTTCAAGTTCTCCACGTACGCCACGTGGTGGATCCGCCAGGCCATCACCCGGGCCATCGCGGACCAGGCGCGGACGATCCGCATCCCGGTCCACATGGTGGAGACGATCAACCGGCTGATCCGCGTCTCGCGCGGGCTCCTCCAGGAGCTGGGCCGCGAGCCGACGGTCGAGGAGATCGCCGAGGCGATGTCCAAGGGCCAGGAGGTCCAGGTCACGCCCGAGAAGGTCCGCGAGATCATCAAGGTCTCGCAGGAGCCGGTCTCGCTCGAGACCCCGATCGGCGAGGAGGAGGACTCCCACCTCGGCGACTTCATCGAGGACCGGGGGGCGCTGGCTCCGGCCGAGGCCGCGTCGCACCAGCTCCTCAAGGAGCAGGTCGAGGCGGTGCTGGACTCCCTGACCGGGCGCGAGCGGCGCGTGCTGCAGCTCCGGTTCGGCCTCGAGGACGGGCGTGCCCGGACCCTCGAGGAAGTCGGCAAGGAGTTCAACGTCACCCGCGAGCGCATCCGCCAGATCGAGGCGAAGGCGCTCCGCAAGCTCCGCCACCCGTCCCGCAGCCGCAAGCTCAAGGACTACCTGGAGTAGACCCGCGGTCCGTGGCCACTCCCCGGGGAGTGGCTGGGGGCCGGCCGCCCGACAGCGCTGCCCAAGCGAACGAGCCCGGCCCGACGGCCGGGCTCGTTCGTACCTGCGGGAGCGTGGGGGGCCGCGCCGGGGCGGCCACCCCGGGCAGGCCGCTCGCGCGGCCTGGCGCGTGCGATGGCTCCGGGCGCTGGATGTGCATGCCGCGCAATCGATCGACGATGCGTTGCATGAGGCGCAAGCACTGTCGCTCATGCCGCGGGTCGGCGTCGGATCCTTGCGTCCGATGCAAGAGACCGGCGCGTCCGGGCCAGGCACGAGGCCCGGTTCGCTCGTGTCGTGTGTCTGATGCAATCGTCGAGCAGGGACGGGCTTGAGGACCACACGGTAGCGAGTTGGTTGCGTCGTGGCGCAAGCGGCCTGGTCTGAGCGCGACAGCAGCCTACAGGAGACGATCGAGCTCACCCAGGGTCGACTCCCGCGCCAGAGCAACTCCAGCAGCGCGGTCCGGGCATCGGAAACCGCTCGCCGGAAGGCATCGTCGTTCGAGCGCACGAAGTCGCGGTTGTATCTCGAGTCCAGCAGCAACAGGACCAGATCGACACGTCGCCGTCCCGCAGCTTCAGGGCGAGCCGGCGCTCGAGGGCCTGTCGGTCGCGAGGTCGCGGTCTCGGCCTCGACGCCAGACCGCCAGCTGGGCCCCTGGATCACGGCATCCCAGGCTCGTCGTCGCGCGGGTCGGGAAACGGGACCTCTGTCCGCAGCCGCAGCGACGGATGGACCGCGCTCGAAAGCGCCGAGGAGGGCAGCGTGCGCGGCGTCCCGGATCGGCTGGCCGCTTGGATACACGCGGACCGACAGGTCGCATCCGATGGCTGCCGCGATCAGCGCCGCCTGCTCGGATCGACACGGACCCGGACAGCCCTCGCTCGATCCGGCTGTACTGGCCGGCGAGAGGCCGACGGCGCGAGCCACGCCGCACCGCTCGAGTCCTCGGTCGATGCGACCAGCCCGCGAGATCGCGCAGCACGTCGAGATGAGCTCGCGAGCGCGCGCGGCACCGACGTCCGAGCGCCGCTCTCGAGTTCCCATGGCACGAGCCACGACGCCAGTCGCCAGCCGGCGCTCACCAGCGGCTTACTCGCGCGCCTCGCCGCGCGGTAGCATCCCGGCATGGACCTGAACGCGTTCTATGCCACGGTCAGCACGATCAGCTTCACGTTGCTCGGGTTGTGGTGGGTCGTCGTGCAGTCGCGGCCGACCCTCTGGACGGACCTGACGCATCGGCGGATGGCGTACGCCATCTCGTTCCACTTCCTGCTGCCCGGGATGATGGCGATCCTGTCGATGATCGCGCCCGACTCGCCATTCCTGTGGCGGACGACGTTCACGCTGGCTGGACTCACGGGGCTCATCGGGGCGATCTACTACGTTCGGACCCTGCGTGACGGGCCATGACTGCCCGCGGATCGTGCGCATCGTCGAGTGGGTCGTCGATCCCGATCTACGCGGTGATCACGGCTGTCGCGCTGTTCCCCGAGTTCGTCCGCAACCTCGGCTGGAACCTGACCCCGTTGCAGGTCGAAGGGATCATCCTCTCGATCCTGCTGTTCCTCGGGGTCCAGGCGGCCTGGGTCCTCATGATCGAGCCGCCGAAGACGCCCGAGGACCAGGACCGCCGACCGCCTAGCCCCGCCGACGGCCCGGGCGCCTCACCCGGCTCCGGTCCCGTCGCGACCGGGTACCCCGCCGTGCTCCAGTCGCTCCACGAACCCGGGTAGAGGAGCGGGGCCGGGAGGCCGGCGAGGCGCATCGCCAGCACGTCGTGGCAGGCCGAGACCCCGCTGCCGCACGAAGCCACGACCTCCGCCGAACCCGCTGCGCCGAGGTCGCCATACCGGACCCGCAGCGCGTCCGCCGGGAGGAACGTCCCATCCGACCCCAGGTTGCCGTCGGTCGGGGCGTTGATCGCGGTCGGGATGTGGCCGGCGATCGGGTCGATCGGCTCGACCTCCCCTCGATACCGTGGCGCACCACGCGCGTCCAGCAGCACGACCTCGCCGAGGCGCGCCCGCAGCCCGTCTCGATCGATGACGTTCGTCCAGTGGTCGGCCAGGGTCAGCGAGGCCGCCGGCCACGCGGGCACGTCGACCGTCGTCGGAAGCCCGGCTGCCAGCCACGCCGGGAATCCGCCATCGAGCACGGAGACCGCACGATGCCCGAGGTCGTCGAGCATCCACCACAGCCGTGCGGCGACCCATCCGCCGACATCGTCGTAGACCACGATCTCGTGCGATGACCGATCCCGAGCGCGCCGAGCCGCGCGGCGAGCAGGCCGGCTCGGGCAGGGGATGCCGGCCCGGCCCGGACGGCGCGGCCAGGTCCGTGTCCATGTCGACGTGGATCGCGCCCGGCACGTGGCCGGCGTCGTAGGCCGCGCGACCCTCGCCGGGCTTGCCCGAGATACCAGCGGGCGTCCACGACTCGAACCGCCGGATCGTCCAGTCGCGCCGCGAGATCGCGGACCGAGGTGAGGCTCATGTCCGGAGTATCGCAGGCGGCCCGCCCCGCCGACCTCGTGCTATCCTTCGCGCGGTGCCGGACCCCGGCGCCCGACGTTCGAGGCTGCGGCCCCACGTCCCGTTCCGGCGTAGCTCAGTGGTAGAGCGGGCGACTGTTAATCGCTTGGTCGTAAGTTCGAATCTTACCGCCGGAGCCATCTCTCCCCAGTCCCAGCGTGCGGCCCGGATCAGCGCATGCGCCCGGGTCTGTGCGCGCGGCCCGGCGACGGACAGAGACGGCGCCCGGCGACAGACAGAGACGGCCCCGGATCCAGAACGGACCCGGGGCCGGGATCGAGCCGATGACACGGCTCGTGGGCGCCCTGGCTAGAAGCGGCGGCGACCCGGCGTGACGGCGGCCCCGACGACGGCGGCCTTGGCGACGGGCGAGGGCCCGGGACTCACCGCGGCGCCGACGACGGCGGCCTTGGCGACCGGCGACGGGCCGGGACTGGCGACGGCGCCGACGACGGCGACCTTGGCGACGGGTCCACCGATGACGCCGACGCCTCGGCGACCTGGTCCGAGCGGCATGTCAGACTCCTTCTGCGACGAGGGCTTCGTCGGCTTCGACGGCGGCGATGAGGGCCTGGATCGGGATCCGGCCGTTGGCGATCAGCTGACCACCGGCGCGGCGCATGGCCGAGCCGAACGGGGCGGCCCACAGGTTCTCGTAGACGAGGACGCCGGCGACGCTGCCGGGATCCATGGCGGCTGCGAGGTGGTCGACGTCGTCCTCGGCCAGGGTCTGCACGAGCTGCGCCTCGAGCCGCGGCGAGCTCGCCGAGCTCGGCGAGGTCGGACAGCTCCATCGCCTCGACCGTGCCGTCGGCGTCCTTGGCGAGGATGAGGATGTCCATGACCCGGATGATCCCGGCATCGTGCAGCCGGACGAGTCCGCGGCGCCCTCGCCGGTGAAGTTCTGGGCCCCCGCCGGGAACTCGACGATCAGGTAATCGACGGGCCCCAGCTCGTCGAGCGATCGATCGGTCATGACTCCTGCCTTTCGTTGGTCCGGCTCGACAGGAGCCGAGATACAGCGTGGCTATTGACGCGCCATGTGCGAGCCGAAGCTCGGCTTCGGAATCGACGATGAGGTCGCCGCTGACGTCGATCGACGACGTGCTCGATGCGGCCGGTGAACCTGAACGGGCTGGGGTAGTCCGGGGTCACCGGTGAGCCCGGGTTGTGGCCGCAGCTGACGGCCCCGGGATTGAACGCGAACGGCGTGGTGTGCGGCGCGTCGGCGCTGGCGACGAGGTCCCGTCGACGTACAGCTGGAGCCGAGCCGGGACGCCATGGCCCTTGGCCATGTCGGGCTGGCCCGTGGGTTCGAACTCGAAGCGAAGCTCGTGCCGGCCCGGCCGGCGATCGGCTCCGGCGAGGACGACGCTGAACAGGTCCCTCGCGACGTAGTTGTGGACGTAGTGGAGCCGGCCGTCCTTGACGTACAGCGAGTACCCGCCGGCCGCCGTGCCCTGGCAGAACAGGACCCCCTCCGCGCCGGCCTCGGGGATCTCGACGATGGCGGTGATGCTGTGCGGGCGGTTGAGCAGCCGCGGCGCGGCGAAGTTCGGGATGGACTGGGTGCCGGGCACGTAGGTGTACTGGTTGCGCGGCGGGGCGACGAGCGGCTTCTCGCCGATCATCCGCGCCAGGCCGCTGCCGTCGATCGGCATGACACCGTTCCTGCCGGCCTCCACGTACCAGTCGCGATCATCGCGATGAGCCGGTCGCGGTGCTCGGCCGCGAGGTTGTGGTTCTCGGCCGGGTCTTCGGCCACGTGGTAGAGCTCCCAGCCGGTGGCATCGAGCTCGGAGAGCGTCTCGGCCGAGATCGGCTGGCCGAACCCCATGCCGGCCTCCGTGAACGACGGGTCCCGGCCACGGGCAGACCGCCCGCCAGCCGTCGTGGTCGATGGCCCGGTGGCCCATCATCTCGAAGTACTGCGTGCGATGTCGGTCGGGACCGCGGGATCGGCGAGGGCATCGGCGAAGCTCACGCCCTGGATCGGTGACTGCGTGACGCCGCCGATCGACGGCCGGTGGCTCGCATGTCCGAGCAGGTCGAGCACCGTCGGGACCATGTCGATGATGTGGGCGTACTGCGAGCGGATCTCGCCGCGCGCCTTGAGGCCGGCGGGCCAGGAGACGATGAACGGGTCGGTCGAGCCGCCGCGGTAGGTCTCGCGCTTCCAGCGCCGGAAGGGCGTGTTGCCGGCGCACGTCCAGCCCCACGGGTAGTGGTTGAAGTGCTTCGGGCCGCCGATCTCGTCGATGACCGCGAGGCTCTCCTCGAGCGGCTCCTGGGCGTTGTTGAAGAACTGCGCCTCGTTGGTGGTGCCGGTCGGGCCGCCCTCGGCGCTCGCGCCGTTGTCGGAGATGACCATGACGATCGTGTTGTCGAGCTGCCCCTGCTCGCGCAGGTAGTCGAGCAGCCGGCCGAGGTGGTGGTCGGTGTGGCTGAGGAAGCCCGCGAAGACCTCCATCATCCGCGCCGACAGCCTGCGTGCGTCGGGCGACAGGGAGTCCCAGTCGGGCACGTCCGGATCGTGGCGCGAGAGCTCGGCGTCGGCGGGCACGATGCCGAGCTCCTTCTGGCGCGCGAACGACCTTCTCGCGATAGGCGTCCCAGCCGTCGTCGAACTGGCCGGCGTACTTGTCGGCCCACTCCTTGGGGACGTGGTGCGGCGCGTGGGTCGCGCCGAAGCAGAGGTGGAGGTAGAAGGGCTTGTCCGGGTCGACCTGGCGAAGGTCCGTGATGAACTCGATCGACTTGTCGACCAGGTCCTCGGTCAGGTGATAGCCCTCCTCGGGCGTCCGCGGCGGCTCGACCTGGTGGTTGTCGTAGACGAGCTCGGGATACCACTGGCTCGTGTCGCCGCCCAGGAAGCCGTAGAAGCGCTCGAAGCCGCGCCCGAGCGGCCAGCTGGTGTACGGCCCGGCCGCCGTCTCCTGGCTGCTCGGCGAGAGGTGCCACTTGCCGACCATGAACGTGCCGTAGCCCGCGCTCGACGCAGCATCTCGGACAGCAAGCCGTTCTCGCGCGGGACGATCCCGTTGTAGCCGGGATAGCCCGGACGCGAGCTCGGTGATCGCAGGCCATGCCGTTGCTGTGGTGGTTGCGGCCGGTGATGATGCATGAGCGGCTCGGCGAGCACAGCGCCGTCGTGTGCATGTTGGTGAAGCGGAGCCCGTTCGCCGCGAGCGCGTCGAAGTTCGGCGTGGCGATCGGGCTGCCGTAGCAGCCGAGCTGCCCGTAGCCCGTGTCGTCGAGCACGACGAAGAGGACGTTCGGGGCGCCCTTCGGGGCGCGGGTGAGCGCCGGCCAGGCCGGGCTCGACTCGTCCGTCGTGCGGCCGACTACCCCGGGGAAGGCGGTACCGGCGGGGTATTCGACGATGGGCATCGGGTCCTCCAGTACGAACGTGATCGTGACGCCGGTCGTCCCGTCGACGTTCGCGTCGCGACCTGCGCGATGTCGCTGGACGTCATGGTCGGGAGACCCGATCGGTCGACCTCGGCGTTGCTGCCCGGCGTCGACCGCTCGGAGTAACGATAGCAGCGAGGACATAGAGGAGGAGGCCGCTTGCGGCGACCTCCACCTCGTGCGCTGTGGTGCGGTGCCCACGGGTGGCATGCGGTATCCCGATGGTCACCCGTCAGAACAGGACCGGGAGCCGTCGTCGGCCTCGGTGCCCTGCGGTGCCCGCCTGCACATAGGCTTACGCCTGACGACTAGGCCGGTTCGGCGGGACGCATCCGCGCGTATGAATCGCTGGCACTCATCCCGCTCCGGTCTCCGGGAGCGCCACCAGCGAGCCGACACATGCCGACCCATCACCGCCGACGAGGACCCGAAGCGTTCGATCGCCACTTCCTGGCTGGTCGTCGCCATGCTCTGGCTCCTGGCGGTCCCGTTCGCCGGTCCGGTGATCGCGGCCGATCCGCCGGTGCTGGAGTCCCTTGACGTGGATCCCGATACCTCGACGGTCACCGAGGGCACGACCGTCGTCCTGACGGCGACCGTCTTCGATCAGTACGGCAACGTGTTCTCCGGCACCGGGACGAACACCCAGGTCCGCTTCTACTTCGTCCTCGGCAGCCCGAACGATCCGCATGGCGGCCTGGCTCCGACCTGATCTGCCATACCAGCGACGACGGGACCGTGCGCAGGTCAGCTATGACGCCGCCGACGACGGCACGGACTACATCTGCGCCGTCGCCTCGCCGGCCTGGTGGGAGTGCTTCGAGTGGGTCGATGCGCCCGAGCGCGACGATCTCGCGGACCTGCTCCGGGTGACGGTCACGCCCGCGCCGACCCCGACGCCCGACCCCGACCCCGACGCCCACGCCGACCCCGACCCCCACGCCGACCCCGACCCCGACGCCGACCCCGACGCCCACGCCGACGCCCGACCCCACGCCGACCCCGACGCCGACGCCCGACCCCGACGCCCACGCCGACCCCGACCCCGACGCCCGACCCCGACCCCCACGCCCACCCCGACCCCGACCCCGACCCCGACGCCCACGCCCACCCCGACCCCGACGCCCACGCCGACCCCGACCCCGACCCCCACGCCCACGCCGACCCCCACGCCCGACGCCGACGCCCACGCCGACCCCGACCCCCACGCCGACGCCCGACGCCCACGCCCACGCCGACCCCGACCCCGACGCCCGACCCCGACGCCCACGCCCGACCCCGACGCCCACGCCCGACCCCGACGCCGACCCCCACCCCGACGCCCGACGCCCACCCCGACCCCGACGCCCACGCCCGACGCCCGACGCCCGACGCCGACCCCGACCCCGACGCCCGACGCCCGACCCCCGACCGCCGACCGCCGCCGATCCCGCCCGCTGGCGGCCGGCACCGACCGGTCCGGACGCCTCGGGCGGCCGGTCAGACCCCGGAGGCCGCTCCCGCGCCCGGAAGCCGGCCGTGCCGACCGACCGAGCCCGGACTCCCGGCCGCCGTCGCCGACGCCGTCAGCGACGTCGCCGACACCGTCGTCACCGAGCGTGAACACGGTCGTCAAGCCAGCCGCCGCGGCCTCCGTCGCCGACGAGTTCAGCTTCCCGCTGGCCCTGATGGTCCTCGTCGTGCTGTTCCTGCTCGTCCAGCCGAGGGTCGACCGACGCGATCCCAGGCTGCGCGCCCAGTCGGCAGCCGCCGGTCGAGCGGCGAGATCGGGTTCCTCGACGAGGAGCTGCTGTGATCACACCCGCCGACGCGCTCGGCGACCGACCGTCACCCAGGTCTCGCTTCCGACGACGGTCGCCCAGCCGACCGCCCCGACCGCTGCGTCCCGGGCCGACTTCACGTCGCTGAGCGACCGGATGAGCTATCTGCTCGTCCTGCGCGTCGCGATCGGCGGGATCGTCGCCGCCTGGGCGGTCCTCCGTCCCGAGGCGCTCGTCCTCCCGCTCGATTCGGTCCTCGCTCCTGACCGGCGCCTACCTGCTGGTCGCCGTCGCCGGCGAGACCGCCCGACGGGTCACGAGTCGCTTCGACTACTGGATCCTGACCGGCCTGCTGCTCATCGACGGGCTGTACCTCGCGGCGACGATGTACGCGACCGGCGCGACCCAGAGCCCGATCCGCTTCCTCGTCTTCCTCGCACCTGGTCGCCGTCTCGCTGCTGGCGTCGTACCGGACCGGCCTGAAGATCGCCCTCTGGCACTCGTTGCTGCTGTTCGTCGTCGTCTACGCCGAGGCGGCCGCGCCTCCTCGCGCCGGTCGATGTCGCGCCCGGCGTCGGGCATCGAGTTCGATCGCATGCCGGTCCTCAACGTGACCGTCGTTCTGGCTGTTCGCCATCGCGACCTCGATCTTCTCGGCCCTCAACGAGCGCGAGCTGCGCCTGCGCCGAGCCGATCTCCAGGCGCTCGTCGATGTCGGTGCCAGGCTCGATGCCGTCGCCGACGCGGTCCAGCAGTCGGACATCGTCCTGCAGGCGCTGGTCGGTCGGTTCGGCTTCGAGCGCGGCGTGCTGCTCGGCGAGTCCGACGGCCGCGTCGTGGTCCTCGCCACGCACGGCATCGACGGAGGCGCCGACGACCGCGGCCGACGCCGACTGGATCATCCGCCGAGCCTGGGAGCGCCGCGACACCCTGCCGGTCAAGCAGCTCGATCCGACGCGCGACCCGTTCCTGTCCGCGCCTCATGCCGGACGCCCGGAACGTGCTGTCGCCCCGATGATCGCCGAGGGCCGCACGCTCGGTGCGCTCGTCGTCGAGCATCGGACGCCGGCGGACCGGCGTGGAGCGACGGGTCGCCGCGATGCTCGGCCAGTTCGCCTCGATCGCCGCGCTCAACCTGCGCAACGCCGCCCTCCTCCAGCACGTCCAGGACCTGGCCGAGCGCGACTCGCTGACCGGCGCCGCCAACCGCCGCATGTTCCAGCTGTCGCTCGAGCGGACCCTCCACGTCGGCGAGCCGCGAGCGACGAGCCGACCAGGTGACGGCCGTCCTGTTCCTCGACCTCGACGACTTCAAGATCGTCAACGACACGCTCGGTCACGCCGCCGGCGATGCCCTGCTGGTCGCGGTCACCGAGCGGATCTCGCGCCTCGTCCGCGCCGGCGACCTGGTCGCCCGCCTCGGCGGCGACGAGTTCGCCATCCTGACCGACGACGAGCCGATGCTGACCCGGTCGCGGTCGATGGCCGCTCGGCTCGTCCACGAGCTGCGCGCCCCGTACGTCATCGGCGACAAGCACGTCGTCGTCACCGCCTCGGTCGGGATCGCCAGCGCCCGCGACGCCGTCGCCGGCGCGGCCGACCTGGTCCGCAACGCCGACGTCGCGATGTACATGGCCAAGGCCAACGGCAAGTCCGGCTTCGCCATCTTCGACCCGGGCATGCACGAGGCGATGCGCGAGCGCCACGAGCTCAGCGTCGACCTCCAGCGCGCCGTCGACCTCGACCAGCTCAAGCTGCTCTACCAGCCGATCATCGACCTGCGGACCGGCAAGCTGGCCGGCGTCGAGGGCCTCGTCCGCTGGACGCACCCCGTCCACGGCCTGGTCATGCCGGACCGGTTCATCGAGATCGCCGAGGAGTCCGGCGCGATCCTGCCGATCGGCCACTGGGTCCTGCGCGAGGCCTGCCGCGAGGCCGCCGAGTGGATCGAGGCCGGGACGGCGCCCGCCGACATGTTCGTCAGCGTCAACGTCTCGGCGCGCGAGATCCAGCAGCTCGGCTTCCTCGACGTCGGTCAAGGCGGTGCTCGGCGAGTCCGGGCTGGATCCGACCCGACTGATGCTCGAGATCACCGAGACCGCGCTGCTGCAAGGCCACGCCGACGACCATCGCCACGCTCCACGGCGTGCGCGCGCTCGGCGTCCGGACCGTCATCGACGACTTCGGGACCGGCTACTTCTCGCTCAGCCACCTGCGCCAGTTCCCGATCGACACGCTCAAGATCGCCAGCGAGTTCGTCCAGGACACGGACGAGACGTCGAAGTCATCCGCGCTGGCCGGCGCGATCGTCGCGATGAGCCGCTCGCTCGGGATCGAGACCGTCGCCGAGGGCATCGAGACCGAGGAGCAGGCCGACCGGATGCGCGACCTGGGCTGCGCGTTCGGCCAGGGCTACGCCTTCGCTCGTCCGCTGACGCCCGAGGACTCCTCGCCGCCTACGGCCCGACGGGCGTCGCCACGCCAGCCCCGGCCCGGGCTTCGAAGGCTCCCAAGGTCCGCCCGACACGACCTGCGCGGACGCCGAGGCTGTCGTCCAAGCCCACGCCGAAGGCCGCAGCGGCGGGCGCCTGAGCTCCGGTGCATCGCGGCACCGACGTTCGCCTCGGCCATTGACACCCGACGGCCCGGCACACAGCATTCGGTTGATGCTCTCGCTTCCGCCCGATCGGTCAGGCCGCCTCCGTCCGCCGGGTGACGTCGGTCGTGCTGGCGATCGCCGCTGGCGGTGGGGCTGACCCCGGTGGCGGCGCCCGGTCGTGCCGCGGCGGTCACCTACGGTTCACCCGGACCCGATCCTGTACGCGATGTACGACACCGAGGGGAACCAGCACCTGTGGACCTGCATGCCCGGCGGGGAGCCCGTGCCCATTCCCGGCACGATCGGCCATGGCGCTCAAGGCGGTCGCTGGTCGCCGGACGGGCGCGTCATCGCGTTCAGCGTCTGGGGCGACGGCATCTTCCTGATCAATCCGGACGGCTCCGGGCGACGCGAGATCGCCGACTGGGTCGAAGGCGAGATCTTCGGCCGAGCCGATCTGGTCGGCCGATGGCACGAAGATCGCGGTCTCCGTCATGCACCCGGCCGTCGACGGGCGAGACGCTCGAGATCCAGATCGTCGATACGCGTCGGCGGCTCGACGCGGATCGAGACCGGCCTGGACCATGTCTGGGACTGGCTCGCGGACGGGACCTTCATCGGCGGGGCCTGGCGGTACGTGGTAGCCCGGGAGACCCATCGACGCGGAACCTGGAGATCGCGGCTGCAGGCGCCCGATGGCACGCGGACCTTCCTGACGGACACGCCGACGATCTGAGGAGGGCGCGCCGCGCGTCTCCCCGGACGGCCAGCGGATCGCCTTCAACGTCCATCGACGCTCGGGACGAACATCATCCTACAGCCTCGGCGTGATGGACATCGACGGTGGCGAACGTACGGTAGCATGCCGCTCAGCAACCAGGTGACGTGGCCGGCCTGGTCGCCCAACGGGACGGAGATCGCGATCGGGCCGCAGCCGGCGGCGATCCGGCCCGACTTCACCGGCCGCCGGCCCCTGATCAACGGTCGAGCCAGCGGCGACGGCATCGACTGGGCGCCGCTGGCCGGCACGATCCCGGATCCCCCCCGATCGAGGGGATCCGGACCGCCGCCCTGAAGGACCGGGCGTCGACTTCGCGCACGATCATGGACGGATCGCGGCCCGGACGTCAGGACGTTGAGCACCTGCTGTGCGGGCCGGCCGAACCGACCAAGGGGTTCGAATGCGGATCCCATGGCCGTCACGTTACCGCAGGTCCGCGCAGGCGAGCTTGGCTCCGCCGGGGGCGTGGATGACGACAGCGACGGCCGTCGGTCCGGCGATCCCGACATTGCGCGCGAAGCCGTTGCCGACCCCTGCCGCGTTCGTCGTGAACTCCGGCCAGATCTCGTTGACCGCGTTGACGTAGTCGGGGCCGGTCCCGGGGACGTACTGGTAGTGGCCGTCCGCGTAGGTCGGAAGGCCGGTGACCGGATCGACGGCGTCGCAGGCCTGCTTGTGGACGTGGGCCCCGTATGCCGTGTTCGCGGACAGGCCTCGGACGTGGACGACCACGTAGGTGCGCCCGTTCGTCCGGACCATCACGGCCTGACCGTCGATGTCCAGGCCCTGGGCGACCCGCCGAGAATCGTGGAACCGGCCGTGGGTCACTTGAGCGCCCCAGGCGGCGGTCGGCGAGACCAGCAGGAGCGCAGCGAGCGCACCGAGGGGCAACGCCAGACGCCACCGAGCGTGATCCACGTCGCTTGCCCTTCATGATGCCCTCCGGTCGCCTGTATAGCGGGTCACGCTATATCGTGACACGATATATAGACCCATCGGTCGGCCATGTCAAGAGCGGACCTTCGAGTCCTTATCTCGCACTCATGTCGGGCTGCGATGATGTCGCCGTGAGTGCCGTCGAGAGCGCCCGGATCCTCGTCGTCGACGACGACCCGCGCCTCGCCGCGTCCGTCCGCCGGGCGTTGGCGTACGAGGGGTATCGAGTGGAGACGGCCGGCGATGGACCGTCCGCGCTGGCCGCGACGCGCGACCGCCTGCCGGACCTCGTCGTCCTCGACGTGATGCTTCCGGGCATGGACGGACTGGAGGTCTGCCGTCGATTGCGAGCCGGCAGCGACGTCCCGATCCTCATGCTCACGGCCCGCGATGCCATCGATGCGCGGGTGGATGGCCTCGACAGCGGCGCCGACGACTACCTGGTGAAGCCATTCGCGTACGAGGAGTTGCTGGCGCGCGTGCGATCGTTGCTGCGGCGACACGCCCCGGGCGGCACGGAACGGCTGAGCGTCGCCGACCTGGTCGTCGAGCCGGAGGCCCATGACGCTCGGCGCGGCGACCGACGCCTGACCCTGTCGGCGCTGGAGTTCAGCCTGCTCGAGCACTTCGCCCGCCACCCGCGCGTGGTCCTGACCCGCGAGCGGCTGCTCGACGCCGTGTGGGGCTTCGAGTCGGACTCGGTCTCCAACGTCGTCGATGTCTACGTCGGCTATCTTCGGCGCGAGCTGGAGTCCGGCGGGGAGCCGCGACTCCTCCACACCGTCCGTGGCGTCGGCTACGTGCTGCGCGAGGACTGAGTGCGCATCCGCCGCCGCCTCGTACTCCTGGCCGTCGCGGTCGCCACGGCCGGGATGACGCTGTTCGCCGTCCTGTTGTCGGGGCTGCTGGCACGGGGTGTGGCGACCGACCAGGATGTCGCGCTGGCTCGGCTCGCGGCGGGGACGGCGGCCGTCGTGGAGTCGGTCGGGCCGGACGGACTGGCGTCGCGTCAACCGCTGGCTCCGGTGGACCTCGCCACGAGCACGGACCCGTTCGTCGTGGTGCTCGACGCCGACGGGCGCCCGCTGTACTCGACCGCGGCGGCGGCGGAGGGACAGCCGCGGGTCCCGGCAGCGGTCGTCGTCGAGGCGATCGAGACGGGATCGTCGGTCGCGACGATCGGGCAGCCGCCCGACGCCGAGTTCCGGGTCGCGGCCGCTCGCTGGACGTACGAGCGGCGACCTCGGGGATCGCCGTCGCGGGCCAGTCGACGCGGTTCGTGGAGCAGCAGATCGCCGGCGTCCGGTTCTTCCTCATCTTCGCGGCGATCGTCACGATCATCGCCGTGGCGCTCGTGAGCTGGTTCGTGGTCGGCCGGGCGCTTCGGCCGCTGCGCACGCTTGACCGCCACCGCCGACGAGATCGCGCGGACCGGGGACCTGTCACGCCGCCTGCCCGAGGTTCGGACCCGCGACGAGGTCGGTGTGCTGACCGCGAGCTTCAACGGGATGCTGGAGCGTGTCTCGGCCGCACAGGACGAGCTGGCCGCCTCGCTGGCCGCGCAGCGCCGCTTCGTCGCGGACGCCTCGCACGAGCTTCGGACGCCGCTCACCACCATCCGCAACAACGCGGGTTTCCTGGTCGAGCACCCCGACGCGGCGGAGGCGGACCGCGCGGAGGCGGTGGGCGACATCGAGGCCGAGAGCGAGCGGCTCAGCCGCCTCGTGGACGACCTGTTGCGGTTGGCTCGGGCGGACTCGGGCGGCCGACTCGAGCGGGTGCCGGTGGACCTGCGGGCGATCTGTGATGACGTCGTCCGGCGTGCTCGCCGATCGGACCGGAACGTGGTCCTGGCGTCGGGCGGGGGTGCGGCCATCGTCGATGGCGACGCGGACGCGCTGACGAGACTGGCCTGGATCCTGGTGGACAACGCCTTGCGCCATGGGAGCGGCGACGTCGACGTCTCGGTCGGGGCCGATGGTGGATCCGTCGTCCTCACGGTGGGGGACCGGGGACCGGGGATCCCTCCGGGCGATGAGACGCGCATCTTCGAGCGGTTCCATCGAGCCGATCCGGCGAGATCCGGCGGGGGAGCGGGCCTGGGCCTGGCGATCGCCGCGTCGATCGTCGATAGCCACGGTGGGGCGATCGCGGCGGCGAACCGCGAGGGCGGGGGAGCCACCTTCGTGGTGAGGTTGCCGGCGCTGCCCGCCTGACCGCGTGGCTGGGCACCGGGCGTGCCTCCGGCCCGCCCCCGGCGCCAGCTTCTCATCGAGCGCTCATCCGCCGTCCATCGCCGGCTCATCTGCGGCTTGCACAGTCGACCCCATGGATACGCAGTCAGCGGTGCCGGCCGCCACACCCCGGCCAGCCATCGACCGTCCCGACCTCGTCGAGGTCGCCCACCTCCTCGTCCTCGTCCAGGGCGCGATCCTCGTCGCCCGGACGATCGAAGCCGTGTTCTTCCTGGCCTTCACCGGACCTGCGGCCGCCGTCTCGCTGGGGCTGACGGCGGCCGCGGCCGTCCTGACCCTCGCGACGGTCGCCGGTCTCGCCCGAGGCTCCAGGCGCGCCCGTCGCTGGACGCTCGTGGCGGAGGTCGGCGTCGTGGCCGTGACCGTCGTCGACCTGCTGCTGGCCCTGGTCATGACCGGGGAGCCGCTCGGTCCCGTCGAACTCCTGGTCGGACTCGCCCTCCCGGCCGCCGTCATCGTCCTGCTGCGCGCGAGGTGATCGCCATGGTCCCGTTCCACGCCCCGGCGGGCACCGCCGACGCGATCGAGGCCATCGGTCCCGGCGCGACCGTCGGCAGCCCGATGTACGACATGGATCCGACGCACGGCCTGGCGGTCGCGGCGGTCGCGCTCCTGCCCGTCGCCGTGTGGCTTGCCAGGCGGCTCGGCGGGCGAGCGGATCGCCCGGATCGCCGCGGGCTATGACGCCCTCCGGCCGATCCACAAGCTCGCGTTCTGGCTGCTGGCCGTCACCGCGGCGGCCCACCTCGGGCTGGCGGTCGGCCATGGGTCACCCGGGCTCCGCGTCCTCTTCGTCGTCGATGCGGTCCTGCTCGCCGAGACCGCTCGGCGGCTGGCCCTCGGTCGGCGCTGGCGACCCCTGGCCGGCGCCCTGCTGCATCGGGTCGATCGTCGCCTACTGGGTCGCCGTGCTCGGCGGCGAGGCCCCCGACCAGGTCGGGCTGGCGACGAAGCTCGTCGAGATCACCGCCCTTGCCATCGTCCTGCGACCGGCCGACGCCCGACGCCGGCGCCCGTGGCCTGGCGGCCAGCGGCCTCACGATCGCCATCGTCGTCCTGACCGCCTCGACGGCCTGGGCCGGCGCGTTCGGGGCGGCCGGTGGCGTCGGAGCGCACACCCATGACCACGGTGCCGGCACCGTCCCAGGACCCGGCACGCTCCTGCCCGTGACGCACGATCTCGAACCGACACCCGAGCAGGTCGCCGCCGCCGAGGATCTCCACGCCGACACCGCCACCGCGCTGGCGCGCTACGCGGATCCGGCGGCCGCCGCGGCGGACGGGTATGACGTGGCCGGGATCGCCGGACTCGACTACCACGCGTCGAACGAAACATACCTGCACGATGGTCGGATCCTGGATCCGGAGCGCCCGGAGACGCTCGTCTACGCGGCCGGCCCCGGTGGTCCGGTGCTACTGGGGGCGATGTTCCAGATGCCGGGTTTCGGTGAGGCCGGGCCGGCGATCGGGGGGCCGTTGACGGTGTGGCACGGCCACGAGGCGATCTGCTTCTCGCTCGTGCCACCCGGTCTCACCGGGATCGTGTCACCGCTCGGCGGCTGTCCCGGTCGGGTCGTTCGCCATCCCGAGGACGGTCGAGATGATGCATGTCTGGACGGCGCCGGGTGCCCCGCAGCCGTTCGGCGATCTCGACGACGCGTGGCGCGCAGCCTACGTCGCGAGCGCGCGGCCATGACGGGCGCGGTGGACTCGATGTGCGCCCCGGCACACCACGCCCGTCAGCGCAGGCCTCACCGGCCGATATCGCGCCGCCGCATCCCCCAGGCCGCGATCGCCAGGCCGCCGACGGCCAGGACGACGCACGCGATCATCCCGGCCGGGTCCCAGATCCCGACCATCGGCTGCCCGAGATGTGTCGTCAGCGCGAGCTGGGAGACCCAGTCGGGCAGATGCAGGGGCGGCGCCACGAGCTCGATGACGAACGTGAGGATGACGATCGCCGCGATCGTCTCGCCGGCGATCGATGGGCGGAACGCACCACCGACCGCGAGACCCACCCCGGCGAGGCCGAGGGCGTACAGCCCAAGCACGGCGGTCCCCGCGACGGGCGTCACGATGTCGCCGCCGCCGATCGCCGCCCCGATCCCGATCCCGAGCGCGATCATGCCGGTCAGGATCGCGATCGCGGCGTAGACGCCCAGGCCACCGGCGAGCGCCCAGCGGGCGCGCGACACCGGCGCCGCCAGGATCATGTCGAGCCGGCCGCTCGTCTCGTCCGACGCCCAACCGGCGACGAGGGTCGCGGCGGCGAACCCGGCGAGGATGAACCCGAAGACCACGAACGCGAGCTGGAGGAAGCCGCCGGCCGTGCTGAGGTCGATGGTCGGGAACATGGTCTTCATGATCTCGAGCGTGTCCGGCGAGAGGTTCACGAGCGAATCGCCGAGCGCGCGCGCCGCGGCGCCGATCACGAGTCCGTACACGCCGATGCCGATGCCCCACGCCACGGCCATCGGCAGCCGCTCGCCGAACGACCGGCTGCCGGGTCCGCCCAGGCCGAGGGTGGCCGCGGGGAAGCCGGGCCACGGGATCCGGCTCGTGGCGCCCAGATCCCGACGGCTGAACGCTTCGACCCCGACGGCAAGCAGGACGGTCGCCACGACCGCGACCGGGACGAGCGAGATCCAGTCGGACTGGCCGGCGAGCGGCTGGTGATCGACCGTCCAGCCGAACCAGGTCAGGTTCGCGAGGGCCGCGAACGCGGGGATCGCGGCCTGGTACCCGTTGAGCAGGTAGCCGCCGAGCATGATCGCCCCCGCGATCCCGGCCGCGCTGGACCGCCCGACGATCGGGGCGAGCGCGAACGCGACCGAGCCGGACGCGATGGCGACGAGACCCACCCACAGCGCGTAGCCGATGGCGCTCTCCGGGGAGATGGCGTCGCCCGGCAGGGTGGCGAAGGCCGCCCCGGCGACCCACGCGCTCAGCGCGACCACGACCACGACGCCGGCGAGGGCGGTCAGGTGGGCGGCGAGCTTCTCGAGCGCGATCCGGCGCAGCCCCAGCGGGCGTGACCGCGACGAGCTCGAGGCTGCCGCGTCGGGCTTCGGCGGCCAGGGTGGACGAGAGGGCCAGGATCGACCAGATGCTCGCGATGAGCCCGAGCGATGCCGCGGTCTTCCAGGCGAGCGACCCGCCGAGCGTCTCGATGTTGACCGGGAACGGCGTCCCATAGAGGCCGGCCAGCACCGGCGGCAGGCTCGCGACGAGGGCCGCCAGGGCGGCACGCGACTCGGGCGTGGCGTAGGCCTCGCCGAACGCGGCACCTCCGGACAGGAGCAGCGCGCCCAGCAGGCCGGCCACGATGAGGAACGCCAGCCGGGAGTCGCGCAGGGTCTTCGCGTAGACGCTGCCCAATCCGTAGATCCGGCTCCAGCGCGAGACGGGCGTGAGGGCGATGGCGGTCATGACGGCGACCCCGCCGACGTGGCGACCCGCCTTCGTCTCGTCGTACTGGGCGAGGAACGTCTCCTCGAGGCTCGGCTCGCGGCTGACGAAGTCGAGCAGGTCGTGGCGCGCCGCGGCCTGGACCAGCGGCGTGATCGGGCCGGAGACGCGCATCCGCAGGACGTTCTCCTCGACGACGACATCGCTGACGCCGTCGAGGCGTCGGAACTCATCCTCCGGGACGGGACCGGCGAAGCGCAGCTCGATCTGGTGATGGGCGAGGTCACGCAGGCCCTCGACGCTGTCCACCTTGACCAGCCGCCCGTCGCGGATGATCGCCACGCGGTCGCACGTGCGCTCGACCTCGGACAGGATGTGGCTCGACAGGAAGACCGTCCGGCCCTCGGCCTTCGACTCGCGGACCAGGGCGTAGAACGACTGCTGGACGAGCGGGTCCAGGCCCGACGTCGGCTCGTCCAGGATCAGCAGCTCGGGCCGATGCTGGAGCGCGATGACGAGGCCGATCTTCTGCTTGTTGCCCTTCGAGTACTCCTTGAACCGGCGCGACGGGTCGACATCGAACCGCTCGATGAGCGACGCCTGGTAGGCCGGGTCCACGCCGCCGCGCAGGCTGGCGAAGTAGCGCAGGGTCTGGGCGCCGGTCAGGCGGTCGTACAGGGCGAACTCGCCGGGGATGTAGCCACACCGCCGGTGGATCGCGACGGGATCCTCGGACGAGCCGATGCCGAAGACCAGGGCCTGTCCGCTCGTCGGCCGGATGAGGTCCAGGATCGTGCGGATCGTCGTCGTCTTGCCCGCTCCGTTGGGCCCGAGGAATCCGAACACCTCGCCCTCGTCGACGCGCAGGTCCACATCCACGATCCCGCGATGGGTCCCGTAGGTCTTGGTCAGCTGGTGGGTCTCGATGACGGCGGTCATGTGGCTCCTTCCCGTGCGTGAGCGATCAACCGAACCAGTGCTGAAGGGCGTCCCGGTCGACGATGTCGAATGACCCGGCCGGGAGCCCGAGGTACCGTTCGAGACCCTGGTTGTAGGCCGCGAAGCGGCGCTCGACGGCCTCGAACGAGATCGTGTCCGCCCGTCGGGCGGCATAGAGCTGGACGGCGGCCTCGTTGGCGCCGAGCATGAACGAGACGAGGACGTGGCCGGCCTCGTCCGGATCGAGCCCGGCGAACCGCCCTTCGGTGCGGCCCTGGCGGAGGATGTCCGCGAACAGGGGCGCCATCCGCCCCACCGCGCCGCGTCGGAACTTCTCGCGCACGATGGCGTTGTCGTCCGCCTCCCAGGCCTCGACGATGGCCAGCATCAGGTCGGTCCGCTCGCCCTTCCAGCGGGCGATGCCCCGGAACAGGCCATCGAGCTTCTCGAGCGAGGTCAGGGCTGGATCGTCGACCATCGGGCGGATCGACTCCGTCGCCACGTTCGTGATCCGGTCGATGACGGCGTCGAGCAGGTCCGCCTTCGAGCCGAAGTAGTGGTAGAACGCGCCCTTCGAGGCGCCGACGTCATCGATGACGTCCTGGATGCTGGTCGACGACCAACCCTTCGCCTGCATGAGGCGGATGGCCGAGTCGACGAACGTGTCGCGTCGGAGCGCGTGGACCGCGGGATCGAGCGTTCGTGCCACCGGGCCTCCGATTCATAGACCGACCGTCGGTCTATCATACGCCGCCTGTCCAGCGCGCGCGTCGAGGCGGGGCGTGAGCGGCGGGTCAGCCGCGGGGGTCGGGGTCCTCGTTCCAGAGCTCGACGACCGGGTTCTCGCGATCCCAGCCGAGGATGGACAGGGTGCCCGTGGCGAGCCCGAAGAGCCGGCCGAACGAGGGGTCGAGGCCCAGCCAGCGGGCGGCCAGGATGCGCAGCAGGTGGCCGTGCGAGAACACGAGGACGTCACCGCCGGCCGCGTGCGCCCGGGCGAGGACGCGATCCGCTCGCGCACCGACCTCGGTCACGGTCTCGCCGTCTGGCCAGGGTCCGGTCCAGATCGTCCACTCCGGGTGGCGGCGGCGGATCGCGGGGGTCGTCAGGCCCTCGAGCGCGCCGTAGTCCCACTCGGCGAGGTCGGGCTCGATGGTGGCGTCGTCGAAGCCGGCCAGCGCCGCGGTCGTGGCGGCCCGGCCGAGCGGGCTGCTCAGGACGAGCGCGAACGGCGCGTCCGGCCCGTCGCCCCGCCGCTCGGACAACAGCCGTCCCGACCGCCCGGGCCTGGTCGCGGCCGTCGTCGGTGAGGGCGATGTCCGTGCGCCCGGTGTGGCGCCCCAGTCGGGCCCACTCGGTCTGGCCGTGGCGGACGAGCCAGAGGCGCGGGCGCGCGGCTCGGCGGTCTCGTCGGCGGTCTCGTCGGCGGCGCCTCGGGCTCGGCCTGCGCGTCGGTCATGCCGACGTCAACTCCACGTCCGGCCGGACCGTGTCGGCCGGGTCGGCCTCGAAGAAGTCGCGCGGCACCCAGCGGAACAGCCAGGCCAGGACGATCGCCGGCACGGTCCCGATCTTCGTGTTGTACCGGTAGACCTGGTCGTTGTAGAGCTCACGGCGGTCGGCGATGACGCCCTCGATCCGCTCGATCTCGTTCTGCAGCTCCAGGACGTTGGCGCCCGACTTGATGTCCGGGTAGCGCTCCACGACCGCGAACAGCGACCGGACCGCGGCGGTCGTCTGGTCGGACACCGCGGCTTGCTGGGGGATCGGCTCGGTGGGGGAGTAGGCGGCCCGCGCCTCGGTCACGGCGGTCAGCACGGCCTGCTCGTAGGCCATCAGCCCACGGACGGCGGCGACCAGGTTCGGGAGCATGTCATGGCGTTGCTTGAGGACGACATCGATGTTCGCCCACGCCTTGTCGGCGCGCTGCTGGAGGGCGATGACCGCGTTGTAGTTGGACAGGCCGATGAAGGCGGCCAGTCCCAGGACGAGCGCGACGGCGCCGATGGCTGCGATGTCCGGTGGCGTCACGTGCCGAATCCTCCTGCGAGCATGATGGCGAAGAGCATCGCACTGACGATGGCGAGGCTGGCCCCGAGCAGGCCGATGAGGTAGGTCTCCCGATGGCGATCCACGGCCGCGCCGGGCGTGCCGTGGGCGATGAGCAAGGCGACGTCGGGCGCCGCCGAGAGGACGAGCGTCTCGGGTTCGATCTCGAAGGTCCGCTCGAACCGCTCCGCCTCGGCCGCATCGGCGATCGGCAGCGGGTCGGCGGCCGGATCGAGGTCCGGCTGGCTGACCGGTCGGCCGATCCCGAAGCCGGGGATCGCGGCGTTGCCCCACGCCTCGTCCGGATCGACCAGCGTGCCGGCCGCCCGAGCCTCGGCGAGGTCCGCCGCGATCTCCGGGTCCGACAGCGGCACATCCGGTCCGGCACCCAGGTCCGCGCCGGCCGGGTCGGCCAGGTCGCCGAACGGCAGCGCGACCCCGACGACCGTGATCGCGTCACCCGGCTCCAGGCGCGTCTCGCGGTAGTGGCGCTGGCCGCGCCGATCGCGCAGGAGCGGATGGCGTCCGCCGCCGTCCAGCTCGTGCATCGCCGGGCGTCCGCAGGAGCTCGGCGACGAGCGCCTCGCGGTCCGGCTCGGCGACGTCGATCGCGCTGCCCATGCGGAGGTCCAGCCCGTGCGGCTCGTCGCCGCTCATCCCGGTCCGACCCTCGAACCGAAGCGGGGCATCGAACCGCGCGCCGCGCGGGAAGACCCGGATGGACCCCGAGGCGTCACGCACGCGGAACCCGACGGACCGCTCCTCGAGGAAGTCCGCACCCGCCGCATCGTCCCGATCCTCGTCGATCGACGAGCGGTAGTAGACGCAGCGGACGCTCTGGAGCGCCGACACGAGGACGACCTCGGCCGGTTCGACGACCCCGCTGATCCGGACCTCGCCGGCCGCGACGGAACTGATCGTGGACGTGCCGGTGTCGGCGATGCGATCGGCCGTCCGGTAGCCGGTCAGGCCGCGCCGCAACAGCACGAGCCCGGCGATCGCCAGGCCGCCCGTCAGCGCGGCGACCTGGGGGATGACGACGAGATCCACCGAACCGCCTAGCGACCCGACGTCGGGCGACGCGGGAGGGTCGAGGGCGCCGTCGGTGGGGAGCATGACCCAACGGTACCGCGCGCCGATGGCCGTGTGCTAGCCTCGACCTCGTTCGGAGCCGGACTGGGAGGGGCATCGATGCGCTTGAGCGAGTGGTTGGCGGTCGCACCGCACAAGGAGTCCGCCGCGCCCAAGGTCGTGGCGCGTCATCGAGCCGATGCTGGCGATGCTCGGGCGCGGACCCTGACCCGGAGTGCTGGGTGGCCTGGGGCGACGACCCGTCGATGCGCTACACGGTCTTCGCGGCGACCGACGCGGGCCTGGCCCAGGTCAACGTCCGGGTCAACGTCCCGGGCGAGGGCCCGCGCGCCGGCGGCAAGCTCATCCGCTGGAACCGGGTGCAGCTCGGCGACCTGGCGGTCGAGATGCAGGGCGGCCACCGGATCCTGAGCATCCCGCTCGAAGGCGTGATCCTGCGCGGGACCGACGAGACCGCCGACCAGGTGGCCACGTTCGTCCTCGATGCGCTCGCGGCCATCGATGGTCGTCCGCGCGGCGGATCCGGCGCGCGCCGGCACGGGCGTCCGGCAAGGCGGCGGCCAAGGGCGCCACCAAGGCCGGCCCGAAGGCGGTCCCGCTCGGACCGTCCGGTGCCGCTCCACGGCGTCGGGCCGTCCCGCTGCTCGAGGCCCCGAAGGGACCGTCATCCTGAGCGAGGCGGTCATCTTCGACCTGGACGGCGTCCTGGTGGACTCGGAGATCTGGTGGGACGAGGCCCGGATCGCGTTCGCGGCCGCCCACGGCCGGACCTGGACCGGCGAGGACCAGGCGGCCGTCATGGGCGCCAACTCGGCGGCCTGGGCGCACACGATGCGGGTCCGTCTCGACCTGACGCTGGACGAGGCGACCATCCAGGAGGCGATCGTCGAGGCGATGGTCGATCGCTACCGCCGCGACGGGCGCGCCCGAGATCCCCGGCGCGACCGAGGCGGTCCGGCGGATCGCGGCCGGACGGCCGGTGGCGGTCGCGTCGTCGGCCCACCGAGCGGTCATCGATGCCGCGCTCGTCGCGACCGGCCTGCACGACCTGTTCGCCGTCGTCGTGTCGTCGGACGAGGTGGCGCACGGCAAGCCGGCCCCCGACGTGTACCTGGAGGCGGCCCGACGCCTGGGCGTCGCCCGCGGCGTCGTGCCTGGTCATCGAGGATTCGTACAACGGGGTGCGTGGCCGGCAAGGCGGCCGGGATGACCGTCGTCCTCGTCCCCAACGACAGCGTGCCGCCCGCCCCGGGGACGCACGAGCTCGCCGACGTCGTGCTCGAACGCCTGGCCGACCTCGATCCGGACCGCCTGTCGTGAGCGACGCGACCGCCGGCGAGCGGCGGAGCCGCCGCCGTCCGACCTCGCCCGGCCGCATCCGCGCCATCCGGATGACCGTCCGGTACTGGCTCACGAAGGTGGTCATGGCCGCCGTCGTGCGAGCGTACCTGCGAGTCCGCCTCGTCGGCGGGGAGCGGCTGACGCGGCCAGCCGGCCATCTACTGCTTCAACCACCTGAGCTGGACCGACCCGTTCATGCTCCTCGCCACGCTCCCGGGCCGGCCGCGGCTGTTCTTCTTCGGGCCGAAGGAGGACGACATGTCGACGGGCGGACGGAACCGCCTGATGACCTGGACCGGGACGGCCATCCCGTACAAGCCGGCCAAGACGGACCTGCGCGAGGCGACCCGGCGGGTCGAGGCCATCCTGGCGGCGGGCGGCGTCGTGGCCATCGCCGGCGAGGGACGGATCCACGCGCTCGAACGCGACCTGCTGCCCTTGAGCGAGGGCCCGGCCTACTTCGCCCTGCGGGCCGGCGTGCCGATCGTGCCGATCGCGATCCACGGATCGAGCTGGCTGCGGTTCGGCGGGCGGGTGACCGTCACGGTGGGGGAGCCCATCCCGGTGGAGGGCCGGCCCGACCGGAGCGCGGTCGACGCCCTGACGGAACGGACCTGGACGGCCCTGTACGGCATGGTCTCCGGCGGCGCCGGAAGTCGCCGCAGCCCGGTCGGTTCGGCCGGTGGCTGACCGAGGCGTTCAACGACTGGCCGGAGGGATCCCGCGAGGCCGCCCTCGCCGCGGAGATCGCCGCCCCGCCCGTCTGGCATACTCGCGACGACCAGTCCTGACGCAGGAGGCACCGTGGGATCGACCGGGCTCTCGAGCGACCCGAAGGAATACCGGACCCGGCTCGACGAGCAGAGCGACGAGCAGATCGACGCCTGGGCCGCCGAGCTCATGCGCGACGTCTCGATCCGTCGCGGCGTCCGCAAGGTCGTCCGCGACTTCCAGCACGCCGCCGCCCTGGATGACGCCGGTTTCGAACGGGTGTTCGCTTCCGGTGGTGGCCCGCCGGCGTCGATCGGGCGAGACCGCGACGGCGACCTGATGGTGCCGGCGGTCACGCTCCACGCCCTCGTGCCCGGGCATCCACGCCCAGGTCGCCGATGGCCGCCAGCGCCTCGTCGAGTACCTCGTCGAGAACTTCGAGGAGATCGTCTACGTCTGACGGACGCCGTCGCCTGACGGGTCTCGTCCGCCTGGTCCATCCGTTCCCGTCCCTCCTGAACGGCGTGATCGCCGCCGCCGTCGCCCTGGTCGCCGGTGGGGGATGGCTCACCTCGCTCCGACTCGGTCTCGCCATGGTCGCGCTCCAGTTCTCGATCGGGACGCTCAACGACCTCCTCGACGCGGACCGGGACGCCGGGCCGGATGCCGCCCAAGCCGATCCCCGGCGGGTCCGTGTCGGTCCGGACGGCGCGCGTCGTGTGGGTCGGCGACGGCCATCGCCGGGCTGCTCCTCGTGGTCCCGTCCGGCGCCGCCGACCCTGGTCGTGGCGGCCCTGGGCCTGGGCATCGGGTACGCCTACGACCGATTCGGCCGGGGGACGGCGTGGTCGTGGCTCCCGTTCGCCCTCGGGATCCCGCTGGTCCCCGTGTACGGCTGGATCGGGACCGGGGAGCCACTGCCGTGGATCGTTCGCGGTCCTCGTCCCGTGCGCGATGCTGGCCGGAGCGTCGCTGGCGATCGCGAATGCCGCCGCGGACCTGGAGCGGGACGTGGCGGCCGGCGCCGAGTCGGTGGCCATCGCGGCTCGGCCTGGCCCGGGCATGGACGGCCAGCCTGGTCCTCGTCGCGGTCCCGGTCGCGTTCATGCTGGCGTCCCTGCTCGTCGAACGCCCGCAGGCACCGGCGCTGGTCGGGGTCGTGGCGGCGCTGGGCGTCGTCGGGAGCGGTCTCTGGCTCGGCGCGACCGTCGGTCGACGTCGGGCGACGCCCGCCCAGCGCCAGGCGGCATGGGAGATCCAGGCGGTCGGGATGGGCCTGTTCGCGACCGTCTGGCTGGTCGGCCGTCGGGTCGTAGCCGGCGGCCGGCCCGACCCGGGCGACGTCCTCGATCTAGTAGGAGGAGTCGTCGCTCCGGACGAGCGCGATCGCGTTCTCCAGCTTGAGCTTGGTGATGGTCAGGTACTTGGCGAGGTTGTCCCGGTCCGTGGCCGGGATGGACTCGCGGATGTCCGTGCTGCGCAGGACGTCGACCAGGCCCTCGATCGCCTCGGCCAACTGGTGCTTGGCGTTGACGAGCGAGTCGTCCGTGAGGGCGATCGCGTGCCACGGCTCGGCGGTGGCCTCGGCGGCCTGGGCGCCGGGCGAGGTCGACGTCCTGGTCGTCGGCGTCCTCGACCTCGTCGGTCTCGACCGCGTCGGCGACGACCTCGCGGGGGACCCGGGCCGGCCGGCCATCGATCTTCTCGCGCAACTTGATGAGGGTCAGCTCCCCGCGGGCGACCTGGTCGGTCAGGCGGCGACGCTTCTTCGGGTCCTCGACCTTCATCAGCTCGTAGGCATGCGACAGGCTGTCTTTGCGCAAGGACACCAGTTCGCGGATCTCCGGCGGGGCGCCGGCCAGTCGGAGGCGGTTCTCCAGGTAGCCCTTGTCCTTGCCCAGCTTCTCGGCGAGCTTGCGGATGCTGTAGCCGTGTTCATGGACCATCCGGTCGTACATGGCCGCTTCGTCGAGCGGTGTCAGGTCCTCGCGCTGCAGGTTCTCGATGATGGAGATCTCGAGCGCGGTGTCGTCATCGATCTCTTCGATGAGCGCCGGGATCGACACGAGGCCGGCCAGGCGCGACGCGCGCCAGCGTCGTTCGCCCGCCACGATCTGATAGCGGTTGGGTCCGATGGGTCGGACGAGGATCGGCTGGAGGACGCCGTGCTCG
The DNA here is from genome assembly GCA_963738475.1 of uncultured Chloroflexia bacterium. Classification (GTDB taxonomy): domain Bacteria; phylum Chloroflexota; class Limnocylindria; order Limnocylindrales; family CSP1-4; genus SPCO01. The sequence continues at coordinate 74,383 of CAVTWU010000026.1, forward strand.
CGGATCGATGCGGCCAGCTCCTCGAGCGCGCTCTCCTCGAACAGGACGCGCGGCTGCTTTGGGTTCGGATCGATGTGATCGACCGGGACGATGCGGACGCCGACGCTGCGCGTCGGGCTATCCGGGGTCAGCAGGCTGACGATGGCGGGGGACAGTTCGCTGTCCTCCGAGAGACGTCGCGCTGCGGCGGCGCGGAAGTCCGTCCTAGCCAAGTTCGATCACCTCCTGGGCGAGCGCTCGGTACGTCTTGGCGGCGTTCGTGTCGCTGGCGTACGACGTGATCGGTCGGCCGACGAGCGGGGCTTCGCCGAGCTTCACGGTGTTGCGAACGATGCTGACGAAGACGTGATGGTCGCCCACGACGCGCAATTCATCCAGCATGTCCTTGGCGAGATTCGTGCGGCCGTCGTAGAACGTCGCCAGGAGCCCCAGGATCCGCAGGTCCTTGTTCAGCTTCAGGCGGATCGCGTTGATGACCTTGACGAGATTGTTGAGGCCCTTCAGCGCGTAGTACTGCGTCTGGACCGGGATGATCACGCCGTTCGATGCGACCAGGCTGTTGACCGTCAGCAGCCCGAGGTTCGGCGGGCAGTCGATCAGCACGTAGTCGTAGTCGTTGACATGCCCCTCCAGCGCCTCCCGCAGGATCTGCTCGCGACCGAGCGCGGTGAAGAGTTCACCTTCGGTCGAGGCGAGGTCGATGTGGGCCGGCGCGACGAAGACCCCTTCGGTCTCGGTCGGGAGGATCACCTCGGCCATCGTCGATCGGCCATCGGCCAGGACGTCCGCCATGGAGCGCTCGATGGTGTTGAGGTTGATGCCGAGGCCGGCGGTGAGGTTCGCCTGCGGGTCCATGTCGACGCACAGGACGCGAAGACCGGTCTCGGCGAGGGCGCCGGCGAGGTTGATCGCCGTCGTCGTCTTGCCGACGCCGCCCTTCTGGTTCGCGATCGAGATCACGTTCGTCACAGGCGCATCACCTCTACATCGACTGGTCATCCGCCGCCGGTACAGCAGCGGGGCGGGAACGGTTCCGGCCATGCTACGCCCTGCCGAGCGGTTTGGCGCACCCGGTTATCCACACCATTCGGGAGTTGTTCACCGAATCTGTGGATATCCCGCGACGTCACGAAGGGCCATGTCGCAGGACTATCATGACGGTGTCCTTGCGCAAAGACACATCCGGAGCGATGCGAGTGCCCACCAACGACGAGCGGATCGAGCGACTCGAGCGGATGCGCGCCGCGTCCCTGCTCGGTGGGGGAGCGGAACGGATCGAGCGTCAACACGCCGCCGGCAAGCTCACCGCGCGCGAGCGATTGGACCTGCTGCTCGATCCGGAGTCCTTCGTCGAACTGGATGCCTTCGTCACCAATCGGCATGCGAATGGCGGATCGATCCTCGGCGACGGCGTCGTCACCGGACACGGCCTGATCGACGGCCGGTTGGTCTTCGTCTTCAGCCAGGACTTCACGGTCTTCGGCGGTTCGTTGTCCGAGGCGTACGCCGGCAAGATCTGCAAGGTCATGGATCTTGCGATGAAGGTCGGTGCGCCGATCGTCGGACTGAACGACTCCGGCGGCGCGCGCATCCAGGAAGGCGTCGTGTCCCTCGGCGGCTACGCCGACATCTTCCTGCGCAACGTCCTCGCGTCCGGCGTCGTCCCGCAGATCTCGGTGGTGCTGGGTCCGTGTGCCGGTGGGGCGGTCTACTCGCCGGCGATCACCGACTTCACCGTGATGGTCGAAGGCACGAGCTACATGTTCGTGACCGGACCGAATGTCGTGAAGACCGTGACGCATGAGGAAGTCGACTCGGAATTCCTCGGCGGTGCGACGACCCACACGACGATGAGTGGGGTGGCGCATCTCGCGATGCCGGATGAAGCGGCGGCGCTCGATGCGACGCGTCGACTGTTGTCACATCTTCCGCAGAACAATCTCGGCACGGCACCGCTCACCGCGGCGACGGATCCCATCGACCGGATGGACGTCGCCCTCGACACGATCGTGCCGGACGATCCGCGCGTCCCGTACGACATGCACGACGTCCTGCGCCACATCGTCGACGACGGCGCGTTCTTCGAGATCCAGCCGGGCTGGGCGGCGAACATCATCTGCGGGTTCGCGCGACTCGGCGGTACCAGTGTCGGGATCGTCGGGCAACAGCCGGCGGTCCTGGCCGGTGCGCTCGACATCGATGCGTCCGTGAAGGCAGCCCGATTCGTCCGGACGTGCGATGCCTTCAACGTGCCGCTCGTCACGTTCGTCGACGTCCCGGGGTTCCTGCCAGGCGTCGGACAGGAGCATGGCGGCATCATCCGCCACGGCGCGAAGTTGTTGTTCGCGTATGCCGAGGCGACCGTTCCGAAGTTGACCGTCATCACGCGCAAGGCATACGGCGGCGCCTACGACGTCATGAGCAGCAAGCACATCCGCGGCGACATCAACCTGGCATGGCCGACCGCCGAGATCGCGGTGATGGGCGCCGAGGGTGCCGTCAGCATCATCGCGAAGGAGGCGATCGCGTCGGCCGACGATCCGGCCGCGGAACACGCGCAGCTGGTCGCCGAGTACGAGACCGAGTTCGCGAACCCGTACATCGCCGCCGCTCGCGGCTACGTCGATGCGGTCATCAAGCCATCCGAGACGCGCCCTCGACTGATCGGCGCGCTGGCGATGCTCGCCGACAAGCGCGACACGAACCCACGGAAGAAGCATGGCAACATCCCGCTGTGAGGCGCGACCGTCTTTGCGCAAAGACGGTCGATCGACATGAGGACCCCGCCGTTCGAGCGGGTCCTGATCGCCAACCGCGGTGAGATCGCGGTCCGGATCATCCGGGCCTGCCACGAACTCGGGATGGAGGCCGTCGCGGTCTACAGCGACGCCGATGCCGGAGCGATGCATGTCGCAGATGGCGGACGTCGCCATCCGGCTCGGGCCAGCCGGCTCCGTCCGAGAGCTACCTGCGGATCGACCGGATCATCGAGGCCGCACAGGCGACCGGCGCGCAGGCGATCCACCCGGGCTACGGCTTCCTGGCGGAGCGAGCGGCGTTCGCCCAGGCCGTCGAGGAGGCCGGGATCGCCTTCGTCGGCCCGTCGTCGGACGCCATCGATGCGCTGGGCGACAAGCTCCATGCCCGCCGCCTGGCCCGGTCGATCGGCGTGGATCCGGTCCCGGGCACGCTGGATCCGGCACCCGTCGATCGGGCCGGATGCGGTCGCGGGGATCGTCGCGGAGGCCGAGGCGATCGGGTTCCCGCTGCTGGTCAAGGCGGCCGCCGGGGGTGGGGGACGGGGGATGCGTCGCGTCGACCGAGGCCCGGGATCTGCCGGCCGCGCTGACGGCGGCCTCGGCCGAGGCGCTGTCGGCGTTCGGTGACGGGTCGGTCTACCTGGAGCGGGAGATCCGGCCCGCGCGCCACATCGAGGTCCAGCTGCTGGGCGATGCGACGGGCCGAGTGGTCGCGCTCGGGGAGCGCGATTGCTCGCTCCAGCGGCGCCACCAGAAGCTGGTCGAGGAGGCGCCGGCGCCCGGGCCTGACGACGGACGAGCGTCGCGCTCTGCACGACCAGGCGGTCCGATTGGCGACCGCGGCCGGCCTCCGGAACGCCGCCACCGCCGAGTTCCTGCGCTCGCCGGACGGCAGCGTTCCACTTCCTGGAGGTCAATACCCGTCTGCAGGTGGAGCACGGCGTCACGGAGCTCGTGACCGGTCTGGACATCGTCCACGAGCAGTTCCGGCTGGCGGCCGGCGAGCCGCTGTCGGCCGCCGTCCTGGCCGCGGCCGAGCGCGCGGCGACCCCGAACGGGCACGCGATCGAGGTCCGGCTCACGGCCGAGGACCCGTCCCGCGACTTCCAGCCGACGCCCGGGACGCTGCGGCGATGGGTCATGCCGTCCGGTCCCGGGGTCCGCGTGGACACGGGGCTCGCGGACGGGGACCGGATCCCGCAGGAGTACGACAACCTCATCGCCAAGATCATGGTCCACGCCCCGGACCGGGATGCCGCCCTGGACCGGCTCGATCGAGCGCTCGCCGAAGTCCAGGTCGCCGGGATCCAGACGACCCTGCCGTTCCACCGCTGGGTGGCCCGGGACCCGGACTTCCGGGCCGGCGACCTGTCGACCGACTGGGTCGGCGACCACTGGGACGGCCCGGCCGAGCGTGGCCGGGCGCTGGAGCGCGGCGTCGAGCCTGGCGGGCCTGGCGGTGCTCGAAGGCTCGCGTGACCCCGGCGGGCACCCGCCTGAGCCGCAACGGCCATGGCCCTGGGACGGCGGCCAGCGTGGCGACCCGGGTGGCGGACGGCCGGTCGTGAGGCGGCGGTGGACCGGTGGCCACGATGAAGCGGGCCCTCGGTCACGGACCGGATCACCGGCGAGGCCGTCGCCGAGGTCGCCCGAGACGGGAGCGGCGTCGGAGCCGCCGGACGGTCGCCGCACGCGGGCCGGGGCGCGATCGTGCTCGCGGGTGCCGCGACCTCGGGCGCGGCCCGGGGCCCGTCGCCGCGGACCGGTGTCCAGCGGATCGAGGTCGTGGTCGACGGCTGGCGGTTCGAGTTCGAGGTGGAGGATGCCGATCGGGCCGAGCTCCGGGCGCGCGCCACCCGCGGCCGCGATGTCCACGCCCAGCACGGCCCCACCGACGTCCGTGCCATCATCCCGGGACGGGTCCTGACCGTGGCCGTGAGCCCCGGGCGACGTGGTCACCGTCGGCCAGCAGCTCCTCACCGTGGAGGCGATGAAGATGCAGAACGAGCTCCGGTCGCCGCGCGACGGCACCGTCGAGCGGGTCGCCGTCGCGCCCGGGCGCGACCGTCGAGCCCGGCGACGTGCTCCTGGTCCTCGCGTGACCCAGCCCGAGCGGCCGGATCGCCCGGTCGGGGAGGGCGCGGACGCGGCCCGCGAGCGCTGGCGGGAGACCCTCCGCGCCAAGGCCCTTCGAAGCCGCCCCGGAGCGCCGCGAGCGGTTCGAGACCTCGTCCGGGATCGAGACCCGGGACCTCTACACGGCGGCGGACGTGGCCGGTCTGGACGAGGAGCGCGACCTCGGCCGGCCGGGCGAGTACCCCTTCACCCGGGGCGTCCAGCCGACGATGTACCGGAGCCGCTTCTGGACGATGCGCCAGTACGCCGGCTTCGCGACCGCCGAGGAGACCAACCGGCGCTTCCGGTACCTCCTCGAGCAGGGCCAGACGGGCCTGTCGGTCGCCTTCGACCTGCCGACCCAGATGGGCTACGACTCCGACGCGACGCGAGGCGGAGGGGGAGGTCGGCCGGGTCGGGGTCCCCATCTCCAGCCTGGCCGACATGGCCGTCCTCGTGGATGGCCTGCCGCTCGGGCGACGTGAGCACGTCCATGACCATCAACGCCACGGCCCCGATCCTGCTCGCCCTGTACGTGGCCGCCGCCGAGGCCCAGGGCGTGCCGCGCGAGCGGATCGCCGGGACGGTCCAGAACGACATCCTCAAGGAGTACATCGCCCGCGGGACCTACATCTTCCCGCCACGGGCGTCCATGCGCCTCGTGACCGACGTGTTCGAGTTCTGCGCCGCCGAGCTGCCGCGCTGGAACACGATCTCGATCTCCGGCTACCACATGCGCGAGGCCGGGGCGACGGCCGCCCAGGAGCTCGCCTTCACGCTGGCCGACGCCATCGCCTACGTGGACGCGGCCGTCGCGCGCGGGCTGGACGTGGACGACTTCGCCGGCCGGCTGTCGTTCTTCTTCGCGGCCTGGTCCGAGCTGTTCGAGGAGGTCGCCAAGTTCCGGGTCGCCCGCCGGATGTGGGCCACGATCATGAAGGAGCGCTTCGGGGCGACCGATCCACGCTCCATGGTGTGCCGGTTCCACGTCCAGACCGCCGGATCCAGCCTGACCGCCCAGTCCGTGGACAACAACGTCGTCCGGACGACGATCCAGGCCCTCGCCGCGGTCCTGGGCGGCGCCCAGAGCCTGCACACGAACTCGCGCGACGAGGCGCTCGCCCTCCCGACCGAGGAGGCCGCCCGCCTGGCGCTGCGGACCCAGCAGATCATCGCCCACGAGGCGGGCGTGACCGACACGCCGGACCCGCTGGCGGGCTCGTACTACGTCGAGAGCCTCTCGAACGAGCTCGAGGCCGCCGCCTGGGCCTACCTCGACGAGATCGAGGCGATGGGCGGGACGCTCGCCGCCATCGAGCACGGCTTCCAGCAGCGCCAGATCCAGGAGGCGGCCTACCGGGTCCAGCGGGCGGTCGAGTCGGGCGACCAGATCGTCGTGGGCGTGAACAAGTTCCGCGACGACGACGTCCGGACCCCGAAGCTCCAGAAGATCGATCCCGATGGTGAGCGCCGCCAGGTGGAGCGCGTCCAGCGGGTCCGCGCCGAGCGCTCCGAGGCGGCCTGGACCGCCGCGATGGACGAGCTCGAGCGGATCGCCCGCGCCGACGGCAACCTGATGCCGTCCATCCTGGTCGCCGTGCGGGCCTACGCCACGGTCGGCGAGATCAGCGACCGCCTGCGCCTGGCCTGGGGCGAGCACCGCGAGCTCATCACGGTCTAGCAGGCTGCGGCCCGGACCCCGCTACGGGCGCCGGCCGAGGGGGAGCCGCCAGCGCCGGTGCCAATGACCCTCGTCGGACTCCACGATGACCTCGAGCTCGGTGACGGGCACCCCGAACGGGAGCTGCCGTGCGGCGCTCGCGGCGACCTCGTCCAACCGCTCGTCATCCTCGGACTCGGCGATCGTCATGTGGGGGATGACCTCGTCGAAGACACCGCCGTACGGCGGATAGGCCGGGAATCGAGCGGCGACCGCGCCCGTGAGGGCGGCGAACGGCTCGGCGGGTTCCGGAACGAGGTAGACGACGCCCGGGAACCGCCCGACCCGTTCGAACCGGACCTCGAACGGCTGGTGGCCCGCCGCGATCCCGGCGAGCTCCTCCCTGACGGTCCGGCTCAGCTCACTCGGCTCGACGAACGGGAACAGGATCGTCACGTGCGTGCGGGACACCGGCACTGGCCTTCCGATCCCATGCCCGGCGCAGTCGCGTCAGGGCGGGTGGGACCGCCACTCGGACGACGACGGCACTCGCAGGCACGTTCCGGGCTGGATCGGGTCCATGGCCGACAGGGTACGCTGCGGGCGTGCCAGCGCTCCGACGTCTCCTGCGGCCCGGCTTCGGCCCTCTGACCGTCCTCGCGATCCTGGTCGTGACCTTCGTCGGGTGCGCGACGCCGCAGCCGGAGCCGTCCAGCGCCACGGTGCCGCCGAGCGTCGCGGCGCCGTCGACGGTCGCGGCGGCCACGGTCGTCCCGTCGCTCGGGCTCGACCCGGACAGCGGCCTGCCGGTCGTGGCCCTGTCGGCCCTGCCGCCCGAGGCCGCCGAGGTGATGGGCCTGATCGGGATCGGCGGGCCGTTCCCGTACCCGCAGGACGGCGCCGTGTTCGAGAACCGCGAGGGGATCCTGCCCGACGCGGACGTCGGCTACTACCACGAGTACACCGTCCCGACGCCCGGCTCTGCCGACCGGGGCGCCCGCCGGATCGTCATCGCCAACCAGGGCGAGGCGTACTGGACCGACGATCATTACGCCTCGTTCTGGAGGATCGCCCCGTGACCGACACCGCCGATCTGGCCGCGCGCCTCCGTCCCGGGCGAGCCCGGCGGCGTGCTCGCGCCTCGCCCAGGCCCCGAGCGCCGCGGCCATCGCCGCCCTGAAGGCGGCCGGCGTCCGCGTCGCCTGGCTGGACGGCCCCGCGTCGCGGGACGCGCTCTTCGACGAGCTGGACCGCGGGCTTCGGTTCCCGTCGTACTTCGGGCGCAACTGGGACGCGCTCATCGAGGTCCTCGCGTTCTCGGATCCGGTGGACGACCGGCCGGTCCTGCTCATCTGGCACGATCCGGCCGCCCTCGACGCCAAGGTCCGGGCGACCTTCCTCGAGGTCGTCGCAGGACGCCGCACGCAAGCGCCACGCCGCGGAGATCGGCCCGCTGCTGCTCGTGGAGGTGGCCGCCCGCGGCGGTGTCGCGGCCGTCCCGGCACGGATCCGCCAGATGGGCAAGGTCCACCACGTCGCGCTCATCGTCAGCGCCATCGAGCCCGCCCTCGAGCTCTGGCGGGACATGCTCGGCCTGGAGCTCGAGACGATCATGGACATCCCGCAGGATCGGGTCCGGATCGCCTTCCTCGGCGTCGGCGAGTCGAAGATCGAGCTCGTCGAGCCGACCGACGACACGACCGGCGTCGCCCGCTTCCTCGCCAGCAAGGGCGAGGGCTTCCACCACGTCTGCTTCGAGGTGGACGACCTGTCCGAGACCCTGCTCCGCCTGGGACTCGACGGGGTGGAGCTCATCGACAGTGCGCCGCGACGCGGCGCGGAGGGGCCGGTCGCGTTCCTGCACCCGCGCTCGTGCCGGGGCGTCCTGGTCGAGCTGATCGAGGCGCCCGGCGGACCGTCCTGGGCCGCCCTCGGCTACTAGGGGTCACCGGCGCGGCCCCGACCGCCCACCGCGCGAGCGGCTAGTCGAGCGGCTTCGTCGCCCGCAGCGAGAACATCAAGGGGCAGCTCGCCCTTCGACTCCGGCGGCAGGCGCCACGTGTCGCTGCCGGGCGGCTCCTCCACGAGGAAGTCGAGGCTCCAGTCCACGAACGGGTGCTCGACGAGCGCCTCGATGCGCAGTCCGGCGTCGATGAGCGCGGTGACGATCTCGCCCAGGCCGTGGTCCCAGCCGTGCTCGACGACGCCCTCGCCGACGTCCGCGGTCGGGTCCGCGTACGAGCCGGTGACCTTGAAGGTCAAGCGGATCCGGATGCTCCCAGTACGGGTAGGCGAGCCGCAGCTCGCCGGCGGCGACGCCCTCGCTCTCGAAGGCCTGGGCGATCGGGTGGATCTCGGTGATGAAGAACGTGCCGCCCGGGGCCAGGAAGTGGGCCACGACCCCGGCCCAGGCCCGGATGTCGGGCAGCCAGCCGAGCACGCCGCGCGAGGTGTAGACGATGTCGAACGTGCCGTCCAGGTTCGACGGGAGGTCGTACAGGTTCGACTGGACGAAGCGGGCGTCCGGGAAGCCCAGGTCGACCGCCAGGGTCGACGCCAGCTCCACGGCGGCCGGCGACAGGTCCGCGCCCGTCACCCGCGCCCCGAGCCGGGCGAACGAGAGCGTGTCGATGCCGAAGTGGCACTGGAGGTGCAGGAGCGAGCGCCCGGCGACGTCGCCGATCATCTCGAGCTCGTAGTCCCGGAGCCGGATGCCGCCCTCGCGGAAGGCGGCCAGGTCGTAGAAGTCGCCCTCGGCGTGGATCCGGGTCCAGATGTCCCACAGGCGCTGGTTGGCGGCGATCGCCTCGTCCGCGGTCGGCGGGGTCGGGACGCGGGTTCGCCGCCGGATCCCGCCCCGTCCGAGCCCATCACAGCGACCAGATGAACAGGACGTCCGGCGCGGCATCGGCGACCCGGCAGAACGCCACGACCTGCCCGGCCAGCTCGCGGATCCAGGGCTTCTCCTCGCGGGGGAGCATCCCGAGCTCCTCCTCGACGAGGTCGATCCAGCGCCCGGCGATCGAGTCGATGGAGCCGTCCGACGAGCCGGGCGACCGCCGTGACCCAGGATGGATCCACCCGTTCGACCGTGAGCGCCGTCGTCCTGGCTGTCGGGCCCTTCGAGCTCCAGCCGGGCATCGAGGAAGTCGATCGGCTCGTCCTGGCCGGTCACGGTCCGGGCCGCTTCGGAGAAGAGGTCCAGCCAGGTCGGATCGAGGCCGCCACCGAGCGCGAGGTGGGCGCGGAACCGGCGCCGGTCGTCCAGCGCGGCGATGTCGTCGGTGCCGATCACCGTGAGGATCTCGCGCGCGTCGCCGGCCACGAGGTCCATGAGCCGCCGCATCAGGTCGCCCCCTCGGCGTCGCCGACGAGCGCCTTCGCTGAAGAAGATCATGTCCAGGTCGCCCGGCGAGCGGTCCGGCGGACGTCAGGAGCGCGGCCGCCTCGGCTCGGTGCTGGGTGCCGTGGTTCACGACGTGGGCCAGCATCTGCCAGTACGGGACGCCGTCGCCGAGCTCGTCCATCGCGGCATCGTCCAGCCCGTCCAGCCACGCATCGAGCGCGAGCCACTCGGCCTCCCACCACGCGGCGAGCTCGGCCGGGGAGGGGAGCGGACCCGTCTCCGGGCGGGGCGACGCCGTCGCTGCCGGACAGGCCGTGGCGCCAGCGCTGGTGCGCCCCGAGGTGATGGACGAGGATCCCGCCGAGGCCGCGGTCGCCGATCGCGTTCGGTGCGGACCAGGTCGCCTCGTCGACGCCGTCGGCGGCGGCCAGGATGCGGCGGGTCGCCCAGCGATCGAAGTCGTACAGGAACCGGATGTCGGCCTGGCGCACGTGACCGCGCCTAGCCGCGGTAGCCGGCGTCCCGCAGGAGCGCCGGGAGCTCGGTCGGGGAACCGGCGACGCGGAAGCCGGCCGCCTCGAGGGCCTCGACCTTGGACGCCGCCGTCCCGGCACCGCCCGAGATGATCGCGCCGGCATGGCCCATCCGCTTGCCCTCGGGCGCCGTCCGGCCGGCGATGAACGCCACCTTGGGGATGTCCGCGCAGGTGCTCGGCGGCCCAGGCCGCGGCGGTCTCCTCGGCGGCCCCGCCGATCTCGCCGATGAGCACGATCGCGTCGGTCTCGTCGTCCGCGGCGAACAGCTGGAGGACGTCCAGGAAGGTCGTCCCGATGATCGGGTCGCCGCCGATGCCGACGCACGTCGACTGGCCGAGCCCGGCGTCCGTCATCGCCTGGACGGCCTCGTAGGTGAGCGTGCCCGAGCGGCTGACGACGCCGACCCGACCCTCGCGGTGGACGGAGCCCGGGATGATCCCGACCTTGGCCCGGCCCGGCGACGTGGCGCCCGGGCAGTTGGGTCCGATCAGCCGGGCGCCGGCGCGCTTGACCTGTTCGGCGGCGGCGACCATGTCGAGCGCCGGGATGCCCTCGGTGATGCAGAAGATCGTCGCGATGCCCGCGCTGGCGGCCTCCATGACGGCATCGGGGGCGCCGGCGGCCGGCACGAAGATGCACGACGTGTTCGCGCCGGTCTCGCGGACGGCATCCGCCACGGTATCGAACACCGGCACGGTCCCGTCGAGCGCGACCTGGCCGCCCTTGCCCGGGGTGACGCCGGCGACGATCCGGGTGCCGTACTCGGCCATCGCCCGGCTGTGGAACTCGCCCTCGCGGCCGGTGATGCCCTGGACGACGAGGCGCGTGTCGCGTCCGACGAGGATGCTCATGCGTGCGCGCTCCGGGTCGCGGCCACGGCCTTGGCGGCCGCATCGTCCAGCGACGTGGCCGTCGCGAAGTGGGCCTCCTCGAGGAGCGTCGGCGGCCTCGGCGGCGTTCGTGCCGACGATCCGGACGACCATCGGGACGTCGCGCTCCTGGACCGGCTCGGGCCTCGATCAGGCCGCGGGCCACCTCGTCGCCGCGGGTGATGCCGCCGAAGATGTTGACCAGGATCGCCTCGACCTTCGGGTCGGCCAGGATGATCCGCATCGCGGTGGCGACCTTGTCGGCCCGGGCGCCGCCGCCGATGTCGAGGAAGTTGGCCGGCTCGCCGCCGGCGCGCTTGACGAGGTCCATCGTCGTCATCGCCAGGCCGGCGCCGTTGACCATGCAGCCGATCGTGCCGTCGAGCTTGATGAACGTCAGGCCGGCCTCGCGCGCCTCGCGGTCGGCGGGGTCTTCCTCGTCGGGGTCGCGCAGCGCTTCGAGCTGCGGATGGCGGGCCAGCGCGGAGTCGTCGAGCGTGACCTTGGCGTCGAGGCAGACGAGCCGCTCGACCGTCGCCCCGTCCGGGCCCGCCTCGCGGACGATCGCCAGCGGGTTGATCTCGACGAGGTCCGCGTCGTAGGCGAGCATCGTCCGGACGAGGCCCTTGGCGATCCCGACGGCCGCCTTCAGGTGGGCGCCCAGGCCCATCGCGAACGCGAACTCGCGGGCCTGGAAGTCGAGCAGGCCGAGGAGCGGGTCCGCGTGGTGGCGGACGATCGCCTCGGGATGGTCCACGGCGACCTGTTCGATCTCGACGCCGCCCTCGGCCGAGCCCATCAGCAGGATCCGGCCGGCGGCGCGGTCGAGGACCGCGGCCATGTAGTACTCCTTGGCGATGTCCGCGGCGGCGGCCACGAGGACCTTGCGCACGGTGATGCCCTTGATGTCCATGCCGATGATGGCGGCGCGCCACCCGCTCGGCTTCGTCCGTGCTGGAGGCCAGCTTCACGCCGCCGGCCTTGCCGCGACCGCCGACCAGGACCTGGGCCTTGATGACCACCGAACCGGCACCGGCGAGCAGGATCCGCTCTGCCGCGGCGCGCGCCTGGGCCGGCGTGTGCGCCACTTCCCAGCCGGGCACGGGCAGGCCCTGGGCGACCAGCAGGGACTTGGCGTCGGCTTCCTGGATCTTCACGCGATGTCGGCTCCGCTGGCGGGCGATTCGGCGCGACGGCCGGGGAAGGTGATGGTAGCCGAGCCGGGCGAGCGGTACGCACTCGACGTCGTCGTCGGACTGTTCGAGAGCGAACGGGCTGGTGATCGACACCTGTTCCGTTTCGACATGAGCGACGGCACCGTGACCCAGCTCCTGGACGCGGTCGGCATCGCCGAGGAGCGACCGGGCGTTGCTCCAGATGGTGGTCGGATCGCGTTCGACCAGTTCGAACCGGAAGCGAACCACGATCTGGGTCTGCAGAGCATCGGCATCGACGGGCTGGATCAGGTCCGACTGACGCCGCCTGGCGCGACGGACTCGGTGGCCGGCGACACGGAGCCGGCGTACTCGCCGGACGGACGGTCCATCGCGTACATCCATGTCAACGACTGGGAAGGCAAGGGGGCCGCGCTGTTCGTCATCGGCGTCGATGGCGGGACCCCGCGGCGACTCACGACCGACGATCGTCGACGCCGGGTATCCGCGCTGGTCGCCCGATGGCCGAAGCATCCTGTTCACGCCCGGCTACCACGGTGGGCCGTCCGACGGACGTCTATGGATCGCACCCAGCGATGGAGGGACGCCATATCCACTCGGCGATCCGGTGATGGCTCGTGGGTTCGAGGGGGATTGGTCTCCGGACGGTACGCAGATCGTCTTCAAGTACCACGCCCCAGGGCTGGATCACAACGAGCTCCGTGTCATGGACGCGGACGGGACGAACGTTCGGACGATCTGGGTCGGCGGCCCGGGCCAGACAGCCGAAACACCGGATTGGGGCCTCATAGAAATCGGAACGGATCAGATGGGTCGCCTCGCCATACTGGTCGAGTACGGTCAAGCGGGCCGTATCGCTGCCGAGGGCCAGATGCAGGTTGGTCTCGTGGAGCGGGCGCGCGAAGGCGACCATGACGCCTTCGCGGCGCTCGCAGCCGCCGCCCTCGGACGTCTTGACGGTGCCGCCCGCCTGATCCTGCGCGACCCGGACCAGGCCAAGGATGCGGTGCAGAACGCGCTGGTCCGTGCGTGGCGTGATCTGCCGACCCTGCGTGATCCGGAGCGGTTCGATGCGTGGCTCCACCGGCTGTGAAGTTGAAGCCGTTCGGGCGACCCGCCGACGCCATACTCGCAGAGCGGGGTCACCTGAGCCTCGCCGCCGCCAGAGGGCGTGATGCAGCGAGATCTCGTGGAGCGAGCGCGGAAGGGCGATCATGACGCCTTCGCCGAGCTGGCAGGCGCCGCGATCTCCCGCCTCGACGCGACCGCCTGGCTCATGATCCGGGACGCGGATCGGGCGACGGACGCCGTCCAGAACGCCCTCGTCCGTGCCTGGCGCGATCTGCCCGCGCTGCGCGACCCGGACCGCTTCGACGCCTGGTTGCACCGGCTGCTCATCCACGCCTGCATCGATGAGATCCGCCGGGTCCGCCGACATCGACTCGACCTCGACATCACCGACCTGTCCGACCCGCCCGCCATCGCCGACACCTCGTCGGCGTTCGCCGATCGCGACCAGCTCGAGCGTGGCTTCCGCCGCCTCGGGCCGGACGAGCGGGCGGTCATCGTCCTGCATCACTACCTCGACCTGCCGTTACCGCAAGTCGCGTCGACGCTGGGGATCCCGCTGGGCACCACCAAGTCACGCCTGTACCGAGGGCTCCGGGAGATGCGAGCGGCGCTCGACGCCGACGATCGCACCGGACCCGACATCCGTGAGGGGCGGCCCGCATGAATCCCACCGACAGCTTCGATCGCAACGTCTCCGACTGGCTCCACGTGGATGCCGAGCACCGGGTGCCAGCGCACCTGGACGCGGTCCTGCGCCGGACCCGATCGGAGCGCCAGCGCCCGGCCTGGTCGAGCCTCGAAAGGTGGCTCCCCATGGAATCGACCGCACGTTTCGCGCCCGTCCCCAGGTTCGCCTGGGTGCTGGCCATCGTCGGCCCTCCTCCTCGTGCTCGTCGCGACCGCCGTGTTCGTCGGCTCACGCCGGCCGGCGCCATCGCCGTTCGGTGAGACCAGCCACGGCACCGTCCTGTACGGCGGCGCCGATGGCGACATCTACGCCCTGGACACCGCGACGAACCTGGCCGTGCCGCTCATCGTCGGGGAGACGCATCGACAGCGACCCCGTCTCCTCGCCCGATGGCCGGCACTTCGACGTTCACACGGCACTCGCCCGGGGGGACGAGCCTGGCACCTGGTGGTCGCGAACGCCGACGGGTCCGAGCCCCGGACGCTCGTCCAGGGACTGACGGACCCGTCGGCGGTGGCGTGGTCACCGTCGAGTGACCGGCTGGCGATCATCGGGCCGGTCGACGGCGTCGAGGGCCTGTGGGTCGTCGGCCTGGATGGCCAGAACACGCTCGTGCGGCGCGAACAGCCCGGCACCGCCGACGGGCTCCTGGCCGAACCGCACTGGCTGCCCGGTGACGAGGGACTGCTCTTCCTTGCCGGTCCGATCGACACCGTCCCGACCGCGGGCCTCTACCGCATCCGAGCCGACGGGACGGACCCCCTGGTCGTCGTCGCGCCGACCGTCCCGGGACCAAGCCAGCTCGCGGTGTCCCCCGACGGGACGCAGGTGGCGTATGCCGTGCGGACACTCGAAGGCTTCGAACTGCACATCGCCGACATCGACACCGCCACGGACCGCGGTCGTCGCGCTCGACGGCGCCCTGGACGATCGTCGGCCTCAGTGGTCACCGGACGGGAAGACGCTCCTCTTCGAGCGGTACGCCGGCGAGTCGTTCCAGCTTGCGGTGGCATCGGTCGACGGTGGCCCGGTCACCCTGATCGGCCCCGAACGACCCGGGAACTCCGGCGGCTCGCACGCCCGGTTCTCGCCGGACGGGACCAGGGTGCTGGCCTACTACGAGTCGGACGGCTCGTCGTGGGTCCTCGATCCCGTCGACGGGATCGGCCGTCCAGCTCTCTGACGACATCGACTCGTCCCTCTCCTGGCAGGGCACGACCCCGTAGGCCGCATCCCCTCCACGCCCGGCGGCCGGCTCCCTCCTCGGATGGCCGGCCGTCGCGGTCTCCATGGCCGACCGCCCACCGAGGCGTCCGTTCGGCGGGGGAGCGGCCTGCGCGACTACAATCGAGGGCATGGCCCACCGAGTCACCCTGATCCCCGGCGACGGCATCGGTCCGGAGCTGGCGGAGGCGACCCGTCGCGTGCTCGACGCCTCCGGCGTCGCCTTCGACTGGGAGATCGTGGACGCCGGCGAGGGCGTCATCGCCCAGTACGGGACGCCGCTCCCGGAGCACGTCCTCGAGTCGATCAAGCGCAACAAGGTCGCCCTCAAGGGCCCGATCACGACGCCGGTCGGCGAGGGCTTCCGGAGCGTCAACGTCACGCTGCGCCAGGCCCTCGGCCTGTACGCGAACCTGCGCCCGGCCCGCTCGATGAAGGGCCTCGAGACGCGCTACGAGGACGTCGACCTCGTCATCGTCCGCGAGAACACCGAGGACCTGTACGCCGGCATCGAGCACATGGTCGGCCCGCGACGCCGCGGAGAGCATCAAGATCATCACCCGCGCCGCGTCCGAGCGGATCGCCCGGTTCGCCTTCGAGTACGCCGTCGCCAACGGCCGGCGCAAGGTCACGGCCGTCCACAAGGCCAACATCATGAAGCTGTCGGACGGCCTGTTCCTCGAGAGCTGCCGGACGGTCGCCGCCGACTACGACGGCCGGATCGAGTTCGAGGACCGCATCGTCGACAACATGTGCATGCAGCTCGTCCAGAAGCCGGAGCTGTACGACGTCATGGTCCTGCCGAACCTGTACGGCGACATCGTCAGCGACCTGTGCGCCGGCCTCGTCGGCGGCCTCGGCGTCGCGCCCGGCGCCAACATCGGCGCCGGAGGCCGCGGTCTTCGAGCCGGTCCACGGCTCGGCGCCCAAGTACGCCGGCCTGGACAAGGCCAACCCGACGGCGATGATCCTGTCCGGCGCCCTGATGCTCCGCCACCTCGGCTACCCGGCCGCGGCCGACGCGCCTCGAGGACGCCGTCCGCGACGTCATCGCCGAGGGCCGGCACGACGACCTACGACCTGGGTGGCGCCGCCGGCACGCGCGCGTTCGCGGACGCGATCATCGCGCGGCTCGGCGATCGCCGCGCCGCGACCTGACCGCGCGCGTCGGCGAGCCGGAGGCTCCATGCTCCTCCGCTACCGGGGCGGCGAGGGGATGCTCGCCTGGGCGTTCCACCGGATCTCGGGCGTCGCCATCTTGGCGTTCGTCGTCCTCCACGTCCTCGACATCTGCCTCGTCGGCGTCGCGCCCGGCGTCTACGACACGCTGCTGGCGTTCTACGCCAGCCCGATCGGGAGCGTGATGGAGTGGCTGCTCGGCGCGGCGGTCCTGTACCACGCGCTCAACGGCCTGCGGATCGTGATCATGGACTTCTGGCCGCCGCTGACCCGCTACCACCGCCAGCTGTGGTACCTGAACTGGGTCCTGTTCGCGCTCATCGGGATCCCGGTGACGTACGTCATCTTCGGGCAGTTCGCGCGCTCGATGGGCTGGGCGTCGTGAGCATCGAGCGCTCGCGTCTCGTCCGGCCGGGCCAAGCCGTCCGGGCGCGGCTCGGAGCTGGCCGATCTGGTACCTCATGCGGCTGTCCGGCCTCGGCCTGTTCGTGCTCGTCGCTCAGCCACTACCTGATCCTCCACTTCCTCTACGACCCGGCCGAGCAGGACGCGTCCTGGATCGCCGAGCGTCCGCTGGAGCAGCATCGTTCTGGCGCGCCTTCGACTGGCTGATGCTGATGCTCGTCCTGTTCCACGCGTTCATGGGCATGCGGACGGTGGTCGTCGGACTACATCCACGGCCGGCGCGCGGACCGTGCTCCTCGACGGCGCTGTACATCGCTGCGCCGTCGTCCTGTTCGTGATGGGCACGTGGTCGTGGTCACCCTCGCCAACGTCGTCCCGACGGGCCTGAGGCGACGATGCAGCATCGACCACGACGCGCTGATCGTCGGCGCCGGCGGCGCCGGCCTGTGGGCCGCCGTCGAGCTCGCCAAGGCCGGCGTGGACGCCGCGGTCCTGACCAAGCTCTATCCCACCCGCTCCCACACCGGCGCCGCCCAGGGCGGCGTCTGTGCCGCCCTCGGGAACCTCGAGGAGGACCACTGGGAGTGGCACATGTTCGACACCATCAAGGGTGGCGACTACCTGGTCGACCAGGACGCGGCCGAGATCCTGGCCCGCGAGGCCATCGAGACGGTGATCGAGCTCGAGCACATGGGCCTGCCGTTCAACCGGACGCCCGACGGCAAGATCGACCAGCGCCGGTTCGGCGGCCACACCCGCAACTACGGGGAGGGGCCGGTCCGGCGGTCGTGCTTCGCGGCCGACCGGACCGGGCACATGATCCTGCAGACCCTGTACCAGCAGGCCATCAAGCACGGCGTCAAGTTCTACGACGAGTACCACGTCGTGGACCTGCTCTCCGACGGTGGGGAGCTCGGGCTCGGGCGGCCGGGCGGCCGGGCGTCGTGGCCTACCGGATCGCCGACGGCGAGCTGCACACGCATCCGGTCGAAGGCGGTGCTGCTCGCGACCGGCGGGTTCGGGCGGATGTTCCGGATCACCTCCAACGCCTACTCGCTGACCGGCGACGGCGTGTCGCTGGCGTACCGCCACGGCATCCCGATGCAGGACATGGAGTTCTACCAGTTCCACCCGACCGGGATCGTCGGGCATCGGCATCCTGCTGTCCGAGGCGGCCCGCGGCGAGGGCGGCTACCTGCTCAACGGCGACGGCTAGCGGTTCATGGAGCGCTACGCCCCGAAGCTCATGGAGCTGGCGCCGCGCGACATGGTCAGCCGGGCGATCTACCAGGAGATCCGGGCCGGGCGCGGGATCGACGGCAAGGACTACGTCTACCTCGACGTCCGCCACCTCGGCCGCAAGGTCATCGAGGAGAAGCTGCCCGACATCACCGACTTCGCCCGGGTCTACCAGGGCGTCGAGCCGATCACCGAGCCGGTCCCGATCCAGCCGACCGCCCACTACGCGATGGGCGGCATCCCGACCGACCTGCTCACCCGGGTGACGCGCGACGCCGCCGGGACCGTCGTGCCCGGGCTGTACGCGGCCGGCGAGACGGCCTGCGTCAGCGTCCACGGGGCGAACCGGCTGGGGACGAACTCGCTGGTGGACCTGCTGGTCTTCGGGCGGCGGGCCGGGCGCCAGATGGCCGAGCGACGTCAAGTCGGGCACGTTCGCGGACCTGCCGGCCGACGCGGCCGAGCCGGTCCGTGCCGAGATCGAGGCGACTGCGGACCTCGAACGGGCGCGAGACGCCGGTCCGCATCCGGAAGGAACTGGCCGACGTGATGATGGACAACGTCGGCGTCTACCGCGACGAGGCGCTGCCTGACCGCGGCCCGGGTCAAGGTCCGGGAGCTGCGGGCGCGCTACACGAAGGTCGGCATCGACGACAGGGGCAAGGTCTTCAACACGGACCTGCTCGAGGCGCGCGAGCTGGGCTACCTGCTCGACTGCGCCGAGACGACCGTGGCGGCCGCCCTGGCCCGCAAGGAGAGCCGCGGCGCCCACGCCCGCGAGGACTACCCGGACCGCGACGACGTCAACTTCCTGACCCACTCGCTCGCGACGCAGGCCGAGGGCGGCCCGACGCCTGACCTACAAGCCGGTGACGATCACCAAGTTCCAGCCGAAGCCGCGGATCTACTGAGCCGCATGCAGGTCGAGCTCCGCATCCTCCGCTTCGACCCCGAGCGCGACGAGAAGCCGCACTGGGAGGCCTACACGGTCGAGGCCGACCCGAAGCTGGACCGCGTCCTGGACCTGCTCCACCGGGTCAAGTACGAGCAGGACGGGACGCTGACGTTCCGCCGCTCGTGCGCCCACGGCGTCTGCGGCTCGGACGCGATGCTCATCAACGGCCGCAACCGGCTCGCCTGCAAGCTCCGCGTCGAGCAGCTGGGCAAGCGCCGGATCACGGTCGCGCCGCTGCCCGGGCCTGCCGGTCATCAAGGACCTCGTCGTCGACATGGACGGGTTCTTCGACAAGTTCAAGAGCGTCCAGCCGTACCTCGTGAACGAGGCGCCGGCGCCGGAGCGCGAGCGCCGCCAGTCGGCCGAGGAGCCGGGCCCGCTACGACGACACGACCAAGTGCATCCTGTGCGCCGCCTGCACGACGTCCTGCCCGTCGTTCTGGGCGCAGCCGGCGTACGTCGGGCCGGCGGCGATCGTCAACGCCCACCGGTTCATCTTCGACTCGCGCGACGACGGCGGCCGAGGAGCGGCTGGAGATCCTGGCCGACAAGGACGGCGTGTGGCGCTGCCGGACGATCTTCAACTGCACCGACGCCTGCCCGCGCGGCATCAACATCACCCAGGCGATCCTCGAGGTCAGCTGCGGCGATCGTGGGGCGGCAGGATCTGAGCGGGACGCTGTTCCCGGAGCTCGACGATCCGGGCGAGGGCGCCGGCGGCGCGGCGGACGCGGCGCGGCGCGCAGGCCGCGCCGGGCGCGCGCCGCGGCTTCGTCATCCGCACGGACGGCGCGGCGCGCGGCAACCCGGGCCCGGCGTCGCTCGGCGCCGCGCTGTACGACCTCGACCGGCCGGATGCGCGCGACCATCGCGGCCGTGCCGGACGCGTCGATCTCCGACTACCTCGGGATCCAGACGAACAACGTCGCCGAGTACACCGGGCACGATGCGGGCGCTCGCGCTGGCCCGCGAGCTCGGCGCGCGCGAGGTCCACCTGCTGCTCGATTCGAAGCTCATCGTGGAGCAGCTCGCCGGCCGCTGGCGGGTCAAGGACGCCAAGCTGATCCCGCTCTGGACGGCCTGCCGGCAGACGCTGGCCGGCTTCGAGCGCTGGTCCGCGGCGCACGTGCCGCGCGCCCAGAACTCGGTCGCGGACGCGCTGGCCAACGAGGCGATCGACCGCGCCCAGGCCGGCGGCCCGGCCTCGGTCACGAGGCGCCCGGGCGGGTAGGAGGAGCGTGCCGGGCGGGGTCGGCGCATCGGGTCGAATCGACCGCCATGTCGCATCAGATGCGCGTACCGAACCCAACTGAGCTTCGGCATGTCGGATGTGTGGCATCCGGTGCTCCAGGACGACAGATCGAGCCCGTCAGTGCTCGAAATGGCGCTTCAGATGCGCCACATCGCACAAGTCGGAAGGCCGATGTGCACGTTGTGCGCGTCTGGTGCCACATCGCTCCAGAGGGCAGGACCGTACGATCGCACCGTTGCGGGAGTCGTGATGCCAGAGGCGCCCTCAGGCGGTGACGAGCGAGGCAGGCGTCGGCCGCTTGCGCAGCGACCTGGCGGCGAGTACGCCGGTCATCGCGAGGCAACCCACGGCGAACCCGACGGGCAGGGGACGGCCGTCCGACCGACCAGCTCCGGCGTGGGTACACGATGCGAGTGACTCCGGCGGGCGCTCGGGGGCTTCGGCGGGCACCGGTACTGGTCGACGATCCGGCCGTGCGGCTGGCCAGACCACGGATCGAACCCGGGACGCGCGACGTCGTCCACGCAGATGGGTCCGAGGTATCGGTAGCCGGGCGTCGCGACCGTGAGCACGAAGGCCGCGACCGACACGAGGAGCCCGGCCCCGACGACCAGCAGGACCACCTTGAGCGCATCCTCGAGTCGAGACCGCATCGGCCGACTCTACGCGCCATCGACTCACGGTCAACCACCCGTTCGGGCCAGGGCGGTGGGTCGGGCAGCCTGCCGGACCGGCCGCGCGCGGTCGCGGGGTAGACTCAGGCGGTCAGCGAGGCGGTCGGATGGCTGCGCGTCGACGGGGCGACCCGACGGCGTGAGGAAAGTCCGAGCTCCGCAAGCGCAGGGTAGCGGGTAACGCCCGTCCGCCGTGAGGCGAGGACCAGTGCCACAGTGACGATGCCGGCCGATGGCGCAAGCCGTCGATCGGAGTGAAACGCGGCAAACTCTACCCGGAGCAAGGTCGAATAGGAGGGCGCAACCCAGGCTCGGGCGACCGGGCATGGGGGAGAGGGGCGCTGCCCAGCCCTCGGGTAGGCCGCATGAGCCGTCGGGCGACCGGCGGCCTTAGATGGATGGCCATCCCCGCGGCTCCGCAAGGACCGCGGGACAGAACTCGGCTTACAGACCGCCTCGCTGACACTTCACACGCCATCCTGACCGACGGGTGAGCGCGGTCAGCGCAAGGCGGCCGGGAGTACGTGAGCGAGCGCACCCGAAGGTGCGTGAGCGAACGAGCGGACCGGCCAACGCCGCGAAGGCCCGCTCAAGCGGCGGTCAGTCTTCGTCGGGGCGGAAGATGTGGGGGGCGGTGCAGGCGTTGCAGACCGGCATGGCCGACTCGAGGTCGCCCAGCGGGATCGGCACCTTGCGATCGGGGAAGAGGCACTCCACGTCGTACACCCGCTCGCCGTCGACCTGGACGTCGATGAGGCGCCGGAACGTGCAGCGCTTGATGCGGTGGGGCGCGAGGTGATACGCGTCGGCGGGCGGCGGGACCACGGGCAGTTGCAGCGCCATGCGGCGGTTCGAACCTCGTTCCACGGGAGCGACCGGAGGATCCGACCGGCTCTGGAGCGGGAGGCTAGCACCGCCCGACTTGTCACGGCAAGGCGCGAAAGGTACTAGACTCCGCGCCGTCCGAGGGGGAACGGAGACGGAGGACCGATGCCAGACGACCCGACCGGCCGCCCCAAGCCGACGACCCGACGCCGCCGCCAGCCGAAGTCCGGCACGTCCGCGAGCGCAGCCGGGGTGCCGCCGACGGCCGATCCGAACGGGCTCGGGGTCGATCCGACGACGCCCGAGACGCCCGTCATCGAGGAGGTCGACGCGCCTGCCGAGGCGGCTGCGACGATCGCCGTCGCCGCGGACAGCGATGCCTCGAGCAGCATCGCCTCGCTCCTCGACGATCGCTCGCCGAACGAGTGGGTCTGCCCGTTCCTGCGCTCGACTGGACGACGGCGAGCGGCTCGATGCGCCGATGGAGTCGCCCGACGTCGCCAACCGCTGCGCCGCGCTCGAAGACGTCGTCCCGCAGTCGCTCCGGCAGCAGGAGCTCGTGTGCCTCACGACGTCGCACGTGAATTGCCCGCGCTACCTGCGCGGGGCCGTCGCGACCGCCGCGGTCGTGCCCACCCGGGTCCGGACCGACGCCGGCCGTGACCCCCGCGATGTTCGGGGCCCTGGTGCTGCTGGCCGCGGCCTTCACAGCCTCGGTCGTGTTCACGTTCGCGCGCGGCGGTCTCGACCTCGGGATCGGGGCCGCCCCGACCGCGCCCGCAGCGTCCTCCAGCGCGGTGGCGGTCGTCCCGTCGGCCAGCGCGGCCCCGTCGGCCAGTGTCGAGATCCCGGCCTCGCCTTCACCGGTCGCCACGCCGGCTCCATCGGCGAGTGCAGACGGCGACCTCGAGCCCGACCGCCACCCCAACGCCGACGCCGACGCCGACGCCCGAACCGAGTGTGTCGCTCGAGCCGACGGCGGCGCCCACGTCCGATCGATATGCGCTGCTGACCGCGTGCCCGGACAAGCCGGACTGCTGGATCTACCGGGTCCGCTCCGGCGACAACCTGTTCAGCATCGCCAAGTACTTCGGCGTGCCGCTCGCGACGGTCAAGGCCCTCAACCCGTGGACCCAGTCCGGGCTGAAGGTCGGCCGCGACCTGATCCTGCCGCCCCCGACCCGCTAGCCGCCGGCTCGAGCCTGATCGGCGGCCGGGCGAGCTCGCCGCAGTCGCCGCCGGGTCGCCGCTGAGCGGCCGCGGTCGCACCCCGGGCTGACGGCGCCTCGGCTGGCCGATCGCGTCATTCGCCCGCCAGGGGAGCACTAGGCGGAGCGCGTCCCGCGGCCGGTTCCTCGCTGAGCGTGGCCCGGGCCACCTGGCGCCCCGGTTCCCGCCAGATGCTCGCCCAGGACGCATCTGACGCCGTTCGCTCGCCTAACGCCCCCTGGGCGGGCATATGACGGATCCGCGCGCCCGCCCGCCGTGTTCGCTCGCCTAACGCCCCGTGGGCGGGCATATGGCGGATCCGCTAGCCCGCGACGCCGGTCCCTCGCCTAACGCCCCCTGGGTGGGCATTCGACGGATCCGCAAGCCCGCCTGCGCTTGCCCGTGGGCGATCTGCGCATTGACGTCCTGGAATCAGCCGCTATCATGCAGCGAAGTGGCGCGAAGTGGTGAGAAGTGGGGAATGGACGAGACACCCCACCCACGGCTCCCACGACGACCCGCACCGCGAGCCCAGGACGCACAGACACCATCAGGGGTAGCCCGCAAGTGTTCACCGGCGAGTACCGGCACTCGGTGGACGGCAAGGGACGGTTGGCCGTCCCCGCCCAATTCCGCGCCCAGCTGCAGTCGGGTGCGGTGGTCTCGCGCTGGCTGGATGACTGCCTGGCGATCCACACGCAGGACGGCTGGGATCGCCTGTCCGAGAAGGTCGCGGCGCTGCCCATCACCGAACCCGACCGCTCGGCGCTTCCAGCGATACGTCTTCGCCGGCGCGGTCGAGGCGGAGCTGGACGGCCAGGGCCGCGTCCTGCTGCCCGCCTACCTGCGCGAGGCGGTCGGTCTCACGACCGAAGCCGTGATCGTCGGGTCGCGCGACCACGCCGAGATCTGGTCGCCCGCCCGCTGGACGGACTACAGCCGCGAACTCGATGAACCCCAGGCGCTGGCCGATGCCTTCGAAGGGCTCGGGATCTAGCGCCGCCCACTACATGCGCTTCCGGGATCCGTTCGGGATCCGTTCGTTCGAGATGGAGGAGAGATGAAGGCAGAGCACTTGCCGGTGCTGGCGGAGGAGGTCTTGTTGATGCTCGCGCCAGCCCCGGGCAGCCTTCAGATCGATGCCACCCTGGGCGGCGGTGGGCACACCGAGCGGATCCTGGAAGCGAACCACCCTGATGGCCGCCTCCTCGGTCTCGACGCCGATGGGGCGGCCGTCGCCAGAGTCCAGGCCCGACTCGGCCCGCGCTTCGGCGACCGACTCGTCCTGCGCCAGGCGAACTTCCGTGAACTCGCCACCGTCGCGCCCGAAGCGGGCTTCGCGCTGGCGGACGGCTGCCTGTTCGACCTCGGGCTGTCCAGCTTCCAGCTGGCCGACACGGACCGCGGCTTCGGGTTCCGGGCCGGCGGCCCGCTCGACATGCGGTTCGACACCTCACGCGGCGTTCCCGCCGCCGAGCTGCTCGCGACCCTCGACACCGGCGAACTGACCGCGCTCTTCCGGCGCTATGGCGAGGAGCCCAAGGCCCCGCGCATCGCCCGGGCGATCGTCGATGCCCGCCGGACCGCGCCGGTATCCACGGCCGAGGAGCTGGCCGCCCTGATCGAGCAGGCGGTCCCGCCGAACCCACGGATCCCGCGCCGGACGCATCCGGCCACCCGCGTGTTCCAGGCCCTCCGGATCGCCGTGAACGAGGAGCTCGAAGCGCTGCAGGCCGGCCTGGCCGCCGCCCTCGACCTGCTCCGGCCCGGCGGCCGGCTCGTCGTCCTGAGCTACCACTCCCTGGAGGACCGGATCGTGAAGCGGCTCTTCCAGGCCGAGCGGCGCGGCTGCGTCTGCCCGCCCGAAGTCCCCATCTGCGTGTGCGGCCGCAACCCGCGTCTGCGCCTCGTCACCAGCCCGTCGCTGACCCCGTCGGCGGCCGAGATCGAAGCGAACCCCAGGGCCCGCAGCGCCCGCCTGCGGGCGGCCGAGCGATTGGCCGCCTGACCCAGCCCGGACCGGAAGGAGGAGCCCCCATGAGCAAGCGCCATCAGTCCAGCCGTCGCAAGACCTACGGTCGTCGTCAGCACGAGGTTCGTGAGCGATCCGACCGCCAGCAGCAGCAGGAAGGCTTCGACCTGGAGCTGACCGACTGGGGCCCCGCGGCGCCGGCTGATCCGTTCGCCTTCCTCGACCCGCGCAGTCCGCGCCTCCGCTTCTCGGCGGGCGACTGACCATGGCCGTCTACGAGGGCGCTCGCCCACGGACGATCGCTCTCCCGGGCCGCCCGCGCATCGCCGAGGGCCCGACCCTCGGCCGCCGGCGGACGCGGACCGCCATCCGGGCCGGACGGCGGAGCAACCGCCTCGGGTTCGTGCTGACCGGCGTGGTCGTCACGTTCCTGCTCGCCTTCTTCTGGCTGTCGCAGGACGTCCGCGTGTCCGCGACGGGCTACGACATCGGTCGACTCGAGGTCGCCCGCCAGCGGATGGACGCCAGGATCCAGGACCTCGTCTCGGACCTCAACCGGCTCGGCCGGGAGCCGGCGATCCGCAAGGGCGGCATCGATGCCGGCCTTGGCCAGCTGAGCGAACCCATCGTCCTCCCGGCGCGCTGAATCGATCGAGATGCTGGGTCGTACGGATTCCCGCCGGCGCCTGATCGCGCTGCTGCTCATCTTCGTCGTCGGGTCGCTGGCGCTCGTCGCCCGGCTCGCGTTCTGGCAGGTGGGGCAGCGCGACTTCCTCGTGGACCAGGCCGCCGCGCAGACGTCCATCCGGACGGAGGAACCGACCCGGCGCGGCGAGATCTACGACCGGACCGGCACCGTCGTCCTGGCCACGTCCGTCGCCCGCGATCGCCTCGTCGCCGCCCCGAAGGACCTCGACAAGACGGAGCGACGCCAGACCGCCGACGAACTCATCCGGATCCTCGAGCTGGATGAGACGCAGGCCGCGACGCTGCGCGAGCGGATGGCGCTCGACAAGGCCTACGTCATCCTGGCCCGCGGCATCGAGCCGGCCATGGCCGACCGGATCCGGACCGCCAGCCGCTCCGGGGAGCTCCTCGGGATCACCCTCGAGTCCGAGCCGCTGCGGGTCTATCCCGCAGCGCGGCGGTGGCCCCGATTCGACCCTCGCCGCCCAGCTCCTCGGGTTCGTCAACCGCGAGGGCGACGGCCAGTACGGCGTCGAGCAGCAGTACCAGGAGATCCTGGCGGGGTCGCCGCGGGTGACCGTCTCGGACCGCGACGCGAGCGGCCAGGCGGTGCCCGGCACCGCCGAGGTCCAGTGGGCCGGCGCCGCCGGCGAGGACCTGAGCCTGACCATCGATGCCGGGCTGCAGCTGGCCGTCGAGCAGGAACTGCTCGCGGCGTGGATCGCCGACAAGGCCAAGAGCGTGTCCGCGGTGGTGATGGACCCGTACACCGGCGAGATCTACGCCGAGGCGACCTATCCGTCGTACGACGCCAACGAGTACGGCTCGATCGCGGCCAAGGACCCGGACCGGTTCATCGACCCGATCGTCTCGAGCGTCTACGAGCCCGGCTCCGTCTTCAAGATGATGACCGCGACCGCGGCGCTCGAGCGCAAGTCGGTCGGACTCAAGACGAAGATCAAGGACGTCGGCACCCTGCAAGCTCGACGGCGGCCGGGCGCACGTCGACGACGCCGACCGCAAGGCCAAGGGCTGGATGACGTTCGAGGATGGCATCGCCTTCTCCCGCAACGTCGTCGCGGCGAAGGTCGCCCTGGGCCTCGGCGACACGACCGATGAGAGCTCGGCGATCCTCCACGACACGTGGCTGCGCCTCGGGCTTCGGCGAGCCGACCGGGATCGACCTGGCCGGCGAGGTGTCCGGGCTGGTCAACGATCCGGGCATCCAGCCGTGGCAGGAGATCGACCTCGCCAACGCGTCCTTCGGCCAGGGCGTGGCCGTCACGCCGATCCAGCTCGCCACGTCGTACGCCACGTTGATGAACGGCGGGACACAGGTGAGGCCGCATGTGGTCAAGGCGATCGGCGACCGGGAGATCATCACGGCGCCCGGTCCGCGGGTCGTCAGCCAGGCGATCTCGCGCAAGCTGGTCGGCCTGATGGCCCACGTCATCGACGACCGTCCCGTTCTACCACGACCGCACGATCGTCCCCGGCTACCAGGTCGGCGGGAAGACCGGTACCGCGCAGATCTGGGACGCCGACAAGGGCCGCTGGAAGGACGACCTCTTCAACTACTCCTTCGTCGGGTTCATCGCCCGCCAGACCGACCGCCCGGACCTCGTCGTCGCCATCCGCATCGAGGAGGGGACGCCGACGGTCCGCAAGGTCGGCCAGCTCGAGATGCCGGTCATGTCGTTCGAGCTGTTCCGTCGCATCGCCACGAACGCCATCGAGACGCCGGACCTGCTGCGCGGCCGGCCGCTCGTCGAGCGCGACGCCGACCGGTGACGGCGTCGTATGCCAGACTGACGACCGTGCCCGACGTCGATCCGTCGCTCCCGCCCACGCCCAGCGCGGCGGGGCCCGCCATGTCGGCCGACGACCTCGTCAGCCTGACCGGTGGCCGACTCCTCGCCCGATCCGAGCGATCCATCCGGCGCGCCGCGGTGGACTCCCGGCTCGTCGAGCCGGGCTTCCTGTTCGTCGCCTTGCCGGGCGAGCGGACCGACGGCCACGAGCACATCGACGACGCCATCGCCCGGGGAGCGGCCGCCATCCTCGTGACCCGACCCGTCCCGGCACCGACACGCGCGACGTCAGCGCTCATCCGCGTGGCGGACGGCCTCGAGGCCCTCGCCGCGGTGGCCGCCGGCTGGCGTCGCCGGTTCCATCCGGTCGTCGTCGGCGTGACCGGCAGCATCGCCAAGACCTCGACCAAGGAGGCCGTGGCCGCCGTCCTGGCCCGCCGCTTCACGACCCTTCGGTCGGAAGGCAACCGCAACAACGAGGTCGGGCTGCCGCTCACGGTCCTCGACCTCGGTCCGGAGCACGAGGCGCTCGTCGTCGAGATGGGGATGTACGTCGGCGGCGAGATCGCCGACCTGGCCCGCGTCGCCCGCCCGTCGATCGGCGTCGTGACGGCGGTCCAGGCGGTCCACCTGTCGCGCATCGGCACGCTCGAGGCGATCGAGCAGGCCAAGGGCGAACTGCTGGAGGCGCTGCCGGCCGATGGGATGGCCGTCCTGAACGCCGACGATCCGGTCGTCCGACGGATGGGGGACCGCACGGCTGCACGGTCCATCAGCTACGGCTTCGCCGACGATGCCGATGTGCGGGGCCGAGGCGGTCACCTCGAACGGCCTGGCGGGGATGACGCTTCACGCTGCGGACGCCCGACCGGACGCCTGGCGGCGCGCGTCCCGACCCTCGGACGCCTGTCGGTCCACAACGCGCTGGCGGCAGCGGCCGTCGGTGTGGCCGCCGGCCTGACCCCGGACGAGATCGTCGCCGGACTGGCCGACGGCTGGTCCGCGCCGCACCGCGTCCAGCTGGTCCGCGCCGGCGAGGTCGTCATCGTGGACGACACCTACAACGCGTCCCCGGGTTCGGTGACCGCCGCGCTCCAGGTCCTGGCCGAGCTGCCGGGCCGACGGATCGCGGTCCTCGGCGAGATGCTGGAACTCGGGGAGGGCCACGAGGACGGCCATCGCGTCGTCGGGGAGGCCGCCGCGGACGCCGTGGATCGACTCGTGGTCGTCGGCGAGGACGCGTCGGCCATCGCCGACGGTGCCATCTCGGCGGGCCTGGACCCGTCGCGGGTCGTCGTCCTCGCCGACGCCGACGCCGCGCTGGACCACCTGCGCTCCCGCCTGCGTGACGGCGACGTCGTCCTGGTCAAGGCGTCGCGCGGGATCGCGCTCGAGTCGCTCGTGGACGCGCTGCGCGCCGAGCTGGGTCCGCCGGCATGACCGTCGAACTCATCCAGGGCCTGCTGCTCGCGTTCGCCATCGTCGTGATCCTGATGTCGCCGTACATCCGGCTCCTCGGCGTGCTCGGCTTCCGCAAGCGGATCCGCGTGGAGGGCCCGCAGAGCCACTACGTCAAGGAGGGCACGCCGAC
Source organism: uncultured Chloroflexia bacterium (assembly GCA_963738475.1). Lineage (GTDB taxonomy): Bacteria > Chloroflexota > Limnocylindria > Limnocylindrales > CSP1-4 > SPCO01. Next base: position 103,625 of record CAVTWU010000026.1, read on the forward strand.
GATGGGCGGCCTCCTCGTCGTGATGGTGGTGCTGGGGATCTACCTGTTCCTGTACGCCGCCGGACGCCGCGACCTTCGCGCCGCTGGTGACGCTGGCCAGCGTCGGGCTGCTCGGCGCGTTCGACGACTACCTCAACGCCAAGACCGGGGAGGGGATCAGCGCCCGCCAGAAGATGATCTGGCTGAGCGTCGTGGCCATCGTGGCGGCGTACCAGATCCAGTCCACGTACGCGATCACCGCCATCGCGGTGCCGTTCGTCGGCGCCGTCGCCATCGATCCGACGGTCTACATCTTCTTCGCCGCGTTCGCGATCATCGCCGCGGCCAACGGCGTGAACATCACCGACGGGCTCGACGGCCTGTCGGGCGGGACGGTCGCCATCGCCTTCGTGGCGTACATGCTCATCGCGCTGCTCAACGTCCCGAACCAGGAGAACCTGGGCATCCTGTGCGCGATCATCATCGGCGCGCTGCTCGGGTTCCTGTGGTTCAACGTCCACCCGGCCCAGATCTTCATCGGCGACTCCGGCGCGCTCGCGCTCGGGGCGACCCTGGCCGTCACGGCCCTCATCACCGGCCAGATCCTGGTCCTGCCCCTCATCGGCATCATCTTCGTCATCGAGACGATGTCGGTCATCCTCCAGCGGACCTACTTCAAGGCGACGGGCGGCAAGCGCCTGTTCCGGATGACGCCCGATCCACCACCACTTCGAACTCGCCGGCTGGGACGAGGAGAAGATCACCATCCGCTTCTGGATCATCGGGATCCTGGCCGCGCTGCTCGGCGTGACGCTCTTCCTGGCGTCGCTGGATCGGCTGCAGTGACCACGATGACGACCGTGCGGCCGATCGATCCCGACACGCTGACCATGGACGCCGATCCGGGCCGGCGCCCTGCGCGACCGGCCGGTCACGGTCCTCGGGTCTGGCCCGCAGCGGGATCGCCCTGACCCGGTTCCTCGCCGATGCCGGTGCGCGTGTCACGATCTACGACGGCCGGACCCGCGGCGAGCTGGCCGACGACATCGCGCGCCTCGAGGGCCGACCGGCGACGCTTCGACTCGGACCCGACGTCGATCCGGCCACCGCCTGGGCCGGCGCCGCGCTGGTGACGACGTCGCCGTCGATCAACCCGGACTACCCGACGACCGAGCCGCGCCTGCGGGCCGCCCTCCAGCGCCCTGGTGGCCGCGCGGGCCGGCGGCGACGCCGCCGCCCCGGCGCTCGATCTCCGAACCGGACCTGTTCCTGCGGCTGTGCGTCGCCCCGACGATCGGCGTGACCGGGACGAAGGGCAAGACGACGACCTCGGCCCTGACCGCCGCGATCCTGGCCGCGGATCCGTCGCACCCGGTCGTGCTCGGCGGGAACATCGGCATCCCGCTCGTCGAGCGGCTCCCGGAGCTGACGCCGCAGCATCGCGTCGTCTACGAGCTGTCCGAGCTGCAACTGCCGACGCTGTCGCGCGGCACGACGGTCGCGGTCTACACGAACGTCACCTCGGACCACCTCGATCGGCACGGGTCGCTCGAGGGCTACCGCCGGGCCAAGCGGCGGCTGGCCGAGCTCGTGGACCCCGAAGGCGCGCTCATCCTGAACGCCGAGGACCCGGTCGTCGCCGGGTACGCCGACCTCGGCACCCGGCGCGCCGATCCTCTACGGACGCGACCGGCCGACGCCCGGCGGCCTGGGCGTCGTCGACGGCTGGATCGTGGCGGCCGGCGTCCCGCGCCTGCCGATCGCCGGCGGTGGCGTGGCGGCCACCGGACCGGGCGGCCGGATCATGCCGGTCGGCGAACTGGCCCTCCCCGGCGCGCACAACGTCTCGAACGCGCTGGCGGCGATCGCCGTCGGGCTGTCGTTCGGCCTCGCGCCGGACGCGATCCGGGAGGCCGCCGCGACCTTCACCGGCGTCGAGCATCGGCTCGAGCCGGTCGCGCTCATCGACGGCGTCCGGTTCGTCAACGACTCGCAGGGCACCCAGCCCGACGCCGTCATCGCCGCGCTGCGCGCCTTCGACCGCCCGATCGTCCTCATCGCCGGCGGCCGCGACAAGGGCGTGGACCTGCACGAGCTGGCCGACGGTCGTCGCCGAGCGTGCCGCCGCCGCCGTGGTGATCGGCGAGAGCGGGCCGGCACCTCGAGGCGCTGTTCCGCGCCGCCGGCCTCACGACCGTCGAGCGTGCCGACACGATGGACGGCGCGGTCGACGACGGCCGATGCGCTCGCCAGGGAGGCGCTCAGCCGCTGGCGGCACGGAACGCGGTCCCGCCACCGTGCTGCTCAGCCCGGCCGCGGCCAGCTTCGACATGTTCGTGGACTACGCCGCGCGCGGCCGCGCGTTCAAGGCCGCCGTCGCGGCGCTCGCCGGTCGCTCGGGAGGGGGACACCGATGAACCTGTCACCGCCGATCCCGCGCTTCGGGCGGGCCGCCGGAAGCGGACGTCCCGACGACCAAGCCGGTCGGCCCGACGAACCGGACGCCCGTCCGCAGCCGGAGCGGCGCCGTCCGCCGCGAGCGCCACGACGCGGACTACGTGATCCTCGTCGTCGTCATCGCCCTGTCGGCCCTCGGCATCCTGATGGTCTACTCGTCGTCCGCGCTGAAGGGCTACCTCGCCGACGACGACACGTTCGCGACGGTCGGACCGCAGATCCAGTGGGCGGTCCTCGGCATCGTGGCGATGCTCGTGATGATGCGGGTGGACTACCGCTACCTGCGCCTGGCGTCGGTGCCGCTGTACGTCGTCGCGGTCGTCCTGCTCGTCCTGGTCTTCGTCCCGGAGTTCAACATCGTGGTCGGCGGCTCGGCCCGCTGGCTCAAGATCGGCCCGCTCCCGGCGATCCACCCGGCCGAGATCGCGAAGCTGGCCCTCGTCGTCTACCTGGCCCACTGGTTCGCCAAGCGCGGGACCCGGGTCGGCGGCTTCTGGTCCGGGACGGTCCCGTTCCTCGCCATCACGATGCCGGTCGCGTTCCTCGTGTTCCGGGAGCCGGACCTCGGGACGACGATGGTCATCACCCTGACCGCCTTCACGATGTTCTTCGTGGCCGGCGCGAACCTCGTCCACCTCGGGGTCATGGCCGTGACCGGACGTCACCGCGGTCTTCGCGCGTCGGCTTGCGCGGCTACCAGATGGATCGGGTCCGGGTCTGGCTCGATCCGTGGTCGGATCGCCTGGGCGACGGCTTCCACACCGTCCAGGGCCTGCTGGCCCTCGGGGTGGGCGGCCTGTTCGGGACCGGCCTCGGGGAGAGCCGGGTCTTCGTCCCGAACGCCTTCAACGACTTCATCTTCGCCGAGATCGGCCAGGAGTTCGGGTTCATCGGGGCGGCCGTCGTCATCATGCTGTTCGTCGTGCTGGCGTACTCCGGGATCCGGATCGCGCTGGCCGCACCCGACACCTTCGGGGCGCTGCTGGCGGCCGGCATCACCGGCCTGGCTGTGCATCCAGGCGCTCATCAACATCGGCGTCGTGGTGACGTTGTTCCCGATCACGGGCATCACCCTGCCGTTCATCAGCGCGGGCGGCTCATCGCTCATCATCAGTTTCGCGGCGGTCGGGATCCTCCTCTCGATCTCGCGCGAGACCGTGGAGAAGGGGACGTGGAATACCGATGCGGATCCTGATCGCGGGCGGCGGGACGGGCGGACACATCTACCCGGCACTCGCCGTGGCAAGGTCGCTTCGCGCACGCCCGGACGCCCCTGACCTGGACTGGCTGGGCGGCCACCGGGGCCTGGAGGCCGGCCTCGTGCCGCCCACCGGGATCCCGTTCCGGCGCCTCGCGTTGCGCTCGCTCCGGACGACCGAGGCCGACCTGCACGCCGTGACCGACCCGCTCCGACTCGGCGCGTCCGTGCCCCAGGCGGCCGCCATCCTGGCTGCCGACGCGCCCGGCGGCGATCTTCACCACCGGCGGCTACATGGCCGATCCCCGTCCTGATGGCGGCGGCGCCGCTCGGCATCCCGGTGGTCCTGTGGGACGGCAACGTCATCCCCGGTCGCGCGGTGCGGGCGACCGCGCGTCTGGCCGCGGCCCTGGCCGTGTCGTTCGAGGCGACCTGCACCGCCCTGGCGTCCGCGGCCCCCGGACGGCCGTGCTACCTGACCGGGACGCCGATCCGCGACACCCGCGAGGTGGACCGCGAGGCCGCCCGGCGGCGGCATGGACATCCCCGCCTCCGAGCGGGTCATGCTCGTGTTCGGTGGGTCCCAGGCCGTCCGTCGGTTCAACGGCGCGGTGTCCGCGGCCCTGGCCCGGCTGGTCGAGCGGGTCACGGTGGTGCACGTCGCCGGTGAGGATGGCTACGCCGCCGCCCTGACCGAACGCGAGGCGCTGCCCGAGGGCGTGCGCGACCGATACCGACCGTTCCCGTTCCTGCGCGACGAGATGCTGGCCGCGCTGGCCGCCGCGGACCTGGTCGTCGGGCGCGCCGGTTCGTCCACGCTGGCCGAGGTGACCGCCCTGGGGCTGCCGATGGTCGTCGTCCCGTACCCGCACGCCGGCGGCCACCAGCGAGCCAACGCCCGGATCCTCGCCGATGCCGGCGCGGCGACGCTGGTCGACGACGCGGACTTCGACGCGCGACGCCCTGCTGGCCGCCGCGGCGCTCCTCGAGGATCCGGCTCGCCACCTCGCCATGTCGGCGGCGGCCCGATCGCTCGGTCGGCCCGGGGCCGCCGAGGCCGTCACGGACATCGTCCTCGCGGCCGCCCGTCGCGAGCCGCTGCCTGACCCGGCCGTCATCGAGCGTCGCTCGAGCGGGCGCGCCGCATGAGCGCCGCATGACGGCCGCCTTCGACGCGATCGCGATCGGGACCGACATCCAGCGCCGGATCGGCGTCAAGACGTCGCGCGACGAGCCGCTCGCCCGGTTCACGACCATGCGGGTCGGCGGTCCGGCCGACCTCTTCGCCAGCGTGCACAACGCCTTCGAGCTCAAGGCGATCGTCCGCTTCGCGCGGAGCCGTGGCCTGCCGCACCTGCGTCCTCGGGCGGGGGAGTGACGTCGTCATCTCGGACGCCGGCGTGCGCGGGCTGGTCATCCAGGATCCGCGCGGAGGGTTCGAAGGTGGTCGGCGAGACGTACATCGCCGACGCCGGCGTGCCGATGGCCCGGGCCGCGACCGAGACGCAGAAGGCCGGCCTGTCCGGGCTGGAGTTCGGCCTGGCCATCCCGGGATCCGTCGGCGGCGCCGTCTGGGCGAACGCCGGGGCGCACGAGTCCGAGATGGCCGCGGTCCTCGACGTCCGCGCGGGTCCTGCTCGCCGACGGGACGGAGGTGGACCTGCCGGTCGAGGACCTCGGCCTGTCGTACCGCGACAGCCGGTTCAAGCACGGCGTCGCCGGACGCGCCCGCGGAGCTGGTCGTCGAGGCCACGTTCCGGCTGGAACCGGCCGATGCGGATACGATCAAGCGGCGCCTCGACGAGATCCGCCACTGGCGCCAGGCGCATCAGCCGCTCGGCCTCCCGTCGGCCGGCAGCGTCTTCCGCAACCCGCCCGGCGACTCGGCCGGCCGCCTCATCGACGTTGCCGGCCTGAAGGGCACGCGGATCGGTGGCGCCGTCGTGTCCGAGAAGCACGCGAACTTCATCGTCAACGACCAGAAGGGGACTGCCACGGACGTCCGCCGCCTCGCCGAACGGGTCCAGTCCGAGGTTCGCGCCCGGCACGGCATCGACCTCGAGTTCGAGATCCAGTTCCTGGGCGACTGGGCGAGCTGGGAGCGCGCGGCATGACCGACAGCGGGGCGGCCGCGGGCTCGGCTGCCTCGATGCGCTCGCTCCCGCCCGTCGTGGTCCTGCTCGGCGGCCCGTCCGCGGAACACGACGTCTCGATCGTGTCCGGGACGGCCATCGCCGAGGCGCTGATCGGCGTCGGCGTCGAAGTGACGCAGGTGCTGATCGACCTCGAGGGCGTCTGGTGGTGGCTGCCCGCCGCCCATCGGCGCGACGACCGACCCGCCGCCGCCTACGACATCCCGACCACCCTCGGAGCCGTCGGACCGTTCACGGCCGGCACGGCCATCGACCGGCTCGCCGAACTCCGGCCCGCGCCGGTCGTCGTGATCGCGCTCCATGGACCGTGGGGCGAGGACGGGACCGTCCAGGCCCTCCTCGAGTCCGCGGACCTGGCCTACACGGGATCCGGCGTCGCGGCCTCCGCCCTCGGGATGGACAAGGCGCTGTTCAAGCGGATGTGCCGCGGCCTCGGCCTGCCGATCATCGAGTGGCGCGAGATCCGCGCCGAGCGCTGGGCGGCGGACGCGCCTGGCGTCCGGTCCGAACTGACCGCGTTCGCCGCCGGCGCCGCCGACCCGCGCCTGATGATCAAGCCATCCCGGCTCGGCAGTTCCGTGGGGATGACCCTCGTCCACGATATCGGCGAACTGACGCCGGCCCTCGACCTCGCGTTCCGCTACGACACGGTCGCCCTGGCCGAGCTGTACCTGGCCGGTGCCCGCGATCTCGAGGTCTCCGTCATCGGCAACGACCCGGCGCGCCTGGAGCTGTACGGCCCGGGCGAGATCGTGTCGGGCCACGAGTTCTACGACTACGCCGCCAAGTACACGGCCGGACTCTCCGAGACGTCGACGCGGGCCGAGGTGACGAAGGAGCAGCGTGCCGCGATGCTCAAGATCGCGCGCGACGCCTACCGCGGCATCGGGGCCGAGGGCTTCGCCCGGATCGACTTCCTCGTCTCGGGCGAGTCGATCTTCCTGTCCGAGATCAACACGATCCCGGGCTTCACGCCGATCAGCCTGTTCCCGACGCTGCCGGCCGAGGGCGGCCACTCGTTCGCGGATGTCTGCGTCCGGATCGTCGACCTGGCCGTGGAACGCCACGCCGCCCGGGTCCGCGGCCGGCTGCGACCCGAGGACCTGCCCCGATGAGCACCCGGCCGTCCGCCCGCCGGACCGGCGTCCCGACTCGCCGCTCGCGCTCCGTCCGGCGATCCTCGGCCGGTCTCTCGCGCGTCCGGGCCGGCGCGGCCCTGGCGGTCCTCGTCGCGGCCGCCGCCATCTACGGGGTCAGCTCCTCGTCCGCCTTCGACCAGACCGACATCGAGCTGACCGGGGTCACCTTCACGGACCCGGCTGACGTCAGCGCGGCCATCGAGGGCGCGAAGGGCAGCAACCTGTTCACGCTCCAGACCGGCCCGCTCGAAGCGGCGCTGCGCGACCTGCCGACGATCGATTCCGCGCGGGTCACGGTCAGCCTGCCGCACACCCTCGCGGTGGCCGTCAAGGAACGCGAGGCGGTCATGGTCTGGAAGGTCGGCGCCCGCCGCTATCTCGCCGGCTCCGATGGGGAGCTGTTCGCCCGCCTGACCGAGGACACACCGGAGGCGGGCGTGGGCCTGCCCGTCGTCGAGGACCGGCGGGCGTCGTCGGCCGCGCTGTCGGTCGGGGCCCATCTCGACACCGTGGATCTCGACGCCGCGACCCGCCTCGCCTCGCTCGTCCCGGCCGATGTCGGCAGCGGGGCGGAGCAACTCATCGTCTGGGTCACCGACGAGAACGGGTTCATCGTCCGAGCCCGGCCGGCCAGCTGGACCGCGGTCTTCGGCTACTACACCGCGAGCCTCCGGACGCCCGAGCTCATCCCCGGCCAGGTCCGCCTGCTGCGCAGCCTGCTGTACGGGCGCGAGGCGACCGTGGACCGGGTCATCCTGGCGTCCGACACGGACGGGACGTACCTGCCCAACGAGACGCCCGAACCGAGTCCGAGCCCGTGACGGGGGTGCCCGCGACGACGTTCTCCGCCGCCGCCCTCGTGCCGACCGCGCGTCGGGTTGCCGCGCCCGCGCGCCGTCGGGTAGCCTTGCCAAAACCTGTTGGAGCGAGGGTGACGTCGGCGTGCTGCTTCCCCTGCTCGGGCTCCTCGTCGGGGTCCTGGCGGGCCTTGTCCTCGATGTCAACGTCAGCTTCGAGCTCAGTCGATACTCGGCCGTCGCCATCCTGGCGGCGCTCGACTCCGTCCTTGGGGCGGTCCGGGCCGAGTTGGACGGGGTCTACGACAATCGCATCTTCATCAGCGGGTTCCTGGTCAATGCCATCACCGCGGTCCTCCTCACGTTCATCGGGGATCGACTCGGGCTGGACCTGTACCTGGTCGCGCTGATCACCTTCGGTCTTCGGATCTTCAACAACGTGGCGCTCATCCGGCGTCACTTCCTCTAGGACACGGAACGGAGCAAGACAGCCGGTGGAACGAGAAGCGGTCCTCGTCGGCATCGACGTCGGCACGAGCAAGGTCTGCGCCCTGATGGGCGAGGTGAGCCGTGACGGGCGCCTGACGATCATGGGCCACGGCACCGTGCCCGCCTCCGGCCTGAAGAAGGGCGTCGTCATCAACATCGACCAGACCGTCCGGTCCATCGCGGACGCGGTCGAGCGCGCCGAGCGGCTGTCCGGCTGGAAGATCGACCGCGCCTTCGTCGGCGTCGGCGGCCAGCACGTCGAGAGCCTCAACTCGTCGGGCCAGGTCGCGGTCACCGCCCACCACCGAGAGGTGACGCGCGAGGACATCGACCGCGCCATCGATGTCGCGCGCGCCGTGTCGATCCCGTCCAACCGCGAGGTCCTGCACGTCGAGCGGCGCGGGTTCACGGTCGACGGCCAGGAGGGCGTCAAGGATCCGCTCGGGATGAGCGCGCTGCGCCTCGAGGTCGAGACCCACATCGTCACCGCGTCCGCCACGGCGGTCCAGAACCTGTCCAAGTGCGTCGGCGCCGCCGGGGTCAAGATCGACGAACTGGTCGCCAACTCGCTGGCCGCCGCCGAGGCCGTCCTGTCCGACACGGAGAAGGAGCTGGGCGTCGCGGTCGCCGACATCGGCGCCGGCACGATCGACCTGGCCCTGTTCCAGGACGGCTCGCCGTTCCACACCCGGGTCCTGCCGGTCGGCGGCAGCAACGTGACCAACGACGTGGCGATCGGGCTCAAGACGAGCCTCCAGGTCGCCGAGGAACTCAAGGTCAGCCACGGGACCTGCGACCTGCGCCAGGTCGGCGACGACGAGGAGATCTCCGTGTCGGTGCTCGGCGACGACGCCGGCCGGACCGTCAGCCGCCTGGAGGTCTGCCAGATCATCGAGGCGCGCATGCGCGAGACGTTCGAGCTGGTCCGCAACGAGATGCGCGCCGCCGGCGTCGGGATGCTGCCGGCCGGGATCGTCCTGACCGGTGGGGCGTCGCAGCTGGCCGGCGCGGCCGAGCTCGGGCGAGACGTGCTGGAGATGCCGGTCCGCGTCGCGGCGCCGGTCGGGATCAGCGGTCTCATCGACACGCTCGTCAACCCGAGCTACAGCACGGCCGTCGGCCTGCTCCAGTGGGGCGCCATCAGCCTGACCGACGGCAAGCCGCTGCGCTACGAGTCCGCGCCGGCGATGGGCGGCCTTGGCCGCCTGCGCGATGCCCTCCGGAGCGTCTTCCCGTAGCTCGTCGGGCCGCCCCGGACCGACCGCCGGTGCGCCTCGGCACCGGGCCACGAGGGGCGTGGCATCTGCCCGGTACCCGTCTGGACGACCCGGCGCTATACTCGCCCGAACCGAGCGGGCCAGCGCGCGCACCCCATACCGTGGGTCCGTTCTTCCAAGCTACCGAGACAGGTCCCACATGACCCCAGGGTCACCGGAGGAGAGGCCGATGCCGCTGCGATCCGATTCCGAGAACTTCGCGCTGATCCGCGTCATCGGAGTGGGTGGTGGTGGCAGCAATGCCGTCAACCGGATGATCCGCGCGGAGATGATGGGCGTGGAGTTCATCGCCTGCAACACGGACGCCCAGGCGCTCCTGCAGGCGGATGCCCCGCACAAGATCCGCATCGGTGACAAGGTCACCCGCGGCCTCGGCGCCGGCGGCGACTCGGGCATCGGCCAGCGTTCGGCGGAAGAGGACTCGGAGAAGCTGTCCCAGGCCCTCGAAGGCTCGGACATGGTCTTCATCACCGCGGGCCTCGGCGGCGGCACGGGCTCCGGCGCCGCGCCGGTCGTGGCCCAGATCGCCAAGGAGGGCGGCGCCCTCACGATCGCGGTCGTGACCAAGCCGTTCGCGTTCGAAGGCAACAAGCGCAAGCTGATCGCGGAGAAGGCGGCCGAGGAGCTGAAGGCCCAGGTCGATACGCTGATCACGATCCCGAACGACCGGCTCAAGGACGTCGTCCAGAAGAACACCAGCATCATCGATGCCTTCCGGGTCGTCGACGACGTCCTGCGCCAGGGCGTCCAGGGCATCAGCGACATCATCACGATGCCCGGCCTCATCAACCTGGACTTCGCCGACGTCCGCGCGATCATGAAGGACGCGGGTTCCGCGCTCATGGGCATCGGCCGGGCGAGCGGCGAGAACCGCGCCGTCGAGGCCGCCCGCCAGGCCATCGCCAGCCCGCTCCTCGAAGTCGACATCGCCGGCGCGCAGGGCATCCTGTTCAACATCACCGGCTCGTCCAACCTCAGCCTGTACGAGGTGACCGAGGCCGCCGAGGAGATCCGCGCCGCCGCGGACCCGGAGGCCAACATCATCTTCGGCACCAGCTTCAACGAGCGGCTCGGCGACGAGGTCATGATCACGGTCATCGCGACCGGCTTCGATGGTGGCCGCAAGCGCCAGTCGAGCGCGCGCGAGGCGACCGGGGTCATGGACACGGCCGGCTCGCTCCGCCAGCCGCGCGAGCGCGACTTCCTCGACGAGCTGCAGCGCCAGCGCGACGAGACCGTCGACGCCCCGTCCTACGCCGCCTCGACCGTCGGGGACGACGAGCTCGCCGCCCTGGTCAGCGCGCCGTCGCGGTCCGTCGGCGAGCCCGCGCCGGCCAAGCGTGCCGCGACGACCTACGACGCGGACGACCTGGAGATCCCCAGCTTCCTCCGCCGGAAGTAGCCGACCGGTGGTGACGCCACCGGACGCGGACGCATGAACCCGCTCGACGTCGCCGCGTTCGACCGCGCCCGCGAGACCGTCCTCCAGCGCATCGCCGACGCCTGCTCGGTCGCCGGTCGCGACCCGGCCGACGGTGACCCTCGTCGCGGTCTCGAAGACCGTCCCGCCCGAGCGGTCTGCGCGCGGCGATCGTGGCCGGGCTCACGACGCTTGGGGAGAACCGCGTCCAGGAGGCGGCCGACAAGGTCCCGGTCCTGCCCGGCGTCACGTGGCACCTCGTCGGTCCGCTCCAGTCGAACAAGGCGCGCAAGGCGGTCGAGCTGTTCGACGTCATCCAGTCCGTCGACTCGGTGGACCTGGGCCTTCGCCTGGATCGACTCGCCGGGGAGGTCCGCCCGGGGACGCGGCTGCCGGTCCTGCTCCAGGTCAACGTGGACGACGACCCGGCCAAGGCCGGGTTCGAGGTCGGGGAGTTGGCGGCGGCGATCGACGCGCTGGCCGCCTGCGACGGCCTGGAGCTGCGCGGCCTGATGACGATCGGCCGCCTGGTCGCGGATCCCGAGGCGGCCCGACCGACGTTCCGCCACCTGCGCGAGGTCGCGGCCGAGCTACGCGCCGCGGGCCATCCGATCGGCCCCGACCTGTCGATGGGCATGAGCGACGACTATCCGATCGCGGTCGAGGAGGGCGCCACGATCGTCCGGGTCGGTCGCGCCCTGTTCGGCGAGCGGCGGCCACCCGACCCGGGTGGCTGAGACCCGCTTCGCGGTCCGGCTCACGCCGCGCGCCGCGCGCGACGACCTGGACGGGGTGGTCGACGGTGTCCTGCGCGCGCGGGTCAGCGCGCCGCCCGTGGATGGCGCCGCGAACGACGCGTTGATACGGCTCCTGGCCGACCGCCTGGGGATCCCGCGCCGCGACGTGCGGCTGGTCAGCGGGGCGTCGTCCAGGCAGAAGGTCGTCGCGGTGGACGGCGTCCCGCCCGAGGCGATCGTTGCCCGCTGGCCCGGCCTGCGGGTATGATCAGCGCTCGCATCCGACGCCCTGCGTGGCGTCGCGATCCCCGGGGCGATTGGCTCAGTCGGTTAGAGCGCACGGTTCACATCCGTGAGGTCACTGGTTCGAATCCAGTATCGCCCACCATCATGACGCTCCTAGTGCAGGGCCTTCGGGCCCTGTTCCTGTGTCCGGCCCATGCCGCCCACGTTCACCGCTCGACGACCGGCCGCCGTTCGCCCTGGACGGGGTCCGTCACGGTGGCGCCGACCGCGTCGTCACACCGAGCAGCAGTCCTCCTCCGCGACGAAGCCCTCGGTCCTCCCCCGGGGGCTTCCTCGTGTCAGCGCACGGCCCAGACGGCCGCGGAGCCGCCGCCAGCGGGCCACCGCCCGCCGATCCTCACCGGCCGACAGGCCGACGCCACCGAACCGGACGAGGGCGTAGTCGGCGGCCAGCAGGTCCAGCGAGAAGTCGCCGAGCCCATCGTTGCGCAGGCGCATGGCGTGCTCTGCCGGCGTCTCGAACGGCTCGCGTCGGACGGTCGCGTGCCGATCGAGGTCGTCCATCAGCGTGACGTAGGCCCCGACCGCATCCGTGGGCGTCGGCCCGCGTCGTCGGCGGCGAGCGTGGCGGGCCGTCGGCGGGCCCTCACCGTGGTCGATGGTGCGGATCTCGTTCGGGTCCGCCTCGATGGCGCTCACGCGGCCCATCCACAGCCTGATGAGGATCGCCACCGCGATGAGCGTCAGCACGAGGCCGAGTCCGCCAAGGCCGAGGATCACGGCCGGGTCCGTCTCCGGCGTGGCCGGCGGGGGCAACCCCGAGCCGCCGGTCTCGGGCGGTGGCTCGGGCGACCGATCCACCGACGTCAGCACGATGTACACGACCACGGCGACCGCCGAGAAGATCCCGACGATGCGGAAGGTCCGGCGCTCCGTGCCGAACGCGATGGCCAGGATCAGGAACGGCACGAACAGGATCCCGAGCACGACCGGGATGAGTGGTCCCAGGACGCCCGACGATGCCGTCGCCGCGACCATCGCGATCCCGACCGCGCCGACGAGCAACCCGAGCCAGGAGCGGTTGCGGCGCCAGTCCCGATGGTCGGCATCCACGGCCCGCTGCCGAGCGAACGTCGCGGCGAGCGTGCCGCAGCCGACGAAGACGACCGCGGCCACGAGCGTGTCGGTCAGGAAGATCCCGCGCCACGGTTCGACGATCGCGCCGCCGATCACCGCGAGCAGGGCCAGCCCCGGGATCCCGAGCTGGAGCATGTGGTTGACCGTCGCGGCCGTGATCGGGAAGCGGGCATTCGCGTAGCCACGCAGGACGGCCAGTCCGGCGACCCAGCCGCCGGGGTTCTGGGCGAGCGCGGTCGCCGGATCGCCGGTGGCGAGGGCCGCGCGGGCCTCCGGTGCGATCAGCCAGCCGACGAGACCGGCGGACACGCTCAGCAGCAGGCCGGCCACGGTCCAGGCCCGCCCGAGCCGCAGGCCGAGCGTTCGGGCCGCCACGATGCCGAACGTCACGAAGGCGGCCAGGATCGGGATCCCCAGGACGGGCGCCTGCAGCCGGATCTCCTGGATGAACCCGCCGACGACCGACACCCACGCCGCCTCGGCGACGACGACCAGGGCCACGGGGACCAGGTCCAGGTAGCCGCGGCGTCCGGCGGCGATCGCGGGTCCCGGCGTCGTCACGCCACGACCGCCAGGCGCTCGGCGGTCCGCCACGGTCCGTCGAGTGCCACGCAGCGAGCGGTCAGGCCCGCGCGGCGGATCCTGGCCGCATCGGCAGGTCCGTCCGAGCCGCAGGTCACGACGAGGATGGTCGCGCCGCGTCGCTCGATGCCACGCAGGTACGACACGAACGGGGTCGCGTCGCGCGTCGTGAGGACCACCACCGTCGTCCCGGGCTTGACCGTCCGCGCGACCATGCCGAGCAGGCGCTCGAATGGCGCCGACGGGTGGGTCGACAGGCGGGCGAGGAGGTCCAGGAGCCGCTCGGACTGGCCCGGGGCGGACGACACCGAGAGCTGGGCGTAGCGCGATGCGACCCCCGTGTAGCCGGCCGCGCTCAACCCCACGGCGGCTCGGGCGGCCAGCAACGACCGGGCGATCGAGGCAGCGACGACGTACAGCATCTCGACGGCGTCGCCGTCGATGTCGACCGTCCAGGACGGCCCGGGCCTCGTCTGGATGTCCAGGGCGATCAGGACCTCGCGGTCGCGCGACGGCTCGAAGCGCTTCACGACCGGCCGGCCGAGGCGGGCGCTGGCTCGCGGGTGGATCCGTCGGATCGGGTCGCCGGGCGCGTACTCGCGGACACCCGCGAACCGGGAGGGGTCCTCGGACAGGCCGGACCTCGCCCGATCCTCGCCGCCCCAGCGATCCTCCTGGAGGATGACCGGCGCCGCCACGGTCCGGGGCCGGACCAGGAACCGGTCCACCAGGTGGCGGTCCTCGGCCGCCGCCTCCTTGGCGAACAGGTCGCCGATCCCGAGGGACACTGGGCCGAGCTCGTAGACGCCGCGCTGGTCGGCGTGGACGTGGAACTCGCGGACGACCCGTTCGAACGGGGCCAGGGTCCAGACGTTGCGCAGGGACCGGGCGCCGGATCGGGAGGTGACGAGTGCGACGCTCCTCGACGACGACGCCCGGACTCGCCGCGTCGTCCGCTCGCACCCACGCGACCGGCAGGCGCCGACGGTTCCAGATCGAGACGGTCAGCGCGGCCTGGTCGCCCCACTCGAGCCGGTCACGGGCCAGCTGTCGGGTGTAGTGGATGTCGGTCAGGCCGCGCCGCGACCCGACCTGTCGGACGAGTTCGAACAGGAGGCCGACCAGGCCCAGGACCACGGCGATCGGGACGCCGAGGAACGAGCCCGCGAGCAGGAGGGCCAGGCTGATCCCACCCTCGAGCGACACGGTCGGTCAGTCCGCCCGGACCGGCGGGGCGGGCACGCTCTCCAGGATGGTCGCCAGGACGGACTCGGCCGAGGCACCGCGCAGGCTCCGATCGAGATCCACGACCAGCCGATGCGCCAGCACGGGCTGGACGAGCGCCTTCACGTCGTCGGGCAGGACGAACGATCGGCCGTCCAGCACCGCCGCGGCCTGGGCGGCGCGATACAGCGCGACGGTCGCCCGGGGACTGGCGCCCAGCTCCAGCTCGGCGTGCCCGCGCGTCGCCCGGACGAGGGCCACCACGTACGCCTCGACCTCGTCGCCGACCCGGATCCGGCGGACCCGATCACGCAGGGCCAGCAGCCGCGGCCCATCGATGACCGGCTCGATCGCCTCGAGCGGCTCGCCCGAGGCCTGGTAGCGGCGGGCGATCGTCCGCTCGTCGACTTCGGTCGGATAGCCCAGGCCGGCTCGCAGCAGGAACCGGTCGAGCTGGGCCTGGGGCAGGGCGAACGTGCCTTCGAACTCGACCGGGTTCTGGGTCGCGAGGACGATGAACGGATCGGGCAGGGGCCGCGTCGTGCCCTCGATCGAGACCTGCCGCTCCTGCATGGCTTCGAGGAGGGCGGCCTGGGTCCGCGGGGTCGCCCGGTTGATCTCGTCCACCAACAGGATGTGGGTGAAGACCGGACCCGGCACGAACCGTAGCGTGCCGCCCTCGAAGAGGCTCGAGCCCGTCACGTCCACGGGGAGCAGGTCCGGCGTGCCCTGCACCCGGGCGGTGGACAGGCCGAGGGCGCGGGCGATCGCCCGGGCGAGGAGCGTCTTGCCGGTCCCCGGCACGTCCTCGAGCAGGACGTGGCCGTCGGCGAGCAGGGCGACCGCGATGAGCCGGAGCGTCTCGTCGCCGCCCACGACGGCGCGCCCGACCGCGACCCGCAGGTCTTCCCAGAGGGTCCGGCCGTCGCCCGTCGCGCCCGAGTCCGGCGCCGTCGGCGTGGTCAGTGCGCGCCCGCCGACCGCGCGCCTGCCAGGCGGCGCAGGACCGCCGGCAGGATCCCACCGGCCCGGTAGTAGTCGACGTCGATGGGACCGTCGAGCCGGGCGATGGCGCTGAACCGGACCTCGTCGTCGCCGGCGGCGGCGTCGGGGCCGGCCGAGTCGTCGCGCCGCGCGACCACGGTCACGACCTTGCGTGGCGTCAGGTCGTCGGCGAGGCCCAGGATGCTGAACGTCTCGCGGCCGGTGAGGCCGAGCGACGCGGCGCTCTCGCCCGGCAGGTACTGGAGCGGCAGCACGCCCATCCCGACCAGGTTGGACCGATGGATCCGTTCGTACGACTCGGCGATGACGGCCTTGACCCCGAGGAGGGTCGTGCCCTTGGCCGCCCAGTCGCGCGACGAGCCCGATCCGTACTCGCGTCCGGCCAGCAGGACCAGCGGCGTGCCCTCGGTGGCGTAGCGCATGGCGACGTCGTAGATGAAGCCCGGGTCGCCGTCGGGCAGGTGGACCGTGTACGGACCCTCGCGACCGTCGGCGAGCCCGTTGCGCAGCCGGATGTTCGCGAACGTGCCGCGGATCATGACCTCGTGCTGGCCGCGCCGGGCGCCGTACGAGTTGAACTCGAGCGGACCCACGCCATGGTCCTGCAGCCACTGGCCGGCGGGGGACGACGGCGAGATGGACCCGGCGGGGGAGATGTGGTCGGTCGTGACCGAGTCGCCCAGCACCGCCAGGGCCCGGGCGCCTTCGATATCGCGGACCGGGGCGGACTCGAACCCGAGGCCATCGAAGAACGGCGGCTTGGCGATGTAGGTCGAGTCGTCCGCCCAGGCGTAGCGGTCGCCTTCCGGGATCGGCAGCGCCCGCCAGCGCTCGTCGCCCTCGAAGACGGTCGCGTAGGTCCGCCGGAACAGCTCCGGGTCGATGGACGAGCCGATGACCGAGCGGACCTCGTCCGGCGACGGCCAGATGTCGGCGAGGAAGACCGGCTCGCCCTCGCCGTCGAAGCCGAGCGGTTCGGTCGTCAGGTCCGTGTCCACGCGGCCGGCCAGCGCGAAGGCGACGACCAGGGGCGGGGAGGCGAGGTAGCTCGCCCGCGCCAGCGGGTGGATCCGACCCTCGAAGTTGCGGTTGCCCGACAGGACCGCCGCGACGACCAGGTCGTTGGCCTCGACCGCCCCGGCGACCGCGGCGTCCAGCGGCCCGGAGTTGCCGATGCAGGTCGTGCAGCCGTAGCCGGCCAGCGCGAACCCGAGCGTCTCGAGGGGTGCCATCAGGCCGGCCGCCTCGAGGTAGCCGGTGACGGCCTTCGATCCGGGCGCCAGCGACGTCTTCACCGACGGGTCCACGCGCAGGCCCCGGGCGACGGCGTTCCGGGCCAGCAGCCCGGCACCGATCATGACCGTCGGGTTGGACGTGTTCGTGCAGGACGTGATCGCGGCGATGGCGACGGATCCCTGGCGGATGGTCGACGTCGCCCCGCCGATGTCGATGGTCACGCCGTCGGTCGCGGCGGACCCGGCCGTCGGGAACGCGTCGCTGAAGTTGGCGGGCAGGTCCTCGAGGAGGACGCGATCCTGCGGTCGCCGCGGCCCGGCCAGCGACGGCGCCACGGACCCGAGGTCCAGCGTCAGGTCCTCGTCGAACGTCGGCGCGGCGCCGGGGATCCGCCACAGGCCCTGGGCCTTCGCGTACCGCTCGACCAGCGCGAGGCGCTCCGGCGACCGTCCGGTGAGGCGCAGGTAGGCCAGCGTCTCGTCGTCGATCGGGAACAGGGTCGCGGTCGCCCCGAACTCCGGACTCATGTTGCTGATCGTCGCCCGGTCGGCCAGCGACAGGCCGGCCAGCCCGTCACCGGCGAACTCGACGAACGACCCGACGACGCCGTGCTTGCGGAGCATCTCGGTGACGACGAGGACGAGGTCCGTCGCCGTGGAGCCGCGCGGCAGCTCGCCGGTCAGGCGGACGCCGACGACGTGGGGCATCGGCTGGTAGAGCGGCTGGCCGAGCAGGACCGCCTCGGCTTCGATGCCACCGACGCCGTAGCCCAGGACGCCCAGGCCGTTGACCATCGTCGTGTGCGAGTCGGTCCCGACGAGGGTGTCCGGGAAGGCGACCCGTCCGCCGCTGCCGTCCTCGCGATCCGCGACGACCGTCGCGAGGTACTCGAGGTTGACCTGGTGGACGATGCCGGTCCCGGGCGGCACGACCCGCAGATCGCGGAAGGCGGTCTGGGCCCAGCGCAGGAGCTGGTAGCGCTCGCCGTTGCGCTCGTACTCCCGCTCCACGTTGAAGGCGAACGCCCCAGGGGTCCCGAACCGATCGACCTGCACGGAGTGGTCGATGACGAGGTCCGCCGGGACGAGCGGGTTGACCGCGGCCGGATCGCCGCCCAGGTCCGCCATCGCGTCGCGCATGACCGCGAGGTCCACGATCGCCGGGACGCCGGTGAAGTCCTGGAGCACGACACGCGAGGGCATGAACGGGATCTCCGCGTCGGCCCGGACGCCCGGACGCCAGCCCGCGAGCGTCGCGACGTCGGCCTCGGTGACCACGCCGCCGCCGGCATGCCGCAGCAGGTTCTCGAGCAGGATCCGGACCGTGACCGGGGTCGTCGCCAGGTCGATCCGATCCGCCAGCACATCGAGCCGGTAGTAGTCCGGCAGCCCGTCGCCGAGCGACGTCCTGGCGCTGAAGGGATCGATCCGTGACACCGCTGTCCGACCTCGCTGGCTCGCTACACTCGACGGGTGCAAGCGTACCCCGACCGACCCGGCCCCGGGTCGTGGACCCCATGAAGGGCTGGCAGGACCTCCCCGAGGCGGATCCCGCGCTCGCCCACGAGGAGACGGCCGCCGCGATCGAGGCGGCCGGCATCGACCTGGACCCGGTCCCGCCGGGGCACCACCGGCACGGTGACGAGGTCCATGCCAGCGACCACAGCCATCCGCACCAGCAGTCCGGGCCGGGCGAGACGCCCAGCACCGGGATCGTCGGGGCCGGCGCGGTCGGGACCGCCCTCGGGGTCGCCCTGTCGCGGGCGGGCTGGCCGATCCACGCGGTCGCCAGCCGCGACGTCGGGCGCCGCGAGCGAGCCCAGGCGCTGATCGGCGCGACGCGCGCCTTCGCCGAGGCCCAGGCCCTCGTCGAGGAAGTGGAGCTGGTCATCGTCGCCATCCCGGACGACGCCATCGAGGGCTTCGCCGCCCAGGTCCGGATGTACAGCGGGCAGGCGATGGTCCACACGAGCGGGGCGCTCGGGGCGGATGTCCTCGCGCCGGCGATGGCGGCCGGGACGCAGGTGGGCACGTTCCATCCGCTCGTCGCCTTCGCCGACACCGAACGGGCCGTCGCGGCGCTCCACGGCGCGACCATCGCCATCGAGGCCGACGACCAGCTGGCCGACCTGCTCGCCCGCATGGCCGAGGCGATCGGCGGCCGCCCGGTCCGGCTCGCACCCGGGTCCAAGAGCGCCTATCACGCCGCGGCGGTCCTGGCGGCCGGCGGCTTCGTCGCCCTGCTCGACGCCATCGTGGAGCTCGGCCAGGTCGCCGGGCTGGACGAGGCCGGCTCGCTGGCCATCTACGGGCCGCTCATCGAGGGGACGCTGGCCAACGCGCGGGCCCTCGGGGTGGGCGCGGCCCTGACCGGGCCCATCACCCGCGGCGACAGCGGGACCCTCGACGAGCCACCTCGCCACCCTGCGGGCCCACGCCCCGGACGCGCTCGACCTGTACCGCGCGGCCGCCGAGCGGGAGATCGCCATCGCGGCGGCGCGGGGCGCGCTGGCACCGGAGCGTCTCGAGGCGATGCGGTCCGCTCTTGCAAGCGCGGACTGACGGGGTACCATTACGGCCCATGCAGCACAGCATCGCCGCCAAGTACGCGGCCCGACCGGCGGCCCAATTCGTTCGCCCGTCGGCGCGTTCACGCGAACGACGGTTGGGCCTCCGCCCGAGCGGCACGCTGCAGGCAGCCACCGGCCGCGCCACGATCCTCCGGCGCCCCGACGTCGCACCGCTGACCCACCTGCGGGCCGGCTGGCGCGCGATCACGCCCGCCCGAGGCGCCTCGGCGACCGGCGGCCAGCCGCGACCGCTCGTGGCCATGCGATGGACGGACGCCAGCCGCACGGGTTCGGGCAGGCGTCCCAGCGCCGCATCGGCGCCGTGGCGAGGCTGAGGAGCTCCACCGCCACCTCCGCCGGCGGGATCGTCGTCCGCTACGAGGACGGACAGCCGTGGCTCGTCGTCGGGAGTCGTCGTCGCGAGCGCGATGGGCGGACCTGGACGCTGCCCAAGGGCACCCCGAACGCCGGTGAGACGACGCAGGAGACGGCGCTCCGCGAGGTGACCGAGGAGACCGGACTGCACGTCCGCATCACGGGTCCCCTCGACTCCATCGAATATGACTTCATGCAGTCCGGCCGCCGGATCCACAAGACCGTCCACTACTTCCTGATGGAGCCGACGGGCGGCGGGCTGGACCAGCACGACCACGAATTCGACGAGGTCCGCTGGATCCGGTTCGACGAGGCGCCGACCATCCTGACCTTCGAGACGGAGCGAGCGCTCGTCGCGAAGGCGCTTCGCGCGTCTGCCGCTGCGGTCCGAGGAGGCGTCGTGACCGATCCGGACGTGGTCATCCTCCAGTCGCCGCTCGAGTCGCGCCACGAGGCGCTCGGGGCCCGACTGATCGAGTTCAGCGGCTGGCGCATGCCGGTCCAGTACACGGGCATCCTCGACGAGCACCGCGCCGTCCGGGAGCGCGTGGGGCTGTTCGACCTGTCGCACATGGGCGAGCTCTTCGTCGATGGGCCGGACGCCGGGTCCGCCCTGGCGGCCGCCCTCGTGACGAACCCGCCGGCCCTGGCCATCGGCCGCGCCCACTACTCGATGATCTGCGCGCCGGACGGCGGGATCATCGACGACCTGATCGTCTACCGGCTGGGCGAGGAGCGCTTCCTGGTCGTGGCGAACGCGGGCAACGCGGCGATCGTGTCCGACGCCCTGGCCGAGCGGCTCGAGGGCTCGGCCGCCATCCTGGACGACCGCTCGCTGGCGACCGGCCTCGTGGCCATCCAGGGTCCGCGCTCCCTCGAGGCGCTCCGGCCGCTGACCGACGTGGACCTGGCCGCGCTCCGCTACTACGCGATCGCCGAGGGCCAGGTGACCGGGATCCCGGCGCTCGTCGCCCGGACCGGCTACACCGGCGAGGACGGCTTCGAGGTCTTCGTCGAGACCACCCGGACCGGCGACCTGTGGGACGCCCTGCTCGAGGTCACCCGCGCCCGCGATGGCGTGCCGGTCGGACTCGGAGCGCGCGATACGCTCCGGCTCGAGGCCGGGATGCCGCTCTACGGCAACGAGCTGGATCGGACGACCACGCCGTACGACGCGGGGCTGGGGCGCGTGGTGAAGCTCGACAAGCCGGGCGACTTCGTCGGCCGGGCCGCCCTCGAGAAGGTCGCACGCGATGGACCCGCCCGCCGGCTCGTCGGCCTCGTCGTCGAGGGCCGCGGGATCGCCCGACACGGCTACCCGGTCCACGTCGGCGAGCGGCTCTCCGGTGCGGTCACGAGCGGGACCCAGTCACCGACCCTGGGCGTGCCGATCGCGATGGCGTACGTCGCCCCCGCCGATGCCGCGCCGGGTACAGTAGTCGACGTCGAGATCCGCGCCGCGCGCGTCCCCGCCAAGGTCGTGGATCTGCCGTTCTATCGCCGTCCCGGCTGAGCGCCGGCGTTCGCAGGAGGTTCCCACCCGCGATGGCCCCCGCCGATCTGCGCTACACCAAGGACCATGAATGGGTCCGCATCGAGGGCGACACGGCCACGGTCGGGATCACCCAGTACGCGGCGGACCAGCTCGGCGACATCGTCTTCGTCGAGCTCCCCGACGTCGGTCGATCCCTGGACCAGTTCGCCGCCTTCGGCGTCGTCGAATCGGTCAAGGCCGTGAGCGACCTGTTCGCGCCGCTCAGCGGTGAGGTGACGGCCACGAACGCCGGCCTTGCAGGGGCCCCCGAGTCGGTCAACAGCGATCCGTACGGGGAGGGCTGGATGGTGAGGATCCGGCTCGACGACACGAGCCAGCTGGGCGAACTGCTCGACGCCACCGCCTACGACGACCTGGTCGCGGCTGGCTGACCGACCAGATGCCATACGGTCCCCATACCGCCAGCGACCGCGAGCGGATGCTCGCCGCCCTCGGCCTGGCCTCCGTCGACGAGCTGTTCGACGACATCCCCGTCGCCTTGCGCGCCTCCGCGCTCGCCCTCCCGCCACCCGAACCCGAGCTCGAGCTCGCGGCCCGATTGCAGGGGCTCGCCGACCGGAACCGGACGGACCTGGACTCGTTCCTCGGGGCCGGCGTCTATCGCCACTGGAGCCCGCCGGCGGTCGACCAGCTGCTCCTCCGCGGCGAGTGGTACACGGCCTACACGCCCTACCAGCCGGAGATCAGCCAGGGCACGCTCCAGAGCATCTACGAATACGAGTCGCTCCTCGCGGAACTGGTGGACCTGGACGTCGTCTCGGCCTCGCACTACGACGGGGCTGCGGCGACCGCCGAAGCGGCGCTGATGACCTGTCGCGCCACCCGGCGTGAGCGGGTCCTCATCTCGCGCGGCGTCCATCCGCACTACCGCGGGACGGTGGCGACCTACTTCGAAGGCGGCCTCGAGCTCGACGAGATCCCGCTGGTCGCCGACGGGCCGGACGCCGGCACGACCGACCTGGCCGCGCTGGAACGGATGCTGGCGGATCCCGGTCGACCGGTGGCCGGGGTCATCGCCGCGCAGCCGGACTTCCTCGGGCTGCTGGAGCCGATGCCGCGGATCGGCGAACTCGCCCATGCCGCCGGCGCCCTGTTCGTCGCCGTCATCGAACCGGTGAGCCTGGCCGTCCTGGCGCCACCCGGGGCCTACGGCGCCGATATCGCGGCCGGCGAGGGTCAGCCGCTGGGCATCGCGCCGCAGTACGGCGGACCGTATCTCGGGATCCTCGCGTCCACGGAGGCGCTGGTCCGTCAGATCCCCGGTCGGCTCGTCGGGATGACCACGGACCTCGACGGCCAGCGAGCCTTCGTCATGACGATGCGCGCGCGCGAGCAGGACATCCGTCGCGACAAGGCGGCCAGCAACATCTGCACGAACCAGGCCCTGCTGGCCCTGGCGGCGTCGATCTACCTGGCCACGATCGGGCCACACGGGCTGCGCGATGTCGCGGCGCTCGGGGCGAGCCGGGCCGCCGACCTGGAACACGCGCTGGCGGCTGCCGGCGCGCCGCGCCTCCATCCCGGCCCGTATCTCAACGAGTTCGCGGTCCGGGTCCCGGACGCGCGGGCCGTCCACCGACGCCTGCTCGACCGCGGCATCCTGGCCGGCCTGGTCCTCGCCGACGCGGAACCGGACGACCCGTCCCTCGCCGACGGCCTGCTGGTGTGTGCCACCGAGGTCACGACCCCGGCCGAGATCGAGCGCTTCGCGGCGGCCCTGGCGAGCGAGCTGTCGGCCGTCGGGAGCGGTGCCCGATGAGCGTCACCGGTCCGCGCCTGCAGCCCACCATCTTCGAGCGTGGTCGTCCCGGTCGGGGCGGCGGCAAGATCCCGCATCCGCCGGCCGACGCCCTGGACCGGATCCCGGCCGCCGCCCGCAGAGTGACCCCGCCGGCGCTGCCGGAGATGAACGAGCCGGACGTCGTTCGCCACTACGTCAACCTGTCCCAGCTGAACTTCGCCGTGGATACCGGGTTCTACCCGCTTGGGCTCGTGCACGATGAAGTTCAACCCGAAGCTGAACGAGTGGGCGGCCCGCCTGCCCGGCTTCGCGAACCTGCACCCCCTGACGCCGGATGAGGCCGCGCAGGGCACGCTGCAGCTGTTGTGGGAGCTGGAGGAGGCCCTGGCCGAGATCTCGGGCATGCGGGCGGTCACGCTCCAGCCCGCCGCGGGCGCCCAGGGCGAGCTGACCGGCATCCTGATGATCCGCGCGTATCACCGGGCGCGAGGTGACACGGCCAGGACGGAGGTGCTCGTCCCGGACAGCTCGCACGGGACGAATCCCGCGACGGCGTCGATGGCCGGGTTCCGGACCGTGACCGTCCCGTCGGCCGCCGACGGCGGCGTGGATCTCGAGGCGTTCAAGGCGGCGCTGGGCCCCCAGACCGCAGCGGTCATGATCACCAACCCGTCCACGCTCGGGCTGTTCGAGGCCCGGATCGGCGAACTGCTCGATGCCGTCCACGCCGCCGGCGCCCTCGCCTACATGGACGGCGCGAACCTGAACGCGATCATGGGCCGGTTCAAGCCCGGCGAAGCCGGCTTCGATGTCATGCATTTCAACGTCCACAAGACGTTCAGCACGCCACATGGCGGCGGTGGACCGGGTGCCGGTCCGGTCGGGGTGGGGGAGACGCTCATCCCGTACCTGCCCGCCCCGCGCGTCCTGCGCGAGCCGGATGGGACGTACCGCCTGGAGCGGATGGACGAGCGCCCCACGTCGATCGGACGGTTGCGCAGCTTCGTCGGCAACACCGGGGTCCTCGTTCGTGCGTATGCCTACATCCGCGCCCACGGCGCGGCCGGCCTGTGCGAGGTCAGCGACGACGCGGTCCTCGCCGCGAACTACCTGCGCCATCGGCTGACCGGCGCCTTCGACATCCCGTATGACCGCCACTGCAAGCACGAGTTCGTGGCGTCCGCCGCCACCATCAAGCACGAGACCGGCGTGCGGACCCTGGATATCGCCAAGCGCCTCATCGACTTCGGCTACCACCCGCCGACGATCTACTTCCCGTTGATCGTGGAGGAGGGGATGCTCATCGAGCCGACCGAGACCGAGTCGGTCGAGACGCTCGATGCCTTCGCCGACACGCTCATCGCCATCGCCGCCGAAGCGCACACCGACCCGGACGTCGTGACGAGCGCCCCGCACACGGCACCCGTGCGACGGCTCGATGAGGCGACGGCGGCCCGTCAGCCGAACCTGCGCTGGCGTTCGACCCCCTCGTTCGAGACGCCCTGCCCGGACTGACCCGCGCACCCGTACGAACGTTCGTTAGGTTCAGGTTGACAGTCCGATGGGTGCTGTGGATAGTTGCGCCAGCGCGCCGACCGGGGCCGTGCTGCCGTCGCTGCTCGCCCATGCGCCGTTTCGAGCGGGAGGCTCGACCTGCGGATGACGAGTGGACGTCGGAACGACAGACGGACCGGATCGGGACTGCGGGAGATATCGGGGCATACCCGTTCGGAGGACAGTTGATGCACAAACGACTCGTCGGCATCGCAGCCAGTGCTGCGGTGATCGTCGCGGCATGTGGCGGCGCCACATCCAGTTCCGCACCGCCGGCCAGCACGGCCCCTTCGGCACCGCCGGCCGCGTCGGCGACGCCGGCGCCGTCCGTGGCCACGGCCGGGGACCAGCTGTTCGGCACCGCCTATGCGCCGGTCGAAGGCAAGGATGGCGGCACCATCATCATCGGCGACTGGCAGGAAGCCACCGCCTTCAACCCGTTCTACCTCGGCCAGGTCACCGAAGCCAACGTCGCTTCGGCCGTCTGGGCCAGCCTGATCACCCTCACCTACGACTACAAGTACGCGCCCGACCTGGCCACGGAGATCCCGACCACCGCGAGCGGTGGCGTCGTGGTCCCGGGCACCAACGGCGACGCGATGACGGTCACCTGGGTCCTCAAGGACGGCCTGAAGTGGTCTGACGGCGAGGCCCTGACCTGCGACGACTTCCGCTATGCGTGGGAGTGGGCGCTCGATCCGGCCAACGTCGGTGTGACGATCCAGCCGTACTCCGTCATCAAGGACTGGGAGTGCGCCTCGGACACGGAGATGGTCCTCCACTACACCGAGGTCTCCGAGAGCTACATCACCGTCGCGACCGCTCCGCTGCCGCGTCACTACCTGGAAGCCATCCCGATGGCCGATCAGGTCGCCGGCGCCGGCTTCCGCCCGGACGACATCGCCAAGATGCCCGTCAGCGGTGCCTTCAAGTACGAGTCGGTCACCCCGGGCTCCGAGCTTCGTCTCGCGAAGAACCCGAACTACCTGTCCCCGGCGAGCGGCAAGCCCGCCCACCTCGACACCATCATCTTCAAGTGGTACGGCGATGCCGACGCGATGATCGCCGGCTACCGTGGCGGCGAGGTCGACTTCGCGACCGACCTGCAGGACTCCGACCTCGTGAAGGTCGCGGATCTCGGCACCCAGGTCAGCGCCATCCCGGCGCTCCTGTACGAGTTCCTTCGCCCGAACTGGTCTGACACCGAGGACGCCGCCAAGGCGACCGGTGGCTGCTCGCACAACCCGGCGGTCGCTGCGTCCGTCCGTGGTGAGGGCTGCCCGATGGCCGACCCGGCCATGCGCGAGGCGTTCGCCTTCGCGATCGACAAGAACGAGATCAACACCCGGCTCCTGGGCGGTTCCGTCCAGGTCGCCAACACCAACATCTCCCCCGGCGCCTGGTTCTTCGCGGACCAGCCCCCGGCCACCTACGACCCGGCCAAGGCCATGCAGATCCTCGAGGATGCTGGCTGGAAGGTCGGCGCCGACGGCATCCGTGAGAAGGACGGCCTGAAGGCCATCGTCGAGCTCTGCACGACGACCCGCCAGGTCCGCCAGGACACCCTCGCCCTCATCGCCGATTGGCTGAAGGCGGTCGGGATCCAGGGCATCCCCAACGCGGTGTCGCCTGACGACATCTTCGCGACGTACAACGAGTCCACCCGCGACACGGCCTGTGTCCTCGCGCACTCGAACTTCGACATCGCGGAGCACGCGTTCTCCTCGTCCATCGACCCGATGGGCAACTACTTCAGCTACCACAGCAGCCAGTTCCGACCTGACGGCGCCAACGACGCCCAGGTCAAGAACGCCGACATCGACAGCGCCCTCGACACCGTTCGGACGAGCGTGGACTTCGACGTGGTCAAGGCGGCCATGGCCGACTTCCAGACCGTCTACGTCGACCAGACGCTCGAGATCCCGCTCTACTACCGCAAGAACGTCGAGCTCGTCAGCCCGACCCTCGGGAACTTCTTCGCGAACCCGACCCAGGCTGGCCCGACGTGGAACGCCGTCGACTGGTTCAACACGAAGTAGTCCCGGACTGACGGTCACTCCGCCCCGCGGATGACCGGAACGAGACCTGACGCTCGGGGCGCCCTGTGACGGGCGCCCCGAGCGCTATCCGGCTCGGAGCGTGTATGTTGCGAGCCAACACCGGTCGGGCGCCCACGACCGTCATCTCGTGAACCTCAGACGGAGCACCCAGTGACGAAGTACGTGATCCGCCGGGTGATTCAGGCGATCCCCGTCCTGTTCGGGATCACCATCGTCGTCTACAGCATCCTGCTGGCGGCGCCGGGCGGCCCCACCGCCAAGTTCGCGCAGAATCCGCGCTTCACCGCGGCGCAGCAGCAAGAGTTCAAGAAGGCCTGGGGCCTCGACCAGCCGATCCCCGTCCAATACTGCCGCTGGGTCGGCTTGTGCAATCCCGAAGTCAGCGAGACCATCCTGAACGTGCTGCCGGCACCGGCAGCGCTCATCGGTCCCACCGGCTGGCCGAACTTCCTGCCGACCGCCATCAGCGGCGCCAGCAACGGCCTCCTCCACGGCGACTTCGGCTACTCGATCTCGACCGGCGAGTCGGTCTCCAAGATGATCGCGCGGGCGGCCCTGCCGACGTTCATCCTCGCCGGCATCTCGCTGGTGGTCTGGCTGTCGTTCGCCGTCTTCCTCGGCGTCACGTCGGCGATCAAGCGGTACTCCGTGTTCGACCAGACGACCACGATCTTCTGTTACGTGGGCTTCGCGATCCCGACGTTCTGGCTCGGGATCATGCTCATCTTCATCTTCAGCGGACCGGGCCTGAACTGGCTCCCGGCCGGCGGCATGACGGAGACACGCATCTCCCCGCCGTTCGGCAGTGACGCGTACTGGACGTACCTGGCCGCCAACCCGGTCGGCGCGTTCATCGACATCGGGAAGCACCTGATCCTGCCGGTCTTCACCCTCGTCGTCGTGAACATCGCCGGCGACTCGCGGTTCATCCGGGCGAGCATGCTCGACACGCTCAGCCAGGACTTCGTCCGGACAGCCAAGGCCAAGGGCCTGCCGGATCGCGTCGTGACGTACAAGCACGCGATGCGCAACGCCATGCTGCCGGTCGTCACGAACATCGGCCTGGAGATCCCGTTCCTGTTCACGGGCGCGCTCGTGACCGAGACCATCTTCAGCTGGCCGGGGATCGGCAACATGTCGATCGACGCGACCCGGGCGTTCGACTACCCGGTGCTGATGGGCGTGCTCTTCTTCACGGCCGTGATCACGGTGTTCGCCAACCTCCTGGCGGACGTGGCCTACGCCGTCGTCGATCCGCGCATCAAGTACTGAGGTCGGACCGATGTCAGCACAGTTCGGTACCGCGAACAAGGAGCCGATCGACGACCCCGAACTCGACCGCCGTGCGGCCGAGGCGGGCGCCGACTACGAGGTCAACCTCGAGTCGCTGAGCCAGACCCAGCTCGCGTGGCGCAAGTTCAAGCGCCACCGGCTCGCCCTCATCGGCCTCGGCATCCTGCTGTTCATGATCGGCGTGGCCATCGTCGGACCGTTCCTCATGCCGTTCGCGTTCGACGAGATCCCGCGTCCCGACACGATCGTCTACCAGGGCCGCGGGCCGTCCCTGCAGCACCCGTTCGGCGAGACCGGCGGCCTGCAGCGCGACGTCATGATGCTCGTGGTGAATGGCGCCCGGACGTCGCTCCTCATCGGCTTCTCGAGCATGCTGATCGGGGTCTTCATCGGGACGATCGTCGGCTCGATCGCCGGCTTCGCCGGCGGGTTCCCGGACAACTTCCTGATGCGCGTCGTCGACGTGATGCTCAGCCTGCCCGTCCTGTTCGTCATCCTGATCTTCAGCCGCTTCTTCGGCAGCGGGAACGTGACCGGCATCGTCGTCATCTTCGGGCTGTTCAGCTGGATGGGCGTCAGCCGCCTCGTCCGCAGCCAGTTCCTGTCGATCCGCGAACGCGAGTTCGTCGAGGCGGCCAAGGCGGTCGGCGTCGGCGACCGGCGGATCATCTTCAACCACATCCTGCCGAACGCGTTCACCCCGATCGTCGTCGTCGCGTCCCTGCTGGTCGCGGCCAACATCATCGGTGAGGCGTTCATCAGCTTCCTCGGGTTCGGGGTCAACCCGATCTACCCGACCTGGGGCAACATCCTGTCGAACTCGATGACGTTCATCCAGCCGCCGCTGCTCAACTGGTGGTGGCCGTTCTTCCCGGGCATGGCCATCGTCCTGACCGTCCTCGCCGTGAGCTTCATCGGCGACGGGCTGCGCGACGCGTTCGATCCGAGGTCGAGGGCATGACCGACACGCCGCTGGCGAGCGAGCCGCTCGCGACCGCGCCGATCGAGGAACTGACGGCGGCGCCGGTCGACAAGCCGGGCGTCGGCACACCGCCGCCCGATGACGTCCTGCTGGACGTGCGCGACCTGCGGACCCTGTTCCACGTCATGGACGGGACGGTCCCGGCGGTCGACGGCGTGTCGTTCAGCCTGAAGCGCGGCAAGTCCCTGGGCATCGTCGGCGAGTCCGGCAGTGGCAAGAGCGTCACGTCGCTCACGATCATGCGGTTGCTGGACATCCCCCCAGCCGAGATCGCGTCGGGCGAGATCTGGTTCGACGGTCGCGAGATCCTGGGCATGCCGATCGAGGAGATGCGCAAGATCCGCGGCAACGACATGGCCATGATCTTCCAGGAGCCGCTGACCAGCCTGAACCCGGTCTTCACCATCGGCGACCAGATCGCCGAGCAGGTCGAACTCCACCTCAAGGTCACCAAGAAGGAGGCCTGGGAACGGGCCATCGAGTCGCTGCGGCTCGTCGGCATCCCGAGCCCGGAGCGGCGCGTCAAGCAGTATCCGCATGAGATGTCGGGCGGCATGCGCCAGCGCGTCATGATCGCGATGGCCCTGTCGTGCGAGCCGAAGCTGCTCATCGCCGACGAGCCGACGACCGCGCTCGACGTGACGATCCAGGCCCAGATCCTGGAGCTGCTCAAGTCGATCCAGGAGCGGACGGACTCGGCCCTGCTGCTCATCACCCACGACCTCGGCGTCGTGGCCGAGATGGTCGACGACGTCATCGTCATGTACTCCGGGCAGATCGTGGAGCAGGGGAGTGCCGAGCAGGTGCTGCTGTCGCCCAAGGCGCCGTACACGATGGGCCTGCTCGAGTCGATCCCGACCGCCGAGAAGCGCGGCTCCCGACTCGAGGTCATCAAGGGTGTCGTGCCCTCGCCGTTCAACCTGCCGCCCGCCTGCCGGTTCGAGCCGCGCTGCCCGTACGCCTGGGAGGCGTGTTCGCAGATCCCGCCACCGCTGGTGCCGACTCGCGGGAGTCCCGGCCAGCTGTCGCGCTGCCACCTCGAGACGGCGCTCGGGGCGAGCCGACGCGAGGCCGCCCACGATGCCCACGACCTGGCGCTCGAACCCGCCTCGGACGCCCCGCTGACCGGGGGGATGGCATGACCATGGACGAGGTCCAGCCGGCGGACGCCGCGAACCCACCCTCGGCCGGGACGGGGGCCGACGCCGTGGTCCCGGGCGCCGAACCGAGCGCGTCGCCCGCGTCGGACGCGACGAGTGCCTCGGTGAGCATCCCGGGGATGGATCCGTCCATGCCGGCCGGTCAGGTCCCGATGCTGCGCGTCCGCGACCTGAAACGCCACTTCCCGATCTACGGCGGGATCATGCGCCGCCAGGTCGGTGCGGTCTACGCCCTCGACGGCGTCGACATCGATATCACGCCCGGCGAGATCTTCAGCGTCGTGGGCGAGTCCGGCTGCGGCAAGACGACCCTCGGGCGGACGCTCCTGCGACTCATCGAGCCGACGTCCGGGTCGATCGAGTTCAAGGGCCAGGACCTGCTCAAGTACTCGCAGAAGGAGCTCCGACCCCTGCGCCGGAAGATGCAGATCATCTTCCAGGACCCGTTCGGGTCGCTCAACCCACGGATGCCGGTCAGCGACATCATCGGCGAGGGTCTGCTCGCCCAGGGAGTCACGGACGCCAAGGAGCGCAACAAGAAGGCCGAGGACGCCCTTGAGACGGTCGGCCTCCGACGGGACTACACCCGCCGCTATCCGCACGAGTTCAGCGGCGGCCAGCGCCAGCGCATCGGCATCGCCCGGGCGCTCGCCCTGGAGCCCGAGTTCGTCGTGTGCGACGAGCCGGTCTCCGCGCTGGACGTGTCCATCCAGAGCCAGGTCCTGAACCTGCTCCTGGACCTGCGTCGCGACTTCAACCTGACCTACCTGTTCATCAGCCACAACCTGTCCGTGGTCCAGTACTTCAGCGACCGGGTGGGCGTGATGTACCTCGGCCGGATCGTCGAGATCGGGTCCGTCGAGCAGCTCTACCGGGCGCCACGGCACCCGTACACGGTCGCCCTGCTGTCGGCCATCCCGGATCCGAACCCGCGCCGCCGCAAGAAGCGCCTCGTCCTCAAGGGCGACGTCCCATCGCCGGCGGCGCCGCCGTCGGGCTGCCGGTTCCACACCCGGTGCTGGCTGCGCGAGCGGCTCGGCAACCCGGAGCGCTGCGTGACCGAGATCCCGCAGCTGATCGACCTGGAACCCGGTCACGCCACGGCGTGCCACTTTCCGGAGGAGATCGACCGGGGCGTCGTGGAGCAAGTCGCCGCCGAGCAGTCGGTCATCGATACCGCGGCGGCTGCACCCGCATGACCCGCCCGTCCCCGCGTTCCCGCGCCGCTCGCGCCGGCGCGCCGCTGATGGCCGCCCGGATCCTGCTCGTCGCCCTCGTCATCGCGACCGCCACGGCCGCTTGCGGCGGTAACACCGGGCCGATCGCGTCGCCGTCACCGATCGTCCAGGCGACGCCCGGCCCGAAGGCCACGCCGTGGCCGGCGCCGGTCCTCGAGGGCGTTCTGGCCATGGCCGCCGCCGATGCGGAACTGTGGAAGGCCGGCGCGGACATCGCTCGGGCCGCCGACGCCGCCGACGTCGAGGCGATGTGGGGCGCGGCGGACGGGTTGGCCAAGCTGCTCGAGGAGTTGATGCCGAACATCGACTCGCTCGAGGCGTACCCGCACACGGCGGAGCTCGGGGCGGCCTACCGGGCGGCGTTCCCGGTCATGCTCGAGGGGGCGGTCCAGATCCGGGACTCGATCACGGGCGGCGATGCGGCGGGCGTCGTTGCCGGCAGCAAGCGACTGTCCGAGGGGGTCCGCCTGTACGGCGACGTGCGGGCCATCCTGCAGCCGTACGTCAACGACGCGCTCAAGATGAAGGACTCATTGGTCCAGTAGCCCCCAGGCGGTCTCAGGAGCCCCCAGGCGGGTCCGATCGGCCTCAGGCGGGCGCAGCGGCCTCGGGCGCAGCCGCATCCGGCTGGGTGGCCTCCGATGCCTCCACGGACGGCGTCGGCGTCCCGTCCGGGGTCCGGAAGTGGCACGCGCACGCGTGGCCCTCGCCGAGCTGGATGAGCGGCGGGATCTGCTCGGCGCAGATGGCCGGCGAGCCCAGTTCCGCGCGCAGCGGGCAGCGGGGATGGAAGCGACAGCCGGTCGGCGGGTTGACCGGGCTCGGCACGTCGCCCTTCAGGATGACCCTCGACCGACGCTGCGTCGGGTCCGGGACGGGGATGGCCGACATGAGCGCCGATGTGTACGGGTGGGCGCGTTGCTGGAAGAGCGTCTCGCGACGGGCCATCTCGGCGATCCGACCCAGGTACATGACCGCGACGCGGTCGCTGATGTGCTCGACGACACCCATGTTGTGGGCGATGAAGAGGTAGGTCAGGCCCAGCTCGCCCTGGAGCTGCTTGAGCAGGTTCAGGACCTGCGCCTGGATCGACACGTCCAGGGCCGAGACGGGTTCGTCGCAGACGACGAGGTCCGGCTCGAGGACCAGGGCGCGGGCGATGCCGATGCGCTGGCGCTGGCCGCCACTGAACTCGTGCGGATAGCGCTTGGCGTGATAGGGCTGGAGGCCGACCAGGTCCATCATCCGGCGGACCTTGGCGCGTCGCTCGGTCGGCGTCCCGAGGCCGTGGATCCGCAGGCCCTCGCCGATGCTGTCGGAGATGGGCGCCCGGGGATCCAGGCTGGAGTACGGATCCTGGAAGATGATCTGCAGGCGTCGGCGGAAGGGCTTCAGGTGCCGAGCCCTTGAGGGCGGTGATGTCGGTCCCGTCGTACAGGATCGTCCCGGCGGTGGGTTCGATGAGGCGCAGGAGCAGGCGGCCCACCGTCGTCTTGCCGCAGCCGGATTCGCCGACCAGGCCGAGGGTCTCGCCCCGGCGGATCTCGAGGTCGACGCCGTCGACCGCCTGGACGTGCCCCACCGTCCGCTGGAGGATCCCGTCGCGGATCGGGAAGTGCTTGACGAGGCCGCGGATCTCGACCAGCGGACGTTCACCCGCCGTGGTCGCGAGCGGGCGCTCGGTGGCCGCCGTCGTGGTCACGGTCGCGGTCACGAGCCGTCCCTGCGATCGGCCGGCCATCCGCGTCGTGGTACAGCCAGCAGCGCACGTCGTGGCCCGGTGCCGCCGCCAGCAGGGACGGGTGGGACTCTTCGGCCTGGGTCACGTCCATCTCGACGCGGGTCGTGCAGCGCGGCGCGAACCGGCAGCCGGCCGGGAGGTCGATGAGGTTGGGGACGTTGCCCGGGATGACGGCCAGTTCGTCCTTGACGTCGCCCACGACCGGGATCGAGCCGATGAGGCCGCGGGTGTACGGATGGAGCGGCTCCCGGAACAGGGTCATGACGTCCGTGTGCTCGACGATCTCGCCCGCGTACATCACCGCGACCCGGTCGCACATCTCGGCGACGACCCCGAGGTCGTGGGTGATGAGGATGATCGCCGTGCCGGTCTGGTCGCGCAGGCCGCGCATGAGGTCCAGGATCTGGGCCTGGATGGTCACGTCGAGGGCGGTGGTCGGCTCGTCGGCGATGAGGAGCTCCGGCTCGCAGGCGAGGGCCATCGCGATCATCACGCGCTGGGCCATGCCGCCCGAGATCTCGTGCGGGTACGAGTCGAAGCGGCGCTTCGGGTCCGGGATGCCCACCTGCTGCAGGAGTTCCAGGGTCCGGGAGCGGGCGTCCGCCTTGTTCAGGTCCCGGTGGATCTCGAGGACCTCGGTGATCTGGCGTCCGACCGTCCAGACCGGATTGAGCGAGCTCTGGGGCTGCTGGAAGATCATGCTGATCCGGTCGCCGCGGAGCTTGCGCATCTCCTCGCTGGGGATCTTCAGCAGGTCCGTCCCGTCGAACAGGACCTCGCCGCGCTCCACCCGGCCGGGCGGAGCCACCAGTCGCATGATCGACAGGCTCGTGACGCTCTTCCCGCAGCCGGACTCGCCGACCAGGCCCATGATCTCGCCGCGGTGGACGGCGAAGTCGATGCCATCCACGGCGCGGACCAGTCCATCGCGCGTCTGGAACGACGTGGCCAGGCCCTTGACCTCGAGGAGCGGCCCGTCGCCGGACGAGCGCGTACGCCCGGACGGTGACGGCCGGATCTCCTCGACGACGGGTTCGGGGGCGGCGGTGTCGGTCATCGGTTGAGGCGTGGGTCGAGCGCGTCGCGCAGGCCGTCCCCAAGGAGGTTGAAGCCGAGCACGGTCAGGGTGATGGCGATCCCCGGGACGAGGATGATGTGCGGCGCCTGGAACAGCTGGTTGCGCTCGAACGCGATCATCGAGCCCCACTCGGGGATATTCAGCGTGCCGCTGACGCCGACGAACGCGAGGGCCGCGATCTCCAGCACGGCCGTGCCGATGCCGAGGGTCCCGGCGACGATGAGCGGGGTCATCGAGTTCGGAAGGATCCGGCGGAACAGGATCCCGCGTGCGGATTCGCCCAGCGCCTTCGAGGCGGTCACGAAGTCGTTCTCGCGGGTCGAGAGGACGGACGACCGGACGATCCGGGCATAGATCGGGATCGTCACGATGCTGATCGCCAGCAGGGCGTTCTGCAGGCCCTGGCCGAGCGCGGTGACGATCAGGATGGCCAGCAGGAGCGAAGGGAATGCCAGGAGCACGTCCATGATCCGCATCAGGAAGTTGTCGGCACCCGCGTAGTACCCGGCGATCGACACCGATCAGCGTGCCGACCACGATGGCGAACGTGACGGCGATGAACCCGACGAACAGGGACGTCCGTGCGCCGAAGACGACCCGGCTGTAGACGTCCCGGAAGTTCCCGTCGGTCCCGAAGATGTGCTGGGGCTGGGTCTCGGGGCAGCCCAGCAGGTGGATGCACGGACCGGACCGCTTCTCGACGCCGTCCTCGAACCCGAGGAGCGGCTTGTCTGGGTCGTGGGTCGCGATCAGCGGCGCGAACACGGCCATCAGGACAGGACGGTCAGGATCGATCGCGCCGATCGACCGCCGAGCGCTGCCGCCGGATGTTGCCGAGCGTGTCGCGCAGGAGGCCCTTCGGGCGGTCGACGTCTTCCTCGTCCGCGACGGCGAGGGGAGCCGACGTGTCGGTCGCGCTCATCGCATCCTCACGCGTGGGTCGAGGAACGTGTACGAGATGTCGACGAACAGGTTCACCGCGACGTAGATGAACGCGATGACGAGCGTGAACCCCTGGATGACCATGTAGTCGCGGCCCGTGATCGCCTCGTACACGCTGCGGCCGACGCCGGCGAGATTGAACACGGTCTCGGTCAGCACCGCTCCGGCGAGCAGCCCGCCGAGCTGGAGTCCGATCGACGGTGATGACCGGCAGCAGCGCGTTGCGGGTCGCGTGCCGGAGCACGACCGATCGCTCATCGAGGCCCTTCGCCCGGGCCGTCCGCACGTAGTCCTGGCCGAGGACCTCGAGCAGGCTCGAGCGGGTGATCCGGGCGATGATCGCCAGCGGGATGGTCGCCAGCGCGATGGCGGGCAGGATCAGGTGTCGGCCCGCGTCGACGAACGCCTCCCACTGGCCGGTGATCAGGGTGGTGAGCACGTACAGCCCCGACACGAAGTCGAGGAGCACGCGGAACGGACCCTGGAGGTCTTCCATGCCCCACACCTCGACGAGCGGGATGACGGCGATGCCGGAGCTCAGCCGGCCGGATGGTGGCAACGAGAACGGCGTGTCCTTGAGGACCACGGCGAAGACGTAGGCGAGGACCAGGCCCAGGACGAAGACCGGGATGGACACGCCGAGATTGGCGAGCCCCATCGTCCCGACGTCGACCGACGAGTTGTGCCGATAGCCGGAGATGAGACCGAGCGGGACACCGACGATGACCGCGATCAGCAGGGCGAAGAACGTCAGTTCGAGCGTCGTCGGCAGGCGTTCGATCAGCAGTTCCGCGACCGGTCGGGAGAACTTGATCGAGTCGCCCAGGTCGCCCTGGGCCAGGCCGCCCAGGTACTTCGTGAACTGGTTGTCCAGGAACGTCGGCGGGACGTCCTCGAGGCGGAACACGAGGACGTGGTCCTCCCGGAACAGGCCGGGCAGGATGGCCTTGTCCAGGCCGTAGCGCTGGATGAACGGCTCGCACACGGCATCCGTGGCCCGTTCGCCCAGGATCGCCCGGCACGGGATCACCGGCGATCAGCCGGGACGTGACGAAGACGATGAACACGATCCCGAGCAGGACCGGGATCGTCACGATGAGGCGGCGAAGGATGAATCGGATCACTCGACCGGCTCAGTGGATGACGGCGATGGGTAGAAGGATGGGGGCGCCGCGGATGCGGCGCCCCCATGCCGGTGTGACTGGGTGGACGATCAGGGAGCCGGCGGCGGCGGGTTGAGGAACCCACCGAACAGGCCCGGGAAGTACTCGAACGCGCCCGACCGGCCGATGTGGAGCGGATGCTCCGCATCCCACTGCAGGGCGTAGCTCAGGACGACGTCGTTGGCGTCGAGGGCGGCGCCATCGTGGAACGTCACGCCGTCACGCAGCGTGCAGGTCCAGGTGGTGAGCTCGGTGTTCGGACGAGCAGTCCGTCGCGAGCGACGGGATGGCCTTCGTGCCACCGACCTCGTAGGCGTACAGCGACTCGAAGATCTGCTCGCACGCGCGAAGCGTCTCGCCGTCCGTCTCATCCCCACAGAAGAGGCTGAGCGGTTCGGCGTTCTGCATCCAGACCAGGGTGTCGCGGTCCGCCGCCTTCATGACCGAGAAGATCTCGGTGCCGAGCGGCGACGAGTGGGCGCCGTCGACATCGGCCTTGAAGGCCGTGCCGGACCCACCGTGGATCATGACCACGGCCGGGACGTACTTCTTGATCAGGTTGTTGGCGTCGGTGTAGGCGGCTTCGCGATCGGCGTCGACCGACGACGTGCCGCCCTTGGTGATGGCCGCGGCAAGATCCGGGAAGATGCTCCCGAACTTGACGCCGGAGCCGGCGCCGAAGTGGTAGTCGAGGAAGTTGGAGACGTCCGGATAGTCGGCGCCCCAACCCAGCATGTAGATGCCTTCGAGGGTGCCCGCTGCTGCGGCGTCGAGGAAGGTCCCCGACTCCTGCAGGTCGAGCGTCGTCTCGATCCCGAGGTTGTTCTTCAGCTGGGCCTGGATCTCGGTCGCGATCTGCGGCGGATCGGGCAGGTAGCCGCGGACCGCGTCACGGAACTGGATCTTGGTCGAGATCGAGGTGATGCCCTCCTCGGCCATGCCCTCGGCGAGGAGCGTCTTGGCCGCGGCCGGGTCGAAGGTGTACCAGTCGTCGCCACCGCAGGCGAAGGGGAACGAGCACGGCGTGAAGTGGCTCGCGACCTCGGACCCTGGCGGGTAGAAGTTGTCGACGATCCGCTGTCGGTCGATGCCCATGGCGATCGCCTGGCGGATCTTGTTGTTGGTCCACGGCTTGACCGTGTTGTTGAAGCCGAGGTACAGCACGTTGGTGCCTTCGCGATCGTAGAACTTCAGCGCGCTGTCGTTCTGGATCGTGGCGACATCGTCGGCTCCCGGGATTGTCGATGCCATCGACATTGCCGGAGTTGAGCTCGAGCAGCCGCTGGGCCGCTTCGGCGCTCCAGCGGAACTCGAGGTTCGGGGTCAGGGCCTTGTCGCCCCAGTAGGCGTCGTTGGCGGCCATCACGATGCGGCTGCCGCGCTCCCAGGCGCCGAGCTTGTACGGCCCGGTGCCGTTCGGCTGATCGAGGATGCTGCCGTCCGCCATGTGGGCCGTGACGTAGTCGCTGTCCTGGATGCCGAACGCGGCGAACGCGATCTTCGACAGGAACGCGACGTCCGGCGCGCACAGCTGGAACTCGACCGTCAGCCGGTCGACGGCGGTGATCTTCTTGAAGTTGCCCGTGTACGGCTCGACGCCGCACGGGGCCTCGCCGGTCTCCGGATAGACCATGCCTTCGTAGGCGGCCTCGCTCGGAGCGGTGGTTGGGGCCGTGCTGGCGGCCGCGGACTGCGACGGCGCGGTGGATGCAGTCGAACTGCCACACGCGGCTGCGATGATCGCCACGGTCGCGGCCAATACCGCCACCCTGGTCGACGACCGACGGGTCAGGGACATACTCGCACTCCTCCTCTGTGCCCCGATGCCCGGATCCACTGCCTCCCAGCTCCGGATCCGTGGGGCGTGGCGCGACCGTGCAGGGCTCGAGCCCCGCGCAGGTGGCGGAAGACTAGCACGAGCCCATCGCGGCGTCATCGTCTCGAGATTCGTTCGCGTATGCTCCGATCCGTGCCGACCGTCCGTATCGCCCTCGCCCAGATCGCCCCGCGCCTGGGCGCGCTCGACGAGAACCTGGCCCGCCACCACGAGCTGCTCGACCAGGCTCGCGCCGATGGGGCCGGGCTGGTGGTCTTCCCGGAACTTGGGCTGACCGGGTACCTGCTCCAGGACCTCGCGGCCGAGGTGGCGATGCGCCTCGACGATCCGCGCCTGCTGGCCCTCTGCGCCGCGACGCGCGGACTGTCGGCCGTGGTGTCGTTCGTGGAGGAGTCGGACGACCATCGGCTGTTCATCGCCGCGGCCCTGCTCGAGGACGGCGAGATCCGGCACGTCCACCGCAAGCTCTTCCTGCCGACATACGGACTGTTCGACGAGCGGCGGTTCTTCGCCGCAGGCGACTCGTTGCGGGCCGTGCCGTCGCGGCTCGGGTTCGGCGTCGGGCTCGCCGTGTGCGAGGACTTCTGGCACCTGACCGTGCCGCAGATCCTGGCCCTCGACGGCGCCCAGATCCTCATCAACGTGTCGTCGTCGCCGGGCCGCGACCTGGCGGCCACGAACGAGGTGGGCCTCGGGACGGCGACGTCGTGGCGGCTGCTGATGCGGACGTACGCGCAGCTGACGACCTCGTTCGTCGTCTTCTGCAATCGAGTCGGGGTGGACGAGTCGATCTCGTTCTGGGGCGGCTCCGAGGTCATCGCCCCGACCGGCGCCCCGATCTTCAGCGCCCCGCTCTACGACGAGGGCCTGTTCTGCGTGGACATCGCCCCGGCCGACATCCGCCGCGAGCGGATCGGGCTGCCGCTCCTGCGCGACGAGCGCCCGGAGCTGCAGTTGCGGGAGCTGGGCCGGATCGTCCAGGAACGGGCGGGCCTGGCCGACGACAGCACGGACCCCGGGAGCGCCACATGACCGACGGCACGGCGGTCTTCGAGCTGCCGGACGAGCTCGCGATCGACACCGACGTCGCGCGCCGGGTCATCGCCGGGTTCATCCGGGGCCAGCTCGCGCAGGCCGGCTTCGACAAGGCCGTCCTCGGGCTGTCGGGCGGCATCGATTCGGCGCTCGTGGCGTACCTCGTCGCCGAGGCGATCGGACCCGAGTCGCTCCTGTGCGTGATGATGCCGTACCGCACGTCGTCGCCGGCCTCGCGCTCGGATGCGGAGACGGTCGTGGCCGACCTGGGCTGCGCGAGCGAGCTCGTCGACATCAGCCCGATCGTGGACGGCTACTTCGAGGCGGACGCCGGACCGGCCGGTGCCGAGGCACGGTCGGCAGCGAGCCCGCTGCGGCGCGGCAACTTCATGGCCCGGGCGCGGATGGCGGTGCTGTACGACCGGTCGGTGACGTGGCGCGGCCTCGTCGTCGGGACCGGCAACAAGACCGAGTCGCTCATCGGCTACACGACGATCTTCGGCGACAACGCCTGCGCGTTCAACCCGATCGGCGACCTGTACAAGAGCCAGGTCCGGCAGCTGTCGCTGGCGATCGGCGTGCCGGAGGCGATCGTCCGCAAGGCGCCGTCGGCGGACCTGTGGCCGGGCCAGACCGACGAGATCGAGGGCGGCTTCAGCTACCCGCTGCTGGATCGCCTCCTGTTCTGGCGGGTGGACAAGCGGCGCTCGACCGAGGAGCTGGCCGAGCTCGGGTTCGACCGCGACCTGGTGGATCGGGTGGACCGCCTCGTCGCCGGCGCCGAGTTCAAGCGCCAGGTGCCGCCCATCGCCAAGCTCGGGCCGCGCACGGCCGGCGTGGACTACCTGTACCCGAGGCGGCGGCCGGGCTCGTCCGCGCGGTGAGCGACGCCGGTGGCGACGCCCCGGCCGTCGGCGGGACGCTCGGTGGCGGCACGCTGTACGTGGTCGCCACGCCGATCGGCAACCTGGGCGACATGACGCTGCGGGCGATCGAGACGCTGCGGGCGGTCCCGCTCATCGCCGCCGAGGACACGCGTCACACGCACCGGCTCCTGGAGCGCCACGCGATCCCGACCCGCACGACCAGCTTCCACGCCCGGAGCGGCCCGGGACGCCTCGAGGCGATGCTGGCGCACCTGCGCAGCGGGGCGGACCTGGCGCTCGTGACGGATGCCGGCACGCCGCTCGTGAGCGACCCCGGCGCGGACCTGGTGGCGGCCTGGGCAGCCGAAGGTGGCGCCGTCGTGCCGATCCCGGGCGCATCGGCCGTGCTGGCGGCGGTCGTCGCCTCCGGGGTCGTCGGGCCGCACTGGGGCTTCGAGGGGTTCCTGCCGCGGAGCGGTCGCGATCGCCGGGAGCGACTCGCCCGGATCGCCGCCGACGAGCGGGCGACCGTGCTGTTCGAGGCGCCCGGACGGGTCGCGGCCACGCTCCGGGACCTCGCGGCGGCCTGCGGACCGGATCGGCCGGCGGCCGTCTGCCGGGAACTGACCAAGCTCCACGAGACGATCGAGCGCGGCACGCTGGGCGACCTGGCCGACGCCGCCGCGACCGGCCGGATCCCGGCTCGTGGCGAGTTCGTGCTCGTGGTCGGCCACGCGACCGGCGGGATCGCCCAGCCGGAGGTCCAGGCGCGGCCGCCGACCGACGCGCTCGACGCCGCGCGCGCCGAGGTGGAGCGGCTCGTCGCGTCGGGCGTGGCGCGGGGCGATGCGGCCCGTCGGGTCGCGGCCGCGACCGGACTGCCTCGTCGGCGCCTCTACGCGGCCGAGGCGCTCGACTAGGATGCGGCGATGACGGCCGCCCACGCGCCGAACCCGCTCCGGACTGCCGATCCTCGGCCCGCTGTCGGTCATCGGCCGGGCCGCGCTGGCGATCACGGTCGTGACCAGCATCGTCGCGATCGTGCTCGAGTTCGGGCTGCACGCCGATCCGACGGTCGTGTTCGTCGTGGCCGCGGCCGGCGATCCTGGGCCTCGCCTGGGTCGTGGGCCTCTCGACCGAGCGCCTCGGCTCGCTCACCGGCCCGCAGGTCGGCGGCATCCTCAATGCCACGTTCGGCAACATCGCCGAACTGATCATCGCGTTCTTCGCCCTGCAGGCCGGCCTCATCGACGTCGTGAAGGCGTCGCTCACCGGCTCGATCATCGGGAACCTGCTGCTGGTCATGGGCGCGGCGGTCCTCGTCGGCGGGCTGCGCCACGGCACGCAGCGGTTCAGCCCGAGGATCGCCGGCGCCAACGCGGCGCTGCTGGTCCTGGCGCTGGTGGCCTGTTCGTGCCGGCGGTCTTCGCCTACACGACGAGCGACCCATCGCAGGGCTCGCTCACGGAGGAGTCGGTCTTCGTCGCGGTCGCCCTGATGGTCGGCTACGTCGTGTCGCTCGTGTACCAGTTCACGAACCCGCAGGACACCCTGGGCGGCCACGGCGAGCCCGAAGGGCACGCCGGGCCGGCCTGGAGCGGCAAGGTCGCCATCGTGGTCCTGCTGGCCGCTGCGGGGCTGCTGGCCGTCCTGTCGGAGATCCTGGTGGGCGCCATCGAGCCGTTCATCGACTCATTCGGCCTCAGCGCGTTCTTCGTCGGCGTCGTGCTCATCCCGACCATCGGCAACCTGGCCGAGCATCTCGTCGCGGTCCAGCTGGCGGCCAAGGACAAGATGGAGTTCGCGATGGCGGTGACCTTCGGCTCCAGCCTGCAGGTCGCCCTGTTCGTGGCGCCGGTGCTGGTGCTGGTGGGCGTCGTCATCGGGCAGCCGATGAACCTGTCTTCACGCCGCTCGAGATCGCCGCCGTCGCGGCGGCCGTCGGGATCAGCGTGCTCATCGCGCTCGACGGCGAGTCGAACTGGCTCGAGGGCGCGCTCCTGATGCTCGTCTACTTCATCCTGGCCGTGTCCTTCTTCGAATTCGTCTAGGCGAGCTGTGAGCGGCGGCGCGGGAGGGGACGCGCGCCGCCGCGGGATGATTCGCGATCGTGGACGCTGGTCAGGCGGCGACCTCCTCGGCGTCGAGCTCGTCGTCCTCGTCGTCGGTCGAGCCGGGCTCGAAGCCGGCGGTGTCGGGGACGGATCGTCGGCCGGGGCCTCGCCGAGGGCCGCCGCCTGGGACGCCAGGCGAGTCGGCCGCCTGCTCTGCCTCGTAGTCCTTCTTCTTGCGGCCGGACAGCATCTCGACGTGCGAGGCGACGACCTCCGTCTTCCAGTGCCGGACGCCGCGGTCGTCGTCCCATGAGCGGGTCTGCAGGCGACCCTCGAGGGCGACCTGCTGGCCCTTCCCGAGGTAGCGCCCGGCGATCTCCGCCAGGCGATCCCAGGTCACCACCGGGTGGTACTCGGCCTTCTCCTTGCCGCCCCCGATGAAGACGTTGCGAGGCCACCGTGAACGTCGTGACGACCTTCCCGCTGGCGAGGCTGCGCATCTCCGGGTCACGCGTCAGGCGTCCCGTGAGCAGGACCTTGTTCATCGGTCCGATCTCCTTCCCGGCCGGCCGGATGCTCCGGTCACGACCCTGCGTCTCCGGCGGGATGACGGGGTCAAGCTAGCGAGGAGGCGCTTGCGCTGGCGCGCATCTGGCACATGCACGGCCGCTTATCGTGACGGTCCGGCGTGGTCGCAGGATGGCAGGGTGCCGGCATGCCGCTCTCACTATCGACGGCATGGCGTTCATCGGACCGGGGTCGGAATGGTTCTGGACGCGGTCGTGAGCCTGGGATCGTTCTGGTCGATGCACGGGGTCGCCATGCTACCGGCTCCGCGATCGGGCACTACCGCCAGCACGGCTGCAGCCATGACACTCAGCTTCTCGACAGGTGCACTACAACGGCCGGGCTCGGAGGCATCGCCCGTGGGACGACGTGATCGACGACGACGGACTGTCGAGCGATCATGACCATCGGCATGGCGACAGGCCCGAGGCCTGTGAACGACGCTGAGTGGCTTAGATGGCAGCAACCACGTCGCGCCTGGCAGGATCGATTCGTAGGAGTACTACCAACCAGCTGTACGGGGATCGGTCCATCCCGACGGAATACTGCCGGCCTGGCGAGGATGACTTCGTGCAGCACGGCAGATCGCCCTCGATCCGGCCTCAGCGCTCGGTCGACGAACGTCGCGCGGATCGCCATCGACGTCGCAGCCTGCGCCGCCAGGTCGACGCGCTCGTGCGCCGGACTGTCCGAGGTCTGGTCGAGGCCGGCGACCAGCCGGCTCGGCGTCACTCAGCGCGTCGCGGCCGATGCCGGGTTCGCCGGTGAGGCGTCGATCGTAGCCGTCTCCGCCGCGGCCGGCGTCCTCGCGCGGCTCGACGGGACGCGAGCTGGACGCGCCCGGTCCGGCGGCGAGCGGGGTCGACGTGGTCGTGGGCGCTCTGCGCCGCGGTCATCGCCAGGACGGTCGGGTCCGGTTCGGGGGCGGTCGTCGCGTACAGGTCGCAGAACAGGCCCACGAGCTCCGGGTCGAACTGGGTCCCGGCGTGGCGTCGCAGCTCCTCGATGGCCTGCTCGTGGGAGATCGCGCGCTTGTACGGTCGGTCGTGGGTCATCGCGTCGTAGGCGTCGGCGATGGCCACGATCCGCGCCCCGAGCGGGATCTCGTTCGCGCGCAGGCCGTACGGGTAGCCGTGGCCGCCGTAGCGCTCGTGGTGGTGCAGGATGATCGGCACGGCCTCCTTGAGCGACGCGGCCTGCTCGAGGATGACCTGGCCGATGCGAGGATGCTGGACGACGGTCCGCCACTCGGCCGACGTGAGCGCGGCCGGCTTCTCGAGGATCTCCTCCGGGACGGCGATCTTGCCGACGTCGTGCAGCAGGGCGGCGATCCGGATCCGGTCCACCTCGGCATCGGGCAGTTCCAGCTGTCGCGCGAGCGCGACGACGATCGACGCGATGAGCGCCGACGGCTGGCCGCGGTAGTGGGGCAGGGGATTGAGCACCGACGTCAGGCTCATCGTGGCCGCCTCGCGCGCCATCTGTCCGATCGCGACGGCGCGAGCGCGGCCGGCGGCGGAGATCGGGGCCCGCGGGACGCGGGCATCGTCGTCGGGCTCGGCGAAGATGTAGGTCTGGTTGCGCCCGAGCGACTTGGCCGAGTACATCGCCGCATCGGCGTCGCGGACGAGGGTGTCCATCCGGAGCTGCGGGCCGGTCCCGCCGGCGAGGCCGATCGAGATCGTGACCGACAGGTCCGGGTTGCCATC
Organism: uncultured Chloroflexia bacterium; assembly: GCA_963738475.1. Classification (GTDB taxonomy): domain Bacteria; phylum Chloroflexota; class Limnocylindria; order Limnocylindrales; family CSP1-4; genus SPCO01. The sequence continues at coordinate 148,220 of CAVTWU010000026.1, forward strand.
GACCGGGAAGCGCTGGCGCTGGACGAGCGTGCGCAGCTTCTCGGTGAGCACGGCGCCTTCCTCGACGTCCGTCTCGGTCAGGATGAGCATGAATTCCTCGCCGCCGTACCGGCCGATCCGGTCCGACGTCCGCAGGTTCGCGGCGATGACCTGGGCGACCCCGCGCAGCACGACGTCGCCCGCCGCGTGGCCGTACGTGTCGTTGACCGCCTTGAAGTGATCGATGTCCACGAAGGCGACCGACAGCGGACGCTCGTACCGCCCGGCGCGCTCGACTTCGGCGAACAGGTCGCCGAGGAGCGCCTGGCGGTTGGCCACGCCGGTCAGGCGGTCCATCGTCGCCTTGTCGTAGGTGTCGGCGAGGGCCGAGCTGATCGAGTTGATCGAGCGCGCCAGGCGACCGTCCAGGCCGTTCCCGCGCGCGGAGACGGTGACGGTGTAGTCGCCGGCGGCGATGCGCTCGGTCGCCTTGACCAGGCGGCGCAGCTTGACCTGCGAGTGGAGGTACAGCGCGCCGGCCGTCATGGTCACGCCGGCGATCGCGGCCGCCACGGACGCGACCGCGAGGCGGGTCTGGCCGTCGACGAGCGATTCGGCCAGCTCTGGCATGAGGAGGAACAGCGTCCCGAGCGCGAACGGTGCCGCGAGCGCGAGGACGCCGAGAAGGCGCATCACCCACGCAGCGTAGGCGGGAGGTGGTGCCATCAGGCACGGCTCACAGGTACCACGGGGCCGAGGCCGGTGGTACGGCCGTCGGCCGAGCGGCCGGCCGCGGCCGGGGGTGCCCTGCTATACTCCGCCGGTCCTCACCACTAGCGGCTGGTGCCGCGGATCAGGAGGTCAGCGATCGCGCTTTCATGGCGCATCGGCCGTCCCGTGAGGCGACCGAGCGACCAGACGATGGCGACTCGCCGGACGGCCGGCGGCGCGACGCGGGAGAGGTCTATCCGGTTCCAAGCCCCCTCTGCGAGGGGGCTTTGTTGGCGCCCCGCACTCGTCGGCGTGCGCTCGCCACGCTCGCCGCCTCGCTCGACCGACCGCCGCCGATCTCGGACTCGGCGCTGATGCCGGCCACCGTGATCGTCGGGCTCCAGTGGGGCGACGAGGGCAAGGGCAAGACGACCGACTTCCTGGCCGAGCAGGTCTCGATGGTCGTCCGCTACCAGGGCGGCGACAACGCCGGCCACACGGTCGTCAGCGGCGACGAGGTGTTCAAGCTCCGCCTGACCCCGTCCGGCGTGCTCTATCCGCACATCACGTCGGTCATCGGCAATGGCGTCGTCGTCAACCCGGTCACGCTGATCGACGAGCTCGACATGCTCACGTCGCGCGGGATCGATGTCGGCCGGGTCCGGGTCAGCCGCAGCGCGCACGTGATCATGCCGTACCACGTGGCCCTGGACCGAGCCAACGAGACGCGCCTCGGCGGCGCGAAGGTCGGCACGACCGGCCGCGGCATCGGGCCGACGTACGGCGACCGGGCGTGGCGGCTCGGCCTGCGCATGGAGGACCTGCTCGACCGCGACATCCTGCGCGAGCGCATCGCACGCGCCTTGCCCGACAAGAACCTGCTGCTCGCGAACCTGGGTGCGGACACGTTCGAGGTGGAGCCGCTCGTCGACGAGGCGGCCGGCGTGGGGCGAGCGACTCCGCGACCACCTGGACGACACGACCTGGCTCGTCCAGGCGGCGCTGGGCCGCGGTGAGCACGTCCTGCTCGAGGGCGCCCAGGGCACGCTCCTGGACCTCGATCACGGCAGCTACCCGTTCGTGACCTCCTCGAACCCGGTCGCGGGCGGCGCGTGTACCGGCGGCGGGATCGGCCCGCTCCAGGTCGACGAGGTCATCGGCGTCATGAAGGCCTACTCGACGCGGGTCGGCTCCGGGCCGTACCCGACGGAACTGCACGACGACATCGGTGCCGGGATCGCCGAGCGCGGCCACGAGTTCGGGACCGTCACCGGGCGGCCGCGCCGCGTCGGCTGGTTCGATGCCGTGCCCCTGCGCTACGCCGTCGCGGTCAACAGCGTGAGCAGCATCATGCTCAACAAGCTCGACATCCTGTCCGGCATCCCGACGATCCAGCTGTGCGTCGCCTACGAGATCGATGGCAAGCGCGTGGACGTCTGGCCGTCGAGCGGCGCGGCACTCGCGCGCGCCGTGCCGATCTACGAGTCGTTCGACGGCTGGGCGGAGCCGATCCACGGCGTCCGCTCGCTCGGCGACCTGCCGGAGAACGCGCGGCGCTACGTGAGCGCGATCGAATCGCACGCCGGCGTCCCGATCGTGCTCGTGTCGGTCGGGCCGGAGCGGACGCAGACCATCGAACGGGCCTGGCGCCCGATGCGCAACCGGACGGGGATCGTGGCGTGAGCCTGATCATGCCGACCCGGATCCTCATCGTGGGCGGCGGCGGTCGCGAGCACGCCCTCGCCTGGAAGCTCGCCGCCGAACCGGGCGTGAACGAGGTGATCGTGGCACCGGGGAGTGCCGGCATCGCGCCAGGAGCCGCGGGTCCGCTGCGTCGCCGGTCGATCCGCTGGATGGCGCGGCCGTGGTCGCGGTGGCGCGCGCCTGCGCCGCGGAGCTGGTCGTCGTCGGTCCCGAGGCGCCGCTCGCGGCCGGTGTCGCGGATGCGCTGCGCGAGGCCGGGTTCGCGGTCTTCGGCCCGTCGGCGGCGGCGGCCCGGATCGAGTCCAGCAAGGCGTTCTGCCACGAGATCGCGAGCGCGGCCGGCGTCCGGATGGCGCGCGCCGGCACGTTCACGGACGCCGCGACGGCGATCGCGTTCGCCGCGGAGCTCTGCGCCGCGGGCGACGGCTGCGTGGTGAAGGCGGACGGGCTGGCGGCCGGCAAGGGCGTGACCGTCTGCGACGACCTGGCGACGGCCACGGACGCGATCCGCGCGCTCGTTCGCCGTCGACGGCGCGATCGTGGTCGTCGAGGAGCGGCTCGGTCGGTCGCGAGGTCAGCCTCATCGCCCTGTGCGACGGTCGCGAGGCGGTCGCCCTGCCCGTCGCGCGCGACCACAAGCGGCTCGGCGACGGCGACACCGGCCCGAATACCGGCGGGATGGGCGCCTACAGCCCGGTCGCGGACCTGCCCGACGACGAGGCCGTGGCCCTGCTCGAGACGATCCACCGGCCGATCCTGGCCGAGCTGGCCCGACGCGGGACCCCGTTCCGTGGCGCGCTGTACGCCGGGCTCATGCTGACCGCCGACGGGCCCGATCCTGCTCGAGTGCAACGCCCGCTTCGGCGACCCGGAGACGCAGGCGATCCTGCCGCGCCTGGCGACGGCACTCGGCCCGATCCTGCTGGCCGCGGCCCGCGGCTCGCTGCCGGCCGGCCTGACCGCCGTCCCGACGCTGCCGGGGGCCGCGGTCGCCATCGTGCTCGCCGCGGCCGGCTATCCGGACCGTCCCGTCACCGGCGAGCGGATCGAGGGGGTCGCGGACGCCGAGGCCACCGGAGCCCTGGTCTTCCACGCCGGGACCTCCCGCGCGAGCGATGGGACGTGGCGGACCGCCGGTGGTCGGCTGCTGGCCGTCGTCGCCTCGGGACGGGACGTCGGACGAGGCGCACGCCGCCGCCGAGCGCGCCGCCGACCGCGATCGCGTTCGACGGCGCTGCAGCGCCGCCACGACATCGGCGAGCCGCGCATCGAAGCCGCGCACGGGATCGCGCCGATGATCCGGCGCTACACGCTCCCGGAGATGGGCGCGATCTGGTCGGAGGAGGCGCGCTTCGCCTCGATGCTGCGGGTCGAGCTCGCCGTCGCTCGCGTCCAGGCCGGTCGCGGCCTGATCCCGGCCGAGGCGTTCGCCGCCATCGAGGTTCGCGCCCACATCGACCTCGCCGCGCATCCTGGAGATCGAGCAGACCACGGACCACGACGTCATCGCGTTCGTCAGCCAGGTCGCGGAGACGGTCGGCCCGGAGGGGCGCTTCCTGCACTTCGGCCTGACCAGCAGCGACGTCGTGGACACCGGCGCTGGCGCTGCAGCTCCAGGCGGCCGGCGAGCGGCTCCTCGACGATGCGGACCGGCTGCTGGCGTCGCTCATCGCACGGGCCCGGGCCGAGGCCGAGACCGTGATGATGGGCCGGACCCACTCGGTCCATGCCGAGCCGACGACGCTCGGGCTCAAGCTCGCCGGCTGGGCGTTCGAGCTCGATCGTGGGCGGCGCCGACTCGCGGCCGCCGTGGACGACATCGGGACCGGCAAGATCTCCGGGCCGGTCGGCACCTACAGCCACCTCGAACCGGCCATCGAGGCCGAGGTGCTCGCCGCCCTCGGCCTGCACGCCGATCCGGTCAGTACCCAGATCGTCCAGCGCGACCGGCACGCGGCGCTGCTGGCGGCCATCGCCATCGTCGGCGGCTCCATCGAGCGGTTCGCGACCGAGATCCGGAACCTGCAGCACACCGAGATCGGCGAGCTCCAGGAACCGTTCAAGGCCGGCCAGAAGGGCAGCTCGGCGATGCCCCACAAGCGCAACCCGATCCTGTCCGAGCGGATGGCCGGCCTGGCCCGCCTCCTGCGCGGCTACGCCCACACGGCGATGGAGGACCAGCCGCTCTGGCACGAGCGCGACATCAGCCACAGCAGCGCGGAGCGGGTCATCCTGCCGGACTCGACGATCGTGCTCGACTACATGCTCGTGAAGATGGTCGGGCTCATCGACGGCCTCGTCGTCCGGTCCGAGCGGATGCGCGAGAACATCGGGCGCGGGCTCGGCCTGCACGCCAGCAGCCGCGTGCTCGTCGCGCTCGTGGATGGCGCCGGGATGTCGCGCGAGGAGGCCTACGCCATCGTCCAGCGGGCCTCGATGAAGGCCGCCGACGAGCGGGCACCGCTGCACGACCTGCTGGCCGTGGATCCGGCCGTCGCGGGACGGCTGTCGCTCGCGGCGCTCGACGCCTGCTTCGATGACGCCGCGTTCCTGCGCCACGCACCCGAGGTCATCGCCCGGCTGGACGGGCTGGCCACGGAGCTGGAAGCGCGCCGCTCGCGGGCCGGGCTGGCCGCCGCGACCGGGGAGGGCCACCATGCCGCTGGCTGACGCGTTCGTCCGGTCCGGGAAGGTGCGCGACCTGTTCGCCGTGGACGACGACCGGCTGCTGCTCGTGGCGTCCGATCGGATGAGTGCCTTCGACGTCGTCCTGCCGACCGAGATCCCGGACAAGGGCCGCATCCTGACCGGCCTGTCGCGCTCGTGGTTCGCGGAGACGGCGAAGATCGTCCCCAACCACCTGCTCTCCACCGATCCGGCGGACGTGCCGGACGGCTGGTTCGTGACCGAGGCGGTCGATCCGGCCTCCGGCCTGGTCAGCCGCGACGCCGCCGTCCTGGATCGCGAGCAGCTCCGTGGCCGGATCATGCTCTGCCGACGGGCGGACATCCTGCCGGTCGAGGTCATCGTCCGCGGCTACCTGGCCGGGCAGCGGCTGGAAGGACTACCGCGACGACCGGTCGGGTGAGCGGGATCACGCTGCCCGAGGGCCTGCGCGAGAGCGATCGCCTCCCGGAGCCGATCCTGACGCCATCGACCAAGGCGGAGCAGGGGAGTCACGACGAGGCGATCGACTTCACGACGATGGTCGCGATCGTCGGCAACGACCTCGCCGAGCAGGTCCGCGAGATCGCCCTCCACCTGTACGGATACGCGGCTGCCGTGACGGAGCGGGCCGGGATCCTCCTGGCGGACACGAAGTTCGAGTTCGGCGTGGACGCGAACACCGGCGAGCTGCTGCTGGTGGACGAGGTCCTGACGCCCGACTCATCGCGCTTCTGGGACGCCGCGAGCTACGAGCCGGGACGGGCCCAGGCCAGCTTCGACAAGCAGTACGTGCGCGACTGGCTCGAGACCCAGGACTGGGACAAGACCGCGCCCGGGCCGGCCTTGCCGGCGGACGTCGTCGAAGGCACCCGCGACCCGCTACATCGAGGCCTACGAGCGGATCACCCGCGCCAGCTTCGAGCGCTATCTCAAGGAGGACGTCGTCGCCCGATGAGTCGCTACCGGTACGCCATCAACGTCACGCCGAAGCCCGGCATCCTCGACCCGCAGGGCCGGGCGGTCGAGGGGAGCCTCGGCCACCTCGGGATCACCGGCGTCACCGACGTCCGGGTCGGCCGCCGGGTCGAACTGAACGTGGAAGCGGCCGACGCCGACGCCGCGCTGGCCACGGCGGACCGGCTGGCCTCGGAGCTGCTGTCGAACCCGCTGATCGAGGCGTACGTCGTCGAGCCACTCGGCGCGACCTCGTCGACCACCGCCGCCGCCGGGGCGGACTGAGATGGGCGTGCGTGTCGGTGTCGTCGTCTTCCCGGGGAGCAACTGCGACCGCGACACGGTCCACGCCCTGGCGCTGGCCGGCGCCGAACCGGTCGTGCTGTGGCACGAGCAGGCGTCGCTCGAGGGCGTCGCGGCCGTCGTCCTGCCGGGCGGGTTCGCGTATGGCGACTACGTCCGGGCCGGCGTCATCGCCCGGTTCAGCCCGGTGATGCGCTCCGTGGCCGCGTTCGCGGCCGAGGGCGGGCTCGTCCTGGGCATCTGCAACGGCTTCCAGGTCCTCGCCGAAGCCGGCCTGGTCCCGGGTGCGCTCCTGCGCAACCGGTCGCTCCGGTTCGTCGGTCGCGAGGTGGCCATCGCCGCGCTCCGCGACGACACGCCGTTCACGCGAGGCGTGCCGCTCGGGACGCCCCTGCGCATGCCGGTCGCCCATGGCGAGGGCTGCTACTTCGCGGACGAGGCGACGCTGGACCAGCTCGAGCGCGACGGCCAGGTCCTGTTCCGATACGTCGACGCTGATGGCGCGGTCGCCGGGCCGTCCGACCCGGCCAACCCGAACGGCTCGCTGCGCGCCATCGCGGGCGTCCTGAACGCGGCCGGCAACGTCGCCGGGCTCATGCCGCACCCGGAACGCGCGGCCGAGGCGATCCTGGGTTCGGACGACGGCATGGGCATCATCCGATCCCTCGTGGACAGCGCCGCCGCGGCCGCCCACGGCCCGGTCGAACTGACGGCCGCCCGATGACGATGACCGAAGACGCCATCGAGCCGCTGCACCGACGGCTCGGCGTGACCGACGACGAACTCGAGGCGATCAAGGACCGCCTGGGCGGGCGCGACCCGAACGACCTGGAACTGGCGATGTTCAGCGTCATGTGGAGCGAGCACTGCTCGTACAAGAGCTCGAAGCCGCTGCTGCGGACGCTGCCGACCGCGGGCGAGGGCGTCGTCGCCGGCCCGGGCGAGAACGCCGGGGTCATCTCGATCGGCGACGGCCTGGCGGTCGCGTTCAAGATCGAGTCGCACAACCACCCCTCGGCGGTCGAGCCGTACCAGGGCGCCGCGACCGGGGTCGGCGGGATCCTGCGCGACATCTTCACGATGGGCGCGCGGCCGATCGCGGTCCTCGACGCGCTCCGCTTCGGCGACCCGTCCGACGCGCGGACGCGGCACCTGGTCGACGGCGTCGTCCGCGGCGTCGGCGGCTACGGCAACTGCGTCGGCGTGCCCGACGGTCGGTGGCGAACTCGTGTTCGACCCGAGCTACCAGGGCAACCCGCTCGTCAACGTCATGGCCATCGGCCTGATGGAGGAGCGCCGGCTGACGCTCGCCGCGGCGCCCGGCCCGGGCAACCTCGTCGTCCTGTTCGGCTCGACGACGGGCCGCGACGGCATCGGCGGGGCGTCCGTCCTCGCGAGCGCGACGTTCACCCACGACGACCCATCCAAGCGGCCGTCGGTCCAGGTCGGCGACCCGTTCGCCGAGAAGCTGCTCATCGAGGCGAGCCTGGAACTCATCGAGCGCGGCCTGGTCGAGGGCCTCCAGGACCTGGGCGCCGGCGGCATCACCTGCGCGACGTCCGAGACGGCCGATCGGGGCGGGACCGGGATGCTCGTCGACCTCGACGCCATCCCGCGCCGCGAACCCGGGATGGAGCCGTTCGAGGTGATGATCAGCGAGTCGCAGGAGCGGATGTGCGCCGCGGTCCGGCCGGATCGCTGGGAGGACGTCCGCGAGGTCTGCGTCCGCTGGGGCCTGCCCGTGGCGATCATCGGGCGGATCACCGCGGACGGCGACATCGCCATCGTGACCGGCGGGCTCGGCGCGGACGGCGGCCCGGCCGCCGGGGCCGTCGAGATCGCCCGGGTCCCGGCCGCCGCCCTGACCAGCGACGCGATCGTCCACGCGCGCGTCGCCGAGGCGCCGACGCACTCGCGGGCCGCGCCCGGCGCCCGGCGTCTCCGACGCGGCCACGGACCGGCTGCCGGAGCGCGGGATGGATCCCGGCGCGGTGCTGCTCGGCCTGCTCGGGTCGGCCAACCTGTCGTCGCGCCACAGCGTCTTCACCCAGTACGACTCCACGGTCGGTGCCGACACGGTCGCCGGACCGGGCCGCGGCGCCGCCGTCCTGCGGGTCAAGGGCACGACCAAGGGCCTCGTCGCCAGCACGGACGGCAACCAGGCCGCCGGGAGCGTGGGATCCGTGGCTGGGGGCCGCCCTGAGCGTCGCCGAGGCGACCCGCAACGTCTCGATCACCGGCGCCCGGCCGCTCGGCGTCACGAACTGCCTCAACTACGGCGACCCGACCCGGCCCGAGGCGTTCTGGCAGCTGACCGAGGCCGTCCGCGGCCTGGCCGACGCGTGCCTGGCCCTCGGCCTGCCGGTCACCGGCGGCAACGTCTCGCTCTACAACGAGTCGCCCGACCGGTGCGATCGCCCCGACGCCGGAGATCGGCGTGGTCGGGCTCATCGAGGACATCGCGACGCTCGTCGGACCGGCCTTCGTGGCGGCGGGCGATGTCGTCGCCCTCGTCGGCGAGACCGGACCCGGCCTGGCGGGATCGGCGTATGCCGGCCTCGCCGGCGCCGCCCTGGAGGACGGCGTGCCCGCCCTGGACCTCGAGCGCGAGCGCGCCCTCCAGGCGTTCATCCGCGAGGCGATCGCCCGCGGGCTCGTGGCGTCCGCGCAGGACGTGTCCGGCGGCGGCCTGGCCGTCGCGATCGCCGAGGGCGCGATGTGGGGCGACCTCGGCGCGCAGCTTCGCCTGCCCGTCCGCCACTCGCCGGCCGTGGACCTGTTCGGCGAGAGCCCGTCGCGCCTCGTCGTGACCGCGACGCCCCGGTTCGCTGCCCGCGCTGGAGCTGCTCGCCCGCCAGCACGGCCTGCCGTTCGAGCGTCTCGGGACCGTCGGCGGGGACCGCCTCGTCATCGACCTGGTCGAGGCCGGCGCGACCGGCCCGGCCGAGGAACGCGGCAGCCGGATCGCCGATGCCCTCGAGGCCCGGGTCGTGGACCTGCGCCACGCCTGGTCGCACGGCCTCGAACGCGCCCTCGGCTGGGGCGGACCATCGTCGATCGATCCCCTCGAGGTGGCCTGACCATGTGTGGCGTCTTCGGGGCGGTCCTGCCGGAGGGTGGCGGGGCCACGGATGCGGCGTCGATCGCGGCGCTCGGCCTGTTCGCGCTCCAGCATCGCGGCCAGGAATCGGCCGGCATCGCGGTCAGCGACGGCGAGCAGCTGATGCTCTACAAGGACCTGGGGATGATCAGCACGGTCCTCGACGAGCGCCGGATCCCCAGCCTGCGCGGCCGGCTCGCGATCGCCCACTGCCGCTACTCGACGACCGGCTCGACGATCTGGGAGAACGCCCAGCCCACCTACCGGCTGGGCCCGCGGCGGGCGCTGGCGATCGGGCACAACGGCAACCTCGTCAACACCCGCGAGCTCCTGACCCAGCTCGAGGGCGGCCGGACCCGCCTGCCGGCGTCGACCGACACGGAACTCCTGACCGCCCTCCTCGCCGATGAACCGGCCGCGGACACGGTCGATGCGCTGATGAAGGTCCTGCCCCGCGTCCGTGGGGCGTTCAGCCTGGTCGTCCTGGACGAGAAGCGGGTCATCGGCATCCGCGATCCGCACGGCTTCCGCCCGCTCGTCCTCGGCCGGCTGCCGGGGACCGTCTGGACCGGCGGCCCGGACGACGGCCTGTGGGAGGGCGACGACGCCTCGTCCGGCTGGTGCCTGTCGTCGGAGACGGCCGGCCTGGACATCGTCGGCGCCGAGTACGTGCGCGACGTGGAGCCCGGCGAGATCGTCATCCTGGAGCCCGGCCAGGCGCCCCGGTCGGTCATCTACGCCAAGGCGAACCCGGCGCTGTGCGTCTTCGAACTCATCTACTTCGCCCGGCCCGATTCGTACATGGAGGGCCGCAACCTGTACGAGGCGCGTCGGCGGATGGGCGAGCAGCTCGCCATCGAGCACCCGACCGACGCGGACCTGGTCATGCCCGTGCCGGATACCGGCGCTCCGGCGGCGGCCGGCTACGCCGAGTCGTCCGGGCTGCCGTACCGCGAGGGGATGTACCGCAACCGCTATGCCGGTCGGACGTTCATCCAGCCGTCGGCCGGGCTGCGCCATCGCGGCGTGACGATCAAGCTCAACCCGCTGCGCGAGGTCGTGAACGGCAAGCGCCTGGTCGTCGTGGACGACTCGATCGTGCGCGGGACGACGACCAAGCGGATCGTCGATCTGCTGCGCAAGGCCGGCGCCGAGGAGGTCCACGTCCGGATCAGCGCGCCGCCCATCTACCACCCGTGCTTCTACGGCATCGATACCTCGGTCGAGACCGAACTGATCGCGTCGACCCACACCGAGCCCGAGATCCGCGAGTTCATCGGCGCGGACTCGCTCGGGCTACCTGTCCATCCGCGGCGTCCTGGCGGCGCTGGACCTGCCGTACGAGCGGTTCTGCTTCGCCTGCTTCGACGGCCACTACCCGGAGCCCGTCCCGTACGACGTCGCGAGCCGGAAGTTCATGCTGGAAGAGCCGGTGCCCGCCGGTGGCTGAGACGCGGGACGCGTATCGCGCCGCTGGCGTGGACGTCGCGGCCGGCGAGCGCGCCGTGGAGCTCATGCGCGAGCACGTCGCGTCGACCCGTCGGCCGGAGGTCGTCGGCGGTCTGGGCGGCTTCGGCGGCGCGTTCGGCATCCCGGCCGGGTACGTCGAGCCGCTGCTCATCGCCTCGAGCGACGGCGTGGGGACGAAGACGGCGATCGCCGGGCTGGTCGGCCGGTTCGACACGATCGGCATCGACCTCGTCGCCATGTGCGCCGACGACGTCGTGTGCACCGGCGCCGAGCCGCTCGCGTTCCTCGACTACATCGCCGTCGGACACCTCGACCCGCTGGCCGTCGCCGAACTGGTCGGCGGGGTCGCGGCGGGCTGCCGCGAGGCGGGCTGTGCCCTGGTCGGTGGCGAGACAGCCGAGCACCCGGGGCTCATGGACCCGACCGCCTACGACCTGGCCGGGACCGCGATCGGTGTCGTCGAGCGGTCGCGGGTCATCGATGGGACCGCCGTCCGCGCCGGCGATGCGATCGTCGGGCTGGCCGCGTCCGGCCTGCACGCCAACGGCTACTCGCTCGTCCGGGCGCTGCTCACGAGGTGGGAACTGGACGTGGCGGAGCCGTACCAGGCGCGCCTGCGCCGGACGCTCGGCGATGCCGCGGCGACCGAGCTCCTGGCCCACGAGCCGCAGTTCGCCCTGGCGACGCTCGGTGAGGTCCTGCTCACGCCGACCCGCATCTACGCGCGGACGATCCTCGCGCTCCGGGCCGCGCTGGTCGCGGGCGGGTCACGACGTCCACGGTCTCGCCCACATCACCGGCGGAGGGCTACCGGGCAATGTGCCACGCGCGCTCCCGGACGGCCTGGGCGCCCGCCTGGACCCCGCGCGCTGGTCGATGCCGTCGGTCATGCGGCTGTTCGGCGCCCTCGGCGGCCTGGACGAGCTGGAACTGCGTTCCACGTTCAACGGCGGCCTCGGCATGATCGCCGTCGTCGCGCCCGAGGCGGCCACGCTCACGATCGACACGCTGGCCGCCCACGGTGTGGCTGCCGTCGGTGGTCGGCGAGGTCGTCGATGCGGACGCGATCGGCGGCGCTCGCTACCAGGAGGCGGCGCTGGCGGGGTACGCGGCGTGAGCGGGCGGATCGCCGTCGGCGTGTCGGGGAGCGGCTCCAACCTGCGGGCCCTCGCGGCGGCGGCGACGCGGCGGGAGCTGGGTGGGGGCATCGCGCTCGTCTTCGCGGATCGGGCCTGCCCGGCCCTCGACTGGGCGGCGGAGCAGGGGATCGACACCGCGCTCGTCCCGGGCGGCGACGACGCGACCCTGGCCGACACGCTCGGGGCGGTCGCGCCGGACGTGGTCGTCCTGGCGGGCTACATGCGGATCGTCGGGGCGCGTGTGCTCGGCGGACTTCGGCGGCCGGATCCTCAACACCCACCCGTCGCTGCTGCCCGCGTTCCCCGGTGGCCACGCGGTCGCCGACGCGCTGGCGCATGGGGCCAGGGTGACGGGCTGCACGGTCCACCTCGTGGACGCGACGCTCGACGGGGGACCGATCGTCGCCCAGGAAGCGGTGGAGATCCTGCCGGGCGACGACGTGGCGACGCTGCACGCCCGGATCCAGGCGGTGGAGCATCGGCTGCTGCCACGGGTCGTCGCGGCCGTGTTGGCCGGTGCGCTCAGGGTCGAGGCCGATGGCCGGACCGTGGCGCTGGACGTCGCCCGCGCCGACGCCGCCATCCCGCGACCGCGCCGCGCCCTCCTGTCCGTGTCGGACAAGGCCGGCCTCGCGGACTTCGCGACCGGGCTCGTCGCCCACGGCTTCGAACTCGTGTCGACCGGCGGGACGGCCCGGGCGATGCGGGACGCCGGGCTGCCGGTGACCGATGTGGCCGCCGTGACCGGGTTCCCGGAGATGCTCGACGGCCGCGTGAAGACGCTCCACCCGCGGGTCCACGGCGGGATCCTGGCGGACCGCCGGCTCGAGTCGCACCGCCACCAGCTGCTGGCCGCGGCCATCGCGCCGTTCGAGCTGGTCGTCGTGAACCTGTATCCGTTCGCGGCCGCCGCCGAGCGCCCGGGCATCAGCCTGGACGAGCTGGTCGAGGAGATCGACATCGGTGGGCCATCGATGGTCCGTGCCGCCGCCAAGAACCACGCCAACGTCGCGATCGTGACGTCGCCGGAGCGGTACGCCGTCGGTCCTGGCGGCGATCGAGACGGAAGGCGGCGTGGGGGAGGGGTTGCGTTCCGCGCTCGCCATCGAGGCGTTCCGGCACACCGCCGCCTACGACGCCCGGATCGCCGACGTCCTGCCCGGACGCATGGCCGCCGCCGGCGTGCCGCTCCCGGACGAACCCGGGCTACCCGGCTCGTCCGACCCGTACCCCGCCAGCCTGACCGTGGCCCTCGAGAAGGTGGATGCGCTGCGGTACGGCGAGAACCCACACCAGCCGGCGGCCCGCTACCGGCGCCCGGGGAGTGGCCCCCACGACGGCCCGTTCGCGACCGGTGAGCCGCCGCTCCAGGGCAAGGCCCTCTCGTACAACAACGTCCTGGACGCCTCGGCGGCCGCGGCGCTGGGCCGGGCGCTGCGCGGCCCGGGCTGCGTCATCGTCAAGCACACGAACCCGTGCGGTGCCGCGGAGCGGCCGAGCCTGCTCGATGCCTGGGAGGCCGCGCTGGCCGGCGACCCGGTGTCGGCGTTCGGTGGCGTCGTCGCGGTGACCCGCCCGGTGGATCGGGCGACCGCGGAGGCCATGAGCGCGATCTTCCTCGAGGTCATCGTCGCGCCGGCGTTCGAGCCCGGCGCACTGGAGGTGCTCGCCCGAAAGCCGAACCTCCGCCTCGTGGTCGATCCGGACCTCGCTCTGGACGCGGCGGCGGTCGGCCCGGACCCGCTCGGGTCGATCCGATCGGCAGGTGGAGCCGTCCTGGTGTCATCGCCCGACACGGTCGCCGACGACCCGGTCAGCTGGACGGTCGCCACGCGACGGGCGCCGACGGACGCCGAACGCCTCGACCTCGACCTCGCCTGGCGACTGGTCCGCGGCGTCGTGTCCAACGCGATCGTCCTCGTCCGCGACCGACGGCTCATCGGGATGGGCTCCGGCCAGACCTCGCGGGTGAACGCGGCCCGCGGCGCGGTGGACCAGGCGCGGACCCACGCCGGGCCGGAGGCGCTCGTCGGCGCCGCCTGCGCCTCGGATGCGTTCTTCCCGTTCACGGACGCGCTCGACGTGTGCCTGGCGGCGGGCGTGACCGCCGTCGCCCAGCCGGGCGGATCGATGCGCGACGCGGAGCTGGTCGCCGCCGCCGACGCCGCCGGTGCCACGATGCTCATCACCGGCATGCGCCACTTCCGGCACTGAAGGAGCCCAGATGTCCGAATTCATCGCGGTCACGTTCGACGACGCGGATCAGGCCCTGCAGGCGCTCGCCTCGGTCCGGTCGCTCGAGAAGGAAGACAAGATCCACCTCAAGGACACGGCTGTCGTCTCGAAGGATGCCGCCGGCAAGGTCTCGGTCAAGAACGAGGCCTCGAGCGGGACCGAGACCGGCGCGGTCGTCGGCGGGATCCTCGGCGCGATGCTGTTCCTCATCTTCCCGGTCGCCGGGATCATCGGCGGGGCGGTGGTCGGCGGCCTGATCGGCCGGGCCGTGTCGCCGGGCGTGGACGGCGGCTTCGTCAAGGACGTCGCCGACGACCTGCCGAACGGCGGCTCCGCGCTGTTCCTGCTCATCAAGGACGGCGACATCGGGCTCCTGATCGCGTCGATGCGCCGCTACGAGGGCCGGATCAAGCAGACGACGCTGGACGAGGAAGCCGAGCAGGCGCTCGAGGACTCGCTCCGCTGATCGGCGCCTGCCGGCGCGTCCGGGTGCCGGCGCGGTCGCGCTTGCCGCGCCTCGTGAAGCGCGCCGCCGCTGCTACCATCGCGGTCCCATGACGGACCGACGCCGCTACTACCTGACGACCGCGATCGCGTACGCCAACAGCAAGCCGGGCGTCCACACCCTGTACGAGGTCATCGGCGCCGACGTCATCGCGCGCTGGCACCGGATGCTCGGGGACGACACGCGGTTCCTGACCGGCACGGACGAGCACTCGATCAACATCGCCCAGGCCGCGGTCGACGAGGGCCGGCCCACCCGCGAGTTCGTCGACGAGAAGGTCGGCTACTTCACGGCCGCCGAGGACGCCCTCGACATCCGTCCGGACCGGTTCATCCGCACGACCGACCCGGACCACATCCGGGCCGCCCAGGAGATGGTCCGTCGAGCGCACGCCAACGGCGACATCTACCTCGGCACGTACGAGGGCTGGTACTGCCCGAACGAGGGCTTCCGCAACGCGACGGATGTCCAGGAGACCGCCCGCGGGACGATCTGCCCGAACCATCCCGAGGTCCCGCTCCAGTGGCTGACCGAGAAGAACTGGTTCTTCCGCCTGTCGGCGTACCAGGAGCGCCTCGAGCGTCACTTCGCCGACCACCCCGAGTTCGTCCAGCCGGACTTCCGGCGCAACGAGATGCTCGGGTTCATCCGCGGTGGCCTGGAGGACTTCTCGATCTCGCGCGAACGGACGCCCGGCGATTGGGGCATCCCGTTCCCGGTCGCCGAGAACGGTGAGACGTCGCTCCGCGAGGACGGCTCGTGGGATCCCGAGGCCGGCAAGATCTACGTCTGGTACGACGCGCTCATCAACTACATCACCGGTGCGGGCTTCCCGGACGACCCGGCTGCCTTCGAGCACTGGTGGCCGGCCGATCTGCACATCATCGGCAAGGACATCGCCCGGTTCCACACGATCTTCTGGCCGGCGATGCTGTGGAGTGCCGGACTCGAGGCGCCTCGCCAGGTCTGGGTCCACGGCTGGCTGCTGGCGGCCGGCGGCGAGCGGATGAGCAAGAGCCGCGGCAACTTCCTCGACCCGGCCGACTTCGTGACCGCCTTCGGCTCCGACGGCGCCCGCTACGTCGCGCTGCGCGAGGTGCCGTTCGACCGGGACGCCGAGGTGTCGTGGGACTCGTTCGTCCGGCGCTACAACGCGGACCTCGCCAACGACTTCGGGAACCTGGTCAATCGGACCGTGTCCATGACGAACCGCTACCTCGACGGCGCTCGACCGGCGCCGCGCGCCGCGTCCGCGTCGCCGCTCGCCGAGGGCTGGACGGACACCCTGGCGCGCGTCCGCGAACGGATCGACGGGTGCCTCCTGCACGACGCGCTCGCCGAGCTGTGGGAGTTCGTCGGCGGGGCGAACAAGACCGTCGATGCCGAACGGCCGTGGGACCTGGCCAAGGCCGCCAAGGCCGGCGACGCGGCGGCCGGGCGCGCACCTGGCGGACGTCCTGGGCGATCTCCTCGAGACGTGCCGGCTCGTCGGTCTGGCCGTGACGCCGTTCATGCCGCGAACCGGCCCGCGCGTGCTGGCCCAGCTCGGGTACGCCTTCCCGTACGGCGAGGACGGCAACGGCGGTCCGCCGCTGGCCGACGAACTCGCCTGGGGTGCCCATGCCGCCGAAGCCGGGCGGGTGACGGCTCCGGAGCCACTCTTCCCGCGCCTCGACCTCGATGCCGACGCGTCGGAGACCGCTCCGGCGTGAGCGCGGTCCCGCGCCTCGTCGACAGCCACTGCCACCTCAACGCCGACCGATTCGAGGGCGATGCCGACCTCGTCCTTGGCGGTGCCCGGCTCGCCGGCCTGGAGCGGATCCTCGTCCCCGGCTGGAACGTCGCCTCGAGCGAGCGCGCGCTCGCGCTTGCGGACCGCTTCGCCTGGCTCGATGTCGGCGTCGGGGTCCATCCGCACGACGCCGCGAAGGTGGACGACGCCGGCTGGGCGGCCGATCGTCGGCCATGGCGGCGGATGAGCGGGTCGTCGCGATCGGCGAGACCGGCCTCGACTACGACCGCGTCTTCAGCCCGATCCCGGACCAGCTCGACAACCTGCGCCGGAACCTGGCGCTCGCGCTCGAGACGGGCAAGCCGGCGATCCTGCACTGCCGGTCCGCGAACGGTCGCCGCGACGCCCAGGATGCCCTGCTGGAGGAGCTGGCGGCGGCCGGGGTGGGGGACGCCCGCTGGACCGCGGCCTTCGGGGAGCGGCCGGCCGCCGTCATCCACTCCTTCTCCGGGCTCGCTCGACTACGGACGAGCCGTCATCGACCTGGGCCTCGCGGTCAGCTTCTCCGGGCTCGTCTTCCGCGCCGGCGAGGAGGCGTCGGCGGATGTCGCGCCGCTCGTGCCGGACGATCGCGTCCTCGTCGAGACCGACTCGCCGTTCCTCGCGCCGCCTGGCGCTCCGCGCTCGCGCAACGAACCCGAGTGGGTCCGCGTCACAGCGGCATGGCTCGCCGACCGGCGCCAGACGACAGCCGACGCCCTCGGTGGCACACTCGTGGCTGCGTACGACCGGACGTTCCCGAGCCCCCGGAGGCCCAGATGAGTCCCGAGATGCGTCGCGCGGCGCCCGTCGTCGTGGTCCTCGCCATCGCCGCCATCGTCGTCCTGGCCGTGTTCGGCGGGTTCGGGCGACTCGGTGGCGAGCCCAGCCCGTCGCCGTCGGTCTCCGTGACGCCGTCGGCTCTGACGTCCCCACCGGTGGCGTCCCCGTCCGTGTCGGTCGAGCCGTCCGCCTCGGCGTCGGAGGCGCCCACGCGCCACGCCGAGCGCGACCGCCGCCCCCACGCCAACGCCGTCCGCCGAGGCGTGTGCCGTCGAGCCGCAGGAGGGCCTGCTGCCGTCGGATCGCGTCGTCTCGGTGGAAGTCGCCACCAGCCCGGAGGCGGACTTCGTGACCTTCGTCTTCGAGCCCGGGTCCCTGACGCCCGCCGGACCGCCGCGCGGTGAGCTGACCGTCGCCGAACCGCCGTTCACGTTCGGGCCGAGCGGCCTGCCGATCGACCTCGCCGGCGACCATGCCCTGCAGGTCCGGTTCAGCGGGATGTCGCTCTCGAACGATGTCGGCGAGCCCACGTTCACCGGCGACCCGCGACATCACGGTCGACTATCCGGCACTCAAGCAGGCGATCATGTACGACGAGTCCGAGGGGATCGCGGCCTGGTACATCGGCTACGACGGGACCGGCTGCGTGAACCTGCTGCGCGACGGCGACGACGTCGTGGTGTCGATCGCCCATCCTGACGGTCGCGAGCGGGCGTGCCGGGCCTTCAGGTGCCCGTCCGGGTTGACAGCGGATCGGCCCGTTCGGTACTGTATTGGCACTCTCCCCTAGAGAGTGCCAAATGCGTCGCGAAGCCCACGACTCCGACCGCCCGGACCCCCGGCGGCCAGGTCGGAGCGGGACCGACGCGATGCGGATCAACAGGAACCCGGGCGACGTCCCCGCCGGCCCCACCACGGCCGACCGACCGACCCGGATCCACGCCCGACGGCCGGCCCTGGCCGTCACAGGAGGAATGCACGTTGGCCAAAGCCGCTGCTGCGTCGACCAAGCTTCGCCCGCTGGGCGATCGCGTGGTCGTTCTGCCCACCCCGCGCGAGGAGATGACCAAGAGCGGCATCGTCCTGCCGGACACCGTCAAGGAAAAGCCCCAGGAAGGCACCGTCGTGTCGGCCGGCCCGGGCCGCCTCCTCGAGGACGGCAAGCGCGAGTCGATGGACGTCAAGAAGGGCGACAAGGTCCTCTACGCCAAGTACGCCGGGACCGAGTTCAAGCTCGATGACGAGGACCTCCTCATCGTCAGCCAGAAGGACATCCTCGCCATCGTCGAGGGCTGACGGCCCGTCCGTCGTCACTGACCCCTCGCCCCACTCACACGTTCCTGGAGGGACACTGGTTTGGCTAAGCAACTCATCTTCGACGAGACCGCTCGTCGCTCGCTGAAGCGCGGCATCGATCGCCTCGCGGACGCCGTCAAGGTCACGATCGGTCCGAAGGGCCGCAACGTCGTCCTCGACAAGAAGTTCGGCGCTCCCACCATCACCAACGACGGCGTCACGATCGCTCGCGACATCGAGCTCGAGGACCCGTTCGAGAACATGGGCGCCCAGCTGCTCAAGGAAGTCGCCACCAAGACGGACGACGTCGCCGGCGACGGCACCACCACCGCGGTCGTGCTCGGCCAGGCGATGGTCTCCGAGGGCCTGCGCGTCGTGACCGCCGGGGCGAACCCGATGGTCGTCAAGCACGGCATCGAAGCCGCCGTCGCGGCCGTCGTGGCCGAGATCGCCAAGCAGTCGCGCCCGGTCGACAACCGCGCCCAGATCGCCGCCGTCGCGGCCATCTCGCGCCGCGGATCCGGAAGTCGGCGAAGTCATCGCCGAGGTCATGGACAAGGTCGGCAAGGACGGCGTCATCACCGTCGAAGAGGGCCAGAGCCTGGGCCTCGAGAAGGAATACACCGAGGGCATGCAGTTCGACCGCGGCTACCTCTCGGCGTACTTCGTCACCAACCCGGATCGCATGGAAGCGGTCCTCGACAACCCGCTCATCCTGATCACGGACAAGAAGATCTCCAGCATCCAGGACATGCTCCCGGCGCTCGAGAAGGCCGTCCAGCAGGGCAAGCCCACGCTGATCATCAGCGAGGACGTCGACGGCGAGGCCCTGGCCACGCTGGTCGTCAACAAGCTCACGCGGCACCGTCTCCGGTCCTGGCCGTCAAGGCCCCGGGCTTCGGCGATCGCCGCAAGGAGATGCTCCGCGACATCGCGGTCCTGACCGGCGGCACCGTCATCAGCGAGGAGATCGGCCGCAAGCTCGACTCCGTCACGCTCGAGGACTTCGGCTCGGCTCGCCGCGTCGTCGCGACCAAGGACGACACGACCATCGTCGATGGCGACGGCAAGGCCGACCAGATCAAGGCCCGCATGTCGCAGATCAAGGCCCAGATCGAGGAGACCACCTCGGACTACGACAAGGAGAAGCTCCAGGAGCGCCTTGCCAAGCTGTCCGGTGGGGTCGCCGTGATCAAGGTCGGCGCGGCCACCGAGGTCGAGCTCAAGGAGAAGAAGCACCGCATCGAGGACGCCCTCTCGACGACCCGTGCGGCCGTCGAGGAAGGCCTCGTCGCCGGCGGTGGGACGACCCTCCTGCAGGCCATCACGGCCCTCGACAAGATCAAGCTCGAAGGCGATGCCCAGGTGGGTGTCGACATCGTGCGCAAGGCCCTCGAGGCCCCGGCCCGCCAGATCGCCGACAACGCCGGCGCGCACGGCGAAGTCGTGGTCGAGCATGTCAAGAGCCTGAAGCCGGGCCACGGCTACGACGCCCTCAACGGCGAGTACGGCGACATGTTCAAGAAGGGCATCGTCGACGCGGCCAAGGTCACCCGGTCCGCGCTGCAGAACGCAGCGTCGATCGCGGCCATGGTCCTGACGACCGAGACCCTCATCACCGACCTGCCGGAGCGGGACAAGGCCGGCGGTGGCGCCGGTCACGACCACGGCGGCGGCGGAGGGATGGACTTCTAGTCCAGCCTCGCTTCAAGCGACACATCGAAGGCCCCGGCACCGCCGGGGCCTTCGCGATTCGGCCAGAGTCCCGCGGGATCCGCCCTCAGCCGAAGAAGTCGGTGATCGCCTTCGTGTCGTCGGAGAACGCCCAGCGCTCGGTCACCTGGCCGTTGTCGACGTGGTAGATCTCGGCCGTCCGATACGTGAGCGAGCGGCCCCCGAGCGTGGCGGTGGCGGTGCCCAGGCCGATGACGTGGTCGTCGCTGGCGAGGATGTCGTGGATGTCGAAGTGGATGTCCGCCTCCGCGAAGCCGGCCATGCTGGCGGCCAGCGCCGCCTTGCCGCGGATCGGTTCGCTCGTCCCGATCTGGTGCCACACGATGTCGTCGGCGACGAGGCTCGCGGCGCGTCGCCATGTCGCCCGCGGCCATCGCCTCGCTCATCTGGCGCACGACCGCCGCCTTGGGATGCTCGCTCACGGTGCCCTCCTCCCGGGCCGGCCGCGGCGTTCATCGGACGTCGGGGATGGCCCGTCATGCAGGCGGTCAACTGTACGCCACCGACGGAGCCGATCCGGCTAGCCCAGCACGATCAAGCGCGATCGAGACGCAGGCCAGGGCCAGGCCCATCGCCTGGCGGCGGCCGACCGGCTCGTGCAGTGACGCGCGCAGAGACCTCGCGCGCAGAGACGTGGCCGGTGCCTGCGTGCTGTATCGTGTGGTTCGATAGGGTCGGGAAGACACACGAGGAGCCACTTGGTCGTTCGCAGCCTGGCCCCGGGCGTGCGGCTCCTGCTCCTCGGTGGATACCTGCTCGCCTGCTCCGGCGGATCGCCGGCTGGGTCCCCCGGTTCTGCGACCGGCCAGCGAGTCCCTGGAGCCTCGACCGATCCGACGGATGATGCGCTGGCGCGCGTCACGGAGCGCGGCACCCTGGTCCTCTCCACCGACATCGAATACCCACCGCAGTCGTACCTGGTCGAGGGCGCCGAACGTGCGGCCGACACGGCCTGCGCACCGAACCAGCTGACGGCGCCCGAAGTCGAAGGCTTCGATGCCGACACCGGCAAGGCCGTCGCGACCGCCCTCGGGGTGGAACCGTGCTTCGTGTCGGTGGCCTGGAACGTGATCATCGGTGGGGGCTGGGCCGACCGATGGGACATCCCTGGGGTCAGGAGCGCCAGCGACGACCGTATGCCCGCCTCTATGTGACGCAGCCGTATTACGCCTTGCCAAATCACTTCTTCGTTCGGGCAGACTCCCCCTATCAGTCGCCAGAGGATCTCGACGGACTCGAGATCGGGGCCTGCGCCGGGTGCACGCATGAGTTGTAACTGAAGGGTGAGCTGGATCTGCCCGGTGCCGAGATCGAGCTGGCCGTCACGGACCCGCAGATCGTGGTCTACGATGCCGAGCCGGCGGGCCTCGCCGACCTCGCTGCCGGCGGGATCGACGCCTTCCTGAGCGCCGAGTGGGTCGGACTAGCGGCCATCGAGAGCGGTCTCCCGTTGCGAGAGCTCCCGCAGGCCGCATTCTTCGAGCAGGAGACGGGCTACCTCGACCGCTCCTCGACCCTTGACCAGGCTTCGCTCGTGGGCCGGGTGAACGAGATCATCGCGGCACTCCACGCCGACGGGACGATGGCGGAGCTGTCCAGGCGCTACTTTGGTGTCGACTACACGTCGGAGGCGTCGGCCTTCGACCTCGACTCGATCGGACAAGCGGTCCCATAGGGTGCAGATCCCGGGGCCGTGGCAGCGTAGTGTGCGCGCGCGCCTTGTCGCCTACTTCCTACTGCTAGCTGGCTTGACGGTCGCGATCGTCGGCGTGGTCGCCTACGCACGGGCCACCGAGCAGCTGACGCAATCCGCGTTCGAGCGCCTCGACGCCGTCGCGGAAGGCAAAGCGGACTCGCTCGATCGCTGGATCGACGAGCAGCGGCGGAACGTCGTGTTCGTCGGGAACATCCCCGGGATCGGCGATGCGCGAGGGTCTTCCTGTCGGATGACGCGACGCCGAGGTAGAAGCGACGTCAGCACGGCGACGATCGACAAGACCCTCAGGCGTGCGTCGCGAAGAAATAGGCCGACGCACAGGAGTTCCTGCTCCTCGACCTCGACGGCAACGTCCGTCTCTCGACCGTTGACGCTGCACGAAGGGGCATCCGCAGGCGGACGAGCCCTCTTCGACGAACGGGGTCTCGCAAACGACGGTCCAGAACGTCTACGAGTCGTCGCTGACGGGCCTGCCGACGATCACCATCAGCAACCCGCTGTTCGACGCCGACGGTCGCGGACGCCGGGTAGGCGTTCTGGCCGGGAACTTGAACCTCGAGCGGATCGACCGGATCGTGTTGGAGCGGAGTGGGCTCGGCGAGGGCAAGGCGACCTATCTTGTCGGGAAGGACGACTGATTCGTCGATGCGCGCCTGAACCAGGGCGAATACGCCGACGGGGTCGCACTCGGACGGTAACGACCTCGCCCTCGCCGGTGGTTCGGCGGCAGGCCCTCTACACGGACTACCAGCGGCGTGCCGGTGATCGGCGTCTATCGCTGGCTCACCGGAGCACGAGCGCCGCCCTGCTCGTGGAGCTGCCGCAGGCAGAGGCGTTCGCCCCGGCCCAGGAGCTGCCCTGACGATCGGCGTGGTCGGGCTGCTCTCCGCGCTGCTGCTCGCCATCGGCATCTGGCTGATCGCCCGTCAGGTGACGCGTCCGATCCTGCTCCTTGCGTCCACGGCCACGGCTGTGGCCGGCGGCGACCTGACGGCCACGGCCCCGGTCGCCTCAGAGGACGAGGTCGGCCGATTGACCGAGCGCATTCAACGCCATGACGGCCCAGCTCCGCGGGAACGTCGAGAATCTGGAGCGACGCGTCGAGGCGCGCACGGCCGAACTGACCGAGGCCCTGGCCGCGCAAGCAGAGGCGGAACAGCGGTATCGGCGCACTGGTCGAGGAGCTGCCGCTGGCGCGTGTACATGGACTCGCCGGATTCGCCCCTGCTCGGCGCGCGTCGCTACGTCAGCCCACCCGTCGTGACGATGTTCGGGTACCCGCTCGAGGCCTGGTATCGAGACGACTTCTTCGCGTCGATCGTGCATCCGGACGATCGCGGATCGCGTCGATCGTCGGACCCAGGCGCTACCAGCGACGACGCCGACGCGACCGCTCGTCGAGTCGAGTACCGGATCATCGCCGCGGACGGTCGGGTCGTCTGGGTCCGCGACGACAACTGGGTCATCCGCGACGACGATCGGGACACCGGAGTACGTCCTCGGCTACATCCTCGACATCACCGAGCAGACCTGCGCGGCCGCCGAGATCCGCCGCCAGAAGCAGTACTTCGAGTCCCTCGTCGAGATCAGCCCGGTCGGCGGTCGTGACGATGGACCGCGACGAGCGTCGTCTCGGGCTGGAACCCGGCGGCGACGCGGCTGTTCGGCTTCACGCCGGACGAGGCGATCGGTCGCCAGATCGACGACCTGGTCCTCGGCACCGACGCGATGCGCGCGGAGGGCGAGGGCGTCGCCCGGCGAGGCCCTCGAGACCGGCCGGTCGCGCGCGGATCAGGCCGGCGCGCCCGCAAGGACGGCGCAGCAGGTCGACGTCGAGATCGTCGATCGTGCCGCTCGATCGTCGACGGCGAGCACACCGGCTACTACGCCGTCTACCACGACATCACCGAGCTGCAGGCGGCCCGCCGCGAGGCCGACGCCGCGAACCAGGCGAAGAGCACGTTCCTGGCCGCGATGAGCCACGAGATCCGGACGCCGATGAACGCGATCATCGGGATGAGCGGCCTCCTGCTCGACACGCCGCTCGACGACGAGCAGCGCGACTACGCGGAGACGATCCGCACCTCGCGGCGAGGCGCTGCTGACGATCATCAACGACATCCTCGACTTCTCGAAGATCGAGGCCGGCCGGATCGAGCTCGAGGCCGCAGCCGTTCGACGCTGCGGCGCGTGCGTCGAGGGCGCGCTCGACGTCATGGCCCCGACCGCCGCGACGAAGGGCATCGAGCTCGTCTACGCGCTCGAGCCGCGACCTGCCCGGCCGTCGTCGTCGGCGACGCCGGCCGGCTCCGCCAGATCGTGCTCAACCTGCTGTCCAACGCGGTCAAGTTCACCGAGCTCGGCGAGGTCGTCCTGCGGTCACGCGGCCGCCGCTCGACGCGACGCCGGACGGACGCGCCGCCGGTGCGCTGGGAGATCGCGATCGATGTCCCCGACACCGGCATCGGCATCCCGCCCGACCGGATGGGCCGCCTGTTCCAGTCGTTCAGCCAGGCCGATGCCTCGCATCTCCCGCCGCTTCGGCGGGACCGGGCTCGGGCCTGGCGATCAGCCGCCGCCTGGCCGAGGCTGATGGGCGGCTCGCTCGCCGCCGAGAGCGCCGGCATCGCCGGGCGAGGGCAGCACGTTCCGCCTGCGCGATCCGTGGCGCGACGCGGCCCCGGAGCCGGACCGTCGCGCCGGCCCGATCGGCCGCTGCCGGAGCTCGCCGGCCGGCGCGTCCTCGTCGTCGACGACAACGCCACGAACCGGCGCATCCTCGTCGCCGCAGCTGGCGCCGCTGGGGGATCGACGCGCCGCGACACCGGCGTCCCCGCTCGAGGCGCTCGGCTGGGTCGAGCGACGGCGAGACGTTCGACGTGGTGCTGAGCGACCTGCGGATGCCCGAGCATGGACGGCCTGCGACCTGGCCGACGGCGATCCGGGCCGCGACCGCCGGCGCCGACCTGCCGGTCGTCATCCTGTCGTCGGTCGGGCACCGGCGAGCCGGCGACGCGCCTCGGTCGCGGCCAGCCTGACCAAGCCGGTCAAGCCGACGGCGCTGCGCGACGCCCTCGATCAAGGTGCTTGCCGGTCGCAGGTCCGCGGCCGTCCGTCCGGCTGCCGGAGCGCCCGACGATCGGACCCCGAGCTGGGCCGACCGTCATCCGCTGCGGATCCTCCTGGCCGAGGACAACGCGGTCAACCAGAAGCTGGCGCTCCGGCTGCTCGAGCGGATGGGCTACGCAGGCCGACGTCGCCGGCGAACGGCCTCGAGGCGATCGCCGCGCTCGAGCATCGCGACCTACGACGTCGTCCTCATGGACGTCCAGATGCCCGAGCTCGACGGCCTCGAGGCGACCCGGCGGATCCGGGCCGCGCTGGCCGGACCGCGGGCGCTGCGAATCGTCGCCATGACCGCGAACGCGCATGGCCGAGCGACCGCGAGGCCTGCCTCGCAGCCGGCATGGACGACTACGTGTCGAAGCCCATCCGTGTTGAGGAGCTCGTGGCCGCGCTCGAACGGGTCACCGCGGCGCCCTGATGCGCGCCCCGCTGACGCGCGCCCCATGGATGAGCGCCGTGAGATGGCCACGCATGGTATTCCCGGCGAACGGGCGGGATGGTACGGTCGCGGGCGTCAGAACTCCCAGCATCGAGGTGTTCCCCGGATGACGTCGAAGGATCCGCTCGTCGCACGGTCCGTCGCGACCGACGACGATCTCGCGCCGAGGCCGATCGATCCCACCTGGATCGTCGACGGGGCACCGCAGGCACGCGCGCGCGCCATCGACTTCGGCGAGGACCGGATGATCAGCGCGATGATCTGGGAGTCCACCGCGGGGACGTTCGACTGGCGCTACGGCAGCGACGAGGTCATCCACATCCTGGCCGGCGAGGCGGAGCTGACGATGGCCGACGGGACGATCAAGCCCATCAAGGAAGGCGACACCGTCTTCTTCCCGGGCCACCAGATCGTCCGCTGGCACATCCCGGTGTACCTCAAGAAGGTCGCGCTCAACACGCCGGAGATCTCCATCCCGCGCAGATCGCCCACCGGTCCCGTTCGCGAAGCGGCTCGTGCGCAAGGTCCGCTCGGTGCGGGCGCACGCCGTCGGTGTCGCGGCGGCTGGCGGCTGGGCACCTCGGCGAACTCGCCGTGAGATCTAGGAGGCCATGATGTACAGCATCCGACGCTTCGGCGTCATCCGGACCGCGACCATCGTCGCCGTCATCTACATGATCGTGGTCGCCGTGTCTTCGTCCCGATCGCGTGATCGCCTTCTCGCATCGTCGCGGGGCGGCCTACCCGGGGATGCCACGATCGCCGGGGCGGCTCATCGGGGCGTGTGCTCGGGTTCGTGGGCCCTGTTCTACGGGCGATGGGCTGGGTCTTCACGGCGTCGCTTGCCTGATCTACAACTCGCGCGAATGGGTCGGCGGGATCGAGGTGCAGGTGGATCGGTCGAGCCGAAGCCGTCCCGGTCCCGCCTGGACCACCCGCCATCGCCACCGGAGCGCCGCCCGTCGGGTGACCATCGGGGGTTTGACAGGTTCGGGGCGTCCCACGAGGCTGTCCGTGACCGTCCATCGATGGTCCACGACGCGACGACCCATCCTGAGGAACCCCATGACCCGCCGACACCCGCGCTTCATCGTCCTGATCGCACTCCTCGCCACCGTCGTGGCGGCGTGCGGCGGTGGGACGGCCGGTCCGGTCCTGACCGACCCGACCGAGATCATCACCGCCGCGCTCAAGTCGTCCGAAGCCGCCACCAGCGTCCATGTCGATGTCGCGGTCGATGGGGTCGTGCCGGTGACCCTGCCCGGCGGCTCCACCTCGACGCCGGTCGACCTGACCGGGACGACCGCATCGGTCGATGCCGACCTCGCGAACAGCGAGGCGCGGGTGACGTTCGCCGTGCCGGCCGTCCTGGGCCTCGCCGGCGAGCTGATCCAGGCCGACGGGACGACCTATCTCAAGACCACGCTGACCGGCTCGAAGTTCAAGGTCGTCGAAGGCGGCGGGGCATCGCTGCCGATCGACCCGACCGATCCCGGCGCGATCATCGACAACCTCGGCGACTTCCTGCTGGGGCCGGGCGTGGATCCGGTGAAGGGCGAGGACGTGTCGTGTGGCGGCGGGACCTGCTACACGGTCGTCGTGGACCTGGACGCCACCGAGTTGGCGGACCTGGTCGGTGACGCGGCCGCCAGCCTGCCGGTGGACATCGCCGGCGCGACGCTCAAGGTGACCCTCAAGGTGGAGCAGAACCTGCCGAACCACCTGGCGGGCGTGACCATCGAGATCGGCCTGCCCGGGGACGAGACCGTCAAGGCGGAGCTGACGTTCTCGAAATGGGATCAGCCGGTCACGATCGAGGCCCCGGCCGCCGACGAGATCGACGCCGGCTGAGCGAGTAGCCGGACAGCGGAACGCCCGCCCCGGGAGGGACGGGCGTTCGAGCGTTCGGTGTCGACCCGGGCGAGGCCCGGGTGCGGGTCAGGCCTTGGCGGGCTCGGCGGCCGGCTCCGACTCGGTCTCCTGCGCTTCCTTGGCGGCGGCCTTCATGTCGCGCGCGGCGGCGTCGCTGACGGCCGACTCGACGATGTGGTCCGCGGCCGCCAGGGCGTTGCGGATCTCGACGGCGCCCGGATCGGAGACCAGGGCGAGGATGCCCGAGTGGCCCGGCTCGATGGCGCCTTCGAGCTCCTTGCCGAGCTCGATGCGGTGGTGGAGCTGGCGGATCTTGCCGGCCGCGGCGCCGGCCGCGCCGAGCGTGGCCGCGCTGGCCAGGATGGACGGCGGGAAGATGACGCCCAGGACGACGCCACCGACGACGCCCCACTTGAGGCCGGTCTTCGTGCTGTGGTCCGTGGCCTTCTGGATCTCGAGCTTGCCTTCGGCGTCGCGCTTGACGACAAGGACGCCCTCGATCTCGACGGTCGCGCCGTCCTCGACGGACAGGAGGGCCTCGTAGGCCTTCCAGGCGGTGTCGGTGTCGCTGAAGTCGGCGACGAAGAGCGTGTACGCCCCGTCGGTCACGACCGCTCCGACGGCGGTGATCTCGGGCTCGTCCGTCCCGGTGGCTGGGGTCTGCTCGTCTGTCATCTGGACCTCCTGGGGTCGCTGGGGACGCGTGGGAACCGGGGGCGTCCGAGGGTGGGTGGCGCCGAACGGCGGCGTGTCCAGTCTACCGTGGCAGCCGTTCATGAGAGCCGCGTGAATGCCCGGTGAACGCTGCGTTGTACGATGGGCGAGTGAGCCCTTCCCGACGTCGCCGGCCCGGCGACACCGCGCCCGACGTCGCCTCGCTCGGGCTGGACGAACCCGCGGGGACGGCCTTCACGGACGAGTCGGTGGAGCCGGCTGCGGTGCCCGAGGAGCCGGCCTGGATGGCCGAGGCGACCGCGTCGCCGGCGGCCTCGGACCCGACCGTCCCGGTCCCGGCCGCGGATCCCAAGACCATCGCCGCCGCCCGCAAGGCCCGCGCCGCCGAGATCGTCAAGGCCCTCAATCCCGGAGCAGGCCCGGGCCGTCACGACGACGGAAGGGCCCCTGCTCATCCTGGCGGGCGCCGGTTCGGGCAAGACCCGCGTCCTGGCCCACCGCATCGCGTACCTCGTCGGCGTGAAGGGCGTCGCGCCGTGGCGGATCCTCGCGGTCACGTTCACCAACCGGGCCGCGGCGGAGCTGCGCGAGCGGATCATCAGCCTCGTCGGCGAAGGCGGGCGCGACGTCCAGGCCGGCACGTTCCACGCCCTGTGCGCCCGCGTGCTGCGCTCGGACGGCGAGGCGATCGGCATCGACCGGCGGTTCGTCATCTACGACACGGACGACCAGCAGTCGCTGATGAAGCAGATCCTGCGCGAGGAGGACATGCCGCTCACCGGCGAGTTCCGGCCGAGCGCGGTCCTCGGCGCGATCAGCCGGGCCAAGAACGAGATGCTGGATCCGACGTTCCTGTCCGAGAACGCCGCGAACCATCGGGAGCGCACGATCGCCCGCCTGGCCGGGCGCTACCAGGCCGGCCTGCGCAAGGCGCACGCGCTCGACTTCGACGACCTCCTGCTCGAGGCCGTCCGGCTGTTCGACGAGGCGCCCGACGTGCTCGCCAAGTACCAGGAGAAGTGGCGCTACCTGCACGTCGACGAATACCAGGACACGAACCGCGCGCAGTACCTGTGGGTCCGCAGCCTCGCCGCCAAGCACCACAACCTGTGCGTCGTCGGCGACGACGACCAGTCGATCTACTCGTGGCGCGGCGCGGACCTGCGCAACATCCTCGACTTCGAGCGCGACTGGCCCAAGACCGCCGTGGTCAAGCTCGAGCAGAACTACCGCTCGACGCAGCTGATCCTCGATGCCGCCCACGCGGTCGTCTCGCGCAACGAGGCGCGCAAGGACAAGAAGCTGTGGACCGACAACGCCGGCGGGACGAAGATCCAGCGCTTCGAGGCGTACAACGAGGAAGAGGAAGCCGAGTGGATCGCCCGCCAGGTGGAGCAGCTCGTGGCGGGGCGGGGGAGCGCGCTGACCCGCCGGGCGGACGAGGACGACGACGCCCGATTCCGCGCCCGCGACATCGCGGTCATGTACCGGATGAACGCCCAGTCCCGCGCGATCGAGGAATCGTTCCTGCGCTACGGGCTGCGCTACCAGCTCGTCGGCGGGACCCGGTTCTACGCCCGGCGTGAGGTCAAGGACGCGCTGGCGTACCTGCGCATCCTGCGCTCGGACACGGACAGCGTCAGCTTCGAGCGGATCATCAACGTCCCGGCCCGCGGCATCGGCGACAAGACGGTCGAGGTCCTGCGCGCGGCCGCGGCCCGCGAGGACGGCACGACCTGGGGCGCCATCGAGGAGGCCGCTCGCGGCGAGTTGCCGGCCATCGCGCCGCGCGCCCGGACGCTTCTGGCGGACTTCGCGGCGCTCGTGCGGCGTCTGCGGGCACGGATCGGCGTGCTGGCCCTCCCCGAGCTGCTGGACGAGGTCCTGGAGGTCTCCGGCTACCGGGCGATGCTCGCCGACGGCTCGGAAGACGGCGAGGAGCGCTGGGCGAACCTGCTCGAACTGCGCGGCGTCACGACGCGCTACGACGACCTGTCGCCCGAGGACGCCCTGGACCGGCTGCTGGAGGAGACCGCGCTCGTCGCCGACCAGGACTCGTACGAGGGCGACGCGGACGCCGTGACGCTCATCACGCTCCATGCCGCCAAGGGGCTCGAATTCCCGGTCGTCTTCATCGCCGGGCTGGAGGAGGGCCTGTTCCCGCACAGCCGGGCGCTCGATGACGAGAAGGAGCTCGAGGAGGAGCGCCGGCTCGCCTACGTCGGGATCACCCGGGCCAAGCGACGCCTGTACCTGTCGCACGCCTGGCGACGGATGACCTGGGGGATGGGCCAGCCGACCGTCCCGTCGCGCTTCCTCATGGAGATCCCGGCCGAACTGATGGTCGGACCGGCGCTCGGTGGCCAGGGCGACGAGCGCGACCTCGACATGGACCTCGTGTTCGGGGCGCGGCGCACGAGTCGGTTCGGGACCCAGCTGCGTGGCGGTGGGGGTGGCGCTGCGTATCGGCAGGGGAGCGGCCGGCCCGGCGGTCCGGCCCCGGGCGAGACCTTCCGGCCGCAGCGCGACCTGGCGGCCAAGCGCGACGCGTACGCGGCCGGGGCGCCGTCCGGGACGCTTCGACGACCGCTGCCGGCGTGGGACGACGATGTCGATGTGGATGTCGATGCGCTCGGCGCCTCCGCGGCGATGGCGCCGGCGCC
Source organism: uncultured Chloroflexia bacterium (assembly GCA_963738475.1). Taxonomy (GTDB): domain Bacteria; phylum Chloroflexota; class Limnocylindria; order Limnocylindrales; family CSP1-4; genus SPCO01. The sequence goes on from CAVTWU010000026.1 coordinate 179,063, forward strand.
CGCCGTGAAGCCGGCCCGGGTCGTGATCCCCGGGGAGCGGCAGTTCCGCGACGGCGATCGCGTGCGTCACGGACGCTGGGGCGATGGGATCGTCGTGACGTCCAAGCTGACCCGCAGCGACGAGGAAGTGACGGTCGCGTTCCGGGACCCGAGCGTGGGCCGGAAGCAGATGCTGGCGAGCCTGGCGAACCTGGAGATCGTCGGCTAGGAGCGTCGCGTTCGGCACCCAACGAGGACCTGGGCGGTACCCAGCCGCCGCCGACGCGGGGGGTCCGGATGGAGCAGGGTGAAGGCCGGTCAGGTTCGGGTCACGGCCCGCCGATCGCCCTTTGACACCCATCTTCCGGAGAACCCACGCCCCATGTTCGAACGCAACAAGGCCCTCGACCTGATCGAGCGAGCCCTCGACACCGACCCCTTCTGTCCGATCTGCCACGCGCCGACGACCATCGAGGATGAGGACGGCCGCATCATGCTCCGCTGCTCGTCGGTGACCGAAGCCCATGGCTTCTTCGCCCGCCTGGGCGCCACGATCCTGCCCCACATCCGCCGCGAAGTCGTGGACCTCCGGGCGGGCATCGCCGCCTGATCCTGCGGTCCGGCGCTTCGACTCGTGGGTCGATCCTGATCTGCGAGACAGTTGGCGCAACTGGACGATGGCAACCGTCCATGCAGGTGTTCGACGCTCAGCGCTGACGCCGAGCGGGCACACAGGTCCGTGGTCGCCCCTCCTCCGCGTCCATTGACGGCATCACGTGCGTGAAGCGCGGTGAGCCGTAGGAGGACGACGATGACGGCACGCGCTCACGTTCGACACTCGCATCGGCGGACGGCTCGACGGTTCTGCTGGTCGCGGCATTGCTCCTGCTGATCGCGGCGCCGCTGCCGGCACGCGCGGCCTCACTGTTCTTCACCGTGACGACCGTCGGGGACTCCGGCGACTCGGCTGTCGGCGACGGCCTGTGCACGACCCCGGCCGAGGGCTGCACGCTGCGGGCCGCCATCGAGGAAGCGAACGCGACGTCGGATGTCGACACGATCGACTTCGATATCGCGGGAGGCTGCGCGACGACGTGCACCATCTCCCCGTCCTCGGCACTTCCGGCCATCGCCTTCGGCGTGGTCATCGATGGCTACGCCCAGCCCGGCGCCTCCTCGAGCGGCACCGAGGTCGGGAGCGACGCCGTCATCAAGATCGAGCTGAACGGGCTCGCGGCGGGACCGGCGAACGGTCTCACGCTGTCCTCGGGGGTGTCGCTGATCCGAGGGTTGGCGATCGGCGACTTCAGCGGCAGCGCCCCGCTTGGGAATGGGATCGTCGTCTCCGCATCCGGGGCGCGGATCTACGGCAACTACATCGGAACGGACGCGACGGGCACGATCGACCACGGGAACGCGCAGTACGGAGTCATCATCTCCGGTGCGGGTGACGTGCGGGTCGGGGGTGTCGAACCCGCCGAAGCCAACGTCATCTCGGGCAACCGCTCGGGCATCCTCGTCCAGGGCGTTACCGGGACGAGCGACCGGGTCCAGGGCAACTACATCGGCACGGATGCGACCGGTACGGTCCGCCTGGCGAACGACTTCAACGGCATCCGAGTCCAGGGCGGTGCGAACAGCCTCATCGGCGGCACCCGGCCCGGCGACCGAAACATCATCTCCGGGAACGGGAACTACGGGATCCAGATCGACGGGTCGGCGGCGACCGGACATGCGGTCCTGGGGAACTACATCGGGACGGACGTCACGGGGACCGCAGACCTGGGCAACACCTACGGCGTGGGGATCCTCGGCGCGCCGGGCAACGCCATCGGCCGGGCCGAGTCGGGTGCCGGCAACGTCATCTCAGGCAACGACAACGGGTTCGGCAGCGGTATCGCCGGTGTCTTCATCACGGGCACGACGGCGACGGGCAACACGGTCCAGGGCAATCGGATCGGGACGGACGCCGCGGGGACCGCCCCGCTGGGCAACATGCCGTTCGGCGTCTACATCTCGGGAGCCCCGAACAACCTCGTCGGTGGCACATTCCCAGGCGAGGGCAACACGATCGCCTACAACAGCGTCGATGGCGTTCGCGTGGACAGCGCGGCCTCGACCGGCGACGCGATCCGCGGGAATTCGATCCACAGCAACGGTGGCAAGGGCATCGAAACCGCCACGGGCGGCAACCATGAGTTGGCACCACCGACCATCACCGGCATGGCTCCGCTGGCGGGCACGGCCTGTACGGGCTGCCACGTCGACATCTTCTCCGACGACGCCGACGAGGGTCGGGTCTATCACGGATCCGTCGATGCCGATGGCAGCGGGGCCTGGTCGTTCCCGGGCGCCCTGTCCGGGCCGAACCTCACGGCGACGGCGACCGATGCGGTAGGCGACACCTCCGAGTTCTCCAGCGCGTTCACGCCCGTCGCCACGCCATGCCCGGCGGGCTCATTCAGCGCGACCGGCCAGACGCCGTGCACGCCGGCGCCATCCGGCTCGTACGTTCCTGGCAGCGGCGCAACCTCCGCGACACCGTGCCCCGCGGGCTCGTTCAGCGCGAGCGCGGGCGCGATCGCCTGCACGCCGGCCCCCATCGACACGTATGTGCCCGCCGCAGGAGCGTCCTCGGCCACACCCTGCCCCGCAGGGACCACGACCGACGGCCAGGTCGGTCAGTCGGCCTGCACGCCGATCGCCATCCTGCATGACCTCACGGTCAACCTGGCTGGCTCCGCCAGCGCCAGCGGGACCGTCACCAGCGCGCCGGCGGGCGTGTCCTGTGGCAGCGACTGCAGCGAGTCCTACCCCGACGGCACGGTCGTGACGCTCACGGCCAGTATGAGCGGGCCCGGGGCCGCGAGCGCGACCTTCGCCGGCTTCGGCGGTGACGCGGACTGCACCGACGGCACGGTCACGATGACCGCCAGCCTGACCTGCACGCGCGACCTTCAACGTCACCACGCAGACCGTCAGCTCCGCGACCGGGGCTGGCCCGGTCACCTTCACGGCGAGCACCGGCAGCCTCGCCAGCCTGGCCTCGGTGGCCGAAGGCAGCCTGCCGACAGCGGGCAAGCCCGCATCGGTCACCTTCCCGTTCGGCTTCTTCTCCTGGACCGTGAACGGGCTCGCCACCGGTCAGACGGTCGTCATGACGATGACGTATCCGACGACCGTGGCCGCGGGCTCTGCCTACTGGAAGGTGATCGGGTCCACGTGGACCGATGCTTCCACGCTCGTCGGGAGCAACAACGGCGACGCCGTGTTGACGCTGACCATCACCGATGGCGGCTTTGGCGACGCCGACGGGACGGCGAACGGCGCCATCAGCGACCCAGGAGGCCTCGGCGTGACCGCCCCGCCGACGACCGGGCCCAGGCTCACGGTGGCGAAGTCGGGCAATGGCAAGGGAGCGGTCACGAGCACGCCCGTGGGCATCGACTGCGGGACCGATTGCACGGAGTCCTACACCGTCGGGACGGTCGTCGTGCTAAAGGCCGTCGCGGCCCCCGGCTCGACATTCATCGCCTTCACCGGGAGCTGGGACTGCCTGGACGGTCGCGTGACGATGTCAGTGGACCGCACCTGTACAGCGGTGTTCGTGCAGGTGAAGCTCACGATCAAGAAGGCAGGGAACGGGATGGGCGCCGTCACGAGCACCCCAGCCGGTATCGACTGCGGGACGGATTGCACGGAGTCCTACGCGCTCGGGACGGTGGTCACCCTCCGGCCCGTCGCGGCTCCCGGCTCGGTCTTCGCCGGCTGGAGTGGAGGGCTGGACTGCGCCAACGGTCGCGTCACGATGCTCTGGAACACGACCTGCACGGCCACGTTCAAGCTCACGGTCCAGTGACGGTCAGACGGTAGCCCCGGCCTCCACCAGGAGGGTGGCGATCTCGGTCTGGCCGCGGGCCCGTGCGTGGGCCAGCGGCCGGACGCCGTCCTTGTCGGCCAGGTCGACGTCCGCGCCGGCCTCGATGAGCAGCGCGACGATGGCCTGGTGGCGCGGGCCGCCGTCCGACAGCAGGATCGCCTCCAGCAGCGCGGTCCAGCCGAGCTTGTTCACGTGATCGACGTCGACGTCCGTCTCCGTCAGGAGGTAGCGGACGGTCTCCACGTGTCCGCGTTCTGACGCCGGGATGACGGCCACGCCGCCGTAGCGGTTGGTGATGGCCGGATCGGCGCCGGCGTCGTTCGCCAGCTTCAGGATGTCGAGGATGCCCTCGGCGCCGGCATAAGGAAGGGTTGTCGAGCCGGTCGTCCTGGAGGTCGACGTCGCGCCCGCCTCGAGCAGGCGCGGAACGACTCCGTCTGACGCGCCTTGGCCGCGGCCAGCAGGGGTGTGGTTCCACCCTCGCCGCGCCCGTCGGGATCGGCACCCGCGGCCAGCGATGCGCGGATGTGGTCGACGTCGCCGTCGGTCGCAGCCGCTATCAGCGCGTCGGTCGTCACGAGATCTCCCACCTTGCTCTGTCGATCACGGTCACTGATCAGGATTCGGTCGGCCAAGCGTAGCCGAGGGGCCGACGTGGGCAGGAACGGGTTGTCGAGGCGGTCGTCCTGGAGATCGACGTCCGCCTCGGCGTCGATCAGGGCCTGGAAGGCCCCAGGCTGGCGTTCCCGTGTCGCGATGAGGAGTCCGGTCCGCCCGTCGTCGTCGCGCGCGTTCACGTTCGCACCGTCGGCGATCGCACGGCCGATGCCGGCGATGTCGCCGGTCGCGGCGGCGGCCAGGAGTCGCGCGTCGGGGCTGTCGTCCATCCTCGGAGGGTAGCGTCCCGGGCTCGGTGTCGTGGCACGCCGCGGCGCGCACGTCGCGCACGGGCGTGTTGGGTACCCTCGCTCCATGACCATCGCGCTGCCGCCGGTCGATCCGGAGCTCGTCGCCGAGGCCGCCGCCCTCTCGCCCGAGGACGCCGCGGCCCGCCACGCGCAGCTCGCCGCCGAGGTGGACTCGGGCGAACGAGCTGTATCACGCCCTGGATGCCCCCGAGCTCACCGACGCCGAGTACGACCAGCTGTTCCGCCGGCTCGTGGCCCTCGAGACGGCCCATCCGGCCCTCACGACGCCGGAGTCGCCGACCCAGCGAGTCGGCGGCACGCCGTCCGGCACGTTCAGCGAGGTCCGCCACCGCCGGCCGATGCTCAGCCTGGGCAATGCGTTCAGCCACGACGAGCTGCGGGCGTTCGATGCGCGCGTCCGGAAGGGGCTGGGCCTGCCCGCCGCCCCCGAGCCCGCCGAGGACCTGCGCTACGTGGCGGAACTGAAGATCGACGGCCTGGCCATCACGCTCCGCTACGAGCGAGGCCGGTTCGTCCAGGGCGCCACCCGCGGCGACGGCACGACCGGCGAGGACGTGACCGCCAACCTGCGGACGATCAAGGCGATCCCGGCGTCGCTCCCCGAGTCCGTCGCGATCGACGTTCGCGGCGAGGTCTTCATGCCGAAGGCCGAGTTCAAGCGCATCAACGAGGAGCGCGAGGAGGCCGGGCTCCCGCTCTACGCCAATCCACGCAACAGCGGCGCGGGCTCGCTCCGCCAGAAGGATCCCGCGGTCACCGCCGCGCGCCTCCTCTCGACCTGGTCGTACCAGCTGCTCGAGGATGCGCCGACGGTCGAGTCCCAGTCGGGCGCGCTCGGTCGTCTCGAGGCCCTGGGCTTCAACGTCAACCCGGATCGCGAGGCGGGTCTCGACATCGAGGGCGTCATCGCCTTCACCGAGACCTGGCGCGAGGCCCGCCACGCCCTGCCGTTCGAGACTGACGGCGTCGTCGTCAAGGTGGACCGATATGACCAGCAGGAGCGCCTCGGCATCGTCAGCCGGGCGCCGCGCTGGGCCATCGCCTACAAGTTCCCGCCGGAACAGGTCGAATCGTTCGTCGAGGACATCGTCCCGTACGTCGGGCGGACCGGGACGCTGACGCCGGTCGCCCACCTGCGCCCGACCAAGGTGGCGGGGTCGACCGTCGCGCGCGCCACCCTCCACAACCTCGACGAGGTCCGGCGCAAGGACATCCGGATCGGCGACTGGGTCGTGCTCCAGAAGGCGGGCGACGTCATCCCGGAGGTCGTGCGGCCGTTCGCCGAGCGGCGGACCGGCGACGAGCGCGAGTTCTCGATGCCGGAGCGCTGCCCGGTGTGCGACACGCCGGTGGTCCAGGACGAGGGCGCCGTCCGGGTCTACTGCCCGAACACGCGCTGCCCGGCTCGCCTGGCGCAGGAGTACGGCCACTTCGTCGGTCGGGGCGGGATGGACATCGAGGGCATGGGCTGGGCGGTCCTGAGCCAGCTCCTGGAGCGCGGGCTGATCCACTCGCGGGCGGATGTGTTCCGCCTGACCGTGGAGGACTTCGAGTCGCTGGAGCGGTTCGCGCGCAAGAGCGCCGAGAACCTGGCCGGACGGATCGAACGTGCGCGGGTCGGTCGGCCGTTCGCCCGGGTCCTCAACAGCCTCGGGATGCCGCAGGTCGGCGAGCAGACCGCGATCGACCTCGCGACGTGGCTGGCCGGGCGGGTGCACCCGGACGACTTCCCGCCGGCCGATGGCGCGGTCGTGCCGGATCCCTGGTTCGCGGCAGCCGAAGCCGAGCTTCGACGCATCGCCACCGACGAACCCGACACGATCACGGAGGTGTCCGGGATCGGCGGGTCCGTGGCGGCCGCGCTCGGCCGCTGGTTCACCGATGAGGCGACACGCGACGTCCTGCGCGAGCTCGTCGAGGTCGGGATCGTGCCGGAACGGCCCGTCGTCCGGCCGGCCGGCGAGGGCGCCGGGCCCCTGGACGGCAAGACGGTCGTCGTGACCGGCACGCTCGAGGGGTTCGGGCGCCAGGAGGCCGAGGAGGCGATCCGCGCCGCCGGCGGCAAGCCCGGTGGCTCCGTCTCGAAGAAGACCGACTATCTCGTCGCCGGTGAGAGCGCCGGCTCCAAGTTGGCCAAGGCCCAGGAACTCGGCGTGCCGATCCTCGACGAGGACGGGTTCCGCCGGCTCCTGGCAGGTGAGGAGGTTCCGTGACGATCCCCGATGAGATCACCGAGGCGGCGGCGTATCAGCAGTCGCTGCTGAACGCCCTGGGAGGCGACGACCCGGCCGAGGCGCAGGCCACGACGCCGGCGGCCATCCGGGCGCTGATCGCCGAGGCGGGTCCGGACCTGCGCACGCGGCCGGAGCCCGGCGAGTGGGCGGTCCTCGGCTGCATCGACCACATCGTGGACGCCGAGCTGGTCATGGCGGCCCGCTATCGCTGGGTCATCGCCCACGACGAGCCCGAGATCGTCGGGTACGACCAGGATCTGTGGGTGGACCGGCTGCACGCCGAGGACCGCGACGTCGAGGCACTCGTGTCGTTCTTCGAAGCCCTGCGGACGGCCAACCTGGCGCTCTGGGCGCAGACGACCGAGGCCGATCGAGCCCGAGTCGGGCATCACCGCGAGCGCGGCCCCGAGAGCGTGGACCTCATGTTCCGGATGATCGGCGGCCACGACCGGGTCCACCTGGGCCAGGCCCGCCGAACGCTCGAGGCCGTCCGAGCCCGCGGCTGACGTCCGCGAGACGCCGGGCCGGTATCGTCGGCGGGTCGGTCCAGATAGCGTGGGGTAAGGCGTGAGCAAGGTCGAACGGGTGCTGGATGATTCGCCGGACGCGCCGTGGAAGCGTCGGTTCCGGGCGCGTGCCCCACGGTCGGCCGTGTTGGCCGGATCCCGGCCGAGTCGCGCGATGGTCGTCCATGACACGAGCGGCGTCCTGCAGCTGCACGCGTGGGACCGCGACACCGGTGCGCTGCGCCAGCTGACGGACGATCCCGTCGGGGTGACGGATGGCGCGATCGATCATCTCGGTGAGACGGTCTACTACATGCATGCGCCGGATGGGTCCGAGATCGGCCACTTGCTCGCTGTGCCGTGGGCGGGTGGCCCGGCCGTGGACCTGACCCCGACGTGGGACGCCTATCACGGCTATGGCGTCGTGGCGGCCGGCGCCGCAGACGTCATCGCCTTCACCATCGCCGGAGACGACCACTTTCGGTTCCTGGTCCTCGAGGAGGGTGCGCCGCCGCGCGATCTTGGCCGGTTGGACGACGCCTCGTCGACGCGGTGTCTGTCGTCGGACGGCCGGATCGTCTACGTCCAGACCTACGGGGGTCCAGGATCGCCGGACTTCGGGGCCGTCGCGTTCGACATGGTCACTGGGGCGACACTTGGCATCCTCGACGATGGTCCGGGCGTCGGCCTGGAGGTTCATGTCCCCGCCCCAGGGACGGACGACCGGATCGCGGCATCGACCACGCAGTCCGGCGTCAGGCGACCCTTCCTCTGGTCGCCGCGTACCGGCACCCGGACGTCCATTCGCGTCGACGCGGACGGAGACGTCGTGCCGGTGGCCTGGTCGCCTGACGGTGCCCACTTGGTTCTGACCAATATCAACGAGGCACGACAGCGCCTGTTCGTGGCCGACGTGACGTCAGGATCGGTACGCGAGGTCCCGATCAGGGGAGGAACGACCGGTCCGGGCGTCGGCTACCCCGGCGTGGACGAGTTCGGGTTCGGATTCGATCATCTCGATCGCCTTGTGACGACGCACTCGTCGTTCTCGATCCCGCCGTCGATCTCCGCGTTCGATCTGACGACCGGTGCGCAAACGTCATTGCTCGCCGGTGGCGTGACACCCGCCGGCCGATCCGTGCGCTCGGTCTCCTTCCCGTCCCGGGACGGCACGACGGTCCAGTCATGGCTGGCGACGCCCGACGGCGACGGCCCCTATCCCGATGGTCCTCTACACCCACGGCGGCCCGACGATGGCGGAGCTCGATCGGTGGTCGCCGCAGGGACAGGCGTGGCTGGACCATGGGTTCGCCTGGATGTCGGTCAACTACCGCGGCTCGACGACATTCGGCCGCGACTTCCAGATGGCCGGCATCGGCCGCGTCGGCGAGCTGGAGGTCGACGACATGGTCGCGGCCCGCGCCTGGGCGGTCGAGCAGGGCATCGCGCGGCCGGACCAGGTCTTCGCAACCGGCTGGTCCATGGGTGGCTACCTGACACTCCAGGCCCTGGGGACCGCTCCCGGCCTGTGGGCGGCGGGCATGGCCGGCATCGCCTCCGCCGACTTCACGATCCAATACGAGGATGAGAACGAGGACCTTCGCGGATTGGATCGCCAGATGTTCGGCGGCACACCGGCCGAGGTTCCCGAGCGCTACATCAAGGCCTCGCCGATCACCTATGTCGAGCAGGTCGACGCCCCGATCCTGATCATCCAGGGCAGGAACGATACGCGCTGTCCACCGCGACAGGTCGAGGAGTACGAGCGCCGCATGCGAGAGCTGGGCAAGCCCATCGAAGTCGACTGGTTCGATGCGGGTCACCTGAGCGGTGACACCGAACTGCTGATCGCCCTGCTGGCCAGGGTGATGGGGTTCGCTATCGATACTCGTCGCTTCGAAGTCCTGACCGGCGCCTCAGCCCATCGCGTGGTTGAACTGGCCCCAGATCGCGGTCGGGTCCCAGTCCAGCGCGTCGCCACGGATCATGCGCGGCGCGTCCCAGGCTTCCGTCCAGCCGTCGCTCGCGCAGCCGTTCGAGACCCGCCTCGTTCTCGGCGAGGAGCCCGGCCCGGACGTGGCGATCCGGCCCCGAGGCGATGCGGCGCGCGCTGCAGGATCGCCATGGCATCCTCGATGTCCGGGGCGATGGTGGCGCCGCCGCCCCATGGCGCCCGAACGACGAACCCGCCCAGCGACCCATCGGCCCGCTCGAGGCACCGAGTCGTGTCCGGTCCGGCGAACGCCGTCAGCACGCCGCTGTCGATCCTCCCCGGTCGCGCGCCGATCCAGCGCCGCGACGGCCGCAAGATCGTCGTCGCGGTACGCGCGGACTCGCGGATCCGGTGCGCCGACGAGGCCGGGCGCGTCCAGGATCCGGTAGGTCGTCTCCACCTCGAAGCCGATCTTCTCGTACAGCCGCCGGCCGGCATCGGTCGCGACCAGCAGCAGGGTCCGGGCGCCCGGCCGCCTCGGCGGCATCGATCGTCGCCTGCGTCAACGCCATGCCGAGGCCATGCCGTCGCGAGGCCTCGTCCACCCAGATCGTCCCGATCCAGGCCGACGTCCGTGCATCGTCGCGATCCCGGTGCCGACCACGGTCCCGTCGAGGTCGGCGACGAACGGCGTGCGAGCCGGGATCGGCCGCCGCGAAGGTGAGCTGGGCGCGCCGCTCGCCCCAGCCCTGGCGCAGGATGGCCTCGGACGCGGCATCCACGTCGGCAGGCGTCATCGGTCGGATGGTGGGCAGGGGCATGCCGCCGATCGTAGCGTCCTCGTCGGCTATCATCGAGCCATGGCCACCCTCTCACGCTCGGACGTCGAGCATGTCGCGCACCTCGCGCGCCTCGGGCTCACGGACGAGGAGCTGACGCTGCTCGAAGGGCAGCTCAACCACATCCTCGATCAGTACGCGATCCTGGCCGAGCTGCCGACCGACGACATCCCGCCGACCGCCCAGACGATCGAGCTCGAGAACATCCTGCGCGACGATGTCGTCCGGCCGTCGCTGTCCGCCGAGGCCGTCCTGGCCAACGCGCCGGCGCGCCAGGGCGAGTTCATCGTCGTCCCATCGATCCTCGACGAGCGCTAGCCGCCCGATGACCGAGCTGACCCGCCTCCATGCCCACGAGATGGCCACGCGACTGCGCGCCGGCGATGTCTCGTCGCACGACCTGACCGAGGCGCACCTGGCGGCCGCCGAGGCCGGGAACCCGGCGCTGAACGCCTGGCTGTCGATCGACCGGGAGCGGGCGCTCGGCGAGGCCGATGCCGCCGACGCGCGGATCGCCGCCGCACGCGCGGACGGGTCGGCCGCCCTCGCTGCCCTCCCGCCGCTCGTCGGCATCCCGGTCGCGCTCAAGGACCTCGTGTCCGTGAAGGGCGGCCAGTGCACGGCCGGCTCGCAAGATCCTCGAGGGGTATCGCGCGCCGTACGACGCCCACATCACCGAGCGCCTGCGCGAGGCCGGCGCCGTGATCCTCGGCAAGACCAACATGGACGAGTTCGCGATGGGCTCGTCGACCGAGCACTCGGCGTATGGCCCGACGTCCAACCCGTGGGACCTCGAGCGCGTCCCGGGTGGCAGCAGCGGCGGATCGGCCGCGGCCGTGGCGGCCTTCCACACGCCGCTGTCGATCGGCACGGACACCGGCGGGTCGATCCGCCAGCCGGCGGCGCTGTGCGGCATCGTCGGGATCAAGCCGACGTACGGCCGGGTCAGCCGCTACGGGATCGTGGCGTTCGCGTCGTCGCTGGACCAGATCGGGCCGTTCGCCCGCGACGCCCGCGACGCCGCGACGCTCCTGCACGCCGTCGCCGGCCGGGACGACCGCGACTCCACGTCCTCACCGACGCCGGTCCCGGAGACGTTCCTGCCGCTCGCCACGTCCGACGACGAGGCCGCGGGCTCCCTCAAGGGCAAGCGCCTCGGCCTGCCCAAGGAGTACTTCGTCGCCGGCATGGAGCCGGGCGTCGAGGCCCGGATCCGCGAGGCGGTGGCGGCCCTCGAAGGCGCCGGCGCGATCGTCGAGCCGGTGAGCCTGCCGCACACCGACTACGGCCTCGCGACGTACTACATCGTCGCGCCGGCGGAGGCGTCGGCCAATCTCGCCCGCTACGACGGCATCCGGTTCGGGCCGCGGCTGGGCGACGGCGATGTCCTGGCCAACTACCTCGCGACGCGCGGTCGCGGCTTCGGCGCCGAGGTCAAGCGCCGGATCATGCTCGGCACGTACGCGCTGTCGGCGGGCTACTACGACGCCTACTACCTGAAGGCGCAGAAGGTCCGGACGCTCATCAAGGCCGACTTCGATGCCCTCTGGGCGCAGGGCTTCGATGCTCTCGTCGCCCCGACGAGCCCGACGGTCGCCTTCCGCTTCGGCGCGCGCATGGCGGACCCGGTCTCGATGTACCTCTCGGATGCCTGCACGCTGCCGGTGAACATGGCCGGCCTGCCCGGCATCAGCATCCCGTGCGGCCTGTCCGAGGGCCTGCCCGTCGGCCTGCAGTTCATCGGCGCGCCGTGGTCCGAGGCCGGCCTGTTCGAGCTCTCGCGCGGCTACGAGGCGATCACCGCCGACGCGGCGTGGCGATCCCAGGAGCCGACGGCCCTCGTCCCCGCCTGAACCGACCGGCTCGGCGCATGCGGGCTCCCGGGCGCAACGGCCCACGTTTCGGGTCACACGGCACTGGCCGCCTGGACCGGCGTCGCGCGACGATGCGATCGGAGGTGACGCATGCGTGTGCGCTACATGGTGGCCGGTGCGGCCATCGGGACGATGCTGGGGGTCACGATCTCGCGCGCCCGGCGCTGGTGGCAGACCTGGGGCATCGAGACGGACGAGAAGACGAAGGTCCTCGCGGGCGATGACGTCGTGACCGTGCCGGTCGCGAGCGAGACGCGCGGGATCACGATCGAGGCGGCGCCGGAGGACGTCTGGCCGTGGCTGGTCCAGATGGGCTTCGCGCGGGCCGGCTGGTACAGCTACGACCGGCTCGACCAGCGAGGCAAGAGCGTCGACGGGATCGTGGCGGACTGGCAGACCCTCAAGGTCGGCGACATCATGCCGACCCATCCGGGTGGCGGCTTCGAGGTCGTCGCCATGGAGCCCGGACGTTCGCTCGTCCTTCGGTCCGACACGGCCCTCGTCGCGGCACAAGCCGCAGCAGCGGACGCGGAGGCCAAGGCCAAGGCCAAGACCAAGGGCCCTGAGACCGGCGTCGCCGACGAGTCGGTCCCGGCCGGCCTCCAGGCGTCGGGTGCGATCCTGGGCGCGACTCCACAGCAGTTCTCGGCGAGCTGGGCGTTCGTCCTCGAGCCGATGCCGGGCGGCCGGACGCGGCTCATCGAGCGCTTCCGGGTCTGGTACGGGGAGTCGGCTTCGGGTCGCACGTCGTCATGCCGGTCGTCGGGTTCGGCGTGTTCGTCATGCTCCAGAAGCAGATGGTCGGGATCAAGGCCCGCGCCGAGCGAATGGCTCGGGAGCGGGCAGGGAGCCCGGCGACGTCCTTCCCCGTCGCCGCGGCGACCACGGGCGAGCCGATGGCGACCGTGAAGAACGGCCGCGACAAGCACGCCGAGGAGCCGGAACTCGTGACGGCGACCGTCGGCTGACGGGTCCGCACGAGCGAGAGGCTCGCTGGACGGCGGCCGGATGCCGTAGGCTCTCGGAGTCATGGTGACCGACCGCCGTCCCGCACGTCCGCCCCTCGCCGATCGCGCGCTCGCCGAGCGCGTGCTGGCCGTGCCGCCGTCGGGCATCCGGCGGTTCTTCGACATCCTGGCGACGATGGACGACGTCATCAGCCTCGGGGTGGGGGAGCCCGACTTCGATACGCCCCGGATGATCATCGAGGCCGGTGTCGAGAGCCTGCGCGAGGGCCGGACCCACTACACGAGCAACTTCGGCACGCTGGAGCTGCGCAAGGCCCTGTCCGCGCACCTGGAGCGCCGCTACGGCGTCCACTACGACCCAGCGACCGAGCTGCTGATCACCGTCGGCGCATCGGAGGCCGTCGACCTGGCCCTGCGCGCCACCTGCGATCCGGGCGACGAGATCATCCTGCACGAGCCGTCGTACGTGGCCTACGTCCCGGCCATCGTCTTCGCCGGCGGCGAGGTCGTCAGCGTGGCCACCCGCTTCGAAGACGACTTCGCGTTGGACCCGGCCGCCGTCGAGGCCGCCATCACGCCGAAGACCAAGGCGCTCTTCCTCGGGTACCCGTGCAACCCGACCGGTGCGGTCCTGCCGGACGAGGTCCAGGACGAACTGGCCCGGATCGCCGTCGAACACGACCTGCTCGTCTACAGCGACGAGATCTACGACCGCCTGGCCTACGGGACGTATCGCCATCGGGCGATGAGCTCGCTGCCCGGCATGCGCGAGCGGACGATCCTCATGGGCGGCTTCTCGAAGGCCTACGCGATGACGGGCTGGCGGGTCGGGTACGTGGCCGCGCCCGCCGCGATCCTGGAGGGCCTCGTCAAGGTCCACCAGTACGGGATCATGTCGGCGCCGACGTCGGCGCAGGACGCGGCCCTCGTCGCCGTGGTCGAAGGCGAAGCCGAGGTCGAACGGATGCGCGCCGAGTACGACCGCCGCCGCCGACTGCTCGTGGACGGCCTCAACGCGCTGGGCCTGGAGACCTTCGAGCCGCGCGGCGCGTTCTACGCCTTTCCCCGGATCAGCTCGACCGGCCTGACCGCCGACGAGTTCACCGAGCGGTTGCTGACCGAGGAGAAGGTCGCGGTCGTCCCGGGCGACGCCTTCGGACCGTCGGGCGCCGGGCACGTCCGCATGTGCTACGCGACGTCGTACGAGCGCCTGGAGGAGGCGCTGGTCCGGATCGGCCGCTTCGTGGAGCGAGATCCGGGCGGAGGATCACTCCGCGGCTTGATGGTTGTCGGTGGCATCACGCCTCCCGACCGGCCTGGGAGTCCCTCCGCGGCTTGATGGTTGTCGGTGGCATCAGAGATGGCTGGGTTCCGGCCGTCCTGCTCGCTTGCCGGGAGCCTGGCCGGCAGATTGATGCCGCGGATGGTCATCACGGCCAGCATCGAATGCCGGCAGCGTTGACCCTCAGGCGCTCGCGAGACGCGAACGGCGCTCCAGGGCTTCCTCGATCGCCCAGATCGCCAGCGGACGCACGTACAGCGACGCCCGGAAGTTCCCCGCCTCGTCGTACGCCTCGGGTGTCCGAAACCAGAGGCCGCGTTCGTACGTGACGGCGACCGTGCCGCGCGCGGTATCCCAGCCCTCGTCCGTCAGGCCGCGACCCAGCATGAATGCGGCCAGCGCGTAGGTCGTCCCGACCCAGACCTCGGCGGACTGTTCGCTCGAGTGGTCCACGGTGCCGTCCGGGCGCATCCCGTTGACCGCCCCCATCCGGCCGCCCGCGAAGGACCGGACGTTCAGGCGGTGGATCGTGCGCAGGGCCGTCTCGACCCGGTCCGGGGGCAGCAGGTCGCCGAGACCCGTGGCGTCGGCATACCACTGGCCCGCCAACTGATCGGCCATGACGCTGTCGGAGCTGACCGCCCCGCCGTCGTCGTAGGCGTAGTGGTCGTGGCGCCACAGCCGGCGATCGAACGCGATCTGGCCGCGCTCGAACCACCCCGTCCAGCGCCGCGCGGCGTCCGTCTCGCCGAGCTCGCCGGCCATCCGCTCCATCGCGGCCAGGGCGCCGAGCCACAGGGAGCCGCCGTACGCCGACGGGCCGTGCATCGGCCAGGTGTCATACGTCTGATCCGGGAACCCGTCGTGTTCGGGCAGCCCGTCGTCGTCGCGGTCTCGCGCGGACAGGCGGGTCATGAGCCCATCAAGGGTCGGCCACGCGTCGCGGATGAGCGCCACGTCCGGTCGCCCGTCGCTCGCCCCACCGGCGGCCACCGCATCGCGCCAGACCTGCAGGACGACCTTCGGGGTCAGGTCCTTCCAATCGTGGACGTCCTGGAACTTGTACCAGTTGGGGCGGTAGAACGGATCGTCCGCCGGCCCGCCGACGTCGTGTGGGACGGTCCCGCCGACCTTGCGCGGTGCCAGTTCCCCGGACGCCTCGATGGTCACGATCTCCGGGTCGTCCACCGGCACGGATGCCAGCAGGTCACGGATGCCCCGCGCCTCCAGCTCCGGGAAGAGGCGCAGGATCGCGAACGACGCGTAGAAGTCGACGTCCACGCTGTCGTAGAACGGGTAGTCCGTGCACTCGAGCAGGGCGAACCGACCCGCATCGTCCGGATCGGGCTCCGGGCCGCCGACCTCGCCGGCCTCCCAGAACGACCCGCCGTCCACGAGGAAGTACAGCTCGTTGAACAGCGCCGCCTTGTACCAGTCGGGCCGGTCCGTGGCGTCGAGGACCGGCTGCTGCCACGCCTCGATGGCGTCGCGCCACGCCGGCGCCCGCTCGAGCGCATGGCAGGCGAGATCGAACGCGCGGTCGCCGGTCCGGCCCCAGTCGCGCGTGTAGCGCTTCCACCAGCGGCGCCCGGCCCCGAATTCGACGACGGGCATGTCCCAGGCGACCGCGAACCGGATCGACCGCCGCTCGCCGGGGGCGAGCTCCACGGTCGCCGCCACTGCGGCCCCGATGGCCTCGCCGTCCTCGCTCGCACGCTGATCGTCGAGCGGCTCGATCCGGCCGTCGGCCGCGAAGTCGTCCCACAGCTCGGTGTCCGCGATGGCATCGAAGCGGGAGCGTGTCGTGATCGTGACGCCGGGCTCGCGGGACGCCGCCAGAGCGAACGTCCCGCGGAGACCCGACGCTGCGCCGACCGGGGCGTGGAGGATCACCCCGTCGACATCGTGTGTTGCCGCCGACTCGTGCCACGCGCCCCCGGGCGCCACGCCAGAGGGATCGGCCTGCGGGTCCGCCCAGGTGAGCATGAGCCCGACCGTGAGCGGCTCGGCGGTCGGGTTCTCGACCCACCATTCGAAGACCCCGACCGGCAGGGCGCTCGAGGTCAGGTCGCCGGCGATGACCGGGCTGAGCTGCTCGCCGGTCAGTCGGACACCGACCACGTCCGGCTCGAACGTCTGCCAGGCCCGCGGAAACAGGGCGTGATAGGTGCCGCCACCCACGGGCAGGGTCCAGCCCCACTCGGTCAGCTCGTCCGGGCGAAGCGCCGACAGCACCGTCGCCGTGCCGGTCTCACCGGGCCGGCCGACGTACAGGGAGAACCCGTCCGCCGCGACCGGGTGGAAGACGTGCCGCCCGACCTCGAGATGCCAGCGGGCGAAGTCGCCCCGGTGCGTCCGCCCGATGCTCCCCGTCCCGAGCCCGCCGATCGGGATCCCGGCGAACGACCCGTCGTCCGTCATGGGGCCGCCGACACGCGGATGGCCCGCCTCGGGGCAGGGGAGGCCCATCGGCCGCCGCCAGGCGACGTCGGGGATGACCGGCGCGGCGACCGCCTGCTTCACTTTTCGACCCCGGTCACGACGACTCCTCGCATGAAGGCCCGCTGGGCGATGAAGAAGATGAAGACCGGGACGGCCATCGCCAGCACCGCGGAGGCCTGGATGAGGGTCGGCTGGCTCGCATACAGCGCGTTGTACTGCTGGATGCCGATCGACAATGGCTGGAGTTCCGGCTTGTTGGCCAGGTACAGCAGCGGCACGAAGAAGTCGTTCCACGCGAAGAAGAAGTGGAACAGGGTCACGGCGGTGATGGCCGGGATCGACTGCGGGACGATGATCGTCCGCAGGATCCGGAACGGGCCGGCGCCATCGATCATCGCGGCCTCATCGAGGTCGCGCGGGATCGTCATGAAGTACTGGCGCAGCAGGAAGACGTTGAACGCGTTCGCGAAGAAGTGCGGGATGATCAACGGCAGCCACGTGCCGTTCCAGCCGAGCCACGTGAAGATGACGTACTGCGGCAGCAGGGTGACCTGGTTCGGCAGGATGATCGTCCCGAGCAGGATGAAGAAGAAGACGTTGCGGCCGGGGAAGCGGAACCGGGCGAACCCGTACGCGACCAGGATCGACGAGAAGACGGCCCCGATCGTGCTCAGGAGCGCGATCCCGAACGTGTTGCTCAACAGCCTCGGGAAGTTCAGCTGGTTCCACACGGTCGTGTAGTTGTCGACGAGCGGCGAGAACGTCCACGACTGCTCCAGGGTCCGCCAGCGCCCGTCCCACTCGATCTTGGTGGCCGTCGGGTCGGACGGGTCCACGAAGACGCTCGACTCGCGCCCGGGCTCGATGAGCATCAGTTCACGCTCGACGCCGTCGATCGTGACGGTGTACATCGGGTACTCCGCACCCTCGAACGTGCCCGTCTCCGGGGTGGCCGGCCACCACGGGGCGCCCGGCGTCGAGATCTGCGAGGGCTGCTGGAAGGACGTCGTGACCATGTACAGCAGCGGCAGCAGGTAGGCGCTGATGATGATCACGGCGAACATCGTCAGCGACGCCTTGCCCAGGAACCGCCGATGGCTGCGCGCGATCGGACTGCGCGCGGAGAAGGCGCGCTCCGGGGCTCGGGCGGTCTCGGTCATCGGTCGCCGCCGGCGTAGTAGACGCGCTTGCGGGCGAACAGGAACAGGGCCAGGGTCAGCAGCAGGACGATGGCGAACAGGAGCCAGGCGATGGCCGCGCCGTAGCCCATGCGGCTGAAGACGAACGCTTCACGGAACAGGTTGAGGTTGATGAACAGGGTGGCGTTGTTGGGGTCGCCGCGCCCGTTCGTCAGCGTGTAGGCCTGGGTGAAGTACTGGAACGTCGCGATCAGGACGATGACCAGGTTGTAGAGCAGGACCGGCGACATCAGCGGGATCGTCACCCGCCGGAGCTGGGTCCACCAACCGGCGCCATCCATCCGGGCCGCCTCATACAGCTCGGTCGGGACGGACTGCAGCCCGGCGATGTTGATGATCATGAAGTTGCCGATGCCCCACAGGCCCATCAGGGTCAGGGCCGGGTAGATCCAGACCTCGCTGCTGATCCAGTTCGGCTGAGGCAGGCCGACCGCCTCGAGGATCTGGTTGAGCCAGCCGGTCTCGGTGTTCAGGAACCCGGTCCAGACCAGCGTGCTGGCGACGAGCGGGATCATGATCGGCATGTAGACGAGGGTCCGCAGGGGCCCCTTGAAGGCCAGGCGCGGGTGGTTCAGCAGCAGGGCGAACGCCAGGCTGGCGATCATCGTCACGGGGATGACGATCAACGCGAACTTGAACGTCGAGATGAGGGAGGTCGCGACGAGCGGGTCCGTCGTCAGGCGGACGTAGTTGTCCAGGCCGATGAACCTCGTCTCGTCGGCGTGGAGCAGGTCGAAGTTCGTCAGCGACATGGCCAGGGAGGCGAGGATCGGGCCACCGGTGAACAGCGCCAGGCCGATGAGCCAGGGGCTGATGTAGACGTAGCCCCAGATCGCTTCGCGGGTGCTGGGCCGAAGCCTCCAGCGCGAGCGATGGGAGCGAGGCGTGACGGGCAGCACCTCGGGCGTGTCGGTCATGGTGGGGTCGGGCTCCAGGGGACTCGACGAGGGATAGGGATGGGGCCGGCGTCCCGAGCGGGTGGGAGCTCCGCTCGGGACGCCGGATGTGGCTACGGGTTAGCCGCGAAGTAGTCGTCGAAGATGCCCTGGAGGGTCGTCTGCAACGTGGTGAGTTCGGCATCGATGTCGACGCCTTCAGTGGTGCGGTACTTGCTCCAGACGGCCTTCAGGGCCGATCGGGACTTCTGGTAGTCAGGCATCCAGGCCTGGTGATTTGGCTTGTCGACGTACCCGAGCATCGCCTGCGGAACGGTCCAGTCGATGATCGAGTCCGGGTAGTTGGCCTGGGTGGTGTCGAAGAACTGCTGCTGGAGGGCCGGATCGGCCGGGAAGGCGCCGTAGTTGACGAGCAGCTCGTTCGACTGGACCAGGGCGGCGAGGGCCGTGAAGGCCGCCTCCGGGTTCTTGGTCGAGTCGAGGATGCTGAACGTGTCGGCGTGGACCTTGGCGGTCGTCACACCGTTGTAGGACGGAGCCACCGCGGCGCCCCAGCTGAAGCTGGGCTTGGCCGGTGCGGCCGGGTTGATGCAGCACATGTACCAGCTGTGGGTCTGGGCCATGGCCAGGTTCCCGGACTGGAAGGGGTTGCCCTTGCCCAGCAGGTCGCTGTCGATGGCCGGCTTGGTCGGGATGAAGTGATCCTTCCAGACGCCGTCGTTGAACCACTTGAGGCCGGTCTTGAACTGATCGGTGATCGTGGCGGTCTTGCCATCGGCGCCGACGACGGAGCTCGCCCCGAAGGGGGTCGCCTCGGTGTCGGACCGGTCGTCCGCCCACTGCATGTCGTAGCCCCACTGGACGATGTTCGCGGGGTCGAAGTCGGCGCTGGTGGCGTCGTTGCCGTTCTTGTCGACGGTCAGCTTCATGCCGAGCTGGCGGACAGCTTCCATGTCCCAGGGCTTGCCCTCGTACAGGTCACCGACCTTGGTCGGCGGATACGGCAGCTTGGCCTCGTCGAACAACTTCTTGTTGTAGTAGATGAACGAGGGATAGGTCGCGAAGGGCAGACCGATGGCTGCGCCGCCTTCGCCCATGTTGAAGAAGTCGGCCAGGGCCGGGTCGTACTTGGCCAGGTCGAAGTTCTCGGACTCGATGAGCGGGGTCAGGTCGAGCAGGTTGTCGAGGAAGATGTTCAGGCCTTCGACGCCGACCGGGCCGATGATGTCCGGCGGGTTGCCGGAGGCGATCTGCAGCTGGCAGGGTGCTGGCCGCGACCGAGTTGTCATAGATCTCGACCGACAGGTAGACATCCGTTCTGGGCCGCGTTGAAGTCCGCGGCGAACTTCTGCTCGGCGGCGATCTGCTCGGGCTTGCCGCCGCTGCCGATGCCGATGAACCAGCGAACGACGACGCCGCCGTTGGGGCCGGGGCCCGCGTCGATCGGTTCGGGGGTGACGGCGACGAGGGACGGGGCCGCGCTCGGGGCGGCGGTGACGGGGGCGGCGCTAGGGGCGGTGGATGCGCTGCCGCCACCGCAGGCGGCCGCCACGATGGCGACGACACCGACGAGGGCGACTAATCCGCGCGATCCGGATCGAGAACGATTCATCCTTGCTCTCCTCCTAGGTTCCTCGGGCTTCTTCGGTCTCCCGTTCGTGGGGACGTGGTTCGGGCTACCGCACCTCCCAGTGGCGGCATCCGCCGGTCGCCGGCCGGCTCTCAGGGCGCATGCCTCCCGGCGCTAGACGCGCGCTGGACCAGCTCGGTGGCCAGGATCACGCGCCGGGGCACGGGATCCGATGCGTCGACGGCCTCGACGAGCAGGCGGGCCATCTCATGGCCCATCTCCTCGATGGGTTGGCGGACGCTGGTCAATTGGGGTGTCGTGGAGGTCGCGATGGGCGAGTCGTCGAAGCCGACGACAGCCACGTCGTCGGGCACGACCCGGCCCGCGGCGGTGAGGACGGACATCGCCCCCGCCGCCATGAGGTCCGAGGCCGCGAAGACGGCATCGATGTCCGGGTGGATGGCCAGCAGGCGCTGCATGGCGGCTGCGCTGCCCTCCTGGGTGAAGTCGCCGAGCGCCTCGAGGGTCGCGTCCAGGCCGATCCCACCTTCCGACAGGGCGTCGCGGTAGCCGCGCAGGCGGTCCACGCCGGCGACCATGTCCTGCGGGCCGGCGATCGTCGCGACGACCCGGCGACCGGACGAGACGAGGTGGGCGACGGCGGACTCCGCGCCGAGTCGATTGTCGACGTCGACGAAGCTGGCGGTCGGTGCCCTTCGGTGGTCGCCCGATCAGGACGATCGGCATCCCGGCGGCGGTCAGACGGGCGGGCAGGGGATCGTCGCCGTGGAGGCTGACGAGGAGGGCCCCGTCGACGTGACCGGCGGTCAGGTAGTCCGCCACGCGTCGTTCGTCGGCGGGGGACTCGGGCATGAGCAGGATCAGCTGCCGATCACGGGTGGTCAGCTCGGAACTGATGCCGCGCAGCAGGCGCGGGAAGAACGGGTCGGAGAACAGTCGGCCGGTCGGTTCGGTGATGACGACGGCGATCGAGTCGCTCCGGCGGGTGACGAGACTCCGGGCGGCCCGGTTGGGGGTGTAGCCGAGCCGTTCGATCGCGGCCTGGACGTCGATCCGGACGTCCGGGCTGACACGGGGCGAGCCGTTCACGACCCGTGAGACGGTCGCGCGGGAGACGCCCGCCAACAGGGCGACTTCCTCGAGGGTGGCGTTCGTGCGTCGGTTGCGACCGCTGGGCTGCGTCACCGTCACTCCGTCCGTGATGAGAGCGCTCTCACGCTTGATTTGCACTCTAGCAGGGCTTGTCAAGAGAGCGCTCTCACGCACGAATGGACCATTTCGGTTACGGATGGGGGACCGGGGAGGGGTCGCGCCAGGGCCGCATGAAAGTCTCTGGTGATCGATCCTCCGGCTGATGCGTATCGGCGGCATCAGAACGGAGCGAGTCCGACATCGCGGGCCAGCCCCGCCCGCGCGACCATCGGCGTTGATGCCTCTGATGGTCATCACCGACAGGACGCCGGTCGCCTGCGGGCCTGTGCGAAACTTGGGCCCATGACGACCGGGACGCGTGCACCTGCCCTGCCGAGCGCCGCCGAGCGCTACGAAGCGGTCATCGGGATCGAGGTCCACTGCCAGCTGCGGACGGCCTCGAAGATGTTCTGCGGCTGCGGCACGGACTACGACGGCGCGCCACCGAACACCCACGTCTGTCCGGTCTGCCTCGGCCTGCCGGGCGCCCTGCCGACGATCAACCGCCAGGCGGTCGAGCACGTCATCACGACCGGCCTCGCGATCGAAGCGAGCGTCCCGGCCGCGACCCGCTGGGATCGCAAGAACTACTTCTACCCGGACCTGCCCAAGGGCTACCAGATCAGCCAGTACGACCTGCCGCTCGCGTCGATGGGTCGCCTGACGTTCGAGACGTCCGATGGGCCGTTCACGGTCGCGATCACCCGGGCCCACCTCGAGGAGGACACCGCCAAGCTCGTCCACGGCACGGATGAGACGGGCGGCAAGGTCAGCCTCGTCGACTTCAACCGCTCCGGCGCGCCGCTCATGGAGATCGTCACGGAGCCCGACATCCGGACCGCCGAGCAGGCGCGGCGCTACGCCGAGGAGCTCCAGCTGCTCATGCGGGCGATCGGCGCGTCCGACGCCGACATGGAGCGTGGGCAGATGCGGGTCGAGGCCAACGTCTCGCTCCGGCTGCGCGGCACCGAGCCGTTCGGGACGCGGGTCGAGGTCAAGAACATGAACTCGTTCCGGTCGGTCGAGCGGGCGATCACCTACGAGATCGAGCGTCAGGCGGCCCTGCTCGACGGTGGCGGCGAGCTGGTCATGGAGACTCGCGGTTGGTCCGATGAGCGCTCCGAGACGTACCGGATGCGGGCCAAGGAGACGTCCGACGACTATCGCTACTTCCCGGAGCCGGACCTGCCGCCGCTCCACCTGGACCCGTCGTGGCTGGCGGCGCTCGCCGATGCCCTGCCTGAGCTGCCGGCGGCTCGCCGCGCGCGCTATCGCGACGACCTGGGACTGAGCCCCTACGACGCGAGCGTCCTGGTCGCGGATCCGGACGCGGCGCGGTTGTTCGAGGCGACGCTCGCCGCTCGACCGGACGTCGGGGCGAAGGCTGTCGCGACATGGGTCGCCGGGGAGTACCTGAAGCTCCGGAACGCCTCGTCATCGCCGGTCGACGTGGACCCGGTCCAGCTCGCGGCGATCGTCGCGGCCGTGGCGGACGGGTCGATCTCGCGAGCCAACGGTCGCGAGGTGCTGGATGCGCACGTCGCCACCGGGCGAGTCGGCCCAGGCGATCATCGCCGCCCGCGGGTTCGCCCAGATCTCCGATGTCGGCGCGCTCGAGACGCTCGTCGACGACGTCATCGCCGCCAACCCGGCCGCCGTCGCCGACTACCGCGCGGGCAAGGCCCAGGCCGTCGGCTTCCTCGTCGGCCAGGTCATGAAGGCGTCGCGCGGCCAGGCCAATGCCGCGCTCGTCCAGACGGCTGTCCGGGCCCGCCTGGATCGCGACGCCGCAGACGCCGTGGACTGACGATGGACCTGCTCAACCTGCTCCTGTGGGGCGGCGGCATCGCCCTGATCATCATCGGCTATCAGCGCGCCCGCGCGCCGTGGAGCCGGTACCAGGCGCTCAAGGCGCAGGACGAGAACATCGCCCGCTACGAGTCGTGGCGTGGCGGCAGCCGCAGTGATGACAAGACCGGCGCCTCGGTGGCGATGCAGCTGCTACGCCGACAGGCCCGGATGGGTGGGGCGATCGCCATCGCCGGGTTCGTGCTCGTCTTCCTCGGCTTCCTCATCCGCTAGTCGAAGGGCAGCCTCGGCGGCGGGTCCGTAGGCCTCGTCGGGGAGTGGGCGTCGCCAGGCGGTCGCCGCTGCCCCTGCCACCTTGCCCGCCTCCACGGCTCCAAGGACGTCGCCGTGGCCGTCGCCCCAGAGTCGCGCCAGGAACGCGGCGATGAAGGCGTCGCCGCAGCCCACGGTGGTCCCCGTGACCTGGACAGGTGTGACCGGCACGAAGCGCTCGATCGGCGCCCGGCGGCCATCCAGCACGAGGACGCCGCGCGAGCCGAGCGTCACGATGACGAGCTTCTGAAGCTCGAAGGCGGTCGCCCTGATCCCGGCGACGGTCGGGTCGTCCAGTGCACCCGGCCAGCCGACGAAGCCGATGTCGACATGGGCCATGGTCCGGGCGAACCGCTCGACCGTGTAGTGGCGGAACCCGAGGAAGTCGGCGGACACGGTCAGGTGACGCAGCAGGCCGGCATCGCCCAGGCGGTGGATCTCGGCGACGACGCCCTCGACCAGGACCGCATGGAGCCGTTCGCCGGCCGCGATGAGCGCCGCCTCCTCGTCCACGAGCCGCAGGCCCGCCCACACCCCCTCGACGAAGTGATCCATGTGCGGCTGTCGGTCCGGCTGGATGACGATGTCGATCGAGGCGGATGGGCCGGCAGCCACGATCGACCCAGGGGAGTAGGGGATGCCGTGGCGGTCCAGGAAGTCGAGGAAGACCTCGGGCCGGTCGTCGCCGATCCGGGTGAGGAGGTGGAACGGGAACCCCGCCTGGCGCCACGCCCAGGCCATGTTCAGCACGCCACCGCCGGGGAGGACCAGGTCGCGGCCCAGGTAGATGTCCAGGCTGAGTGCCCCGAACAGCAGGGTCCGCGCCGGGTCCGGCGTCGTGACTCAGGCGCGGCAGGCCCGGCGCGGCGCCCTCGGTCACAGGCCGGCCAGCGGATCGGACCGCGCGTCGCCGATCGCCAGGAACCGGTCGTAGCGCACCTCCACCACCTTGCTCTGCTGCCAGAACGCCTCGACCGACAGGTGGGCGCAGCCCTCGGTGTGGTACCAGTCGGAGCGGTTCGGCAGGGTCGTGATGAGCGCCGGATCGTGGATCGGCACGACCGCCGGGTTCAGGCAGTACCCGGGCGAGAGCGGCTCGCGGATCTGGAGGAGGCGATCGCCCCGGAAGCCACGGGCCCGTGGCAGGCGATGCGTGACGCCCGTCCCCAGGTCCACCAGATCGGTGTCGGCCGTGTCCGTGTCGATGACGTCCGGCCAGTCGGGGTCGTCGACCAGCTCGGCGATGACCCGCCGGACCGAGATGTCCTGGTAGTGGTTCATGACCGTGTGCGGCTGCTCGTAGTCGGCGTCGTGGACGTTGGTCACGTTGTCGTCGTAGACGTTGCCGCAGACCGAGGTCAGGAACGCGACGAGGGCGGGCCGGTCGCGGAGGTAGACCCGGTAGGCGGCCTCGTACTCCGCGATCGCGATGGAACGGGGCACCACCGCGCCGCGAACGATGTGGGCGATCCGCCACCCGTCGGTCCCGAAGCGGCCATCCAGGGTCGCCTGCCAGCGCGCCTTCGCGTCACCGGCGTAGCCCGGGACGCCCACCGGGATCCAGACCTCGTCGAGCAACGCCCGAGCCTCGTCGTCCACGCCCGCCCAGCCATCCGGTCCCGCCATCCGATCACCTCCTGGGCCAAGGGTAGGGCCCGGCGACGCCCTAGACTTGGCGCCCTCGGCGGGACGGCACACGGCAGGAGGAGACGCACGGATGCGGGAACGGACGGACGGTCAGGGCTTCGCGACGCGGGCCATCCACGCGGGCGAGCATCCGGACCCCGTGACCCATGCCCACAAGCCGCCGATCTACGCGACGTCCACGTTCGCGTTCGACACGGCCGCCGAGAAGGAGGACGCCGTCGATCGCGCCCTGGCGTGGGAGCCGGGTGCCTACTTCTACTCGCGGACCGGCAATCCGACGAACCGGGCGCTCGAGGAGAAGATCGCCTCGCTCGAGGGCGCCGAGGACTGCGTCGTCTCGTCGTCCGGGATGGCCGCCGTGTCGGCCACGCTGTTCGCGCACCTCGGGGCCGGCGACCACCTGGTCGTGGGCGACGAGCTGTTCGTCATCACGGGCGTGCTCCTCGACGAGGACTTCCCGCGGCGCGGCATCGACGTCACCCCCGTCGACATGACCGACCTCGCCGCCGTCGAGGCCGCGATCACCCCCGCCACGAAGGCCCTGTTCATGGAGACCAGCTCGAATCCGCGTCTGCGCGTCGCGGATCTCGATGCGCTCGCGGCGATCACGCAGCGGCACGGGATCCTGTTCATCGCCGACAACACGTTCCTGGGACCGGCCCTCCTCCGGCCGGTCGAGCACGGCGCCGACCTCGTCGTCAACGCCGCGACGAAGTACCTGTCCGGCCACGGCGATGCCGTGTCGGGCGTCGTCTCCGGACGCAAGGACCTGATCGACCCCATCCGCAAGCAGACCGACACGCTCGGACAGGCGGCCAGCCCGTTCGCGAGCTTCCTGGTCATGCGCGGCGTGCGGACGCTCCAGCTGCGGTCCCGGGCCGCGTCCGCCAACGCCGCGACGATCGCCGCGTACCTGGAAGCGCACGAGAAGATCGACTGGGTCCGCTACCCGGGACTCGCCTCGCACCCGGACCACGCCGTCGCGCAGCGGCTCCTGGGCGCGCACGCGGGGGCGATGCTCACGTTCCAGCCGCGCGGCGGCATCGCCGGGATGTCGGCCTTCACGGACCACCTGGCCCTGTGCGACATCGGGGTCAGCCTCGGCGACATCCACACGCTCGTCTACCCGCAGCCCAAGCGCGGCGGCCTCATCCGGCTGTCGGTCGGGTGCGAGGACATCGAGGACCTGCTGGCCGACTTCGAACTCGGGCTGTCGTTCGTCGCCTGACGGCCGCGTCAGCTGCGGCCGAGCGCCTCGGCGGCCGTGAGCGACGCCCCGATGGTCAGGTCGATCCGCGCGATCAACTCGTCCTCGGGCAGGCGATACCAGGCCTCCGAGCCCAGCATCCGCGTGTCCGGGTCGTCCGGATCGCGGATGACATCCGACACGGTCAGGATGGTCCCGGCCCGGACGGCGCGGCCCTTGCCCCGCTCGCGCATCGCCAGCAGGAACACCGCGGCGGACTCCATCTCCGCTGCCAGGTAGCCGCGCCGGCCCCAGCGGATGACGCCGTCCGGATGCGGGTCGTAGAAGACGTCCGAGGTGACGATGGGTCCGACGTGGGTCGTGAGGCCGGCGGCCCGGCTCGCGTCGGCGAGGGCCTGGACGACCTCGATGTCGGCCGTCGGGGCGGTCGGCTCGCCGCCGCCGAGCACGTGCCCGATCCCGGACAGGGAGGCGGCCGCCTGGGCCACGACCACGTCGCCCGTCTGGAGGGCCCCGAACCCGCCGCACGTCCCGACGCGGATGAACGTCGTGACCCCCAGGTTGATGAGCTCCTCGACGACGATCGTCGTGGTCGGCGTGCCCATCATCGTCGTCTGGATGGAGACGGCCACGCCGCCCAGCGTGCCGGTGTATCCGAGCAGGCCGCGATTGGCGTTGACCAGGCGCGTGCCTTCGAGTCCGCCATCGAATCGCTCGGCCATCCGGGTGGCCCGGTTCGGGTCCCCGGGAAGGAGCACGACCGGTGCGTAGTCGCCGGGCTCGGCGTGCAGGTGGATCTGGGTCATGGGTCCTCCGTGCGGGTCCGGTCCGATCGACGGGTCACGCCCACGTGGTGACCGTCAGGCTGGCGTCGGGCGCGATGGCCGCCAGCAGCGATCGCGTGCTCTCGGTCGGGTCCACCTCGCCGTCCGGCGTGATGGCCAGGATCGCCGATCCGATCGAAGCATAGGTCGTCCCGCTGGGCCGCCAGTTCGATCAGGGCCGCCTGCAGCGGACCGATCGTCGGGTTGAACGCGACGCTCTCGATGGTCGTGCCGCCGACCAGGCGCCCGTCACGCAGCCGCAGCACGATCGCGGCCGGGCAGCGACCGTAGGGCGTATGCGCGCGACGTCCGATCCGGACGAGCAGGGCCGCCGTCTCGATCGGCAGACGGTCGGCCGCGAGCCGCAGATCCGGCCACGGCACCGCCCCGACCACGATGCCGGATTCGCCGAGGTCGGCCGGGATGAACGGCCACGGGTAGAGGTCCGCCAGGCGGAGGGTGTGGCCGAGCGGATCGATCAGCTCGAGGTCGGCGGCCGTGGCCGCCTCGGACAGGGTCTGGCGGCAGTGCCCGCACGGGCGCGCCTCGCCCGTCGCGAGGACGGCCAGCGATCGGTCGCGCGCGAAGGCACGGGTCGCCACGAACCCCTCGCCGTGGATCGTCGGCGACAGGTCCGACCCTGGGAACTCGAGGTTCCCGCCGAGGATGAGGTCGCCGCTCTCCGCCTCGAGGCCGACCGCGCCGACGTGGAAGCCCGACAGCGGCGGGACCGCGAGGGTCGTCGCCACCGGCAGGGCCAGGAGCATCACCTCGCGCGGGCCGGCCAGCCCGAACCGACCGACCAGACGCTCGACGGCGGCCGCGGGGACGACGGAGCCGTCAGCCACGGACGCGCGCAGCTCGCGTTCGAACGCCACGGCCACGGAGCCGCGCAGGCCGTCGATGCGCTCCGCGACGGCCCGATCCGGAGTGAACGGGGAGCGGCTCACCGGGGCACGAGCCGGCCGGAGGCGACGGCCCGGCGGTACTCCACGATCGTGCACCGGTCCATCACGACCGACAGGCCGCCCTCGATCGCGATCCGGCCGGCCTCGCGACTGGCGATCCCGAGCTGGAGCCACAGGCACGCGGCCCCGACGGCCACTGCCTCGCGGGCATGCGCCGGCGTCTCGCTCGAACGGCGGAAGACGTCGACGATGTCGACCGGCCCGGTCGCGGCCACGGCGGACGCCACATCCGGGTAGCAGGTCAGGCCGTCGATGACCGACTCGTTGGGATTGACGGGCACGACCTCGTAGCCGACATCACGGAGCTCGCCGAGCACGCCGTGCGAAGGTCGCCAGGGGTTCGCGGAGGCGCCGACCATGGCGATCCGTCGGGTCCGGACGAGCAGGGCCGCGATCGCGGCCTCGTCGAGCAGGGGGATCCCGAGCCGCCCGTCGTGCAGGTCCAGGAGATCGCCGATGCGGTCCGCTTCGCCCCATCGGCCGCTCATCTGAGCGCCGCCGACAGCCGCGGCCACGTCGGGCATGTCACGGCGCGTGCCGTAGGTTGCAGACTCCATCGACGTGAACGCATCCGCTGACGTACATTACGCGAGTCCGGCGTCCTGGGAGGGGCATACCGGGTTCCAGAGGAGGAAGCAACATTGCGAATCTCAAGCAGGATGATCGCGCTCGGCGCGACGTCCATCCTCGTCCTCGCTGCCTGTTCGCCGGCGGCTTCGACGGCCCCCTCGACGGCTCCGTCGACCGCACCGTCGACCGCCCCGTCGGCTGAGGCGCCGTCCGACGCCCCGTCGGCCGCGGTCGTCGACTGGAAGGCCTGCGTCGCGTTCGACACCGGCGGTCTGGGCGACAAGGGCTTCAACGACCTGGCCATGAAGGGCCTCGAGGACGCCAAGGCGGCGGGCTACGAGACGGCCTTCAGCGAGGCGCAGGGCGCGACGGACTACGCCGCGAACATCCAGCGCCTGCTCGATGAGGACTGCCAGACCATCGTCACGGTCGGCTTCAACCAGACGCAGGCCACGATCGACGCGACCCTGGCCAACCCGGAAGTCGCGTTCGCCCAGGTGGACGCCAACTGGAACACCGCCGGCCCGGACTTCGTGCCCGGCAACGAAGACGACCTGCCGTTCCCCCCGAACTTCACGGGTCTGTCCTTCCAGATCGATGAGGCCGGCATGCTCGCCGGGTACCTCGGCGCTGGCTTCAGCACCAGCGGCAAGCTCGGCACCTACGGTGGCCAGCAGTTCCCGGGCGTGACCCTGTTCATGGACGGGCTGTACGCCGGGATCAAGTACTACAACGAGAAGAACGGCACCACCGTGTCGCTGCTCGGCTGGGATGCGCCCACCCAGACCGGCACCTTCGTCGGTGGCGACAACCCGTGGGGCGACCCGGCCAAGGGCGAGTCCCTCGCCCAGACCTTCCTCGACCAGGGTGCGGACATCGTCCAGCCCGTCGCGGGTGGCACCGGCAACGGCACGATCAAGGCCATGATGGCCGCCGGCAAGTACGCCTTCGGCGTCGACTCCGACCAGGCCCTCTCGCTCCCCGAGTACGCGGCGGCGATCATCACCTCCTCGCAGAAGGTGATCGACGTGGCGGTCCTCGACGTGATCAAGAAGAACTCCGGTGGCGACCTCGGTGGTGAGGATTACGTCGGCACGCTCGCCAACAGTGGCGTCGCGCTGGCCCCCTTCCACGATTTCGACAGCAAGATCTCGCCCGAGCTGACGACCGCGCTGGATCAGCTCAAGGCGGACATCGCGTCCGGCACCGTCAAGGTCTCCGACTACACGAAGTAGTCGGCAGCTCCCCTAGGCAATCTCGCCCTCAGCCTGCTCCGCAGGCTGAGGGCGCACCCTATGCTGTGAGGGCGACGTCCATGCGGCTCGAGCTCAAGGACATCACCAAGCGCTTCCCGGGTGTGCTCGCCAACGACCGGATCACCATCTCGGTCGACAAGGGCGAAGTCCTGGGCCTGCTCGGCGAGAACGGGGCCGGCAAGACGACCCTCATGAACATCCTGTCCGGCCTGTATCGCCCGGACTCCGGCGAGATCCTCATCGATGGTGAGCCGCGGACCTTCGAGGATCCGCGCCAGGCCATCTCGGCCGGCATCGGCATGGTCCATCAGCACTTCCAGCTCGTGCCCGTCTTCGACGTCGTCGAATCGGTCGCCCTCGGCGCCGAGAGCGTCACCGGGCCCCTCGGCACCTTCGACCGCAAGGTCGCTCGCCAGCGCGTCGTCGAGCTGTCCGAGCAGTACGGCCTGAAGGTCGATCCGGACGCGACGATCGAGGACCTGCCCGTCGGCGTTCGCCAGCGAGTCGAGATCCTCAAGGCGCTCTACCGCAAGAGCGACGTGCTCGTCCTGGACGAACCATCCGCGGTCCTCACCCCGTCCGAGACCGAGGAGCTCTTCGACATCATCCGCGGCCTGGCCGCCGGCGGGACGTCCGTCATCTTCATCACCCACAAGCTCGGCGAAGTCATCGAGGTCGCGGACCGGATCACGGTCCTGCGCCGAGGCACGGTCGCCGGCACCGCCGATCCGAAGACCACCACCCGCGAGCAGCTGGCCCAGCTGATGGTCGGGCGCGACGTGGACCTCGTGGTCGACAAGGACCCAGCCAAGCCCGGCGAGGTCGTGCTGAGCCTGCAGGACGTCCACATCCTGGACGACCGCTTCGGGATGGCGGTCAAGGGCGTGAGCCTCGACGTCCATGCCGGCGAGATCGTGGCGATCGCCGGGGTCCAGGGCAACGGCCAGACCGAGCTCGTCGAGGCCATCGTCGGGCCTGCGGACGATCGACTCCGGGACCATCACCATCTCCGGCGAAAACGTCAACAAGGCGTCGCCGCGGCACGTCGCGGATCTCGGCGTCGCGCACATCCCGGAGGATCGGATGCGCGACGGCCTCATCGCCGGGATGACCGTCGAGGAGAACTACATCCTCAACTCGTACCACCGCCGCCGTATAGCTCGGGTGGCCGGCTGGATCGGAAGGCGATCGCCACGAAGGCGGCGCAGGGCGTCCAGGACTTCGACATCCGCACGCCGTCGATCGACACGATGGCCGGCTCGCTGTCGGGCGGCAACCAGCAGAAGGTCGTCGTCGCGCGCGAGTTCTCACGGCCACTCAAGCTCGTGGTCGCCTCCCAGCCGACCCGTGGCCTGGACGTCGGCTCGATCGAGTACATCCACGGCCAGATCGTGGCGCAGCGGGATGACGCTGGAGCGGCCGTCGTCATCGTGAGTACGGAACTCGACGAAGTGCTGGCCGTGGGCGATCGGATCGCGGTCATGTTCGGGGGGCGGATCGTCGGCATCCTCGAGGGCGCCGAGGCCACCAGGGAAGCCGTCGGGATGCTGATGGGAGGCGGCGAGTGAAGCGCGTGCGCCGGATCGTCGGCCCGGCCGTCGTCCCGATCCTGGCGGTCCTGTCGGCGTTCCTCGTCGGATCCGTGTTCATGTTCATCACGGACATCGAGAACCTCAAGACCTTCCCGACGGATCCGGTCGGCACGATCGTCGCCGGGATCGGTCGCGATCGGCGACGCCTACTACTACCTGATCATCGGCGCGTTCGGCGATCCGACCAAGATCATCGCGGCGATCGGCTCGAATGACCCGAAGGCCATCGCGGCCGCGATCCGGCCACTGACGGAGACCCTGGTCGCCTCCACGCCGCTCATCTTCTGCGGCCTGGCCGTCGCCATCGCCTTCCGGAGCGGCGTCTTCAACATCGGCGTCGAAGGCCAGTTCATCATGGGCGCGCTGGGGTCCACGGTCGCGGTCCTCGCGCTGCGCGACCTGCCGCCACCGGTCCTGCTGGTCGTGGCGATCGGGCTCGGGACCCTCACCGGTGCCGCCTATGGCTTCATCCCAGGGTTCCTCAAAGCGCGGACCGGGGCGCACGAAGTCATCACCACGATCATGCTCAACCTCATCGCCGCTCAACATCGTCCTGTTCGCGCTGCGCTCCGACTTCCTGCGCCAACCAGGCAACGATGCGCCGATCTCGAAGGTCCTCTCGACCATCGTGCGTGTCCCGTTGATCTTCGACCTGCCGGCCATCCGCTTGCACTACGGCTTCGTCATCGCGCTGCTCATGGCCGCCATCGTCTCGTGGTTCATCTTCAAGACGACGAAGGGCTTCGAGTTGCGCGCCGCCGGCTTCAACCTCCACGCCGCCCGCTACGCCGGGATGAGCGCCGGTGGCTCGATCATGCTGGCGATGGCCCTGTCGGGCGGCCTGGCCGGCCTCGGCGGATCCTTCGAGGTCCTGGGCACGGCCGGGCAGATGACCAATGACCTGAGTGCCGGCTTCGGGTTCAACGCCATCGCCCTGGCGCTGCTGGCCGGGAACAGACCCTTGGGCATCGTGATCGCGGCGCTCCTGTTCGGGGCGCTGCGAACCGGAGGCGGATTGATGCAGGTGAAGACCGGCATCCCGCTCGACCTGTTGGTCTTCATCCAGGCCCTCGTGATCATGTTCGTGGCCGCCCCGATCCTCGTCCGATCCATCTATCGGATGAATCCCCGGCCACTCGATGAGGGGTCGCCGATATGACCGCCGCAGCCCCCACCGTGACCCCCGTCGTCAATGAGCTGGGCGAGGCCGAGCGCCGAAGCCTGCGCTCGGCCCGCATCCGCGGCGCCGTCATCGCCGTCCTGGGCCTGCTGTGCTTCGGCGCCGCGAGCGGCACGATGGACGTCGCCGCGACGTTCTCGTTCTGGCTGGTCAAGCAGGGCGGCGAGGCATTCACCATCGCGACCCAGGTCGGCGTCCTGTGGATCCTGGCCGGTGTCGCGTCCGCGGTCATCGGGATGGCGCAGATGATCAAGGGACCGGCCTTCCCGTGGCGCCGGTCGCTGGTCGTCCTGGTCCCCCTGTACGTGGCGGCGATCGTCGCGGCACTCCTCAACGGCAAGACCGCGAACATGACGAACGTCTTCGCGGGCACGCTCGAATACGCCGTCCCCGTCTCGCTCGGGGCGTTCGCCGGCATCCTGTCGGAGCGGAGCGGCATGCTCAACATCGCCATCGAGGGCAAGTTCCTCATCGGCGCGTGCACCGCGGCCATCTCCGCCAGCATCGCCGCCACCGTCAGCGGCAGCCCCGTCGTCGGCATCATGGCCGGCGTCACCACGGCGGTGCTCGCCGGCATCGGGGTCGGGTTCCTCCTGGCGTGGCTGGGGATCAAGCACAAGGTCGATCAGATCATCGCCGGCGTCGTCATCAACATCGGGGCGCTCGGCATCACCAACTTCCTGTTCCTGCGGGTGCTCGGCAAGAACACCTGGCTGAACACGCCCCCGACCATCGACCGCATCAAGGTCCCGATCCTGTCCGACATCCCGGTCATCGGGCCGGTGCTGTTCTCGGGCACCCCGTACCTGTACTTCACGCTCGCGTTCATGCTGTTCCTGACCTACATGCTGTTCCGGACCCGCTGGGGCCTCCGGGTGCGGGCCTCGGGCGAGAAGCCGTCGGCCGCCGGCACGGTCGGCATCGACGTCATCAAGATCCGCTATCGCTCGATGATCATGGCCGGTGCGATCGCCGGCCTGGCGGGCTCCTACCTGAGCCTGTCGAGCGCGGGCAGCTTCCAGATGGGCATGAGTGCCGGCAAGGGCTTCATCGCGCTGGCGGCGGTCATCTTCGGCGCCTGGAACCCGATCGGGGCGTTCGGCGCGGCCCTCGTGTTCGGCTTCTCGGATGCCATCCAGTCGCTGCTGTCCATCCTCGGCGTGGACGTCCCACCGCAGTTGCTCAACAGCGTTCCGTACCTGGTCACGATCATCGTGGTCGCGGGCGTGGTCGGACGGGTGCGCGGACCGGCGGCCGCGGGCCAGCCATACGACCAGGGCTGACGGCGTGAGCGCCGGCTGGCAGGACACGCCTGCCCCGGTCCACGCGGTCCCCACGGCCTTCCCGGTCGCCGCGGCACCGCGGCGTGCGCCGTTCGGGACGGTCGAGCGTCCGCTGCCGCTCATCGTCGACAGCGACCCGGGCCTCGACGATGCGCTGGCGATCGGCCTGGCCGTCGCCCGGCCCGAGTTGGACCTGCTCGCCGTCACGACGGTCGGTGGCAACGCCGACGTCCGGCGCTGCACCGAGAACGCCCTGCGGCTCCTCCACGCCTTCGGGCGGAGCGATATCCCGGTGGCGGAGGGCGCGGCCGGGCCGCTCGTGGGCACGGTCGTCCGGGCGACCGAGGTCCACGGTGAGAGCGGCATCGGGAATACGACGCTGGAGGCCTCGCCGGCGACGGCGGATCCGGCCGGAGCGGTCGCGCTCATGGCTCGGCTGCTCCGTGACCACCCGGAGCCCATCGCCATCGCGCCGATCGGCCCGCTCACGAACATCGCCCTGCTGCTGCGGCTGCATCCGGATCTGGCGGAGCGGATCGCCCACCTGTCGATCATGGGCGGCTCGATCGGGGAGGGGAACACGACCGTCTCGGCCGAATTCAACATCTACGCCGATCCGGAGGCCGCCGACATCGTCTTCCGGTCGGGCGTGCCGATCACGATGATCGGGCTCGATGTCACCCACCAGGCGTTGCTGGATCGCGACTCCGTGGCCGCGCTGCGGGCCGGTGGCGGGACGTCTGCCCGGATCGCCGCGGAACTGACCGAGTACGCCCTGGACCGCAACCGCGAGTGGACCGGCGCGACGACGACCGCGATCCACGACGCCGTGGCGGTCGCCCACCTGGCCATCCCGGATCTCGTCGACGGTCGCGCCGTACCACGTGACCCTCGACACGACGGATGGGCCCGCCCGGGGCCGGACGGTCTGCGACGGCCTGCCATACCGACTCGGGCGGGATGGGCGGTCCGCGGATGCCGATGTCGGGATCAAGATCGACCGGACGCGGTTCGAGGGCCTCCTGATCGACGCATTCGCCGCGCTGCCGTAGGGCTGGCCGGCCCTCTGGCGCCGATGTCCTCCGCTCCGCTACGTCGCCCTGGGTGACTCGTACACGATCGGGACGGCGGTGGCGCCTGCCGAGCGGTGGCCCGAGCGTCTGGTCGAGATGCTCGCGG
The DNA here is from genome assembly GCA_963738475.1 of uncultured Chloroflexia bacterium. Taxonomy (GTDB): domain Bacteria; phylum Chloroflexota; class Limnocylindria; order Limnocylindrales; family CSP1-4; genus SPCO01. Next base: position 214,633 of record CAVTWU010000026.1, read on the forward strand.
ACGCACCGACAAGGCTGGACCTCGTCGCCAACCTCGGCGTGAACGGGTACACGAGTGCGGACCTCATCCGCGCTGAGCTGCCGGCCCTCGACGGCCTGGCCCCGGACTTCGCGACACTGCTGATCGGCGTCAACGACGTCGTGCAGGGCGTGCCGCACGCGACGTACGCCGCGAACGTGGAGGCCATCCTGGACGCGCTGCTGGCGCGCCTGCCGGCGGATCGACTCGTGACCGTCGCCATCCCGGACTACACCGTCACCCCGTCCGGCGCCGACTACGGCGACCCGCGCGCCCGGCACGAGGCGATCGTGGCGAACAACGCGACCATGGCATGGTCGGCCGCCGCTCGCGGGATCGCGTTCGTGGACATCTTCGACATCTCGCTGGAGGCGGCGTCGGATCGGTCACTCGTGGCCGACGACGGGCTGCACCCGAGCGGCGTCCAGTACGGACGCTGGCTGGAGCGGATCGTGCCCGCCGTACGGGAGTTGCTGGCGGGCTGAGTCCCAGCCGCGCGCTTCGATCTCGGCGGCCGCGCCCACGATCAGTCTGGCTGATCAAGATCACTTCAAGTGAACGTGGCCACGCTCGAAGTCCGTCAGTCCCGATCCACCATCGAGCGTGGACGATCTCGGTTCGATGAGCCAGGTCGATCAGGCCACCGCTAGCCCCGGATCGACGACCCTCCGCAGTAGCGACGCCTATGCGGGGTGCTCACGAGCCTTCACGTCGGCAGCGGCCAGGTCCCAGCTCCGGGGGCGGTCCAGCGCCTCCCACTCGTCGCGGAGCATGGCCATCCGGACATCGTCGCTCCACCGGCCATCCTGGTAGAACGTGTGTCGCAGGACGCCTTCGCGCACGAAGCCGGCCTTCTTGTACGCGGCCTGTGCGCGGACGTTGTGGGCATCCGTGTCCAGCCAGACCCGTTCCAGGCGCAGCTGACCGAACGCGAAGTCGACCAGGGCCCGCACGGCATCGGTCCCGTAGCCCTTGTTCCACATCGCCGGGTCACCGATGGTGATCCCGAAGGCGGCCGAGCCGTGCTGACGGTCGATCTCGAAGAGATCCGTGCGACCGACGGCAGTGTCATCCTCGAGCCGACAGATGACGAACCGGTAGACCGTGCCGCCCTCGTCGGCCGCACCGGCGTCGTATCGCTGCCGTCGCCACGCCAGGCTCCGGGGCGGGTCGCCCATGAGGGTTGCGATCCGGCTGTCCTCGTACCAGCGATGGACCGTCTCGGCATCGCCGGGTTCGAGTGGTCGGAGGTACACGAGCGTCCCGCGGACGCCCCGTACGGGTCGGTCTGCCATCACCGAAGCCTACCGCGTGCCGTGGCCGTCTCGCAGCTCGTGGAGCCGGGCGTCGCTGATCCCGAAGTGGTGGGCGATCTCGTGGTAGACCGTGTCGGTCACCCGCTCGCGCAGGGCCTCTGGAGTGGGGGAGTGCCGCAGCAACGGCCCGCGGAAGAGGGTGATCTTGCTGGGGAACATGGCCGCGTCCGCCCCGAGCACCGTGCGTGGCACGCCCTGGTAGAGGCCGTACAGGCCGTGCGCCTTGACGGACGCCAGCTGGTCGGCCGTCGGCTCATCCTCGATGACGATCGCGACGCTGCCGAGCTGCTCGAGGAAGACCGGGGGCAGGCCGTCCAGCGCCTCGGAGACCAGGTCCTCGATCACGAGGTCGATGTCGTCGATGGTCATGCCGGCGAGTGTAGATGGACTCGCCGCACATCGGCCCTCGGCGCAGCCGGTCTGGTCCCCGATCAGTCGGCGTCGAGCAGCTCGAGGACCGGAGCCATCGCCTCGAGCGCGGCCAGCGTCCGTGGCCAGAGCAGGATCTCGATCTGCGTGAAGCCCCCGGCGCGGAACGCCCGGATCCCGTCGGCGATCGCCTCGGCTGAGCCGCGCAGGGGGATCGCCATGGCCTCCGCCGCTCCCGTGACGGCGGTCGGCTCGACGATGATGCCCGCCGATCGACCGATCGAGGCAGGATCCCGGCCGACCTCGAGGCAGGCCGCTTCGAGCGCCGCCACCCGCGGCGCGAACTCCGCCAGGTCGCTTCGCTCCTCGACATACCAGCTCCAGATGTCGGCGTGCCGGGCGGCCAGGCGGAGCATCTTCGGACCCCCGGCGCCGATCATCATCGGGATGCGGCCGGGGCGGGGACCGACCGGTCGGTGCTCCAGGTCGCGCGCCGCGTGGTACTGGCCTTCGAAGTCCGCCCGGCCCGTCCGCAGGAGCGGCGCGATGATCTCGAGCGCTTCCTCGAAGCGGCCGATCACATGGTCCTCGGGCAGCCCGAAGGCATGGGCCTGCTTGCCCGCGTGCCCGGAACCGAGCCCGAAGACGAACCGCCCGCCACTGATCTCGTCCAGCGTCTCGGCCGCCTTCGCCGTGATGGCGGGATTGCGATGCAGGGCGGACAGGATCCAGCTGCCGACCTTCACCCGTGAGGTCGCCGCGGCCACGGCGCCGGTCATGGCCACGCTCTCCCACCAGCCGTGGGTCGATCCGTCGGCCTGGCGCCACAGCAGCTCGTCCGGGATCCAGACGGTGTCGAACCCCATCGCCTCGGCCCGGAGGGCCAGCTCGCGGATCTCGACCCAACGGGGGGTCGAGCCGTCCGTCCACGCTTCCTCCATCGGGAGCACGATCCCGAGCTCGATCGACCGCACGGAACCTCCTGGGCTGCTGGGTGCCTGAGTCTAGTCCTCCGGTGGGCACCGCCACGGGAACCGCGCCACCTCCCCCCGGCCGGTACCATGGACCATCCCGATGACGATCGCCCCGAACGACTTCACGCATCTCCACGTCCACTCGGAATTCAGCCTCCTCGACGGCCTCGGCCGGATCACGGAGCTGGTCGATGCGGCGGCCCACGCGGGCATGGATTCGATGGCGGTCACGGACCACGGCGCCCTCTACGGCGCGGTCGCGTTCTACCAGGCGGCCAAGACCAAGGGCATCAAGCCGATCATCGGCGTCGAGACGTACGTCGCCCCTCGCTCGATGACCTCGAAGGAGGGCAAGGCCGACAGCCAGCCCTTCCACCTGATCCTCCTCGCGAAGGACTACACGGGCTACCAGAACCTGTGCCGGCTGGTCACCGACGCCCACATCGACGGCTACTACTACAAGCCGCGCATCGACCACGAGCACCTCGCGAAGTACAGCGAGGGCCTCGTCGGCCTGTCGGCCTGCCTGGGTGGCGAGGTCGCCAAGGCGCTCGAGGTGGACGACTGGGAGCTCGCTCGCAAGGTCGCCGGCGAGTACGGCGACATCTTCGGCAAGGACCACTTCTTCCTCGAACTCCAGGACCACGGCCTCGCCGAGCAGCGCCGGCTCAACGAGCAGCTCCTGCGCCTCGCGCCGGAGGCCGGCCTGCCGCTCGTCGTGACGAACGACCTGCACTACGTCCGCGAGGACCAGTCCGAGGCGCACGACGTCCTGCTCTGCGTCGGGACCGGCAACAACCTCGACACGCCGAACCGGCTGCAGGTTCGAGACGCACGAGTTCTACGTGAAGTCCGCGGCCCAGATGGCGTCGCTCTTCCCGGACCAGCTCGACGCGATCCGGAACTCGCGCCGGATCGCCGAGATGACCGACCTCGAGCTGCCGCTCGGCACCCTCCGCATCCCGCACTTCCCCGTCCCGGACGGGCACACCGTCGAGAGCTGGCTGCGCGAGGAGTGTCAGCGCGGCCTGGAGCGCCGCTACGGCACGGTCACGCCGGAGCTCCAGCAACGGCTCGACTACGAGCTCGGCGTCATCATCACGATGGGCTATCCCGGCTACTTCCTGATCGTCGCGGACTTCATCCGGTTCGCCCGCGAGCAGGGCATCCAGACGACCTGCCGAGGCAGCGCGCCGGGTTCGATCGTGACCTACACGCTGGGCATCACCCCGGTCGATCCGATCCTGTACCAGCTCCCGTTCGAGCGCTTCCTCAACCCGGACCGCGTCACGATGCCGGACATCGACGTCGACTTCGAGGACGGCCGACGCGAGGAGGTCATCGCCTACGTCGGGCGCAAGTACGGCCAGGACCACGTCGCCCAGATCATCACGTTCGGCACGATGCTGGCCCGCGCGGCCATCCGCGACGTCGGGCGCGTCCTGGGCCACTCGTACGGCGAGGTGGACCGCATCGCCAAGGCGATCCCGAACCAGCTCGGGATCTCGCTGGACGAGGCCCTGAAGATCGCCCCGCCGCTGCGCGAGATGGTCGACTCCGACCCGGCGGTGAAGCGGATCATCGACTTCGCCCGACACCTCGAGGGCGTGGCCCGCAATGCGTCCACCCATGCCGCCGGCGTCGTCATCAGCCGCGAGCCGCTGACCGAGCTCATGCCGCTCCAGAAGGCGACCAACTCGGACGGGCTCGATGTCCCAGTACGAGATGCACGCCATCGAGGCGCTCGGGCTGCTCAAGTTCGACTTCCTCGGCCTCTCGAACCTGACGATCCTGCGCCAGGCCGTGGACCTCGTACGCGCCGAGCGACAGGTCGAGATCGACCTGGACGACATCCCGCTCGACGACGCCCGGACCTTCGAGCTCCTCGCCTCCGGCGAGACGACCGGCATCTTCCAGCTCGAGTCCGCCGGCATGCGGCGCTACATCCGCGAGCTGCGGCCGACGTCCGTCTACGACCTCGCGGCCATGGTCGCGCTCTACCGCCCGGGCCCCATGGACAACATCCCGGCCTACATCCGCCGCAAGCACGGCCAGGAGGCCGTGACGTACCTGCATCCGCTCCTGGAGCCGTACCTGGACAAGACCTACGGGATCTTCGTGTACCAGGAGGACATCATGTCCGCGGCGATCGCCCTCGGCGGCTTCACCGGACCCGAGGCGGACACCCTGGGCTACGCCATCCGCAAGAAGAAGTCGGCGGTGCTGCGCGCCCAGAAGGAGAAGTTCGTCACCCAGGCGGCCGAGCGCGGCGTCGCCGCGGACGTCATCGATGCCGTGTTCAAGGCGTTCGAGCCCTTCGAGCGGTACGGCTTCAACAAGGCCCACGCCACGTGTTACGGCCTGATCGCCTATCAGACCGCCTACATGAAGGCGAACTACACGGTCGAGTACATGACCAGCGTCCTGACCGCGTTCCGCAGCAACGAGGAGAAGGTGGCGGCGGCTGTCGCCGAGTGCCGTCGGATGGGGATCGACGTCCTGCCGCCGGATGTCCACTCGAGCCACGTGGAGTTCACGGTCGAGGGCGAGGCCATCCGATTCGGCCTGCTGGCGGTCAAGAACGTCGGCGAGAGCGCCATCGAGTCGATCATCGCCGCCCGCGACGAGGGTGGCCCGTTCACGTCACTGACCGACTTCTGCACGCGCATCGACCTGCGCCTGTGCAATCGCAAGGTGCTCGAGGCGCTGGCCAAGGTCGGGGCGCTCAACGCGTTCGGCCACCCGCAGCAGATCCTCGATGGCCTGGACGACGCGGTCCTCGCCGCGCAGGCCACGCAGCGCGACCGCATCACCGGCCAGACGTCGCTGTTCGACATGGGCACCGCAGAGGCGGCGACGCTCACCCGGCCACTCCCCGCGACGCCCGAGGCGCCCATGCGGACGCGCCTCCGCTGGGAGAAGGAACTGCTCGGGCTGTACCTGTCGGAGCACCCGATGGGCGAGGTCGCGGCGCAGGTCGGCCAGTTCGTGAACGCCTACTCCGGCGACCTGACGGACGAGTCGCTGGAGGGGCAGCGGATCGTCGTCGGCGGCATCGTGACCGGGATCCGGATGGTCATCACGAAGGCGAAGGCCTCGATGGCCATCGTCACGATGGAGGACCTGCAGGGCACGATCGAGGTCGTCGTCTTCCCGCGCCTGTACGAGACGACCGGGCCGATCTGGCGCGACGGCTCGATCCTGCTCGTCGCGGGGCGCGTGGACCACCGCGGCGAGGAGGTGTCGGTGCTCGCCGACCTCGTGGCCGAGTGGGACGACGCCGTCGTGAAGGGCCCCGAGGCGTTCGCCCGGGACGTGGCGGCAGGGGACCGTGGGGCACGCCGGCGCGGACCGAACGGCAACGGCGGCTGGCAGAACGGCAACGGCGGATCCGGGAACGGCAGCGGCAGCCAGTCCGGCGGCGCGTCTCGTCCGATGGTGGCGGTCGGCCCAGGACCGGACGGACCGGACGGACCGGGTGGCCGGGACGGGCCGGGTGCGCAGGTGCGCCGGGGCCACGCCGATCCCGGTCGTCTCGCCGCTGCGCCACGACCGTGGAGCGGCCACGGCGACCCCCGCCCTGGCGCCGTTCGCGCCCGCCGGAGCCGGTGCCCACGTACATCGACGCGCCCGGGGTCGCCGCGCTGGCGCCGGACCGCGACCTGGACCCGGCCGTGCCGGACGAGGCTCGCGCCCGGATCGTGGCCGATGCCGTCGCCGACGCCGCGGTCGCCGCCGGTCCGACCGCGGTCCTCCACGTGAAGTTCGGGGCCCACGCACCGTCCGACCGCGTCGTGGTCGCGATGGAGACGTTCAAGGCGCTCCTGCGGGACCACCCGGGGACCACCCGCGTCGTCATCCACATCCCGACCACGGGGGCGGGTGCCCCGCTCCCGATGGAGCTGCGCCGAGGCGTCGCCTACGACTCCGAGCTGGTCGCGGAGGTGCGCCGCCGGCTCGGCGAAGGCCTCGTGGAGTTGTCGCTCGTCAGCTGACGGGCCGGTCGGCGCGTTCAGCGGCGCAGGACCTCGTTGATGGCCGGCTCCGCCCCGCGCCACCGGGAGATCTCCTCGGTGGCGAACCGGCCGTAGTAGTTGAGGAAGTGCCCGCCGGCGGCCTCGAGGGCGTTCGCCACGGCGGACTTCCGGGTGTCGCCCCGGACCTTGACCATCACCGTCGCGCCACCGGATCGGACCGCCTCCTCGTAGTAGGCGAAGTCGACGAGCTGGTCCATCATCGTGAAGTCCACGGCTCGCCGGATGCGGGCGACCACGCCGTTCGCCGCGCCGGTCCCGTCCAGCCGGTTCGCGCCCTCCTCGCCGCGCAGCACGGTGATATCCCGGTCGGGGATCCCGAGCGCTCGTACGGCGGCCACGGCGGTCGCCGCCTGGGTGGCATCACCGAACGCCGCCAGCATCCGGTCGAACGGGTAGCCGATGAAGCGTCCGCGGCTCATGGTGCGGGTTCCATCGCCACGACGATGGCCGACCAGGGGCAGAACCGGTCGCTCTCGTGGGTCCCGTCCTCGACCTCCTGAGGGACGCCGTCACAGCTCCCGTCGACGATGTCGACGAACGTGAAGTCCGTCGGGATCGAGCGACCACGACCAGCCGCTGTTGACGCCGGTGTCGCGAACGATCAGGCCGTTCGGGATGCTCGGGGCATCCTCGCCGTCGGCGAGGGCCTGGACCGTGTCGAGGTCGGCCGGATCGGTGATCAGGACCTTGTACTGCGACCCGTCGGCGACCTGGAACGTCACGATCTGGGCGGCCGGCACGGGGGTGGCGCAGGCGCCCAGACTCGCGACGAGCGCGATGGCGAATGCGCTCCCCAGCAGCCTGCGATGACGCGCCAGGGTCACCCCTGGGTGGCCTGGCGACGCAGCTCCTGGACGGCCGACATCTGATCGGTGAACTCGCGCCGCATCGCGGCGAGCGTCACGTCGTCGATGTCCAGTTCGGTCGCGATCGCGTTCGCGACGGCGCTCTCCTCGGCGGAGATGCTGCCGTTGGCCGCCGCGAGCATGAAGCAGGCTCGAGCCATGTTGAGGCGCTGCTCCGGCGTCGAGATGCCCTTGAACTCGCGGGTCACGACGTAGTCCTCGGTGCCGCCGACGGTCTTGGCCTGGAGCTTCGCCATCTCGACGACCAGCACGGCCGTGGCTTCGTCCAGGGCGCCGCGATCCTGGAGCGCCCGCTCCATGACGGCCGTCTCCTCGTCGCTGATATCCAGGTCGGCGTTCGCTGCGCGGGCCAGGATGTACGCCGCCGAGGCGGTCAGCCGGGCCTGCTCGGGCGGCATCGCCTCGAGCTTGCCGACGATCCGTCGGACGGTGGCGGTATCGCCCGCGGGATCGACCGCCGTCGGGGCGGGTCGCGGTGCGAGTGGCTGGTCCTCGGCGCTATCGCCCTTGCGGAAGAACCGATCGAACATGGGACTCCTCTGGTGGTGACGGGCGCTACCAGCGCTCGAAGGCGGGATGATCAGGACCGACCGCCACGAACGTCGCGTGACACGTCGCGGTCACGATACCTCCACTCACGGCTTCGGCGTCGACGACGACCTTGCGCCCATCGACCTGGACGGGCCAGGCGCGCAGGTGGACCGGGGTGTCGGTGGGCGTCGGGCGGCGGAATCGGACGGTCATCTCGGCCGTCACGCAGCCGGGCGGCCCGGCGGCGCCGTCGTCGTGCATGAGCCGGATCGCGGCCGCCCAGTTCGAGTGGCAGTCGAGCAGGGCCCCGATGATCCCGCCGTTCAGCACGCCATCGAACGCCGCGTGGTGGGGGAGTGGCTGCCAGTCCGCGACGAGCTCGCCGGGATGGGCGTCGGCGTTGGTCGGGTCGGCCTCGACGCTGTCGATCCGGAGGCCTTCTGCGTTGGCCGGGCCGCACCCGAAGCAGGTGGACGCCGGGCTGTAGCGTCGCTGGAGGCTCGTCTCGGGCACGGCACCGAGTCTAGCGCAGGCTACCCTTGGCCCATGGGTACCCCTGACGCGCCGCCTGGGCCCGTTCGACACGTCGTCCTGTTCTCGTTCCGCGCCGACGCGCCGGCGGATCGCATCCGGTCGATCGAAGCGGCGTTCGCCGCGCTGCAGGGCCAGGTCCCGGGCATCCTCGACCTGGAGTGGGGCACGAACGAGAGCCCTGAGGGCCTGGCCGACGGCTTCACCCACTGCTTCCTGGTGACCCTGGCCGATGCGGCGGCACGGGACGCCTACCTGCCGCACCCGGCCCACGTCGCGTTCACCCGGGAGCTCCAGCCGATCCTGGAGCGCGTCCTCGTCGTCGACTACGTCCCGCGAGCTGAACCGGACGGCCGCGAGATGCCGCTCGGCTACGATGAGGTGCGCGGTGGTGCCGGAGTCGGCGACAGGGAGACCCGAACCCTCTTGCAAGGACGTGTGGGTTCGTCACCCGCCGATCACCACTCCTGCCGGGTCGGCCGATTTTGAGTCGTCTGCGTATGCCATTCCGCCACGCCGGGCGATCGTGCCACGCGCATCGTACCGCGCTAGCCATGGCTCCACCGCGAGTCGGCATCGTCAGGCCGCGCCGACACTCGCCGCGCCCGAAATTCGATCTGGCTACAGATCCCTCGTGGACTCACGCCCAGCCTGCGTGAACAGGGGGTTTGGATGCGCCTCCACGCTCACTCGTTTCGTTTTCGCGGCTGCCGGTAACGGCGGCCTGAGGCCATGGTCGTCGACGCCCCGGAGGCGACCGACGGAACCCGCTCGGCCCGATCGGCGTCTCGCCGGGAACCGATGCTAGACTCGCCGCGCCTCACGATCGCCATCCGGAGGGACCCCCAGACCATGGAGGGCCTTCGCTCGACGACGGTCTCAGACGACCCCGTCCAGCGCCGAGATCTCATCCTCATCGAGCAAGCCCGCGACGGCGACCTCGGCGCCTTCAACGACCTGGTGCTGCTGTACCAGGATCAGCTGTACGCGCTCGTCGTCCGGATGGTCCCGGATCGCGACCAGGCCTCCGATGCGGTCCAGGAGGCCTTCTTCTCGGCCTACCGGAACCTGAAGTCCTTTCGCGGCGGCAGCGTGAAGTCCTGGCTCAACCGGATCTGCGTCAACGCCGCCATGGACGCCCAGCGAGCCAAGAAGCGCCGCCCCGTCCAGCCGTACCCCGAGCTCGACGACGAGAGCTGGCAGCCGCCCGCCGGCGAGAGCGCCGATCCCGGAGCGCACGGCGGTCGCCGCCGAGCGCACGCGCGCCCTGTCGGCGGCGCTCGCGAGCATCACCGACGACCAGCGGACGGCCATCGTCCTGTTCGACATCGAGGGCTACGACTACCAGGAGATCGCCGAGATGACCGGCGTCTCGCTCGGCACGGTCAAGTCCCGGATCCACCGCGGACGGCTCGCCCTGCGCGAGCTGATGGAAGGCCGGATGGAGCTGTTCCGTGGCTGATGGACGCCCGGATCCGGCCGCCGATGACGCCAAGTCGGAACCGCAGGGCCATCGAGGTCGTCTTGGCGGGGACATGACCACGCCCGCCCCCGACCACGCCACCCACGACCCGCTGCTCATCGCCGCCCACCTCGACGGCACCCTTGACGCCCGAGAGCGCACACGGGTCCACGACTGGCTCACCGGTTGCAGCGCCTGCTCGACGCTTCGCGCCGACCTCGTGACCCTCGCCGCGGCCACCCACGACCTGCCGATGCCGCGCCGTCCCCGCGACTTCACCCTGACCGAGGCGGACGCCCAGCGCGGCGACCTCCCGAGGCTGGCGCCGGGTCCTCGGCGCTATCGCATCCCCGCGCGACCGGTTCACCCGCCCGCTCGCCCTCGGCCTCACGACGATGGGGCTCGCCGGCCTGCTGATCGCGAACGTCCCCTCGACGGGCATCTTCAGCTGCCGCGAGCAGTGCCGGGGCCGCCGCCCCCGAGATCCAGATGACCGAGTCCGATGCCGGCGCGAGCCAGGAGCTGGCCCCGGCGGTCGGGCCGCTCGCCGGCTCGTCCATCGCTTCCCGGCGACACCGCCGCGGAGCCGACCGGTCGCGAAGGCGCCGGGAACGACGGCGGTGAGGTCGGACGTGGATCCGCCAAGGGCTCCGTGCTGGAGCAGTTCACCGCGCCCGGCGCGGACGGCGGCCCCTCCCTGCTGATCCTGCTGTCCGCGCTCATGCTCGTCACCGGCCTGACGCTGGTCCTGCTGCGCTGGGGAGCGCGCCGACTCGGCGACGGCTGACCGAACTCGGCGACGGCTGACCGGGAGTCGCGACCGACGGGTCCCCGGGTACACTGCAGGCTCCTCCCCGGACCCGGTTCCCACGCACCCAGAGGCCTGCCGATGGAACGCCTGATGCTGCTCGACGGCAACGGGCTCATCTACCGCGGATACTTCGCGCTCCCGCCCCTCACGACGTCGAAGGGCGAGCTCGTCAACGCGGTCTTCGGCTTCTGCAGCATCGTCCTGCGGGGCATCGCCGACATCAAGCCGGACTACGTGGCGGTCGCCTTCGACCTCCAGGGGCCGACCTTCCGCCACGAGCAGTACGCCGAGTACAAGGCCACCCGCCAGCGGATGCCGGACGACCTGCGCGACCAGTTCCCGAAGGTCCGCGAGGTCGTCGCGGCGCTGCGGATCCCCGTCTACGAGCTGGCCGGCTACGAGGCGGACGACGTCATCGGCACGATCATCGTGGACGCCGAGCGGCGTGGACTCGACACGACCATCGTGACCGGCGACCTGGACATGCTCCAGCTGGTCACCGACCACACCCGGCTGATGACGACCCGGTCCGGCGTCGAGAACACGATCCTGTACGACCCGGCCAAGATCGACGAGCGGTTCGGGCTCGTCGCCGGCCAGATGATCGACTACAAGGCGCTCAAGGGCGACCCGTCGGACAACATCCCGGGCGTGCCCGGGGTGGGGGAGAAGACGGCGGCCAAGCTCATCCGCGAGTTCGGGTCGCTGGCGGCCGTGTACGAGCGGATCGACGAGGTCAAGCCGGACAAGCTGCGCGACAAGCTCGTCGAGCATCGCGACGCCGGTGTTCATGGGCCAGGACCTCTCGACGATCGTGCGCGACCTGCCGGTCGAGTTCGACCTGGAGGCGGCGCGCCTGGGCGACTACGACCGCGAGACGGTCATCCGGCTCTTCCGCGAGTACGAGTTCCGCTCGCTGATCGAGCGCCTGCCGGCGATGACCGGCGAGTCGGCCGGCGAGACGGCCGAAGCGCTGCACGGCGTGGCGACCGATGGATCCGTGCCGGCGGCCCGGGTCGCCGGGGCGAACCGGCCGTCGGGCTGGGGGTCGGCGAAGCCGGCCCGTGCGGCCGGCGAGGGCGGCGGCCTGCAGCTCTCGCTCGACTTCGATGCGGTCGCCCGGTCGGTGGCGTCCGATGGTCCCGAGGCCGGCGGCGACGGGACACCGTCCGCAGGCACCGCGGTCGGCCGGCCTGGACACGCTCGGCGACCTGCCGACGGCCCTCGCGGCGGCCATCGCGGACCCGTCGCTGCATCGAGGTCCATGGCGGCGAGCGGATCGAGGCGCTCGGGCCCTGGCTGGCGGCCCAGCCGGCCGTCGGGGCCGGGCTGGTGCTGGACGACCCGCGACCCCGTCGCGGCGCCGCCGATCGCCCTCGCCATCGCCGGGACGGACGGCCGGACGATCGCGGTCGAGGGGCCGGCGGACGCCGCGACCCTCCGGCGACTCCTGGCCGACCTCGGCACGCCGGTCGTCGCGCACGAGGTCAAGCCGCTGCTCGTCGCTCGGCATCGCCGACGACGCGTCCGCCACGGCGCTGCCGGTGGCCTTCGACACGCAGGTCGCGGCGTACGTCCTGAACGCCGCCCTGCGCAGCCAGACGATCGCCGACGTCGTCGCCGAGCAGCTCGACCTCATCCTGCCGCCGGTCGCCGAGCTGGACGCCGCCGCCCGGGCCGGCCTCGAGGCGCTGTCGGCCATCGCCGTCCGCGAGCCGCTCCAGCGTCGCCTGGTGGACGACGGCCTGGACCGCCTCTACGCCGAGCTCGAGCTGCCGCTCATCACCGACGCTGGCCCGGATGGAGGCGACCGGCGTCGCCCTGGACCTCGAGGCGCTCAAGGCCCTCGCGCGTCGAATTCGGGGCCGAGATCTCGCGCCTCGAGACCGAGATCTACGCCGACGTCGGGCACGAGTTCAACCTCGGCAGCCCCAAGCAGCTCGAGCAGATCCTGTTCTACGAGCTGGACCTGCCGAAGGGCAAGCGGACGAAGACCGGCTACTCGACCGACGCGTCGGTGCTCGAGGACCTGCGCGCCGCCCACCCGATGATCGACAAGCTGCTCGAGTGGCGGATCTACACGAAGCTGCGCTCGACGTACGTCGAGGCGCTGCCGACCCTGCTGGCCGACGACGGCCGGCTGCACACGACGTTCCACCAGGCCGTCGCCGCGACCGGCCGGCTGTCCTCGTCCGACCCGAACCTCCAGAACATCCCGATCCGGACGCCGCTCGGGCGGCGGATCCGGCGCGCGTTCGTGGCCGGCGCCCCGGACCTGACCCTCGTGGCCGCCGACTACAGCCAGATCGAGCTGCGGATCCTCGCCCACGTGTCGGGCGACGAGCACCTGCGCGACGCGTTCGCGCGCGGCGCCGACCTCCACCGCGAGACCGCCGCGCTCGTGCTCAAGAAGGACCCGGCCGACGTGACCCTCGGCGAGCGCTCGATGGCCAAGATGGTCAACTTCGGGATCGCCTACGGCCTGAGCGACTTCGGCCTGTCCGAGCGGGCGAACATCCCGCGCGCCGAGGCGCAGGCGTTCATCAACACCTACTTCGCGACCTACTCCGGGATCAGCTACTACATGCTCGCGATCAAGGAGCAGGCCCGGACGCAGGGCTACGTGACGACGCTGCTCGGGCGCAAGCGCCAGATCCCCGAGCTCGCGGCCCGCAACCCGACGCTGCGCGCCGCCGGCGAGCGGATGGCCATCAACATGCCGATCCAGGGGACGGCGGCGGACATCGTCAAGATCGCGATGATCCGGCTCGACGAGCGACTGCTGGCCGGCGGGTTCCGCGCGCGGCCGCTCCTCCAGGTCCACGACGAACTGCTCCTCGAGGTCCCGCGCGACGAGGTGGACCGCCTGGTGCCGATCCTGCGCGAGACGATGGAGTCGGCGCTGCCGCTGGACGTGCCGCTGACCGTCGACATCAAGGTCGGGGACGACTGGGACACGATGACGCCGCTGACCCGCGCCGACGCGATCGCCGCCGAGGCGGACGAGGCCCCCGATCTCGAGGCGCCTGCCGCGCCCGTCGCCGGGTAGGTTCGCGTCGTGCCGGAGTTACCCGAGGTCGAGACGGTCGCGCGCGACCTGCGTCCGCGCATCGTCGGCGCGACGATCGTGGGCGCCCGCTGTTCGTGGGCGCGGACCCTCCGGACGCACACGCCCGAGGCGTTCGCCGAGGCCGTGGCGGGTCGACGGGTGGAGACCGTCGGGCGGCGGGCGAAGCTGGTCGTCGTCGAGCTGTCCGGCGACGCCGCCCTGACCATCCATCTCAAGATGACCGGCCAGCTGTTCGTCGTGCCGGCGGACGTGCCGGTGGACCCGTACGTGCGCCTGGTGCTGGAGCTGGCGGACGGTCGGGAGCTCCGGTTCCGCGACATCCGCAAGTTCGGCAGGGTCGGGCCTGTACGGCCGCGATCCGGTCACGGGCGAGCTCGTGACGGAGGTCGGCGGTTCGTCGGTCTTCGGCGATCTTCGGGCCGGAGCCGCTCGATCCGGCCTTCACGGTCCGCGACTTCCGTCGCCGGATCCGGCGCCGGAAGGGACGCCTCAAGCCGCTCCTGCTCGACCAGTCGTTCCTCGCCGGGGTCGGCAACATCTACGCGGACGAGGCGCTGTGGACCGCTCGGCTCCACCCGCTGCGCTCGGCGGCGTCGCTCCGCCCGCCGGACGAGCGGCACCTGTACGAGGCCATCCGCTCGATCCTGGCCGAGGCCGTCGAGCGACGCGGCAGCTCCATCGACGACTACACGGCGCCCGACGGCGACGGGTCGATGCAGGAGCGCCTCGAGGTCTACCAGCGGACCGGCGAGCCGTGCCCGCGCTGCGGGCGGCCGATCAAGCGGATCGTCGTCGGCGCCCGGTCCACGCACTTCTGCTCGTGGTGCCAGCGCCTGTCGCCGGCGGATCGCGCCAGCGCGAAGGCGATCCTGCGGACGCAGACCGGCGGCGACGTCCGACGCGGTCGCCGCTGGACCGAGCTGGACGGGGAGGGGAGCCTCGGCCGGACGCCCGCCGAGACGGAGCAGGCCGCGCGCCGCAGCCGGACGGAACGGACGAAGCGCGCCGCCGCGACCCGTCGGGCCGCCGCACGCGACAGCATGGCGGCGCGGCGCATGAGCATCCTGCGGCTGACCGGGGTCACGCGCGAGGTCGGCACCTTCGTCATCCTCGACGGCATCGATGCGTCCATCGCGCTCGGCGACCGGATCGGGCTGGTCGGGCCGAACGGCGCCGGCAAGACCACGCTCCTGCGCATCGCCGCCGGTCGCGGCGAGCCGGACGGTGGCGAGGTCCACCGCAAGCGCGGGCTGACCGTCGGCCTGCTGGCGCAGGAGGCCCACTTCGACGAGGTCGTTCATGGCGTCGCCGAACCTGCGGATGGCGGTCCGGACCGGTGCCGCCCACCTGGACCGGATGGCCGAGGAGCTGGCCGCCTTCGAGCGCGACGGCCGCGTGACCGAGCCGGCCTATGCGGACCTCCAGCACCGCTTCGAGCTCCTCGGCGGCTACACGCTGGACCAGCGCGTGGACTCGGCGCTGAGCGGGCTCGGGTTCGCGCGCGACGAGTGGGCCAAGCCGCCGACGGCGCTGTCCGGCGGGGAGCAGACCCGGGCGTCGCTGGCCCGCCTCGTCATCGCCGATCCGGACCTGCTGATGCTGGACGAACCGACGAACCACCTGGACCTCGATGCCCTCGAGTGGCTCGAGGAGCACCTGCGCCGCCGAGCCGGGCTCGCTGCTGGTCGCCTCGCACGACCGGGCGTTCCTGGACGCCACGGTCACCCGGGTCTGGGAACTGCGCGACCGTCGCCTGACCGCGTTCCGTGGCGACTACAGCTCGTACCACCGCCAGCGCGAGGAGCGCGACGCCCGGACGGTCAAGGACGTCGAGACGCACGCCGAGCAGATCGCCCGCGAGCGCGAGCTCATCCAGCGCTATCGAAGCCACCGCAAGTTCAGCAAGATGCACGAGCACGAGGCTCGCCTCGAGAAGCTCCAGGCCGAGCAGAAGGAGGCCCCGAAGGCCGGTCGCAAGCTGGCCATCCCGGCCGCGTCCCTGGCGGGCGCCGGCCCGTCGCGGTCCGGCGAGATCGTCGTGCGGGTCGGAGGGCCTCGCCGTCGGCTACCTGCCGGGTCGCGGCGCGATGGCCCCGGACGGGTCACCCGCGACCGAGGCGCAGGATCGTGGCGCGCGCCCCGTTCCTGGCCGCCCAGCGCGGGGAGCGGATCGGCATCGTCGGGCCGAACGGCGCGGGCAAGACGACCCTGCTGCGGACGATCGCCGGCGACCTGCCCGCCGCTGGACGGGTCGTTGACCTTCGGGCACGCGGTCCAGCTCGGGTACCTCGCCCAGCTGCGCGAGGCGGCGATCGTCGGGACGACCGTCCTCGACGCCCTGACCGAGGCGTTTCCGGTCACCCAGGGCGAGGCTCGGTCCTACCTCGCCCGGTTCCTGTTCCGCGGCGACGACGTCCTCAAGGAGGTGCGCCTCCTGTCCGGCGGCGAGCGGTCGCGCCTCGAACTGGCGCTGCTCGGCATCCAGCCGTCGAACCTGCTCCTGCTCGACGAACCGACGAACCACCTCGACATCCCGGCACGCGAGGCGATCGAGGCGTTCATGACCGGGTCGCCCGCGACGCTGCTGGTCGTGTCGCACGACCGGCGGTTGCTCGAGACGGTGTGCGACAAGCTGTGGGTCGTGGACGACGGCGGCGCGGTCGGGTTCGATGGCGGCTATCGGGCCTGGCGGACGGCGGTCGCCGGCGGGTGGACCGTCGCCAGCGCCCTCGAGGCCCAGGCGGCGCGGCTCGGCGGCGGACGGACGAACGCGGCAGGACTCGAA
This sequence comes from uncultured Chloroflexia bacterium, assembly GCA_963738475.1. Lineage (GTDB taxonomy): Bacteria > Chloroflexota > Limnocylindria > Limnocylindrales > CSP1-4 > SPCO01. The sequence continues at coordinate 231,403 of CAVTWU010000026.1, forward strand.
CGGACGCGCGGCTGCCGGCCACGAAGCCGCCGCCGCCGCGCCGCCGTCGCGTCGACCGCGAAGGGCAAGCGAGGGCCGAAGCTCTCCAAGGACGCCTATCGACGTCAGCGCGCCGCGGTCGAGGCGGACCTCACCCGGCTCGGCCTGCGCAAGAGCCATCTCGAGCTGGCGCTCGGCGATCCCGCGGTGGCCGCGAACTACGTCGAGATGCGGCCGGGTCACGAGCGAGCTGGCGGACGTCGGCCAGGCCCTCGCCGCCGCCGAGGATGCGTGGCTGGACCTCGAGGAGCGAGCACCGTGACCGATCCGGCGATCTCGAACGACGTGTCTGCGCCGCCGTCCCGTCCGCATCGGTCTGACCGGGCCGATCGGCTGCGGCAAGTCCACGGTCGCGGCGCGGCTCGCGACCCACGGGGCCATCGTCATCGACGCCGATCGACTGGCCCGCGACGTCACCGAGCCCGGCGAACCGGCCGTGGCCGCGATCGCCGAACGGTTCGGGACGGAGCTGGTGGACGGGGACGGGCGACTGGACCGGGCCGCCCTCGGACGGATCGTGTTCGCCGACCCGACCGCCCTGGCGGACCTGGAGGCGATCGTCCATCCGGCCGTCCGGCCGCGCATCCTCGCCGCCCTCGACGAGGCGACCGACGGGTCCTCGGCGCCGGCGGTCGTCCTGGAGGCGATCCGGCTCGTGGACGGCGGCTACGTCGACCTCGTGGACGAGGTCTGGCTGGTGGACTGCGGCCCGGCCATCCAGCGCGCGCGGGTCATCGCCCGGGGCGGGGACGCGGACGACGCCGACCGACGGATCGCGGCACAGGCCGGGCTCGTGGCGAGATCCCGGGCCGCGGCGACGCGGATCATCGAGACCGACGGGACCCTCGAGGACACGGAGCGGCGGGTGGACGAGGCTCTTGCGGCCGCCCTCGCCGCTGCCCTCAGTCGCTCGGGCACCGACGACTGACGAGTCGGGCACGCTCGGTCGCGGACTACGGTGCGGTCGACGGGCTGGCGCTCGGTGCCGACGATGGGGTCGCCGCCGGGACGCCCTTGCCGGGTGGCCACGTCTCCGGGATCGGGCAGACCGTAGCGCTTGATGATCAGGTTGGTCGTCTCGCCCAGCTTCGACGCATCGACCGGCCCGCGTGTCCTCGACCGGCCGCAGGGCGGCACTGAATTGGGATTGTCCTGTCGCCTGGACGTGGGTGATCTCCTCCGCGATCTCGAGCGGCACCTTGATCACGTAGTCCTGGCCGGACTTCGAGAGGACCGTGATGTCCTGGTAGACGATCTTCGTCGCCTTGTCCGTCAGGTACTTGCCGCTCTCCGCAAGCTCCACGGGGACCTGCACGATGGCGCTGATGAAGATGTCGACGTGGTCGCCCGGCTGGATCGCCCCGGCGACGGCCCGATCGTCCGGGATCGTCAGCGAGACGGCGCGCCACGCCGGGGAATCGGGGGCGAGGGTCTCGCCGGGAGCGAGGATCTGGAACTGCCCGCCGAGGGCCGCCGACGCCAGGAAGTTCGCGAAGATCGGCTGACCTTCCAGGATGTTGACGCCCGGGATCAGGCCGATGACCTTGTCGGTGGACAGGAAGATCCCGTTCGCGTTGGTCGGGTCGATCGGGACCTCGCGGATGGCGATATCGCCGGCTTCGATCGGCTTGCGTGCCGGGATGAGGCGGACGGCGACGACGATCGGCGTCGTGGCGGTGTCGCCGGAGCCGGCGTCCAGCTGTGCCTGGTTGACCAGGAAGAACGCCGATGCACCGGCGATGACGGCCAGGATCAACCCGAGGAGCATGATGATCCGCGAGCGGCGGCGGTTGTCCCGGTACTCCATCTCCATGGATCAGCGTCTCCCGGTGTGCGACCCGGTGGGGGTCGACTCTGGTGTCGATGGTCGGTGCCCGAGGGGTGATGTTCGAGGACGAGCCGCGCGCGCCTCCACCGTAGGCCTGGACGGGGTCGTCGCCCTACCGCTCGGAAGTACCGGAGCGGCGACCCATCCGGTCACGGCTGCACGAGGTGGACGGGGTTGCCGCGGATGGAGGCCTGCCACGTCGTCGTGTCGGTCGTCGTGCTGTCGAACGAGTAGCGGATCTTCCACCATCCGCCCTGCGTCCCGGCGGGCTCGCCGGGCGGGAGGGGCGCGTTGTAGGTCTTGGGCAGCGGGATCGTCAACGTGACCCAGGCGTTGTTGTACTGGCCGGCGCCGCTGATCGTCGTCTTCAGGGACGTCTTGTTCGTCCCGCTCTTCGACCCGGCGGCGTTGGCGTCGGCCGTATAGCTGAAGGTGGCCGGGACATAGCCCGTCGCGGTCGGCTTGAGGATCTCGATGCTCGAGTTGCCTGAGGCGTCACCCGGATCGAACAGCTGGATGACCATCGTCTTGCCGGCGTGGACGGCTTCGATCCGGCCCAGGTAGAAGAGTGTGGTCCCGTTCGCGACGTTGGCGTAGATGATCATCTTGCCCAGGCCGTACACATATGGCGGATAGGCGACATTGGTCGGGACGGCGCGCAATGACCACATGTTCTCGGCGCTCGTGTTCTTCTGGGCGTTGGCGTTGGTCGGCGTGGTCGTCGTGACCTGTAGCCGATAGGTCCCCGGTGTGGTGATCGTGGTCATCGTCCACCACTGGTTGTGGTAGGCGTCGGTCGTGCAGTCGGGCAGGGCCCAGAACGCGTGGCCCGGCCACGCCGCCGAGTTCTCGCGGAGGCCGGCACTCTTGTCGACCTGACGGTCGTTCTCGAAGAGTGTCCCGGTCGACGTGACCTGGACATCGTCGGTGTAGTCGAGCGGCGTCTGGGCTGGGTCGGACCAGAGCACGTAGTACGTCGAGACGGCCGGCCATCCGGCGGCGTCCCAGTTGATCCAGTGGTCGCCCGTGCCCTTCTGGTCGTCGACCGCGCAGAAGGTCGGGTCGTAAAGGTCGACGTTCGTGGCCCCAGCGCCGACCGGGACCTCGATCGCGTACTGATAGCCGTTCGCGTCGTACTGCCCGTTCACCGTCGGCTTCGGGTTGTAGTACGTGCCGTACGCATCGCCCGCCGAGCGGTTCGTGCCCTGCGCCTCGGCGGCCGCCCAGAAGAAGCCCGAGTTGTCGCCGTAGGTGCTCAACGGACTGCCCATCGGGACCGGCAACGTGTACTCGCCGGTCGCTGTCCGGGTGATGGTGACCGTCGGCATCCCGACGATCCTGAGGAAGAAGGTCTGGAAGGTCTTGGTGACCGCAACGTCCAGGCGCTGGACGGACTCGGTGTTGACCGACGGCGTCACCGTCGCCCCAAGGGCCGCTGAGAACCCGTTCTTGGCGGCTTCCGCGCGAGCGACCGAGGAGGCGGTCGTGAAGTCGCCAGGCATGTACGGGACCCCGGCCAGGGCGGCCGCCTCGGCCGCATGCTGCACGTGCAGCGAGGCGTTCCAGATGTTGCCGACGTCGACGACGATGGACAGGACCCCGAACAGGAGCCCGGCCGACAGCGCGAACATGACCAGGATCTGGCCGCGCGCCGCGTCGGCGTCGGTGGTGCGACGTCCGCGTCCGGCCGACCGTGCTCCGGATCCGCGATCACGGCGTCGGCTCCAGATGCATGACCGTGACGTCCGACATCGGGATCGTCGTGTAGGGCGGGTTGCCGCCGAAGAACAGGCCGAGCAGCTTGGTCAGCGGCGTCGTCGGATGGAAGTCATAGCGGACGCTGACGCCGATCGAGTCGCCACTCAGGCCCGGGACCCGCGTGGATGCCGGCCAGCCGGCGGTCCCGATCAGGATCCCATTGCGGTCGTACTTGTTGATCTTGCCGGGGACCGGCTTGCCGTTGGCGTCCGCCTTGTAGATCTCGATGAAGTCGATGTTCTCGACGAGGATCGGGTCGGTCAGGCCGCGCTGGACGGCCGCGAGGATCGTGGCGTCGACGCTGTCCGGGTAGGCGCCACCGTTCCCCAGCGTGGCCCCGACCCGGGCGCCTTCCCGGACCGCGTAGGCCATCGCCGTGCGGTGGTCATAGGCGGAGCCGAACTCCAGCATGCCCATCAGGATCAGCAGGAAGACGGGCAGGATCAGCGTGAACTCGATCAGCGCCTGACCGCGCTCGGCCGAGTCGACCGTGCGCCGGACCCGGCGCGCGCGCCGTCACTGCTTCGGCTCCATGCGCAGGCTGGCGCCGTCGGACACGGCCCAGGTCCGCCCGGCCCCGAGCGGCGTGATCCCGGCGTACGTGTAGCCGATCCGCACGCCGACGACGTCAAGGCCCTCGGCGATCGAGTCCTTGCGATCCTGCTGCGCGTAGCCCTTCGGTGCCGACCAGGCTGTAGGGCTGGGTGGCGTCGCCCGGACAATCCAGGCTGCCGGTCCTCGAGTAGGTGTTCACGGCGCCGGGGACCGGGTCGCCGCGGCGTCGGATCGATAGATGGTGACCGTCGTGACGCGCGCCTTGTCGATCGGGACGGTCAGCGCGCGCTCGATGGCCTTGAGGATCGTGCAGTCGGCGCCGTCCACGCCCCCGGCCTGCGCCGCGGCGCTGACGCCTTGTCGCGCGGCGTACTGGACGGTCAGGATGTTGTTGTAGAGGAAGCCGAACTCGATCACGCCGGTCATCAGGGCCATGAAGATCGGGCAGCACGAGGGCGAACTCGACGAGGCCCTGGCCGGACGCGCGGTCGCGCGCCGCACGTCCTCCCCGGAGCCGCCCGACTCTCATCCGACCTGCCGATCCTCCAGCGCGACCGTCCGTCGCTACCGTCCACGCCGCCACGGCCACGCCGTCGCGAGCATCTCCGAGCATGTCATCGGGTCTCCTGCGAGCGCGTCCCCTTATGGTCCCGAGCGCGCGGTGCATTCGTACGGGAGTTGGCGGAACGCACCGGCCGGGACGGATGGAACACCCGTTCGAAACACGCGAAATCGGGTACCATCGGGACCATGCCGGATCTCGAAGCTGGTCGCGCCGTTCGAGCCGACCGGAGACCAACCCGTCGCCATCGATCAGCTCGTCGACGGCCTGCGCCAGGGCCTCCATCACCAGGTCCTGCTCGGAGCCACGGGCACGGGCAAGACGTTCTCGATCGCCATCCGTCATCGCCCAGGTGAACCGGCCGACCCTGGTGCTGGCCCACAACAAGACGCTGGCCGCCCAGCTGTACGCCGAGTTCCGCGAGTTCTTCCCGGACAACGCCGTCGAGTACTTCGTCAGCTACTTCGACTACTACCAGCCCGAGGCGTACCTGCCCCGGTCGCGACACGTACATCGAGAAGGACTCGAGCCGGAACGACGAGATCGACCGGCTGCGCCACGCCGCGACGCACGCCCTGTTCGAGCGACGCGACGTGATCATCGTGGCGTCCGTGTCGTGCATCTACGGCCTGGGCGCGCCCGGTGGACTACGGCGCGACCGTCCTGCGGCTGCGGGTCGGCGGCCAGTACCGGCGCGACGCCGTCCTGCGCCACCTGGTCGACCTCCAGTACCAGCGCAACGACCAGGCCCTGTCGCGCGCCCGGTTCCGCGTCCGCGGCGACACCCTGGAACTGCAGCCGGCGTCGGAGGAGACCCTCATCCGGGTCGAGTTCTTCGGCGACGAGGTGGAGCGGATCACCGAGCTGGACCCGCTGACCGGCGAGCTGCTGGCCGAGCGCAAGGAGGTCAACGTCTACCCGGCGACCCACTACGTGACCCCGAACGACAAGCTCAAGGAAGCCATCGTCGACATCGAGGTCGAGATGGAGGAGCGGGTCGGCCAGCTCGAGGCGGAGGGTCGGGCGCTCGAGGGCGCCCGGCTCCGCCAGCGGACCACCTTCGACCTCGAGATGATGCGCGAGCTGGGCTACTGCACCGGCGTCGAGAACTACTCGCGCCACCTGTCGCGCCGCGAGGCCGGGCTCGCGGCCGTGGACGCTGCTCGACTACTTCCCGCCGGACTGGCTGCTCGTCGTGGACGAGTCGCACATGACCGTGCCGCAGGTCGTCGGGATGTACAAGAACGACCGGACCCGCAAGGAGATCCTGGTCGACTTCGGGTTCCGCCTGCCGTCCGCCCTGGACAACCGGCCGCTGACGTTCGAGGAGTTCGAGAAGACCGTCCACCAGGCGATCTACATGAGCGCGACGCCCGGGCCGTACGAGCTCGAGCGCAGCCAGCGCGATCGTCCAGCAGCTCATCCGGCCGACCGGGATCGTCGATCCGCACATCGAGGTCCGCCCGACCGAGGGCCAGATCGACGACCTGCTCGAGGAGATCCGCGGGCGGGTCGAGCGGGGCGAGCGCGCCCTGGTCACGACCCTGACCAAGAAGATGGCCGAGGACCTGACCGACTACCTCAAGGAACTCGGGGTCAAGGTCCAGTACCTCCACAGCGAGGTGGACACGCTCGAGCGCGTCGCGATCCTGCGCGACCTGCGCCTCGGGGTCTTCGACGTCCTGGTCGGGATCAACCTCCTGCGCGAGGGGATCGACCTGCCCGAGGTCACGCTCGTCGCGATCCTCGACGCGGACAAGGAGGGCTTCCTGCGGTCCGCCTGGTCGCTCATCCAGATGATCGGCCGCGCGGCGCGCAACACCGGCGGGGCGGTCGTGATGTACGCCGACCGGGTCACCGAGTCGATGCAGGTCGCGATCGACGAGACGGACCGCCGCCGGGCCATCCAGGAGGCCGACAACCTGGCCCGCGGGATCCAGCCGACGACGATCATCAAGGAGATCCACGACCTCAACGAGCGCCTGCGGGTCGTGGCCGAGTCGACGACCGTGTACACCTCGGAGAAGGGCGGGGAGCTGACCGTCGGCCGACCGGGCCAAGGTGGAGGCCCTCGTCGCCCGGATGGAGGCGGAGATGAAGGCGGCCGCCAAGTCGCTCGAGTTCGAGCGGGCCGCGGCGCTGCGCGACGAGGTCCAGCAGATCCGGCTGCGCGTCCTCGAGCAGGACGCCTCGATCATCGTGGGTCGAGCCGCGGAACGGGCCGGGCGATCCGGGTCGGGATCCGCGCGTGGCCTGGACAACGCCGCCGCGAGTGCCCGCGGCCGTCGAGGCGCCGCCGCCGCCGCCGCCGGGCCCGGCCCTGGAGGTCACGAGCATCCAGGTCCTGCCGGCCGACGAGGAGCCCGCCGCCAACCTCGACGGCGAGCCGGGCGTCGACGAGAACACCGTCGCCGACTGGCTGCCGGGCATCCGCGACGAACACGACGACGACGGCGGGACGCAGGCTCGATGGCTGGACCGGCCGACCTGGGATCGGACCGTCACCCCGAACATCCGGCGACGGACGGGGCAGCGACCGGGCCGTCGCCGCTAGGCCCACCGGGCGACGACAGCAAGTGGTGCGCGGACGCCACGGAATCGCGGTGCGGTCCGGTGCGGTCCGGTGCGGTTCGGACTAGATTCGAGGCGTGTCCGCGACGTTCGACCAGCCCGGCCGCCGAGCGCCGGATGGGCGCGCCGTCGACCCGACGCTGATCGTCGATCGGACGACCACGGTCCGCTTCCTGGCCCTGACGACCCTGGTCCTCGCCCAGACCTTCGACCTGGCGACGTTCCAGTGGATGGTCGGCCAGCACGGGCTCCACGCCGAGCTGAACCCGCTCGTCCAGGACCTGTTCGAGTCGTACGGGATGGCGGCCGTCGTCGGGGTCAAGGTGGCCCTGATCGTGCTCGTCGGAGCCCTGTTCGTGGCCGCCTGGTCCCGCCGGCGCGGCTATGTCCGGGCCGTGGCCGGGGGTCTGCCCGATCGCCCTCGCGATCACGGCCGGCCTCATCGGCGGGATCACAACGCGGCCACCATCCTGCACTGACCCGGTCGCTAGGCGCCCGGCCTCGGGCTGGACGCCGGAGGCGATCGCGGCCTGGGCGCGGCGGCTGACGGTGATCGTCGCGGCCGCATCGGACGACGGGGCCGGCAGGCCCGAGCTGCTCGCGCATCGCGCCGAGGCGCGCCTGGGCCTCGACCCGTCGCTGCGCCTGCTCGACCGCGAGCATCGAGGCGTCCGTCGTGCACGCCGGTCAGCTCGGCCGTGGCCTGGGCCCGGGCCAGCGGCGCTCGATCCGGGTGCGGACCTCGTCGAGCGTGGGCGCGTCCTCGCCGGCGGTCGCCGTGAGCTGGCGCATGGCCGAGTTCATCTGCTCCTGCATCGTCGCCTGGTCGAGCTGGCTGAGGAGGCTCTCGCGCTCCGACAGCTTGGCCTGGAGCGCCATCGAGTCCTGGGTGACGGCATCGCGGGCCCGGTCGGAGGCCCCGATGGCGGCCATCAGACGACGCCTTGAGGTCCTCGACGTCGCGCTCGAGGGCGATGCCCCGTTCGGCGAAGGCCAGCGCCGCGCCTTCGAAGCGGCCGGCGTCCTCGAGCCGGCCGGCGGCCCGGGCCTCGTCGGCGAGGCTGAGGGCCTGGCCGGCCGAGGCGTTGGCGCCCTGCAGGTCGTCGATCGACCGGTAGAGCCGAGCTTCGAGCTGCTTCTGGTTGGCGATGACGTTGGCGGCCTGTCGGTCAGGCGCCGGTGCTGGTCGCGCGCCTCGCTGATGGCCTGCTCGAGCTGGACCTTCGGGTCGGCGTGCTCCTCGAGCCGCAGCCCGAGCGTGGCGCCGAGGTAGTCCCACCACTTGCGGATCGACTTGAACATGACTGGCTCCTTCCTACTTCGTGGGTCCGGCCGGCGGACGGCCGGCGGACAGGGCGTGGCGGATCGAACGACGGGCATCGCCGATGGCGAGGCGGACGCCGCTCCTGGCATCCCGGATCGCGGTCCGGATGGCGAGACGTGCGGCGGCCGTGGACGGCGACGACGGCCGCTCCCAGGCGACGCAGCCCGGCGACGACGGTCGCGGCGGCTCGGCGAACGGCGAGCCACAGGCGGCGGATGGCGCGCTCGGCGAGGCCGACCGCGGCGGCCAGCGCCGATCCGAGGCCGCGCAGGCCGCGGGCGACCAGGCGCGCGACGGCCGAGACCAGGGCGACGCACCGGCGACCGAGGGCCGCCAGGACGCGCCCGACGGCTCGGACGACGATCGCCACCTGGTGGGCGACGGCCCGCACGACGGCGACGACCCGCGCGCCGAGTCGGCCGAGGATCGTCGCGAGCCAGCGGACCGGCCGGAGCACGATCGAGACGACCCACCGCAGGCCGAGACCCAGGCGGGCGGCGAGCGCCCGCGACGGCCCGCCCGATCGCGCGGACCGCCGCGGCGATGGCATGGGCCAGGTCCGCGGACACGCCGGCGATGACGCGTCGGATCGCCGGGCCGATCAGCGTGCGGCACCTCGCCGACGAGGCCGACGACGGCCGCCGCCAGGGCGACGGCGCGTCGGGCCAGGCCGCGGACGAGACGCCCTACCCCCCGGCTGAGCGTTCGCAGGCTGTCGATGAGGACCCGGGCGGTGTGCCGGATGAACCGGCCCGTCAGTCCGAGGGTGGCGTCGATGGCCATCCAGCCGGCCACGAACGGCGCGACGAGGATGGTCAGCAGTCGGGTCCCGGTGCCGACCGGGCGCGGGTCATCGCTGTGCATCGTGTGCCTCACGTTCGATGGTGGTGCCGACCGCTTCCAGGCGGTCGAGCGAGCTGAGCCCGGTCGAGGATTCGAGTTCGATGCGGGCTTCGGTCAGGGCGGTCGCCCGCTCGTCGTTCGGCGGGCGATGCGATGGATCGCCGCGTCGAGTCGCGCTTCGACCCGCTGGCGCTGGGCGCGCTGCAGCCGGAGCGTCAGCCGGCCGATGGCCTGCGTCCGCGTCCGGACGTACTCGACCTCGGCCTCGGCCATCGGGCCGGCCGCCGCCCAGCAGGGAGGCGACCTCGACGACGGCCAGGTGGGCGGCCTCGACGGCCGCGTCGCCCTCGGGGATCGCCGGGCTTCGCCGCGGCGGCCAGGCAGGCCCCGTACGACGTCGGCGAGGGCCTGGACCGACGGGATCGGCACGCGTCGAGGGCGAGCCCGTCGCCGACGGCCCGGTCGCGGGCCGACGTCCGTCGCCGCTCGCGCGATGCGGCGCTGACCGCGTGGGCCGGCAAGGCGATGCCGAGCAGGGCGGCCCCGATGCCGGCGATCAGCGACGATCGTCGGCGCCGCCGGCCACCACCGCCCAGCCGGTCACGGCGATGCCGCCGAGGATCAGGCCGGCATCGAGCGGACCCGCCGACTCGTCGGTCGGCTCGCCGAACAGCTCGTCGATGGCCGCATCGATCTCGTCGGCCTTGCCGGTGGCCGTCGCGTCCACGTCCACGAGCGGGCCCGGCGTCGCGTGGCACGACCAGGAGGTGGCCGATCGCGGCGGTCGGCGGGGGAGTGGCCGGATCGTCCGACCGGACCGGGTGGTCCGCGGGGGACCAGGTCGCGTGCGTCATGTGGCTGGCTCCATCGACGGGATCTCGATGGGCTCAGGCTGGACGGACGTCGTCCCGTGGTCATGGGGCCGGTGTCCCGTTCGGACGGGAGGATCTAGCGGGAGCCGGCTCGACCCCTCGCCGCCGAGGCCGGCTTCGCGCGCCCGCACGATCGCCTCGCTGCGGTCGGCGACCTCGAGCTTGTCGAGGATGACCGAGACCTGGTTGCGGACGGTCTTGGAGCTGATGCCGAGGCGGGCGGCGATGGCGTCGTTCGACAGGCCGCGGGCGAGCAGCTCGAGGATCTCGTGTTCGCGATCGGTCAGGTCCGGGAACGGCAGCAGGCCGGCCGCCCGCGGACTGGCGAAGTACCCGAGGATCCGCGTCGCCAGGGCCGCGCCGAACACGGCCTCGCCGGCGGCGACCGCGCGGACCGCCCCGACGACCTCGCCGGCATCGGCGCCCTTGACCAGGTAGCCGCGCGCGCCGGCCCGCATCGCCGCGAAGACCGAGGCGTCGTCCTCGAACATCGTGAGGACGAGGACGCGCGACGTCGGGGCGAGGGTCGCCAGGCGGCGCGTGGCCTCGACGCCGTCGAGCCCGGGCATCTGCAGATCCATCACGACGACGTCCGGCGACGCGGCGGCGACCAGGTCGATGACGGCGGCGCCGTCGGCGGCCTCGCCGACGAGCTCGATGTCGGCGGTCGCGGCGAAGAGGGCGCGCAGTCCGTCGCGGAAGACGGGATGGTCGTCGGCGACGACGACGCGGATGGTCATGTCAGGCCTGCCATGGCAGCGTCGCCAGGACGCGGGTCCCGCCGCCGTCCCGGGGTCCGATGTCCAGTGTGCCGCCCAGCTCGGCGGCCCGCTCACGCATCGCGTGGAGGCCCACGCCGGTCGGCTGGTCCGGGACGAGCCCCGTGCCGTCGTCATCGACCTGGACGAACAGGGGACCGTGGACGCGTCAGGCGGACCGAGCAGCGGGTCGCCGAGCCATGGTGCAGCGCGTTCAGCATCGCCTCGGTCGCGATCCGGTAGGCCGCCACCTCGACGGCGGCCGGCAGGGCCGGCAGGCGTGCCGTCCACCTCGACGGTGACCGCGAACGCCGTGGCCGGATCGGCGGTCAGCTCGGCGGCTCGCTGGCGCAGGGCCCCTTCCAGGCCCAGGTCGTCCAGGGCCGGCGGCCGCAGGTCGCGCGCGAGGCCGCGGATGTCGGCGAGGACGCCCTGCGTCTGGACCTTGAGCTGGGCGAGGGTCGCGACCGACGCCGCCGGATCGGCGGCGACCTGGTCCGCGGCGAGGTCCAGCTGGATGGTCATCGCCGCGAGCGTCGGGCCGATCCCGTCATGGAGCCGTCGCCGGAGTCGTCGCCGCTCCTCCTCGCGGGCCATCACCAGGCGTTCGCGAGAGCGAAGCAGCTGGTCGCGCTCGAACATCCGGTCGCGGGCGATGGCGATGGCGAGGGTGATCGGGATCGGCAGCGCGAGCAGGGCCAGGACGCCGCGCGGCGCGATGGAGGAGCCGGTCAGGGCGAGCGGTCCGACGACGAGGAGCATCGCACCTGCCGCGGCCACGATCAGCGAGATGAGGACCCAGCGGATCCCGCGCAGGACCGCCTCCGGCACGCGCCGCGCGGCGACGACCAGCCCGACGAGGCACGTCCCGAGGACGCCGAGCACGACCCACGCCTGGATCGTCAGCCAGCCGCCCATCCAGTCGAGCGTGGTCGGCGAGGCGAGGCGGAGGGCGACCGTGCCGCCGACGAGGGCGGCCAGCGGCGCGCCGTAGATGGCGGCCGGCAGCCAGGGTCGGCCCGCCAGGAGCGGGCTTGGCGATGGGTAGACGAGGATGAGATGGAGCAGGCACGACCAGAAGATGACGTCGAGCGGCCCGCTGGCCATGAACGGGATCAGGGTCGGCCAGCCCTGGACGAGGTCGCTCGGCAGCAGGCCGAGCTGCCACGGGATGGCCGAGGCGAGGTTGGCGACGGACCCGACGAACAGGATGCGGACCGCCAGTGTTGGTCGGCCGCCGGACGAGCAGCCACGACGCCAGGGTCAGTTGGGCCAGGGTGAAGGCGACGAGGGCCCAGGAACCGGCCAGGACCGACGCGACCGGGAACGGGCCGAGCGGGGCCGCGATCGCCATCGGCCGGCCGTCGCGGACCACCGTCATCGCCAGGGGGTTCGTGATGGCGCCCGGGTCCCTCGCGCCGGCGAACGCCCCGGACGCCCACGACTCGAGCGATCGATCGCCGATCGCGACGACCTCGTCGCCCGGCAGGAACGGGGAGTCGGCGCCGACCGGCACGACGATCGCGCCGGTGGCGGTCCAGTGCCAGGCGTCGCTCGGGACCGTGGCGCCCTCGGCGGGCTGCGAGAGCCGCAACCACAGGAACGCGACCGAGCGACAGGGTCGCGATGACGGTGACGGCGATGGTCGCGATCGCACCGAGGTCTCGAGGCGTGGATCGCAACCCTGGGCCTCCGTGGCGGACATCGTCGCGCTGAGGATACTCGTCGGTCGTCTCGCCATCGGGCACGCCGGCACACGCGCAGAACACCTGTTCTATTCCGCCGAGATGCCGTACACTCCGACCGTGCCCCAGGAACGACTCGTCGTGCGCGGCGCGCGCGAACACAACCTCAAGAACGTCACCGTCGACGTTCCCGCGCGACCGGCTCGTCGTCATCACCGGCCTGTCCGGGAGCGGCAAGTCCAGCCTCGCCTTCGACACGATCTACGCCGAGGGCCAGCGCCGCTACGTCGAGAGCCTGAGCGCCTACGCCCGGCAGTTCCTCGGCCAGATGGAGAAGCCGGACGTCGACCAGATCGACGGGCTGTCGCCGGCCATCTCGATCGACCAGAAGGGCGCGTCGCGCAACCCGCGCTCCACGGTCGGCACGGTCACCGAGATCTACGACCACCTGCGGCTGCTGTTCGCGCGGATCGGCATCCCGCACTGCCCCAACGGCCACGCCATCGAGCGCCAGACCGTCCAGCAGATCGTCGACCAGGTCCTCGCCCTGCCGGAGGGCACGCGCCTGCTCGTCCTCGGCCCGCTCATCAAGGACCGCAAGACCGAGGGCGACCGGGTCTTCGACGGCGCCCGGCGCCAGGGCTTCGTCCGCGTCCGCGTCGACGGCGAGATGGTCGACATCGCCGACGCGCCCAAGCTCGACAAGTACAAGCGCCACTCGATCGAGGTCGTCGTCGACCGGCTACGTCGTCCGCCACGCCGAGGCGCCCGAGGGCGCGGCGCGGGCCGCGGACGGCCGGCCGCTCGACCCGGAGACCGGGCGACGTCATCCCGGACCCGGACGCCGGCCGGCTGGCCGACTCGGTCGAGACCGCGCTGCGCCTCGGCGAGGGCGTCGTCCTCATCGCGCCCGGCGCCGCGCGACGACGAGGCGCCGTCCTTCGAGGAGCAGCGCTACAGCGAGAAGTACAGCTGCCCGTACGACGGCTACACCGTCGACGAGCTGGAGCCGCGCAGCTTCTCGTTCAACTCGCCGCACGGCGCCTGCCCCGGCTGCACCGGCCTCGGGACGAAGCTCGAGATCGACCCGGACCTCGTCATCCCGGACCGGTCCAAGAGCCTGGCGACCGGCGCCCTCGTGCCGTGGGCCCGGATGCCGACCGACGCGTCGTGGCGGCTCAAGATCCTCGAGGCGATCTGCGCCGCGCACGGCTGGGACTACACAGACGCCGATCCGGGACCTGCCGCCGGAGGCGGTCGACTACGTCCTGTACGCGCCAAGAAGACGAGAAGGTCGTCGTCCGCTACCGGCACGAGCGCGGCGAGAACACCTACAACGCGACGTTCGAGGGCGTCATCACCAACCTCGAGCGGCGCTACCGCGAGACCGACTCGGACTACATCAAGACCGAGCTCGAGAAGTACATGGTCACCCGGCCGTGCCCGGACTGCGGCGGCAAGCGCCTGCGGCCGGAGGTCCTGGCGGTCACGATCGGCGACCGACAACGTCTGGGACGTCTCGACGATGTCGATCACCGCCGCGCTGCGCTGGGCGACCGGCGCTCGGGCCGAGCCTGACCGAGCGCGAGCGGACGATCGCCTACCAGCTGCTCAAGGAGATCGTCGCCCGGCTCGGGTTCCTCGTCGACGTCGGGCTGGACTACCTGACCCTCGACCGGACGAGCGTCACGCTGTCGGGCGGCGAGGCCCAGCGGATCCGGCTGGCGACCCAGATCGGGACGACCCTGATGGGCGTCCTGTACATCCTCGACGAGCCGTCGATCGGCCTGCACCAGCGCGACAACGCCAAGCTCATCGCGACGCTGACCCGGCTGCGCGACCTCGGCAACACGGTCCTCGTCGTCGAGCACGACGAGGAGACCATCCGGACCGCCGACTGGGTCGTCGACATCGGGCCCGGGGCCGGGGAGCACGGCGGCGAGATCATCGCCAACGGGCCGCTCGAGGTCGTCCTCGCCGAGCCGCGCTCGATCACCGGCGCCTTCCTGCGCGGCGAGCGGGCCGTGCCCGATCCCGGCCGAGCGGCGCACCGGCAACGGCAAGGCCCTCGTCGTCAAGGGCGCCCGGGAGCACAACCTGCGAGGACGTGGACCTGCGCGTGCCGCTCGGGACGTTCGTGGCGGTGACCGGCGTGTCGGGCAGCGGCAAGAGCACGCTCGTCACGGAGGTCCTGTACCGGGCGCTGGCCCGCGAGCTGAACGGCTCGCGCGAGCCCGTCGGCGCGCACGACGCGCTCGAGGGCGCCGAGCCATCGACAAGATCATCGAGATCGACCAGAGCCCGATCGGCCGCACGCCGCGCTCCAACCCGGCCACGTACGTCGGCCTGTTCACGCCGATCCGCGAGCTGTTCGCCGGCGTCCCCGAGTCGCGCGTCGCGCGGCTACAGCCCGGGCCGCTTCAGCTTCAACGTCAAGGGCGGCCGCTGCGAGCACTGCAAGGGCGACGGCATCCTCAAGATCGAGATGCAGTTCCTGCCGGACGTCTACGTCCCGTGCGAGGTCTGCAAGGGCAAGCGCTACAACCGCGAGGCGCTCGAGATCCACTACAAGGGCAAGTCCATCGCGGACGTGCTCGAGATGACGATCGCGGAGGCGCTCGACTTCTTCTCGCGCGGTGCCCGAACGTCCGGACGAAGCTCCAGACGCTCTTCGACGTCGGCCTCGGCTACGTCCACCTCGGCCAGCCGGCGACGACGCTGTCGGGCGGCGAGGCGCAGCGCGTCAAGCTCTCGACCGAGCTGTCGCGGCGGGCGACCGGCCGGACGCTGTACGTCCTCGACGAGCCGACGACCGGGCCTCCACTTCGCCGACGTCGAGAAGCTGCTCGAGGTCCTCCATCGGCTCGTCGACGGCGGCAACACGGTCCTCGTCATCGAGCACAACCTCGACGTCATCAAGACCGCCGACTGGATCGTCGACCTCGGGCCGGAGGGCGGCGACCGGGGCGGCCGGATCATCGCCCAGGGCACGCCGGAGACGGTCGCCGCCACCGCGGGCTCGGCGACCGGCGAGTACCTGGCCCGCGTCCTGCGCGGCGAGCCGCTCGTGCCGCTGTCGGACGTCACGTTCGCCGAGGAGGCCGGGCGCGCGACCCGCTCGAACGGCAACGGGAATGGTCGAGGCAAGGGCTCGGCCCCGGCCATCGAGATCGCCACGCCCCGGAAGCGTGCCGCCGCGGCATCGAAGTCTCGCTGACCTGGGCTTCCGGCGCGCGTCGGTCACCCCACGACCGAACGAGCGAGCGAACCCGGTGCAGGCGCCCCGAGGCCCGCCCGTCATGCGGTCTCGTTCGCCAGCTCGATCACCCCACGACCGAACGAGCGGACCAGCGGCCCAGATGAGCACGCTCAGTGGCTCTCGGCCAGCTCCCGTTCGCTGGTTCGGTCACCCCAGGACCGAAGCACGGTCGACCAGGCCTCATGGAGCGCTCGTGACGCTGGTTGTCGTCACAGGTCCTTCGGGGGCGGGCTCAGAGGAAGACGATCCCCGAACCACCGGGGTGTCGCCCCTCGCCCAGCGCCTGGAGCATCACGCGAGGTGGAACCGGGAACTGAGCCAGCAGGATCACGCGAGCGGCCGCCACGGCCTCCCGGTTTCGTCGCGTGTCGGCGACGAGCAACAGGACGTGCTCGGCCCCGGCATCGCGTTGCTTGAGCGTGATCCGCCGGATCTGCGCCTGCAGATCGACCAGGCGGGTCTCGGCCTCGACAGGTAGCTCGACCCACGGATCATCGGCCGGAACGAGCCGGTCGATCAGGCCGTCCCACGCTCGCTGGTCGCCCGGCGTCGGACTCGAGACCGCTGATCGGATCGGGACTTCCAGTCGGAACCGCAGGGTCGGGCACAGGCGATCCACGAGCCGACCGAGGAGGGCGCTCTGCGGCGCGTCCCGCACCGGATCCGGCCCAGGGTAGGCACGCACCCGGACGTCGAGACCGACGGCCGCCCCGACCCGAGCGAGCTGGTCGACTGTGGCGGTGCTCAGCACCCCACGTTCGATCCGGCCCGCCTGGGACGGGGAGATCCCAGCGATCCGACCGACGACCTCGAGCGATCGCCCGCTGATCTGCCGCGCGGTGCGGATCTCCGCGCCGATGCGGAGGAGGTCGGCGCGCGCCAGGCGTCGGCCGCGATCCCGTGGTCGCTCGCGGGTAGGCATGACCGGATGATGGCCCGCATGACTTGTCCCGCAGTCATCCGTGGCACTCATGAGGCGCTCATCCGGCGATCGCTGACCTGGATCCGGCGCGCGTCGGTCACCCCACGACCGAACGAGCGAACGAACCCGTTGCAGGCGCCCGGAGGCCCGCCGTCATGCGGTCTCGTTCGCCAGCTCGGTCACCCCACGACCGAACGAGCGGACCAGCGGCCCAGACGAGCACCTCAGTGGCTCTCGGCCAGCTCCCGTTCGCTGGTTCGGTCACCCCAGGACCGAAGCACGGTCGACCAGGCTCATGGAGCTCGTGCCGCGACGCTCATGACAAGCCTCCCTTCGCAGCCGCTGCGGGGCGTAGCATACCGCCATGCCGGACATCGACTTCGCCTTCCTCGCCGACGCTGCCGAGACCGTCCCGGGTCAGAAGTTCCACGTGCTCGGTGGCGGGATCGCCCGGATCGGCGGTCGGCGGTTCCCGCTGCGCCACCCGCATCTCGCGCTGGTGATCGGGCTGCAGGTCACGGCCCCGGAGACCGAACGCGAGCACGAGATCCGGTTCGTCCTGCTCGGACCCGGACGGGGCCGAGGTCGCCGGCGCGACCGGCAGCCTCGTGGCCCGGAGCCAGCGCGACGGCCGGGACGCGACCCTGACGTTCTCCATCGACCTCTGGAACCTGACGTTCCCGACGCCGGGCGACTACTCGTTCCGCCTGCTGGTCAACGGCTCGGAGCGCAAGCGCCTGCCGTTGCTGCTGCTGCGCCCACCGGCCGGGGGCGACGCAGAGGGCGTGATGACGGGGACCCGCCCCTCGGATGACTGACGCCCGCGCGGGACGCGCACCGGGCCGATCGGCGCGCCACGAACACCCGACCATCGACGAGGCCGGGCTGCGGGCCGCCCGCGATGCCGACAAGCTGCTCGCGGTCGCCCGGGAGCTCGGGATCACGCGGTGGATCGCCTACTTCGAGCCGATGCCGGATCGCCTGCGCGACGACGAGCCGACGGCGCTGCGCGCGGCGGCCACGCGTTGTCGGGCCGCCTACGGCGTGAAGGACTCGGTGCGAGACGCGCTCCCGGCGAGCGTCACGGAGCCGTTCCTCGATTCGATCGACCGGCTCCTGCGCGAGCTGAACCGCGAGCTCAACCGATCCAGGGGATGAGCCGCCGCGTCCGCTCGCGGTATGCCGGGTAACCCGGGAACCGCGATTCCAGCCAGACCTCCTCGCGCCGGGACTTGAGCTGGAAGAACCCCCACAGGACGAGGGCCAGGCCGAGCGCCGGGATCGACGCGGTCAGGAGGCCCCAGCCGACGGCCCCGAGGATCAGGCCGCCGTAGATGGGATGGCGCACGTGCGCATAGACGCCGGTCTCCACGAGCTCGGCATCGTCGCGCGGGTAGGGGAGCGGCGTCAGGGCATCGCTCAGGTCACTTGCGCCACGGATCGACAGGACCAGGCCACCGACGACGAACGCGACGCCCAGGACCGACGAGGCGATCCGGATCGGGCCGCTCCACGCGGGACCGAGGACCCCGGCCGCGAGGGTCGCCACCAGGAGGACGATCTGGATCGCCACCCATCCTTCGCCGCGTGACCCGAGGCTCGGCAGCCGACTCATGCGGTCATCGTAGTCTCCAGCCCGAGCTCGAACGTCTCGAAGGCTTCGAGCAGGAACGGCGACGGCACGGTCGGGTCGAACGACAGCGTCAGCGACCGCCTGGCCCGGGTCCACGCCACGTACGCCAGGCGGCGCTCCTCCTCGTATGCCCGCCGCGGGTCGTCCGCCTGCGACACGGCCCGGGCGCTCGGGAACCGGCCAGCCTCCATGCCGATGACGACGACGTGGTCGAACTCGAGCCCCTTCGTCGCGTGGGCCGTCGCGAGGGTCAGGGCCGGCGTCATCGCGGCGCAGCTGGGCCAGCCGGTCGCGGGCGGCCCGGACCGCGGCACGGAGGGCGTCGATCGTCGGCAGACCGACCGCCCAGCCCAGGAGTGCCGCCGCGATCGGGTCGTCGGCGGGATCGGGGAGTGTCGCCCGCACCCGCCCGAGCGCGATCAGCGCCGATGGATCGGCGGCGTGGGCGGCGGCATCGGCGAGCGCCAGCAGCCGATCCACGGCCTCCGACTCCAAGGGCAGGTCCAGGCGGGCGGCACGGAACGGCAGGCCGAGCTGGAGGGCCACGGCGACCGCGGGGAGCAGCTCGCGATTGGTCCGGGCCAGGATCGCTCGCGTCGAGTCGTCGTCGGGCCAGGTCGCGATCGACCCGGGCAAGGCTGACCGCGCCGTCGGACGGGTCCGGCGCCAGGACGAGCCGTCCGGGTGCCGTCGGGGCGGCCCGGATGCGCTTCGCGAATCGCTCCCCGTTGTGCTCGACCAGTCGCACCGCTCGCTCGACGACCGGGGCCGGGCAGCGGTAGTTGACCTCGAGGTCGACCCGGCGAAGGCCCGGCAATCGCTCCGCGAGCCCGAGGATCCGTCGTACGTCGGCGAGCCGCCAGCCATAGATCGACTGGTCGTCGTCGCCGACCAGGAAGATGCGGTTCGCCGGGGCAGCCAACACGAGGGCGAGCTCGAGCTGCCGCTCGTCCACGTCCTGGACCTCATCCACGAGCAGTTCCCGACATCGTTCGCGCCAGCGCGACAGGACAGCGGGCCTGGACGAGAGCACGGCGATGGCACGGATGATCAGGTCGTCGAAGTCGAGCCCGCCCCGCGCCTGCCAGGGCCCGCTCGTAGGCCACGAACGCCCGCGCGAACGGACCGGCTTCCGGGTCGGCCGCCACGGCGTCCGTTCCGACGCCCAGGCCCACCTTGAGGCGCGAGATGAACGTGTCGAGCTGGGCGAGGGCCGGCTCGTCCGCCCACGGTGCGACCTCGCGAAGGACTTGACCACGGTCCACCAGGGGATCGACCGGGAGGCCGGCGTCGCGCAGGATCTCGCGCCCGAGTGCGTGGAACGTCCGGACCCGCACGGTCCCGGCGGCGACATCGAGCGGCTCGAGCGCCGCGTCGAGCCGCTCCTCCAGTTCCCGGGCGGCGCGGGTGTTGAAGGTGATCGCCCGGATGGACCCGGCGGGGATGCCGGTCGCCACGAGCCAGGCCGCCCGCGCGACGAGGGTCGTCGTCTTGCCACTACCCGCCGGCGCGATGCACAACGACGGTCCGGATGGAGCGGTCGCCGCCGCCCGCTGGTCCGGCGCAAGACGGGCCAGGCGTTCCGCGACCGCCGGATGGAGGTCCATCTCGCCGATGGTGACCCGGCGCACATATCCGGTGCTTATCGGCACCATCCGTACACGGAACGTTGTCGCGATGGTGACGACGCGACGACTGCCGGCCGGTAGCATGGTCGCCTGCCGCCCCGTCCCAGTGAGGGACCCCCGTCGTACTTCCGGAGGAGGATCGTACGTATGATTCCCGGCACCCGGCGACGTCGTCGCGTCGCGCTCCTGTCAGCGGTCGTGTTGTCGTTGACATTCGCCATCCCGGTCTCAGCGCACGGTGGCGACCACCGACCGAAGCCGAAGCCGAAGCCCGACCCGATCGTGAACGTCCAGGTGCTGGCCTTCAACGACTATCACGGCCATCTCGAGGCGACCACGCCGGGCACCGTGGGGACCACCCCGGCCGGCGGCAGTGAGTACCTCGCGACGCATCTCAAGACCCTCCGCACGGGCCACAAGAACACCGTCACCGTCGCCGCCGGCGACCTGATCGGCGGGACGCCGTTCCTGTCCGGGATCTTCCATGACGAGCCATCGGTCGAGTCGCTCAACGCACTCGGCCTCGACGTCTCGAGCGTCGGCAACCACGAATTCGACCAGGGCGTCAAGGAGCTTCGACGCATGCAGTACGGCGGGTGCCATCCCGTCGACGGCTGCTACTTCCCCGACGACCCGTACGCGGGCGCCGACTTCCCGTGGCTGGCCGCGAACGTCGTCAAGGAGGGGACCCGACGAACCGTCCTGCCGCCGTACTGGATCAAGAAGTTCCAGGGCGTCAAGGTCGGCTTCATCGGCATGACCCTGGAGGACACGCCATCGCTCGTCGCCCAGTCCGGCATCGAGGGCTGGGACTTCAAGGACGAGGTCGAAACGGCGAACGCGCTGGTCCCCAAGCTCCGTCGCGAAGGCGTGCAGGCCATCGTCGTGCTGCTGCACGAGGGCGGCATGCAGACCGGGACCTTCGACGAGTGCGTCGGGATCTCCGGTCCGATCGTGGAGATCCAGGCAGGCCTGCACCCGGAGATCGACTTGCTGGTCACCGGCCACACCCACCAGCCGTACAACTGCACCCTGACGGATCCGGCGGGCCAGCCGCGACACGTCACGAGCGCCTTCTCGTTCGGCCGGATCATCTCCGAGATCGACCTGCCGATCAACAAGCGGACCGGCGAGGTCGTCCGTGCCGATGTCACCGTCGTGAACCACCTGGTCGATCAGACCGTCGCCAAGGATCCGCAGCAGACGGCCATCATCGCCAAGTGGAAGTCCATCTCGGACGCCGTCGGTAACAAGCCCGTCGGCAACATCACGGCGACCATCGCTCGCGGCAAGACGGCGAGCGGGAGCGAAGACCGTGCCATCGAGTCCGATCTTGGCAACATGATCGCCGACGCCCAGCTCTGGGCGAGCCTGGGCAGCGGCGCGCAGCTCGCGCTGATGAACCCGGGCGGCGTCCGTGGGGACCTCCTGTTCCCGCAGGCGACCGGCGAAGGTGACGGCGTCGTGACCTATGCCGAGGCCTTCACCGTCCAGCCGTTCGGCAACCTCATGTCGACGATGCCGATGATCGGGAGCTCAGATCAAGGCGGCGCTGGTCCAGCAGTGCCAGCCGTCCACCTCGTCCAGGCCGTTCCTGCACCTCGGCGTGTCCGCCGGCGTGACCTACGACCTGCCAGAAGACGATCAGACGTCCGACGCCGCCGGCAAGGCGACGTGCACCGCGATCACCATCTCCAACCTGAAGCTCAACGGCATCGACGTCGCCGACGGCACCACCTACATGGTCGCGGTCAACAACTTCCTCGCCGACGGCGGGGACAACTTCGCGGCCTTCAAGGACACCCCGGTCGCCGATCGCATCGGCGGCGGCATCGACCTCGATCAGCTCAATGCGTACCTGGGCACCCAGGGTCCGATCGCCCCTCCCGGCACGAACCGGGTCAACGAGCTGCCGTAGCCAACGGCACGCAGCTCGCCACACGGAGAGGGCCGGCCCGCGAGGGCCGGCCCTCTCGATTCGCCCCCATGCCCTAGCATCGGTCGGTGACCCCCGAACTCGAGTCCGCGCTCGCCAAACTGCCCGATCGACCCGGTGTCTACCTGATGAAGGGCTCGCGCGGCGAGGTCCTGTACGTCGGCAAGGCCCAGAGCCTGCGCAGCCGTGTCCGGTCGTACTGGCAGAAGGCGACACCGGCCGGCGAGATCCATCGGATCCGCAGCGTCATCGACCGCGTCGACGGACCTCGAGATCACCCTGACCGACTCGGTCTCGGAGGCCCTCCTGCTTGAGGCGAACCTCATCAAGCGGTATCGGCCGCGGTTCAACGTCCGGCTCAAGGACGACAAGAGCTATCCCTATATCAAGGTGACCCACGCGGACGACTTCCCGCGCATCGAGCGCACGCGCAAGCTGGTCAACGACGGGAGCCGCTACTTCGGCCCATACGCGTCCGCGTCGAGCGTCGACGAGTCGATGAACCTGGTCCGCCGCCTCTTCCCGTTCCGGACCTGCACGGTCGACATCATCGACGGGGTCAAGGCCCTCCAGCGGCCGTGCCTCCTGTATCACATCAAGCGCTGCCAGGGCCCGTGCATCACGGCCATCTCGAAGGCCGACTACGCCCAGGACATCGCCCAGGTGGAGCTGTTCCTGGAGGGTCGCCAGGAGACCCTCGTCAAGGCGCTCGGTGCCGAGATGGCCGTCGCCGCCGAGCGCACGGACTACGAACGAGCGGCGACCCTGCGGGACAAGATCCGGGCCATCGAGCGGACGATGGAGAGCCAGAAGATGGAGGCCTTCGCCAAGACCGAGCTGGACCTCGTCGGCATGGCCCGCCAGGACAACCAGGCGGCGATCCAGCTGTTCGTGCTGCGCGACGGCAAGCTCATCGGGCGGGACGTCTACCTGCTGGACGCCGCGCGCGACGCCCCGGACGAGGAGGTCCTGACCGGGTTCGTCGAGCAGTACTACGTCCGGGCCACGTCGATCCCGCGCGAGATCTACCTCCCGAGCCTGATCGCCGACGCCGCGGACGTGGAAGCCTTCCTCGCGACGAAG
Organism: uncultured Chloroflexia bacterium; assembly: GCA_963738475.1. Lineage (GTDB taxonomy): Bacteria > Chloroflexota > Limnocylindria > Limnocylindrales > CSP1-4 > SPCO01. The sequence goes on from CAVTWU010000026.1 coordinate 254,659, forward strand.
CGCGGCGGACCCGGTCCATCTCCGCCTCGCCCAGCGGGGCGAGAAGCGCAAGCTCGCCGCGCTGGCGGAACGCAATGCCGCCGAGACGCTGGCCCGGGAGCAGGCGCGCTGGCTGGCCGACCAGGGCAAGACCCTGGCGGCGCTCGAGGAGCTGGCGACCGCCCTCGGGCTGGCCGGCCCGCCACTCCGCATCGAGTGCTACGACATCAGCAACTTCCAGGGCAGCGAGTCGGTCGGCAGCATGGTCGTCTTCGAGGACGGCAAGCCGCGGTCCGGCGAGTACCGCCGGTTCAAGATCCGGACGGTCCAGGGCCCGAACGACTTCGCCAGCCACCAGGAGGTGCTGCGCCGCCGGTTCCGCCTCGCCAAGCACGGGGAGGAGGGGACTGACGAGGAGCGCCGCTGGGCGATGCCGGACCTGGTCATCGTCGACGGCGGCAAGGGCCAGGTGAGCGCGGCCAAGGAGGTCCTCGACGAACTGGGCCTGCACGACCTGCCGCTGGCCGGCCTGGCCAAGGAGCGCGAGGAGCTGTTCCTGCCCGGCCAGGTCGACCCCGATCGTCCTGCCCGCCACCTCACCGGCGCTGTACCTCGTCCAGCGGCTGCGCGACGAGGCACACCGGTTCGCCATCACCTACCACCGCGACCTGCGCGCCAAGAAGAGCGTCCGCTCGGCGTTCGATGACCTCCCCGGCGTCGGGCCGAAGCGGAAGCGCGAACTCCTCAAGGTCTTCGGTTCGATCAAGCGCGTCCGCGATGCGCCGGTCGAACAGATCGCCGCGGTGCCGGGCATCGGGCGCTCGCTCGCGGAGCGGATCAAGGCGACCCTGGAGGCGTAGATCGCCCCGGCGGCGGTCGGGCGACGTTCCGTGTAACATCCCGCCTCGATGCGTAAAGCCGGACCGATCCTCATCGCCGTCATCGGCGTGCTCGCCCTCATCATCTGTTTCGTCCCCGGGCTGACGCTGCCCGACGCCAACAGCGCCACCGGCTCGCGGCCGATCGAGACGAAGCTGGGCCTGGACCTGCAGGGCGGTCTGCGCGTCGAGTACCAGGCACTCCCGGTCGACGGCGTGGAGCCGACGCCCGCGGACATGGCCATCCTCAAGGACATCATCGAGCGCCGCGTGAACGCGACCGGCGTGTCCGAGCCGGTCGTCGTGGTCCAGGGCGATGACCGCATCGTCGTGGAACTCCCCGGTGTCACGGACCCGGATTCCGTCCGGCGGCTCGTCGGCCAGACCGGCCGACTCGACTTCGTTCCCCTCGGGAACACCCAGGTCCAGGTCGGCCAGGAGCTCGATCTCGAAGCCTATCCGCCGCTGTTCAGTGGCGACCAGGTGTCGTCCGCCACCCTCGGCCAGAGCGACACCCAGGGCCTGACCGTCAACTTCGACTTGAAGGACGAGGGCGCGGCGCTGTTCGCGGAGTACACGACGGAGCACGTCGGTGAGTACTTCGCCATCGTCCTCGACGGCAACGTCATCTCCGCGCCGGTCATCAACGAGCCCATCCCCGGCGGCCAGGTCCAGATCTCCGCGGGCGGCATCGGCGGGTTCACGGCCGCGGAGGCCAACGAGCTGGTGACGATCCTCAAGTTCGGCTCGCTGCCGTTCCCGATCCAGGAAGTGTCGGCCCAGCAGATCAGCGCCACCCTTGGCGAGCAATTCCTCGCCCAGAGCCTCATCGCCGGCGCGATCGGCATCCTGCTGGTCATCACGTTCATGGTGGCCTACTACCGGCTGCCCGGGCTCGTCGCGAGCTTCGCGCTCATCTACTACACGATCGTGGTCTACGCGATCTTCCGGCTCGATCCCGGTGACGCTGACCCTGGCCGGCATCGCCGGCTTCGTCCTGTCGATCGGCATGGCCGTGGACGCGAACATCCTCATCTTCGAGCGGATGAAGGAGGAGCTGCGACTCGGCAAGTCCCTGCCGGCGGCCGTCGAGGCCGGGTTCAATCGGGCGTGGAATTCGATCCTCGACTCGAACGTCTCGTCGCTCATCACGGCGACGATCCTGTACTCGTTCGGGTCGTCCACGATCCGCGGCTTCGCGCTCGTCCTGATCATCGGCGTCCTCGTCTCGATGTTCAGCGCGATCGTCGTGACCCGCACGATCATGCGTTGGATGGTCCGCCACGACTGGGCCCGCAAGCCCTGGATGTACGGCATGCGCGAGGATGAGTTCCTGGCCCTGGGCGCGACGCGCCCGACGGGCCGCCGAGGGGCCGTGACCCGTGTATGACGTCATCGGCAAGCGCCGCTGGTTCTACGCGTTCTCGCTGCTGGTCACGATCCCGGGCCTGGTCTTCCTGCTCCTGACCCCCTTCACCAACGTCGGCCTCCAGTTCTCGGTCGACTTCACCGGCGGCACCGTCTGGGAGATCCGGTTCGAGGATCCGGCGGTCACGCCCGAGCAGGTCGAGGAGGTCTTCGCCGCGCAGGGTCTCGAGGCGGTCGCGATCACGACCGGCGACGGGTTCATCGAGATCAAGACCGAACCGATCGGCCTGGCGCCGGTGCCCGAAGCATCGCCGACACCGAGCCTGCCCGCCGCCAGCGGGAGTCCCTCGCCGTCGGCCTCGCCAGGCCCGTCCGCATCGCCGTCCGCCTCGCCAGCGCCGTCCGCCGTCGCCCGAGCGCGTCCGCCTCGCCGGGCGCGTCCGTCCGCATCGCCCTCGCCGTCCCCGTCGGTCGCGCCCGGCGGCAACACCAATCTGCCGACCACCGGGGTCATGGGCGAGGTCCGCGTCGCCCTCGAGGATGAGCTGGGCACCATCGCCGAGCAGCGCAGCCTGACCACCATCGGGCCGGTCGTCAGCTCCGACCTGATCTCGCAGGCGCTCGTCCTGATCTTCGTCGGGTCGCTCGGGATCATCTTCTGGATCACCTACCGGTTCCGCGACGTCAAGTTCGGGTTTGCCGCGCTCATCGCCCTGCTGCACGACGTCCTGGTCGTGCTTGGCGCGTTCGCCATCGCCGGGACGTTCTTCGGGGTCGAGGTGGACGCCCTGTTCGTGACCGCGATGCTCACGATCATCGGGTTCAGCGTCCACGACACCATCGTCGTGTTCGACCGCGTCCGGGAGAACAAGGCCCGCCATGCCGGCGAGCCGTTCGACGAGATCGTCAACCACTCCATCCTGCAGACCTTCGGCCGGTCGATCATGACCAGCCTGACCGTCGTCCTGACGCTGCTCGCGCTGCTCCTGTTCGGTGGCGCCGCGATCCAGGACTTCATCCTGGCCCTGCTCATCGGCATCATCTCCGGGACCTATTCGTCGATCTTCGTCGCGAGCCCGATCGTCGTGGACTGGCACCTGTGGGAGGACCGTCGACACGGCCGCATCGCCGCGACGCGCACACCGCGGGCGCGTCGTTCGGCCTCCTGACCTCGGTGGCGTGCCCCGCCGATAAAGGCGCGGTGCAGCCGCCCATGGCATCCTGACCACGTGGTAGAGCCGCGCTTCCGTTGGATCCTTGCCGCCCCGGTCGGACTGTCGCCTGAGCTGGCGTCGGCCGCCCGGGCCCAGGGGTTGTCGGAACGGATGGCCGGCCTGCTCGCCCGTCGCGGCGTCCACGACCCGGCCGAGCTGGCCGCCTGGTTCGCGGACCCGATGGACGGCCTGCACGACCCGGCGCTGCTGCCCGATGCCGATCGTCTGCTGGAGCGGCTGACCCTGGCGAGGACGCGCGACGAGCGCGTCCTGGTGTTCGGCGACTTCGACGCGGACGGGCTCACCGGACTCACGATCATGACCCTGGCCCTGCGGCGCTTCGGGCTGACCGTGGAGCCGTACGTGCCAAGTCGCCTCGATGAGGGCCACGGCCTGTCGGTCGCGGCGATCGATGCGGCGGTCGCCGGCGGGGCGACGGTCATCGTCACGGTGGATTGCGGAACGACGAGCGTGGCGGAGATCGCCCTCGCGGGGACGCGCGGCGTGGACGTCATCGTCACGGATCACCACCGCGTCCCGCCCGAGTTGCCGGCGGCCGTGGCCATCGTCAACCCGCACCGCGCGGACTCGACCTATCCGGACGCTCGGCTGGCGGGCAGTGGCGTCGCCTTCAAGATCGCGCAACTGCTCCTCCGCGACGAACCGGGCGGTCCGGCGGCGGCGCTCGCCCTGGCGGATCTCGCCACGATCGGGTCCGTCGCGGACGTGGCGCCCGTGGTCGGGGAGAATCGGGCGATCGCGCGGCTCGGGCTGGAGCGGATCCGACGAGCTCCACGGCCCGGGATCGCGGCACTCCTGGAGCGCGCCCGGGTCCTGCCGGCGGCCGTCGACCTCGAAACGGTCTCCTTCGCCCTCGCGCCGCGCCTGAACGCGGCCGGCCGTGTCGGCGAGGCCATGGAGGCGGCACGGCTCCTCCTGTCCGAGGACGCGACCGAGGCGGCAGCGCACGCCGACGCGCTCGAGACGGCCAATCTCGCGCGACGAGACCTGATGAAGACCGCCGTCGCCGAGGCCCGGGCGATCGTCGCGGACGACCCGGATGCGGCGGCCACGCTCGTCCACGGCCCGTGGGGTGTCGGGATCGTCGGTCTCGTGGCGGCCCGGCTGGCCGAGGACCGAGGCCGCGCGGCGGTGGTCGGGGCGGAACTCGGTGACGTCATCCGCGCGTCCTGCCGGAGTGACGGGACGATGGATCTCGGGGCCGCCCTGGAGCAGTGCGGCGACCTCTTCACGCGATTCGGCGGACATGCCGGTGCCGCCGGCTTCGAGCTCCCGGCCGATCGCTGGGACGCAGTTCCGCACCCGGTTCCTCGCACTGGCCGCGGCGAGCAGCCCGCCCGATCCGCGCGTCCCGCTCCCGATCGATCTTGCCCTGCCGGCGCTCGAGGTGGATTACACCCTCTTCCGCGAGTTCGCCTCGCTGGCCCCGGCCGGCCCAGGCAACCCGGATCCGCTCGTCGCGGTGCTGGGCCTGACGGTGACCCGCGTCCGGGCCGCGACCGGTGGCCACACCCAGCTCACCCTCAAGCGCGAGCGCGACGTCCTTGACGGGATCGCCTTCGGCCGGGCCGATCTGGCCGAGGTCATCCACGAAGGCGACCGTGTCGATGTCGTGGCGCGGCTGGCGAGCCGCACGTTCGGTGGGTACGAGTCGCTCCAGCTCGAGATCCGCGATGTCGCGCTGAGCGGTCACCACCACGACGGTGCGGACCTGCTGCGGGACGGTCGCCCGGCGATCGCCTCACCGGCCGGGGTTCCGGCATGACCCGCCAGTCCCGCCAGTCGCGCCCCAGCTCGCGCGGCGTCGGCGACCCGTTCGGGGCGATGCCGGTGGGCACCTGGCTGCCGCCGCTCCTGTCGGCCATCGGCCTCGTGATCGTCTTCGTCGTCACCCTGAGCCTGCTCGGCGTGAACCTGAACATCGGCACCGGCGGAAGTCCGGCCGGGCCCGACGGCAACGGCCAGGGCAATGTGGACCGCACGCCGGCGCCGTCGGGCGTCGTCCTGCCGGAACCGGAGGCCGCGTTCCCCGGGTCGATCCTGTACGCCAAGGCCGGCAACATCTGGATCCAGACCGGCGACGAGGTCCGCCAGCTGACGAGCGCCGGGACCGACTCGATGCCGTCGTGGTCGCCGGACGGCCAGACCGTCTACTTCATCCGGACCACCGAAGAGATCGGGGTCTGGCCGTCGCAGGGGCAGGACCGCCGCTATCTCATGACCGTGCCCAACTTGATGAGCGTGCCCGTGGACGCCTCGACCAAGCCGGAGCGGCTTCGGACCGGCAAGTTCAAGAAGGCCGGTCGGACCTGGTTCTTCTGGATGCGCCAGCCGGTCATGTCACCGAATGGCAAGACCTTCGCGCTCGTGTCCGACGCGCCCGATCCCACGAAGTCCGACGTCATCCTGCAGTTCTGGACGCCCGCCACGGACAAGTCGAGCATCCCCGATGTGACCGAGATCCCGCCCCTGGGGCATCAGGATCCGGCCTGGCGGCCGGACGGGAAGATGCTGTTCTACGTCCGCAATGGCCGGGAAGGCGCCAAGGGTGCCCCGGTCATCTACCGCTGGGACCTCGCCAAGAAGACGTCGTCTCCCGTGACGGGCCCGGGCTACCTCGAGCCGTCGTTCTCGCCCGACGGCCGGTACATCGCCGCGACCCGGACGAACGCGTTCGGCAACGACGTCGTCATCCTGGACGCCAACCGCGGCCGCGAACTCCTGCGCGTGACGAACGACGGCGGGTCGTGGGCGCCGGTCTGGTCGCCGGCCGGGGATGCGATCGCCTTCTTCCATATCGAGGGCCAGATCGTGGACCTGCGCATGGCGGTCCTCGACGGTCGCGCGCCGGAGTGGACGGTCAAGGAGGTCAAGAACCTGACCGAGGTCTCCGGCCTGGACGGTTCGTCACGGCCGGGTTGGTTCATCCCGGCGGACCTGCTCCCGGCCACGCCGGTCCCAAGCCTGCCCGCCTCGGCGGCGCCGTCGTCCGCGGCCCCGTGACGGGGCGCTACCTCGAGCGCCTCGGCGCCCGGTCCGCGGCCGTCGGGTCCGTCCTGTGCGTCGGCCTGGACCCGGATCCCACGGCCCTGCCCGACGGGTTCAGCCAGGACCTCGCCGGCGTCGAGCGGTTCTGCGGCTCTCCTGGTCGAGGCGGCCTCCCCGTACGCGGCGGCGTTCAAGCCGAACCTGGCCTTCTTCGAGGCGTTCGGTTCGGACGGGCTGGCCGCCCTGGAACGGGTCCGCGCCACGATCCCGGCGGACATCCCGGTCGTGGCAGATGCCAAGCGCGGCGACATCGGGAGCACGGCGGCGCGACAGGCCGTGGCCCTGTTCGATGGGCTAGGGGCGGATGCGGTGACGGTCAACCCGTACCTCGGCTCGGAGGCGGTCATGCCGCTCATCGAGCGCCTTGACCGCTTCGCCTACCTGTTGTGCCGGACCTCGAACCCGGGCGCCGGGGAGCTGCAGGATCTCGACGTCCCGGCCGCCCCGATCGCCGGAGCGCCGGCCGAGCCGCTCTATGCACGGGTCGCGCGGCTGGCGACGGGCTGGGGCCCCGGCGGGACCGTCGGCCTGGTCGTCGGCGCCACCGCGCCCTCGGAGCTGGCCGCCATCCGGGCCATCGCACCCGGGCTCGCGTTCCTGGTGCCGGGCGTCGGGGCGCAGGGTGGGGAAGTGGAGCCGGTGCTCGCCTCGGGACCGGCCACGGCGGCCCCTGCCGGCGGGCGCCCGGGCGGCGGCCTGCTCGTCAACATCTCGCGCGGGATCGCCTCGGCCGCGTCGGCCGCGCCCGGCGGAGGAGACGCCGGCGAGGCGCTGCGGGACGGCCGCTCGTGAGTGGTCGCGCAGACTCCCTGTGCTACCCTAAATCGCGAATCAGACCGTCCCGATCCGTACGCGGACACGCTGCTAGCAGCGTCAGCCCACCACTGGAGCACCATCTGATATGCCGAACATCGGGGCCCCCGAACTCATCATCATCCTCGTGATCGCCCTGCTCATCCTGGGCCCGGGCAAGCTGCCCGAAGTCGGTGCGTCCATCGGCAAGAGCCTGCGCGAATTCCGCAAGGCGTCCTCGGACGTCCAGGAGGCCACCAAGCTCGACGTCTCGGTCGCGCCGATCCCGCCCGCAACGGTGGATGCCGCAGCCCCGGTCGCGGCCGCAACGGCAGCCACGGCAGCGGCGGTGGACCTCGCGCCTGCCCCGGCGCCCGACCCTGATGCGATCGCGGCTGCCAAGGCCACGCTGGCTGCCGCTGAAGCGGCCGGCGTCGAGTCCACGCCCACGTCGACGACCAGCGGGTCGAGCGCTCCCGCCAACTGATCGGTCCACGGACCGCCGCGATGGCCGACGCCGACGCCCTGCTCGATCCCACCGCTCCCGGACTCCCGACGGCGACCCCGCCATCGGCTGCGCCCGAGGAAGCCGGCGTCATGACGCTGGTGGATCACCTCGGCGAGCTGCGCACGCGGCTCTTCCGGGCGATCCTGGCCGTGGCGGTGGGAACGGCCTTTGCGTGGATCGTCCTGACCGAGCGGGTCCAGAAGGCGCTGATCAACCTGATGCCGACGGCGACCGGCGAGCTGCCGACCGTGCAGGTCCTCGGTCCCGGAGACGCCTTCGCCATCTACCTGCGCATCTCGGTCGTCCTCGGGATCATCTTCGCGATGCCGGTCCTGCTCTACCAGGTCTGGGCGTTCATCTCGCCCGGGGTTGACCAGCTCCGAGCGCAAGACGGTCCGTCCGTGGATCCCGCTTGCCCTGCTGTTCTTCGCCCTCGGGGTCACGGTCGCCTATCTCGTCCTCCCGTACGCGCTGATCTTCCTGATCTCGTTCACGAACGAGACACTGGTGGCCGGCTTCGCGGCCGGGCCGTACTTCGACTTCGTCACGACGATGTTCCTCGTGTTCGGACTGATCATGGAGTTCCCGATCCTGCTCGTCGGCCTCTCGCGGGTCGGCATCGTGACCTCGCAGCGGCTGAGCGACGTCGCGCCGGATGGTCATCCTCGGGATCGCCGTCTTCGCGGCCGTGGCCACCCCGGGCGGTGACCTCATCAGTCCGCTCGCCCTCGGCGGGACGATGTACCTCCTGTTCGAGGGGACCGTCCTCTTCATCCGGCGCACCGGACGGTGACCGAGCGAGCCGGGTCCGAGCGCGGGCCGGGCGACGAGGCAGACACGCCGGCCGAGGCGGGCGCCACTCCGGCCGAACCCGCCGTCATCATCCTGAGCGGCCTGTCCGGCGGCGGGAAGACCGCAGCGGCGAAGCTGTTCGAGGACCTCGGCTACACCGTCGTCGACAACCTGCCGGGCGAACTGCTGCCCGACCTCGCCGAACTCGTCTCGTCGGACCGCCAACGCTTCGCCCACGTCGCGATCGTCATGGACGTCCGGGCCGGCGACACGATGCTGGCCCTGGCCGCGATGCGTGGCGCCCTCGAAGGCCGTGGCATCCGGCCGCGGGTCGTCTTCCTCGATGCGCGTGACGAGGTCCTCATCCGCCGGTTCAGCGAGACCCGGCACTCCCATCCGCTGGGCGACCAGCGCGGCATCGCGAGTTCGATCGCCGAGGAGCGCAGCCTGCTCGAGCCGATCCGGCTCGAGGCGGACATCGTCATCGATACGTCGGACCTGTCGCTGCGCGAACTGCGCGAGCGCCTGTTCACCCAGCTCGGCACGCCGTCGGACCCGGATCAGCTCGCCATCCAGCTCATCAGCTTCGGCTTCAAGTACGGCCTGCCGCTCGAGGCCGATCTCGTGTTCGACGTGCGCTTCATGCAGAACCCCTACTACGTCGCGGAACTGCGCCAGTCGTCGGGACTCACGGACGCCGTGCGTTCGTACGTGCTCGGCCAGCCGGTCGCCGGCAAGTTCCTCGACTTCGTGAAGGCCTTCCTCGACTTCGCGCTGCCGGCCTACATCGCCGAAGGCAAGAGCCGCCTGACGATCGCCATCGGATGCACCGGCGGGTATCACCGCTCGATCGTCATCACCGAGGAGCTGGCGGCCTGGCTGAGCGAGCGCGATGAGGGCCCGGTCGCGGTCTTCCATCGCGAGCTGGACCGGTCGTGAACCTGCGCCGCTGGCTGACGCCGGGCATCGGGGTCAAGCGCTGGCTCCTGGTCATCTTCGTCGGCCTGCTCCTCGTCGCGCTGGCGTTCGCCCATCTCCTCCGGCAGGCGACGCGCGACCTCGCCCCGGGTGGCGCGGTGGGTACCGTGCTGGACGCGCTCACGCTCCAGTTCCTGCCACTGCCGGCCCGCGGCCTGATCGTCGCCGTGATCGGACTCCTGATCGTCGCCATCGGGGCCATCCGGCTTGGCCGAGCGTCTGACCGATCCATTCCGCACGGACGATGGCCAGCAGCCCCTCGTCGAACTCATCTACCAGAAGCGCTTCCTGTCGCGCGGCCCCCGGATCGTGGCCATCGGCGGCGGGACGGGCCTGTCCGCCCTGCTGCGCGGTCTCAAGGAGCACACGAGCAACCTGACCGCGGTCGTGACCGTGGCGGACGACGGCGGTTCGTCCGGCGTGTTGCGCAGCGGCCTGGGCATCCCACCGGTCGGCGACATCCGCAACTGCATCGCCGCCCTGGCCGACGCCGAACCGCTCATGAACGAACTGCTCCAGTACCGCTTCCCGGCCGAGACCGAGGGCGAGGCCCACGGGCTGGCCGGGCACGCCGTCGGCAACCTGCTCCTCGCGGCGATGACCGCGGTCGAAGGCGGCGACTTCGAGGAAGGGGTCCGGCAGATCAATCGGATCCTCGCCGTTCGCGGGCAGGTCGTGCCGGTCACCGGTCAGCCGCTGACCCTGCACGCCGGGCTGGCCGACGGACGGGTCGTCGACGGGCAGTCCGCGATCATGGCCACGACCGGCATCGAGCGGGTCTGGCTGACTCCACGTGATGTCCGGGCATCCGACGACGCGCTCGCCGCGATCGCCGAGGCGGACCTCATCGTGGTCGGCCCGGGCAGCCTGTACACGAGCCTCCTGCCGAGCCTCCTGCTGCCGGACATCCGCGATGCGCTGCTCGCGGCGCCCGCCCCGGTCTTCTACGTCTGCAACGTCGCGACCCAGGCCGGCGAGACGGCCGGCTTCGATCTCGCCGCGCACGTCGAGGCGCTGGTCGCCCATACCGCGCCGCGGATCATCGACGTCGTCCTGGCCAACAACCAGTTCGCGGCGAGGACCCCGTCCGGTTGGCGCGCCGAGCACGTGAGCCTGCGCTGGCCGCCGGCCGTGCAGCCGGTCCCGCGTCTCGTCCTCGATGACGTCGTGGACCCGACGAACGCCCACCACCATGATCCCGCCCGGCTGGCCGACGCGGTCCTGCGGACGTTCGAACGCGAAGGTGGCGGCCGCCGGCGAACGGTCAGTCGAAGCGCCTGAGATGAGCCGCGCCGAACGCGATCTCGTCGAGGCGCTCCGGGCCGAGCTGGCCGCCATCGACCCATCCCGGCCGTGCGACCGCGCCGCCGAGACAGCTGGCCTTGGCGCCGATGCCGTGGCACGCGACGGTCCGGCCGCGCGACTGGCAGTCCGGCTACGCCGCACCACGACGGACGACCCGGCCAGCGGCGGGTTCAGCTGGGAGGGCGCCGCGGAGCATTGCCGCTCGGCGTGGTTGCGTGGCCGGTTCCTGGCCCGTGGCTCGCTCAGCCTGGCGAGCGGCCGGACGCATCTCGAATTCGTCGTGCCGCCCGACGAGGCACCGGTGCTGGCCGCCCGGCTCGGCGAACTGGACCTCCCCGCGTCGTGGCGGATCCGGCGGGGCCGCGGGGTCGTGACCTGGAAGAGTGCCGAATCCGTCGGCACGTTCCTGCGGCGCATCGGGGCGGGCGGGGCGTTGCTCGAGCTCGAGGCGCGCCAGGTGTCGCGGGCACTGCGCGGTGAGCTGAACCGGGTCCTCAACGCGGAGTCGGCCAACCTCCAGCGCGCGGTGAGTGCCGCGGGCCGCCAGCTCGATGCGATCGACGCGCTGGAGCGCGACGGTCGGCTCGCGGAGCAGCCCCTGACCGTCCGAACCGTCGCGGCCGCCCGGCGCGAGACCCCGGAAGCGACCCTGTCCGAGCTGGCCGAGCGGTCCGGACTCCATCGTTCGGCCGTCCAGCGGTCGCTCGAACGGATCGAGACCCTCGCGCTCCATGACGACGACGGCGCAGGCCTGACGCGGCGGCCCGCAGGCCGGTCGACGCACCCGCGCGCCGGTCGTCGAGCCGCTCTGGCATGATTCGAGCGATGCGTGACGTGATCGTGGCCGCCAACTGGAAGATGCACACCACCCCCGCCGAGGCCGGCGAGCTGGCCCGCACGATCGCGTCGCGGACCCGCGAGGTCGGCGTCACCCGCGTCATCTGCCCGCCGTTCGTGTCGCTGGGCGCCGTCCGCGATGCCCTCGCGGAGGCGGATCCGGACGTCGGGATCGGCGCCCAGAACGTCCACCACGAGACCGCCGGGCGCATATACCGGCGAGGTGTCGGCGCCGATGCTCGCCGGGCTCGCGACGTGGGTCATCGTCGGCCACTCCGAGCGCCGGCGCGACTTCGGCGAGACGGACGAGCGGATCGGCCAGAAGCTGGGCCGGGCGACCGATGCCGGCCTGCGCGCCATCCTGTGCGTCGGCGAGCGGGCCGAGGAACGCGATGCCGGACAGGCGGAAGCCGTCGTCGAGACCCAGTTGCGCGGTGCCCTCGCCGCCCACGATCCCGCGGCACTGGCCGCCGCCGGCCTCGTCGTCGCCTACGAGCCGGTCTGGGCGATCGGGACCGGCCGGACGGCACTCGGCTCCGATGCGGCCGCGATGGCCGATGCCATCCGTGCGACGCTCGTCTCCCTCGGCTGGGGCGAGGCTGCGGACCGGACGCCCGTCCTGTACGGCGGCAGCGTGACCGCCGCCAGCATCGCCGAGTTCCTGGCGGAACCGACGATCGACGGCGCCCTGGTCGGCGGCGCCTCGCTCAAGCCCGACGAGATGGCCGGGATCGTGGCACGCGCCGGGCTGACCGCACGGGCCAGACTCGCCGCCTCGTGACGCGGTGACCCGCCCGCGCCCCATCGTCCTGGTCGTCCTCGACGGATTCGGGATCGGCGGTGATCCGGCCACGGACGCCATCGCCGCCGCGCCGATGCCGGTGTGGCGCGGCCTCGCTCGCTCGCTGGCCGCACGCGGTCCTGCGCGCGTCGGAGGACGCCGTCGGGCTGCCGGCCGGGCAGATGGGCAACTCCGAGGTCGGCCACCTGAACCTCGGTGCCGGTCGCCCGGTCCTCCAGGATCTGCCCCGGATCGACGCCGCGATCGCGGACGGGAGCTTCGACGCGCGTCCCGCACTCCTGGCCGCCTGCGCCCGGGCCCGTGAGACGGGCACCCTCCACATCGTCAGCCTCATCGGCCCCGGTGGCGTCCACGCCAACGACCGCCACCTGGTCGCCGCTGGTCGCGCTGGCCGCGCGCGAGGGCGTCACGCGGGTCCGCGTCCACGCCCTGCTGGACGGCCGCGACACGCCGCCACGATCCGCGCTCGAGTTCATCGCGGACCTGGAGGGCCGGCTCGCCGCCGCCCACCCGGACGCGACGATCGCCACGGTCGGTGGGCGCTACTACGCGATGGACCGCGACCACCGCTGGGAGCGTGTCGAGCGCGGCTACGACGCCATCGTCCACGGGGTGGGGGAGCGAGCCGCCACCGCCACCGAAGCCATCGAGGCCGCCTACGCCCGGGGCGAGGACGACGAGTTCGTCGCGCCGACGGTCATCGGCGCCTACGCCGGCATCGGGCCGCGCGATCCGGTCGTCCATGCCAATTTCCGGGCCGACCGGGCTCGCCAGCTCACCCACGCCCTGGCCGACCCGGCCTTCGACGGGTTCGATCGCCGGTCGCCGGACGGCCGCCCGGCCCCAGACGACCTCCTCGTCGTCACGATGACCTCGTACGAGTCCGACCTGCCCGTCGAGGTCGCGTTCCCGCCGGAGGAGGCTCGCTCGCTCGCCCAGGCGTTCTCGGAGGCCGGCTGGCGCCAGGCGCACATCGCCGAGACCGAGAAGTACGCCCACGTCACGTACTTCTTCAACGGCGGCGTCGAGCCGCCCTATCCCGGGGAGGATCGGGTCCTCGTCCCGAGCCCCAAGGTCGCCACGTACGACCTCGCCCCGGCGATGAGCGCGGAGGGCGTCACGGACGCGCTGGTCGCCGCGATCACCTCGGGCGACTACGACTTCATCGTGGCCAACTACGCGAACGCCGACATGGTCGGCCACACGGGCTCGTGGGAGGCCACGATCGCGGCCCTCGCCACCCTGGATGCCTGCCTGGCCCGCGTGACCGACGCGATCCTGACCGCAGACCCGGACGGTCCCGGCGCGCTCCTTGCCATCACCGCGGATCACGGCAATGCGGACTGCCTGCGCGACGCCGACGGACACCCGGTCACGGCCCACTCGCTCAACCCCGTCCCGCTCGTCCTCGTCGGACGCGCGACGGACGGTCGACGGCTCTCGGACGGGGTCCTCGCCGACGTCGCACCCACGCTCCTGGAGCTCGCCGGGCTCGCGCCATGGGCCGGGATGACCGGTCGGTCGCTCCTCCTGTGGTAGCATCCCGCCCGAACATATCGGAGGTCTGAGACTCGTGGATCCGATCCTGGCGTTCGGCCAGATCATCGTCAGCATCGCCTTGATCGTCGCCATCCTGCTGCAGGCCCGGGGCACCGGCCTGTCCAGCACCTTCGGTGGCGACTCCGCGGTCTACCGCAGCCGCCGAGGCGTCGAACGACGGCTCTGGCAGTTCACGATCGTCCTGCTGGTCCTGTTCATCGTCTTCTCGCTCGCTTCGTACGTCTTCGCCTGACGTCACTCCCACCGCGGCGCCCACCGCGAGGAACCCTCCTTCCCGGAGTCCCATGACACGCACCGACTCGATCGTCGTGGGGACCCTCGTCGTGCTGCTCGCGCTGGTCGCGGGTCTCGTGGGGCTCCCCGCCCTGGATACCACCGCCGCCCGTGCGACCGCGACCCCGCCGACGTTCGTCGAGATCGCCCCGTACCGCGAGGGCGTGGTCGGCCACCCGGTCTCCATCAGCCCGCTGACCGCCCGCTCACAGGCGGATCGCGACCTGGTCGCGCTCATCTTCAGCGGCCTCGTCCGCAACGGCCCCGGCGGCACGATCGTGCCGGATCTGGCCGAGCGCTGGTCCGTCGACGACGCCGGCAAGGTCTGGACGTTCGAGCTGCGCGACGACGCGACCTGGCAGGACGGCGAACCCGTCACCGCCGAGGACGTGGCCTTCACCGTCCGGACGCTCCAGGACCCGGCCTACACGGGGCCGGCCGCCGGGTCGTGGACGGAAGTCGCCGTCCGTGCCATCAGCGATCGAACGGTCACCTTCACCCTCACGACACCGCTCGGTGGGTTCCTGCAGGCGGCGACCCAGCCGATCGCCCCGGCCCACATCCTCGCCGACGTCCCGGTCGACGTCCTCGCCGACCACCCGTTCGGGACGCAGCCGGTGGGGTCCGGCCCGTTCGCGCTGGCCGAACTGACCGACACGACCGCCACCCTGGTGCCGGTGTCCGAGACCACCTTCGAGCCCGAACCGGCCGGGTCCGGCACGGTCGACTCCCTCGAGACGGCCGGCCCGACCCTGCGCCCGGACCGGCCCGTCCCGTACCTGTCGGGCATCGAGTTCACGTTCTTCGAGGACGACGCCTCCCTGGCGGCCGCCTACCGGGCGGGCGACCTGGATGCCGCCTCCGGCCTGGACTCCGGCCGATGCCGCGGAGCTCGCCGCCGAGCCCGACAGCCGACTGCTGAAATACCCAGGGGCCACCCTGACCGCCGCGCTGCTCAACCTGCGACCGTCGCATCCGGAGTTCGCGAACCCGGCGGTCCGGACGGCCCTCCTGGCCGGCATCGAGCGGACCAGGATCGTCGACAACGTGTTCGCCGGGGCGGCCGAGGCGGCCACCGGAGCCATCCCGCCCAGCTCGCCGATGTTCGACGCGAAGGCGGATCCGCCGATCGCCTACGACCGAGCCGCGACTCGCAAGGCGCTCCTGGCGGCCGGCTGGACGATCAAGGACGACGGCTGGTACCTGCCGAACGCCGCCAAGCCGCTCGCGATGGAGGTCCTGAGCCCGGACCAGAAGTCGAACCACTCGGCGTGGGCCTCGGCGGCGCAGGTCGCCCAGGACTGGCGCCGGCTCGGCTTCGAGGTCACCCACATCGGCCTTCCGGCGGGGGAGTTCGTCGACCGGCTGGCCAAGGGCCTGTACCAGGTGGCCGTGACCGACGTGACCATCGGCCTGGATCCTGACCTCTACCCGTTACTCGCGTCGACCCAGACCGTGACCGGCGCCTCGAACATCATCGGCGTCCAGGATCCGATCCTCGACGGCCTGCTGACGGCGGCCCGCGCACCCGGCACGATGGAGGCCCGGATCACCGCCTACAGCAAGCTCCAGGAACGGCTCGCGACCGGTCGGTACGTGCTGCCGCTGGCCTTCGCCGACGAGGTCGTGGTCGCCCGCGACACGCTCGAAGGGGCCGCCATCCGCCAGGTCGCCGACGCGTCGGACCGATTCTGGGATGTGCTAACATGGCGCCTCGCCGAGGACCGTTAACGCGGTCGCGCGCGGGTCCGTGCCGAGGTGGCGGAATGGTAGACGCGCTGGTTTCAGGTACCAGTGATCGCAAGGTCGTGTGGGTTCGAGTCCCTCCCTCGGTACCATCGTTTCGGACCTGAGATCGGCGACACCTTGCCCAGGTGGCGGAATTGGTATACGCGTACGTTTGAGGGGCGTATGAGGCAACTCATCCGGGTTCAAGTCCCGGCCTGGGCACCACTCCCTTCTCTGCCGCCGGCCGTCGTGCCGTACGCTGTCGCCCCGGGCGGTTAGCTCAGCTGGTCAGAGCGCCTCGTTTACACCGAGGATGTCGGGGGTTCGAGTCCCTCACCGCCCACCACTGTCTTGAGTCGCGACATCGGCGACACATGAGTCGCGACATCGGCGACACCTGTGATCAGCCGGTCGCCTCGGAGACCCCGGCCATCGGCCGGGGTCTCGTCGTGTGTTGCGCCAGTAGCCCTTGTCGGGCTCGATGCGGTGGGTCGAGAGGACCTCGCCGGTGTCGAGGGCGACGACCGTGACCTCCTGCTCGTCGACGATGGCGAGGACCCGCCGGCGGGCATGGGCCGCGCCGACCTTGAGGTGGTGCAGGCGGCCGGCCCGGCGCAGGGTGATGGCGCCCTTGCTGTCGGTGGTGTCGTAGCGGAGCCGGAAGTGGCCGCGGCGCGCCGCGCCCGGCGGGATGCGCCTTGGGCATCGCGGCGGTAGGCCGCGGCCGGCGTGCGCCGCCCGATCGCCCGGTGCGGCCGCTGCTCGTTGTAGACGAGCGCGGAAGGCGTCGAGCTGGGCCTGGAGCGCGGCGAGGTCGGCGCGCCGCCGGCTGCCGGCCGAGCCAGCGCTTGAGGGTCTGGTGGAAGCGCTCGATCTTGCCCTGGGTCTGCGGGATGGCCCGGCGCGCCGTTCTTCTGGCGGACGCCGAGGTAGGCGAGCAGGTACTCGAAGCCGTTGCGGCCGCCGGTGAAGCGCGCCGTGTAGACGGCGCCGTTGTCGGTGAGCGTGGCGGCGGGCCAGCCGTGGGCGTCGCCGGCGGCGGTGAAGGTGGCCACCACGTCGTCGCCGGCGACCCGCCGGAACGCCGTGCAGCCGAGCAGGTAGCGGGAGTGGTCGTCGAGCCAGCGAGCGATCTCGACCTCGCTGCCGTCGGCGAGGCGCCAGTGGGTGAAGTCGGACTGCCAGACCTCGTTGGGCGCCGCGGCCTCGAAGCGGATCCAGGAGCTGCGCGGCCGCTTGCGCGGCTCGGGGACGACGAGGCCCGCGGCGTGGAGGATCCGCCGGACCGCCCACCACGCCTAGAGGCGTTCGGCGACCTCGCCGATCCGTTCGATGGTCTGCGCGTCGTACGGCGCCGGCATGCGGACGATGACCGTCTCGAAGCCGAGGTCTCGGTAGGGCCGGATCGCGTCGGCGACCTCTGCCGGCGAGCCCACCAGGTGCGGGCCGGCGCCCATGGTCGTGACCCCGTTGGCGGCCATCAGGACGTCCATCCGCCGCTGGGCGACCGCCGCATCGTCGTCGATGACGATCGGGAAGCTGATGGTCTTCTCCAGGGTCGCGAGGTCACGGCCGACATCGCGCGGCATGGGCCGCCAGCGCCTCGAGGGCCTCGGTGACCTCCTCGACCGTGCCGGACGCGTTCCAGCCGTCCGCCCGCTGCGCGACCGTCCGCAGCGTCTTGCGCCGACCGGAGCCGCCGATGAGGATCGGCAGGTGGGCCTGGACCGGCCGCGGTGCGTTCAGCGCGTCGGTGAAGGTGTAGGTGTCGCCCGCGTGCGAGAACCGCTCGCCGTCGAGCAGCCGGCGCATGAGCGCGACCGACTCGTCCAGCCAGTCCAGCCGTTCGCCCGGGCTCGCCCCGAAGTCGATGCCGAAGGCCTCGTGCTCCCGTTCGAACCACGCCCCACCGATGCCGAGCACGGCCCGTCCGCCCGAGAGGTGGTCGAGCGTGGTCGCGACCTTGGCCGTGTGGCCGGGATTCCGGAACGTGTTGGCCCCGACCATCAGGCCGAGGCGGACGCGTGTCGTGAGCGGCGCGAGGCCGGCCATCGCCATCCAGCCCTCGAAGATGGGCTGCTCCCACGGCCCGAAGATCGCCAGCAGGTGGTCCCACGTCCAGACCGAGTCCCAACCGTTCGCCTCCGCCGCGATCCCGGCGTCGCGGAACGTGGGCCAGTCCGTGGATTGCGACCAGAGCTGGAGACCGAAGCGCATCGCCTGATGCTAATCGAGCGGCCGTCCTGCCATCCGACCCGCCCCACGGTGACCTTCGGTACTGGCCCGTGCGACGCCGTCGCTCGATGCTCGAAGGGTCCCGCCCGACTGCGGCGGCAAGGAGGTGTGCGATGCCGGCCACGACACCCACGGCTGGGGCGACCCCGTTCCCTCCGTTGCTCCGCTGGCTGATCGACCACGACGTGGATCACGAGGTCCACGAGCACGCCGCGACCATCCGCGCCAGGGACACCGCACGCGCGGAGGGGATCGACCCCAGACGGTTCGCCAAGACCGTCGTCCTGATCGCCGACGGGGCGCCGGCCATCGCCGTCGTCGATGCGGCCGATCGAGTGGACCTGGCCAAGGCGGGAGCGTTCCTGGCGGCGGACACCGTGCGCCTCGCGACCGAGGACGAGCTCGCGGCGCTGGCACCCGAGTGCGAGGTGGGCACGATCCCGCCGATCGGTGCGCTGTTCGGACTGCGCGTCGTCGCGGATCACGCCATCCACGACGACGAGGAGATCTCGTTCCACGCGGGCAGTCACCGGTTCACGATGCACGTCGATCGGGCGGGCTGGGAGCGGGCCGGTCACGTCGAGTACGCCGACCTCGCGGACACGTCGGATCGACCGGCCTGGTCGCCGGGATGATGGTGGCTGCGGATCCCGGACGAGCGATCGCCGCGGACGTGGGCCCGCTCGTCATCGCGACCGACCGATGCAAGGGCTGCGAGCTGTGCGTCGCCGCCTGCCCGACGCACGTCCTGGCCCTTGACCTCTCGACGGTCAATGGGCTGGGCCATCACCCGGTCCGGTTGCTGGACGCGGCGCGGTGCACGAGCTGCGCGCTCTGCGCGAAGGTCTGTCCGGATGCGGTCTTCACCGTGATCGCTCCGGCCCGCGGGGCCCAGGCGTGACCGCGCAGGCGCCACC
Source organism: uncultured Chloroflexia bacterium (assembly GCA_963738475.1). Classification (GTDB taxonomy): domain Bacteria; phylum Chloroflexota; class Limnocylindria; order Limnocylindrales; family CSP1-4; genus SPCO01. Next base: position 273,894 of record CAVTWU010000026.1, read on the forward strand.
GGTCGCGACCCGGCCCGTCCGGCCCGGGGTGTCGCGGCGCGAGGACACCCTCCCGGAGCGGATCCTGCTCAAGGGCAACGAGGCCATCGCCGAGGCGGCGATCCAGGCCGGCTGCGACGCCTACTTCGGGTATCCGATCACGCCCCAGGCGGAGCTGCTCGAATGGATGGCCCGGCGGATGCCGGAGGAGGGTCGGGCGTTCGTGCAGGCCGAAATCGGAGATCGGCGCGATCTCGATGGCGCTCGGTGCGGCCGCGACGGGGGCGCGCGTCATGGTCTCCACCTCCAGCCCGGGGTTCAGCCTCATGGCCGAGGGGATGAGCTACCTCGC